>NZ_CP180448.1:4800000-6282575 GCF_051131775.1 Klebsiella sp. MISC125
TTCAGCCAGTGGCGCACTACGCTATCTTCTCCGGCATAGATTTCATTGACCAGGGTCTCTGAGCGGTAATCCAGCTTCGGCAGGCTGGAATATCCCAGCCAATCATGGGCCACGCCCTCCGGAGAGAAGTTATACCAGTCGCGCCACGGCGAATCGGCATTATGGCAGGCACCACCGCTACCGCGCTGATGGCGATCAAACCAGGCGTGCGAATCACCGCTGTGGTTGAATACGCCATCAAGGATCAGACGCATTCCCTCTTTTTGCGTATTGTGGCGCAGGCGCAGCAGCGCCGCATCGCCGCCAAACTGCGGGTCAACGCGCCGGTAATCTTCGGTGTCGTATTTATGCACGCTGGGGGCAACAAAGACCGGGTTCAAATACAGAGCCGTGACGCCAAGCTGCTTCAGGTACGGCAGCTTTTCGCTGATACCATCCAGATCGCCGCCATAAAAGGTGGAGCCGCCCGCCTCGCCGGTGAGCGGTTCATCCCACTCTTTACGCACGATGTCGTGACCGGCTGCGTGATGATAGTAAACCTTGTCCTGTTCAGCCTCGCGCGACTGGCTGCGGGCAAAACGGTCGGGGAAAATCTGGTAAAACACCTGGTCGGCCACCCACTGCGGTCCGCTGTCCGGAACATCGACGGCAAACTGCTCCAGCCGCGCTGGTGGGAATCGATTAAAACCCTGCGGCGTGAACCAAAGCTGACGGTCGGCCCACAGCAGCTTGAAGCTATAGCGCCGACGCGGCTGCCCGTTGACGAGGTTGATTTCCCCGCGCCACGCTACCACGCCTGGATGCGGCTCCTGCCGCAGACGGTGCATCGGCAGCGAAAGCTCTTCGTTGTCCTCCTCCGCACGCAACGTCACCCGCGGCGGCAGATCGTCGCCGCTTAGCCATAATGTAATAAACAGTCGTTCCTGCTGTTCCTTAATAAACGGAGCAACCGGGAGGTGCCATGCCTTCAACATCGTTATTCCTCTCTTTGCAGAATGGGCACACCTTGCCACAGCGTACAGGCGTATGACTCATCATCGGCAGAATTATTGGGGGAGGATGGCGGGGGTGGAGGGATCTCTTGCCGGATAGCCTGAGCGTATCCGGCAAGGAGAGAACAAAATGGCTACGCCTTCGCCAGCTTACGGTCGCGACGAGTTTTAAACTGCCAGCCCACCAGCAGCAGGATAATCCACGCAAAACCGACGTACAGCGAGATGCGGGTATCCGGATGATAACCAATCAGACCAATAATAAAGACGAGGAATATCAGCCCAATAACCGTCGTCGTTACCCCGCCCGGCACCTTAAACTTCAGCGCCTGCGCCTCTTGCGGCGGCAGACGGCGGCGGAAGGCAATCTGCGACAGTAGGATCATAATCCACACCCACACCGTGGCGAAGGTGGCCAACGAGGCAATCACCAGGAAGACGTTCTCTGGCATGATGTAGTTAAGATAGACCGCAAACAGCAGCGCAATGGTCATCACCATTACCGTCACCCACGGCACCCCACGGCGCGACGTTTTGGCGAACATTTTCGGCGCGCTGCCCTGCTCCGCCATACCGTGCAGCATCCGCCCCACGCCAAAGACGTCAGAGTTAATCGCCGACAGCGAAGCGGTCAGCACCACAAAGTTCAGGATGCTGGCGGCAAAGGTGATACCCAAATGCTGGAAGGTTAAGACAAACGGGCTACCGTTCGTTCCAACCTGATTCCACGGGTAGATAGACATAATCACGAACAGCGTGCCGACGTAAAACACCAGGATACGCATCGGGACCGAGTTAATGGCCCGAGGAATAGATTTCTCCGGGTCTTCCGCTTCACCGGCGGTAATACCGATGATTTCAATCCCGCCGTAGGCGAACATCACCATCTGCAACGACATCACCATCCCCAGCCAGCCGTTGCTGAAGAAACCGCCGTTGCTCCATAGATTATGGATGCCGGTCGGCTGGCCGCCGTTACCAATACCCCAGATAATGATGCCGAAACCGGCCAGAATCATGATGATAATAGTGGCGACTTTGAAGAAGGAGAACCAGAACTCCAGCTCGCCGAAGACCTTCACGCTCATCAGGTTGACGGCGCAGATGATCAACACCACGCTGAGCACCCAAATCCAGTGCGGCACCGCCGGGAACCAGACGCCCATATAGATGCCGAAGGCTGTTACATCGGCGATGGCGACGATCAGGATTTCAAAACAGTAGGTCCAGCCGGTGATGTAACCCGCCAGCGGGCCAAGGTAGTCCTGCGCGTAGCGTGAGAACGAGCTGGCGGCAGGGTTATGCACCGACATCTCGCCCAACGCGCGCATAATAATGTACGCCGCGACGCCGCCGATAATATAAGCCAGCAGGACGCTCGGCCCCGCCATTTTAATCGCGTCAGCCGAGCCATAGAAAAGCCCGGTACCGATTGCCGAACCAAGAGCCATAAAACGAATATGCCGGGTACTTAGCCCACGCTTAAGCTTGTTACTACTTTCCATCGTGTTCCATGCCGTTTGTCTCCCTCTGGCCTTTGCGGGGGCAAAGTTCAAAAGGAGCATATACCCTAAATAATTCGAGTTGCTTGAAGGCGGCAAGGGAGCGAATCCCCAGGAGCATAGATGACTATGTGACTGGGGGAGCGAGCGTAGCCAACGCACAAGCAACTTGAAGTATGACAGGTAGAACCAAAAAACAAAAAACCACGGGAAGTTAAATCCCGTGGTTAAGCACTTAAATTTTCGACGTCGTTTAGTGTGCGCCGGATGTCACCTGACGTCCTACGGCACGATCCCAAACAACCGCCAGAATCAGCATTACTGCGGTCGGCATCAGCCAGGCCAGCCCCTGTTCTGCCAGCGGCAGACGCGCGGTCCAGGATGGCATAAAGTCGGCAAACGGTGACGCTTTCACGCCATCAATAATACCAAACATCAGGCTGATAAACATGGCCGGGGCAATAACGCGGGACGAATTATGCCACCAACCGCGGGTAAAGCTTAATACAACCAGTGCGATACACGGCGGGTAGATTGCCGTCAGCACCGGAATTGAAATCTGAATCAGGTGGCTCAGCCCCAGATTGGAGACTGCCATCGAGAACAGGCCGAGGATAAACACCAGCGTGCGATAAGAGAACGGCAGGTACTGGGCGAAAAACTCCGCGCAGGCGCAGGTCAAGCCCACCGCCGTAACCAGACAGGCGATAAAGATCAGCGCCGCCAGCAGGAAACTTCCCGCGCCGCCGAAGGTGTGCTGTACGTAAGCGTGCAGAATCGCCGCGCCGTTGGCGGATTGCTCGACCAGCGTGCCGCTATCGGAACCGAGGCGGAACAGCGCCAGATACAACAGCGTCAGGCCAACACCAGCCATCAGGCCAGCCCAGACGGTGTAGCGGGTCAACAGACGGGCTTCTGTCACGCCACGGGAACGCGCGGCGTTGACAATCACGATACCAAAGACCATCGCCCCGAGGGTATCCATGGTCAGGTAACCGTTAACGAAGCCGTTAGAAAACGGTGCGGTGCGATAGGCTTCCATCGCGTGACTCAGCGGGCCGGCAGGCCAGACAATCGCCGCAACGGAGAGAATAACCAGCGCAATGATTTTCAGCGGCGCGAGGAAATTCCCCACCGTATCCAGCAGTTTGCCCGGGTAGAGCGAAACGAGGATCACCAGTGCAAAATAGATAACGCTGTAAATCAGCAGCGGCAGCGGGCCATCACCGGTCAGCGGAGCAATCCCCACTTCAAAGGAGACGGTGGCGGTACGCGGAGTGGCGAACAGCGGCCCCACAGCCAGATAGCAGACCACGGCCAGCAGGATACCGGCGACTTTACCAATCGGCGTGCTCAGGCTTTCTACGCCGCCGCCGACTTTCGCCAATGCCACGACCGTTAGCACCGGTAAACCCACGGCGGTAATCAGAAAGCCAATAGCCGCGGTCCAGACGTGTTCACCAGCCTGTAAGCCAACCATCGGAGGGAAGATAATATTGCCTGCGCCGACGAACAGCGCGAAGGTCATAAAGCCCAACGCAACGATGTCGCGAGATTTTAACTGATGGGTCATAAATTCATTACTGCCTGTGGATGTGGTGTTGTAAAAACGGATAAATACCGCGCCTTCCCTTAGGGGATGATACAGCGGCCATTGTCAGTAAACTCAGCGGGATATGCTCCCAAAGCGGCGTGGAAAAGAATTGTTTTTTGAATTACCACGCAAAAACAGTCTGTCTGCGACCGTAGGGGGGCAATTTAAACGCTTATAACGTTTTAAAGCAAGGAGGGATCGTAAAAGCAGATGATTATGCTAACTCTATTTTCATAGCCAGAATGATTGACCTGACTGATGGAAAACATGTGGCTTATCATGCGAACAAAAAAGCAGCGAACGTTCGTTAATTACGCAAAACGAAATTGACTGCAAATGAAAATGACCAGCCGAAGCTGGTCATTGGCAACTAATGCTGACAGGACAGGAACTAGGGCTCATTTTTGGCAATTAAACGTTCCGGCAGCAAGAAGCTAAAACGCGTCCCTTTGCCCAGCGTGCTTTCAATTTCAAGACGACTGTCGTGATGACTGATCGCGTGTTTAACAATCGCCAGCCCCAAACCGCTGCCGCCGGTTTGCCGCGATCGTGCCTTATCAACACGGTAGAAACGTTCGGTCAGGCGCGGAATATGCTCCGGAGAAATTCCCGGCCCGTTATCCTCGACGCTAAACAACGCGCCGTGAGATGCCCGCTTCCAGCTCACGGTGATTTCCGTTCCCGCCGGAGTATGATTGACCGCGTTATACACCAGGTTGGAAATCGCGCTACGCAGTTGTTCTTCATTCCCCAACACTTTCAGCGACTCATCGACGGAAAAATGCAGAACATGCTTCTGCTGACTCAGGGTTTGCGCCTCGCGCTCCACCACCCGCAGCATCATCGGCACATCGATTCTATCGTTCATCGCCAGTACCGGCGCGGCCTCTATTCGTGACAGCGTCAGCAGTTGTTTAACCAGGCCTTCCATACGCTGGGTTTGCTCACGCATGGTGTGTAACGCTTTCTCGCGCGTGCCCCCTTCCAGTATCTGCTCCTGCATCATCTCCAGATACCCCTGCAACACCGTCAGCGGGGTTCGCAGCTCGTGGCTGACGTTGGCAAAGAAGTTACGTCGCGCCCCTTCGAGCTGATGCATCTGCGTAACATCACGCGCCACCATCAGCAGCTGTTTGTCGCTGTAGGGCATCACGCGAATTTCCAGATGCCTGGCATTATTCAACACCAGATTCAACGGCTTCGAGAAATCACGATATTTCAGGTAGTTGGCAAATTCCGGGTAGCGCAGCAGGTTAAGGATGTTCTGTCCGTTATCGTCCGGCCAGCGCAGATTAAGCGTCTGCTGGGCCAGGCCATTACACCAGAACATCACGCCCTCTTCGGTAGTTAAAACCACCGCATCAGGGAGAGATTCTGCACCGCTGCGAAAACGCTTTATAAGACTACCCAGCTCGCGACGGCGCTTTTTATTACGCATCTGCATCTGATGCAGGCCGTACAACAGCGGTTCCCAACTGCCGCTGCCCGGCGGTGGCGTCATGCTGCGGTCAACCCACAGCCACCACGACAGACGCATAAGATTCCAGAAATGCCAAATAAGAAGACCCGTCACCGCCGCCAGCAAAAACCACGGCAGGTGACCAAAAATCGCCCCGAGGATCAGGGCCGGGATACAACACAAGAAAAGCTCAAGCGCCAGCCTTTTCCATGACAGCCGTTCCAGCACGGTTCACACTCCTGTCGAGATTCAGAAACGGGCGGAGAAACGATATCCCGTGCCGCGAACCGTTTGTACCATCCGGTCATGGCCGCTATGTTCCAGCGCTTTACGCAGGCGGCGAATATGTACATCCACCGTTCTGTCTTCTACATATACGTTAGTTCCCCAAACGTGGTTGAGCAGCTGTTCGCGGCTATAAACACGCTCCGGGTGGGTCATAAAGAAGTGTAATAATTTAAACTCGGTCGGCCCCATATCCAGCGGGTTTTCACCAGTCATGACGCGATGAGAAGAAGGGTCGAGGCTCAGTCCCTGCATTTCAATCACCTCTTCCACCGCCATCGGCGAAATGCGTCGCATCACGGCTTTAATTCGCGCCACCAGCTCTTTCGGAGAGAATGGCTTGGTGATGTAATCATCCGCGCCGGTTTCCAGGCCGCGAACGCGATCTTCCTCTTCACCACGGGCGGTCAACATCACCACCGGAATCTCGCGGGTCATCGCTTCGCGCTTGAGCTGTTTAATAAACTGTAAACCTGAGCCACCCGGTAGCATCCAGTCGAGCAGGATCAAATCAGGCCAGGGTTCATTGAGTTGATTGACCGCGCTGTCAAAATCTTCCGCCTCGATGGGCTGAAAGCCGTTTTGCTCCAGAACAAAGCAGACCATTTCGCGGATTGGAGCTTCATCTTCAACGACCAGAATTCTTCTCGCCATTATTTACCCTGTATTTTTTAGCCATCAGTATAGAAGTGCGCGGCCATTATGCGTCAGATTTATGACAGATTTATGAAAAAAATGACGGGCAGATGAACAAGGGATTTTGAATTGTGACACGGACTTATCTCACTGAAGACCAGTGTTATAATGCCGCTTACGCTTTTTTCGCTACGGGACCACTATGCGCATCCTTCACACTTCTGACTGGCACCTTGGGCAAAATTTTTATAGCAAAAGCCGCGCCGCTGAGCATCAGGCGTTTCTCGACTGGCTGCTGACCAGCGCCCAGGAGCATGAGGTTGATGCCATTATTGTCGCGGGCGATATTTTTGATACTGGCTCCCCGCCGAGCTACGCGCGTGAGCTGTATAACCGGTTTGTCGTTCAGCTACAGCAGACCGGCTGCCAACTGGTGGTACTGGCGGGAAACCACGATTCGGTGGCGACCCTCAATGAATCGCGGGATATTCTCGCCTTCCTGAAAACCACGGTAGTCGCCAATGCCGGTCACGCTCCTTTTATTCTGCCCTTGCGTGATGGTTCAGCGGGGGCGATTTTTTGCCCTGTGCCGTTCCTGCGCCCGCGCGAGCTAGTGACCAGCCAGGCCGGTCACTCCAGCGGTGAAAAGCAGAAGCAGCTCCTCACCGCCATCAGCGACTACTACCAGCAGCAGTATCAGCAGGCCTGCGAACTGCGCGGCGACCGACCGCTGCCGATTATCGCCAGCGGTCATTTGACCACCGTCGGCGCCAGCAAAAGCGACGCGGTTCGCGAAATCTATATCGGCACCCTCGATGCCTTTCCGGCAAGCCACTTTCCCCCTGCCGATTACATCGCGCTTGGCCATATTCACCGGGCGCAAGTGGTGGGCGGCTGCGAGCATATTCGCTACAGCGGATCGCCCATCCCGCTGAGCTTTGACGAAACCGGGAAAAACAAAAGCGTCAACCTGGTGACCTTCACCAACGGATGTCTAACAGACGTCACGCCGCTCATCGTCCCCATTACCCAGCCGCTGGCGGTATTAAAGGGCGATTTCGCCAGCATCAGCGAGCAGTTGAATCAGTGGCAAGATAATAGCCAGCAACCCGCCGTCTGGCTGGATATTGAGATCACCAGCGACGAATATTTGCATGATATTCAACGCAAAATTCAGGCACAGACCGAAACGCTACCGGTAGAAGTGCTGCTGGTGCGCCGCAGCCGCGCCCAGCGCGAGCGCATTCTGGCGGGCGAGCGCCGGGAAACGCTCAGCGAACTGCAGGTCGAAGATGTGTTTGCCCGTCGCCTGGCGCTGGAAACCCTGGAAGAGTCGCAGCAACAGCGCCTGGAGCAGCTGTTTAACGAGACGCTGCATAGCCTGAACGATGAGGATCGTCTGTGAAAATCCTGAGCTTACGTCTGAAAAACCTCAACTCGCTAAAAGGCGAGTGGAAAATCGATTTCACCGCCGAGCCGTTCGCCAGCAACGGGCTGTTTGCCATTACCGGGCCGACCGGTGCCGGAAAAACCACCCTGCTCGACGCCATCTGTCTCGCGCTGTACCACGAAACCCCGCGTCTGAGCAGCGTGTCACAATCACAAAACGATCTAATGACCCGCGACACCGCAGAATGTCTGGCAGAAGTGGAGTTCGAGGTCAAAGGTATCGCCTACCGCGCCTTCTGGAGCCAGAACCGGGCAAGAAACCAGCCGGATGGTAATCTACAGGCCCCGCGCGTCGAACTGGCGCGCTGCGACGACGGCAAAATCCTCGCCGATAAAGTCAAAGATAAACTGGAAATGACCGCCACCCTCACCGGGCTGGATTATGGTCGCTTCACCCGCTCAATGCTGCTGTCGCAGGGGCAGTTCGCCGCCTTCCTCAACGCCAAACCCAAAGAGCGCGCCGAGCTGTTGGAAGAGCTAACCGGTACCGAAATTTACGGCCAGATTTCAGCACAGGTCTTTGAAAAGCATAAGCTTGCCCGCATCGAGCTGGAAAAACTTCAGGCCCAGGCTTCCGGCGTCCTGCTGCTGAGTGACGAGCAGCAGCTGGTTCTCCAGCAAAGTTTGCAAGTACTTACTGATGAAGAAAAACAGCAGGTTAGCGAGCAAACCTGCCTGCAAAACGCCCGCCAATGGCTGATGCGTCGTGAAGAGCTGACGGCAGAAAATCTGAAGGCCCAGGCCACGCTGCGCGAGGCGCAGTCTGCGCTCGAACAGGCGCAGCCGCAGCTGATCGCACTGCTCAATGCGCAGCCCGCCGAACACTTGCGCCCGCATTGGACGCGCCAGCAGGAACAAGCCGCCGCGCTGGCGCAAACCCGCCACCAGAGAGAAGAAGTAAATACTCGCTTACATGAACGGCTACGGCTGCGGGCAGGCATTCGTCTCGCCGCCAAGCAGCAGTCCGAACGCCTGCGCGCCCACCAGCACACGCTATCCGCATGGCTAAAAGAGCACGACCGCTATCAGCAGTGGGGAAATGCGCTGGCGGGCTGGCGGGCAGCGTTTCAACAGCAGGCCCGCGATGCGCAGCAGCAATCCACCCTGCAACAGCGCCTGACGGAAACGACCGGCAGGCTGGCTGAACTCCCTTGTACCACGCTAACGCTGGATGCCGAACAAGTGGGCCTCGAGTTGGCGCAGCACGCAAAGGCCCGGCCTCTGCGTCAGCAGCTTTCTTCTCTCTATAGCCAGCTACAACCGCTCAGCCAACGGTTATTACAGCTAAATGCCGCCGAACAGGCCAGCAAACAGGAACAGGAAAAGCTGGAAGCGACTCTGGCCCAGCGCCGACAGGCCTATAAAGAGAAGAATCAGCAGTTCAGCGATGTGAAAGCCCTGTGTGAAATGGAGGCGCGGATTGCCGGACTTGAGGCCGATCGCGCCCGTCTCCAGCCCGGCTCGCCGTGCCCGCTCTGCGGTTCCGAACAGCATCCGGCTATCGCCGAGTATCAGGCGCTGGTTCCCGGCGTAAACCAGGCGCGTCGTGATGCGCTAGAGCATGAAGTTAAACAGCTAGCAGAGGCCGGGGCACAGCTTCGCGGCGAGCTGGATGCGCTGCTTAAACAGCAGCAAAAAGAGACCGCCGAGAAAGCATCCCTTCTTCAACAGGAGCAAGCGCTCACATCACAATGGCAGGAGACGATCGCCGGATTAAATATCGACCTGAAGCCAAAGGATGATATTCCCGGCTGGCTGAATGCGCAGCAAGAGCATGAACAGCGGCTATATCAACACCAACAACGCTTGAACTGGCAGGCCCAGCAGCAGGAGTGCCAGCAGCAGCTGCAACAGCTTCAGCAAGAACAAGAGCAGCGCAGCGTCGCACTGGCGGCTGAGCTGAGCGCGTTTGCTCTGAGCTTACCCGCCCCGGACCAGGCTACGAACTGGTTAGCGCTGCGGGAAGAAGAGACCCGCAGCTGGCAAAACAAACAGAACGAAGCCACGGCTCTTCAGGAGCAGCTCCAGCAGTTGACGCCGCTACTGGAAGCGCTACCGGAAACCGAGCAACAGGCCGAGCCCGCGCCGATGGAAGGCTGGCGTCAGGTGCACGACGACTGCCTGGCGCTTCAGAGCCAGTGGCAAACGCTGGGGCAGCAGGAAAATCAGCAGCAAACTCAGCTAACTGAGACCGAAAAACAGTTCAGCGCCGCGCTGGCCGCCAGTCCGTTCGCCGACCAGCAGGCATTCCTTGCCGCACTGCTGGATGAAGAGACGCGCCAGCGCCTCGAACGGCTGAAGCAGATGCTGGAGAGCACGCTACAGCAGAACCAGGCGCTGGCGCTGCGGGCCCGCGAAACGCTGGATAGCCACAGTCAGCAACCGCCAGCAGAAACGGACATCAGCCAGCCGCTTGAGCAAGTACAGGAAAAACTCCAGCAACTGGCGTCGCGACTGCGCGAGAACAGTGCCCGTCAGGGCGAGATTCGCCAACAGCTGAAGCAGAATAGCGAAAACCAGCAGCGTCAGCAGGCGCTGCGTCAGGAGATGGAACGCGCGGCTCAGGAAGTGGAGGACTGGGCGTGGCTGAACTCGCTTATCGGCTCCAAAGAGGGCGATAAATTCCGTAAATTCGCCCAGGGGCTGACGCTGGATAATCTGGTGTGGCTGGCCAACCATCAGCTCAACCGCCTGCATGGTCGCTATCTGTTGCAACGTAAAGCCAGTGAGGCGCTGGAGCTGGAAGTGGTCGATACCTGGCAGGCAGACGCGGTGCGCGACACGCGAACCCTTTCCGGTGGCGAGAGCTTCCTCGTTAGCCTCGCGCTGGCGCTGGCGCTGTCCGACCTGGTGAGTCACAAAACGCGGATTGATTCGCTATTTCTTGATGAGGGATTCGGTACTCTGGATAGCGAAACCCTTGATACCGCGCTGGATGCGCTGGATGCGCTTAACGCCAGCGGCAAGGTCATCGGCGTGATTAGCCACGTCGAGGCGATGAAAGAGCGCATCCCGGTACAAATTAAAGTTAAAAAAATCAATGGGCTGGGTTATAGCCGCCTGGATAAAACCTTCGCCGTCGACTAGTTCTCCCCCATCAATATCCTCATAAAAGGCCCCTTCCTTCGGGGAGAGGCCGCATTTTGCCGTTCGGCGCATTACATACAACCATTCCATTCACGACTAATCTTGATATTGCACGAATCTGCATGATAGTTTATCTTAAAGCTCAATTATGACTGTTAATTATGTATTTCGCGCAAATTCGTGCATAAACAGTTTTGACTGACGGAAAGTGCCACAGGAAAGGAAACCTTCAACAGCACTCCCTTTCACGCATCAAGAAGGTCTTAAACATGAAAAGCTCTCTTATTTTGATCGCCGGCCCGGTACGCAGCGGCACCAATAATCGTCCGGAATTAATCGACGCTAACCTGAACAACATGGCGCAGGTTGCGCTAAGCGTTTACCAAAAAGGTCATATCCCCGTGGTCGGCGAATGGTTAGCTTTACCTGTTGCCAAAGCGGCAGGTTCAAAGGAGATTGGCGATGCGATTAGCGAGGAGTATCTCTATCCCGTCGCGCACCGTTTGATTAGCCGTTGTAACGCTATTTTGCGGATGCCGGGCGAATCCAAAGGGGCAGATCTGGATATTCAGGAAGGAGAAAAACTAGGGCTTACGATTTACTATGCTCTGGAAGAGATCCCGGACCTGTAAGCAACCAACATCCGTTGCGCAGCACCGACCGCGCAACGGGCTCATTATTTACAGCGGCCACAACCAGGCCGCGCCGCGCACGCCGCTGGAATCACCGTGCATTGCCTGGCGAATCGGCGTCTCGCACTCGCCGCCGAAGACCCAGAGTTTCAGCAGATTCGGCAGCGTTTGATACAACCGCTCGATATTGCTCATCCCCCCGCCCAGCACAATGACGTCCGGGTCGAGAATATTCACCACGTGAGCCAACGACTTCGCCAGCCGCATTTCATAGCGGCTCAGCGCCAGTTCAGCCATCGGATCCTGCTCATCGACGCGCAGCATAATCTCGCGGCCTTTCAGCGGATTACCGCTCAGCCGCTGATAATCGGTAGCAAAACCAGTACCGGAAATAAAGGTTTCGATACAGCCCTGCTTGCCGCAGTAGCACGGCACTTGCGCGCGATAGCGCAATTCGTCTTCATCCATCCACGGCAGCGGATTGTGCCCCCACTCGCCCGCCGTACCGTTACCACCAATATGGGCACGCCCATTTAGCGCCACGCCGGAACCGCAGCCGGTACCGATAATCACCGCAAATACCGTTTGCGCCCCGGCCGCCGCGCCGTCTACGGCTTCCGATACCGCCAGGCAGTTGGCATCATTCGCCAGACGCACTTCGCGATTCAGGCGCTGACTGAGATCTTTATCAAACGGCTGACCGTTGAGCCAGGTCGAGTTGGCATTTTTGACCACGCCGGTATAGGGCGAAATCGAGCCGGGGATCCCCATACCGACCGTGCCGCGCTGCCCCGTAGCCCGCTCAGCCATCTCTACCAGCGAGGCAATTGTCTCTATCGTCTGATGATAATCATCCCTTGGCGTAGGCAGGCGATGGCGAAATAGTTGCTCTCCCCGGTCGCTCAACGCGATAACTTCCGTTTTGGTCCCGCCTAAATCAATCCCAATGCGCACTGTAAATTCCTCTCCCCGATTAACAATGCAAGCATAGCGACAATTCGCTATCATGCCCGCTGGATTTAACGACAAAGCCGTGGAAATTATCATGCTGTGGTTCAAAAATTTAATGGTTTATCGTCTCAGCCGCGACATTTCCTTGCGTGCCGAGGAGATGGAAAAACAGCTGGCCGAGCTGACATTTACCCCGTGTGGCAGCCAGGATATGGCCAAAACTGGTTGGGTTTCGCCGATGGGATCGCACAGCAATGCGCTGACGCATACGGCAAATGGCCAGATAGTTATCTGCGCACGTAAAGAAGAAAAGATCCTGCCGTCGCCGGTGATCAAACAGGCGCTGGAAGCGAAGATCTTTAAGCTGGAAGCCGAGCAGGGCCGCAAGCTAAAGAAAACCGAGAAAGACTCGCTGAAAGACGAAGTGCTGCACTCTCTGCTGCCGCGCGCTTTCAGCCGTTTCAGCCAGACCATGATGTGGATAGATACCGTCAACGGGTTGATCATGGTGGACTGCGCCAGCGCCAAAAAAGCGGAAGATACGCTGGCGCTGCTGCGTAAAACCCTGGGCTCGCTGCCGGTCGTCCCGCTGGCGCTGGAAAACCCGATCGAGCTGACGCTCACCGAGTGGGTTCGTTCCGGTACCGTGGCTCAGGGCTTCCAGTTGCTGGATGAAGCCGAGCTGAAAGCAATGCTGGAAGATGGTGGCGTGATCCGCGCGAAGAAACAGGATCTGGTCAGCGACGAAATTGCCGTGCACATTGAAGCCGGTAAAGTAGTCACCAAGCTGGCTCTCGACTGGCAGCAGCGTATTCAGTTCCTGATGTGCGATGATGGTTCGATTAAACGCCTGAAGTTCTGTGATGAGTTGCGCGATCAGAATGAAGATATCGACCGGGAAGATTTCGCTCAGCGCTTTGATGCGGACTTTATTCTGATGACCGGCGAACTGGCCGCGCTCATTCAGAATCTGGTGGAAGGATTAGGCGGCGAAGCGCAGCGCTAACCTCACTCATTCCTTCCTGCCTGAGCAGGAAGGATATTTGTCTTACAGATAGCGGCACAGATAGGAAGTTGGTTCAGCCACCTGCAAATTAAACTCGCTATTCCCCGGAACGTTGAATACTTCACCGGCGGCATACACTTTCCACTCGGTCTCACCCGGCAGAAGCACGTTCAGCGCGCCGCTAACCACGGTCATCTCTTCGGGCTGCGCGGTACCAAAGGTATATTCCCCTTCCGCCATCACGCCCACGCTCGCACGACCGGTACTGCTGCTGGTGAAGCCAATAGATTTTACTTTTCCGTCAAAGTATTCATTGCTTTGAAGCATAAACTCGCCCTTATGATCTGGTGTTGAAGGCACAATATAGGGGGCGCTCCTTGCCCCTGTCACGTAAAATTAACGCGTTGCATCAGGTTAAACTAATAGTTCTGCCGCCAGTCGGGAAACCAGCACATTTGACAACAGAACCGGAATATCCAGCGCTTTTTGTAACACGTCACGATGCTGCTGGTGGTAGCACAGACAATCCAGCATCAGTACATCAGCCCCTTGCGCTATCAACTCCCTGGCCGCGGCCAGTAAATCATCTTTGCTACCGCTAACCGGATTGGAGATGGCATACAGCGGTGTATTTTCTAACACCTGCCATTTCTCCTGCTGTAGCGGCAAAATCTCTTCAACCGGAACAATCACCCCAACCTGGTGACCGTCAACAATGGATGCCACCAGCAGTGGGATGATCCTTTGCGGTTCGAGCAGGATCGCATTATTCGCCGCAAAGCCGCGAAAAGGATGGGTACTCATCAGTAAAATAAGATCGTAATTTTGTTTGTCGAGCATCGCGATAGCACTACGCAAATCCCGCTCTACCTTTTGCCGAGAGACCTGCGCAATTTGATTATCGCTCAGCAAGGTCAGTAACGTCTCTTCGCCGGATTCCACGGCATACTCCTGCATAACCTCTTCACGCGCCATTTTGCCAAGCAGGCTAATGTGGGTGATTTGATCTTCCCTGATATGCTCGGTTAAAAGCGGCAACATCTCCGCCACCGGTACTACCCCAATGGTCAAAATAGCCATCGATGCACTACTCATATCATGTACCTTTTCAGTACCGCTGTTTAAAAACAGGCTTCTATTAACAACATCTGCCCCATGGTGACTAAAAATCAACCGTCGAGAAGCGTAGCAGGTTAATGCCGCTATGGAATGTAAAGATTCCAGAAGCGTTAAAAACGCTCCTGAAAATCCGTAACTTAGGTAATCATTAGTACTGTTAATAGATTAAAAATGTGATAGATGCCCGGTAACGGTCCTTTTCAGAGTGAGTCCCGGACATTAATAGGGAAATTATGATTTGTCAGGATCTTCGTAGCGCTGTTTTGCATCTCGCGCTTCTTGTTCTGAGGGATGCTCGCTGATAAGCGAATTGGGCGTGGGATGATCAGCGCGTAGTTCATACCATGTCACCGATTGACCTTCCGGCCCTTTTTCAACAGCAACGATACGCGCTTCTCTTGGATATGGAGGTCTGGTCGGCATAACGCTTCCTTTTTCTACTTTAAGAATTTTAAAGTATAGGCGCTGCCGATCCGTTTACCGTAAGCAAAATCTTAACTGCTGTAGGTCGCCCCGCAAACCGTCGCCATAATCTGCTCAACCACTTCATCCGGCGATACGGTCGCATTAATAATATGATGCGCGGCAGCACGATACAGCGCTTCTCTCTGCGCCAACACCTCACCCACTTCATCGCGGATGGGTTTCCCGGTCAGCGTCGGACGCTGCTCAGCTTTCGGATAGGCTTCCAGGCGGTCAATCAGCGCAGAAACCGAGGCTTCCAGATAAATCACTACGCCGTTCTCGCGCATAAACTGACGATTGTATTCACTAAGAATAATGCCGCCACCGGTGGCGATAATCGTCGCCGGCTGCGCGACTCTTTCCAGAGCCTGAGTTTCCAGCGCGCGAAAACGTTCCCAGCCTTCCTGCTCGACGATAGCCGCGACCGTGCGCTGCTCATGTTCCTGCAGCTCATGGTCCGTGTCAGCGAACTGGAAACTGCGAACTTGCGCCAGCGCGTGACCGATGGTTGTTTTACCGCAGCCGCGAGGCCCGACAAGAAAAATTAGCTGTGCCATTACCGAAGACCCCTTGGTTCCGCGTTTTGCGGATATAAAGAAAGCGAAAAGAGAAACAATGGTACCGCAAACTCACTCAATGACATCCGTAAAATAAACGTTACACACCATCTACGAACCCTTTCACCTTAGTATTTGAAAGGACTTTACATGTAAACTTATCATTGCATTTGGTGTTATGCCAGCTTTACTTTCCCGCAAAAGTTATTTTTTGTTCGCAGTCTGGCGTAAACAGTAACACATTTCTGCATAGCTTTACGCGGCAACATATTTACAACATGGGTCGTTCAGGGAGACTCTGACGCTCATTAATTAGTATGACTGAGGAATGTATTATGCAATCTGAAGAGCAACGCCTTATTGATGGACTGTTTTCCCGGCTGAAAGAGGCCGAGACCCGCAGCGCATCCCGCGATGCCAGCGCTGAAGAGCGGATTGCCCAGCACGTCAGCGAGCAGCCTTCCGCCCCCTACTATATGGCGCAAACTATCCTGATTCAGGAGGCGGCTATCAAACAGCTCAACGACCGCATTCAGGCGCTGGAAAGTCAGGTGACGCAGCTTCAGGCGGCGAAACCAAGCAGCGGCGGATTTCTCTCTGGACTGTTTGGTGGCGGCCAGTCTCGCGGCTCCGACCCGATTCCTGGCGCAGAGCAATACGGCCGGCCGCAGGCTAACGCGCAGCCGCAGTACGCCCAGCAGGCGCAAAACTATGCTCCGCAGGCGGCAGCACGCAGCGGCGGGGGATTTATGGCAGGCGCGCTGCAAACGGCGGCCGGCGTTGCTGGCGGTGTGGTGCTCGGGAATATGCTGACGAATATGTTCAGCGGTTCGCACCCACAGGAGATCGTCAATATTATTGAAGACAAACCGCAGCCGGACCTTAGCCAGGCACAGGACACCAGCGCGGCAGACGATACCTTCCGCCAGGATGATGGACAGTTCCTTGCCGATAACAGTGCTTATAATTCCGATTTCGACGCCGGTTTTGGCGACGATAGCGATTTCGGCAGCGACGACGATAGCTGGGTTTAATTCTGCTGTCGTTTGACCTCTAACAGCCACTTCTCCAGCGCGGCGGCAAACTGTTGTCGGTCGCGCTGGGATAAGCTATCCGGGCCGCCGGTCTGCACGCCGCTGGCCCGCATCGTTTCCATAAAGTCGCGCATCGTCAGACGCTCGCGAATAGTTGCCTCGCTATAACGCTCACCGCGCGGATTCAGCGCCGCACCGCCCTTTTCCAGAACTTCAGCTGCCAGCGGGATATCTGCCGTAATAACCAGATCTCCCGGCTCGCATAAGCGCACGATTTCGTTATCCGCTACGTCAAAACCCTGGGCCACGCGCAGGGTGCGGATGAAACGCGACGGTGGAACGCGCAGCGGCTGATTAGCCACCAGCGTCATTGAGATTTGCGCGCGCTCGGCGGCACGGAACAAAATATCTTTAATCACATTCGGACACGCGTCCGCATCAACCCAAATAGCCATTGCGGCTCCTGTCGACGAAAAAGAGAAACCGTATTGTTACCTGCTTTTGCCTTTCGTGAAAGCGACAAGTTGACGGCTCCCCGCCGTAAACGGCGAAGTCCCCGGAGGGCTTTTTGATGATAAGCTAGAGAGCTAACGACAAAACAAAGGGGATTGGTGATGGAGAAGAAAATCGGCTTTATCGGTTGCGGCAATATGGGCAAGGCCATCCTGGGCGGCCTGATCGCCAGCGGACAGGTTCAGCCGGGGCAAATCTGGGTCTACACCCCGTCGCCGGACAAAGTCGCGGCCCTGCACGACCAGTACGGCATTAATGCAGCACAAAGCGCGCAGGAAGTCGCCCAGGTGGCGGATATCGTTTTCGGCGCCGTAAAGCCGGGAGTGATGGTCAAAGTGCTCAGCGACGTGGCCTCCAGCCTGAATAAAGACTCGCTGGTCGTTTCCATTGCCGCGGGCGTAACGCTAGACCAGCTGGCACGCGCGCTGGGCCATGACCGCAAAATAGTTCGCGCCATGCCCAACACGCCGTCTCTGGTCAATGCAGGCATGACTTCGGTCACTCCAAACGCGTTGGTCAGCCCCGAAGAAACAGCCGAAATCCTGACTATCTTCCGCTGTTTTGGCCAGGCAGAGCTGATCGCCGAGCAGATGATTCACCCGGTAGTTGGCGTCAGCGGCTCCGCCCCAGCCTACGTCTTTATGTTTATCGAAGCGATGGCCGATGCTGCGGTGCTCGGTGGAATGCCGCGCGCTCAGGCTTACAAATTTGCGGCACAGGCGGTGATGGGTTCCGCCAAAATGGTGCTCGAAAGTGGGGAGCATCCGGGTACGCTGAAGGATATGGTTTGCTCGCCTGGCGGCACCACAATCGAAGCCGTGCGCGTGCTGGAAGAGAAAGGCTTCCGCTCCGCCGTTATCGAAGCAATGGTCAAATGCATGGAGAAATCAGAAAAGCTAAGCCGCTCCTGATTTAAATGCCGAATTGCGGGTGAGGTTTCCCTCACCCGCTTATTTCTTACACCTGTTTTTTCAGGCAGGCGCTCATAAATTTGCTGCGATCGTCCCCTTTCAGAGACTGTTGGGTCGCCTGAGCGTTGCACTCACGCATTTTTTGCTGCTGAGGCGTTAGCCCCTTGCCGTCCTGCGTGGTGGCATCTTTCTTCAGGCAGTTACTCATAAACGTCTTACGCTCATCCCCTTTCAACGACTTCGATGACGCCTCTTTATTACAGACGCTCATCTTCTGCTGCTGTGGGGTCAACTCTTTTTCCGCGGCACTCACCGCCGTCATAAATACCAGGCCAAAAAGTAGGGTCACAAGTAATGTTATTTTCATCACACCATCCTTCTCTGAGTGGATCTCTGTAAGTCTGGTCGCTGATGGAGAAAAAACCAGCCGGTAACGTAAATTCGCTACCGGCGGCGGTTTATTTCAGATTAAGTGCAGCCTTCATGGTGTAGAACAGGTCAGTCTGGTCGGTTAAGCCGACCACGTTGGCCGCGTGCGGGCCGTAGGCGGCAATACGCAGTTGAGTGCCGGTATGCTCCATCGACTCTTCTTCAGAGTTGCCGTAGCTCATCACCATCACCGAACCGTCTTTGGTGTTCAGCGCCTGCGTCAGACCCGGAGCTTTGGTGTCTGCCGGAATAATCTGGCTGGAGTGTGCGTGGTCGGCGGTAACGATGACCAGGGTATTACCCTCTTTTTTGGCGAATTCCAGCGCCTTCCGCACCGCTTCGTCCAGATCGACGGTTTCACCAATCTGACCGCACGGATTCGCCGCGTGGTCCTGTTTATCGATAGACGCGCCTTCCACCTGCAGGAAGAAGCCTTTTTCATTGCTGCTCAGCAGGTCGATAGCTTTTTCCGTCATCTGCGCCAGCGTCGGCACCGAGGCATCACGTTTCGGGTTCGGAGTACAGGTCACCGCGGCTTTGTCGATATTGCCATGATAAGAGGCTTTCGGCCCCTCCCAGCGTACCGGCATATTGCCCTGAGAGAAGAGCCCCAATAGCGGCTTGTCCTGGTTCGCCTGGTTGATGGCGCTCAAAGAGCTGGCATCGGTGACAATCTGGTAGCCACGAGCGATTGCCTGATCGTGCAGCGTTTTACCCTGCCACTCACCGGCAGTCGCGCTCTCAGCGAAGGTTTTCGCCCCGCCGCCCAGCGTCACGTCGGCGCGGGCATTCAGCAGTTGTTCGGTAATAGAACCTTTACCGCCCTTTTCCAGCGCGTTGCTGGCGCATTTTTCGCTGGTCACGCTTGGGCCATAGCATTTACGCGAAGTGACGTGGGCCACCAGCGCTGCCGGGGTCGCATCCTGTAGCTCCGCCGTTGAGACGTTACCGGTCGCTAAGCCCGCCGCTTTTGCCAGCTCAAGGATGGTCTGATGATCTTTTTCATGGATATCCACACCCAGCGCGCCGTTGTAGCTTTTGACACCGGTGGTCCAGGCCGTTGCGGAAGCGGCGGAGTCGGTAACATAATCCGGCTTGCCGGTTTTCTTATCCAGAGAATAATGAGTGTACTGGCCGGTCAGCGGCAGCGCGTCAATACCTTTAAAGAAACCGCCCGCCCCTTCAGCATAATTTCGCGCAGCGGTAATTTCAGAATCACCCATCCCGTCGCCAATCAGCAAAATAATATTTTTGGCCGGCTTGTTGATTAACGAAGCACGCAGCGCCTCGGTTTGATCGCCGCTTAAACGACGCGCTCCGCCCGGCGTGGTGATATCGCCCTGAGCGGCACGATTTTCCAGAACCGGTGCGGGTGTCGTTTCAGCATGAATAATCGGGGAGCCCAGCAGAGGTATCAGGGCAATAAACAGGGCGCTTAATTTCACTTTTATCGTCTCCATGTAAAAAATACTTTAAAAAACAAAACGAGGGAGACTGTATAAAAGCGATGTGACAGTAAAATGACAGCATCCATATCTTGTCACAGAGACTAACTACGAGGATGCTGTAACAGCTTCTTTATATATTGCTGCAATAGCTGGGTGTCACGATCATCGACCAGCGGGCCAGGGCTTGCCTGCTCGATTGCCTGCTCAATATCGTTGATTAATGCCTGCTGGGCATCCTGCGCCATATGGCGCAACAGCGCGGTGACGACCACTTCCAGCGCCTCAACCTGGGCCGTTAATTCCTTTGCTTCCTCTTCCTTCTGTGCCAGTTTCACCAGTAGCTCAGCAATGAGATTCTTCACAATGCGTTATCCTTAATGTGAGGTCCGTAGGCTGCTATTTATGTCATACATCAGCCATCGTACACCAGTATTATTTTAAAAATAACATCTCTTTCCATCCCATATTAAGCGAAACGTTTTGCTCATTGCTTATTCAGACCATGGAATATACTCAATAGCAATTAATAAGCCTCATAACCAAATTCATCAACATAAGAATAAAATGGAATATTGCTATTCCATCGATAACTATAACGTATCACCATAATATATCTGGTAGGCCAGATTAACGCTGTCCGGCGCGTCTTTACCTGCCAATCGGGCAATCAGTATTTCACTTGCTGTTTTACCGATGTCATAACGTGGGGTAATGACGCTGGCTATTTTCTGCAAGCGTGCGCGGCCAATTTCCAGCCCATGAAAACCGGCTATGGCTATCTCTTTCGGCACCGCTTTGCCCTGTGACTGACATTCCAGCAATACCCCCACCGCCAGATCGTCATTGGTACAAAAAATGGCGTCGATATCCGGGCGCGACTGCTGCGTTTGCAGGAACATCTGCCGGCCAAGGGCGACCGAGGAGATGGTGCGCGGAGCCATGTGATACGCCTTCAGGCCATGAACCTCCAGCGCCAGCTCGGTGCCGCGAAAACGACTAAGATCGCGAGGGTCGTCCATTGAACCAAAAAAGGCAATTGACCGTTTGCCGCTTTCGAGAAAGGCGTTAGTCATATCCCACGCCGCCTTTTCGTTATCAAACCCCACCTGAATATCAAGCTGCTGTCCGCCGAAGTCCATCAGTTCCGCAACCGGAATACCGCTGGCGCGTACATATTGAATCATGCGATCGCTATGCTGCTTGCCGGTCAGGATCAGGCCATCAATATTATAGGAGAGCAAATTGAGCACTTCGCGCTCTTCGCGCTGCGGGTCATATTCGTAGTTGGCGATCAGGGTCTGGTACTGGTGCGCGGAGGTTACCGATTCAATACCGGCCAACACATCGGCGAAAATCTGATTGCGAAAAGAGGGGATCAGCACGCCTATCGTTTTGCTGCGCGCGTTGAGCAGAATTTCCGGCGCCCGATTAGGGATATAGTTATTCTCTTCCATGACCTTTGAAATCAGCTCACGGCTGCGCTGAGAAACCTGGCCGGGGTCACGCAAATAACGGCTCACCGTCATTTTATTTAGCCCTGCCAGGTTGGCGATATCCTGCAATGTCATCCGGTTGTTTTTCATCGGGTTCTCTGCGACAAACGACTTATGTACTCGCAGAGAACCTTACCACAGCAGCTACGGTTTATGTTAACCCGCGACCTTTTTTGCCGTGACCGATGACGAGGAAGGTTCGTTATTGGCACGCACGTTGTACATCAGCACCACCGAAGCCAACAGCGCGATCGCCATAAAGGTGTAAGAAACGCCAGGTCCGCCCATAATCCCATTCAAATAACCTACCAGCCACGCGCCGAGGAAAGCACCGAGAGCGCCGAAGCTGTTAATCAAGCCCATCGACACGCCGGAGACGTTACGCGGCAGCAGTTCCGGGATCAGCGCGAAGAAAGGACCGTAAGGCGCATACATACAGGCTGCAGCGATCACCAGCAGCGCATAGGAGAACCAGAACGCCTGGTCACCCACCATCCAGGAACCAAAGAAGGCGATAGCGGCAATCAGCAGCAACGGCCAAATAAACAGCTTACGATTCTGGAACTTATCTGACAGCCAGGAAACCGTCAGCATCAGACAGATCGCCGCCAGATATGGCACCGCCGCCAGCCAACCTACCGCCACAATATCCATCTGCGCAGCGTTTTTCAGAATCGACGGCATCCACATCATGAAACCGTATACGCCAATGCTCCACAACGCATGAACGGCGCACAGCATAATCACGTTGCGCGAGCGCAGCGCTTCGCCATAGTTACGTACCGGCTTGATATTGCTCTGTTCGCTATCCATCGCCTTCTGCAGGGTCTCTTTTTCCTGCTCATTCAGCCAGGAGACCTCAGAGGGTTTATCGCGGACCAGGATCCACCAGCATACTGCCCACAACACCGCCGGAATACCTTCGATGATGAACATTTCACGCCAGCCCCAGGACTGAATCAGGTAGCCGGATACGATAGACATCCACAGCACGGTCACCGGGTTTCCGAGGATCAAGAAGGTATTGGCGCGCGAACGCTCGGTTTTGGTAAACCAGTTGCTGATGTAAATCAGCATCGCAGGCATCACCGCCGCCTCAACCACGCCAAGAGTAAAGCGAATCACCATCAGCATCGGAATATTACTGACGAACCCGGTCGCCGCCGCGCAGAAGCCCCATAAAATAAGGCTAAAGAAAATCATTTTGCGCACGCTGCGTTTTACCGCATATATCGCACCGGGCACCTGGAAAAAGAAATAGCCGAGAAAAAAGAGTGCGCCTATCAGCGACGCGGTGCCTTTAGTAATGCCTAAATCACTTTCAATTCCCGCCGCAGCGGCAAAGCCATAATTCGCGCGGTCAAGGTACGCCAGACTATAGGTAATAAAAATAATCGGCATTAAATACCACCAGCGACGCGCTGGTAATTTCGCGAGCATTTGCATAAGCAATCCTCAGATAATGAATATCATCACACGGGTTTAATATATCGTCTTTCAGGTATCGCGAGCGTGCCAGTTTCCCGAAAGACGCAAAGTTATTTAAACGGCAGCAAGCATCCCGCCGTCCACAAACAACAAATGACCGTTAACGAAGTTTGCCGCTGGCGAAGCCAGATACACCGCCGCGCCAATCAACTCTTCCGGTTTTCCCCAGCGCGCTGCCGGGGTGCGCTGATATAGCCAGGCGGAAAACGCCTCGTCATTCACCAGCGCGGTCGTCATCTCGGTGGCAAAATAACCCGGTGCAATCCCGTTGACCTGGATATTATATTCCGCCAGCTCCACGCACATTCCGCGAGTCAGCATTTTAACTGCCCCTTTCGATGCGGCATACGGAGTAATGGTTTTGCGACCTAATTCACTTTGCATTGAACAAATATTAATTATTTTTCCCGCACGGCGCGTCATCATATATTTCGCCACCTGTTGCGAGACAAGGAAAACGCCTTTCTGGTTAACTTCAATAACCCGATCCCACTCCTCTTCGGGGAATTCAGTGAAAGGGTAGCGGCGCTGGATCCCGGCGTTATTAATTAGAATATCAATTGCACCGAATTCCTCTTCGATACGGGCAATGGCCTGCTCAACCTCCGCCGCCTGAGTCACGTCAAACGCATAACCTACTGCGCGGTGGCCCTGAGCCACCAACGCCTGCGCCGCCTGGTCAGCTCGTTCCTGAGTACGGTCGTTAATGATTATCTCTGCGCCATACTCTGCAAGGCCACCGGCCAGCAGATTGCCAATCCCCTGAGCAGAACCGGTGATGAGCGCACGTTTCCCTGATAAATCGAATAAATTTCTCATAAAACCTCTTTTTCCATAACTGTTACGCGTAACTGTATACGCGTAACAGTTACAAATAGAAGGGGGTAAGAGGTGAAAATGATCGTTTTGTGATCGGTGATGCATTTATAGATGAGGAAGATCAAAAACCGGCATTGACGTAGTGACGTCAATGCCGGTCGAAGAGAAAGAAAGGGGTCAGGCGGCGGTACGGCGACTACGACGCAGCATGATAGCCAGCTGCCAGATATTGATCAGCACAATAATCGCCGTAGCGATAAATACCCAACGGAAACCCGCCATCGCCGATACCGATGCGCCAATCAGCGGGCCGACAACGTTACCGAGATACATAAACGACTGGTTATAACCAAAAATACGCCCAGTGACGCTATCGCTACAGTACTTCAGCAACAGAGTTTGTACCGCAGGCAACATCGCCCCATCGGCAAAACCGAGCAGAAAACGCAGAACGCCGAGCTGGAATGGCGTCGTGACGAACGACATGGCAAAGAACATCACCACCGCGCAGCACAGCGTCGCCAGCAGGATCCGCGAGGTACCAATCCGGTCGCCAAGTTTGCCCAACTTCGGGGCGGAAATAAGCGCGGAGACGCCCGGTACGGCGGCGATCATCCCAGCCAGGAAGGCGATATTATTGCTATCCGGTGCCATCGACTTGATAAACAGGGCAAGAATCGGGCCGATTGAGCCATTGCACAGCTGAATCACCAGGGTAGTGAAGAACAGGCTAATCACCAGCCCCGGATAGGGCAGCGAGGCAAACACCGCTTTACCGCTGAGCCTTTGTGCTTTGCTAACCTGCGGACGAGCGCCCTCTTTAATCAGGAACAACGTGACCAGGAAGCTCACCGTCAGCAGCGCGGCGGTGATGATAAATACCGCCCGCAGACCTACGTGGTCAGCAAGAAACCCACCGAGCAGCGGCCCACCGATAACCCCGCTGATTTGCGCCGTCGAAAGCGTACTCAGCGCCCAACCGCTGCGCTCGCGCGGGACCTGAGAAGCGACCAGCGCCATGGCGTTGGGAATATAACCAGAAGTCAGCCCCATCACCGCGCGCAGGATAAACAGCTGCCAGACGTTAGTGGCAAACGCCTGTAATAAAATAGCGATGGCCATACCGAGCGAGGCGCGCAGCAGCATCAGCTTACGCCCTTTGCGGTCAGCCAGGCTCCCCCACATCGGCGAAACAATCGCCGACACCAGGAAAGTGACGCTGAAGGTCAAACCAGACCACATGGATAAGGCTTCGTGCGAGGTGACGCCAAGCTGGGACACGTACAGCGGTAAAAAGGGGAGAATTTGGCTGATAGCCAGTCCGGTAAAAAAACAGCCAAACCAGACGGAGATGAGATTAACCTTCCAGGATTCCATAACTACGCGTATTCATTAATTTTTTGGAAATTATTAACTAGCTTAGCAATTTCCCTCCTGCGAGGTAGTACCAGAGGTGCGCTGGCGCGGAGTTTGGTGTTTTATGGCATCTGATTACGCTCAGGCAAACAATTTCATGGTGAAAGACCTTGTATGCAGCGCGATATGCTCAGAAACAGAAACGCTGGCCGCGCATCCCGAGGTGAAAATGATTAGCATGAGCCGCGTTATAGTCCGGCCCTAACGCGTTACCAAAATAACTGCATCCGTTGGTCAGCAGCGCTTGCAGCCAGGGATGATACTGCGCATCGGGCCATCCTTTCAGCACGCTTATCCGTCGCCCATCGGCTAAGCGAAAACCGCTAATATCCAGCGCCTCCGCGGTGGCATGTTCGCTGCGCCGCGCGTTCTGGCGATGATAAATATTGCGGCAGGCAAAACTGCCAAAATGCTCGACCTGGCGCAGTTCGCTCGCCAGTAGCTGACGAGTCAGCGGTTTTGCCTGCTGTTCCATATACAGCGCGCTGCTCAGCGCCAGCGGACAGCTTGCAAGGAAGCTACTGCTCAGCTTTATTGCACCAAAATCGCGTACCCGCACCACGTTTTGCAAAGGACACTCTCCCCCGCTATCGGCGACCGGTTGGCTGGTAATGATCTGCCTACGATTAGCCTCCTCTAGCAGGCCAGAACACTGCTCGGGCGTCAATCGACGCAGCTTGTAGTGACTGATTAACCCGGGCGGGTCTTCCAGGCGCAACAGCACCAGCGGATTATACTGCGGTGGAAGATAACGATATCCGTAATACCCGGCTGACAGCAGCGCTAACAGAGCGATAAGACCTTTTCCTTTCACGCTACCTCCCAATGCTTTACAAGGTAAATATTATGGCAGCCAGGCGGCTCTTTCACATGCTATGTTATGCGCTTTGATGTAATCAGGATGGAAGTTGAAATGGCTAAGATGAGGGTTGGGATCGTTTTTGGCGGTAAATCGGCAGAGCATGAAGTGTCGTTACAGTCAGCGAAAAATATCGTGGATGCGATTGATAAAACGCGCTTCGACGTGGTTCTGTTAGGGATTGATAAGCAGGGAATTTGGCATATCAACGATGCCAGCAACTATCTGCTCAATCCGCAGGACCCTGCCCACATTGCCCTGCGTCCATCCGATGTTACGCTGGCGCAAATCCCGGGCCGTGATGCCCAGCAGCTGATTAATGCCGATAGCGGCCAGCCGCTGGCGGCCATCGATGTGATCTTCCCGATTGTCCACGGTACCCTCGGGGAAGATGGCTCCCTGCAAGGCATGCTGCGGATGGCGAATTTGCCTTTCGTCGGCTCCGACGTCCTCGGCTCCGCCGCCTGCATGGACAAAGATGTCACCAAGCGTCTGCTGCGCGATGCCGGTCTGTCGATTGCACCGTTTATCACCCTCACCCGCGCCAACCGCAATCAGCTGAGCTTCGCCGACGTGCAGGCGCAACTCGGCCTACCGCTGTTCGTTAAACCGGCGAACCAGGGTTCCTCAGTAGGCGTCAGTAAGGTAAATAGCGAAGAGCAGTACCAGCAGGCCGTGGCGCTGGCCTTTGAATTTGACCATAAAGTGGTGGTTGAGCAGGGAATTAAAGGGCGTGAAATAGAGTGCGCGGTGCTGGGTAACGATAGCCCGCAGGCCAGCACCTGCGGCGAAATCGTCCTCAATAGCGAATTCTACGCCTACGACACCAAATACATTGACGATCAGGGCGCGAAGGTGGTGGTTCCAGCGGCTATCGACAGCGACGTGAACGATAAAATTCGCGAGATAGCCGTTCGTGCTTACCAGACGCTGGGATGCAGCGGCATGGCGCGTGTTGATGTTTTCCTGACCGCCGATAACGAGGTGGTGATTAACGAAATCAACACGCTGCCGGGCTTCACCAATATCAGCATGTATCCGAAACTGTGGCAGGCCAGCGGTCTGGATTACACCAGCCTGATTAGCCGCCTGATTGAGCTGGCGCTTGAGCGTCACGCCGCCGATCGCGCGCTGAAAACATCAATGAATTAATCCGGGATAGCGGTTAACTTTGCCGGGCGGCGGCTAGCGCCTTGCCCGGCCTACGGGTTCACCATCGACTGCGGGCCGGTAGCCCGGACAGGTACACCAGCACCGCCTCCGGGAAACAACGCGCAACGCAGCTTCGGTTTATCGCCCCGGTTCACGCTTCCTCGACCGGACGACGGCGAATAATAAACCCGGCAATCCAGAAGCTAATCACCCACGTCACCAGCCCAACGGCGTATGAACGCCAGCCCTCGGTTTCAAAGCCCAGCAGCCCAACCACGCCATTCATAATAAAAATTAACCCCAGCGCAACCGCGTAATAGTGCCAGTCGCGGCGAATTTTTTCAGTGAGCTTCATGATGACTCCGACAACAAAAAAAGCATCTTCGCATAGCCGCCACCGCCGGTCTGTAGCCGAGTTGAGAATTGTCGCACATTGCGATATTGGTCTAAATTTCACAAATTTGTAGCAAACTCGCAAACCGGTGAAATCAGGAACATTCCTGGACGGAAATTACCAGCAATCTGATACTGAAATCCGATCCTCATTGCCAGAATAGCCTCTATACACATCATCCTTCAAACTGCCTCTTTGTTGGCTACGTCTTCTCACCCCAGTCACTTACTTGAGTAAGCTCCTGGGGATTCTCAGACTTGCCGCCTCGATGCATCTTGAATGATTTTGTGTATATGTAGATCGCTGAAAAATCGGCAGGAAAGCGAAGTACGGAGGTAAATATGGCAGAGTTCACCTTTGCAAAGACCACCAACGGCAGCAAAAAGAGGAGGTCTATAACCAGCAGCAACATCGCTTACGCCCTGTTTGTGCTGTTTTGCTTCTGGGCCGGCGCGCAGATGCTGAGCATGCTGATACACACTCCCGGCGTTTTTGAGCATTTAATTCAAATGCAGGACAGCAGCCGCCCCAGGGTCGAAATAGGCCTGGTGGTCGGGACCCTGTTTGGCCTGGTCCCTTTTCTATTGGGCTGTATATTGATTGGAATATTGGGGATAGCTTCTCGCTGGCGCAGCCAGCACTAGCGGCGCGCCATACAGTTGGCCCGTCGATCATCCACCCGTTTGGCAAACCAGGCGGTAGTCAGATTACGGGTGATTTTCGGACTCTCAAGCTGGATCCCCGGCAATACTTCTCGCGGCAGCGCTTTACCGGCTTTCTTATCGGCAATACGAAACACCTTCTTGTAGAGATCGCTCCCCTCAAACGCCAGCGTATCGCCCTTCTTCAGTTGACGATGGATATCGTCATCGCTCATCGCCAGCTGTGAGGATAAACGGCGCACCGCCAGCTCGGTGGTTCCGGCTTCGTCGCTATCGTAGCGAATCAAATCGCCATCCAGCGCCAACTTCACACCCGTCGCCTTAGCCACCGCATTCTGGAAAGCGGCGTTACGGCTGGCGTACCATCCGGCGTTAAAATCGGCAAAACGATACAGCGGCACGCTATAGTTTGCTGGATAGTTCAGCAGATGATAGGTGCCAAACCACAGGCCGCCGCGCAGGCTGAACACTTCCTGACGCACGGTTCCGTCCATTTTCCACGGATAGCCGTCGGTATGCTGCTGGGCGAAGGCGATGCTGACCTGCATCGGACCGCCGGTATGCACCGGATTCAGCGAGCCAAACAGCTTCTGTCCCATTGGCACCATGCCGATAAAATCATCGAAAATCGCGCTCAGCTGCTTTTCCGTTTTGACGTTATCCAGGCGTTCGCTATAGCTTTTGCCGTTAGGCGAATTGATTTTCAACGCGGTGTGGACCAGAAACACTGGAATATGCATTTTCTCCGCCCGGCGATCTATCTCCTGCCAGGCAATTTTGCTCAGCCCAGGCACCGCAGGATCCGCCTGATAGTTGGACTCCTGCTGCGCTACCGCCAGCACCGAACAGACATTCTCTTCCGTCGGCGCCAGCTTCTGGCTTTCAAACGTTTTGGCGATGGCCTGCGCCCAGGCTTCACGGTCTTTCACGCTGGAAGGCATTTTTTGCCGTACCACGGCGGCAACATCAATCGGCTTTTCCCCCTCTTTCAGCACCGGTTCCGGTTTACTGGAACAGGCGCTAAGCACCATACCTGCCAGTAGCGTCAGGGAGAGTGAAACAAAACGAGATGAGGCTGCTGCCATATTCCTTCCTTGCGATCGTTAACTTAATGTTGTGGTCACTTCCTGCAGCTCTTTGCCATCCAGCTCGCGCTCAAAGCTGCGCAGACGTTTGTAGATGGACATCAGCTCCACCAGCGTCGTCCAGGAGCTAATCAAGTACTGGAATGAACCGCGAACCTGGCTGAAGACGTTGGTTATCTGCGTCATCAGGCCCAGCGTAATCGTACCGGCAACAATCGACGGAAACAGCAGGAACAAACCGAAAACGTTATCCACTTGCAGGTAAAGAATACGAGCGATATTGAAATACATGTAGTGGAAATAGAGACGGAAATAGTTGCGGCGTACGGCGCTGAACAGCTCACGAACGGTCGGCGGCGTCGCGCGGTTGGCATCATCCTCGCCATAAACCAGCTCTTTACGGTAGGCCGCTTCAACGCGCTGGTTTTTAAACTCCAGCCCCGGCAGCTTAATCCCCACCACCGCCAGCAGGCCAGTTCCCATTAACGACCACACAATCGCGGCAATCACCAGGCCGTACGGCAGATGACCAACAATCGGCAAGTCCGGCACGTGCGCGGAGAGCGTCACCAGCACCGGCAGGAAGGCGATAAGCGTCATCACCGCGTTAAGGAAGCTGACTCCCATGCTTTCTAACGTTGAAGCAAAGCGCATAGTGTCTTCCTGCACACGCTGCGCGGCGCCTTCTATATGACGCAAATGTTGCCAGTGCGCCATATAATGCTCGTTCATGGCGGTACGCCAGCGGAAGACGTAGTGGCTGACGAAGAAGTTGTTCATCACACCGATAAGCACCGCGATAATCGCGATACCGAGGAATATGCCAATTTCCTGATAAAACTGGTTAATGCTGACCTTATGCGGCGTCGCCAGCGCGCTCTGAATCAAATCGTAGAACGGCGCGTACCAGGCGTTGATCGCCACCCCGACTTCAACGAGGAACCAGGTGACGAAAATAATCAGCGAGGTGCCGAGAATCGACCAATATTGCCAGCGATGTGGGCTGTAAATGAACCAGAACAGGGCGAAAACCCCGACGCACAGCGCGTAGAAGGCGTAGAACACCAGGTAATTAAGCGACCAGAAGCGCGCTGCGCTGATCGCGACATCCTGCGATGCGCCAGTGATTCGCAGCAGCCAGTCGCCGCCGCCCGCCTGCCAAAAGATCACTGCCAGCAGCGACCAGATAAAGGCAGAAATAAAAAACGGCCCCGGTTTGGGGAAAAAAGATTTAAACATCATGCTCTCCTGCTAACTTCTTATCGTTTTATTATGCTGTGTACCACGAAAACGCCCGCCGCAAAGGTGTCGCAGCGGAGCAAAAAAGTGGGCGGGTTATGAGACCGAATGTCAGCGGCTTAGTTCGCCTGCCATTCGCGAAGAATTGTTTCTGTGAGTTTCACGTGTAAAGGATTGCCAGGTACCGTCAAGGTACGCCACACCTCGTTGTAGTGGGCAATCAGCGTGGTGGCCTGCGCCGCCGGGCGGTTGGCGGTGGTGTGAGCATCTTCGGCGACGGTAATGGCATAGCCGCGGCTGGCGCCGTTTTTGATGGTGGTATCGACGCAATAATCTGTGGCGCAGCCGCAAATTACAAACTGCTTGATATCATGCTCGTGCAGCACCTCTTCCAGCCGGGTGTGGTAAAAGGCATCGCAAGCGGTCTTGGTGACGTACAGCGCGCCAGCGGGTTGCTCAAGTTCAGGTAGCAAATCAAAACCTTCGCTTCCCTCTTCCAGACCGCCCTCTTCACTGTGCTGAATGAAGATAACGGTATCCGCCGCCCGCACCAGGCGGTTTATCTGCGCGACGCAGCGTTCGCGCTCAATACGCGGCGTTGCGAAAACGCCGTTTTGCATATCCACTACCATTACCACCCGTTGAGCCGCCATTGTCACTCTCGCTACCAATCATTAGCCAAACGGTAATCATACGCGCCCGCAGGTAAAAGCGGCTATCCAAAAGCATAAAAAAGGATTTTTTACGCCGCGTTACGTTTTTCCGCACAGATTCGCGTTATTCCCGCTTTGCTCGGCGTCGCTTCGTAGTATAAATACGCTCTATATTTTTCTTCACAATGATGGATGCCCCCGTTGAAACGTAGTCTGCTCATTTTTGCTGCGCTGTGCGCGGCGTCGTGGACATCGGTCCAGGCCGCACAACCGAGCGTCGACCCGGAATTCGCCTCTGATGTTGTCGACCGTTACGCTAATCATATCTTCTACGGCAGCGGCGCGACCGGTATGGCGATGGTGGTCATTGACGGTAATCAGCGCGTGTTTCGCAGCTTCGGCGTGACGCGTCCCGGCAGTAATGAGCACCCCCAGCTCGATTCGGTGATTCGTATCGCGTCACTGAGTAAGCTGATGACCAGCGAGATGCTGGTGAAGCTGCTCGACCAGGGAGTGGTGAAGCTCAACGATCCGCTGAGCAAATACGCCCCGCCGGGAGCTCGAGTTCCCACTTATCAAGGTAAGCCCATCACGCTGGTGAATCTGGCGACGCACACCAGCGCTCTGCCGCGTGAACAGCCCGGCGGCGCGGCGCATCGTCCGGTATTCGTCTGGCCGACGCGTCAGCAGCGCTGGAACTGGCTATCCACGGCGACGTTAAAAACCGCACCGGGTTCGCAAGCAGCCTATTCTAATCTGGCGTTCGATTTGCTGGCCGATGCGCTATCTACCGCCTCGGGCAAGCCTTATCCGCAGCTGTTTGAAGAGCAAATTACCCGTCCGCTGGGGATGAAAGACACCACCTTTACGCCTTCTCCGGACCAGTGTCAGCGTCTGATGATCCCTGAGAAAGGGGCCAGCCCGTGCAACAACACCCTGGCCGCTATCGGCAGCGGCGGCGTCTACTCCACGCCGGGCGACATGATGCGCTGGATGCAGCAGTTCCTCTCTTCTGACTTCCACACTCGGGGTCAGCAGGCGGATCGTATGCAAACGCTGATTTATCAGCGCAGCCAGTTAACGAAGGTGATCGGTATGGACGTGCCGGGTAAAGCCGATGCGTTGGGCCTTGGCTGGGTCTATATGAAGCCGAAAAACGGTCAGCCGGGTATTATCCAGAAGACCGGCGGCGGCGGCGGTTTTATCACCTATATGGCGATGAATCCGCAAGCTAACGTTGGCGCGTTTGTGGTGGTCACCCGCTCGCCGTTGACGCGCTTTAACAATATGAGCGACGGCATCAACGATCTGGTCAGCGAATTAAGCGGCGTCCGCCCCACCATTGAGACAGCCAGTCAATAGCCTTTAGGGGTGTTTTGCCTGCGATTCATCAGGATCGTTTTGGCAAAACATCCCGCCGCCAATTCAGGTAGACTATCTTTTTTCATTTCACAAAATCAGGCAAACCATGACAGATTTAATCACTCGCCCACGCCGCCTGCGCAAGTCCGCTTCGCTACGTGCCATGTTTGAAGAGACAACACTGAGTTTGAACGACCTGGTGTTGCCGATCTTTGTTGAAGAAGAAATCGACGATTACAAAGCCATCGAAGCCATGCCGGGCGTGATGCGCATACCGGAAAAGCATCTGGCTCGCGAGATTGAGCGTATTGCCAACGCCGGTATCCGTTCAGTGATGACCTTCGGGATTTCCCACCACACCGACGCCACCGGCAGCGATGCCTGGAACGAAAACGGCCTGGTGGCGCGCATGTCCCGCATCTGCAAACAAGCGGTGCCGGAGATGATCGTGATGTCCGATACCTGCTTTTGCGAGTACACCTCGCACGGTCACTGCGGCGTACTGTGCGATCACGGTGTCGATAACGATTTGACCCTTATCAACCTCGGTAAGCAGGCGGTGGTAGCCGCTGCCGCAGGCGCGGATTTTATCGCCCCTTCCGCCGCGATGGACGGTCAGGTGCAGGCAATTCGCCAGGCGCTGGACGCCGCCGGATTCACCAATACGGCGATTATGTCCTACTCCACCAAGTTCGCCTCATCATTCTACGGCCCGTTCCGTGAAGCCGCGGGTACCGCGCTAAAAGGCGACCGTAAAACCTATCAGATGAGCCCGATGAACCGCCGTGAAGCGATTCGCGAGTCGCTGCTTGACGAAGCCCAGGGCGCCGACTGCCTGATGGTCAAACCGGCCGGCCCATACCTCGATATCCTGCGCGACCTGCGCGAGCGCACCAACCTGCCATTAGGTGCCTATCAGGTAAGCGGCGAATACGCGATGATTAAATTCGCCGCCCAGGCCGGTGCTATCGACGAAGAGAAAGTGGTACTGGAAAGCCTCGGCGCCATCAAACGTGCCGGTGCGGATCTGATCTTCAGCTACTTCGCCCTCGATCTGGCCGAAAAGAAAATCCTGCGTTAATTCAGGTCCCCGGGCTACGCGCTCACAGCTATCTGTGGGTTGGTAGCCCGGACAGGCGCAACGCGCCGCCTCCGGGAAAGTCACCTTAACGACGCTCGCCGCATAATAATTCCTTCACCTCCCCACCCCAATCAACAGGATACAAACTAAGACTTACATCGCGATGAAAGGTTGAATAGGGCCAATCCCGTACCTGCCTTACCCACCCGTGCTTAACCGGATTGATATAAATGTAATCAACATGGCTACGATAGTCCTCTTGGTTACGAATGGCGTGTTCCCAATACCTTGGTTGCCACACGCTTTGCGCGCCTGTTAAACCTGAAAAATGCTTTTTAATTGATCGCCAGCGCGATGGAAAATCGCTGTCGTTGCCAGGTAGGGTCCAGACGCAATGAAGGTGTTCGGGGAGCACAACCCAGGCATCAATATGAAAAGGTTTCTGTTTGCGGAATATTGCCACCGCCTGGCGTAATGCATCAATACGATGAACCAGAAACCGACTCTCTCTGTCGCGTAAATTGACGGTGAAAAACCAAGTCCCTCCATTAATGTAATGACGACGATAATCGACCATCGGATGCCCCTGCCAAAGATTTTTTGCCTGTTCCACCAGGATAAAAGAGGGCGAGGTTAGAAGGCAATTAACTGGACATCAATCTGGAAAAGCGCTCGCAACTTTTTCACATATAGCCTTCCCGGAGGCGGCGCTGCGCGCCTGTCCGGGCTACCTGCTCCGGCCCCCGCAGCTCGCCCCCCCCAAAATCTTCACCCAACTGTAATCTGAGCGACATCTGCGCCTTCTACTGTCTGGGCAGGACGGAGGAGGTGCCACCATGTTTAGTCTCGACAATGTACTCGATGACCTGTGGCCTCAGGCGAGGCCAGCTCTCTGGCAGAAAAAGGTGCTGAAAAAGCTCCTGCATGAGGAAGAGTTTCAACAGTTTGCCGCACGTCACCACCACCTGAAAGGACTGGATACGGTCGAACAGGTGCTCGAACATCTCAATATCCGCTGCGCTATCCCGGCGCACGATCTCGAAAAAATCCCCGAACATGGCCCGCTGGTCATTATCGCCAACCACCCCACCGGCACGCTCGACGGCCTGGCGCTGCTCTACGCCGTCTCCCGGGTACGTAGCGATGTCAAAGTGGTTACCAACCGCATGCTTAACCATCTTGAACCGATGAGTTCGCTGTTTATTCCAGTCGATAACATTAATGGCCGCACCGCCAAAGCGGCGCTACAGCAAATGGACCAGCAGTTGCAAAACGGCGGCGTGCTGATTTTCTTCCCGGCAGGCGAAGTTTCACGCCTGACCCGTCGCGGCATCCGCGATAAAAAATGGCACTCAGGATTTATCAAGCTGGCCGCCAAATATCACGCCCCGCTGCTTCCGGCGTGGATACGCGCGCACAACAGCGCGCTGTTTTACGCCAGCACTCTGGTGTCGGCAAATCTCCCGCTGCTCCTGTTGATGCAGCAAATGTTCCGCCGCCGCAACAGCAGCCTACCGGTCAATATTGGGCAACAGATTGCCTGGTCAGCCTGGTTCGACCCGCAGGCCTCTTCTCGCGAGCTCACCGAACGCTGCTATCGTCATCTGGAACAACTCGGAAAAGGGCTGCCGGGGATCTTTAAAACCGAAAGCACTATCGCTCGTCCCGAAGCCCGGGCCCTGCTCAAGCGTGAACTAAATAAGGCCGAAACGCTGGGACGCACGGCGGATGGCAAAATCATTTATCTCTGGCAGCGCCACGGTCAGGAAGACGCGCCGGTGCTGCGCGAGCTGGGGCGTCTGCGGGAAATTGCCTTTCGCGCGGTCGGTGAAGGTAGCGGTAAACGTCGCGACGTAGACGGTTACGACGATGACTATCTGCACCTGATTTTGTGGGATGAAGAAGACCTTGAGATCGTCGGTGCATACCGCTTTATGCCGACCGCCATGCAGCTGGAAAAACGCGGGCTGGAAGGGATTTACAGCTCCAGCCTGTTCCATTACGACGAACGCATGGACGATATTCTTCAGCACGGCATTGAGCTGGGGCGCAGCTTTATCCAGCCGCGCTACTGGGGTCGTCGTGGCCTGGACTATTTGTGGTCCGGCATCGGCGCGTATCTGGCGCGCTATCCGCACTATCGCTATCTGTTCGGTCCGGTGTCGATTTCTGGCGGCTTGCCGCCTGCCGCGCGGGATCTGCTGGTGGCGTTTTACCGCCTGTGGTTCCCGGCAACTCATCCGCTGGCGGAGTCTCGTCGCCCCTACCCCGCCTCACTGCCCGATGTGCTGGCACAGTTTGCCGGTGAGGATTATAACGACGACCTGGCCCGACTGAAGTCCCTGCTCGGCAATCTCGGCTGCGCGATCCCGCCGCTGTATAAGCAGTACTCGGAAGTCTGCGAGCCGGGCGGCGTACAGTTTATCGATTTCGGCAGCGACCCGGATTTCAATAACTGCGTGGATGGTCTGGTGCTGGTAGATTTGACCTATCTGAAGGCGAATCGATATCAGCGCTATATTGGCGTGCATCTGGATGCGCAAAAATCGGCATAAAAACCTTTTCCCGGAGGCGGCGCGCTGCGCCTGTCCGGGCTACGGGTTTACAGCTTTCTGCGGGCCGGTAGCCCGGACAGATGCGCAGCATCGCCTCCGGGAAGCCGCGCGCAATGCAGCTTCCGATTTTCTCTACGGCTCGCGGCGGATGCCTTAGCCAGGCTACAGGAATTACCCCGCCCGGTAATACGGCTTGTCCCCGAGGATCGTCGCCCGGTGCATAATTCGCCGCTGCGGCAGGTAATCGGCGTTAGCGTAATGCTGGGTTACGCGGTTATCCCAAATCGCCACATCGTTCGGCTGCCAGCGCCAGCGCACCTGGAAGTCCGGTTTGGTGACGTGGGCAAACAGGAAGCTCAACAGCGCCTCGCTCTCTTTCTCCGTCACGTCAACGATGCGGGTCGTAAACCCTTCATTCACAAACAGCGCCTGTTTCCCGGTTACCGGATGGGTTCGCACCACCGGATGCAGCAGCGGCGGATTTTTCGCCACCGCCTCCAGCCAGCGCTGATGCTCCTCTTCGGTTTTGCGATATTTATACTCCTGGAACGATTTACGGAAATCATGCTCCGCGCGCAGGCCGCTCAGCAGCTGACGAAATGGCTCAGAGAGCGCCTCGTACGCGGCAATGCCGCTGGTCCACAGGGTATCGCCGCCGGTAGACGGCAGCTCTTTTGCCGCCAGAATCGCCCCGGCGGGCGGCGTTTCAATAAAGGTAACATCAGTGTGCCAGTTATCGTTATCCGGCGGATTATCGTCGTGAGTATCGAGAACGATAATTTCATCAACGCCGGGTGCGTGCGGGTAGACCGGATGAATATGCAGGTCGCCAAAGCGCAGGGCGAGATTGCGCTGCTGCTCAGGGGTAATATTCTGCTCGCGCAGGAACACCACCTGATGGCGCAGCACCGCGTGATACAGCTGCTCAAACTGGTTGTCGCTCAGCGGGCGGGTCATGTCGACGCCGGAAACCTGTGCGCCAATGTATGGCCCCAGCGGGGTAATGCTTAAACGTTCACTCATTGTACTTCTCCATGCCAGGGGGTCAGGCGACGCTGCAGCGCGCGCAATCCCAGTTCCAGTAAAAAGGCGATGATCGCAATCACCGCGATCCCGGCCAGTACCACATCGGTGGCGAGGAATTCACCGGCGGACTGCACCATAAAACCTAAGCCGCGGGTAGCGGCAATCAGCTCTGCGGCCACCAGCGTTGACCAGCCGACGCCAAGCCCGATGCGCAGGCCGGTAAGAATTTCCGGCAGCGCGCCGGGCAGGATCACCAGCCACAGCACCTGCGCTTTGCTGGCGCCTAAAGATTGCGCGGCGCGAATGCGTACCTGCTGGGCGCTCTTGACGCCCGCCAGCGCCGACATCGCCACCGGCGCGAATATCGCCAGGTAGATCAGCAGGATCTTTGAGGTCTCGCCGATGCCAAACCAGATAACCATCAGCGGTAAATAAGCCAGCGGCGGCACCGGGCGGTAAAGCTCGATCAGCGGGTCGAGGATCCCGCGCACCGTAGGGCTCAGCCCCATGGCGATCCCTACCGGTACGCCGAGCAGCACCGCCGCCAGCAGCGCGATCACGATACGCGTCAGGCTCGCCGCCAGATGCTGCCAGAGAGTGGCATCCATAAAGCCCTGCGGCCCGGCGATGGTAATCAGTTTCTGCAATACCTGCCCCGGCGACGGCAGAAACAGCGGGCTAATCAGCTGTAGGGCGGCGACGGCCCACCAGATAACCAGCAGCACCGCCAGGGTTGCCACGCTCAGGGTGAACTGGCGCGAGAACGGCCAGCGCCACTTCAGCGCCCGCTGACGCGGTTTGTCGTTAATGACGATACTCATGAGAAAGCCTCCCGTTGCTCAAATACCCGGCTGAGGACGTATTCACGCTGTTCGATAAATTTCGGGTCCGATTTGATACTGCGGCAGGATTCCCCGGCAACAAAGCGGCGGCCAAAATCGAGCGGCAGACGTTCAAGAACGCGCCCTGGCCCCGGCGAGAGCAGCACCAGCTCGGTGGCCATAAACACCGCCTCTTCGATATCGTGGGTAATCAGCAGCACCTTCTTGCCGCTCTCATGCCACAGATTGAGCAGCAGGGCTTGCATTTGCTCACGGGTGAAAGCATCCAGAGCGCCAAACGGTTCATCAAGGAGCAGCAGCTGCGGGTTGGCCGCCAGCGCGCGGGCAATCCCTACCCGCTGCCGCTGACCGCCGGAGAGTTGCCAGATAAAGCGCTTTTCCGCCCCTTCAAGGCCCACTTTTTTCAGCATCTGCGCGGCGGTTGCCCGGCGCTGCGTTTTGTCGACGCCCGCTAGCTGCAGCCCGAGCGCGACGTTATCCTGCACGTTGCGCCACGGCAGCAGCCCTTCGTGCTGAAATACCACGCCGCGATCGGCCCCCGGCCTTTCAACCCGCTGCCCTTCAAGAGTGATGCTGCCGTGCTGATAAGGCACGAATCCGGCAATCAGGTTCAGCAGCGTAGTTTTACCGCAGCCGGAGGGCCCGAGTACTACCAGCAGTTCACCGCTGTCCAGCGTCAGGTTGATATCCGCCAGCGCCGGTTTGCCGCCGTAGTCGGCGGAAAGATGCGAGATGTGCAGCATCATGACCTCCTTATTTCACAAAACGGTCGGTAACGTACTGGCTGTAGTCGCTCCCGGCGGCGGGCACTTTGCCCTGCTCTTTCAGGAACTTCGCGGTATCGATAATGGCTTTATTGACCGGCCCGTTCAGCTCCTGCGCCTGCTGGGCGGCGGTCAGGTAGGTATTGCCTTTCACCAGCCCTGGCACGTCGGCTTCCGGTACGCCGCTTAAGCGCGCCAGCTTGCTGATATTTTCCGGTTGCTTCAGCCACTCGTCAGGGTTGGCGATGTAGGGCTGCTGGGCGTCGATGGCGCTTTTGGCGAAGGCTTTCACAATCTCAGGATGCTTTTCGGCAAAATCTTTACGTACCACCCAAACGTCCAGCGTCGGCGCACCCCACTCACCCACCTGCGACGAATCGGTCAGGACCGTGCCGTCTTTCTCCAGCGCGTTAACCGCCGGAGCCCAGACGTAGGCACCGTCAATATCGCCGCGCTGCCAGGCGGCAATAATCGCTGGGGGTTGCAGGTTGAGGATCTGCACCTGGCCCGGCTTGATACCCCAGTGCTTCAGCGCCGACAGCAGGCTATAGTGCGTCGTGGAGATAAACGGCACGGCGATGCGTTTGCCGATCAGGTCCTCTGGTTTGGTGATGTTCTTCTTCACCACCAGCGCTTCGGAGTTACCGAGCTTTGAAGCCAGCAGGAACACCTCAATCGGCACCTGTTGGGTGGCGGCGACCGCCAGCGGGCTGGAGCCGAGGTTGCCGATTTGTACGTCACCGGAAGCCAGCGCCCGCACGATGCTCGCGCCGCTGTCAAACTTGCGCCAGTCGACGGTGGCCCCGCTCTCTTTGGCAAAGGTGTTGTCCGCCTGGGCGACTTTCGCCGGCTCAGCGGAGGTCTGATACGCCACGGTGACGTTAACCGCCTGCGCCTGGAATGCCGCGAGAGCCAGGGCGGCAATAAGAGTAATACGCGATGATAGTGCCATAGTGTCTGCTTCCCTTATCCCCGTCATACTTCGAGTAGCATGTGCGTTGTCTGCACTTGTTCCTCCCTGTCACATAGTTATCTATGCTCCAGGAATGCCCAAGTTTGCCGCCTTCCTGCTACTCGAATTATTTAGGGGTATGAATGTGTATAGATGCAGTATTTCCGGCGCGATGCGTTTGATGAAGTAATTAAAAATTCTTGCTAAGAACAAAGTGTTTTTAGAAAAAAAGCGGCAATGGTTAGTTAATCTTCACAAAAACCGCCACCGCGCTTTTATTGCAATTTCGTTACATTCGTTACATATCCACACCCCGACGATTGCCAGCGCAGCGGCGGCAGGCATCATAGGGCCATGATCCGCGAAGAGAGTAGAAACATGATTCGAGTGGTGCTGGTCGATGACCATGTGGTGGTGCGTTCCGGTTTTGCACAGTTGCTCAGCCTCGAAGAAGACCTCAACGTTGTTGGCCAGTTCAGCAGCGCGGCACAGGCGTGGCCAACGCTATTGCGCGATGACGTCAATGTGGCGGTTATGGATATCGCCATGCCGGATGAAAACGGCCTGAGCCTGCTAAAGCGCCTGCGCGCACAGAAGCCGCAGTTTCGCGCCATTATTCTGAGCATTTATGACGCGCCCACCTTTGTGCAGAGCGCGCTCGATGCCGGGGCCAGCGGTTATCTCACTAAACGCTGCGGCCCGGAAGAGCTGGTGCAGGCGGTACGTTCCGTCGGGATGGGCGGTCATTACCTGTGCGCCGATGCGCTACGGGCGCTGCGCGGCGGCGCAAAACCGGCGCAGGTGCTGGAAGTGCTCACCCCACGTGAACGCGAAGTGTTTGATTTACTGGTCAAAGGCGACAGCGTCAAGGAAATAGCCTTTAAGCTCGACCTCAGCCACAAGACGGTGCACGTCCATCGCGCCAACGTGTTGGGCAAGCTGCAATGCCAGAGCACGATTGAGCTGGTGCACTTCGCTCTCGACCACCAACTGCTGGCAGGGCATTAATGTCGCGCGGCCTTCGCCACCGGGTCATTTCGCTGTTCATTGTACTGGCCTGGGGTAGCGGCTGGCTGATGCTGTGGACGCTCGGTTTTTACCTGACCCATAACGGCCAGCAGGCGGCGCTGTTTCTGCCACACGGCGTCTATCTGGCGCTGCTGATCCTGCTTTCCCGCCGCTACTGGCCCGCGCTGGTGCTCCCCCCCATGCTGATGCTGTTCTGGCTGCACAGCGAACAGTTGCTGAACGGCTACACCTTGCTGGCCGCGCCGCTGATTAGCCTGCTCCCCGCCGGTCTGGCGCAACAGTTCTGGCACCGTTTTCCTCTTTACTGGCAGCGGCTGACGCTGCTGCTGGCCACGGTCAGCGTAAGCGCATTACTCAACACCGCGCTGCTCTCGCCGTTTGTGAAAAGCCCGGCAATGATGCTTGGCCTGGCCTCGTTTACCGGCGGCGTGCTGCTGACACCGTTTGTCTATCTGATTTTTGAATTCCTGCGCCAGCAGCACCGCTATCATCTGCTGGGTCTGGATACGACCAATCCGCCGCTGCGCACCTCGCTAATTATCTGGTGCAGCCTGTTTTTTATCATCGGTATCGGCACCCAGATGGTGTTGTCGCCGGAAATTGAACGCCTGCTGCTGATCGTCGTCTTTCTGCCAAACGTAGTGATGGCGTGGAAGTTTGGCTGGCAGGGCGGCGTGCTCTCCGGCCTGCTGGGCAGCATGATGATCACCATTGCCCGCCAGGTTGGTGTGGGATTCAACAATCTGGTTGAACTGGAGATCTTTCTGGCAACCCAGGCGCTGCTCGGCATCGGTCTGGGGATTGCCATCAGCCGCCAGCAGCATCTGGCGCAAAACCTGCACCACTACCGCCAGCGGCTGGAAGCGGAGCTGGCGGCACGACGCGCGCTGACCGAAAAGCTGATCCATACCGAAGAGGACACGCGCAAAAATCTGGCGCGCGAGCTGCACGACGAAATAGGCCAGAACATCACCGCTATTCAAATTCAGTCACAGCTGGTGAAACGGGCGCGCGATCCGGCGCAAACCCAGGCCGCCGCTAGCCAGATTAACGATCTCGCCCGGCGTATCCACCACTCCACCCGCCAGCTACTGCGCCAGCTGCGCCCACCCGCCCTTGACGAACTGTCGTTTAAAGAGGCGCTGCACCACCTGCTCAACGAATTTGCCTTTGCCGAGCGCGGCATCTGCTGCCGCTTTGACTATCAGCTTAGCGCCACCCCGGAGAGCGAAACGGTACGCTTTACCCTCTATCGACTGCTGCAGGAGCTGCTCAATAACGTCTGCAAGCACGCCGAGGCCAGCGAGGTTGCCATTACCTTGCTTGAGCAGGGAAAGTCGTTGCGCCTGGAAGTCAGGGATAACGGCGTCGGTATCAGCGCCGACAAAATTGCCGGATTTGGTATTCAGGGGATGCGCGAACGCGTCAGCGCCCTGGGCGGCGAGCTAACGCTGGAATCACGGCACGGCACGCGAGTAATTGTTAACTTGCCCACAAATTTGCAACAAACAACCTGCTAACCAGGAAAAAGTCTTAGTCACTGCGGACTTTCTCTCATCCCCTTTCAATTTCACTTTCTTATAGTCAGCAAAACGGAGACGGCTATGCGTACCGACATCAATCAACAATACCGGACGCTACGTCCACAACTGCTGATGTGCATGATCATCGGGTATGCCGCGTTTTATCTGACGCGCAAAAGCGTTAACTACGTGCTGCCAGCGCTGCAAACGGATCTTGGTCTGGATAAAGGCGATATCGGCCTGCTGGGATCGCTGTTTTATCTCACCTACGGCCTGTCGAAGTTTACCGCCGGACTGTGGCACGACAGCCACGGACAGCGCTGGTTTATGGGCGTTGGCCTGTTCGCCACCGGTCTGTTGAACGTGGTGTTCGCCTTTGGCGAGTCGCTGACGCTGCTGCTGGCGGTCTGGGCGCTGAACGGATTTTTTCAGGGCTGGGGATGGCCACCCTGCGCCCGGCTGCTGACTCACTGGTATTCGCGCAACGAACGCGGCTTCTGGTGGGGCTGCTGGAATATGTCTATCAATATCGGCGGAGCGATTATCCCGCTGATTAGCGCCTTTGCCGCCCACTGGTGGGGCTGGCAGGCGGCGATGCTGGCACCGGGGATTATCAGCATGGCATTAGGCATCTGGTTAACGCTACAGCTGAAAGGAACGCCCCAGGAAGAGGGATTGCCGTCGGTGGGAACCTGGCGTAACGACCCGCTGGAACTGCGTCAGGAGCAGCAAAGCCCACCGATGGGGCTCTGGCAGATGCTACGCACCACGATGCTGAAGAACCCGATGATCTGGCTGCTGGCCATCTCTTACGTGCTGGTCTATCTGATCCGCATCGCGCTTAACGACTGGGGCAACATCTGGCTGACGGAGAGCCACGGCGTAAATCTGCTCAGCGCCAACGCCACGGTGATGCTATTTGAAGCGGGCGGCCTGCTCGGCGCGCTGTTCGCCGGTTGGGGTTCGGATCTGCTGTTCAGCGGCCAGCGGGCACCGATGATTTTGCTGTTCACGCTGGGGCTGATGGTTTCCGTCGCCGCGCTCTGGCTCGCTCCGGTGCATCACTACGCGCTGCTGGCGGTCTGTTTCTTTACGGTGGGCTTCTTCGTTTTTGGCCCGCAAATGCTGATTGGCCTCGCGGCGGTGGAGTGCGGACACAAAGCGGCGGCGGGTTCAATCACCGGTTTTCTCGGCCTGTTCGCCTATCTGGGGGCAGCGCTGGCGGGCTGGCCTCTGTCGCTGGTCATTGAACGCTACGGCTGGTCGGGCATGTTTAGTTTGCTCTCGGTCGCCGCAGTCCTGATGGGTTTATTGCTGATGCCGCTGCTGATGGCGAGCATTACTACCTCTCCTGCTCAAAGGATAAAATAATGAAAAAAACTCTGGTCACTACTCTGATTGCTTCCGGCATTGCGCTGGCGACGTTAAGCGGCGCGGCGCACGCCAAAGGTCGTCTGGTGGTCTACTGCAGCGCCACCAACGAAATGTGTGAAGCCGAAACCAAAGCCTTCGGCGAAAAATATGATGTGAAAACCTCGTTTATTCGCAACGGTTCCGGCAGCACGCTGGCGAAGGTCGATGCCGAGAAGAAAAACCCGCAGGCGGACGTCTGGTACGGCGGTACCCTCGACCCGCAGTCCCAGGCCGGTGAAATGGGCCTGCTGCAACCCTATAAGTCCCCCAATCTTGAGCAGGTGATGGAGCAGTTCCGCGATCCGGCGAAGCTGAAAGGCAACTACACTTCGGCGGTCTACGTCGGCATTCTCGGCTTTGGCGTGAACACCCAGCGCCTGAAAGAGAAAAATCTGCCGGTGCCCAAATGCTGGAAGGACCTGACCAAACCGGAATATAAAGGCGAAATCCAGATTGCCGACCCGCAAAGCTCCGGTACCGCCTACACCGCGCTGGCAACCTTCGCCCAGCTGTGGGGGGACGATCAGGCCTTTGATTACCTGAAGCAGCTCAACGCTAACGTCTCCCAGTACACCAAATCCGGTATTGCCCCGGCGCGTAACGCCGCCCGTGGCGAAACGGCCATTGGTATCGGTTTCCTGCACGACTATTCGCTGGAAAAAGAACAGGGCGCGCCGCTGGAGCTGATCTCTCCGTGCGAAGGTACCGGCTATGAAATTGGCGGCATCAGCATCCTGAAGGGCGCACGCCACCTCGACAACGCCAAACTGTTTGTCGACTGGGCGCTGTCAAAAGAGGCCCAGGAGCTGGCGTGGAAAAAAGGTAAGTCTTATCAGATCCTGACCAACACCACCGCCGAAACCTCACCAAACTCGCTGAAGCTCGACGACCTGAAGCTTATTAACTACGACATGGATAAATACGGTTCTACCGAAGTCCGTAAGCAGCTTATCAATAAGTGGGTTAGCGAAGTGAAGATGGGTAAATAAGCCCACATTTTGCGGTTAATGCCCGGTGGCGCTCACGCTTACCGGGCCTACACACAACACCGGAAAACTTATGTCACACACACTTGCACTCCATCCCGTGAAAAAACGGGATGCGATATTCCTTTGGGTTTTGTTCGGCTGGCTGGCGTTCGCCCTGCTGCCGAGCTGGAGCCTGGATTACGGTCTGCTGGAGTCCACGAGCGATGAAATTCTCGCGGCCTACGGCTGGTCACAGTTCAACATCAGCTGGTTATGGTATTTGCTGCCGAGCCTGCTGCTGATTCGTCCATGGCAGGAAGCCAGGCGCGAGCAGCGCAGCCGTCATTATCTCGACGCTGGCTGGGCGTTCTGCTGTATGGCGTTTATCGTCATCAGCGCCACCGTGGAAGGCCGCGGGTTAGGCTACGCCACCATCGTGCTGTTTGTGGCGCTGGGCGCGATAATGACCCTGGCGCTGACCCGCCTGGAATGGCTGGGCGGCGACCGCTTTGTGATTGGTTCGCTGGTCACCATCGTGGCGTTGATTGGCGTGTTTATCGTCTGGCCGAGCATCGCTATTTTCATCCCGATGTTCACTAACGACGCGGGCGAGTTTGCTCCGCTGGCGTTTATGGCCGTGCTGTCGCAGGCGCATATCGTGCAGGTGATCCTCAACTCCATCGCCCTGTCGATGGCGGTGGGCGTTGGCTGCACCTTCTTTGGTCTGGTACTGGCGATCTACACCACCCGCATCGCCAAACGCAGCGCGATTATTGGCCGCATCTTCTCCATTCTGCCGATTGTGACCCCGCCGTTTGTCGTCGGTCTGGGCGTGACGCTGATGATGGGGCGTTCCGGCTACATTACCGAATTGATGGTCGACTGGTTCGGGCTGACCAACACCAACTGGCTGTACGGGTTTACCGGCATCTGGCTGGCGCAGGTACTGGCGTTCACCCCGATGGCGTTTATGATCCTCGATGGGGCGATTAAGACCATTCATCCGTCACTGGAGGAGGCGTCGTACACCCTGCGCGCCAGCCGCTGGCAGACCTTTAACGGCGTCTTCGTTCCGCTGCTGAAACCGGCGCTGGCGAACGCCTTTTTAATCGTCATCGTCCAGTCGCTGGCCGACTTCAGTAACCCGCTGGTGCTCGGCGGCAACTTTGACGTGCTGGCGACGCAGATCTACTTCTACATCACCGGTTCGCAGCTCGATTATCAGGCGGCGAGCACGCTTGGCGCATTCCTGCTGCTGTTCTCGCTGCTGGTGTTCTGCATTCAGTATATGTGGATCGGCAAGCGCTCTTACGTCACCGTTTCCGGTAAGTCCTACCGTGGCGACGTACAACCACTGCCGGTGACCCTGGTATGGAGCGTGATCGCCATTCTGGCGGTGTGGATCGCCTTTAACGCCCTGCTCTACGGCAGCATTTTCTACGGCAGCTTCACCGTCAACTGGGGCGTGGATTACACCCTGACGCTGGATAACTTTATCAAGCTGTTCGGCCAGGGAATGAGCGACGGGGCATGGCCTTCGCTGCTCGACACCCTGCTGTACGCCGGGATTGCCGCGCCGATCACCGCCGCCTTCGGGTTACTGATCGCGTGGATCGTGGTGCGCCAGCAGTTTAAAGGCAAAAAGACCATCGAGTTCACCACCATGCTGTGCTTCGCGGTACCGGGCACCGTAGCGGGCGTTTCCTATATTCTCGCCTTTAACAGCGCGCCGGTGTACCTCACCGGTACGGCGGCGATTGTGATTATCTCGATGGTGATGCGTAACGTACCGGTGGGCATTCGCGCCGGGATCGCCGGTCTGGGGCAGATCGACAAGTCACTGGACGAAGCGTCGCTTAGCCTGCGCGCCGGTTCTCTGCGCACCATTACGCATATTCTGCTGCCGCTGCTGCGTCCGGCGATCCTCTCGGCGATGATCTACAGCTTTGTGCGCGCCATTACCACCGTCAGCGCCATTGTGTTCCTTGTCACACCGGATACCCGCGTGGCGACGGCTTACATTCTGAACCGCGTGGAAGACGGTGAATACGGCGTGGCGATCGCCTACGGCTCGATTCTGATCGTAGTGATGCTGGCGATTATTTTCATCTTTGACTGGCTGATCGGGGAAGCTCGTATCTCCCGTTCAAAAGCCAAAAACCAGGCGTAATGGAGCGCACTATGAGTCAGAAAAATTTTGTTGAGCTGCGCAACGTCACCAAGCGATTCGGCAGCAATACGGTTATCGATAATATCAATCTCACTATCCCGCAGGGGCAAATGGTAACCCTGCTCGGCCCTTCCGGTTGCGGCAAGACGACCATTCTGCGCCTGGTGGCCGGGCTGGAAAAACCGAGCGAAGGACAGATTTTCATTGATGGCGAAGACGTCACTCATCGCTCTATTCAGCAACGCGATATCTGCATGGTGTTTCAGTCTTACGCCCTGTTCCCGCATATGTCGCTGGGGGATAACGTCGGCTACGGCCTGAAGATGCTTGGCGTGTCGCGCAGCGACGTGAAGACGCGGGTGAAAGAAGCGCTGGCGATGGTGGATCTGGAAGGATTCGAGGACCGCTATGTCGATCAGATCTCCGGCGGCCAGCAGCAGCGCGTGGCGCTGGCGCGCGCTTTGATCCTCAAGCCGAAGGTGCTGCTGTTTGATGAGCCGCTAAGTAACCTCGACGCCAACCTGCGTCGCAGCATGCGCGATAAGATCCGCGAACTGCAAAAGCAGTTTGATATCACCTCGCTGTACGTCACCCACGATCAGAGCGAAGCCTTTGCGGTTTCCGATACCGTGCTGGTGATGAACAAGGGGCATATCATGCAGATCGGATCGCCGCAGGATCTTTACCGTCAGCCCGCGTCGCGCTTTATGGCGAGCTTTATGGGCGATGCCAACCTGTTCCCGGCCGCCTTCAGCGAGGATTTTGTCGATATTTATGGTTATCAGCTGCCAAGACCGCTGCATTTCGCCGTCCAGGGCGAAGGCACCGTCGGCGTGCGTCCGGAGGCGATCACGCTCAGCGATCGCGGCGAAGAGAGCCAGCGCTGCGTAATCCGCCATGTGGCCTATATGGGACCACAGTATGAGGTAACGGTGGAGTGGAACGGGCAGGAGATATTATTGCAGGTCAACGCTACGCGCTTACAGCCAAACGCTGGTGAGCAGTATTACCTCGAAATCCACCCGTACGGGATGTTTGTTTTAGCGGATGCGGGGTGATTGATGCCGGGTGGCGCTTACGCTTACCCGGCCTACGGTTTGTGCAATTTGTAGGCCGGGTAAGGCGGAGCCGCCACCCGGCATTATTCTCAGCGCTGCGCGTTCAGTTCAGCAATATCCTTCGGCGTCGTGCGGCAGCAGCCGCCAATCAGCTTCGCGCCCGCCGCCAGCCACTGGGGTAAATATCCCGCCAGCGTAGCGCACGCTTCGCCGTGATGGTGCCAGGTTTTGGTTACCGGGTCATAGTGTTCGCCTGAATTCGGATAAACCACCAGCGGCAGCGCCGTCAGGCTATGCAGATGCTCCAGCGCGGCAGTAGTATTTTCCAGGGCGATACAGTTAATTCCCAGCGCCACCACCTGCGGGTAGTCTGCCAGCACGGCAACCACTTCCCGCAGCGGCGTGCCATCGCTGAGATGCTGCGCATCGCGCAGGGTAAACGAGAACCATGCCCGCGCGCGCGGATAGGCGGTTAGCAGTTCAGCCAGCGCCTTAATCTCGGCAAAATTCGGCATGGTTTCACAGGCCAGCAGATCGGCCCCGGCGTCGAGCAGCGCTTCTACGCGCGGACGGTGGAACGCCTGAAATGCTTCGTAGCCGCGGACGTAATCGCCGCGATACTCCGAACCATCCGCCAGAAATGCGCCGTACGGCCCAACAGACCCGGCTACCAGCAGCGTGCCCGCCAGCGGGTTTTCGGCAAGATACGCTTCACGCGCTTTGCGGGCCAGCTCTACGCTTTTGCCAATCAGCGCTTTCGACTGAGCTTCGTCCAGCCCACGGGCGGCAAACCCCGCCGGAGTGGCCTGGTAGCTGGCGGTGATCGCCACCTGCGCGCCGGCGCGGAAATAGTCGAGGTGGACTTCGCGAATAAGGTCCGGATTGTCGACCAGCACTTTAGCCGACCACAGGCTATCGGCAAGGTTACAGCCGCGCGCTTCCAGCTCCGTCGCCATTGCGCCGTCCAGCAGGACAAAGGGCTGTACGTCAAGGATGGCGGTTAACGGATTATTCTGCGACATGTTGAGGCTCCTGGGTGAGTTTCCGTGAACGAGTCAGATAATACGCACCATAACACAGTGCCACGAACGGGATCCCGCACCACAGCGCAATCCTCTGACTCGGGTCAAACGCCAGCCCCACGCAGGCCACCAGACACAGAACAAATCCCAGCACCGGCACCAGCGGATACCACGGCGCGCGATAGTGCAGCTCGCTGAGCGCCTTCCCCTGCTGAATGTGGCGACGGCGGAACATAAAATGCGAGGCGCAGATGCTCAGCCATACCGCCACCACCGCAAAACCGGAGATCGCCGACAGCGCGACAAACACCGTGTCCGGTGCAATTACGCTGGAGAACAGCGCCAGCACGCCGCCGAGCATACTCACCGAAATCGCCGTCAACGGTACGCCGTTTTTGGTCAATTTCGTAAAACAGGCCGGTAGCGTTTTTTCATTGGAGAGCGACCACAGCATCCGCCCGGAGGCGTAAAGCCCGGAGTTGGCCGCCGACAGAATCGCCGTCAGGATCACGAAATTAAAGATATCCGCCGCATACGGAATGCCGACTTTTTCAAACACCAGCACAAACGGGCTTTTCTCCACCCCCGCCTGCTGCATCGGGATCAGCGCCGCCAGTACAAACACGGTGCCGATAAAAAAGATAATCAGTCGGGCGATAGTGGTGCGAATAGCCACCGGAATGACTTTATGCGGATTTTCAGTCTCACCCGCCGCAATACCGATAAGCTCGGTGCCGGAGAAGGCAAAATTCACCGCCACCATGGTCATCAGGATCGGCAGGCCGCCGTGCGGGAACCAGCCCTCGGCGGTGATGTTCGAAAGCCCTGGCGCGGGGGAACCATCCTGCATGGGAATAAAGCCGAAGATCGCCGCGCCGCCGAGGATAATAAAAGCGATGATAGTGACCACTTTCACCAGTGAGAACCAGAATTCACCTTCGGCAAAGAAGCGGGTAGAAATCACGTTGAGGGCGAAAATCACCACGCAGAACACCACGCACCACACCCATACCGGCACCTGCGGGAACCAGTACTGCATACAGAATCCGGCGGCGGTAAAGCTGGAACCCAGCGCCACCGTCCACGTTAGCCAGTACAGCCACGCCACGGTATATCCCGTTGCCGGGCCGAGATAACGCGCGGCATAGACGTGAAATGCGCCGGTTTCCGGCATCGCTACGGATAGCTCGCCCAGACACTGCATCACCAGCCACACGACCAGCGCGCCAATCAGGTAGGCCAGCAGCGTCCCCGCCGCCCCGGTGGTGGAGATGATATAGCCGGTATTGAAAAATAGCCCTGTGCCAATAACGCCACCCAGCGACAGCATAATCAGGTGACGAGTTTTCATGGTGCGCTTAAGTTGCCCACCTTGTTGTTGTGTTGTTTGCATATTACCTTCTAAGCGTATGGACATCTAAACATCCAAATGAAGGTTCGTTATACCGTGCCCACCGTAAAATTGCAAAGCTACCAGTCTGATCATCTATAACCAAAATAATTCGAGTTGCAGGAAGGCGGCAAGAGAGCGAGTCCCCAGGAGCTTACTGGAGTAAGCGACTGGGGTGAGCGAGTGCAGCCAACGCACAAGCAACTTGAAGTATGACGGATATATGCATCCGCCCAAATCATCAATGCCGTGTATGGGCAGAATACCGACAAATTGCAAACCGTGATCGCCGCACCCACAAAATCAAAACAATGGTGCTAATTTTACAAAACAACAAACCATAAAAGGATAATTCTATGTCAACCCGCACATTACCTCTGTGGGCCGCCGCTGTAGCTGTCGGCATTTTGCCACTGCATGCCGCGCAGGCCGCCACCTCGGTTAAGTTTCCCGATAAAGTCTGCAACATTACTCAGTACGGCGCTGAGGGCCATCGACTGCAAATCGCGCTCAATACCGACGCGATTCAAAAGGCAATTGATGACTGCGCCGCCGCCGGAGGCGGGACGGTACTGGTGCCGAAAGGTAACTTTCTGACCAACCCGCTGTTCCTGAAGAGCAATATTCAGCTCAAGCTGGAGAAAGACGCGACTTTAGTCGCTTCTACCGAAGTGGCCGCTTACCGTGGCGATGACAAAACTAAATACGCCGAAGCGGAAAATGGCTGGTTGCCGTTTATCAGCATTGCTGATGCGCAAAACGTGGCTATCGTCGGCGAGGGTACCATCGATGGTCAGGGCGCGGTGTGGTGGGAGCGCTGGCGTGAGAATATCCGCGCGACAGGCAAAAAAGGCGGCACCGATCGGCCACGGCTGATTTATATCACCCGTTCCAGCAACGTGCTGATTGACGGCGTGACCCTCACCCATTCCCCCAGCTTCCATGTGGTCACCCGCTACGCGCACGATGTCGATATCAACGGCACGCGCATACTCTCGCCGTGGCATGCGCCGAATACCGACGCCATCGACCCTATCGATAGCCAGAATATCCGCATTACCAATAACTATATCGACTGCAACGACGACCATATCGCCATTAAGGCCGAGAAAGCCGACCCGCGCTTCCCGGACGGCGTGGTGGATAATATCTATATCGCCAATAACACCCTGAAGCAGGGGCGAGGGATCTCCATCGGCAGCGAGAGCGCGGGTGGCGTGAACAACGTGCTGGTGGAAAATAATACCTTTGAAGGTTCGATGTACGGTATCCGCATTAAAAGCCCGCGTGGTAAGGGCGGCGAGGTGAAAAACATCGTTTACCGTAATACCAAAATGCATAACGTCGAAGTCCCGCTGGTCTTCTCTGCCTATTACAAAGCCGCGCCGATTGTGCAGGCCGAAGTCGATAAGCTGCTACAGGCGGGCGGATTTACCCTCGGCGAACAGATCTATCCGCCGGACAGCGATCCGAAACAGCCGTTCGAAAAATACAAAACCCCGCACTTCAGCAATATCACCGTTGAGAACTTAACTTCGACTGGTGCCAGCAAAGCGGCAGCCTACATTATCGGCACTCCGGAAGCGCCGCTGAGCGGTTTCCATTTTACCAACGTCAATATCGAAGCCGCCCACGGCCTGCGCATTCGTAATGCCGAGCTGGAGACCAAAGGGCTTAATCTGCAGGTGAAAGAAGGCCCGGCGATTCAAAAAGACGCGGGGGCCATCGTTCACCAGTAACGCTACATTTGCGGGCAGCTGCACCACGGCGACTCTTCCGCCGGGTGTGGTCTGCCCTTTTTTTGATCGTCACTGGCTTAGAGCCTATCCCAGTAGGCGTAATCGTTGCAGGCAGTTTGGACACGGACAGCGCGCAAGAACCGGAGCGTACACGTAGTACGTGAGGATGATTCGCTCCGCTCACCCTTCGGGCCGCCCTGAAGGGCGTTCAAAACTCGGTGAGTTTTGTCTGAGCACTGCCCAGGGCCAAACTGGCAAATAAGATAGCCCTAATGGGATAGGTTCTTAAACCACAGCGTTTATAAGTGGTATGACCTGGCACTCTCTTTGCAGTCATCTGGATAACATTATCTGGCGAGGCAACGAAAATGACAGAGCAAACCACAACGCTAAAAAGAACGCTCGGCAGTTTCCGCTTATGGGGGATTGCCGTGGGGCTGGTTATTTCCGGGGAGTATTTCGGCTGGAGCTACGGCTGGTCCCAGGCCGGGACGCTGGGCTTTATGATTGTCGCGCTGGCGATTGCCGCCATGTATTGCGCCTTTATTTTTAGCTTTACCGAACTGACCACCGCTATTCCGCATGCAGGCGGGCCTTTTGCCTACGCCTACCGCGCTTTTGGCCCGACCGGCGGCTTTATTGCCGGCTTCGCGACCCTGATTGAGTTTGTCTTTGCCCCGCCCGCCATTGCCATGGCTATCGGCGCCTACCTTAACGTACAGTTTCCGGCGCTGGACCCAAAATGGGTGGCCTGCGGCGCTTACCTCATATTTATGACGCTGAATATTCTCGGCGTCGGGATCGCCGCCACCTTTGAGCTGGTGGTCACCCTGCTGGCCATCTTCGAGCTGCTGGTGTTTATGGGCGTGGTTGCCCCGGGCTTCTCCTGGAGTCACTTTACGGCTAACGGCTGGGCGGGCGCGGAGAGCTTCAGCGGCCTGGCGCTGCCGGGCATGTTTGCCGCGATCCCATTTGCTATCTGGTTCTTTCTGGCGATTGAAGGCGCATCGATGGCCGCCGAAGAGGCTAAAGACCCGCAGCGCACCATTCCCCGAGCGCTGGGCGGCGGCATTCTGACCCTGACCGTACTGGCAATTGGCGTGATGGTCTTTGCCGGGGGCGTCGGCGACTGGCGGACGCTGTCCAATATCAACGACCCGCTGCCGCAGGCGATGAAAATGGTGGTTGGCAACAGCAGCGGCTGGCTGCATATGCTGGTGTGGCTGGGGCTGTTCGGCCTGGTGGCGTCGTTCCACGGGATTATTATGGGCTACTCACGGCAGATTTACTCCCTGGCGCGCGCAGGCTATCTTCCCGCCAGCCTGGCAACGCTGAACCGCCGTACCCGCACGCCGCATCTGGCGATCCTCGCAGGGGGCGTGGTCGGTATCGCCGCCATCTTCTCTGATTCGCTGATCACCATTAGCGGGATGCCGCTGACCGCCTGTATCGTCACGATGTCGGTATTTGGCGCTATTGTTATGTATATCACCTCGATGGCGGCGCTGTTTAAACTGCGCCGCAGCGAGCCGAAGCTGATTCGCCCGTTCCGCGCGCCGCTCTATCCCTGGGCACCGGCCTTTGCCCTGGCGATGGCGGTACTCTGCCTGGTGGCGATGGTCTGGTACAACCCGCTGCTGGCGCTGATTTTCGCCGCCATGATGCTCGGCGGCTATCTGTGGTTTCGCAAGACCGCAGGTGCCCGCGAGCGTGCGGCGGTAGATCCGCAGCTGCGCACGGTATCCTGAGGAGTCGACACATGTATAAAACCACGCTATCGGGCCAGGTATGGCGCTTTGATAGTCTGAAGACACTGATGGCGAAAGCCTCCCCGGCACGTTCCGGCGACGCGCTGGCGGGGGTTATCGCCGAGTCTGCCGAAGAGCGGATGGCGGCAAAAATGGCGCTGGCGGAGGTGCCATTGACGGAAATTCTCGCTAATCCGCTGATTCCCTACGAGCAGGATGAAGTGACCCGGCTGATACTCGATACCCACGACAGCCAGGGCTTCACGGCGATTCGCCATCTGACGGTCGGCGATTTTCGCGACTGGCTGCTCGATGATGCCACCGACGAGGCGGCACTACGCCAGGTCGCAAGGGCGATAACCCCGGAGATGGCGGCGGCGGTCAGCAAGCTGATGCGTAACCAGGATCTGATCCTCGCCGCCAGCAAATGCCGGGTCGTCACGCGTTTTCGCAACACTATTGGCCTGCCGGGGCATCTCAGCGTGCGCCTGCAGCCGAATCACCCCACCGATGATATGAAAGGGATCGCCGCCAGTATGCTCGACGGCCTGCTGTACGGCGCGGGAGATGCAGTGATCGGCATTAACCCGGCCAGCGACAGCCTGCCGGTACTGGCGCAGCTTAACCATATGCTCGACGATATTATTCAGCGCTTCGCTATTCCCACCCAGTCGTGCATTTTGACCCACGTCACCAATACATTACAGCTGATTGAGCGCGGCGCGCCGGTGGATCTGGTGTTTCAGTCGGTGGCCGGGACCGAGGCCGCCAATAGCGGTTTCGGCATTAATCTGGCGCTGCTGCAGGAGGCCCGGGAAGCGGCGCTCAGCCTGAATCGCGGCACGCTCGGCAACAACGTGATGTATTTTGAAACCGGTCAGGGCAGCTGTCTTTCCGCCAATGCCCATCACGGCGTTGATCAGCAGACCTGCGAAGCCCGAGCCTATGCCGTCGCCCGCCATTTTGAGCCGCTGCTGGTCAATACGGTGGTAGGCTTTATCGGCCCGGAATATCTCTACGATGGCAAGCAGATTATCCGCGCCGGGCTGGAAGATCATTTCTGCGGCAAGCTAATGGGGCTGCCTATCGGCTGCGACGTCTGCTACACCAACCATGCCGAAGCGGATCAGGACGACATGGATACCCTGCTGACGCTGCTGTGCACCGCCGGACTGACCTTCCTGATCGGCGTACCGGGGGCTGACGATATTATGCTCAACTATCAAAGCACCTCGTTTCACGATGCCCTCTACGCCCGCCGCCTGCTGGGTTTAAAACATGCGCCGGAGTTTGCCGACTGGCTGGCGAAGATGCAGATTATTGACCGCCACGGCGCGCTGCGTCTGACCGATGCCCGCCATCCGCTACTTTCCGTCCTGCCGCAAGGAGCACCGGTATGAATCCTCCCGACGCCTGGAACCCGCTGCGTGAATTTACCGATGCGCGGATTGCGCTGGGCCGTAGCGGCGCGAGCCTGCCGACCCGAGAAGTGCTCAATTTCGGCCTCGCTCACGCCAGGGCGCGCGACGCCATCCACCAGCCCTTCGCCAGCGAGCAGTTAGAACAGTCGCTGGCGGATTTAGGCCTCTCTTCGCTGACCGTCCACAGCGCCGCCAGCGATCGGCATGTTTATCTGAATCGCCCGGATCTGGGACGACGCCTGAACGATACGAGCCGCGCCGATCTGGCCGCCAGCGGCGTGCGTCCCGCCGACCTGCTAATCGTGGTTGGAGATGGGCTGTCGTCATACGCCGTGCAGCGTCAGGCGCTGCCGCTGATCCGTGCCCTTCTTCCCTATCTGGAAACGCTTGGGTTGAGCCTTGCTCCGGTGGTGCTCGCGCACCAGTCGCGGGTCGCGCTGGGCGATGATATTGGCGAAACGCTGAAGGCCAGAGCGGTAGCGATTCTGATTGGCGAACGGCCGGGGCTCTCTTCGCCGGATAGCCTTGGCGTTTATTTGACCTGGCAGCCACATCGTCAGCGGCTGGAGTCGGAGCGCAACTGTATTTCCAATATTCGCCCGGAGGGGCTGAGCTATGATGCCGCCGCATTTAAGCTGGCCTGGCTGCTGGAGCAGGCCTTTTTACGACGGCTAACCGGGGTGCGCCTGAAAGATGAAAGCGATAATCCGGCGCTGCATGGAAAAATAAAACCTTTGAGCCATCTGGAATAATCATTAACGCGAGTAACGGGATAGCTTTTTAATATTAATTGGGGCACCTGAATATTATATTCAGGTGCGCGCTGCAATTACGGGTTTTCCAGGCCGGGTAAGCCGTCAGCCGCCACCCGGAAAATTGCGTTCACCGTACCAAAAACAGAGTTTCCATCAGCCTTATGCCTTTTCCTACAGGTAATAAGAATATTGCATGAGTAAAAATGAAACGGACGTTGTAAGGTAATTCTGCGCATTAAATATATCTCGTTATCTATTCAAAACAACAGCCAATAATTCGCCAACTCATGTGGTGGGTTATTTCTCAATGTTATGCAGTCATTGATGGTTAAGCATAAATAATCGATTGACCGACGGTGAGGTAGCAATGAAAAAGTTTTCCGGAAAAGCGTCTTTAATGGCCACGCTGGTTGCCGCATTGGTCGGTGCAAATAGCGTGCAGGCGGCTGAAATTAAAATCGGCGTTGTATTACCGCTGAGCGGCGCGCTGAGCGGCTACGGGCAGCCATCACAAAAAGGGCTGGATATTATTCAGAGCATTACCCCGACATTAAAAAATGGCGATACCGTTAAGCTTATTGTGATTGACGATAAGAGCGACAAGGTCGAAGCCGCTAACGCTATGCAGCGCCTGGTTTCCAGCGATAAAGTCGACGCGGTGATCGGCGAAGTCACCTCCTCCAATACCCTGGCGATGACCAAAATCGCCGACGACAGCAAAACGCCGCTGGTCTCCTCGACCGCCACCAACGACCGCGTCACCCGCAACCACCCTTACGTTAGCCGGGTCTGCTTCTCCGACAGCTTCCAGGGCGTGGTTGGCGCAAACCTCGCCTCCCGCGACCTGAAAGCCAAAACCGCCGCCATCGTCTTCGACAGCAGCAACGACTACTCCGTCGGCCTGGCAAAGGCCTTCCGCACTCAGTTCCTGAAAAACGGCGGCACCATCCCTATCGAAGTTCAGGCCCCCGGCGGCAGCAAAGACTTTAAAGCCCAGTTGGCCAGCGTGAAGGCGAAGAACGTCGACATGATTTATATGCCGATTTACTACACCGAAGGGGCGCTTATCGCCGTGCAGGCGAAACAGTTGGGGCTGAGCAAACCGGTGGTCGGCGGCGACGGTCTGGCGGCGGACCAGGTCTTTTTTGACGTCGGCAAAGATGCGGTTAACGGCTATATGACCACCGATTACTACTCGCCGAACGCCAAAGAGCAAACGCCAGCGGGCGAGGTGTTTATCAAAGCCTGGGAAGCGAAATATCAGCAGCCGACCCATACCTGGGGCGCAATGGCGGCGGATGCGTATAACGTCATTATCAACGCCATGAACCAGTGCAGCGACCCGCACGACCGGGTTTGTGTTAACGAAAAAATTCGCGCCACCAAGGACTTCCAGGGCGTGACCGGCACTCTGACGTTGCAAAACGGCGACGCTATCCGCAGCGCGGTCATCAACGAAGTGAAAGATGGCAAGCTGGCGTTCCGTACCGTGGTCAATCCTTAATCCCGTCATACTTCAAGTTGCATGTGCGTTGGTTGTAACTCGAATTATTTAGGGTAGATAAGAGAGATATCAGATGGATGGTGCCATTTTTCTCCAGCAAGTAGTCAATGGAATGAGCCTCGGGGGCATGTACGCCCTGATTGCCATCGGCTATACGATGGTTTATGGGGTGCTGCGCCTGATCAACTTCGCCCATGCGGACGTGATGATGGTCGGGGCGTTTACCACCCTGTTTTTATTTTCTTCTATTGGGCTACCCTTCGGGGTAGCCGTTTTCCTGACCCTCGCGCTGTGCGGCCTGTTCGGAATGCTTATCGACCGGGTGGCCTACCGCCCGCTGCGCCAGGCATCAAAAATCTCGATGCTGATCACCGCCATCGGCGTCAGCTTCTTCCTCGAAAACCTGTTCAACGTGCTGTTTGGCGGCAGCTCGCGCTTCTTCGCCGCGCCCGAATTCTTCAACAACACCCGCGCCTTTGGCGACGTCATTATCACCAACGTGGCGTGGATCGTACCGCTGATTACCGTTCTGCTGCTGCTGGCGATCCTCTGGCTGCTGTACCGCACTCGCTACGGGATGGCGATCCGCGCGGTGGCTTTCGACGTCAATACCGTGCGTCTGATGGGCATCGACGCCAACCGTATTATCTCGCTGGTGTTCGCTCTCGGCAGCAGCCTCGCGGCGCTGGGCGGAGTGTTCTACTCGATTAGCTATCCGACCATCGACCCGCTGATGGGCGTGCTGATTGGCCTGAAAGCCTTCGCCGCCGCGGTGCTTGGCGGGATAGGCAGCGTCACCGGCGCGGTATTAGGCGGTTTTATTCTCGGTTTTACCGAAGTGGTCGCGGTTGCGCTATTCCCCGAACTGGGCGGCTACAAAGACGCCTTCGCCTTTATGTTCTTGATTCTGGTCCTCTTATTCCGCCCGGTTGGCATTATGGGCGATGAACGTCTGGAAAGGAGCCGTTTCTGATGCTCAACGCGACAACGACCGCCGGAGCGCAGCTGCGCAACCTGGTCATTATTGTTATCTGCATTGCGCTGCTGGCCGGGATTAACGTGGTCTTCAACGACTATATTATTCGCGTCATCAGCACCATTTTTGTCTTTATGATCCTCGCGGTCAGCTACAACCTGATTAACGGCGTCACCGGCCAGCTGTCGCTGGAGCCCAACGGCTTTGTGGCGGTCGGCGCTTACGTCACCGCTTTATTGATTCTCTCTAACGACAGCAAGCTGGATATGTTTGAGATGGCCGCCCCCAGCCCGTGGATCCTCGTGCTGCACGCCAGTTTCCTGCCCGCGTTGCTTATCAGCGGCATGTGCGCGGCGGCGCTGGCGGTGTGCCTTGCCTTGCCGGTATTCCGCGTACGCGGCGACTACCTGGCGATCGTCACTCTCGGCTTCGGCTTTATTATTAAAATCCTCGCCATTAACAATCCGCAGATCACCAACGGCGCGATTGGCCTCAACGACATCCCCCAGCAACCGCATCTGCTGTTCTGGTGCGGACTGTTCGCCCTGCTGGCGACCGGGATGATTTTGCAGCTGGTGTGGTCGAAATACGGGCGAATGATGAAAGCCGTGCGCGACGATGAAGACGCCGCCATCGCCATGGGGGTAAACACGTTTCGGATTAAAACCTGTGCTTTCGCCACCAGCGCATTCTTTGAAGGGATCGGCGGCGGCCTGCTGGCATCGCTGCTGACCACCATATCGCCGAACCTGTTCGACTTTATGCTCACCTTCCAGCTGCTGATTATTATCGTGCTCGGCGGCCTGGGCAGCACCACCGGCGCGCTGCTCGGTACCGTGCTGGTGGTCGGCAGCGGCGAGTGGCTGCGCTTTCTCGACCAGCCGCTCCAGTTCTTCGGTCACGATCTCGGGGCGTATCCGGGACTGCGAATGGTAGTGTTCTCGCTGCTGCTGCTGATCATCATGCTGTTCGCCCGCGAAGGTTTGCTGGGCAAAAAAGAGATTTGGCAAGTGGGTAAAAGGGGCCGTGGCTATGGCGCAAAATAAGGTCATTTTGCAGGTACAGGACGTCACCATGCAGTTCGGTGGGCTGCGGGCCATCGACAACGTCAGTTTCCACGTCGACGAGGCGGAAATTTTTGGCCTGATTGGCCCCAACGGCGCGGGTAAAACCACCATGTTCAACGTTATTACCGCCAACTATAAACCGACCAGCGGCAGCGTGACCCTGGCGGGAAAATCGTTGAAAGGGTTGAAGCCGAACCGGGTGGTCAACGCTGGGATCGCCCGCACCTTTCAGAATATCCGCCTGTTTAACTCGATGACAGTATTAGAAAACGTGATGGTCGGCCTTGATAGCGCCAGCCGCTATTCACTGCTGGAAGCGGCGCTGCATATCGGCCGCTATTTCCCCGCTGAACGAGCGGCGAAGGCCAGGGCGATGGCGATTCTGGACGATATCGGCATCGCCCATTTCGCCGATATGCAGGCCACTAACCTCAGCTACGGCAACCAGCGTAAGGTCGAGATCGCCCGTGCGCTGGCGACGTCGCCTAAATTATTGCTGCTCGACGAACCCGCCGCCGGGATGAACCCGAAAGAGACGGAAGATCTGGCGGATCTGATCTTCCGTATGCGTGACGACTACCAGCTCAGCGTGCTGTTGATTGAGCACGACATGCCGTTCGTCAACAAGCTGTGCGAGCGGGTGATGGTGCTGGAGTACGGCAAACCGCTGTTCAGCGGCCTGATGTCCGAAGCCATTGAGGATCCGGCGGTGATTTCCGCTTACCTGGGGGACGTCCGTTATGCTTAGCGCGCGCGAGTTAAAAGTGTTTTACGGTGTGATTCAGGGACTGAAAGGCGTTGATATTGATATCAACGACCGGGAGATCGTGACCTTAATTGGCAGCAACGGCGCGGGCAAAACCTCAACCCTCAACGGTATCGTCAATCTGGTGCGTTCCACAGGGCGGGTGAAGTTTCTCAACGAGGATATTTCCCGCAGCCAGACGCACCAGATTGTGCGTCGGGGGCTGGCGCTGGTCCCCGAAGGGCGGCGCATCTTTACTAACCTGACTATCGAAGAAAATCTGCGCATGGGGGCTTACAACAATCTCGCCGGATTTACCCGGCTGCGCGATCGGATGTACAGCCTGTTTCCCCGGCTCAAAGAGCGGCGTAATCAGATGGCGGGCACCATGAGCGGCGGCGAGCAGCAGATGCTGGCTATCGCCAGAGCGTTAATGAGCGAACCGGTTTTACTGATGCTTGATGAGCCAAGCCTCGGGCTGGCGCCGAAAATTGTCGGTGAGCTGTTCGCGACGATTAAGCAGTTGCGGGAGGAGAATATTACCGTGCTGCTGGTAGAGCAGAACGCCACGGCGGCGTTGACTATCGCCGATCGCGCCTATGTGCTGGAGAATGGGAAGATTATGCTCTCCGGCCCGGCCCCGGAGGTGCTGGCGAATCCGGAAATTAAGCGGATGTATCTCGGCGGTTAATACGAAAAACAAAGCTGTTCATGGCTGCGGCATCGCTTCCTGCGTCGCCGCAACCGCAAACAGCCTCTCGCTACACAAAGCACACCTCATTCCAGTAGGCTTCACGCGTCCTGCGCCGCTCAGTATGTTTTATCATGGCGAAACCACCTTGTTTCCACGTTACCGAGGTCAATTCCGTAGAGACTGGCGACCGGTAATATCGCCTCCATCATGCGTTGGGTATCCTGCTGCCCGGCTTCACCGTTAGATAAAGATGCCAGCCAGCCCGTGATGCGTTGCCATAGTGCCACTTTCATTTTTCTCCTCCGTCGGGAAGCGTTTTGCTTGCGTCTATTTCAACCACAGTTGACGGCGGGCGGGAAATATCAATTCCTGATTTGTAATTCTGCGGGATGCATATTAGGGGTGAGAGGATCTTCCCGGAGGCGGTGCGGGCTACTTGTCCCCAGTTTGGTAGCCCGGACAGGCGCGTCAAGCACCGCCTCCGGGACTATGCGCAAGGGTTCCGTTCACCCTCAGTCAGCAGATAATGCCTCACCGTTACCCGTGAACGGGTAAAGGGGGAGAAAACCGCCTCCCCCTTTACAATCCCCGCGGTCCCGCAAAGAAATCGGTGCTGCGCACTGCGCTCACCTCCCGGTCCTCAGCCTGCGGTCGGCTCAACTCGACGTCCTGTCTCGCTTCGCCTCTGGCCGCCATCCATGGCGGCCAGTCCTTGTCTTCCGACCTCCGGTTCGCCGATTTCAGCGGGTTCCAGGGCATCGCTGCAAGTCTTATGGTTTCAGAAAGATACCAATAGCTGACAGAATATCTCCCGGAGGCGGTGCTGCGCACCTGTCCGGGCTACTTGTCCCCAGTTTGGTAGCACAGAGCCGGATAAACAATATCCACAATTTTGTTAAGTTCTTTTTCGTTATAGATAAGAACTTTTTCTTCTTTGCCGCAGACGGTCAATTTGTGGGAGCGTGATTAACACAAAACAAAACAGGGATTCAGGGGATAAATTATGCGCATTGCAAAAACAAAAATCGCGCTGGCGCTGGGCATTCTGGTGCTCGCCGCGCAGGCTCAGGCCGATCAATTAGCCGATATCAAAGCCGCCGGAGTGATCAAAGTCGCCACCTTCGACGCCAACCCGCCTTTCGGCTCGGTAGACCCGAAAACGCATAAAATCGTCGGCTACGACGTGGACTTCGCCGAAGCGCTGGCAAAATCGCTTGGCGTGAAGCTGGAGCTGGTCGCTACTAACCCGGCTAACCGCATTCCGCTGCTGCAATCCGGTAAAGCCGATCTGATCGTCGCCGATATCACTATCACCCCGGAACGCGCGCAGGTGATTGATTTCTCAACGCCATACTTCGTGACCGGCCAGCAGTTCCTCGTCCCGGCCAAATCAGCGGATAAACTTGATGATTACAGCAAAGCACGTATCGGCGCGGTAAAAGGCACCACCGGCGAGCAGGCGCTGCATCAGCGTTTCCCGCAATCTCGCGTGCTCTCTTATGACGATATTCCGCTGGCGCTGACCGCCCTGCGCAACGGTAACGTGCAGGCGATCACTCAGGACAGCACCATTCTCGCCGGGCTGCTGGCGGAAGCGCCGGACAAGGCGAACTTCAAAATCATTCCTGACCTGCTGAGCAAAGAAGAGATTGGCGTCGGTGTGAAGAAAGGCGAACCGGCTCTGCTGAAAGCGGTGAACGACGAGCTGGTAAACCTGGAGAAATCCGGCGAAGCGGCCAAAATTTACGACGTCTGGTTTGGCCCGAGCACCAAAACCCCGCAGCCGCGCGCCTTTACTATCGAAGCTAAATAAGCAGAAAATACATTATGTTATCGGCTCTATTTTCACGCTCCGCGGCATCGTCCGCGGATTTTTCGCACCTAAAGCGCGCCAGTATTGAATTTCGCGATGTCGCCAAAAGCTACGGCGATCATCGGGTACTGAACGGCGTTAATTTGCAGGTCGAACCCGGCGAAGTGGTGGCGATCCTCGGCCCTTCGGGATCGGGCAAATCAACCCTGATCCGCCTGATCAACCAGCTGGAATCCCTCAGCGGCGGCGAGATCCTGATCGACGGCAAACCCACGCGTCAGCTCACCGGCAGCGCCCTGCGCCAGCTGCGCAGCCGGGTCGGTTTTGTCTTTCAGCAGTTTAATCTCTACGCCCATCTGACGGCACAGGAGAATATCAGCCTCGCACTGGAACGCGTTCACGGCTGGGGCAAAAGCGCCGCCCGCGAACGCTCGCTGGCGCTGCTCAGGCAGGTTGGTCTGGAAGATAAAGCCCAGCAGATGCCCGCCCAGCTCTCCGGCGGCCAGCAGCAGCGGGTGGCCATCGCCCGCGCCCTCGCCTCTTCGCCGCAAATCATCCTGTTCGATGAACCGACATCAGCGCTGGACCCGGAGATGATCGGCGAAGTCTTGCAGGTGATGAAAACCCTCGCCCACAGCGGGATCACCATGGTAGTGGTGACGCACGAGATGCAGTTTGCCCGTGAGATTGCTGACCGGGTGGTGTTTATCGACGGCGGCGATATTCTCGAAGTCGCGCCGCCAGCCGAGTTCTTCGCCCGACCGCAGCACGCCCGCACCCGCCGTTTTCTGCAAAAGGTGCTCGACCCGCTGCACCAGGAGAGTGAGGCGTGATCCTACATCTCGACTGGCATGGCGTCCTGAGTGGGCAGCCGCTGCAGTGGATAATCTCCGGTTTTCTCACCACCGTCTGGGTTAGCGTCGCCGGGATGATTCTGGCGACCGCACTGGCCATCCTGTTACTGGCGCTGCGCCTCGGCGGCGGTCGGCCCGGACGCTGGCTAGTGGCGGCGTGGGTTTCGCTGTTTCGCAATACTCCGCTGCTGGTCCAACTGCTGTTCTGGTATTTCGCCGCCTGGAATCTGCTGCCGCTGGGGGCGCGGGATTTTATCAACGACGAACATAGCTGGTCGATTCTGCCGGGCAACGTCTGGTGGCTGACGCCGGAGTTTCTCTGCTCGATGTGGGGGCTTGGGGTCTTTACCTCGGCATTTCTGATTGAGGAGATCGCCTCCGGGCTGCGCGCCGTTAGCCACGGCCAGCGGGAAGCGGCGCTGTCGCAGGGGTTAACGCCCTGGCAGGAGCTGCGCCACATTCTGCTGCCGCAGGGGCTGGCGAACGCCTGGCAGCCAATTATCGGCCAGTATTTGAACCTGATGAAGCTTTCTTCGCTGGCGAGCGGCATCGGCTTTGCCGAACTCACCTATCAGGTGCGGCAAATTGAGAGTTACAACGCGCATGCGCTGGAGGCCTTTGCCGTCGGCACCGTGCTGTATCTGGCGCTTGGCGTGGTCATGGGCGTGGCGCTGACGCGTTTCGGTCCGGGAAAACATCAGCAAAGGAGAGCCGGGTATGAACGCTAATCTGGCGGTGATTGTCGATAACCTCGACTATCTGCTGTGGGGACGACTGGCGGACGGTATTCCCGGCGGCGTGGTGCTGACGCTACTGATGGCTACCGGCGCCGCCGTGTTGGCGCTGCCCGGCGGGGTGCTGTTGGCGGGTATCGCCTGGCGTTATGACGGGATCGTGCGCCGGTTATTATTTCTGTGGGCGGAGATTATTCGCGGCATCCCGCTGATTTTCGTGATTTTCTGGCTGTGGTATCTGCTGCCAATGCTTACCGGCAGCGATCTGCCGGGGGCGGTGACCGTCACGGTAGCGCTGGCGTGGTTTACCGCCGCCTCGGTGATGCACTCGGTGCTGGCGGGTCTACAATCGCTGCCCAATGGGCAGTATGAAGCCGCGCTAACGCAGGGGTTTGCTCCCGGACAGACGCTGCGCCTGATTCTGCTGCCGCAGGCTTTACGCAACGTTCAGCCGTCGCTGGTCGGGATATTTATCGGCCTGCTTAAAGACACTTCGCTGGCCTTTATCGTCAACGTACCGGAACTGACCACCGTCGCTGGACAGGTGAATAACCGGGTGCAGATTTACCCGCTGGCGATTTTTGTCTTTACCGGCGCGGTTTATTATTTACTGTGCTGCGGCCTGAGCCTGCTGGCGAATCGTCGGTATTCTAGAGCTGCCGGGTAAATCATTCGACATGGCGCGGTTAGTTGATATCGCGCCACGTCGCTTTAACGTGGACTTCAGCGTGAATTGCGCAGAGAAACGGATCGGTGGTCGGAATAAGACTTTTCATCAGAATTTCGTCGGTGAAAAAAGCGGAGGAAAATCCCCCCGCTCTGATACAACAAAAAAATCGGCTAATTACACAACGCGGCCCGGAGGAAGGGTGAATTCATTCGTCCAGGTAGCATCAAACTGTACGCTGACGTCGCCACTCCAGATACCGTCCGGCAACATACTGTAGTCAGCGACTTCCGTTGTACCGTCAGTGGTACCTTTGATGATGGAGAAAGTGAAAAAATCCTGGGCGCTGGTGCGGCCAGACTGGTTGTAACCGCCTGAAAGCGCACTAAGATTGCCGCCCAGAATGCCAACCGCCGTATCAATCATTTTGGTGTCGGTAGTTTTCTCAACGGCAACGCCGTTATATGCCACGCCAACATCCAGAGTTGAGCCAGAAGTGTCCAGTTGGGTTAGGGTGTTAGCCACCAGACGGGATGTCAGTTTAAAGTCAGTAGCACCGCTTTCCCCTGCGATAGTGACATCAAACAGGCCTTTCTGGGTGTTAAAACCCTTGATACCTTCCGCATAGTTGAAGGTCAGGCTGCCCAGCGGCGTGACAATCAGCCTGCTGGTGGTGTCTTTTTTCGCCGTAGCAGGCCAGGTCGCCACTGCCTGCGCCGTGGTATCAACGGCGTGCGCAACGCCGATACCAGAGAACGTTGCAGCCAGGGCAACAGCAATCATCTTTTTATTCATTACATTTCATCCTGAGTAAAAATTAAGGGCATAGCACCCCATCTCCATACGTATTAATCATTAATACGCGAATTCAATAAAAATGGTTAAATCAACAATGAATACAGCTCCACCTAAGCAGCACCTCTTTTTTATACCCTAAATAATTCGAGTTGCAGGCAGGCGGCAAGTAAGAGAGTCCCGATGAGCTTACTCAAGTAAGTGATTCGGGTGAACGCACGTAGCCAACGCACATGCAACTTGAAGTATGACGGGTATAGTTATCCTGCTTTTATATCTGCTCACATATTTACGGTGCTAGAAAATTACTTCACCTTGCAATCATCGGTCATTTTAATAAATTTCTCGTTATAGACGATGTAGTGATTCCCCGGCTGGCGAAGCGTCGCCTGGCGAACGATATCGCCAGGCCGTAAATACCAGGCATCGCCCTCTTCTTCTGTCGAATCGCAGCCGGGCTTGATCAGCAGCTTAAACCAGGTATTGCCGGTATTGCTGACTGTTCCCGCGGCCCGGTCAAACTCCCATTTAAACTGTACCTGGCGCGGGCGCACCACCAGGATGGTGTCCATCACCACCACCGGATCCATACTCACCGCTGTCCCACTTTTATTGCGTATCACGTAATTTCGGGTCGAAATTTCACGAAATGAAACCCGGTAATAACGCTCGCGATTGTCTTTCGGACCGTGGTAGTAAAATTTAAAATATTCACTCTCTCCAGAGTGCAAGGTTAACTGACGCGGGGCAAACAGCAGTTCGCCGTCAGCCGGGCGGGAACGTACCTCTTTGCCGCTGGGACGATCGATGCCGACGATCGAGACCCGGTAAAGGCGCGCGCTTTTATTGTTATTAATAACCCGTTTAGATGCGAAATTATCTTCAGCCGCCAGCGAAAAGGTGAGATTACCGACGGAGATAGCTTGCGCCGCGCTCACGAAACCCAGCACCAGCAGGCAGAGCAGCATCCGCAGCAAATTAGTTAGTGTTACGCCACGTCGCCTGAACATGGATTTCTCCTGAAGCACTCACTTCACCAAACCAGCCGTCATTATCCACCGTGCGCAGCGATATATCGTTATTCATTGGAATGGAAAACTTCACCGTCGTTTTATCCATCTCCCCCACGTCGCCGGAAATATCGTTCCACGGGGTGGTTAACCATAATGCATCGGTCATATCACGCCAGGTATCATCACAACCGGCATCGTAAGTTTTGGTTGTCCCGGTCTGAGTGGTAAACACCAGCGTCGCCGGAAAAGGTACTTTGGTCATGCCGTCTGATGAACTAAAAACACAGTAAGAGCGCCCACCGATAACCTGCGTCGGTCCCTTCACTTTAATCTGTACTTCGTCGGCGGCAGTTTTACCGCTGGTCGTGACAATATAGCCGAAGTCCAGCGACGGTTCGTATCTTCCCACATTCCCTTCACGCGTCGGCGCGGTGGTGTACTCATCTGAAATAATGCTGACGCCAAAATCACGAGGTTTAATGATGATCGTGTTGGAGGCGGAAAATTCATACCAGCCAGACTCCGGTGAGATGGTGTTCTGAAAACGAAAGTTAAACAAATCCTTGGTATTAATATCGCTCATCCCCAGTTGCACCATCTTTTTAAAAAAATTACTGGAGAAAAAAACGTACACTGAATCAGATGATTTCATATCATTGAAATTATAGTAATAAGTGGTGCCGCTAACCGGCTTCCACGAACTACCATTTAGACTAAACTGCATATCATAGTTACCCACCGCAGAAGCCAGCGACGAGTTGCTGATAGCCGGAAAGATATGGATAGAGGTATTGCTGAGGCCATTGTGCTGCAAAATGTAGTTCACAATTTTGCAGCTCAACCCGGAACGGGTTCCGATAGTCTGCGTCCGACAATCGGCATTGCCTTCACCCATAGTCGGTATCCCATCACTGTTAATAAAGACTTCAGCAAGTGCATTGGTATTTACCAGCTTCAGATGCCCACCTTTAGTGTGGCTTACTTTACGCACATACCAGGTTCCTGAAACCTGATCCTTGCACCGACCTCCGCTATTAGCATCATAACTAACTGAAGTCGTGCAAGAATTCATCGTCATCGTCAAGTTCCCACCGACCGGGGTCTGTTGCAAAGCCTGATAAAAAGAGTCGGACATCATGCCGTGCATCCATTTTTGCCCACCGCTGGTCACCTTCACGCCATAAAAGCCGCTGGCATCGGTAGTTTGCGGCAGGATCAGGCTGGTTGCCATATCGCAACCGGAATACCAGTTGATGCATCGCAAGCCAAGCAGTGGATTAACGGCTGGCGAATTTTCCAGCCACATATCGAAGTACCAGTTGGCGTGCAATCCGGTGTTATAGCCATTGTCAATGTAGCCCAGACTCTGCTGATAAATGGTGCCCGAACCGTTATATTTCAGTCCGGTCCAGCGGTTCGCCCCGGTCATTCGCGGATCCAGCCCACCGCCGGGCGTGACGAAATAGTTATCGTCCGAGTTATTTTCCACAAAGACAAACTGCATAGTCGCTGCGTCGGATCTGACGGTTTTTGTTACTGCAGCGTTAACCCGCGCCGCGCACAGCGTCGCCGTTAACATCATTAAATATACCAACCAATTAGCCTTCATTACCTTCTCCTGTCAGTTGCACGCTGGCATAGGTCGCAAGGCCGCTACAGACCACATCACCTACCCACACCGCACCTCGCGCCTGGCTTAACTCCAGCGCCACTTCACAGCTCTGGTTTTTGCCGTAACTGAAATCAATGGTCGGATATTTTTTATCAACGTCCATCACAAACTCACCGTTGTCATCGGTAAGAGTTCGCCCGATATGATTATTAATGCGGGCATTGGCCAGCAGCGTGCCGTCTTCTGCGCGAATACGTCCGGAAACGGTCACCATCTGCTTCACTTCCGGATCAAGCACCGCCACATTGCCCGGATAGAGCGTCAGGCGGCTTTTACGCCCGCTCACGATGTCGTAGCTGTCGAGGGAGTTTTTGCTGTTTTGGAGTTCCACTTCATAACGGTTGTACGGCGATAGCGGCAGATAGTTGCGCTTGCCGGAGATCTGGAAAATACGTCCGTTGACCTTCGCGCTTAGCTGAGCGTCATCCTCCAGGCCGGTGTTCAAAATCAGCCCCGCATTGCCTTCACTCATGCCGCTGGCGGCAATGTTTTTCCCTTGCCAACCCACGCTGCCGCTGGCGTTCAGGTTGGTGTTCACATAGCCGTCCGCGCCGCTGTTCACATTCAGCGTACCGTTGGCATAACGCGTCTCAAACTGCGCATAGGCCCCGCCGCTGAGAGTTTTGTCATCGCCGGTATCGCCGGAAATTGCCCGCGAGACGTTGGCCCCGATGGTGCGGATCGCACCTTCATTGAACCGCTTACGCGCGGACAGGTTGGCCGTCGAGTAGCCGTTCTGATGCGACATCCCGCCGCTCAACCAGTTGCCAAGCGGTAAGGAAAGGTCGAGCGCGATATATTTGCCAGTATTGTTGTTATAACCTGAATTATTAAAACGCTGGATGCCCGCACGCAGTCCCAGCGAACCAAAAGAGCCGCTATAAAGCGTCTGGTAATAATCCGCCGTATAGTAGTGACTGCTGTTTTGGCGGTCATCGTTGTAGCTCATACTGAAGGTTCCCAGCTTTGACCACAGAGACCCCAGGTTTAGCGATCCGCCGATAGCACGGTTATCGGCATTGCTGCGCCGTAGCGTGTCGCCAATCGATGTTTTTTCCTGGTTCACCCAGACCGAGCTGAAGCCGCCGGGAAGCGTAGCGCTGATGCTACCGATGCTGCTCCAGGAGCTGTCGCTGGCCACCATGTTCTGCATGTTGATGTTAATCATGCTGGTCAGCGGCAGGCTAAACCGCGCTTCACCCACGGCGCTGGTGTCATAGCCGTAGCCCGATGCCGACCAGGTGAGGGTATGCAACGACCCCGATGCCGACCCCCCCGCCAGCCAGCTATCTTTCGCGGGCTGCGTTTTTCTGCCGTCCTGCGACCAGCGGTCCATATGGAAGCTGCCGCCCCAGAACTGCCAGGCCAGCGGCGCACCGGCTCCGCGTCCCCGGCTGAACAGTTTGTTGACTCGCTGAGTGCGTTTACTGACCGAGCGACCGTTGACGATCACTTCCACTTCAATATCGTAAATCCCGTACGGTAGCCCGCGCGTATCCACTTCATGGTTACCCATGGCGAAGTTCTGTACGCTCAGCAGCCGCCCATCACGCGACAGGTGTACTTCCCCCGCCGCAGATAAGAAAGCCACGACCGGCGTCGCCGACTGAGTGTTATCAAATACCGTCGAACTGGCCTGATTCCCCCACGAGGCACCGTAAATTTTCCCTGCCGAAACGGCGGTCATTGGCCCCAGCGATTGCAGGTTCCAGGTATCCAGCATTCCGGCGGCAAAGCGGTGACCGGAAAAATCCCGTTCATACATCGCTTTATACAGTTGATTGTTTTGGTTGCTGGTACCGACACCGTAAACCGATCCATCAAGCGCGATATGGTGTTCGCGTAAGGCGCTTACGCTGTTCAGCGACAGGTAGCTGGAAGTGCTATCGCCGCCGTTGTGCATCTGGTTGTTATACACCCCGAGGTTGTAGTTCAGGGTACTGCTGATTTTATTGACGCTGGACTGACCGATATCTTCGCTGCGCGAACGCAGTACGGTGCCCAGAGCTTCTTTTTTCACCACCAGTTGTAACAGCAGGCGGCGCAGATCGAACTGTAGCCGGGCATCCGGCGTCAGGGGAATACGCAGATCGTCGCTAAAGGGAGCATCAGCTATCTCAGTGAGTAACTGCCGGGTCGCCGCATTGAGCGTCGCGTTCTCTTCTTTTTCTTCCAGTTGGATCTGGCGGATCCGCAGTGCCCCACCATCCATCCAGATAAAGGCACTGCCGAGCCGCTGGTCATCCTGGGTGCCAGAGCTACCTTCGAGATGGGTGAACAGCGGGATACTCATTCCGTCACGCAGCGCCAGACCAAAGGCCTGGGGAATAATCACGCCGCCAATCTGGCGTACCGGTACGGAGGCCGCGTCAACGCAGGAAGGAACAGAAAAAATAACAAAACCGGAGGCAAGGATCGTTCGCAGGCCAGAGGCGTTCCAAAATGAGGGCATATCCTTATCCCGTTTGTATAAGCTATTATTTCACAGGCACAAACTGCTCACCCTGCCAAAGCGCTACCCGCCCTTTTTTATCCGCGACATTTACGCGAGTAAAACGACGATTATCCCCCGGCATCAGAAAGTAGGTCTCTTTGCACTCTTTACCGTCCGCAACCTTCAAGCACGGGCCGTAGGCCAGAATTCGTAGCGTGGCGTTACCGGTATTCACCAGCTTTCCATCGTTGTACTGATAGCGGAAATTCACCTTGCGCGGTGCCACAACCAGAATGGTACCGATACGGGCTGAAGCGGTGGCCACCGCGGTGCGGGAACCGCCATTACGCTGTGCGTCGCTTAAGGCCTGATCGAACCAGACAATACGGTAATAACGCTCTTTTTCATCCGCCGGACCTTTATAGAAAAAACGAATCGATTCACTGGACTGGGCAGGCAGCAGCAGGCTGGCGGGCGTCAATAACAGCTCCTCTTTACTCTCCATCGGAATAACTTTTCCCCCTTCCAGCGGTGTCGTCAGACGTTCAATGTGAATATTGATCAGCCGCCCGCTGTCGGTGGTATTTTTAATTTCTTTGCTCAGCACGCTGGCTTCACTATTGATAAATGAGGAGATATCACCGACGTCAAGCGCCAGGGCCGGTGGAATTGCGCAGAGAAACAGGCCGAAGGCCAGAATGCGATTTTTCATCAGAATTCCATCCGTGAAAAAGGCGGGGGCCCCCCCGCCCGGTATGACCGAAAAATTAAATTACTGGAGTCGCTGCAGTCCATGTTGCGTCGAACTGTACGCTGACGTCACCGCTCCAGATACCTTCCGGCAGCGTGCTGTAGTCAGTCACAACCGCTGAACCATCAGTGGTACCTTTGATGATGGAGAAAGTGAAATTATCCTGAGCGCTGGTACGGGTAGTCTGGTTATAGCCAGTAGACAAGGCGCTAAGGTTGCCGCCCAGAATACCCGCAGCAGTATCGATCATTTTGGTATCGGCATTTTTCTCAACGGCAACGCCGTTATAAGCCACACCTACGTCAAGAGTTGAGCCAGAAGTATCCAGCTGAGTCAGGGTGTTACTCACCAGACGAGAAGTCAGTTTAAAACCAGTAGCACTGGTGTCACCCGCGACAGTGACATCAAACAGGCCTTTCTGGGTGTTAAAGCCCTTGATGCCTTCAGCATAGTTGAATGACAGACTGCCCAGCGGGGTGACAACCAGCTTGCTGGTAGTGTCTTTTTTCGCCGTGGCGGACCAGGTCGCAACGGCCTGTGCAGTCGTATCAACTGCGTGTGCAACGCCCATACCAGAGAACGCGGCAACCAGAGCAACGGCAATAATCTTTTTATTCATAACATTTCATCCTGAGTAAAAATTAAGGGCACAATGCCCCACATCCATGCGCATTAATCATTAATGCGCGAATTCAATAACAACGGTCGAATCAACTGAAAAACGTTAAATGGCTATTCGATTTATCTTGGAATACAGCTTCCCCTCAGCATTGCGCTGATGGGTATATACCGTCTTCACACTACAATTTTCTATTCTGGCAATTGATTTTGGCTGCATCCCCTGCGCAAGAAGACCAATAATCTGCATCTCTTTTTTGGTCATTTTTCCTTTTTTAATATCTGTGCGTAGAAAGCGGCCATTTATTACCCGAGCTAATTCATAGCGAATATTTCGTAGCGATCCCGCATAAACCACGCCCCTGGCCTGGCTATTGAAATACCAGTAATTAGCCAGCGCCTCCAACCTGGCGGCGGCAATTAACACCACCTGTTTTTTCTCTGTTTTTCTCAACCATTGACGTTCATGGCTGATAAAGTGGCACATAAATTTGGGGCTTATATTAATAAATATAAAATCATCCCGTATAGCTTCCAGGGACGGGTAAACTAATTCTCTGATTTCAAAAATAATCTCGGATAATCCATCAGCAAAGTAGCGATCGTCCTTCGGCCAGATACATGACCTTAAATCAAATTGATAATCCATATATCACGCGTTCCTCCTCCATGATTCTACCGATTTCCCTAATGCTAAAATGGGGCAGGGAGTGGTTTCCCTCACTCCTGAAAAAACAGCCAAATATACACAGAAAAAATAACCCACAGTGCACATAAATCAAAATAAAACATAGATGTAATGAATAATTAATATATATACGCAGAATAAAAAATGAAATATTCCTTCTGCGCTTAAGAATTTATGTGTTTAATTAACATGAGTCAATATGAAGGAAGGGGAAAATCTAAATTCACATACAAAACATTAGAACAACTAAAATAAAATAACAAAAAAAGTTAGAAATACTTAATCTTAAAAAATAAAATAAAGGACAAAAAAACAATGAATATCAATAAGATAAACAAAATCTGTCAAATGAAAAAAATTCTCAATTCACTCTAACCAGGAATTTTCCCGAAATTCATTCGGAATTCCTTTAGGAATAACAAAACAAATATAAAATACAAATAATACAAAAGAAAATAAAAGTCAGCATGAATCATTCAATGTTGGAATATTATATATATTCTAGATACAAAAATGTCATTTCATAACATTCATAAAAGGTGGAATTTGAGGATGATGACTTCATGAAAAAACAAACAAAGGAACATCACGCAGCGAAGACAGATCACTTGAAGTTATGAGTTAACTCACGTTTACCGGAGTGTGCCCGGCTATTTCACCGGGCAATCGTCAGTCATTTTAATAAATTTATCGTTATAGATGATGTAGTGGTTCCCTGGTTGGCGCAGCGTAGCCTGGCGGACAACGTCGCCGGGCCGTAAGTACCATGCATCTCCCTCCTCTTCCGTCGTGTCGCATCCGGGCTTGATCAGCAGTTTAAACCAGGTGTTGCCGGTATTGCTGACGGTACCCGCCGTACGGTCAAAAGCCCATTTAAACTGCACCTGCCGCGGTCGCACCACCAGGATGGTATCTATCACCACCACCGGTTCCATGCTGACCTCGGTACCGCCGGGATTGCGCATCACATAATTACGGGGAGGAATTTCACGAAATGAAACCCGGTAATAGCGTTCGCGATTGTCTTTCGGGCCGTGGTAGTAAAACTTAAAATATTCGCTCTCGCCTGCCTGCAGCGTCAGCTGACGTGGAGCAAACAGCAGTTCGCCGTCTGCTGGGCGTGAACGCACTTCTTTACCGCCAGGACGGTCAATCGCCACGATTGACACGCGGTACAAACGCGCACTTTTGTTATTATTTATCACCCGCTTAGCGGCAAATTCTGCGTCTGCCGCCAGCGAAAAGGTTAAATTGCCGACGGAGATAGCCTGCGCCGCTGAGGATGCCCACAGCGCCAGCAGGCAGAAGGCTGTTGGCAGCCAATTAATTAATGTTACGCCACGTCGCCTGGACATGAATCTCTCCTGAAGCACTCACTTCACCAAACCAGCCGTTATTCTCTACCGTGCGCAGTGATATATCGTTATTCATCGGAATCGAAAACTTCACCGTCGCTTTATCCATCTGTCCCGTATCGCCGGAAATATCGGTCCATGGGGTGGTTAACCAGAGTGCGTCGGTCATATCGCGCCAGGTATCATCGCACCCGGCATCATAAGTTTTGGTGGTTCCTGCCTGGGTAAGAAATGCCAGCGTCGCCGGGAACGGCACTTTCGACGTCCCATCCGGGGAACTAAAAATACAGTATGAACGCCCGCCAATAACCTGTGCCGGACCGGTCACTTTAATGAGCACTTCATCGGCGGCAGTTTTACCGCTGGTCGTGACAATATAGCCGAAGTCCAGCGACGGTTCGCCGCTGCCAACATATCCTTCACGAGTTGGAGCAGAAGTATATTCATCGGAAATAATACTGATACTGAAGTCACGCGGTTTAATAATCAGCGTATTGGAGGTCGAAAATTCATACCAACCCGATTCCGGTGAAGTGGTGTTCTGAAAGCGGAAGTTAAACAAGTCTTTGGTATTAACATCGCTTATTCCCAGTGCCACCATCTGCTTAAAAAAATTACTGGAGAAGAAGACATAAATTGAATCAGAGGCTTTCATCTCATTGAACGTGTAATACTGTGCCGTACCGCTAACGGGTTTCCACGAATTACCGTTGAGACTAAACTGCATATCATAGCTGCCTACCGCTGAAGACAGCGACGAGTTGCTGATCGCCGGGAATACGTGGATGGAGACGTTGCTCAGGCCGTTAGTTTGCAAATTGTAGTTCACCATCTTGCAGCTCAAGCCGGAACGGGTACCGATCGTTTGCGTCCGGCAATCGGCATTCCCCTCCCCCAGCGTTGGCACGCCATCGCTATTGATAAACACTTCCGCCAGCGCATGGGTGTTAATTAGCTTTAGGCTTGCGGCCTTGGTATGAGTGACATTACGCACATACCAGTAACCTGAAGCCTGATCTTTACAGCGTTCGCCGTTGCTGGCGTTATAGCTGACGGAGGTCATACAGGAGTTAATGGTCATAGAGAAACTGCTGCCCACCGACATCTGCTGCAGATACTGGTAGAAAGAGTCGGACATCATGCCATGCATCCACTTTTGCCCGCCAGGCGTCACCGTCGCGCCATAGAAACCACTGGCATCGGAAGTTTGCGGCAGGATCAGGCTGGTCGCCATATCGCAACCTGCATACCAGTTGATACAGCGCAGGCCGCTCAGCGGATGGGAAGCCGGGGAGTTTTCAAACCACATATCGAACAGCCAGTTTGCGTACAGCCCGGTGTTATAACCGTTGTCGATATAGCCCAGACTCTGCTGATAGATAGTGCCCGAGCCGTTATATTTCAGTCCGGTCCAGCGGTTGGCCCCGGTCATGCGCGGGTCTAAGCCTGCGCCTGGGGTAACAAAGAAGTTATCATCCGAGTTGTTTTCCACAAACACAAACTGCATGGCCGCCGCATCGGGCCAGACGGTTTTATTTATCGCAGCATTAACCCGCGCTACGCACAGCGCCGCCGTTAACATCACTAAATATGCCAGCCACTTAGCTTTCATTACCTTCTCCTGTCGGCTGCACGCTGGCATAGGTCGCAAGGCCGCTACAGACCACATCACCTACCCACACCGCACCGCGCGCCTGGCTCAGCTCCAGCGCCACTTCACAGCTCTGGTTTTTGCCGTAACTGAAATCAATGGTCGGATATTTTTTATCAACGTCCATCACAAATTCACCCTTCTCATCGGTACGGGTTCGACCGATATGGTTATTAATGCGCGCATTGGCCAGCAGCGTGCCGTCTTCGGCGCGAATACGTCCGGAAACGGTCACCATCTGCTTCACTTCTGGCTCAATGACCGCCACGTTCCCCGGATAAAGGGTTAATTGGCTCTTACGCCCGGTGACGATGTCGTAGCTATCAAGCGAATTTTTGCTGTTTTGCAGCTCAATTTCATAACGGCTGTACGGCGACAGCGGCAGGTAGTTACGCTTGCCGGAAAGCTGCACGATCCGCCCGTTGACCTTCGCGCTCAGCTTGCCGTCATCCTCAAGACCGGTATTGAAAATCACTCCGGCGTTGCCATCAGTGCGCCCGCTGGCGGCGATATTTTTCCCCTGCCAGCCGACGCTACCGTTGGCGGTCAGGTTAGTGTTTATATAGCCGTCCGCGCCGCTGTTCACGTTTAGCGTGCCGGTGGAATAACGGGTATCAAACTGAGCATAGGCGCCACCGCTGAGGGTTTTGTCATCGCCGGTATCGCCGGAAATCGCCCGCGAGATATTCGCGCCAATGGTACGAATGCTGCCTTCATCAAACTGTTTACGCGCCGACAGGTTAGCCATAGTGTAGCCGTTCTGGTGCGTCATCCCGGCGCTGAACCAGTTGCCCAGCGGCAGCGAGAAGTCGAGCGCAATGTATTTCCCGGTATTCGCGCTGCTGTCACCATTATTAAAACGCTGGATCCCCGCGCGCAGCCCCATCGATCCCCACGATCCGGTATACAGCGTCTGGTAGTAATCTGCGGTGTAGTAATGGCTGTTATAGCGACGATCGTCGTTATAGCTGATGCTAAACGTTCCCAGTTTTGACCAGAGTGAATTCAGGTTCAGCGTACCGCCAATTGCCCGGTTATCGGCATTACTGCGCCGCAGCTTATCGCCGATTTGAGTTTTCTCCTGGTTGACCCAAATCGAACTGAACCCGCCGGGCAGCGTGGCGCTGATGCTGCCGATGCTGCTCCATGAATTATCGCTGGCCAGCATATTTTGCAGGTTCACATTGATAGATTCAGTGAGCGGCAGCGTCAGACGAGTTTCAGCAACCGCATTGTTATCATAGCCGTAGCCGGTCGCCGCCCAGCTGAAGGTACTGATCGAACCGGAGGCCGAAGCCCCTGCCAGCCAGCTGTCTTTGGCCGGGAGCGTCTTTTTGCCGCTTTCGGACCAGCGGTCCATATGGAAGCTTCCGCCCCAGAACTGCCATGCCAGCGGCGCTCCTGCTCCTCGCCCGCGGCTGAACAGCTTATTCACTCTCTGGGTGCGTTTGCTGACTACCCGCCCATTCACAATCACTTCAACTTCAACATCATAAATCCCGTATGGCAGGCCGCGCGTATCCACCTCGTGGTTACCCATGGCAAAGTTCTGCACGCTCACCAGCCGTCCCTCGCGGGTAAGATGAACTTCCCCTGCGGCGGGTAAAAAGGCAACCACTGGGGTGGCCGACTGGGTGTTATCAAACACCGTCGAACTGGCCTGGTTACCCCAGGAAGCCCCGTAGATCTTCCCTGCTGAAATCGCGGTCATTGGGCCGAGTGATTGCAGGTTCCAGGTATCCAGCATCCCGCCCGCAAAGCGATGACCGGCAAAATCCCGTTCGTACATCGCTTTATACACTTCGCTATCCTGGTTGCCGGAGCCAATGCCGTACAGCGAGCCGTCCAGCACAACGTGATGTTCGCGCAGCGCGGTGACGTTATTCAGCGACAGATAGCTGGAGGTGTTGTTGCCGCCATTGCGCATCTGGTTGTTATAAACGCCGAGGTTATAGTTCAGGGTGCTGCTGACGGTGTTAACGCTGGACTGACCAATATCCTCACTACGAGAACGCAGCACGGTACCCAATGCCTCTTTTTTCACCACCAGCTGTAGCAGCAGCTGGCGCAGACTAAGTTCCAGCTGCGCGTCATCGGTCAGATTGATTTTAAGGTCTTTGCTGAAGGCTTCATTGGCCAGCGAAGTCAGCTGCTTTCGGGTTTGTTCACTCACGGTAGCGTTGCTGTCGCTTTCTTCCAGCTGAATTTGCCGCACGCGCAGAACACCATTATCCAACCAGATAAAGGCGTTACCAATTCTTTGATCGTCCTGGGTACCGGTGCTGCCTTCGAGATGAATATACAGCGGGATGCTCATTCCATCCTGAAGCGCCTGACTGAAGGCCTGGGGGATAATCACGCCGCCGATTTGCTGTACTTTATCAGTCGCGGCACTCACGCTGAGCGGAACGGACAAAATGACCATGCCGGAGGCGAGAAGTGTCTTCAGTCCTGGGGTGATCCGTCGTAGAGGCATAGTCTTAGTCCGTCAGCACAGATGTCTATTTCACGGGAACAAACTGCTCGCCCTGCCAGAGCGCGACCCGTCCTTTTTTGTCAGCGACATTGACGCGCGTAAATCGGCGCTCTTTTCCCGGCATCAGGAAGTAGTTTTCTTTGCACTCTTTACCATCGGCGGCTTTCAGGCACGGGCCGTAGGCGAGAATGCGCAGCGTAGCGTTGCCGGTATTCACCATCTTTCCATCTGCGTACTGGTAGCGAAAATTCGCTTTTCTCGGCGCGACCACCAGGATGGTGCCAATCCGGGCTGAGGCCGTCGCCACCGCGCTGCGGGTGGATCCATTTCGCTGAGCGTCGCTTAATGCCTGATCGAACCAGACGATGCGGTAATAACGCTCTTTATCGTCCGCCGGGCCTTTATAGAAAAAGCGAATAACGTCGCTGGCCTTCGCCGGTAGCAGCAGGCTGGCGGGCGTCAGTAAAATCTCGTCCTGCTTATCCATCGGAATCACTTTGCCGCCGTCCAGCGGTGAGGTGAGGCGTTCCATATGGATGTTAATTAAGCGACCGCTGTCGGTCGTATTTTTGATCTCTTTACTCAGCGTGCTGCTGTCGCTGTTCATAAATGAAGAGATATCGCCCACATCCAGCGCCAGAGCTGGCGTCATTCCGCAGAGCAACAGGCCGATGGCCAGAATGTGATTTTTCATATGAATTCAGTCCGTGAAATAAGGCAGGGAGAAATCTCCCTGCCTGGTACGTCGAGAGGATCAGCTGGTCCAGGTTGCGTCGAACTGAACGCTGACGTCGCCGCTCCAGATACCTTCCGGCAGCGTGCTGTAGTCAGTCACGTCCGCAGTACCATCAGTGGTGCCGCTGATGATGGAGAAGGTGAAACCGTCCTGCGCAGTGGTACGGCCAGCAGTTTTGTAACCGTTAGACAGCGCGCTGAGGTTGCCACCCAGTGTGCCAGCAGCGGTGTCGATCATGGTGGTGTCGCCGTTTTTCTCTACCGCAGCACCGTTATAATCAACGCCTACGTTCAGGGTGGAACCTGAGGTATCCAGCTGAGTCAGAGTGTTGGTGATCAGACGAGAAGTCAGCTTGAAAGAAGTTGCGGTGGTATCACCTTCGATAGCAACATCAAACAGGCCTTTCTGGGTATTAAAGCCTTTAATCCCTTCGGCATACTGGAAAGCCAGGCTGCCCAGCGGAGTCACCACCAGCTTGCTGGTAGTATCTTTCTTGGCGGTTGCAGACCAGGTAGCGACTGCCTGAGCAGTAACGTCAGCAGCCTGAGCGACACCCATACCGGCAAACGCGGTTACCAGAGCAATTGCAAGAACCTTTTTTTTCATAGCATTTTCATCCTGAGTTTATTTAGGGACTTGATGTCCCACGTCTGTGTGCATTTCATTTCCCGCCATAGCTCAAGTCACATCAATATTACTTGTGACGTTAATTATTTTGGGTATAACGACCTGGTGCACAATTTTTAAAAACAATGTTCACTACTAATTAGAGCGCTAACTTATAAATTTTTGAATACAGTTTCGCCTCGGCATTACGTCGATGGGTATAAACTGTTTTCACACTACAATTTTCAACTTTGGCGATAGATTTCGGATGCATTCCCTGAGCCGTCATGCGAATTATTTGCATTTCTCTATCGGTAATTTTTTCTTTCTTTATATCTTTACGCAGAAAACGTCCATTAATAACGTAAGCCAGCTCCTGGCGAATATCCTTGGTCAAATCAACATAAACTACACCGCGAATTGATCCATTGTAATACCAGTAATTGGCCAGCGCTTCTGATCGCCTCGCGGCGATAAGCACGATCTGCTTTCCTTTCATTTCTGCCAGCCACTCGCTATCACGGCGGATAAAATAGTTCAGAGAACTGGCGCTAAGATTGATAAAAACAAACTCCTGACACACTTTCGCAAGTGGCAGATAAATTAGCTTATCGATATCTAAAATAAGCTCAACCAGACCCGTCATAAAATAATTATCATGCGCAGGCCAGATGCACTTATCTAAAGAACATTTATGATCCATATAAAGTTAAACCCCATAGTCCTGGAAATCTCGAACGTATCACACACTGCTGATAGCCCAGGCCTGCAAAGTCTAAGTCAGCAAATCCCTCTTTAATTGATATCCAATATAAAATCCAAATAGCATTACTTGAGAAAAATAACACTAAAGAAATTGCTTGTTTCTAGTGGTTACAAATTTAGGATTTTTCTCGATGAGTGTCAATAAGTGTGGTGAATGCTAATTGCCGACCAGGTCAATTTAGGCCTTGAGAATAAAAATAAGAATATTGAGTTAAACACAAAAACCATTTATTTTCATGTGGTTATTGATGACTTATGCGTAAATTCTTAATCAATTATTACCTGACCTAGGATCTTATCTATATAAACTTAAGACTATTCTTAAGTTCATGATTATATAAAAAGCTAAAAAACCGAACAAACACATAAATTAAGAATATAAACCTAAAATACAACAAAATTATAGGTAATAATTTCATTAATAATGCTTATTATCAGTTTTATATACCGCACAAAAGGCATAAAGGCAGACTAAAAAATTAGTGATGCAAATCGTAATCAATCGCTAAAACATTATCTATTCGATTAAACCGACTTAGAGCACAAGATCGTACGGACATCTGGAATCGTTTACCCGATATACCCTAAATAATTCGAGTTGCAGGAAGGCGGCGACGCAGTAAGTCCCCAGGAGCTTACTGAAGTAAGTGACTGGGGCGAGCGAGGAAAGCCAACGCACATGCAACTTGAAGTATGACGGGTATAAACCTGAGTTTGCAGTTTGTGAGTAATGTCGCACAAAATTCCCAGTCTCCATCAGAGGAAAAATGTATCGGTATTTTTCTCAACAAATAGCGTAATAAAGGTAGCAGAACAGCTCGCGCCTCCCGGAAGTAGATGAAAAAACGTGATCCCTCCCGCACTTTTTTACTCATAAAGGCGTTTGTCTTTTACATCCGTTCACTATTTGTTCGCTTTACTGTCATCTGGCAGTCATAAAAAACACCATTAATAGTGCCCAGTTTAATGACGAATCTGGACGCACTTATGAACAGCACTCTCGCTGCGGTTGCAGAAACCGACTATCAGCAGTTTACGCAACCCCATACCGCCCGACAGCGGACGGTCTTAAGCGTACGCAACCTGAGCAAATCCTACAGCGCGCAGCAAACCGTACTGGATAGCATCAGTTTCGATCTCCATGCGGGCGAGCTAGTTGGCGTGATTGGCCGATCCGGTGCAGGCAAATCCACCCTATTACATGTCCTGAATGGTACCCATAGCACCAGCGGCGGCGAGATCCTGAGCTATCCAGAAGTAGGGACGCCACAGGATGTATCAAAGCTGACAGGCCGCGCGTTAAATGCCTGGCGCAGCCAGTGCGGGATGATCTTTCAGGATTTCTGCCTGGTTCCCCGTCTCGATGTGTTAACCAACGTGCTGCTGGGACGCCTGAGCCAAACCTCAACCCTGAAATCGTTATTCAAAGTCTTTCCTGATGCTGACCGCGCCCGCGCTATCTCTCTACTCGAATGGATGAATATGCTGCCACATGCGCTACAGAGGGCGGAAAATCTCTCCGGCGGTCAAATGCAGCGCGTGGCAATTTGCCGGGCGTTAATGCAAAACCCGGGTATTTTACTGGCTGATGAACCGGTCGCCTCTCTCGACCCGAAAAATACGCAGCGGATCATGAATGTTCTGCGCGAAATTAGCGAACAGGGCATCAGCGTAATGGTAAACCTGCACTCGGTGGAACTGGTGCATGAATATTGCACCCGAGTTATCGGCGTAGCCAAAGGCAAGATTATTTTTGACGACCATCCCACTCGGCTGAATCAGGATATTCTGCATCGGCTGTACGGCGATGAAATTAGCCAATTGCATTAAATTTCACTCACACGGGCAAAATAATGAAAAAGTACATCACTGGCGCAGTTCGTTTATCCGCAGCGGTTGCAGGCATTATGATGGCGTGGCAGGCAAATGCTGCTGAGCAACCGAAGGAATTAAATCTGGGCATCCTTGGCGGTCAGAACGCAACGCAGCAAATTGGTGATAACCAGTGCGTTAAACAGTTCCTCGATAAAGAGCTGAACGTGGATACCAAATTACGCAACTCCTCCGACTATTCTGGCGTGATTCAGGGGTTACTGGGCGGCAAAGTTGACGTGGTATTAAGTATGTCGCCGTCATCTTACGCCTCTGTTTATATTAACAACCCGAAGGCCGTTGATATTGTCGGTATCGCCGTTGATGATAAAGATCAATCCCGCGGCTACCACTCGGTGGTGGTAGTTAAAGCCGATAGCCCATATAAAAAGTTAGAAGACCTGAAAGGTAAAGCGTTTGGTTTTGCCGATCCGGATTCCACTTCCGGCTTTTTAATTCCGAACCACGCCTTTAAACAGCAGTTCGGTGGTACATCGGATAATAAATATAACAACTTCTTCTCCAGCGTGACCTTCTCCGGCGGCCACGAGCAAGACATTCTTGGCGTGCTGAATGGTCAGTTTGCCGGGGCGGTGACCTGGACCTCCATGGTGGGCGATTACAACAGCGGCTACAGCGTCGGTGCTTTCAATCGCCTGATTCGCATGGATCACCCGGACCTGATGAAACAAATCCGTATTATCTGGCAATCGCCGCTGATCCCGAATGGCCCAATCCTGGTGAGTAACGCTCTGCCTGCTGACTTCAAGGCCAAAGTCGTCACTGCGATTAAAAAGCTGGATACCGACGATCACGCCTGCTTTATTAAAGCGATGGGCGGTACCCAGCATATTGGCCCCGGTAGCGTGGCTGATTTCCAGCAGATCATCGATATGAAACGCGAGCTGGTTAGCGCGCGTTAATCCCGCCCTGACGCCGCAGCCCGGCACATTTAGCGGGCGGCGGCGACTCGTTGAAGACACAGCGACGCATGAATAACACCCATACCGAATTTGAACGCTATTACCAGCAGGTCCGCGCACGGCAAAAGCGTGACACTTTTAGCTGGTCGCTGCTGCTATTGGTTCTCTATTTCGCCGCCGGTAGCATGGCCGAGTTTAATCTCTTCACCATCTGGCATTCGCTGCCCAACTTTCTCGATTACATGTTTGAGACCTTGCCGACTCTGCATATCGCCGATCTGTTTGCCGATTCGCATACCAAAGGCTCGCTGGCGTACTGGGGCTATCGCCTGCCCATTCAGTTGCCGCTTATCTGGGAAACGCTACAGCTGGCTCTGGCGTCCACGCTGGTTGCGGTAGTTATCGCCACCCTGCTGGCGTTTATTGCCGCCAATAACGCCTGGTCCCCTGCCCCGCTGCGCTTTGCCGTTCGCGTGCTGGTGGCTTTTCTGCGCACCATGCCGGAGCTGGCGTGGGCAGTGATTTTCGTTATGGCCTTCGGTATCGGCGCGATCCCCGGCTTTCTGGCATTAATGCTGCACACCATCGGCAGCCTGACCAAACTGTTTTATGAAGCGGTAGAGAGCGCGCAGGATAAACCGGTGCGCGGGCTGGCCGCCTGTGGCGCTTCGCGGTTGCAACGCATTCGCTTTGCCCTGTGGCCGCAGGTGAAACCAATTTTTCTCTCCTACGGCTTTATGCGCCTGGAGATTAACTTCCGCTCTTCAACCATCCTTGGACTGGTGGGCGCTGGCGGCATCGGCCAGGAGTTGATGACCAATATCAAGCTGGATCGTTACGATCAGGTCAGCATCACGCTGCTGCTGATCATTATTGTCGTGTCGCTGCTGGATATGCTGTCCGGCCGCCTGCGGCAGTGGGTTCTGGAGGGAAAAAAATGAGTCAGTGGCAAAACCAACCGGATATCGCCGCCAGCCGTCGTCAGCATCAACGTTTGTACAAGGCTCAGGGGCGCTATTTGCGCTACGTCGGCCTGCTGGCTCTGGCCAGCGTGCTTTATTATGTTTGGTTCTTTATGCAGTTCGGCATCAGCGGCGAGCAGCTCACCACCGGGCTGCAGCAAATCGGCCGTTATCTGCTGCGGATGTTTGTCTGGCGCGACTTCTTCAACTGGCCATTCGGCTATTATTTCACCCAAATCGGTATTACCCTGGCGATCGTTTTTGCCGGGACCATTACCGCGACGGTTATCGCCCTGCTGCTTTCATTTCTCGCGGCGCGCAATATTATGCGCGGCTTTATTCCAGCAACCATCGCCCTGCTAATGCGCCGGTTGTTTGATGTCCTGCGCGGAATCGATATGGCGATCTGGGGTCTGATTTTCGTGCGCGCCGTCGGGCTTGGGCCGCTGGCCGGGGTATTGGCGATCATCATGCAGGATACCGGGCTGCTGGGTCGCCTGTACGCCGAAGGGCACGAGGCGGTTGACCGCTCACCGGGGCGCGGGCTGACGGCAGTGGGTGCCAACGGTTTGCAGAAGCACCGCTTTAGCATTTTCACCCAGTCTTTCCCGACGTTTCTGGCGCTGAGTCTGTATCAGATTGAGTCCAACACCCGTTCAGCAGCGGTGCTGGGTTTTGTTGGCGCAGGGGGGATCGGTCTGATTTATGCGGAAAACATGCGCCTGTGGAACTGGGACGTGGTGATGTTTATTACCCTGCTGCTGGTCATTGTCGTCATGGCGATGGATACGCTTTCCGCGTGGCTGCGCCGCCGTTATATCGGCGGCAATGTAGTGCCGCTGTTTAAAGCCGATTAGTTCTGATATCGCGACGTTCCCGGAGGCGGCGCAATGCGCCCCAAACGGCACGAAAAGTAGCCCGGGTAAGGCGTTTACGCCGCGACCCGGGGAAAACTCAAAGCCGCCACTCCAGCACTGGCCACTGATGCTCTGCATTCACCGCGACCAGTTGCGGGCATGGATTGACCAATCGCACACGGTCGGCGTGCAGGCACAGCGGCAGGTCGTTAATCGAATCGGTATAGAACGTCACTTCACCCGAGTATTCAGGATGCGCCTGTCGCCACAGCGCCAGACGCACCACTTTCCCCTGCTGATAGCTCGGCGTACCGGCAATCACCCCGGTATAGCCGCCGTCGGCCATCTCCACATCAATCCCTAACGCCTGTTCGATACCCAGCTCCGCTGCTACTGCCTGCACCAGCAGGCTAACCGACGCCGAGATAACCAGCATCTGCTCACCCCGAGCTTGTAGAGTACGAATCAGATCCCACGCCTGCGGGTAAACGCGCGGCATTATCTCTTCACGTACGCAGCGTACCAGCAGACTGTCCACTTCCTGCTTTGGTACTCCAATCAGCGGTGCCTGAATCAGGGCGACGTAATCGGCAATGTTCATTTCACCACGATCGTAGTCGTCCATCAGCATCGCTTCACGCGCCAGATAGCCAGGATCGTTCACCCAGCCTTCGCGCACCATGAATCGGCTCCACACCGTGCTGCTATCACCCTTAATTAACGTGTTATCCAGATCGAAAATCGTCAGCGTTTTGCTCATCGTTTGTTTTCCCTAATCAGCAACAGAGTCTCGCGAGAGCATGCGTAAATAAAATGACAGGAGAATGACCCGGGCAACGCACCCGGGTTATTCGTTACGCAGCGTTCAGTTTCGGTGCGCGAAACACCAGCATAATCCCGCCAAGTATCGCCACCATGCCAATCATCGCCGCCCAGGGCAGACGATTGCCCAGCAGCAGATAATCAAGCAGCGCGGTAATCACCGGCACCAGATAAAACAGGCTGGTGACGTTAACGATATTACCGGCGCTCAGTAGCCGATAAAGCAGCAGTTGAGCCACCACTGAAATCATCAACCCAAGGAACAGCACCGGGATAATAAAGCCCGCGCTGAAGTTGATATAAAACCCACTCACTGGCGTCATCAATAAGCAGAGCAGTAAGCTCACCGTATATTGTAACGGCAGAACGTCAACCGGCGCCTGGCGGCTACGTTTTTGCAAAATGGCGCCAAAGGTCATTAGCAGCAGTGCGGCGAGCGCAAATAAAATACCGCTTACCGCCATCTGCGAAGCCGATAAGCTGCGCCATACCAGCAAAACCAATCCGGCCAGCGCCATCAGCAAGCCCAACAGTCGGGTGCCCTGCAGGCGTCGTTCAACCACGCAAAGAGTAAGAATCGGCTGGATGCCCATAATGGTGGCGATAAGCCCCGGCGTCACGCCGTTGGCCATCGCTTCAAAGTAGCAGACGGAGTAACCGCCAATCAGCATCAGGCCAGTGGTCGCCACTTGTATACGCGTACCGCGCGCCGGCAGCCAGCGCTTGCGCATAATAGCCAGCGGTAGCAGCGCCACAAGAGCGAGCAGAAAACGAAAAACCAGCAGCGCCATCGGCGAAGCGTTGTCCAGCCCCCAGCGGGTAAAAATCGCGGCGCTGCCCCACAGCAGGACAAAGGTCGCCGTTGTCGCCTGAGAAGCGAGCAAAGAGTATCGAGAATGCATGAATATGCTCCAGATTCCTGAATCTGTTTTGATCGGCATTCGTTATCAAAAAATGCCCTAAAGTTCGGAGATCAGACTCCGGTTACAACAACTTCAGGAGGTGGAGGACAGGTGCAGGCAAACAGGCGACGACGTGAAGACGCAATTCGACCCGCCGGTAAACCAGCGCAGGAAACATGATGTCCTGAGATTGCCTTGTGCGTCACGGGAAGCCCCTGTTAATGAGAATGCATAAACATTAGCATGGTTAACGAAACGTTTACAAGGCAACGCGTTAACTCATTCCCTTCTCGCCTTCGTCGTTTATTTAACATAGATAGCGCTATAAACAATTAATAAACGATGATTTTTGGATTTTTACTATTTTTGGGATTGAAAATGATATGTATCTTTAGCAACATCGAGCCATTCCCGATCGGTTTGGGTGCTGCTTCGTTCTATTATACTTAACCATCCGCTACCACCATTCATCATTAACATTGATCCATTGACTGCGACAGGCACGGTTCCAACAGCGTCATATGAGACTCTAAAAAGAGGATAGCCTTTTGTATCGACACACCAATTATCTAACATTACATTTCCTTTAGAATCACAGAATCTTTCGACCATCAGATATAACGATGGTTTCATATTTATGTACATCACCCCACCGACCATAGGCATCCGGGAAGCTGTGTCATAATATTTTTCCATATACTCAATAACACCGCCCTTTAAAACCTTCGAGTCTCCAATTCGAATCGAGCAGGAGGTTTGTAACAATGCAAAAATGACCAGAAGTATTATTTTCATTATAAATCCCTTTTTCTGATTCCTTTAGAAATCACATTCAGCGCATCCATTTACAACCTTATACAAGATTCAATGATAATTATCCAGCTTTCAACGCCATATATTTAAATGATAAGAGCGCTGTATATACAAAGCAAAAAAACACCCTACAAAAACAAGACAGCAACCTTCAATAAAATATAATATCAGATGGCGACATAAAAAATAGAACACTATATTAAAGAAAAAGACTCAATCAGTACAATACCCTTCTTATGCCTGCTTTTCTGGTTACTCCAACATTCTACCAGAATATGTTTTATAAGTTGTACGGTGCTCTCTTATGACGACCCCAACGCCCAGTTCAATCAGCTCAACATATTCTCCACCTGGAATTGCGCAGGCGTACGCGTGGTTGGCTGCACCTGTTGTTACTAATGCAGGTCAGTTTCAGGATAGCGAGTATCAAGCTGAGCGCTTCGCTGGCTGAGTTTCTCATATCCCAGCACCTGCCAGAGTTTGCGTCAGTGCACACTGCACTCCACGCCAACAGATAACTGGATTGGTTGGTCGTTAGTTCTTCAATACATTCACAGCACTTAGAGTTTATCCCAGCAGGCGTTATTGTTGCAGCCAGTTTGGACACGGACAGCGCACTGAAACCGGAGCGTACATGGGATAGCTTCGGACCACGACACGCGGTATCGTTTTGATGGTCACCGGCGCAATGGTCGTTTTTACGGTTACCACCAGTTTGAGGCCGTTATCAATACCTAACAGCACCATATACCGGGGCACTGGTTCTTAAGATCATCTGCGACATATCAGTCTATTCTGCTGCTATAAAGCGTGACACACACCTCGCTGCCATTGCATTAGGCGAGAATCCGGATGCATAGACTCTCACTTTAAATTACACAAAAACACTGGGAGACAGCCTGGCTATACAAAGCCGGAAACGTGAGGATCTACCACCTTGCCCAGAACACCACATAAGCATGTCACAACGGTTAATTGTGAAATATTATTTCAAACTGAATTTATTTATTAATGAGTGATAACTCTTTTTTAACGCAAATAGCGCTCGTGAAATTTAAGTTCGTGATCCAGCCCATTCCATTTACGTAAGGTTTCGTAAATTTTGCGTTTAGTCATTTTGAGGCTGTAACGAATCGGCTATAAAAGACCACGGCCCGTTCCCCAGTAACGAAAATAATGACATGAAGCCTAAACTCTCCTACGCGCTATTATTAGTTCCCTTTTTGATTTTGGCAGGATGTTCATCCTCAACTAAACCCTCCAAAACCGTTCATCATAGCAATTCGACTATCGACGAAGGTTCTGATGACCTGATTCCAGTGATCGCCGCGCTGCACGATCAGATGCATACCTGGGAGGGAACCCCCTACGAGTGGGGCGGTACGGAGCAAAGCGGCGTCGACTGCTCCGGGTTCGTCTGGCGCACGCTAAAAGACCGCTTCAACCTGCCGATGGAGCGCATTACCACCCGCGAACTTCTGCATATGGGTGAGCGCGTGAGCCCGCGGCAGCTGCGTCCAGGGGATTTAGTGTTCTTCCGTATTAAAGGCGGAATGCACGTCGGCTTCTATGATACCGACCGTAATTTCCTTCATGCCTCTACCAGCCAGGGCGTCATGCGTTCTTCACTGGATAATCCATACTGGCAATCGGTATTCTACCAGGCGCGCCGCCTGCCGAAGGAATATAACGCCCAGATAACGATGAATAACGATAATTTGCATCTGGCCAAAAATCGTTAATCACCAATAATAAAGCCGCCCTGTCACCATGGCGGCTTTGTTATCTCTTACCAGTGAATTTATTAGAACTGGTAGGTCATACCGACAGCGACGATATCGTCATCATTGATGCCGAGTTTGTTATCGCTTTTCAGCTGGTTGATTTTGTAATCAACAAAGGCGTTCATGTTTTTGTTGAAGTAATAGGTCATGCCGACGTCAATATAGTTGACCAGGTCTTCGCTACCCACGCCTTCGATATCCTTACCTTTTGACAGCACGTAGCCCAGGGACGGACGCAGGCCGAAGTCGAACTGGTATTGCGCGACCACTTCAAAGTTCTGTGCTTTGGTCGCAAAACCACCGCTGATCGGGGTCATTTTGCGGGTTTCTGAATACATAGTCGCCAGGTAGATATTGTTGGCGTCATATTTCAGGCCGGCAGCCCAGGCTTCTGCTTTTTTACCGACGCCGCGAGCCAGCAGGTTCTGGTCATCAGTACGGTCGGAGCTGGTGTAAGCAGCGCTGGCGGCGAAATCACTGCCACCGAAGTCATAGCTTAACGCGGTACCGAAACCATCGCCATTCTGTTTTTTGGCATCGCGATCGCCTTCGTTTTTACCCTGATATTGCAGGGTCAGGTCCAGGCCATCCACCACGCCGAAGAAGTCAGTATTACGGTAGGTTGCCAGACCGCTGGAGCGCTTGGTCATAAAGTTATCGGTCTGCGCAGAAGAGTCGCCACCGAATTCCGGGAACATATCGGTCCAGGCTTCAACGTCGTACAGCGCGCCGAGGTTACGACCATAGTCGAATGAACCGTAAGTCTTTAATTTCACGCCAGCGAACGCCAGACGCGTTTTCTGCGAAGAGTCGCTTTCGGTTTTGTTGCCAGAGAATTCAGATTCCCAACGACCGTAGCCAGTCAGTTCGTCATTAATCTGCGTTTCGCCTTTGATACCGAAACGAACATAGGTCTGGTCGCCATCTTTGCTGTCATAGTCGCTCAGATAGTGCATCGCTTTGACTTTGCCGTAGACGTCCAGTTTATTACCGTTTTTATTATAAACTTCTGCTGCCTGCGTCGCCGAAGAAGCAATAAGACCCATCATCATTAATGCCAGTGAGCTCTTTTTCATTATTCAGTCCTGGTGATTTATTTATACGCGCTAATCAATTCCGGGCGGAAGCCCTGTCAAAAACTGCAGGTTTTTTAACGCTCTAATATTAAAAATTTATGACAATGTGGAACTTTTTATAAAAAAGGGTATTTAATTATTTCCGTCATGAATGTGTCACGTTTCCCCGCCAGAATGCCCGATCCGCGCAATGAAGTGGTTTGTCCATGACGCCAGGTGTTGGCAAGCGGGCTGACTCCTGTTACAACATCAATTCGATATCGAAACTCCTTTTTGAACGGCAGAGAATCATGAGTGATAGCCAGACGCTGGTGGTAAAACTGGGCACCAGTGTTTTAACGGGCGGATCCCGCCGCCTGAACCGCGCCCATATCGTTGAATTAGTGCGCCAGTGCGCACAGCTACACGCGATGGGCCATCGAATTGTGATAGTGACCTCCGGGGCAATCGCCGCTGGACGTGAGCACCTCGGCTACCCGGAACTGCCCGCGACCATCGCCTCCAAACAGCTGCTGGCGGCAGTCGGTCAAAGCCGTCTTATCCAACTATGGGAACAGCTGTTTTCTATTTACGGCATTCACATTGGTCAGATGCTGTTGACCCGCGCCGATATGGAAGACCGCGAGCGTTTCCTTAACGCCCGCGATACCCTGCGCGCGCTGCTGGATAACAACATCGTCCCGGTCATTAATGAAAATGACGCCGTGGCAACCGCTGAAATTAAAGTCGGCGATAACGATAATCTTTCGGCGCTGGCGGCTATTCTCGCGGGCGCTGACAAACTGCTGCTGCTGACCGATCAGCAGGGCCTGTTTACCGCCGACCCGCGTAACAACCCGCAGGCCGAGCTGATTAAAGACGTTTACGGTATTGATGACGCCCTGCGCGCCGTCGCGGGCGATAGCGTTTCTGGCTTAGGTACCGGCGGGATGGGCACCAAATTGCAGGCCGCCGACGTCGCTTGCCGCGCGGGTATCGACACCATTATTGCTGCCGGTAGTCGTCCGGGCGTCATTGCCGATGTGATGGAAGGCGTCTCTGTAGGAACCCGCTTCCACGCGCAGGAGTCGCCGCTGGAAAACCGCAAGCGCTGGATTTTCGGTGCGCCACCGGCGGGTGAAATTACCGTTGACGCCGGGGCGACCCAGGCAATTCTCGAACGCGGCAGTTCTCTGCTGCCGAAAGGGATTAAAACCATCACCGGCAACTTCTCGCGCGGCGAAGTTATCCGTATTCGCAACCTCGAAGGCCGCGATATCGCCCACGGCGTCAGCCGCTATAACAGCGATGCCCTGCGCCGTATCGCCGGGCACCACTCGCAGCAAATTGATGCCATTCTGGGCTATGAATATGGCCCGGTCGCCGTCCACCGTGACGACATGATTATCCGTTAAGGAGCTGAAAATGCTGGAACAAATGGGCATTGCTGCCAAAGCGGCCTCATACAAACTCGCGCAGCTTTCCAGCCGCGAAAAGAACCAGGTGCTGGAAAAGATTGCCGACTATCTTGAAGCGCAGACTGAAGAGATTCTGCGTGCTAACGCTGAGGATCTCGCGGAAGCACGCGCCAACGGTTTAAGCGAGGCGCTGCTTGATCGCCTGGCGCTTAACCCGGCGCGCCTGATCGGGATTGCCAACGACGTCCGCCAGGTTTGCAATCTGGCCGATCCGGTCGGCCAGGTGATCGATGGCGGCCTGCTCGACAGCGGCCTGCGCATTGAGCGCCGCCGCGTGCCGCTAGGCGTGGTCGGCGTGATTTACGAAGCGCGTCCAAACGTCACCGTCGATGTCGCCTCTTTATGCCTGAAAACCGGTAACGCGGCAATCCTGCGCGGCGGCAAAGAGACCTGGCGCACCAACGCCGCCACGGTGAAGGTAATTCAGCAGGCGCTGCAAGAGTGCGGCTTACCGGCAGCCACTGTCCAGGCGATTGAGAGCCCGGATCGCGCGCTGGTCGGCGAGATGCTGAAGATGGATAAGTATATCGATATGCTGATCCCTCGCGGCGGCGCAGGTCTGCATAAGCTGTGCCGCGAGCAGTCGACGATCCCGGTGATCACTGGCGGAATTGGCGTGTGCCATATCTATATCGACCACTCTGCCGACGTTGCCGAGGCGCTGAAAGTTATCGTCAACGCTAAGGTTCAGCGCCCGAGCGCCTGTAACTCCGTCGAAACGCTGCTGGTTCATCAGGATATCGCCGAGCGCTTCCTGCCCGCGCTGAGCAAGCAAATGGCGGAAAGCGGCGTCAGCCTGCACGCCGATGCGACCTCCCTGCCCGCGCTGCAAAACGGTCCGGCAAGCGTAGTTCCGGTGAAAGCAGAGCAGTATGACAACGAATACCTGTCGCTGGATCTGAACGTGAAGGTGGTTGTCGGCCAGGACGAGGCCGTGGCCCATATTCGCGAGCACGGCACCCAGCATTCGGACGCCATCCTGACGCGCACGCTGGGCAATGCGAACCGTTTTATCAACGAAGTGGACTCCTCTGCGGTGTACGTCAACGCCTCTACCCGCTTTACCGATGGCGGCCAGTTTGGCCTCGGTGCGGAAGTGGCGGTCAGCACGCAGAAGCTGCACGCACGCGGTCCGATGGGCCTGGAAGCGCTGACGACCTATAAGTGGATTGGTTTCGGCGACGATACCATTCGTGCTTAAAGCTGAAAGGGTGATGCAAAAGTAGCCGTTTGATTCGCAAGGGCATTGACGCATCACCCACTTAGTTTTAACCTTCTAACCCGTGTTTACGCTCGTAAGCACCTCTTGCAGGGCCGATATAGCTCAGTTGGTAGAGCAGCGCATTCGTAATGCGAAGGTCGTAGGTTCGACTCCTATTATCGGCACCACACATTTAAAATAATTAAAAATCAATAAGTTAGGCTAAAACTCTGCTTTCCGCTTATCTATAAGAATTGGTTAAATCATTTCTCATTAGTACATTTTTTTATAAAATCTCCGTTAGTTACTTCTGATATTTATTCATCATGGTATGTCGCAGAACTTGCTCTTAACCACACAGATTCGGTTACCCGTACATATAGCAAACGGGCTTGAGAAAACTTAATACTAATAGCATCGATATTGTCGCTAAAACAACTTGCATGCGGGCGACATAATTCAGAAGACAAAGGATCCTTGCAGTTGCATGGACCCTTTGTGCGGTAATAAAAAACATGATGTTTATATATTAAATTTGCTAATGAATTCCGATAAGTAGTTTTCAGTAATAGGTTCAGATATCAGATTACCCTGATAGTAGGATATACCGGCATCACTCAGAATTGTAATCTTCTCCGTCTCGTCAACTCCTTCTGCAACACAATACCGGTTAGTCAATTTGCAGTAGTATGAAAGACTTTTCACTAAGGCAAGAGCTTCCACATCCTGATTCAAAGCATCAACAACACTCATATCCAGTTTGTAGCCATTAAATTGAAATTTCCGTATCGGAAAAATAACGCTATTACTTGAAAAACAATCATCAAGGACAATGCAAAATCCTAGTTGTTGTAAATAAGACAGGTTTTTAATAGCTTGTTCATTTTGGTATAAATCGTTCTTCTCGTTAATTTCCAATACGAACTTTGCTGCCCAGTCCGGAGAGAGCAACTTCTTTTTTGCCTTTTCCAGCATGCGCACGAGCCCCTCATTATCAATGGTACTGGATGCAACATTAATGGAGAAAAAATATTTTCCTTCATAAAAGTTAATGTAGCTCACCGTTTTTTGTATTAAAAAAGCTGTAAGTATTATCCAGACATAAGTAGAGTGCAATTTGGGGAGAAAATTGGCTGGCATCAGAACCTGACCGTTACTATACCATCTTATCAGGAGCTCAAACCCCTCTAATTCATCAGTCCCCTTAGTTACAGGCTGTAAAACAACAAATAACTCATTACAATATAATGCATGCGCAAACTCTCGCTCAAATGGCGTCAGTGCGTTCAACATATTTATCCTCTCAATCTGCATCTCAGCTTTTTCACGAAAACTCCAAAACAGAAAGGGGACTATCCCCACCATTTTCTTTATCCCAGATAATCTCTGGTTATAGACTGTTTTTTTACTTACTCCAAGCAGATCAGCCTGTGAGGTAATGCTATCACCATTAAAAGCACTAGACATAACTTGTAACTCTTTTTTAGATAATCCATCTTTCTTACTTTGATTTAATATCCCCTCATCTTTTCCAAGAAAAATGTCTTCGAAAACGGCCACATCTTGTATGAGTGGACACAGAGTCCTTTCTGGCAGTAAAAGCTCAGAGAGCTTTTCACATGAGAGATCCGATGGTGCAATATGGATAGAAGAATGTGATATTTTACTTTTCACCACTTGCGATTTGATCACATTCCAAATCCAGAATGATGGAATCCGGCTAAGAATCAGAACCCAAAACATATACCTGGAGTTATTCATTAGAGACACTAAATACTTTAAAGTTGATAGCATCAAATAGGGTTCATCAGGAATAAATACGACTATGCGCTCATGCTTTTCAATTTCTAATAATTGTGTATCATTCTGGTTTTCTACATCTAATATAGTAACATCCCTCGGATTATCAAGCATACCAAGCAACCCGCAGGTAGTCATTACACAAGGGGATAAAATATAATCAAAATGTCTATTCCGGACATATTTTATATCTTTAGCACACATCCTTGCCTCATAATTTGCTTTATAAAAAACATTCCTATAAAAATTAGTCATATCAAAATAAATATTTTGTAACTGAATCGGTACATTTAAATGAAAATATCATGACAAAAATAAAAACATAATATTCCATTGACTTCCCCCAAGGAAAATACAAGTGAGACATTACGAAAAATTAATTTACAGATAATATTCCCATCGGGATTAGATTCATCAAAAATTCTAAATTAATGATGATTTCGATGTCACTAAAAATAAAAAAAATTAACATTTTATTTCATTTTATTTACTTACAAAAAAGATAATAAACCCTCCTTTACATTAATTATAGAAATCCATGCCAGCCATCAAAATGCAAAAAAAGATCCATCCCTGCCTAGGTGGGGATTACCTCTCTGGAATACAAGGATATTCATCGCGTCACGAATGAGTGTAATTTTCATTACATTCCTGACCGACAAAAACAAGAGGAAAACAAGGAGAATACAAGAATCACAACATTGTTAGTTATTTGCACTCAATCGCACAACCTCTGACCATTATGTGCAACAAAATAAAAATAACAAACTTTATAGTGACATTCACGTTTTTTAGGATTCTTCCCAAAGAAGAGTGTTTTGTTGATTCTTTTGGGAAGAATCTGATTTTATAAAAAAAACATCAAAAAAATTAAAGTAACCAATTTTGCAACATATAATGGACCGCATTATTTATAGAGCTTAATTTTTAGCCTTTCAATTCATAAGGAAAAAGCCAATTTTTCATGTAGATTCATCGTCATAAATATCATTGTAAGCAATTGATTTAAAAGGCTTTAATCACCATGATGATTTTAATAATTTAAATATCAGTACCGCAGGCTATAGAAGGACCAAATATCATATGTTATTCAGGTTTTCCATAGACTAACCGCACTCACTCAATATTATTTCACTCACTTTTTAATAATGCTCGCACTGTAAATAACTGCGAAGTACACCTGTCAGGAAAACAAAAGGAAATTCTATGAAAGTCAAACTGTTAGCTATCCCACTAGCGATATTAACCACATCAGCTTTAGCTGCATCCAATAACACCGTTCAGTTTCAGGGCGAAGTTAATGCGCAGACCTGTACGGTTAATATAAATGGCAACTCAACGGCACCTATCGTGTTGTTACCAACGGTATCAACCGCAGATCTTGACACTGCGGCAAAAACAGCTGGTGATACAAAATTTACGGTGAACGTGACGGGTTGTGCCTCAAGTGCGGCCACCATCAAAACCGTCTTTGCTGGCAATAACGTGACAGCAGCTGGAAATTTAGGTAACACAGCAACTTCACCTGCCGCAAACAATGTATCCATCCAAATTGTCGATAGTGATGGTTCCACCCCGCTTTCATTTGTCAACGGTTCTACGGTAACGACAACTGAGTTTACCAAAGCGGAAAGTAGTACGACGGGTTCTCAGGAACTGACGGCCAGATACTACGCCGAATCAACGGGTGTTACTGCTGGTAAAGTTGTTGCATCTGCGCAGTACTCCATTTCATACCAATAATAAATAAAAAAGGCACACATAACGTGTGCCTTTAAAGAAGACTATGATGATAAAATACCTGCTTCCATTCATATGTACCTTTTGCTTCTCAGTTGAAGCAAGTGTTGTCATGCAAGGAAACCGTGTCATCTATGATGCATCAAAATCTCAAAAACCGGTAACCTTTACCAACAACGATAGCTTTCCATATATTGTTCAGACGTGGGTATCCGCGGCCGAAAATACTACGGCATCAGAAGCTGGAGAGAGTCCTTTTGCTATTTCTCCGGCAGTATTCAAAATAAACTCTCATCAAGATCAAATTATTAGTCTTATCTACACAAACGCACAGAAGAAACTGTCGAAAGAACAAATTTTCTACCTGCATTTTACCCAAGTGCCTTCTATACTTGAAGATGAACGTAACAAGAATAAACTGGTACTTATTGTTAACAGTGTTGTCAAGATTTTCTTGCGTCCCGACAACTTGCCAATCTCCTATGAGCAGATGTTCGATTTTATTAATTATAAAATCACGAACGACTCTCGCGGATGTAGTCTGATTATTAGCAACCAGTCTCCATATTATTTAAATAGTATCTCGCTAACTACAACCTTTGGCTCGGCAAATAAAGAGATACCGATGCAAATGATTGCACCAAACTCAACATTTTCGTTGCCGACTAACTGTAATAACACCCAGGTACAGAAAAGCATCAGCGTTAGTTATATCAATGACTACGGCGTTGTTCAAAAACATAAACTTAAAGAATAATAATTTATTTATGAAATACATGCCGGGTAAAAAAGCATCAATATTGGTATTTTTAACATTGCCAATCTTTGCCTATGCTGATTCAAGTATGGCAAATTCTAATGATAATAGCAGTGGCTATGTATTCGATACGACCCTTCTGAAAGGAAGTGGCCTGCCTGTTGATGACGTTATCAACTACGTATCTACTGATAAAATCAAACCCGGTAATTATTCGGTAGATGTGCAGCTAAATGGTCTTTTTTTATTTCATGATAATATTGTTTTTAAGATACACAATGGTTCAACGCAACCCTGTTTTTCAAGAAAACAGATACAGCTCATTCCATTGAAAAACAAGATAAAACAAGAACTCGGTGAATGTAGCTTTTTACCTGACATTGTTCCCAACGTATCTATCAACACTGATATGCGAAAAATGTTGGTCGAGATCGGTCTGCCAGAAATTGATCTGGCAAAAGAGCCCAAGGGCTACGTTTCACCTGGTGATTTAGATGACGGTGAAACTATGCTGCTATCTAACTACAGCATCAATCAATATTATTCTCGTTTCACTGGAGCGGGTTCTGGTAGTTACAAATCTACTTGGGTAGGCTTAAATAACGCTATAAACTTTGGTAGATGGCAGCTACATCAACAAGGAACATGGTCACACAGCGATCCTGGTACAACGCAGTGGTCAACAAACCGCGCATATCTGCAGCGGGCAATTTTACCAATAAAAAGTAATTTGATTGTCGGTGATAACTACACCAGCGGTAGTTTTTTCTCAGGCTTTGCCTTTAGGGGAATATCTCTATCCTCCGATGACCGCATGCTGCCACAGTCACAACAAGGCTATGCACCGATTATCAGGGGAGTTGCCAAAAGTAATGCCAAAGTCACTATTAGTCAGGGGAAGGCTATAATCTATGAAAGCACCGTACCACCTGGTAACTTCGAGATTAACGATCTTTATCCCTTGTCATACTCAGGCGATCTATCCGTCACGATAAAAGAAGCTGATGGTTCAGTGAATGTATTTACGGTCCCCTATGCAGCAGGACCAGAATCTGTGCGAGAAGGAATGTATAAATATTCCGCCATCGCCGGTCATTCTCGCTACGTTGGCGATAGTGATCCATTTGCTGAATTAACCGTACAGTACGGTCTTAGCAACAATATTACGACGAATTTTGGTAGTCGTATCGCTGAAGGTTATCTCTCCGGGGTGATGGGAGGCGTGTACTCCTCTGAATTAGGTGCATTCGGGCTTGATACCACCTTTTCGCAAGCAAACTTGCCAGATGGCGATCAAACAGGCTGGATGTTCCATGCAAGTTACAGCAAACGGATTGTGCCAACCAATACAACAATTGCTATTGCCGGTTACCGCTACTCAACAGCAGGCTATCGAGATCTGTCCGATGTTTTAGGCCTGCGTAAAGCCTGGACCGAGAATAATCTCAACTGGACATCAACAACTTTAAACCAATCTTCCCGATTTGAAATCTCCGTAACTCAGGATATGGATATATTGGGAAGTCTATGGGTATCAGGATCGACACAAGCGTATCGGGATGGCCGAAGCAATGACAGACAATACCAGTTTGGATACAACAAACAATTCGCCAATGGTATTTCTTTCAATGCTTCTATTGCACGAACCCGCTACAGCGAAGCTCGAAATAATTACATTGATGGTGGCATTGGCTACGATAACTATATCAATAACTATTATTCATCCACTCAGCAAACGTTGAGTTCAGTTTCTGTTTCTATCCCTCTTGGACGTAATCAACAAAATACTCTTAGTAGCACTTACACCCAACAAAACGGAGTAGGATCCACATTACAATCCACATTGTCAGGTTTAATGGACACTAGCCAACCGATTAATTATGGTCTGACCTACGCGCATGATTATGCTAATAATCAATCCTTGGGAGGAACATTGCAAACCTCAACCTCCTTCGGTTCGGTTCAGGGAACGCTTTCTCACGCGAAAAGTTATTCTCAAGGCTCAGCAGGACTGCAAGGTGCAATCGTTCTTCACAAAGATGGAGCAACTCTTGGCCCCTACCTGGGAGAGACATTTGCTTTAATTGAAGCAAAAGGTGCTCAGGGTGCGAAGGTTGTTGGTAGCCAGAATACGACCGTCGACAGATTTGGCTTTGCACTGAGTCCCTCTGTTGCCCCTTATCAGTATAATAACGTTGCTCTTGATTCATCTGAAATCAATAAAAATGCAGAGATCGTTTCAGGAAGCCAACGTATCGCACCAATGGTCGGTGCCATGGTTAGAGTCAAGTTCAGTGTCTTGCATGGTTATCCGATGTTAATAAATATCAACTACAATAAACCACTGCCGTTAGGCGCCACTGTTTATAATAACAAAGACAATCCTGTCGGGACAGTCGGACAAAATAATCAAGCATGGGTACGTAATGATAAACTTGAAGATAATTTAAGCGTGAAATGGGGAAATAACTCATCCTGCAATTTACATTACCGTATTTCAGATACACAAAAAGATGATCCAATAATAAAAACACAGGGAGAATGTAAATAATGATTAGTTCAAAATCATTTATATTGACCTTATTGGTGCTGCTCGGGTTAGTTTCATTCAATCAGGCTCATGCAACCTGCACGCGAAAGTCGTCTATTGATGCTGGTTGCGATAGTTGTGGTGTAGGGATTGGGCTGGGCAATGTCAACATTACCAGCAGTTACCTTCAACCGGTTGGCACACCATTAGCAAGTACAGTATTCAGTATTAATACGGCTGTCAGGTATAGCAGCAGTGGAGCCGGAGATCTTGTTTTATATGAATGCGACGCAACTGACGTGGGAAATATCTATGAAGTTTTTGCAACAAACGGTGACGATCGTGTCGGAGGATACTTCGACCTGGGTAAAGATGATTCCCATCAGAACTATTTTGCCACCTATTTCCCCTACGTAGGTATAAAGTTAACACATATTAATTCCGGGCTTCCATTTACTCGCTACTGGCAACAATATCCTATTACCAGCTACGCTACAGTGGGTAACAAAATACAAATTCGTGTTAAAGATTTTAGCGCTATTCGAGCAGACCTTATCAGAATAAGCACACTGCCAGGACAAGGAAAAAGCAACTACTGCGGTGGTTATGTTGCCAGCTCCCCTTATTCAGGAATGGCGTCGCCAACGGGCACCTCCAGCTACACCTGCATACAACCAAATGGCTATGTCACTTTCAAAGGCCCGGGTATTACTACCGATCCTATCGGTTCCGATTCTGCAGATAACTACGCCACATGGGGGACAGGACGTTGGATCGCAATGGGAATGGGAACGTCACCTATATCAACGCTGACCCATACATCTACCTGTGTGGCCCGCAACGTAACTCCTTTAGTACTGCTGCCTACAATTAGCATCCAATCACTTAATAACGGCGGAACATCACAGTCAAATTTCACTGTGTCTATTGAGTGTGATAATGCCGCGGTCTCCGGAATTTCCTCCGGTAGCACTGCATTAGGATTGCAAGTGCCCTATGAAAGTTATTTAACGGCAAAGGAACTTGGACTGGTAAATGCATCAGGCGGTGTCAGTTATCTGCTTTCAGACGGCTATGGTACCAACTCCACAATTGCAACCGGCGTGGGTATTGCTTTAAGCAATACTTCAACCGGCACAGCGATGAATTTCTTAGGATGGGGAGTGTGTACTTCACTCGGTTGTCCAAGCGGTAATGATGTGGGTTGGTATTCTGTTTTAAACGGTGCATCATCTATTGGTAGTGCGGCGTCAGGGTACACCAGTTATAATTCTGTATTCACTGCTACATTAAAGAAAATACCCGGCCAAACGGTAACAGCGGGAAAAGTAAGCGCTAAAGCTTACGTATGGGTGAGGGTTCAGTGATGGGTAAAACAATATTAATAATACTTATGCTGCTTACGCCAATTAGCTATGCTGGAATGCTGATTGAAAAAACCAGAGTGATTTATCATGAAGGTGAAGTCACACAAAGCGTTAATATCATGAATGTTAATCCGTATCCCACATTTGTCCAGACGTGGGTGGATTTAGGCGAGGTTAACAATTTCAAGCAGAGCACTTCATCACCATTTGTTCTGATCCCTCCAATATTTAATTTACGCCCTAATGAAATAAAATCAGTTAGAGTTATTTTTAATGGCCAAAAATTACCAACAGATAGAGAAAGCCTCTATTGGATAAATATTTATGAAGTTCCAGCCATCAAAGAGGCACCTGGGATAGATAAATACTTACTAATGTCAATGAAAACTCAACTAAAGCTTATTTATCGCCCCAAAAATCTTACTGGTAACGTTAATGATGCAGGAAATTCAGTATCATGCTCACTTAAGCAGGATAATCATTCATCCCTGACTTGCCGTAATAACAGCGGTTACGTCTTATCCTATAATGATATTATAGTCAACATCCAAGGAAAATATTATAAAGCATCGGCCGATCTGGACCTGATGATAAAACCGTTTTCAGAGAGTTTCTTTTCACTTATACCTATTTCAGTTGAGCCGATCAAAACCTCTGGTTCTATAATATTTAAACTTATTAATGATAAGGGCGAAATTGAAGAAATAAAAAAAACACTACCAACTACATAATGAGCCCATTTACATCTATTTAGCGTTGCTGATAATTCTTAATGACTCCCCTATAGCTTCAACATAAATCGCATTGTAATTAAAGTTCTTGTTTATGAGTGTTTATTCAAGGTTGTATTACAATGTGATTAATATTTTTACATTGAGTAATTACGAACTAAGAAGAATTCTAAAAAATCGAAAAATCAATACCATCACTTTTAAGTGTGATAAGCGTATACCAGACAAGACAATAAAAAGCGATAATGATTAGGGCGAGAGCAACGAGGATATTTACAAAAGGAACATCCTCTTCTGTAAGAAAAATCCAGAATGCATAAAAAAACAGAAGCACCGAAAAAGATATCGCGACTAGTGCACATGATGAAAGCAAAGCTTGCATATTGTAATCCTTTACGAAGAGTCACAATTATAACATGATGGTCGTTGAGTGTCTGTACATATAAAACCCTCCATGCACTACTTAAGTGGTATTGATTATCAGCAGCATTCAATTTTTAAAAGTCATAAAACAGCCCCATCAGATTCATCCTATTTTAACAAAACGACTAATCAACGCATTGAAATAGGTGGGGATTTATATTTAAATATAATCTCTGAAAAAGACTTCAGTGTTCATCAATTAAATTAAGGACATATCATGAAAAAGATAAAAACAGTACTTACCTACTTAACAATCATCAGCGCTTTTTCATCTTTCGGCGCATACGCGGCCAATGAGTTAAAAGGTTGTGCAGCTAAAGAACAACAAATTCAGCAGCAAATTGACTATGCAACTAAACATGGCAATAATCACCGGATATCAGGTCTGGAAAAAGCATTGAGCGAATTACGTCAAAACTGCACTGATGAAAAACTAACCCAAGAAAGAAAAAACAAAATTTCTGAAAAAGAACAAAAAGTTACCGAAAGAATGACTGAACTTAATCAAGCTAAAGAAACTGGTAACGCTGATAGGATAAATAAAAAAGAGAAAAAACTTCAAGAGGCTAAAAGTGAGCTTCTTGAAGCACAAAGCGAACTGAATAAATAAGTATAGATTCTAGAAATAACGCCTCCATTCGCTATACAAAAAATTAGTGCCAGTTATCTGGCACTAATTTTCAGAATTTATCATCCAGATTCATTATTGCATTCTGCGTCTGAATCAATCCTTCAATCTCTTCAAGTCTATGATTAACTTTTATAGGTTCATGAATATCTTTTATAAAAACAAGTGATTTGTCGCCATGGCTGTGAACCATTCTTATTTCAGTTATTCTGACTATCACAACTTTACCTGAGTAGTCCGTTAATTTTATCATTTTAAATTATGTCAACATTTATTATAAATGAATTCTGTCCATTATAATATTATTTAAACTGGTTAGATTTCAATACAAGAGCAGCCAATTCCTCTTCGCTCGCTGGCTGATGAAAGAAATACCCCTGAAAAAGTTCGACACCAAGCCGCTTCAACTTTTCGAAAGTAAAAACATCTTCCACACCTTCAGCAATGCATTGCCTTCCTGTCATCGAGCAATATCCTGATAGAGATGTAATTAATGCTATATCATCTTTACTCGTTAAAACATCATCAATGATACTTTTATCCAGTTTATACCCTTTAAAAGAGAATTTTCTGACAGGAAAAAAAACACTCCCTTCGGAAAAACAGTCATCTAAAAAAAGAATCATGCCCATTCCACTTAGTATATTAAGATTATTCACTACATCACGTGATATATAAAAATCTGATTTTTCAGAAAACTCAAGTACAAGCTGACTTTTCCATCGAGTATCTTTTAGCTGACGACAAGCTTCTATACACATTTTAACCAGACCTGGGCAATCAATTAAATCTGGATGTATATTAATAGAGAAAAAATACTTTCCCTCATACCTGTTTATTCCATCGATGGCATTTTTGAGGCTCATAGCAGTAAGTAGCAACAGGACGCTTTCAGACTTAAGATCTGGAATAAATTCATTCGGGGGGATTACATATCCTTTTTGACGCCAGCGAGTGAGTATTTCGAAGCCACAAATTTCCCGTAAGGTATTTATAATTGGTTGATAAACCTGATAAACCTCCTGCATCTCAATACCGGTTACGAAGTCTTTTTCATAAGAAGACATTTCCGTTTGAGCCAATCTTGCCTTCCATCTTTTTGATGCCCCCGGAAGTTTCCCGGCAAGTTCAGCAGAATTCTCGACCATTTTCCTAAGCCCTGATTTTCTCTGATTGTATAAAGTTTTAGATGCTACATTTCTGTTTCTTTCAACAAGCGCGGTATCAGTACCGCTGAACAGGTCAAGAAGGACTTCAGTTTCGCGTGGGGTTAGTCCTTCATTACTCATTCCTCTTTTGTTAACAGTGAAACGTTCTCTTGAGGTGAAAGGTAGGTTCTCTCTCACTCGAGTAAAATATTGTTCCAGACGTTTTACACTCAATTTTGAGGAGATAATCTTCGCACTAAAAACAAATTTTTCCCCACCAGCCATTTGCAGTATATTTTGATGAAGCCAGGAACACGACACACCACTAATGAAAACGAAATCAGTATCTGGATGAACTTTTTTTATTCTCTCAGCTATGTAGATCAACATCAAAAGGAAATAAAAAGATTCCTTAGGTATATAAAATACATACAAACCAGAAGTATCAATTACATCATCATCCTCAGAATGGGTAGTATCAATACTCGCATCGTTAAGTAATATAATTTTAGTCGCAACCCCTTGATTATTTATCAATTCCTTCAGGCCAGCCGCCGCCATAGCGCAAGGGGAAACAATATAAGCAACCGAATATTCTACTTTTGTTTGCTTAATCATAAACAAAATTTACGCCAATAATTGACTGAACACCACCGGCTGTAACCTGACCAGATGTACGAGCATAATTTGCCGTCAGTCCCAAACTTACCGATGAGGTGCCAACAGTCCCCAAAGAGATGTTTTGGTTTGCTGGTATGGCGCTTCCATTGCGTAGCAATTGTATACCAACCCCAGAAGCAGTACTGGTTCCAGAATAGGTATTGAGAAATATATCGTTGCTGGTTGCGGTATTGCCAGATAGATAAAAAGAAAGACTCTGGTTAGAACCACAGTGAACTGTCAGAGGTACAGCAACCGCACTTCCAGGATACTCAGGGAGAGTCACTGCAACGTTGCGTGCTGATACATCGCAGCCGCCCGTTGGAACTACAACGCTGTTATTGGCGTACAGATTCCAGGTAAAAGTTGCTGTTCTGACATTGCCACCATTGGTTTTATCAGAGCCTACTTGATACATGACAAGAGAGGCAAACATCGTCCCGCTTTCGATCGCTATCCCTCCAGCAGCCGAGGCGGCTGAGGTCAGAGGTGTCAAGTAAAGCTGAGTGTTCCACGGAGTATAACTTCCCGATGTAAAATTATGTGTACCGGTAGCTGAATTTAGAGGAAAAGGATAGCTCGAACCATAATATCTCATGGTACCGGTAAAGTTTGTTAATACTCCACCATATGCCGATCCCTTCAGCATGCTGACATTATCATTTCGTGTATTCGGATTATCATTACGACAAAAAATAGAAGACGAAAGGTCGACAACCAAGTTTTGCCCTACCGCTACACTCGGCTGAAGGTTTACATACACATTCGCTGTAGCCGTCACTGCACCACTGTTAAGTGTATTTCCTGTAGCATCATAACAGGTAAATGCGCTGGCATAATTAATCCATGTCAGCTGGGCTACTGATGCAATAATAAAGACTCTCATGAAATATATTAAATGCATTTTCCCCTCACTGATATGTATAAGTCACACTGATTACAGATTCAATACTTCCCTGCGTAGCTCCACCATTCACGGATAGAGCCCTCACCTGCAGAGGAAAGCTGGCAGATAAAGTTGAATCATCAACTGACACTTGTGTTTTCGTACCATTATTCAAATCATTACCTGAAGAATCTTGCAGCTGTAGCTGGATATTGGTCGCGGTCCCCAAATTTTTATAATATCCCGTAGCATCAGCATTACCTGAAAAAGTTGCGGTTACTGCGGATGTTCCAACAGGGCAATTTGTCAGGTTAAGTGAAACTTCATGCCACGCTGAAGACGAACCTGCTGATAATAAATTAAACGTATACAAGTCCCCTAAATAGACAGTGACATCCGATGTTGACACCGTGCAGGGTTTAGCCACGACGCTACCGTTGACCGTAATAGTTACATCAGCAGAAAATACAGGGCTAACGAATGTAAAAAGAAATGCAACTAAAAGATTATTGTATATTTTCACACTCTGCATAATTACCTCAGTTTACTGGTACTCCAGAGTAAATGTTGCTGTACTGTTCGTTAATCCTGCAACGACAGGCATATTTGACGCCTTTAATCGCGCATAAAAATTAAGCGTATTCGATGTACTTGCCGTTAGCGGGGTCCAGCTTAGGGCGCTGCTCTCCGCATTTATTGCAATCTGATTTTTATCACTGTCCAGGATTTGAATTCCAACACCTGAAGCCGCCGTGCCTCCGGCATCTATCGCCAGCAAGCTGGAATTATATGCATTAGCTATTCCAACAAAACCGACCTTAACGGCAATAACGGATGCGCCACATGGAGCCAGTTCAATACTGAAAGGAATTTCCGGTGTAGTAACTTTTCCAACAGCATAAAGTTGCTTTACCGCATTATTCATTAAGTCAACAGTTATATACTGGGATGAAGGAGCAACAGCACAGGTATTATCTTTTATATTACCCTTGATAGTTATAGTGCTGTCTGCCGCCAGAAGAGTGCCCGGGATCATCGTCATTAATATCAGCACAACGGCAGACAACCGGTTAAATTTACCAGCCATATTATCTCCTCAGCGGCATTCCGCACGATATTCACTGAGCGCCTTGTTCCGGCTTTCCTCAGGCAATGTATAGTCCACGCGACACTGTGCATCCGGTGTATCCCCCCAGCTTGCCAGGAGTCGGCCGGTAAGCGGTAAACCGGTGAGATAAACCTGACCACCATCAGCAACGATACTTCCGCTGTTATTTTTTTCGGATGTCACAACCGCACCAAAGGGGACCGGTTTACCTTTAAACAACAGAGTCATCAGTACCTTCAGCCCCACTCTGGGCTCAAAACTGGCGCGTACAACCGCCCCGTGCGTCGGAACAACGCTCACCACGGCTTCATCTAAATCAACATTATCGGCGAGCGTGTTGGTATCCAGTGCAACACGGTTTTCGCGGTAATCTGAGGCATAGGGCAGTACGGCATAACCACGCCAGTCCGTTTTTACCCCGGTCTGGTTCTGAATGTTCACATTACCGGCGCCCGGTGCTTTGACCAGAACAACGGTATCGTTCATTGGCTGGCTGAGCGTGAGCCCGTTAGCATGAGCCAGGACACCACCGCTGAGGCCGTAATAAAGCTGGCGATAACCATCGGTATGGCTATAGCCCACATTTGTATTGCCATAGGCACCGCGATAGTTCAGCGCGGCATACCCGGTTGCCGCGGATGTCCCCTGGCCGCCCCCGGCATAGCCGGTCTGAACGCTGTAGCTCAGGTTGTTATCTTCCAGTAACGTACCGTAGAGTCCGGCTGTATTGGTTGCCCGTCCGCGCAGGTCATGTGACGCGTTATAACTGGCGCTGGCGTGTCGCCAGACTGACTGACTATCGGAACGCATCCAATGACTGAAAGGAATATTGACATTCAGCGCCAGCATCTGGTCATTGTTATCCTGCCAGGCATTTTTATTCAGGCTGTAGCTGAGCCCCCAAGTGATATCCTGCACCACAGTATTCAGGCCAATCTGTAATTGCTGGTCTGATTTATTCGTATCCCAGTACGTCTGATGACTACCGTTAATATAAAGAGTGGACTGTCTTCCCAACTGCTGGGTCACGCTGAGCTGGACTTTCCCTCGCTTGTTATAGGACAGGTTGTAGTAGTCAGTAAATTTGGGTTTGACCTGAATAATCCCATCCTGCGTGACAACGTTATAGCCGGACATCCGTTTGTATGCCGTGTCTGCAAGGGTAAAAAATCCTTCCGTGGAATACCGGTACCCCACCAGTTGAATATTTGTGCCCAGTTCATTCAGCGACTTGTTATACAAAAAACGCAGAGATTGTCCCTGGTGGTCAGTATCATCAGGAAGCTGCGAATTTGCCTGAGTGATGTCAAGCGACACCGCCCCCAGCACCCCCATATTTTTCCCGACACCGACGTTAAATGCCCGGTAGCGGGCAGCCAGTTGCGTTCCGCCATACACGGTCCATCCGCCTGCCAGACCCCGCATTGCGGTTCCCTGGAAAAAACCCGGATGCTCCTGCAGTCGGTTACCGGAGCGATAATCCCCTGCGGTCAGCGCATAGCGGGTATGGCCTTCACGCTGGAGCAATGGCACTGAAGAGTAAGGCACACTGAAAACTTGTGTGGTGCCGTCCGCTTCTTTCACGGTGACCTGCAGGTCACCGCTGCTGCCATTCGCATACAGGTCATTAATCACAAAGGGACCGGGTGGAACGGTACTCCGGTAAATTTCATACCCGTTCTGTTTAATTGACACTGACGCCGTGCCGCGGGCGATACCCCGGATAACAGGGGCAAAACCTTTCTGGCTGTCCGGCAACATATTATCGTCCGAGGCAACCCGTGCGCCGCGGAAGTTTATGCTGTCAAAGATATCGCCGTCAGTATACCGGTCGCCGAGCGTAAGGCGTGAACGTAACGCCACGATGTCACGCTCAGCATAAGTATTAACATGCTCCCAACGATTCTCATGAACCGTGCCAGAACTATAGCTCCATGTGGTGTTATCTCGCAGGCGCCAGGCTCCAAAATTCAGACCGCTCTGCAGATTCAGATAAGTATAATTACTGGTGACGCCGTTTTTGCTGCGAGCATTATTTCCCGTCAGGCTATAATTCAGTATCCCGGCATTAATGCCCGGATCCCATAATTCAGGTGATATATAGCCGCGAGCCCGGCTATCCATGTATACCTGCGGAATGGTCATATACAGGCGCTGCAGTCCAACATCAAAGCGAACGGTAGCATCTGGTATCAAAGTGGAAAGCGGAGTACAGGCATCTGCTGCCAGCACAGACATGCCGGGAATGGACAGGGTGTTGACCCCCATTCCACTAAGTTGCCCCCGGGTCAGGCAGGGAGACAAACTGTGGTCCTTCTCACTGGCCATAAACCGGATATCACGCGTAGTCATGTAGCCATCATTGAGATAGATATCTACCCGGTAGGTTCCTGCAGGAGCCTCCTGACCTTTTTCAAAAGCTGAAAGATCCGCCACTGCGGCCGGGTCATCAGCCAGAAACCGGGGATTAAAATAAAGCTCGCCCCGGGCTGACGGAATATTTGCCGCAATCAGTAAGGCAAGTGGAATAAAGGTAAAACAGCAGCCAGATTTATATCCGGAGAGCGTCCTTTTTCCCGGGGTTTTTAACCCTTTTTCAGATATCAGATGTGACATATTCCCTCCGGCTCGAATATATTCGCCGGTAATCAGCTGACAGAGGATCCGTAGTTAATCCGTGATGCAGAACAGACTTGTGCCCTTACTAGTTCTGGGCAGTCATTTTGGGCGTGAGCGCACCGTAGTCATTAATCGTCCTGTAAGTAATCTGACTGCCGGCATCCGCAGGCAGATCCACTGAAGCCTCGCTCAGAGGTGGAACCAGTGCATTATTCAGTTTGCGCGTACCGGCATTCAATTCCGTCACTGTGGCGTAATAAGGCGTGGGGTTACTGATGGTCAACTTTCCTGCCTGGCGTCTGAAGCGCAGGGACTCCGCCACTTTTTCTGGCGCGACTGAAAGACCGGAGGGGCGGTAATAAAGTTTGATCCGACTGATAATAGCCAACTGCAGGACATTATCATTCGTCTTTGATTTATCCATTGCCGGGATAGCTTTCACACTCAGCCAGAATAAACTTTCCCTGTCGCGTGGAAGCTGATTACTTGTCGCATCGATAATCCGAAGAGTATTTTCTTTTTTCCCCTGCATTGAAAACAGAGGTGGCGTAATAACAAAACGGCCATCTTTCTGCCCCGCTGAATTTTCCACCCAGGACTGAATCAGGAATGTGCTCTTTTCATCGTTATTTGTTACTGCGAGCTGAACCTGTTTCTGACCTGCAGGATATATGACTCTGGTGGCGCCAAGTGCCACAGCCGCTTCTGCTTGCAATGAGAGGCCTGCACAAGTCAGCAGCATCACTCCAGCCAGCAACCTGCGGGATATTCCAGTTTTCTTCTTCACCTCAGACCCTCTTTATGGCTAAAAATATATAAACTTGCAGTACATGCTATTTTTGTTATTCGTATGTCAGAGAAAACCACGCCTGTGCATCCGCTTTTCCTCCCATAACATGATGTCCTGTTGCCCGATACTTCGCGACAAAATGCAATATGGTTTCTCCGTTCACAACAGACGCAACACGCCTTGGCGGGCTGTTGAGCGGAATAAGCGTATTGGAGGCATCAAAAATAGCCACACCAATATCCTGTGCAATGCCAGGACCTTCACCGACCGAAATAACATCAGGGTTTTTACCGTCAGCAACACCGTTGAAAGCCACCCCGACATACTGGCTGACGTTCCGGTTACAGTCCCGAAGATGAATATCAAACTCAACCGGGTCGGTATCTTCACCCGGAGCATGCAGCATATTTGTCCGGATTTGCCCCATATTCACGGTGAGGGAACGGTCAGAAATTTCCACGCTGCAGGCTTCCGCGAGCAGCTCCCCCTGAAATCTCATGGCTCCTCCGGGTAGCATGGTCTCCCAGTGTTCGCCGGCTTCCAGCGCCGGAGGCAGAAGAAACAGCAGACTCACTATCAGCGAACGCATTATCTCACCCTGTCATTCCGTTTAAGGACAGGCCTTCCGTGGCCCTGTATGACATCCTGTCATTACCGTGGTGTGGTAATTATTCGTACTGAACAGCAAAAGTGGCATCGGCGTTAGCGACACCCGCAGTGGTTGCACCCAGAGCGTAGTAACGCGCCTGGAACGGCAGAATATTCACACCGTCTTTCAGAGTCACAGCGGTGCTGAAGGTTGCGCCATCAAGACCCAGCGGTACGCTTTTGGAGTCCAGGATCTGGATACCCACGTTAGTGGCGCCGCCTGCTGCAGAAGAAGCAACAGAAAGCACGGTTGGGTTAGCTGCGTTAGCCGCTACACCAGCAAATGCCACTTTTGCAGTTGTCGCTACGGTAGTGTCACAGTCATTCAGCTGGATGTTGAAGCCGACGTTCTGGCTAACGTCACCGGCAGCAGCAAGTTTGGCAGTACGGTACTGACCCAGTTGAACAGTCTGATCCACAGAACCCGCATCAACCGCGCAGGCGGCGTTAACCAGTTCACCTTTGAAGTGTACTGTGCCGCCGTTCACGGTGGTGGTCGCCGCGAATGCTGCAGCAGAAGTCAGAGCCAGTGCAGAAGTCATAACTAATGCCAGTGATTTGAATTTCATAAAATTTCCTTGGTTTTTCTGTTTACGAATAGTTAATTCGATATTGATTGAAAAAGCGGTAGATCGTTATTTCTAACTAAGGTATTAACGAGATTAATTTGAGTGATAACCTTGATAGATATTCTACTCCTCCCTATACTCACCAGTCATACGGCCAGCGTTAAGAATTATGTTCATAAAACCCCTTTATTTAAATGGGGTAAAACCCTACTTTTTCCACACCTGCCTTTATAGAGTTAATTTACAATTTATTATTTTTGAGACATTGAAAGTGCTGTATGGACATGTGATAATCAGCATTGTTAAATCGGTATCTGATTTTATTTTTCACAGCATGCCATCTTTCTTTATAGTCGTCATAAGGAAGCGAAGTGTTTATAATTAACTCGTCATTAATTTACAATCCAGAAGATGCTTCATTGGAACATGCTTACGATTTAATTGAGAAAATGTCCCTTTCACCAGTGCAAAATCGCACTTTGTTTTTTTTAGTGGAAAACAAAAATATTCTAGTATCCAAGGAGTTGATTCTGGATGAAGTCTGGGGCAAACACGGGTTGACACCGTCGATGCATAACTTAAACAATGTTATTTCATTTTTGAGGAAATCTTTCTTTAACTATGGTATTGAGAGCATCATTGAAACTAAAGTCAGAGAAGGCATTATCTTCAATGCTGATGTAACGGAAATAAATAAAGCAAATTCATTAAAAAATAGCGCTACATCAGATATAAAATTAGAAAAAAAATCGTCTACATCATTAATTTTTTTGTTTTCTTCTGGTTTTCTTTTGCTATGTTCAATCATATCCTCCGTATATTTTTATAAGAACAATTATTATCTTAACAATACCAATACAACCACTATTGGATTAGTTGGAAGTTGCAAAATTGAATTTATTAGCTCATACTATGAAGTCGATGAGGATGATATTGATGTATCATACCTCTTAAGCATTAGCAAAATTAACCTTCATAAAATTTGCACTACTCCACACATTATTTATTATTATGATAATTATGCTTTAAGCCCCGTTGTACAATGGGGCACCAGAACATCTTTTTATTATATTTGTAATAATAACCACACTAAACAACCAACAACAAATTGCAATAATTTCTATGTTCAAAAAAATTAGACTTAAATATCATAAAATTAGTGTAGCACTTACATCACTAGCAACTTTATTTTTTATCTTATCGGCCTATCTTTATTTTCACAAAAGAGAGATCCCTGAGTGTAGTGGTATTTTAAACGTATACAATGACGATTATATCGGCAAATTATTTATACATGTTTCTCCAGTATCATCTGATGAAGTCTCCTTTGCAATAAATGGAAAGATACACTCGAAAGCAAAAATTCTTGACATATCTCAAATTTATTTATTCAGATATAATAAAGCCACTTCTATATTTAGATTTAACTTAATCAAAACAATGAACTCGAGGGACGCCATCCCTGGAGATTTTCAACCACTTTTTTTATCTTCACCCGGAAATGTTTTTCTTATAAAAATTGAGCAAATCGACAAACAACAGATGCTATTCATCAATAACTTCTCGCCTCTGTTTATTTGTAGTAGGTTAAAATCATGACGTACCAAGCTGTAACACATAGTGTTTTTTCGACATTTAAATCTACTTTATTTATAATAATCAGTCATTAATTCTGTATAATTTATATATTTAGCGTTAAGTGTTAATTTTATGATTTGAACGTTGTAGGTTTGCTTCACCAAAATCCAGATTGATGAGGCTATACTATGCATCGTTTCAAATTATCTGACTTGCTGAATAATAGTAGCGATCCGTGGGCAGTTGTTGATGTAAGTGGAAAGACTACATTAAGTTCTTATAATGAAGCTTTTAAAGGACTCTTTAACATTGAGAATATAAACATTACCAAACATGATATGTTTTCATATCTTAATGAATCAAATGGCATCAATTTATTAAGTTCGGTATCTCAGGCTATTGAACTAAAGAAAAGAATTGTCAAAGCAGAAGCTTATGTCGTGGAGGGGAACTGGAATATATCTCTTTTTCATTTCCACCCATTATCAGTGGAAACAGACAAAGTAAATCTGGTTTTACTACAAATAACACCGGCATTTATAAATGATGTTCATTCACATGTGTTTAGCAACAACGAATTTTCACTCAACGAGTTGATGGTTACATCATCCTCACCGACATCATTATTTAGCGATGTTGAATGGAGAACTATATTTTTACTCAGTTGTAATAAGACGCAAAAAGAAATCGCCAGCATAGAAAATGTGTCACTAAAGGCAATTGAAAAAAGAATATCACGATGTCTGGAAAAAACCGATTGTCTAAACACCAGACAACTTAAAAAATTTATACAATGCAATGGTTGGGACTCATATATACCATCGTGTATATTAGAAAATAGATCTAAATATAATAATATCAATTAATATCAAGTAAATTTATATAGAGAATGTAAGCTTAAGCCTGTACTTTATCGCCCATATATCAAGCGCCTCATTGTATTCCATATGATGAAAATCATAACCACATTGTATTTACTTGAATAAAATTCCATTGGAATATTTTTAAACGGCTCATATTCCGGGTTCTACATGGCCCCATAAAACTGAATAGGTTAACCTACCAGAATCAGAAGACGATTAACTTTTACTCGCCTTCTACGGATTTGAGATATTCTGAACCCGGCATAGCCTTCCGCTATGCCGGGTATTTCATCCTAACGCTTGATCAGTGCAAACACGCCCCAGCCAAAATATTCACGTGTATACGTTACATGGCGTTTTGGCGCTATCGTCAGCTCAGCCCGGGCTTCTGGCGCAAAGTTATCGTGCGGATTTTCCTCTAACCAGCGGCGCAGGGTGAGCCACTTAGCCGCTTCGTAGCGATCCCAGCCCTCTTGATCGGCCAGCACCATCTCCACAAGATCGTAGCCAAGCTTTTCGAAAGAGGAAACCAGTTCGGGAAGAGTGAGAAAGTCCGAAAGCGAAGAGACGCCACAAGCTTGCGCAATCTCTTCCGTTGCCGGAACCTGAAGCCAGTACGGCTCGCCGATCAGCAGCATGCCGCCAGGGTTGAGGCTTTTACTCAACAGTTCAATAGTTCCGGCCACGCCGCCGCCAATCCAGGTGGCGCCCACGCAGGCTGCGATATCGCATTTTTCATCGGCGACATAACCGGCAGCATCCTGATGGATAAAATCAACGCTGTCGGCAACGCCAAGTTCTTGCGCCCGCTGTTTGGCCTGCTGGCTAAATAGCGCGCTCATATCGACACCCATACCGCTAATACCGTGGTCGCGAGCCCAGGTACAGAGCATTTCTCCCGAACCGCTGCCGAGGTCGAGTATCCGGGCCCCTGGCTTCATACGTAACACGCGGCCCAGCGTGGCATATTTTTCCGGCGTAAATGGATTATGGATGCGGTGAGCACTTTCACTGATGGTAAAAATACGTGGGATATCCAATGTTGGAATTCCTTTCATTGAGTTTGAAGTAAGAGAATTGGGTTCATTTTTTTCCGCCAGCAGCGCATATAGCTTGCCTTCAAAGGTCTCGCTGACCGGCCATTCCGCCCTATCCGGGCGGATAATCGTGGTAAAACCTGCCGTGCGCAGCAGGTCGAGGTACTCTTCATCCTGCCAGGCCGTCATTTGGCTGCCGAAGCGCGTCACGTTGCCGTTCTCTTCGATTGCCATAAACAGCGTTGAGCTGGTTTGCGCTGCCGACTCCCAGGCGTGCTCCGTCAGCAGCAGATGCGGCGTGGCAAGAAACAGCCCCTGCGGACAGCGCTGCCAACCGGGTTCCGCCATTCCCTGACGTTTAACTTCATCAAAAGTATGAACCTCAATAAGCAGTTTTCCCCCCGGGGTCAGCCACTGCGCACAGCGGTTAATCAGCGAGCGGGCATCTGCCGCGCTGAACACGTTCAGTTCACCAAAGGTCATCATGATGAAATCAAACTGTTCTCCCGGCTCGTAGGCGCGTACATCCTGCTGCTGATAATCAATATTCAGCTCGGCGGTCTGCGCCTGCTGCCGGGCCCAGGCGATCGAGGCCGGAGAAAAATCCACGCCCGTACAGCAAAAACCGCGTTCAGCCAGCAGACGGGTGTAAAAACCCGGCCCGCAGCCAAGATCCAGAATGCGAGCGCCTGCAGGTAACTGCCCGGCAATCCACGCCACCTGCTGTTCAATAACCACCTGCCTGCGGCTGGCCCAGTCGTGGCCCTGTGAAAGATGGTTCTCCAGCATACGCTGGCTAAAAGCCGGTTCATCCCAGGGGATTTTGCGCTCCCCGGATAACAACGCCACGTGTCCGGAACCGGTAATAATCGAGCCAATAGTCATTATCATTTCCTTTTTGATTACTCGCGCCAATGCTCGGGTTTCATCAACGCGCGAGCGCACTGTATCTGACCCGTTCTCTCCAGCGGTTGGGCCGAAAGCAGTTGCAGCATCCAGCAGGCTTTATGTTCCTCCGGGATGGGATAAGGGGCCGGATAGCTTTTATCTCCGGCGCAAGGTTCAAAGCCATGCCGCGGGTAATAAGTGGCATGTCCCAGAACGAATACCGCCAGGCTCCCCATCGCCTTCAGATGCTCAATACCGCTTTGGATAAGCCATCCGCCAACCCCCATGTCCTGGTATTCTGGTATTACCGCCAGGGGAGCAAGGATATGCATCACCGGGGAGTCAGACTCTCCTTTGAATGTCGCCCGGGTAAACAAAATATGCCCAACCGCTTTTCCATTATGTCTGGCCAGCAGAGATAACCTCGGGCAAGCGCTCTCATCGTTGAGCAAATCGGCAACTAAGTCGGCCTCTTTGCTAAAGCCGAACGCTCGGGTTTCGACCTCGCAAATATCACCGGCGTCACCTTCGGTAGTGATATGAAAAGTGAAGTTGTGGTTTGTCATCAGATGCTCCTTAGCGATTATCCAGCTGGGCGCGGACGTTGTTCAGTCCGGTGGTATTGATGCGGTAGGGCTGCCCATTGACGGACTTAATCAGCTTTTTGGTTTTGAGTTTTTTGAAAACGGCGAGCGTACAGTCGGTGAGCAGAAGCCCTTCGCGGCTGTAGCATTCAACAGAGGTCACGCGGCCTGAAGTATCGCGAACGTGCGCGATCCGACCACCTTTAGCGAGAACGTGTAAGGTACGTTGTTCCTGACGGGATAGATTCATACTGAAGAAACCTGTTAATCATCATGCGTAAAAACGAGCCAACACCCAAAAGTGTTCGCGTAAAGTTTAAGCGCAGCGATAACCAGTCCGGCCTGAGAAGGTCGGGAAGCTGATTATCTAATGATTACATTCTCCAGCATCAAAGCCTCGGTGAGAGTTGAAAGGTATATTCAATGTGAATGATAACAGAGAGAGCATGGATGGGAATAATCAAAACTGGAAAATGTGATCTGAAAAGGGGAAATGGTTAGTACAAAACTCTTTTCTCCAGGTATCGGCTTTCACCGCCCGGGCGAATTTGTTAACAAAAAATCATTCATAAAACAAATAATAAACACTTGTGTATATATGTAAATAATACGTTAATAACATGATGCAAGTCAATAAATGAATTAGAAAATCGTTCCATTATCGTTTCAAAGGTTAAACGATCAAATGCACTGCATATATTCCTGCAAGGATAATATTATGAACAACTCAGTTTACCTCCCCTCCCAGGAAATTATTTATTTTATATTTATCACATCAAACCAAAAGAAATAAATCAACAAAACCAATACCAGTCAATTACACATGACATCATCACCGATGACTGATGTTATTTATTTTATCGCACAACTGAAACCCAGAATGTTTTTTGAGTCAAGCTACCCTACAAGATTATATCGATTAAGGAAAAGAAATATGTCTATCGAAATCACCCGACAGCTGGTACAGGAAACGAATGAACAAGTTTTTCATTATTTCAAAGAAATCAGTAAAATCCCTCGGGGTTCGCATAATGAAAAAGCCATCGCCGACTGGATTGTCGATTTTGCACTAAAACGAAATCTTGAAATCAGGCGCACAGAAGCTTCTGAAACGGGGCAATCCGTCTATAACGTCGTTATCTGCAAACCCGCAACGCCAGGCTATGAATCCGTAGCCCCAGTCATCTTGCAGGCGCATATTGATATGGTTTGCCAGAAAACCAAAGAGTCGCAGCATAATTTTTTGACCGACCCCATCGAAATTATCAGTGACGGCAAATATATGACCGCCAAAGGCACCACGCTCGGTGCCGATGATGGTATTGGCGTCGCGTGCATACTGGCTATTTTAGACAGCCACGTTCTTGCGCATCCCCCTATCGAAGCGCTCTTCACATCTGATGAAGAAGACGGTATGTCCGGAGCGATGGCGGTAACTGACAAACTGGTAACAGCAAAGCGCCTTATCAACATTGATACTGAACACGCAAGTACGCTGTATTACGGCTGCGCAGGCGGTATTGATGCTAACTTTGCGCTACCCGCCACGTACGAACCTATCGCTGAAAATGCCGCACAAATAAAAATCACGCTTTCCGGCCTGCTTGGCGGGCACTCGGGAGTGGAAATCCATAGAAAACACGCCAATGCGCACAAGCTAATGGCCCGGACATTACGCGCCGTTCAGGACGTGTATCCATTTAGCCTTATTGCCTTTGAAGGCGGCGATAAGCGCAACGTCATTACCCGGGAAGCCTGCGCGCTTATCAGCGTCGAGCCTCGGCATGCCGACTCGGTCAGAGCGTTGATTAAGAGTCAGGAGGCGATATTTCAGCATGAATATGCGGGTACTGAAAACGCCATTAATCTAACAGCGGAAACAGTGGCGGAATCGCATACACAAGTGTTGTCACAGCAATCGCTGAATAAATTTATTGCTGCCATCCTTATCATCCCCAATGATATTCAGGCCATGCACTGCAATGAACCAAGCCTGGTGGAAACCTCCTGTAACCTGGGTATTGTTAGCCTGAAGCCGGACGGCATTCGCCTCTGTTCGCTGATCCGTAGCTTCTTCAGAACGAAAAAGCTGTATGTACTCGAACAAATGCGGCAGCTCGCAACCCTTCTCGGCGCTGAATTCACCGCCACAGGCGACTACCCGGATTGGGAACCTAAACGCGAGTCAGAGATCATTGCCCGTTTTGTCCATGCTTACCAAACCGCTTTTTCAGCCGAGCCAACGCTCGAGTCTATTCATGCTGGTCTGGAGTGTGGTTATTTCACCGAAAAATTCCCGTGGATGGAAATGATAGCTTGCGGCCCAACCATCACTGGCGCGCATACGCCAGAAGAAAGGCTGGATATTGAGAGTACTGAAAAAGTCGTGGAGCTGTTACTTCAGGTATTGAATCAAATGGACGAGGCTGCGCCTGTCCGGGAAATGAATAATTTCTGTGCTGAAGACAGAGCACATCCCCATACACATGTTTGCCAGTGTATTCGCTAACCAAAGCGATCATATAAAAGGATATTTGATGATGAATACTGTTCTGGAAATTATCGGTCTGGATTCACTGGTTGAGCTTGATGATAAAAGACAAGTTCCCGCTATTAATTTAGATAATGCGGCAACAACACCCGCGTTTAAGCTAGTCGCCGAAGAAATTAACCGGCAGCTTCTGTTCTATGGTTCTATCGGGCGCGGAAAGGGGCAGAAATCTGAACACTCTTCCAAAATATATAGTGCTGGACGAGATATTGTTAAGGATTTTGTCGGTGCAAAGAGCGATCGATATACCGTCTTTTATGTTAACAGCACAACAGATGGGATGAACAAACTGGCTTCGGCATTAATTGAGAGCCCGGAAGATATCGTTCTGACCACCCGAATGGAGCATCATGCCAATGATTTGCCCTGGCGTGAACGCGTGACAACTTTATACGCGGAGGTCGACAGTAATGGTCGGCTTATTATTGAAGATCTGGAGCGAATACTGAGCGACCAAAACGGAAAAGTTCGCTACGTTTCCGTCACCGCCGCATCTAATGTCACCGGCTATGTTAATGATGTCCACCGCATTGCCAAAATAGCGCATAAGTATGGCGCTCAAATTATTGTCGATGGTGCCCAGATTGTCGCACATCGTGCATTTAGCATGCTGGGGAACACTCCTGAAGAACATATTGATTACTTTGTTTTTTCAGCCCATAAAATGTATTCCCCCTACGGCGGCGGTGCGGTTGTCGGCTTAGAAGAAACATTAAGCGAACGCTTACCCGTATTCTATGGCGGCGGTATGGTTAAGACGGTAATGGATGATAAGGTCATTTATAACGACTTACCCGATCGTTATGAAGCTGGCTCCCCTAATTATCTGGGAGTCGTCGGGATGCTTAAGGCAATCGAGATCCTTTGCACAGCTGACTTTAACGCCATCAAAGAGCATGAGCAACGGTTGATTAAAAAAACGTTAGCGGGATTAAAAACGATACCGGGCGTTATCCTTTACGGTGACAACGATCAGGTTTCGGACCGGGTAGGTATTATCGTATTTAATCTGCAAGATATCACTAATGAGACCGTCGCGAATAAACTCGCCGAACGCAGAGGGATTGCTGTTCGTCATGCGGCATTCTGCGCCCATCCTTACGTTCGCCGCCTGGCCGAGCACGAGGCTGAGCGGGAAAATACCGTTGATGGATGCTTCCCGCCAGAAGGCATGGTTCGTATCAGCTTTGGAATATATAACACCGACGCCGATGTCGATGCGCTGATCGAAACGCTACACCTTATTCTCAACGATAAAACATCCTATGCGGTACAAAATACGGATATATCAACTCAACCAAACGATCGTGGATAGTTGATTAGTTTATTAGTTTAATAAACGTCCGATAGCCAATAAGGCTATCGGACAGACATTCTCTCCACGAACAAATTTAGCCTTTACGCGCTATTTCTCAGCCTGAGCTGCACGGGCAGTAAAATATTATCTGCACTCGAGCGGCAAATAAGCTCTTCCACGGCCCGCTTGCCTAATGACTCTTTATCAATGGCTATCGTGGTCAGCGCGGGCGTCAGGTGGCTGGACAAATCAATATCATCGAAGCCGACGATAGCCAGATCCTCTGGCACCCTTATCCCATTTTGATGGCAATAATTCATCGCCACGATAGCCGCCGCATCGTTGTAACAAAACAGGGCATCAGGGGGTTCGGGTAGCGCCATCAGTTCATCCAGCGCATATTCCAAAGAGGGTGTAAGTTCCGTCAGCGCGGGTGCCGTCACTTCATATTGAGGAGACATCAGCATGCCAGCCTCAAACAGCGCCTGTCGGTATCCTTTCTCACGCTGGCGAATACTGTAATGTGCAAGGCTGCTGGCCAGAAAGGCGATGCGATGATACCCCTTTTCAATCAGATGCTGCGTCAGCACTATCCCACCCTGGTAATTATCAGGATTGATACTGACCATGCCGGGGATCGCGTGATCAACCAACACCATCGGCTGCGGTAATTTTCTTAATTCCGCCATCAGCTCCGGCTCTATAAAGCCAACGCACAGGAGAGCATCGGGGGAATGCTGCCGTACCTGTTGGGTCACATTATCCGTCGGCCCCATCGCCAAAAAGCTGAGCGCAATGTTGCATTCCCGGCAGGCATCTTCAACGGCCAACAGGACAGGCGAGTAGAAGTTCATCGCACTGGCGGTGTTATGCTGGCGATGGAGTATGAAGAGAATTTTTTTAATTTTCTCATCGCGAAGCCTGGAGAAGTCATATCCCATCTCCTGCGCTATCTGCATCACCCGCAGCCGGGTTTCTTCGCTCAGCCCGGGCCGATGGTTCAACGCCCGCGACACCGCCCCTACCGATACACCCGCTTTCTGCGCGATATCCCTCACCCTGACTGTCTTCAACATGCCTGACCTACCCCTTATTTACGGTTACCGCTATCATACTTCATGTTGCATTTTTGTTCAGGAGAATGAATGAGTTAGCAAGAGCTCGTATCATTGAAAACTATTCTGTACTGACGCTTGCCCTCAATGCCGCATCGCGTCCCAGCCATGCCGCGCCGCGAACGCCGCTGCTATCACCATGCATCGCCGGGACAATTGGCGTGGTGCATTGCGTATTGAAAATATATTTTTCCACAGCCTGAGTCAGGTCAGTAAATATCTCCGGAATGCGCGAAAGCCCGCCACCAACCACCACAATATCAGGATCGTAGATATTGATAACCGATGCTAACGCCCTCGCCAGCTGATCTTTAAATAGCCGGAACAAAGCGGTTGCATCAGGATCGCATTGATCAATAAGCGAAAAAATGGCTTTTGCATCCAGGGTATTGCCGTCAATCAGATTATATTGCCGTGCCAGCCCCGATCCCGAAATAAAAGACTCCGTGCAGTTTAGCTGCCCGCAATAGCATTTTACGCCAGCACCATCCCGCAGCGGATCATAGTGAGGAAGCGGATTATGCCCCCACTCTCCGGCGTTACCGTTGCGTCCTCGCCAGAGCATTTTATTCATTGAAAGCCCGCCGCCGCAGCCGGTTCCCAGAATCGCGCCAAACACAATCCCCGCCTGTGCGCCCGCACCATCCGTCGACTCTGATAATGTAAAGCAGTTGGCGTCATTGTCCCACGCGACGGGATGACCCAACGCCTGTTCCAGATCCTGAATCAGCGGTCGTTGGTTAAGGACCACGATATTGGAGTTTTTGATGAGCCGGGTATCAACATCTTCTGTTCCCGGCAGGCATAAACTGACGCTGATCGGGACAGAAAAAGAAGACTTAACGTCCTGAATAAAATCAACCAGCGATGTCAGAAATCCCTGATAGTCAGATTTCACCGTACTTCTTCGCTTTGATAACAAGACATTACCCTGAGCATCGAGGATAACTGCTTCTGTTTTCGTCCCGCCAATATCCAGTCCCATACTTAACATTCTATCACCTCAGCAAGCGTTCATTCGCCGTTTACTAAACAATTATTAATGCCCATTATCCTATGTGAAAAATCCGTTATTTGAAGCTTGTTAATACGCATTAGTGATAAAGATCACATAAACAAAAATATAAAAATACATTGTTTACTAAACAAAAAGAAACATATCAACTTGCTGCTTTTATCGGTGACACTTCCCTTGGGCCAACAGTATCCACCGAACTCCATTATGTGGTTGAGACGTGACTAAATTGGTAAACCATCACCACTCGCCTGACCCCTGTCAGAGACATTTACGCAAAGAAAAATTGTCACTCGCCGCCCTGTCTTCCCGTTAACACGCCTTAAAACCTGCTCCTATGTGATTTGGTTAACCAATTTTGCTTTTACGGTTGACATGTATGACAAATTAGAGGAATTTATGCGCCATATCGTCCGATCTCCCCGGTTTTCATGTGGTTTCAGGGAACCGACAATCCAACCAAAGCAGTGGCCTGAAGCGGGTCAACAACGTGAAAGAGGTTAAGCATGGAACAGACATGGCGCTGGTATGGCCCTAACGATCCGGTCACTTTAGCTGACGTCCGTCAGGCGGGGGCGACTGGCGTTGTCACCGCTCTACACCATATTCCGAACGGCGAAGTGTGGTCGGTTGAAGAGATCCTCAAGCGCAAAGCCATCGTAGAAGAGGCAGGCCTGGTCTGGTCGGTGGTCGAAAGCGTACCAATTCACGAAGAGATCAAAACCCACTCAGGCAACTATGCACAGTGGATAGCCAACTATCAGCAGAGCCTGCGCAACCTGGCTCAGTGCGGCATTCGTACCGTGTGCTACAACTTTATGCCGGTTCTCGACTGGACCCGTACCGACCTGGAATACGTCCTGCCGGATGGATCCAAAGCGCTGCGTTTCGATCAAATTGAGTTTGCCGCCTTCGAGCTGCATATCCTCAAGCGTCCGGGCGCACAAGCGGATTACACCGCCGAAGAAATCGCCCAGGCAAACCAGCGCTTCGCCACCATGAGCGATGAAGATAAAGCGCGCCTGATCCGAAATATCATCGCGGGCCTGCCGGGTGCCGAAGAGGGTTATACCCTCGACCAGTTCCGTCAGCACCTTGCAACCTATAAAGATATCGATAAAGCCGCGCTGCGCGAGAATTTTGCCGTCTTCCTGAAGGCAATTATTCCCGTTGCCGAAGAGGCTGGCGTCCGCATGGCAGTGCATCCGGACGATCCGCCGCGCCCGATTCTCGGCCTGCCGCGCATCGTCTCTACCGTAGAAGATATGCAGTGGATGGTCGATACGGTCAACAGCATGGCGAACGGCTTCACCATGTGTACCGGCTCCTACGGCGTGCGCGCCGACAACGACCTGGTTGATATGATTAAGCAGTTCGGCCCGCGCATTTACTTCACCCATCTGCGCTCCACCCTGCGCGAAGATAACCCGAAAACCTTCCATGAAGCGGCGCATCTGCACGGCGACGTCGACATGTATGAAGTGGTGAAAGCCATCGTTGAAGAAGAGCATCGTCGTAAAGCGGAAGGCAAAGAGGATCTCATCCCGATGCGCCCTGACCACGGCCACCAGATGCTTGACGACCTGAAAAAGAAAACCAACCCTGGCTACTCCGCGATTGGTCGCCTGAAAGGGCTGGCTGAAGTCCGCGGCGTCGAGCTGGCAATTCAGCGCGCCTTCTTTAGCCGCTGATCCTGACTGGCGGGGCCGAGCGTCCCGCCCTTCTCCCCCTTCGGTCGCGTTTTGCGACCCACTCTGGAGTTTGCTATGACTGCAACCCTTGCCGACAGCAACCTGCCGGTTACACGCCCTGCGTGGGATCGTTCTCGCCTGCAATCCCGTATCGTTCATCTGGGCTGCGGCGCGTTTCACCGCGCACATCAGGCGCTTTACACCCACCATCTGCTGGAAACCAGCGATAGCGACTGGGGCATCTGCGAAGTCAATCTGATGCCGGGCAACGACCGCCTGCTGATTGAGAATCTGAAAAACCAACAGTTGCTGTATACCGTGGCGGAAAAAGGCGCCGAGCGCACTGAGCTAAAGATTATCGGTTCGATGAAAGAAGCGCTGCACCCGGAGATTGACGGCTGCGACGGTATTCTGAACGCGATGGCGCGCCCGCAAACGGCGATCGTCTCACTAACGGTGACAGAAAAAGGTTACTGCACCGATGCCGCCAGCGGTCAGCTGGATCTCAACAACCCGCTAATTCAGCACGACCTCGCCAACCCGGCCACACCGAAATCCGCCATTGGCTACATCGTCGAAGCCCTGCGCCTGCGTCGCGAACAAGGGCTGGCGGCGTTTACGGTGATGTCCTGCGACAACGTGCGGGAGAATGGCCATGTGGCGAAAGTCGCGGTGCTGGGCCTGGCGCAGGCCAGAGACCCAGAGCTGGCGGCGTGGATTGCAGCTCATGCCACCTTCCCATGCACTATGGTTGACCGCATCGTGCCCGCGGCAACCCCTGAAACGTTGCAGGAGATTGCCGACCAGCTTGGGGTCTACGATCCGTGCACTATTGCCTGTGAACCGTTCCGCCAGTGGGTAATCGAAGACAACTTCGTCAACGGCCGCCCTGAGTGGGACCTTGTTGGGGCGCAGTTTGTGGCAGACGTGGTGCCGTTTGAAATGATGAAGCTGCGGATGCTCAACGGTAGCCACTCATTCCTTGCGTATCTTGGCTATCTCGGCGGCTATGAAACCATCGCCGACACCATGGGCAACCCGGCGTATCAAAAAGCAGCCTTTGCCCTGATGATGCAGGAACAGGCCCCAACGCTATCCATGCCGGAAGGCACCGATCTACAGGCTTATGCCACGCTGCTGATCGCCCGGTTCAGTAACCCTTCTCTGCGCCACCGTACCTGGCAGATTGCGATGGACGGTAGCCAGAAGCTACCGCAGCGCCTGCTGGATCCGGTACGCCTGCATTTGCGCAACGGTAGCGACTGGCGTCATCTTGCGCTCGGCGTGGCGGGCTGGATGCGCTACACCCAGGGGGTTGATGAGCAAGGGCAACCTATCGATGTAGTGGACCCTTTACTGACCGATATTCAGCAAATTAACTCGCGTTACCAGGGCGCCGAGCGCGTCACCGCCCTGCTGGCCTTAAGCGGGATTTTTGCCCAGGATCTGCCGGAGAACGGTGACTTCGTCGAAGCCGTTACGCAGGCTTATCACAAGCTGTGTAAATGGGGCGCGCGTGAGTGCGTCGCGGCATTAAGAACCGCCGTCTAATCTCTCTAAACCGCAGGTCAACTCAATGAAAATTTGGTTGACCTGTTTTGCGTATCTAAGGCGTGAGAGATGCTAACCCGTCACTCAAATGCTATAGTCAGCCACCACACCATCGCATGCCACTGCATAACACCATGAAATCACAAACTTCTCAGCACAGACCCTATCAGGAAGTCGGCGCGATGATTCGCGATCTGATCGTACAAACGCCGTACAACCCTGGAGATCGTTTACCGCCGGAGCGAGAGATCGCCGAGATGTTAGACGTGACCCGCACGGTGGTGCGTGAAGCGCTGATCATGCTGGAAATTAAAGGACTGGTAGAAGTCCGCCGCGGTGCCGGGATCTACGTGCTCGACAATAGCGCCGAAGAAGGGGTTGCTGAGAGCGCCGACGCCAGCCATTGCGATGATGCCGGTCCGTTTGAACTGCTGCAAGCGCGCCAGCTACTGGAAAGCAATATCGCTGAATTTGCCGCCCTGCAGGCAACTCGGGAAGATATCAGCAAAATGCGCCAGGCTTTACAGCTGGAGGAGCAAGAGTTGGCCAGCAGCGCGCCGGAGAGTTCAGAAAGCGGCGATATGCAGTTCCATTTGGCGATCGCCGAAGCCACACATAACAGTATGCTGGTGGAGCTATTTCGTCAGTCATGGCAGTGGCGGGAAAACAATCCCATGTGGATCCAGCTGCATCGCCACCTCGGGGACACCCACTATCGTCAGGAGTGGCTCGTCGATCATAAACGGATCCTTGCAGCATTAATCAAAAAAGACGCCCGCGCGGCAAAGCTCGCCATGTGGCAGCATCTGGAAAACGTCAAACGTCGCCTGCTGGAGTTCTCCAACGTCGATGATATTTTCTTCGACGGCTACCTGTTTGACTCCTGGCCGCTGGACAACGTCGACGCCTGACCCCTTATCAAACCGTGCGGGTAGACTCCCCGTGCGGTCCCCCCTTCCCGTAACGACAATACGTAAAACAAATATTGATAATGATTCTCATCATTATTGTCGCACTGCGCACGCAGTGATAAAGTTGCTCCACCCAATGACACCCTGCCTCAGTGCCAAAAACCGCATGAACAATATGACTCCGCAGAATGAACCTGCCCGCCCGGTGCTGAGAAAAACCTTCTCCGTCAGCGAGTTTATGGACTTTGGCGAACGTTACGGTATCGACTACCGTTTCCCGCAGCAGCAGCAAAAACCGCAGGCGCCGCACGCCAGCCTCGTGCTGCGAGGGGAAGTGGAAGAGATGACGCTGCCGTGCGGAATGTGCGTTACCCATTCTGATGTTCATGTGCTGCAACCTTATGAGACGACCTCCCGCCATAGCAGTCCGCTATATATGCTGGTGGTGCTGGAGGGCTGCGTCGACCTGACCCTGAACGGAGAACAGCATCTCGTACGCTCCGGGATGGCGTTCACCTCGCGGCTTAGCGAACACCAGGCGATGAGCGCCCGCCACGATGCCGACAGCAGGCTACGGACGCTATCTCTGGGGTTGTATCCTGATGGCGCATGGCGCGATGGCCTGCTCGATTCATTGATGCGCGAATGGGAAAGATGCCAGACGCCAACGCTTATCTGGCAGATACCGGGCTTTCTGCTGAGCGGCTTGCAATATGCGCAGCAGAGCACGCTCGGGGGCGTTTCCCGCCAGCTGATGCTGGAAGGGCTCATTTTACAGCTGTTCGGCCATGGTCTGAGCGTGTGCCAGGATGAAAGCGCAAAACATGTCATCCCGGCAGGTGGCGAGCAGCAGCGGCTGGAGAGAGTTCGCCGCCTGCTGGAGCAATCTCCGGAGAACGACTACACCCTCAATGAGCTGGCCCAGCGGGCGGCGATGAGCTCCAGCAGCTTACGCAGCAAGTTTCGTCACGCCTACGGCTGTTCAGTCTTCGACTATCTGCGCGACTGCCGCCTTGAGCGGGCAAGAGGCTATTTGCTTGAAGGATATAGCGTGCAGCAGGCGGCATGGATGTCGGGTTATCAGCACGCCACCAACTTCTCTACCGCCTTTCGTCGGCGCTACGGCATCTCGCCCTGTGACGTACAAAAGACGGGGTAATGCATTTTTCACATTTCCGCGAAGAATACTTAGACGCTTTGGCAGCGCGCATACGCATCCTGGCATTCCGCATAGCTATATAAAGCATCAAAAAGGTAATAATTCTTATTAACAATTAGAAATGTCTTTGGAGATGTTCATGTTTGCGAAAACTCGCCTGGCGCTATTGGTAGGATGGGTGACCGGCAGCGTCGCCTTCCCGCTGCTGGCTCAGGAAACCGCTAAAAACGAAACCATCGTGGTCACTTCGCAGATGCAGAGCGGCGCGACCAAAATTGCCACCCCGGATATTGAGACCCCGCAGTCGGTCTCCATCATCACTCGCGAGCAGTTTGAAGAGCAGGGAGCGATCAGCGTACGTCAGGCCGTGAGCTATACCCCGGGGGTTTACAGCAACCAGATTGGCGCTTCCAACCGCTTTGACTATATCGTCCTGCGCGGCTTCTCTGACGGCAGCCTGGATAACGTCTATCTCGATGGCCTGAAGATGATGGGCGACACCAACTCGCACAGCTCCCTGGTGGTCGATCCGTGGTTCCTGGAAAATATCGAAGTGGTGCGCGGCCCGGCCTCGGTGCTTTATGGTCGCTCCTCACCTGGCGGTATCGTCGCCCTCACCTCGCGTAAACCTTCATTCGATCCCGGCGGAGAAATCAAACTGTTCGGCGGTAATAACAATCAGCGCGGGGCAGCGTTTGATGTCACTGGCGCGCTGGACGATAACGACCGGGTGGCGGCGCGGTTAAGCGGGATGACCCGCTATGCAGACTCCCAGTTTGACACCTTAAAAGAGCAACGCTACGCGATTATGCCCAGCCTGACCTGGCGCATCACCGACCAGACGCGTCTTGATTTAATGGCCTACCTGCATCGCGACCCGGAGGGCGGCAGCCACTCAGGCCTTCCCTATGAAGGCACCGTGGTCCCGCATGACGGCAAGAAAATCGCCAACACCTTCTTCGAAGGTGAAGATGATTATGACAAGTATGACCGCCGCGAAAATATGGTCGGCTATAACTTCGAGCATATGTTTGATAGCGGCTGGTCGGTACGGCAAAAGCTGCGTTATCTGCATACTAAAGTCGAGCTAAATCAGGTCTATGCTGCGGGCTGGTTGAATGAAACCGATCTGAACCGAGGTTATTCCGGCTCAGACGAGAAGATGAACGCTATTACGCTGGATAACCAGCTTGATGGCAGCGTCGATACCTGGGCGGTGAACCATCGCCTGCTGATGGGCATTGACTACCAGGATCGTAGCAACGACACCACCGGTTATTACGGTGCATTCCCGGCCATCAACGCTTTTAACCCGGTCTACGGCGCGAAGCCGGATTACATCACCATGTACAGTCGTGAAAAACATAAGCTGCGCCAGACCGGTTACTATTTGCAGGATCAGATGTCCTGGGACCGCTGGCGCTTCACGCTCGGCGGGCGCTACGATCAGGTGAGCGTTTCTAATATCGACAAGCTCAACAATTCTCGTAGCGATCTGGATAAGAACAACTTCAGTAGCCGCGCCGCGCTGATGTATCTGTTCGATAGTGGTTTTGCACCGTACATCAGCTACTCCACCGCTTTTACGCCGACCAGCTTCGCCGATGAAAACGGCAACATACTGGATCCGATGAAAGGCAAGCAGTGGGAAGCCGGACTGAAGTATGAACCGGAAGGGATGAACAGCCAGTTCAGCGCCTCGGTATTCCGCATCAACCAGACCAATATCGCCACCAAAGAAGAGCCGACCGATCCGTATCGTTCGATTGGCGAAATTGAGTCGAAAGGGGTGGAGCTGGAAGCCATCAGCCAGCTAACGGACAGCTTCCGTCTGCAGGCCGCCTATACCTACACCGACATCCGTTATAAGAAAAGCAGTCCGGAAGAGCAAGGCAAGCGCGCCGTTTACGCCCCGCGCAACCAGGCCAGCGCCTGGCTGAGCTACGATGTGAAAAGCGGCCCGCTTGATGGCCTGACGCTCGGTTCCGGCGTGCGCTATGTTAATGGGATCACCAGCGATCGCCTGAATACGCATACCCTGCCGTCCTATACTCTAGTAGATATGACGGTTGGTTATGACCTGTCGAAGGTAGGGATTAAAGGCCTCAGCGCGCAGCTGAACGTCAATAACCTGACGGATAAGAGCTATATCGCGGCCTGTAACTCGCTCTCCTACTGCTACTTCGGCGCAGAGCGCAGCATCGTCGGCAGCGTCTCCTGGAAGTTCTGATTCAGCGAAAAATGCCCGGTGTTTTTCTCGCCGGGCATCTGGTTAATCTTCTGCTTTATGGGCCCATGCGGGCATTGCTGTCAAATAGCGCATAGCCCGCTTGCGGGATTCCGCAGGCCCCACCTTCTGCCAGGAATCAAGAAACTCGGCCAGCCCGGAAACAGCATCTTCCCAAGATTTAAGCTGCCCTTCGCTATCGCAACACCAGGCACAATAATCATCACTTGCACCTTTCGCATCCTCGGCAGACATCGGCATTCCGCAGGCCTGACAAAATTGTTCTTGCTGTGACATAGAGCACTCCTTCCTTGCAAATTGAGCATAAAAAATACAGCATTTTTTGCACAATAACGTCCTACCAGTTCAAATAACCGTAAATTATTGCTGGTTATTACTGTATCAAACCGTACTGTGCCCTGCTCCCTGAGCGCGTTCGTCTACACTAAACAGGGATAGATGCAGCCAAATCAGGCATATTCCCGATTAAGACAGGACGCAACCATGCAACTTAACGACCCCACCCTTTTTCGCCAACAGGCATTAATCAACGGACGCTGGCGCGACGCCTCCAGTGGAGAAACCCTCGCGGTGACCAACCCTGCCAACGGCCAGCAGCTGGGCAGCGTACCCAAAATGGGCACCGAGGAAACCCGCGAGGCCATCGATGCCGCCAACCTCGCCCTGCCCGCCTGGCGCGCTCTGACTGCCAAAGAGCGGGCCAATATTCTGCGCCGCTGGTTCGATTTAATGATGGAGCATCAGGACGATTTAGCGCGCCTGATGACTTTGGAACAGGGTAAACCGCTGGCGGAAGCCAAGGGCGAAATCAGCTACGCCGCTTCTTTTATTGAGTGGTTTGCCGAAGAGGGGAAGCGCATCTATGGCGACACGATCCCGGGTCATCAGGCCGATAAGCGGCTGCTGGTGATTAAGCAGCCGATTGGCGTAACCGCCGCCATCACCCCGTGGAATTTTCCCTCGGCGATGATCACCCGTAAGGCGGGTCCGGCGCTGGCCGCAGGCTGCACGATGGTGCTCAAGCCCGCCAGCCAGACGCCGTTTTCCGCGCTGGCGCTGGCGGAGCTGGCGAACCGCGCCGGGATCCCCGAAGGGGTATTTAACGTCGTTACGGGTTCCGCCAGCGCGGTCGGCAATGAGCTCACCAGCAACCCGCTGGTGCGTAAACTCTCCTTTACCGGCTCGACGGAGATTGGCCGCCAGCTGATGGAACAGTGCGCGAAGGACATCAAAAAGGTCTCACTGGAGCTGGGCGGCAACGCGCCGTTTATCGTCTTTGATGACGCCGATTTAGATAAAGCCGTCGAAGGCGCAATGGCCTCTAAGTTTCGCAACGCCGGGCAGACCTGCGTCTGCGCCAATCGCCTGTACGTCCAGGACGGCGTCTATGACCGCTTTGCCGAAAAACTCCAGCAAGCGGTAAGTAAACTGCAAATTGGCGACGGCCTACAGCCCAATATCACCATCGGGCCATTGATTGACGAGAAGGCCATTGCCAAAGTGCAGGAGCATATTAGCGATGCGTTAGACAAAGGCGCGCGGGTAGTGACCGGTGGGAAAGCCCACGAGCTGGGCGGGAATTTCTTCCAGCCGACGATTCTGGTAGACGTGCCCGGCGATGCGAAAGTCGCCAAAGAAGAGACCTTCGGCCCGCTCGCCCCGCTATTTCGCTTTAAAGATGAAGCCGACGTGATAAAGCAGGCCAACGACACCGAGTTTGGCCTGGCAGCCTATTTCTACGCTCGCGACTTAAGCCGCGTATTCCGCGTCGGCGAAGCGCTGGAGTACGGCATCATCGGCATCAACACCGGGATTATCTCTACCGAAGTCGCTCCTTTCGGCGGCGTGAAATCTTCCGGACTGGGCCGCGAAGGCTCGAAGTACGGCATAGAGGATTATTTAGAAATCAAATACATGTGTATTGGGGTTTAGTAGATTTAATCCGCAACAATGCAACTGAGCCTAAAGAATGTTGTAACTATAGAGCAAATTTAAAAATCCACGCTGCCAGGACGTGGATTTTTTCTGAAGATGAGATTAAGAGTCTGATTAGGCTCGCAGTTTCACCGGCTCGCTGAAATCATCGGCAGGTTCCAGCTTCAGGCTGAACGTCGCCAGCAGCGCCTCGGCTCGTTCGTGAAAGCCGCGTAGCGTCTTTTCGAGCTTTTCAGTGACTTCAGGATCGTCAATAGCAACTGCGCGCCAGACCCCTTCTTTATCAAATAAACCAAACTGATAGCTGTAGACGAAGCGTGATTTCTCTGCGTCCATTTCCATCCACCATCCCCAGAACTCGCGTTTTTCCGGCGCCGGTTTAACGTTGACGCAAACTGCCAGGCAATCGAAAAAGAAGCGGTTGTCTTCACACTGCTCCTCACGGATGTAAGGTCCAAGAGCCGTGAATTTCTTAATCAGCTTACTCTTTAGGTGTCCACTCGGTAACGTCATTGCGATCTCCTTTAGTGATGCAATGACGTTACCAAATCAATAGAATTTAGCAATATATTAACTAAATCTATGGCTAATCCAACGGGCGATCTGCCGCAAGGCGTGATCGAAGTTGCGATAAACCGGGTTGAAAGGAATTTCCATCAGCTTGCCATCGGCTGATGATGAGGTAATCAAACGTGACTCCTCTTCCGGGCTGAACGGATCGTCCTTCCAGTAACCCGAGAGCATCGGTGTTGGGCTGCGGCGGCCCAGCAATCCCTGAACTTTTAACGAATAGCGGCTCAGCTCAACGCGCAGCGCCTCATCGGAAGCATCATGCATCCCCAGACGCGAAGCAAGAACGTCAAGATACATTTCCGGTACCCGCCCCTGATGAAGAGGATCAACCAGCAGACCATGCACCACCGGCCCAAGGCAGGCTACAGCTTTCAGGCGTTGCGACTCAAGATAGCCCAGCCGCACCGCAATATTGGCGCCGAAACGAAAACCAAATGCGGCCACGCGGGTATGATCGACCCAAGGGACATTAGACAGATGCTGCAATACATACTGGTGCAGCAAACTGGTGTCCTGGGTCAGCTTACATTTTGATGAGAAACCAATAGAAGGCATATCCACGGTCAACATGGCGATACCCAATGGTGCAAAATAGTTCTCATACAGGTTGTAATAATCGGTCTGTAGCGCGTCTAATCCGCCGCACATCAGCACCGTAGGGAAGGGACCATCGCCTGGCGGCATATGCAAGAAACCGGTTATCGGTGCTCCGCCGGGGATGGAGAACTCCAGTTCGCGCAGCTTACCCGGCAGCCGCTGGGCCGCTTCTTCATAAGCACGATACGCCAGGACCTGCGCCTGCTCAGCCAGCTCATCGCCCTTAATGTGCGGATAAGCGGCAATGCTGTACAGGTTTGCCGCATGGAGCCAGTGACGGCCGCTAACCAGAAGATCCTCTTCCTGACCAGCCTTTTGCTGCCAATCCATCGCCTGTTTGGCCCACTCAAAGATCCAGTTACCGCCGCGATAGCCGACCACCGTATCGTAAAGCTCCGGGTCAGTGCGTTCTGCATCGCTCATGACGATGCGCGCCTGCACGTCGAGGATCTCCTGCGGCGTCACGCCACGCCAAATCCACATCAAGCGGTTAATGAGTCGGTACCAGTGATCAACATTATTGCCGCTCAGCGCGGTCTGAATCGGTTGTTGCGATCCAGTGGAAAACCGACGCACCAGCGTTGAGGTTTCCGGATGTTTGAATCGGGGTTTAAACAGCGTTTCGCTAAGGTTAGCCTGGGACATGTGCAGCCTCCATCATGTTGCCACTGAGACTATTGTAACCTGCACAAGGGTAAAAAAAACCACGCCCGGCAAAACCGGGCGTGGTAATTAGCATTTACGCTGAAAATTAACGACCTGCGATAGGCGGTACGAACACCACGCCCATATCCCACGGTTGTTCAATCCAGGTTTCTTGCGGAATATCAACTACATAATCATCAACCAGCGGACGTCCTGCCGGTTTAGCGAAGATAGTGACAAAATGCGCTTTTGGATACATCTCACGAATAGCTACCGCGGTACCGCCGGTATCGACCAGATCGTCGATGACAATGAAGCCTTCGCCATCGCCTTCAGCACGTTTCAGTACGGTCAGTTCGCGCTGGTTATCGTGGTCATAGCTGGAGATGCAAACGGTATCAACATGACGAATACCCAGTTCACGCGCCAGTAAAGCTCCCGGTACCAGACCGCCACGGCTAACGGCAATAATGCCTTTCCATTGTTCAACCGGCAGCAGACGAGTAGCCAGTTTGCGGGCGTGAATCTGCAACATGTCCCAGGTGACGACGTACTTTTCGCTCATGTGAAGTGTCCCAGCCTATGTAATACGGCTTAAATTGTGTTCGAGGGGAAAAATGGTTGCGCGAGATTATAGAGATCTGGGGCGTTAAAAACCAGCGTTAAGCAGCCATCGCGACTCTTTTTGCGTGGTTTACACTACCGGAGTACGCGGAAAGTGGTATTCTCAACCCCATCGCGCAAGCCCTGGCTTGTAGTGTACTTGATTGCTAACCCCCGACCTGTAAACGACTTTTGCAGGCGCTCGTAAGGAGACTCATCGTGTCTGAACTGTCTCAGTTATCCCCGCAACCACTGTGGGATATTTTTGCCAAAATCTGCTCAATTCCCCATCCGTCCTATCACGAAGAACAGCTCGCTGAGCACATTATGGGCTGGGCAAAAGAAAAAGGCTTACACGCAGAACGCGACCAGGTTGGCAACATTCTGATTCGTAAAAACGCTACCGCCGGTATGGAAAATCGCAAGCCGGTTGTTCTGCAGGCACACCTTGATATGGTGCCGCAGAAGAATAACGATACCGTCCACGACTTCACTAAAGACCCCATTCAGCCCTATATCGACGGCGAGTGGATCAAAGCGCGCGGTACAACGCTGGGCGCTGATAACGGTATCGGCATGGCCTCCGCACTGGCGGTACTGGCTGACGACAACGTGGTCCACGGTCCGCTGGAAGTGCTGCTGACCATGACTGAAGAAGCCGGTATGGACGGCGCATTTGGTCTGCAGGCCAACTGGCTGCAAGCGGATATCCTGATTAACACTGACTCTGAAGAAGAGGGTGAAATCTACATGGGTTGTGCGGGGGGGATCGATTTCACCTCTAACCTGCCGCTGACCCGCGAAGCCGTGCCGGCTGGTTTCCAGAGCTTTAAATTGACGTTAAAAGGGTTGAAAGGCGGTCACTCCGGCGGCGAAATCCACGTTGGTTTGGGTAATGCCAACAAACTGCTGGCGCGCTTCCTGGCGGGCCATGCAGAAGAGCTGGATCTGCGTCTGGTCGATTTCAACGGCGGCACCCTGCGTAACGCCATCCCGCGTGAAGCTTTTGCCACCGTGGCCGTCGCGGCAGATAAAACAGATGCACTGAAGGCGCTGGTCAACGAATACCAGGAAATCCTGCAAAACGAGCTGGCAGCCAAAGAAAAAAATCTGGTTATCCTGCTGGAGTCGGTCAGCAACGACCAGGCGGCGCTGACTGCACAATCCCGCGATAGCTTTGTGCGCCTGCTGAACGCTACGCCGAACGGCGTCATCCGCAATTCTGACGTGGCGAAAGGCGTGGTGGAAACCTCCCTGAACGTCGGCGTTGTCACCATGACCGACGACAACGTGCAGATTCACTGCCTGATTCGCTCGCTGATCGACAGCGGTAAAGACTATGTCGTGAGCATGCTGGACTCTCTGGGCAAGCTGGCGGGTGCAAAAACCGAAGCCAAAGGCGCATACCCTGGCTGGCAGCCGGACGCCAACTCTCCGGTGATGCATCTGGTGCGTGAGACCTATCAGCGTCTGTTCAACAAGACGCCGAACATCCAGATTATCCACGCGGGTCTGGAATGCGGTCTGTTCAAAAAACCGTATCCGGAAATGGACATGGTTTCTATCGGGCCGACCATTACCGGTCCGCACTCTCCGGATGAGCAGGTTCATATCGAAAGCGTTGGTCAGTACTGGACGCTGCTGACTGAACTGCTGAAAGCCATTCCAGCGAAATAAGTCAAAAAAAGGTCCACACCGCAGGGTGTGGACCTTTTTGTTCATACTGACTAGCTAATTACCGCCCGCTAAACGTCCGCACTGGATTGCCGCGCTCAATCTGATGATGAAACATTCGCCGTTCAGATTTCAACGCTGCGCTATCATCCTGCCGCTGCTGTTCCAGCTTCCAGGCAATTAACAATCGCGCCAGCCGTTTATTGGCATGTTGACTCCGTTCCGACTGCACCTTCACGCTGATCCCGCTCGCCAGATGCGTGGCGCGCACTGCAGAGTCGGTCTTATTCACATGTTGCCCACCGGGGCCGGAAGAACGTAGCGTTTCAAAGCGAATCTCTCCGGACCGCTCCTGCTCGTCACTGGAAAAACGTCCTACGCCAACATACCAGTTTTTACGCCCGTGATTGGGCCGAAACGGACTGGGGAAAATCCACTGTAGGGTGCCGCACCAGCTTTCACTTAAGGCAAACGCGGCGTCGCCATCCAGCGAAAGCAGAGCCGAACGCAGCGTACCGGAATGCCGACCCGGCTCGCTTTCCAGCAGCGTCAGAGAAACCCGCTGCTCAGTTGCTTCCTGCATTAGCCGATCCAACGACATTTTTACGGCCAGACAACATTCATCTGGCCCCTGGGCAGAAGAGAGCTGCAATAAAATCATGCGCCTTTCCCTCCACTGGTTTTCAGCGTCAGCAGAGGACGCAAACGAGCGACCGGCTCAACCAGCCCAGCCTGCACCAGGCACTCCAGTACGCTTTCAATTGATTTATATGCCTGCGGCGCTTCTTCGTAGATCAGCTGTCGATCGCGGCAAATCACTCGGCTTCCCAGTTCGGTACGTGCCATCTGCACCGGGCTGTATTTGGCGGATAGCCGCCCTTTGCATTCGGTACGCATCCATTTACGCCCCGCCCCATGGGCCAGCGAATGCAGCGTTTCCTCACTGATAACCGGCTGAACCAGCCAGCTGTAGTCGCCGCGTGAACCCGGAATAATCACCAGACCACTACCGTCCGGCGTCGCCCCTTTGCGATGTAGCCAGCCTTGTTGTCCGCTAACAGAACACGGCTCGACAAAGTTATGCGCAACATCCAGCACGCGCTGCCCGGTCGCGCGAACCTGCTGCAAAATACGGGTAGCAATCAGTTCGCGATTGACTCGAGCAAAAGCCAGGGCATCGTTATGCTCCGCCAGATAATCCGCCGCCGCCACGCTCCCTTCGGGTAAACCATCGTGCGAAAAAGACGTGATATGGCGTTGCAGAATAGATTGCCCCAGTCCGCGAGAGCCGCTATGCGCCAACAGCAGCAGATGCTGAGCATCAAGACCGACCCGCTGGAAGCGCTCGCTATCGACGACCTGATCCACCTGTTGCAGTTCGGCGAAGTGGTTGCCGCCGCCAATGGAGCCCAGCGCGCTGCGCCAGGGGTGCGCGATAAGATTTTCCGGCAGGTGTTCATCCAGCCAGAGCTCTTCAGCAACGTCATCCATAGCGGCCAGTTTTTTCTCAAACTTATCCGCGTTATATTTCCGCCCAAGAATATCGGTTTGCCACAGCGCCATACCGCAGCCGATATCGTTCCCCACCAGAGCCGGGTAGAAATGACCGAGAGAGAAAAAGGCCGCGCCAATCGGATAACCGCGACCAGGATGTAAGTCAGGCATTCCCACCACGCGATGCATGTGGGGTAAATTTGCCGTCGTGTGTAATTGTTGGATCGCTAAACCTTCGATCCACAGATCGTCTGACGTAATATAAGAAATATTATCAGACGTATAATGAACATTATTGCCCATATACCAATCCATATATAACCGTCATACTCCAGGCTACATGCGCGTTAGTTACGTGTAACTCGAATTATTTGGGTATAAAAATAAATAAAGGATGTGGCAGACGTTACCAGGGCAAAAAAAGAGAGTTATTCCTGGGAAGGTCTGCAAAGTGCGTTCTGAGAATGTATTTTCATGGTGAACCTCCTTTGCAGTTAATAAATTAGGTGAAAGCGCACGTATAGTAATCAGGCGCAATTTTTATTGCAAGACGATTTGTCGCCGCATCAGATAATTAAGAAAACATTCACCGCGTGCTTCTATCACTTGTTTCTCTACAACGCTGAAACCATGACGTTCAAAGCAGGGTTTTGCTGTAATACTGGCTTCCACCGTCCAAATGCGTTCAGGAAACTGTATAAACAATGCATTGAGCAGCGTGCTGGCAATTCCCTGGCGGCTATAGTCAGGCGAGACAAACAGTAAATCGATATAGTCATCAACGGCAGTAATAAACCCAACGGGCGATTCATTTTTTACCGCCACCAGCACCTGAGAGGTGGCTATTTTCTGTCGCCAGCGAACTTCATCAACCTGCGCCCAGGCGGCAATTTGCTGTGAGGAATAATCAGCGCTGGCGGTCTCTTTAACGGCCCGTAAAAAGATGGCGCATAGCGCGGAAAAATCATGCGCCTCGTAAGGTCTTATTTTCAGAATCGTTATAATCCCAGAACTAATTGTCTCTCAAGCTGTGGGTCAAGAAGCGTCACATGCAGCCCCACCAGCCTCACTCCCCGGCCACCTCGTCGCTCTTGCCAGGCTTTGTGAGCAGTGCTGATCAAGTCATCTTTATTCAACCGGGGCCAGACATGTTCCTGCGTGGTGAGCTGGAAATCATTAAACTTCAGTTTGACTCCCTGGCGGGCAATCAGCAAATCCGGCTTTACCTTCGCCAGACGTCGTTCCAGCTCAGGGTAGAGATTTTCAATAATCGACTCACACTCCGCCCACTCGTGGATATCCTCCACCAAAGTGCGCTCGACGCCAACTGATTTACGCTGCCGCTCATTGTTGATCTCTCGCTCATCGATGCCCTGACTGCGCTCCCATAATATCCGGCCAAATTTACCAAAGCGCTTAAGCAACATCGCCAGATCGCTGTTTTGCACATCTTCACAAGTTCGCAGCCCCATGCTTTCCAGCTTCGCGGCAGAAACTTTGCCGACGCCAGGGATTTTCGACAGCGGCAACGTTTTGACAAACTCCGCCACCTGATGCGGCGCAATGACAAATTGGCCGTTGGGTTTGTTAAGATCCGAGGCGATTTTAGCGAGGAACTTTACCGGCGCAATTCCGGCGGAGGCGGTCAGATTTAGTTCACGATGAATGGTTTCACGGATCTCCTGCGCCATCAGCGTCGCTGAGCCCAGGCAAAGTACGCTGTCGCTGACGTCAAGATAGGCCTCATCCAGAGATAACGGTTCGATTAACGAAGTGTAGCGGGAAAAAATCTCCCGGATATGATTTGAGGCTTCTTTGTAAGCATCGAAACGACCGGGTAGCAGGGTCAGATGCGGGCAAAGTTTGAGAGCAGTGGCCGTCGGCATGGCGCTGCGCACGCCGAATTTACGCGCCGGATAGTTGGCGGTACTGATAACGCCACGCTGTACCCGACTACCGCCAATGGCGATAGGAATATCGCGCAGCGCCGGATTGTCACGCATCTCCACTGCCGCGAAGAAACAGTCCATATCAACATGGATGATTTTGCGCATAGTTAGCCCTCACTGACCACTGGACAAGTATACAGCAAAAATCGAGATATTGAGAAGAGATGTGTTGTAAGCGGCGATGAACATCGTGATGAGGAATAACCCGGCGTCGCTACGCTCGGCCGGGTGGAAACTGAAGAAATTACAGAATTCGGTTCTGCTGGCGTTGCTCTTCACGCGCTATTCGCCGTTTACGCGCATCGCAAGGCTCAGGGCAGTCACAGACTTTCTCTATCCCCAGCGAGGAGATCCCGCCACAGCTGCCCTGAATACTTTTACGCTTGATCAAGTATCCCAGCGACATCCCCAGAATAACCAGCGCGAAAATAACAAAGGTCGCCACAAATACCGTCAACATCATCAGCCTCCAAAGTCATCCAGCATGATGTTTTCATCTTCAACGCCGAGATCTTTGAGCATTTTAATCACCGCAGCGTTCATGACCGGCGGGCCACACATATAAAATTCACAGTCTTCCGGTGCCGGATGATCGCGCAGATAGTTTTCATACAGGACGTTGTGAATAAAGCCAGTATGGCCGGTCCAGTTATCTTCCGGCAACGGATCGGACAGCGCTACATGGAAGGTGAAATTCGGATTTTCACGCGCCAACTGTTCGAATTCATCGTCATAGAACATTTCACGCAGAGAACGCGCACCGTACCAGAAGCTAATTTTACGCGTGCTGTGCAGACGCTTAAGCTGATCGAAAATATGCGAACGCATCGGCGCCATTCCAGCACCGCCGCCGATGAAGACCATTTCCGCGTCCGTCTCTTTGGCAAAGAATTCACCAAAAGGCCCGGAAATCGTCACCTTATCGCCCGCTTTCAGCGACCAGATATACGAGGACATGATACCCGGTGGCGCGTCAGGTACTTTCGGCGGCGGCGTCGCGATACGCACGTTAAGCATGATAATGCCTTTCTCTTCCGGATAGTTAGCCATTGAGTAAGCGCGCAAAGTCGGCTCTTTTACATCAGAAACGTAGCGGAAGAGGTTAAATTTATCCCAATCGCCGCGATACTCGTCCGGTACATCAAAGTCGGCATAAGCGACCTTGTGCGAAGGACATTCAATCTGAATATAACCACCCGCGCGGAATGGAACCTCGTCGCCATCCGGCACGCGCAGCTTCAGCTCTTTGATAAAAGTAGCTTTATTATCATTAGAGATAACCTCGCATTCCCACTTCTTAACTCCGAAGATTTCTTCCGGCAGCTCAATTTTCATGTTCTGCTTCACCGCTACCTGACAGGCCAGGCGGCAGCCTTCTTTCGCCTCACGTTTGGTGATATGAGAAAGTTCAGTTGGCAGAATATCGCCGCCGCCCTCTTTCACCGTCACCCGGCATTGACCGCAGGAACCACCGCCACCGCAGGCGGATGAAACGAAAATACCGTTGTTGGAGAGTGTGTTGAGTAATTTATCACCCGCCGGAGTACGGATCTGTTTATCCGCCTCGTTATTAATTTCGATGACCACATCACCAGCATTCACCAGTTTTGAACGCGCGGCCAGTATCAACCCTGATAGCACCAAGACGATCAGCGTGAACATCACAACGCCAAGAATAATTTCCATACTTTCCGCCCTTATAGCTGCACACCGGAGAATGACATAAAGCCTAGCGCCATCAGACCCGTGGTAATAAAGGTGATCCCTAACCCGCGCAGGCCTGCGGGCACGTTTGCGTATTTCATTTTTTCACGGATGCCGGCCATCGCCACAATCGCCAACAGCCAGCCAATACCAGAGCCAAAACCGTACACGATGGATTCGGTGAAGTTATAGTCACGCTGCACCATGAATGAGACACCGCCAAAAATCGCGCAGTTAACGGCGATCAGCGGTAAGAATATCCCCAGCGCGTTGTAGAGCGCCGGAAAGTACTTATCAAGGATCATTTCCAGAATCTGCACCAGCGCTGCGATAACCCCGATAAAGGTGATGAAGTTGAGGAAACTTAAGTCAACACCCTCCACCAATGCGCTGTCGCGTAGCACCAGGTTATACACCAGGTTATTGATAGGCACGGCCAGCCCAAGCACGACCGTTACTGCAACGCCAAGCCCAAAGGAGGTCGAGACTTTTTTCGATACCGCGAGGAAGGTACACATCCCCAGAAAGAAGGCCAGCGCCATGTTTTCAACAAACACAGCGCGGACAAACAGGCTAATGTAATGAGCCATAATCGGTTACTCCTTTTCCTGCTGTTCAGGCTTCCAGCTGCGCACGGCCCAAATCAACAAACCGATAATGAAGAATGCGCTCGGTGCCAAAAGGAACATACCATTTGGCTGATACCAGCCGCCGTTCTGCACCGTTTCCAGCACAGTGATGCCAAACAGTTTGCCGCTGCCAATAAGTTCGCGCAGGAAGCCGACAATCAACAGAATCGCACCATATCCCAGACCGTTGCCGATACCGTCCATAAAACTCGCCAGCGGCGGCGACTTCATGGCATAGGCTTCCGCCCGCCCCATTACAATACAGTTAGTGATGATAAGCCCGACAAACACTGATAGCTGTTTCGAGGTCTCATAGGCAAAGGCACGTAGCAGCTGGTCAACCACAATAACCAGTGAGGCGATAATCGCCATCTGTACAATGATGCGCACGCTGTTAGGAATATGGTGACGAATCATAGAGATAAACATGCTGGAGAATGCCGTAACCAGCGTTACTGCGATGGTCATAACAAAAGCGGTTTCCAGCTTGGTGGTTACAGCCAGTGCAGAACATACGCCCAAAACCTGCAGAGTAATGGGGTTATTAGCGATAAGCGGCCCCACCAGCACACGCTTCATTTCTTTCATGTCGCCCAAATCAGCCATTATTCAGCTCCCCTTCGCGCACCTTATTCAGGAATGGACCAAAGCCCAGTTTGCCCATCCAGAAATCAAAGCTATGCTGGACACCGTTCGCGGTCAGCGTTGCGCCTGACAGACCATCAACAGCATGAACGTCACCCGGGCGCGCACCGCCTTTTACTATTTTCAGCGCTGGCATGCCTTTGTCGTCAAGTACCTGTTTACCAACAAACTGCTGACGCCAGTTCGGGTTTTCTATTTCCCCGCCCAGCCCTGGCGTTTCACCGTGATCGTAATAAGTAATCCCTTTAACCGTACGGCCATCGGTTTCCAGCGCAACAAAGGCATACATCACCGACCACAGGCCGTTACCGTAAATTGGCAATACGACTTCCTGAACCTGCTGCTTCTCATCGCGCACCAGATAAATTTCGGCAATATTGCTGCGGCGTTTGATTCCGGCCGGGTCCTGACTGGCTTCCAACTGTATGCTCTGCTGCGGATCCTTCAGCGCCTGGGAGTGATTAAACTTGCTCGGATCTTTATCCAGCAGTTCACCAGTGGCTAAATCGACTAATCGTGGAGAGATGCGGGCATTAAAAATGCCAGCCACTTCATCTGCATTCATCCCCTGCTTCATCAGCCCTGCAACCGCCAGGATATTGCGCTGTTTATCCAGCGCGCGCTGCTCCTGCTGGCGCGACTTCAGCCCCACGGCAGAACCGGCGACCACGATGGAACAGACCAGACAAAGCACCAGCACCACCAGCAGCGTTTTGCCGATGCTATCGTTACTTTTATTCTCAGCCACGCGACTTCCTCCGCTTAATATTGGCTCGCACCACCAGGTAATCAAACAGCGGAGCGAAGAGGTTGGCGAAGAGGATCGCCAGCATCATCCCTTCCGGATAGGCCGGGTTGACCACGCGAATCAGCACGCACATCACGCCGATAAGCAGGCCATAACTCCATTTTCCTTTATCCGTAAACGACGCGGATACCGGGTCCGTGGCCATAAACATCATGCCGAAGGCGAAACCGCCAAGCACCAGATGCCAGTACCACGGCATGGCAAACATCGGGTTGGTATCAGAGCCAATGAAATTAAACAGGGTCGCGGTGGCAACCATACCGATCAGCACCCCAGCGACAATGCGCCAGGAGGCCACGCGACCGAAGATGATAATTGCACCGCCGATGAGAATCATCAGCGTCGAGACTTCGCCAATCGAGCCAGGAATATTGCCCAGGAAGGCGTCCATCCAACCGATCGGCTGGCCGGTAATAACGTTAACCAGTGATTCACCACCACCGCTCGTCCACTGAGACAGCGGCGTTGCGCCGGAGAAACCATCCGCCGCGGTCCACACCAGATCGCCAGAAATTTGCGCCGGGTAGGCAAAGAATAAAAAAGCGCGCCCAGCCAGCGCCGGGTTAAGAAAGTTGCGCCCGGTGCCGCCAAAAATCTCCTTGGCGATAACAACGCCAAATGAGATCCCCAATGCAGCCTGCCACAGCGGCAGAGTAGGCGGCACTATCAATGCGAACAGGATTGAGGTAACGAAGAAGCCTTCGTTTATTTCGTGCTTACGCACGATAGCAAACAGAACCTCCCAGAATCCGCCGACAAGAAACACCGTGATGTAGATGGGCAGGAAGAATATCGCCCCCAGCGTCATCATGCTGAGCCAACCGGCATCAGCAGTGAAGTTCACCCCCAGCCATTGTGCAATGCTGTAGTGCCAGTTCCCGGCGATAACCTGCTGCAGTTGTTCAGCACCGTATAATTTATGCAGTGCCGGGATGGTTTCCTGACCAACGTTATACATTCCCCAGAACATCGCCGGGAAAACCGCAAACCACACCAGAATCATCATCCGCTTGAGGTCGATGGCGTCTCTGACATGCGCCGCACCGCGCGTCACCTGCCCCGGAGTGTAAAACAGCGTCGCCGTCGCTTCGAACAGCGGATAGTATTTTTCCAGCTTGCCGCCATGCGTAAAGTGCGGCTCAAGTTTGTCAAAAATTTGCTTTAAGCCCATCACTTATCCTTCCTGCTCAATCTGGGTTAACACACTGCGCAACGCCGGGCCAAATTCATATTTGCCGGGGCATACGTAGGTGCACAGTGCCAGGTCTTCCTCATCCAGCTCCAGACAGCCCAGCGCCTGCGCGCTATCGGTATCACCCGCCAGCAAATCTCGCAGCAACATCGTGGGCAAAATATCCAGCGGCATCACGCGCTCATAGTTACCAATTGGCACCATAGCCCGCTCGCCGCCGTGGGTATCCGTCGAGAAGTTAAACAGCTTATGCTTGAGGAAATGACCAAGCGTGGTGCGGGTAATGGAGAATTTATCTTTCCCCGGCATCACCCAGCCGAACAGTTCTTTTTCACGCCCCTCTTTCACCACGCTGACCTGTAAATGAAAGCGCCCAAGGAAAGCATGGGGTCCATAGGCATGGGTTCCGCTGAGAACTGAACCCGAAATAACGCGGTTTTCATCATCAAGCAGCTCATCGACAAGCAGCTCATCGAGGCTGGCACCTAAGCAAGTCTTTAACAGACGAGGCTCTTTTACCTGCGGACCACCGAGAGCAATAATGCGTTCGCTATATATTTCCCCTTCGAGGAATAATTTGCCGATAGCGATGACGTCCTGGTAGTTTAGATGCCAGACCTGCTTTTTCAGGCTAACCGGCTCCAGAAAATGGATGTGCGTTCCGGGTAGCCCTGCCGGATGTGGCCCGGTGAACTGGTTGAAAGTCACCTGCCCAACAGGATGCCCACCAAGCTTGCCGCCGCTGGCCTGACACACGTGAACTTGACCGTCAGTCAGACGCGTCAGCACCGTCAGCCCGGCATCAAAAGCGTCGCGCTGGGCCAGGATGATGGGCTGAGGTTCGGCTGCTAGCGGGTTGGTGTCTATCGCAGTTACAAAAATCGCCGCTGGCACGCTGCCCGGAGCCGGAATTTTGCTGAAAGGACGGGTACGAAATGCAGTCCACTGCCCGGACTCCAGCAGCTGTTGCTGCACGCTCTCACGCGTTAATCCAGCAAAGTCAGCGGGTTCATAACGGGGAAAATGAATGGCCTCCTCTCCCTCGACATCGATAACAACCGATTGCAGAACCCGTCGCTCGCCGCGGTGAATGGCGCTAACGATTCCGCTCGCGGGGGCGGTAAAACGCACGCCAGGGTTCTTTTTATCCTCGAACAGGAGTTGGCCTTTTTGCACCCGGTCGCCTTCACGCACCGCCATCGAGGGGCGCATACCGATATACTCTTCACCTAACAGCGCAACGCGTTTGACCGCAGTCTTAGAAGAAATTTGCTGTGATGGCATGCCAGCTATGGGCAGATTTAGCCCTTTCGTGATTTTAATCATATCGTTAGCAGGTATCCGTTACTTAAACCCCGGCATCAGGCCGAGGCCAGCATCATTGATGGAAAAATAAGAGGAAGAAAGGAACACCATAGTCCTGGTGATTCACAAGATGGGAGAGAAGCATCCTTTCTTACCCTGATCATTTAGCAGACCAAGTGTAACATTTCGTGAGCAGCGCCTGTAGACAAACCGCCATTAAGTCGTTCTAAATTGCGAGCTATTACGCAAAGTTCTGACTGCGCTTTGCCGTGAGATTCGCTATAACAGGAAACTAAAACGTAAACGCAGCACGTCGTGCTTGCGAAAAACTGCCGTGATGCTAATGTGAGCGCTCTAAATCCAGAAAACTCTGATTTCGGATCTCTCTTGCCGTCCTGGCAATGTGGTTATTTGTTTTATCAAGGAACAAGTAGTATGCGCAAAATCGCATTATTTATTGCGATGCTTCTGTTGCCATGCGTGTCATTCGCAGGGTTACTCAGCAGTAATAGCTCGACAACACCGATGAGCAAAGAATATAAGCAGCAATTAATGGGCTCACCGGTCTACATTGAGATCTTTAAAGAAGAGCGCATGCTCGATCTTTACGTCAAAATGGGCGAAACCTATCAGCTTCTCGATAGCTACCGGATCTGCAACTACTCCGGTGGTCTCGGACCCAAGCAGCGTCAGGGCGATTTTAAGAGCCCGGAAGGTTTCTATAACGTTTCCCGCAATCAGCTAAAACCTGACAGTCGCTTCTATAAAGCAATCAATATCGGCTTCCCGAACGCCTACGATCGTGCGCATGGTTATGAAGGTAAATACCTGATGATTCACGGCGCGTGCGTATCAGTCGGCTGTTATGCCATGACCGATACCGGTATTGATGAGATTTTCCAGTTCGTCACCGGGGCGCTAGTCTTCGGTCAGTCCAGCGTCCAGGTCAGCATTTATCCTTTCCGCATGACCGATGCCAACATGGCCCGTCACAAGTTTTCCTATTTCACCGATTTCTGGAAACAGCTGAAACCTGGCTATGATTACTTCCAGCAGACGCACAAGCCGCCGGTAGTCTCAGTGGCCGATGGCCGCTACGTGGTAAGCAAGCCGCTCAGCCACGAAGTTGTCCAGCCGCAGCTCGCATCAAACTACACGGTCCCCGAGGCAAAATAATGCCCACTCGCCTGGCATGATCTTATTCCAGGTTTCGTTGCCAGTTAACGGCTGAGTGGCGATCACGGAGACCACATCATTCGGTGTGGTCTCGCGTTGAAAATCGATTTCCACATCCTGATCCAGCAACGTTGCTACACCAAACGGCGCGCGTCGCGTGATCCAGTATAAATTGGTTGAGCAAAACGCCATCACATAGCGTCCATCGGACAGCAGCATGTTAAACACGCCTTTTTCGCGCAGCGTTCCGGCAAGCGTAGCGATAAATCTAAACACCTCGACCATATCATCCGGCGTATTGGGATAGCGTTCAGTTACGCTATGCAGTAACCAGCAGAAGGCTTTCTCGCTGTCCGTCTCGCCAATTGGCTGCAGATTTCTCGTCTCCAGAGACTCATATCCTTCTAACTGGCCGTTATGCGCGTAGGTCCAGTTACGTCCCCAGAGTTCACGGGTAAACGGATGAGTATTTTCCAGCGCGACGATCCCCCGGTTAGCCTGGCGAATATGGGCGATGACTGAACATGATTTAATGGGATAGTCCTGTACCAGCTTAGCAATCGGTGACTGAAAGCTAGGCTGTGGATCTTTAAATGTGCGACAGCCCTTACCTTCATAAAAGGTAATGCCCCAGCCGTCTTTATGCGGCCCAGTTCCGCCACCGCGCTGCACCAGCCCGGTAAAACTAAAGCAAATATCTGTTGGCACATTCGCGCTCATCCCGAGCAATTCGCACATAGATCACCTCATACAACAATGCGGGAGTCACCCCCGCGATTTATCAGGCTTTAACCATCTCTTTTTCAATCAACATAATCAGGATATGAATCACTTTAATGTGAATTTCCTGAATGCGATCGGCATAGCCAAAATGCGGTACGCGAATTTCAACATCCGCAGAGCCCGCCATTTTACCGCCATCTTTGCCGGTCAGAGTGATGACTTTCATCCCCTGAGCGCGAGCGGCTTCAATCGCTTTAATAACGTTGCCAGAGTTACCGGAAGTAGAAATCCCCAGCAACACGTCGCCTGAGCGGCCCACCGACTCAACGTAGCGAGAAAAAACATATTCATAGCCAAAATCATTACTGACGCAAGAGAGATGGCTCACGTCTGAAATCGCAATTGCCGGATAGCCCGGGCGATTTTCACGATAACGCCCGGTCAGTTCTTCCGCAAAATGCATCGCATCGCAGTGAGAACCGCCATTACCGCAGGAAAGAACTTTGCCGCCAGCCTTAAAGCTATCTGCCAGCAGCACCGCTGCACGCTGAATAGCATGAATGTTGGCATCGTCCTGCAGAAAATTAGCCAGCGTTTCCGCCGCTTCGTTCAGTTCGTTACGAATAAGATCCTGGTACATGAGGATAATCCTTCAGTATTTGTGGGATAACTCAGGCAGTTTACCGGATAGCCGCCGAAGCGAGAAGCAGCAGACGGATCTATCCCCTGCGGTTTTGATTTTATGTGCCGCATTTCCGTACAACAATGTGAGCAATGTTGTAATTATTTTGTAAACATATTGCTAAAACAAATTACATCCACTACAACCATATCATCACAAGTGGTCAGACCTCCTACAAGACAGGGAGCATTTCTTTATGATGATTTTGAGTATTGTTGCAACCGTTGTTTTACTCGGTGCGCTCTTCTATCACCGAATCAATCTGCTGCTTAGCAGCGCGATTTTGCTTGCCTGGACTGCGGCACTCGGCGTTGCTGGACTGTGGAATATCTGGCTACTGGTACCGCTGGCTATCATTCTCCTGCCGTTTAACTTTGCGCCAATGCGTAAATCAATGATTTCAGTTCCTGCATTTCGCGCTTTCCGCAAGGTTATGCCGCCGATGTCGCGTACTGAAAAAGAAGCCATTGATGCCGGTACCACCTGGTGGGAAGGCGACCTGTTTCGCGGTAACCCTGACTGGCAGAAGCTGCACAACTACCCGCAGCCGCGCCTGACCGCTGAAGAACAAGCCTTTATTGACGGCCCTGTTGAAGAAGCCTGCCGCATGGCGAACGACTTCGAAATTACCCACGAGATGGCCGATCTACCGCCGGAGCTGTGGGCTTATCTGAAAGAGCATCGCTTCTTCGCGATGATCATCAAGAAAGAGTACGGCGGCCTGGAGTTTTCTGCTTTCGCCCAGGCACGCGTGCTGCAAAAACTGTCCGGCGTTTCCGGGATTCTGGCGATTACCGTCGGTGTACCTAACTCATTAGGCCCAGGCGAACTGCTGCAGCATTACGGCACCGAAGAGCAGAAGAATCACTATCTGCCACGTCTGGCGCGCGGTCAGGAAATTCCGTGCTTCGCGCTGACCAGCCCGGAAGCAGGCTCAGATGCTGGGGCCATTCCGGACACCGGCGTGGTCTGCATGGGCGAATGGCAGGGCCAACAGGTACTGGGTATGCGCCTGACCTGGAACAAACGCTACATCACGCTTGCGCCAATCGCCACGGTACTGGGACTGGCGTTTAAACTCTCCGACCCCGACCGCCTGCTGGGTGGTGAAGAAGAGCTGGGTATCACCTGTGCCCTGATCCCAACAGCCACACCAGGCGTTGAGATCGGTCGTCGCCACTTCCCGCTGAACGTTCCGTTCCAGAATGGCCCGACCCAGGGTAAAGATATTTTTGTTCCTATCGATTACATCATTGGCGGCCCGTCGATGGCCGGTCAGGGCTGGCGGATGCTGGTTGAATGTTTATCCGTGGGCCGCGGCATCACGTTACCGTCCAATGCCACGGGCGGCCTGAAATCCGTCGCCATGGCTACCGGCGCCTACGCGCATATTCGCCGCCAGTTCAAAATCTCTATCGGTAAAATGGAAGGGATTGAAGAACCGCTGGCGCGTATTGCAGGTAACGCCTACGTGATGGATGCCGCAGCCTCGCTGATTACCTACGGTATTATGCTCGGTGAAAAACCGGCGGTACTATCGGCAATTGTGAAATATCACTGTACCCATCGCGGCCAGCGCTCGATCATTGACGCAATGGATATTACCGGCGGTAAAGGCATTATGCTCGGCAGCGGTAACTTCCTGGCGCGAGCCTATCAGGGCGCACCAATCGCTATCACCGTGGAGGGGGCGAATATCCTCACCCGCAGCATGATGATCTTCGGTCAGGGGGCGATTCGTTGCCATCCGTACGTGCTGGATGAAATGGCCGCCGCGCAGAATAACGATGTTAACGCATTCGATAAGCTGCTGTTCAAACATATCGGTCATGTGGGTAGCAACAAAGTACGCAGCTTCTGGCTGGGTCTGACTCGCGGCCTCACCAGCAGTTCACCGACCCGCGATGCCACTCGCCGCTACTATCAGCATATGAATCGCCTGAGCGCCAACCTGGCCCTGCTGTCCGATGTCTCAATGGCGGTACTGGGCGGTAGTCTGAAACGTCGCGAGCGTATTTCAGCGCGCCTGGGCGATGTACTGAGCCAGCTCTATTTGGCCTCTGCGGTGCTGAAGCGCTATGACGATGAAGGGCGTAACGAAGCAGATTTGCCGCTGGTTCACTGGGGCGTGCAGGATGCACTGTATCAGGCAGAACAGGCCATTGATGATCTGCTGGTCAACTTCCCAAATCGTCTGGTGGCCGGAGCGCTTCGCGTAGCCATCTTCCCGACCGGGCGTCATTATCTGGCTCCTTCAGATAAGCTGGATCATAAAGTAGCGAAAATTCTGCAGGTTCCGAGCGCGACTCGTTCTCGTATCGGTCGCGGTCAATACTTGACGCCGAGCGAGCATAACCCGGTTGGATTACTGGAAGAGGCGCTGCTCGATGTTATGGCAGCCGACCCCATCCACCAGCGTATTTGCAAAGAGCTGGGTAAGAACCTGTCGTTTACCCGTCTTGACGAACTGGCCCATAACGCGCTGGCCAAAGGGTTAATTAATCAGGATGAGGCTGATATTCTGGTTCGTGCCGAAACCAGTCGCCTGCGTAGTATTAACGTCGACGACTTCGCCCCGGATGAGCTGGCGACCCGCCCGGTAAAGCTGCCGGAGAAAGTACGCAAGATTGAAGCGGCATAAAAAACCATAATATAACAACATCACGATCGAGGCGGGCTCCCCCGCCTCATTTTTTTGCCCGCCTCCCAACTTATCATTTTATTAACAAAATATTCCGCCAGCCATCCACTGGCTGATATGGTGTTAAAGTAATAATAAGCCTCTCTTGATACTGGAGTTCATCACTGTGCCCGGACTGAAAATTACCCTTTTACAACAACCGCTGGTGTGGATGGACGGTCCCGCCAACCTGCGCCATTTCGATCGTCAACTGGAAGGAATTACCGGGCGTGATGTGATTGTTCTACCGGAAATGTTCACTACTGGTTTCGCGATGGAGGCGGCAAAGCAGTCACTGGCGCAAGAGGATGTTATTGCCTGGATGGAAGCGAAGGCAGCGCAAACCAACGCGCTAATCGCAGGCAGTGCAGCACTGCAAACGGAACGCGGGCCCGTTAACCGCTTTCTGTTAGTTGAGCCTGATGGTAAAACGCATTTTTATGATAAACGACACCTGTTTCGCATGGCGGATGAGCATCATCATTATGAGGCAGGTAGCGAACGCGTGATTTTTGAATGGCGCGGCTGGAGAATTCTGCCGCTGGTATGCTACGACTTGCGCTTCCCGGTGTGGTCACGTAACCATAATGACTATGATTTAGCACTTTACGTTGCCAACTGGCCAGCACCGCGCTCCACCCACTGGCAGGCATTACTGGTCGCCCGAGCAATTGAAAACCAGGCCTACGTCGCCGGTTGTAACCGCGTAGGTACCGACGGCAACGGCCATCACTATCGGGGAGACAGCCGAATTATCACCCCACAAGGAGAGATAATCGCCACCGCCGAACCGCATCAGGCTACGCGCCTGGATGCTGAACTGTCATTAACAGCGCTTAAAGAGTACCGCGAAAAGTTTCCGGCCTGGCAGGATGCGGACCCTTTCACACTCAACTAATGCAAATAAAGGGGAGCCAATGCTCCCTTTTCTATATTTTAAACAAGATCCTTGCTGCGCAGTAGACCAGTAACAAAGCTAAAAGGAAATTTACCTGACGCCCATAATGCAGGAATAAGCGCTGAAACAGATGCCCGGCCAGCGCCCAACACACGTTGCCGAAAGTCCCAATTGCCGCAAGAAGCAAACTCACGCTCACCAGCCAAACAGGATCACGCGTCACCGGCAGTACAAAGGTCGATAGTGCCGTAATCCCATAAAGGATAATTTTAACATTCACAAACTGTAGGCCCAAGCTCATCCAAAAACTTACCGGTTTGCCGCTGAGGTCATTACCAGCGGGTTTACTCTTCGCTATTTGCCACGCTAACCAAAGAATATAGGCAGCACCAATCCAACTCAGTGTCCGGGATAATCCCTCATCGAGCATAACTAACGAAAACGTCAGGCCAGCACAAATAAGCATCGTAATAATAAACCCCACGCTCATCCCGGCCAGCACGAACATACTTTTGCGCAACCCATGTGAAGCTACGCTGCTCAGCGCAAGAATGTTATTCGGCCCGGGGGTCAATGCGGTTATCAGGGTGTAGGTTAAAAATGCGCTTATCAGGGCTGGGGTCACTTGTCTTCTCCTGTTTTTTAGCCGACAGTACCCGATATAAATCATTTAAAAAAATGAATATTATTTCATTCTAAATTCGATAATTTCGATACATTGAGGTCATGATGGACTTACGTCGCTTTGTCACGCTCAAAACGGTTGTTGAGGAGGGCTCCTTTTTACGCGCTTCGCAGAAACTATGCTGTACGCAATCAACAGTGACATTTCACATTCAACAACTTGAGCAAGAGCTGTCTATCCAGCTTTTTGAAAAAATCGGCCGCCGGATGTGCCTGACTACAGCCGGGAAAAATATTCTTCCCCACATCCACGAGCTGATAAAAGTGATGGAGTCCATTCGCCATGCCGCCAGGCAGGATCAGGAGCCGAGTGGAGAGCTCCGTGTTGCCACGGGGGAAACGCTGCTGGCATATAAAATCCCCGCCGTTTTACAACGCTTTAAGCAGCGGGCGCCAAAGGTTCGTTTATCTTTGCAATCGTTAAATTGCTATTCGATTCGCGATGCCCTGCTGGATGATGATGTCGATCTCGGGGTGTTTTACCGTGTCGGTAATGATGAAGCATTGAAAATTCACTACTTTGGCGATCAGCAACTGGTACTGGTCGCTTCGCCGGAACACGATCCGGTTAACTTTATGCGCCGGGACCAACACATTCCGCTGAGTTTTATCATCAATGAGCCACAGTGCATTTTCCGACAAATATTTGAAAGCGAGTTGCGCAAGCGCGGCATTACCCTGGAAAATACGATTGAGCTATGGAGTATCGAAAGTATCAAGCAATGCGTGGCGGGTAATCTCGGCGTAAGCTACCTGCCGCGATTTGCCGTAGAACAAGAATTGCGTGAAGGTAAACTGGCGGAACTGCCTTTCAGTAAAAAACCGCTGACTATTAATGCGGTATGCGGGTATCACGCGGGCAAAGTTGTCAGCCCGGCGATGCAGGTCTTTGTCGAGTGTATGGAAGAGTGCCTGAAGATCTGATTCATAAAATTGCACAGGCCTAAAACGACGAAAGCCTGAATCATTGCTGATTCAGGCTTTCTGAATAGTGGCGGAACGGACGGGACTCGAACCCGCGACCCCCTGCGTGACAGGCAGGTATTCTAACCGACTGAACTACCGCTCCACTTACTGTTCCCTTGGGAACGAGGCAGATACTACGGTTTCCCCTCTACTCCGTCAATGGTTTTTCTTCATTTATGAATCGCTTGCTGCAAAAATCGCCCATCGGACTATTTTTCATGCATATTCCGACAATTCAGGCCCGCCACAGGCAGCTCCCGCCTTTCTTTTGTACCAGATCGAGCCGCGATTCATGGTTCATCAGCTCTTCGTCCGATGCATAAAGCACACGTAATTTACTGGCAGCCCGAACAACGCGCTGTATTCCTATTTCTCCGGCCTGCTGCTGCCCTTCCCCTTCCATCGAGAAAGCCATTGTTGTCTGGCCACCGGTCATCATCAGATAAACGTCAGCCAGAATCTGGGCATCGAGCAACGCCCCGTGCAGCGTTCGCTTACTGTTGTCTATTTCATAACGCGAGCAAAGTGCATCAAGGCTATTACGCTTGCCCGGGAACATTCTACGCGCCAGGGCCAGGCTATCGGTGACCTTACAAAACGTATCGGTTTTCGGAATTCCACGCTTAAGCTTGCCAAACTCATAGTCCATAAAGCCGATATCGAACGATGCGTTATGGATGACCAGTTCCGCACCGCGGATGTAATCCATAAACTCATCGGCAACATCAGCAAACACTGGCTTATCCATCAGGAATTCATCAGCAATACCGTGAACACCAAATGCTTCAGGGTCCACCAGCCGATCTGGTTTTAAATAGACGTGGAAGTTATTCCCGGTCAGGCGGCGGTTAATCACCTCCACCGCGCCGATCTCGATTATCTTGTGCCCTTCATAATGAACACCGAGTTGGTTCATACCGGTGGTTTCAGTATCGAGAACAATCTGTCGTGTAATTGCAGTGCTCATAGCGGTCATTTATGTCAGACTTACCGTTTTACGTATCGATTTCAATTACAGGAAGTCTACCAGAGATGCTCAAACAGGTAGAAATTTTCACCGATGGCTCTTGTCTGGGAAATCCAGGCCCAGGCGGTTACGGTGCAATTTTACGCTATCGGGGGAAAGAGAAAACCTTTAGCGAAGGTTTTAATCTTACGACTAATAACCGCATGGAGATGATGGCGGCAATTGTCGCTCTGGAAGCGCTGAAAGAACAGTGCGAAGTGATTCTCAGCACCGACAGCCAGTATGTTCGCCAGGGGATTACTCAGTGGATCCATAACTGGAAAAAACGCGGCTGGAAAACCGCGGACAAAAAACCAGTCAAAAACGTCGATCTCTGGCAGCGACTGGACACAGCGCTGGGCCAACACAAGATAAAATGGGAATGGGTCAAAGGCCATGCCGGCCATCCGGAAAATGAACGCTGCGACGAACTGGCACGCGCAGCAGCCTCTAACCCCACCCAGGACGATACCGGTTATAAGGCAGAAAGTTAATTCTGCCCTTTGCGCCACTGTCGTGTGGCGCCGACAGCCTGCCGTATCCGGTTTTTTGCTTTACCCGATTTCATCGGGTTTAGCGTCAAGGGTATGGTGCGTTTACGAGCAATAATCAGCTGTAAGCAGCCCAGAGCGGGTAAATGCGTACTAAGCATTTTCCCCCCATGACGGGACCAGGGTAGCACCTGATAGCGACCACAGTGGAGCACTTCAAAGTTCAGCAACGCCAGCCAATCTAGCTGGCGCGTCAACGTAAACATCCGGCTGTTATACGGGGTCTTATTGCGTAACACGGGTACTAGCTTACGTAACCCCATCAGACTCATTGGATTGAAACTGGTTAAAATAATCCAGCCATCATCAATCAGCACCCTGTCCGCCTCCCGCAGCAGGCGGTGCGGATCGCTACACCATGGCAAAGTATGAGCCAGTAAACAGGCATCAACTGATTTCTCGGCAAAAGGTAAATACAATGGGTCGGCTTTCACCTGTATCGGGTTACCCTGCAAAGAAACATTCACCTGATGAGAAATAGCGCAGGATTCGGTATTGATTTCCGCGCTCAGATTGCCAATTTTAAGTAAATGAAAACCATATAATTTAGCCAGCCACGGTTTCATCTGCCGTTCTAGTGATTCGCGATAGTATTCACCCCACGGCATGCTGGACCAATGCTCGGGCGCTGCCACTGTATGAGGTATCCTTGCCGGCTTCATCACAACCTTCCGCTATGCTTTGAGAGGTAATTTATGAATCTTATCAGTATTCCCGCATTTCAGGACAACTACATCTGGGTTCTTGCTGAGGATAGTGGACGCTGTCTGATAGTCGATCCTGGCGAAGCGGCCCCCGTGTTGACCGCAATAGAACAGAACCACTGGCAACCAGAAGCTATTCTATTGACTCACCACCACCACGATCACGTTGGCGGAGTAAAACAACTTCGCGAGAAATTTCCTACAATCGTGGTTTACGGGCCGGCAGAAACCCTGGATAAGGGAACCACTCACCTTGTGGCTGATGGCGATAGCATCTCCGTTTTAGAGCGTGAATTTTCTATTTTCGCCACTCCGGGTCACACTTTAGGACACATCTGTTTCTTCATGAAACCTTATCTGTTCTGCGGCGACACTATGTTTTCAGGTGGCTGCGGTAGGTTATTTGAAGGCACACCAGAGCAGATGTATCAATCATTTATGAAGATCAGCGCTCTTCCGGATGAAACGTTAATATGTTGCGCACATGAGTACACTTTAGCAAACATGAAGTTTGCATTAAGCATCCTGCCCCTGGATAGGGATATAAATGATTACTACCACAAAGTTAATGAGTTACGTGCAAAAAAACAAAATACACTGCCCGTAATTCTGAAAAATGAGCGTCGTATAAATTTATTTTTACGCACAGATGATGATGATTTAATTAAAGAAATTTCCAAAGAAACAAATTTGCAACACTCTATTGAGAGATTTGCATGGTTAAGGTCAAAGAAAGACGTCTTCTGATATTTAATTCTTGTCTTCGGTCGACTTCACCGTTATTCTTGCTCGTCTTTTAAGCAACTATTGACACACACATGAAGGCACGAGCGATTTTACTCGTCTCTGTCCTGCTGGTAGGGTGCCAGGCGTCTAAACACGATGGCACCGTTCAACAGCACGCACAGAGCCTTTCTGCAGCGAGTCAAGGGGAAGCAGGTAAGTTCACAAGTCAAGCGCGCTGGTTAGATGATGGAACCTTCTACGCGCAAGACCAGGATCTGTGGGCTTCCATTGGCGACGAGCTGAAGATGGGAATTCCGGAAAATGTCCGGATTCGCGAACAAAAACAGAAATATTTGAGAAATAAGAGCTATCTCCACGATGTAACTTTACGGGCAGAGCCGTATATGTACTGGATAGCCGGGCAAGTTAAGAAACGTAACATGCCTATGGAACTGGTATTACTACCCATAGTGGAGAGCGCTTTTGACCCGCATGCAACGTCTGGTGCCAATGCCGCAGGTATTTGGCAGATCATTCCGAGCACCGGGCGCAATTATGGTCTGAAGCAAACCCGCAGTTATGATGCGCGTCGTGATATCGTCGCCTCAACAACTGCAGCGCTGAATATGATGCAACGTCTGAACAAAATGTTCGACGGCGACTGGTTGTTAACTGTCGCAGCATATAACAGCGGCGAAGGCCGGGTAATGAAGGCAATTAAAGCCAACAAATCACGTGGAAAACCCACAGATTTTTGGTCACTCTCATTACCTCAGGAAACCAAAATCTACGTACCTAAAATGCTGGCTTTGAGTGATATTCTCAAGAACAGCAAGCAGTATGGCGTAAAACTGCCCACAGCAGACGAAAGCCGAGCGCTGGCACGTGTACGCCTCGACAACCCGGTTGAGATTTCACAGCTAGCCGATATGGCAGGAATGCCGGTTAGTAAGCTGAAGACGTTCAACGCAGGTGTTAAGGGTTCGACCCTGGGCGCTAATGGGCCTAACTATGTATTGGTGCCGCAGAAACATGCAGCTCAATTGCGTGAGTCTTTGGCTTCCGGTGACATTGCTGCCGTGCAGCCGACTCAGCTTGCGGACAACAGACCGTTGACCAGTCGTAGTTACAAAGTGCGTTCTGGAGATACTATCTCCGGTATAGCATCTCGACTCGGTGTATCAACGAGAGATCTGCAGCAATGGAATGGTATTCGCGGATCAAACCTGAAAGTGGGTCAGAGTCTCGTAATCGGTGCAGGTAGCAGTGCAGAGCGTCTGGCAAACAATAGCGATAGCATCACTTATCGCGTGCGCAAAGGCGACTCGCTATCGAGTATTGCAAAACGCCATGGCGTGAACATTCGCGATGTGATGCGCTGGAATAACGATACCGGCAACCTGAAACCTGGCGATCAGTTAACTCTGTTTGTGAAAAACAGCGACAGACCTGAATCCTGATAGCCCAGGATTCATTTTAAAAGGCACCCATGTGGTGCCTTTTGTTTTGTCTGCTCTAGATCGCTTTATGAGCCTCAAACATAATTGTATCGCTGGTAAAAGATCCATCCAGCTCCAGTGCAAAGTAAGCCTTAACCTCTGCCGATGCGCTCTCCTGATACAGGCGAATAGCCTCCACCAAAGGCGCTGGTGTCCGCATCCGGGCAACCCATGAGCCGAATTCCAGCGGCAAGCGATCGGTCAGCAAATTATTCGTCACTAATCCCGCCTCATTCGCCATTGCCAGCCATTCACCGCTTGAGTAATTGCGAACATGAGAAGTATCGCGCAAAGCCTCAACGGTCTGCAGCCAAACATCACGAACCGGATGCCCTGGCGACATGACGTCCATGATAATTACGGCTCCTCCCGGTTTCAGCACCCGCTTGACTTCGCGTAATGCCTGACCGACATCATGCCAATGATGTGCAGAATAGCGGCTAATCACCACATCAAAACTGGCATCAGCGAAAGGCAGTGATTCGGCATAACCCTGCTGAGTCGCAATATTAACAAACCCTTTATCCGAAGCGGCCTGAGCTACAACCTCCAGCATCTGGCTGGATAAATCATACGCCACCACCTGTGCAACCTGTCCTGCAGCTGCAAAACTGGCATGACCGGCGCCACATCCCATGTCCAGCACGTGAGCCTGCGGAAAATCGGCTAACCTTTCTGCCAGACGTTGCAGATCGCGCCCGGATGCGTGTACAGCACTAGTCAGATAAGCGCTAGCCTGCGAGCCAAACTGTTTTTCGACATTGTCGTGATGAGAGCGTGTTGTCATTGCTTTGTCCTTCGGTTGTTTGAGTAATAAAGGCAGAACCATACTTGCGCAGGCCTGCCCCATGGCAGGCCTGACATACCTTAATTAATCAGGCTTGCCGGGACTGAATTCAACTAGTAGAGGGTTGTGGTCGGAGGCGCGCGTCACCAATACGGAAGCGTCGTGTACGCTCAAGCCTCGATAGAACACAAAATCAAGCGGACGACCAAAAGCGCGACGGCGCTGATCGTCAGAGAAGCGGACTTCACGCAGCGACATTTCCCGCGCAAAGCGGTACAAAGCGTTCATTCGCGGACGGCTCCAGGCGTTGAAATCACCCGCCATAATCACCGGTCCGCTGTGATGGGCTATCTGATCGCCTATCGGCAACAGCTGCTTGCTGTAGACATCGACGCCAAGGCTGAAATTGACCGCGTGAATATTCACCACCATCAGCAAACGGGCATCTGGTAACGGATACACTGTCACTAGCGCTGACTTCGCCAACCGCAGGATCGGCTCGCGTTCACGCAGAGGGCAGCAGTATATCGGATGAGCAGAGGCTAACGTCATCACGCCAGAAGGATGCTGAGGCAGTACCAGCGCCGGCACCTGATCGGCGGCCAGATAATTGGACGTAGCAAATTTTACTAACTCAGGCGTGGTTTGCGCTTCCTGTAACAGCACCAGGTGGGCATCTTTGCCGAAATTATTAAGAACGGATTTCCACTCGGCGCGCTGCTGTTTGAAGATATTCCACACCAGTACGCGGATTTTTTCATCCGAGCTTAACGGCACCCCAGAAGGGAAAGCCGGAGTAATGCCTGCAAACGACCCCGGAGGTAAAATTCTCTCCGCGGGTTGTCCGGCGACATAGCGCATGGCATAGGTATTCTTTCGCAATTTAGGCATCAAACCTCGATAACAGGAAACCAGCCCGACTGCGGCTGGTCCTTCTGTTATAGGGATTTTTGTATACACTTTCAATGCAATTTGCCAGAAACCGTTATCCTTCTACGGAAAGGCCCGTAGCACAGCGCTGAGGCTTATCGAACCGACCGCTAATAACCACCAATAACAACGCAACCAGCACAATCAGCGCGCCAATCCAGGGCGTCTGAGCCAAACCATAATGTTCCACCGTCTGTCCACCAATTACGGAACCTAACGCAATACCAATATTGAATGCTGCAATGTTCAAGCCGGAGGCGACATCAACCGCATCGGGAGTATATTGCTCCGCTTTTTGGACTACGTACACCTGTAGACCAGGAACATTACCGAAAGCAAAAATACCCATCACCAGTATCGTCGCTAACGCGGCATAGTGAATACTTGCCGTGAACTGAAATACCAACAGCAGAACAACCAGGGCAGCAAAGATAAACTTCAGCGCTACAACGGCGCCATGTTTATCTGCCAGTTTACCGCCCCACACGTTACCAATTGCGACCGAAACACCATACCCCAATAAAATCCAACTCACTGCTGATGGGCTAAAACCGGCCAGATCTTGCATCATCGGTGCCAGGAAGGTAAAAGCGGTAAATACGCCACCATAACCAAGTGCAGTAATAGCATAAATAATCAGTAAACGTGGATGAGTCAGGACCTTAAGTTGATTACGTAGGCCAGCGCTGACGCGGCCAGGGATATTATTCGGTACCAGAATCAGGCTGCTAACTAACGCTATTGCTCCAAGGATCGATACCGCCAGGAATGTCTCACGCCAGCCAAAATGTTGGCCAATAAAAGTGCCTAGCGGAACACCGGTCACCAAAGCAACAGTCAGACCACCAAACATAATTGCAATCGCCGAAGCTGCTTTCTCTTTTGGCACCAGGCTGGTGGCAATTGTCGAACCTATCGAGAAGAATACGCCGTGTGCCAGACCTGTCAAAAGGCGGGCCAGAACGAGAGTTTCATAGCCTGGTGCCTGCCATGCCAAAAGATTACCAGCGGTGAACAGTACCATCAATGCCAGTAGTAGCTGCTTACGCGGCATACGACCGGTCAATGCGGTGAGTACCGGGGCCCCAATCGCCACGCCTAACGCGTAGATAGAAACCAGCAAACCCGCAGAGGGCAATGAGATAGACAGCTGTTCAGCAATTGCAGGTACCAGACCTACAATTACAAATTCAGTCGTGCCGATAGCAAAGGCACCGATCGTCAAGGCAAGTAGCGCCAGTGGCATAATTTACTCCGTATCATCAGGATTAAGATGACACGTAGTATGAAGAGATGTTTTAATAACAAAAATAGTCAAAATATCAATAGAATTTTGCCACAGGTGCAATAATGAGAGCTACCTCAGAAGAAATCGCCATCTTTGTCGCCGTAGTAGAGAGTGGTAGCTTCAGTCGCGCGGCTGAACAGTTAGGACAAGCCAACTCTGCCGTGAGCCGGGCCGTGAAAAAGCTGGAGTCAAAACTCGGTGTTAGCCTGCTTAACCGTACCACTCGTCAACTAAGTTTGACCGAAGAGGGGGAGCGTTATTTTCGCCGTGTACAGGTGGTGCTTCAGGAAATGGCAGCGGCTGAGAATGAGCTTCTGGAAAGTCGGACGACGCCAAGAGGATTATTACGTGTTGATGCCGCAACACCAGTGATGCTGCATTTTCTAATGCCTTTGATAAAACCTTTTCGCGAACGCTACCCGGAGATGAGTCTTGCTTTGGTCTCCTCAGAAACGTTTATAAATCTGATTGAGCGTAAAGTTGATGTTGCCATCCGCGCGGGTACCCTGACTGACTCCAGTTTGCGCGCCAGACCGTTGTTTAATAGCTACCGCAAAATTATCGCCTCACCGGAGTATCTTGCTTGTTTCGGTACACCGCAAAACGTAGCCGATTTAAAAAATCACCAGTGCCTGGGTTTTAGCGAACCCTTGTCATTGAATACATGGCCCGTTTCCTGCTGTGATGGCCAACTGCTGGAGGTTGAATGTGAAATATCGTCTAACAGTGGAGAAACACTCAAACAACTTTGCCTCGCAGGTAACGGCATCGCTTGCCTGTCGGATTATATGGTGGATAAAGAGATTGCCAGCGGGGAGTTTGTTGAATTGCTTGCCGACAAACGCCTGCCGGTCGAGATGCCATTCAGCGCGGTGTACTACAGCGACAGGGCCGTAAGCACGCGCATCAGGGCATTTATTGATTTTCTTAGTGAGCACGTCAAACAGCTCCCGAAGGAGCTGTAAGAGACTGTCTTCCGGCAGCGGCGTAAACCGCCGTGCCGGAGGCCGTGGATTAATCCCACTTCGGCGCCAGGCCTTCCGGGCTTACCAGGCGGTCGTTGCAATCCAGCGCAGCGATCGCTTGACGATCTTCATCATCCAGCTTCAGATCCAGCGCTTTCAGGTTGCTCGCCAGGTTTTCACGCTTGGTGGAAGATGGGATAACCGCATAACCTTCGCCCATCGCCCATGCCAGGATGACCTGAGCCGGGGTCGCATTATGTTTAGCGGCGATACGGGCAATCACTTCATCTTTCAGAGCTTTACCGTAGGCCAGCGTCATATAAGAAGTGATATGGATACCGTGCTCACGCGCCCAATCGACCACTTTACGGTTCTGCAGGTACGGAGACAGTTCGACCTGGTTGGTCGCGATATTCTCCGCACCGACAGTAGCAATTGCACGCTCCATCAGCGGGATAGTGAAGTTAGAGATACCAATCTGACAGGTCAGCCCCTCTTTCTTCGCTTCCAGTAGGGCGGCCATAAACTCTTCGACTGCAACAGCATCATTCGGTGACGGCCAATGGATCAGCGTCAGGTCGACATAGTCGGTACGAAGCTTCTGCAAACTCTCTTTCAGGCTGGCGATCAGCTTGTCTTTACCCAGGTTTTCAATCCAGATCTTGGTGGTGATGAACAGCTCATCACGCGCGATGCCACTTTCAGCAATGGCCTGACCTACAGCCGCTTCGTTATCATAGATTTGTGCGGTATCAATGGCGCGATAGCCCAGCTCCAGCGCCGTTTTTACAGAAGCGATTACCACATCATCTTTAAGGCGGAAGGTGCCAAGACCAAATGCAGGGATTGTCATGATTTTCCTCTTTATTTATCAATATCGGTTAACGAGGACAATTATGGCGAATGAAAGGAGCGGGAAAAAGATCGCTATATGCAGAGGATTTTTGCTAAATCAGCAATAATTAAACGACAAGAAAAGAAAAAGCCCTGAGCAAATGCTCAGGGCTTTTAATAAGTGGCGGAACGGACGGGACTCGAACCCGCGACCCCCTGCGTGACAGGCAGGTATTCTAACCGACTGAACTACCGCTCCACCGAATTTCTTTACAACCACCGGTTTAATGCCCCGGTTTCACTTGCTAATTTGATGCCTGGCAGTTCCCTACTCTCACATGGGGAGACCCCACACTACCATCGGCGCTACGGCGTTTCACTTCTGAGTTCGGCATGGGGTCAGGTGGGACCACCGCGCTGTCGCCGCCAGGCAAATTCTGTTTATCTGTATCAAGCTGAAATTCTCTCAAATCCGCCAAAACATCTTCGGCGTTGTAAGGTTAAGCCTCACGGTTCATTAGTACCGGTTAGCTCAACGTATCGCTACGCTTACACACCCGGCCTATCAACGTCGTCGTCTTCAACGTTCCTTCAGGACTCTCAAGGAGTCAGGGAGAACTCATCTCGGGGCAAGTTTCGTGCTTAGATGCTTTCAGCACTTATCTCTTCCGCATTTAGCTACCGGGCAATGCCATTGGCATGACAACCCGAACACCAGTGATGCGTCCACTCCGGTCCTCTCGTACTAGGAGCAGCCCCCCTCAATTCTCCAGCGCCCACGGCAGATAGGGACCGAACTGTCTCACGACGTTCTAAACCCAGCTCGCGTACCACTTTAAATGGCGAACAGCCATACCCTTGGGACCTACTTCAGCCCCAGGATGTGATGAGCCGACATCGAGGTGCCAAACACCGCCGTCGATATGAACTCTTGGGCGGTATCAGCCTGTTATCCCCGGAGTACCTTTTATCCGTTGAGCGATGGCCCTTCCATTCAGAACCACCGGATCACTATGACCTGCTTTCGCACCTGCTCGCGCCGTCACGCTCGCAGTCAAGCTAGCTTATGCCATTGCACTAACCTCCTGATGTCCGACCAGGATTAGCTAACCTTCGTGCTCCTCCGTTACTCTTTAGGAGGAGACCGCCCCAGTCAAACTACCCACCAGACACTGTCCGCAACCCGGATTACGGGTCCACGTTAGAACACCAGCCATTAAAGGGTGGTATTTCAAGGATGGCTCCATGCAGACTGGCGTCCACACTTCAAAGCCTCCCACCTATCCTACACATCAAGGACCAGTGTTCAGTGTCAAGCTATAGTAAAGGTTCACGGGGTCTTTCCGTCTTGCCGCGGGTACACTGCATCTTCACAGCGAGTTCAATTTCACTGAGTCTCGGGTGGAGACAGCCTGGCCATCATTACGCCATTCGTGCAGGTCGGAACTTACCCGACAAGGAATTTCGCTACCTTAGGACCGTTATAGTTACGGCCGCCGTTTACCGGGGCTTCGATCAAGAGCTTCTCCTTACGGATAACCCCATCAATTAACCTTCCGGCACCGGGCAGGCGTCACACCGTATACGTCCACTTTCGTGTTTGCACAGTGCTGTGTTTTTAATAAACAGTTGCAGCCAGCTGGTATCTTCGACTGATTTCAGCTCCATGAGCAAGTCACTTCACCTACCATCAGCGTGCCTTCTCCCGAAGTTACGGCACCATTTTGCCTAGTTCCTTCACCCGAGTTCTCTCAAGCGCCTTGGTATTCTCTACCTGACCACCTGTGTCGGTTTGGGGTACGATTTGATGTTACCTGATGCTTAGAGGCTTTTCCTGGAAGCAGGGCATTTGTTACTTCAGCACCGTAGTGCCTCGTCATCACACCTCAGCGTTGAATAACGTTCCGGATTTACCTGGAACATCCGCCTACATGCTTAAACCGGGACAACCGTCGCCCGGCTAACATAGCCTTCTCCGTCCCCCTTCGCAGTAACACCGAGTACAGGAATATTAACCTGTTTCCCATCGACTACGCCTTTCGGCCTCGCCTTAGGGGTCGACTCACCCTGCCCCGATTAACGTTGGACAGGAACCCTTGGTCTTCCGGCGAGCGGGCTTTTCACCCGCTTTATCGTTACTTATGTCAGCATTCGCACTTCTGATACCTCCAGCAACCCTCACAGGCCACCTTCAACGGCTTACAGAACGCTCCCCTACCCAACAACGCATAAGCGTCGCTGCCGCAGCTTCGGTGCATGGTTTAGCCCCGTTACATCTTCCGCGCAGGCCGACTCGACCAGTGAGCTATTACGCTTTCTTTAAATGATGGCTGCTTCTAAGCCAACATCCTGGCTGTCTGTGCCTTCCCACATCGTTTCCCACTTAACCATGACTTTGGGACCTTAGCTGGCGGTCTGGGTTGTTTCCCTCTTCACGACGGACGTTAGCACCCGCCGTGTGTCTCCCGTGATAACATTCTTCGGTATTCGTAGTTTGCATCGGGTTGGTAAGTCGGGATGACCCCCTAGCCGAAACAGTGCTCTACCCCCGAAGATGAGTTCACGAGGCGCTACCTAAATAGCTTTCGGGGAGAACCAGCTATCTCCCGGTTTGATTGGCCTTTCACCCCCAGCCACAAGTCATCCGCTAATTTTTCAACATTAGTCGGTTCGGTCCTCCAGTTAGTGTTACCCAACCTTCAACCTGCCCATGGCTAGATCACCGGGTTTCGGGTCTATACCCTGCAACTTAACGCCCAGTTAAGACTCGGTTTCCCTGCGGCTCCCCTATACGGTTAACCTTGCTACAGAATATAAGTCGCTGACCCATTATACAAAGGTACGCAGTCACCCAACAAGTGGGCTCCTACTGCTTGTACGTACACGGTTTCAGGTTCTGTTTCACTCCCCTCGCCGGGGTTCTTTTCGCCTTTCCCTCACGGTACTGGTTCACTATCGGTCAGTCAGGAGTATTTAGCCTTGGAGGATGGTCCCCCATATTCAGACAGGATACCACGTGTCCCGCCCTACTCTTCGAGTTCACAGCCTGTGTGTTTTTGTGTACGGGAGTATCACCCTGTACCCTGCGACTTTCCAGACGCTTCCACTAACACACAAACTGATTCAGACTCTGGGCTCCTCCCCGTTCGCTCGCCGCTACTGGGGGAATCTCGGTTGATTTCTTTTCCTCGGGGTACTTAGATGTTTCAGTTCCCCCGGTTCGCTTCGTTAAGCTATGTATTCACTTAACGATAGTGTGACGGATCACACTGGGTTTCCCCATTCGGAAATCGTCGGTTATAACGGTTCATATCACCTTACCGACGCTTATCGCAGATTAGCACGTCCTTCATCGCCTCTGACTGCCAGGGCATCCACCGTGTACGCTTAGTCGCTTAACCTCACAACCCGAAGATGTTTCGTAAAACACTTCGTGCTGCAAAAATTTGAGAGACTCGAACACACCGTCATGCTGTTCTTATTACGGAGAACAGACGCAGCGTGTCGTTTCAATTTTCAGCTTGATCCAGATTTTTAAAGAGCAAAACTTCGCAGTGCACCTTTTCAGGTACACTCTGAAGTTTTCTTGTTTTTTGCAGTAAAAGGATGGTGGAGCTATGCGGGATCGAACCGCAGACCTCCTGCGTGCAAGGCAGGCGCTCTCCCAGCTGAGCTATAACCCCATCGTAAAAACTTATCTCTGTACCGATAATTTGTCCTGAGACAAGGCGTGGAATGACGAAGCATACTGACGTATGCGAGTCGTTTCACAACACAGTATCAGGGCAAATTTGGTAGGCCTGAGTGGACTTGAACCACCGACCTCACCCTTATCAGGGGTGCGCTCTAACCACCTGAGCTACAAGCCTGCAGAGATTTTTTACTGCTAATTTTTCATCAGACAATCTGTGTGGACACTACAAAGGCAGGTTCTTTAAGGTAAGGAGGTGATCCAACCGCAGGTTCCCCTACGGTTACCTTGTTACGACTTCACCCCAGTCATGAATCACAAAGTGGTAAGCGCCCTCCCGAAGGTTAAGCTACCTACTTCTTTTGCAACCCACTCCCATGGTGTGACGGGCGGTGTGTACAAGGCCCGGGAACGTATTCACCGTGGCATTCTGATCCACGATTACTAGCGATTCCGACTTCACGGAGTCGAGTTGCAGACTCCGATCCGGACTACGACATACTTTATGAGGTCCGCTTGCTCTCGCGAGGTCGCTTCTCTTTGTATATGCCATTGTAGCACGTGTGTAGCCCTACTCGTAAGGGCCATGATGACTTGACGTCATCCCCACCTTCCTCCAGTTTATCACTGGCAGTCTCCTTTGAGTTCCCGGCCGGACCGCTGGCAACAAAGGATAAGGGTTGCGCTCGTTGCGGGACTTAACCCAACATTTCACAACACGAGCTGACGACAGCCATGCAGCACCTGTCTCAGAGTTCCCGAAGGCACCAAAGCATCTCTGCTAAGTTCTCTGGATGTCAAGAGTAGGTAAGGTTCTTCGCGTTGCATCGAATTAAACCACATGCTCCACCGCTTGTGCGGGCCCCCGTCAATTCATTTGAGTTTTAACCTTGCGGCCGTACTCCCCAGGCGGTCGACTTAACGCGTTAGCTCCGGAAGCCACTCCTCAAGGGAACAACCTCCAAGTCGACATCGTTTACAGCGTGGACTACCAGGGTATCTAATCCTGTTTGCTCCCCACGCTTTCGCACCTGAGCGTCAGTCTTTGTCCAGGGGGCCGCCTTCGCCACCGGTATTCCTCCAGATCTCTACGCATTTCACCGCTACACCTGGAATTCTACCCCCTCTACAAGACTCTAGCCTGCCAGTTTCGAATGCAGTTCCCAGGTTGAGCCCGGGGATTTCACATCCGACTTGACAGACCGCCTGCGTGCGCTTTACGCCCAGTAATTCCGATTAACGCTTGCACCCTCCGTATTACCGCGGCTGCTGGCACGGAGTTAGCCGGTGCTTCTTCTGCGAGTAACGTCAATCACTAAGGTTATTAACCTCAATGCCTTCCTCCTCGCTGAAAGTACTTTACAACCCGAAGGCCTTCTTCATACACGCGGCATGGCTGCATCAGGCTTGCGCCCATTGTGCAATATTCCCCACTGCTGCCTCCCGTAGGAGTCTGGACCGTGTCTCAGTTCCAGTGTGGCTGGTCATCCTCTCAGACCAGCTAGGGATCGTCGCCTTGGTGAGCCGTTACCTCACCAACAAGCTAATCCCATCTGGGCACATCTGATGGCATGAGGCCCGAAGGTCCCCCACTTTGGTCTTGCGACGTTATGCGGTATTAGCTACCGTTTCCAGTAGTTATCCCCCTCCATCAGGCAGTTTCCCAGACATTACTCACCCGTCCGCCGCTCGTCACCCGAGAGCAAGCTCTCTGTGCTACCGCTCGACTTGCATGTGTTAGGCCTGCCGCCAGCGTTCAATCTGAGCCATGATCAAACTCTTCAATTTAAGTTTGATGCTCGTGAATTAAACTTCGTAATGAATTACGTATGTTCACTCAGAGACTTGGTATTCATTTTTCGTCTTGCGACGTTAAGAATCCATGTCACTTTGAGTGCCCACACAGATTGTCTGATAAATTGTTAAAGAGCAGTGCAACGCGGCTTTCGCTCACCGTTGCGAGGTGGCGTATATTACGCTTTCCTCTTTCAGAGTCAACCTCTTATTTTCAGGTTTTCTCTTCAACCGACCCGGCTGTTTGTGTGAAGTGATTCACATCTGCCGTGTCAGTGGGAGCGCATTATAGGGAGTTCTTCGGCGGTGACAAGCGGAAAAATACAATTTTATTTCAACCGCTCAACTTTTATACGTAACGTTTACTTTTGCTGCTTTTTGATGGCATCAGGCAGGTCCGCCAGGCTATTAAGCACCCAATCCGCGGCATTTTCCGCTTCCGGAGTGACTGGCTTGCCAGTACGAACTAATACTTTTGTCCCAATATCTGCAGCCAAAGCCGCCTGCATATCTTCTACTTTATCGCCTACCATATATGAAGCAGCCATATCTATATGCAGATAGTCGCGCGCCGAGATAAACATTCCAGGATGCGGCTTGCGGCAGTCACAGGTCTGACGAAATTCTTCTACAGTACCCTGCGGGTGATGCGGACAATAATAGATACCATCCAGATCAACGCCACGGTCAGCCAACGACCAGTCCATCCACTCAGTCAGCGTTTCAAACTGATCTTCAGTAAATTTACCGCGGGCAATGCCGGACTGATTGGTCACCACCACCAGCGCATAACCCATCTCCTTTAATTGACGCATTGCGTCAATGACGCCATCAATAAATTCAAAGTTGTCGATTTCGTGCACGTATCCGTGATCAACATTAATTGTGCCATCACGGTCAAGAAAAATTGCGGGTACTGACTTTGCCACCGGTTTGCTCCTGATAAAGGCTAGTCTGATTAGTATCGCATGTTTCCAGACGCAAGAAAGTGCTCATTATACAGAGTCAGATTGATTTAGACGTCTGGATGCCTTAACATCCATTTCATTGACAGGCATCGCCTGGACACGGCAGAAGAAAATGCCACGGCAAACGGCTAAACGATAATAAATAACTGATGATTAAACTTTCGAATATCACCAAAGTGTTCCAACAAGGGAACCGCAGCATACAGGCGCTGAACGATGTCAGCCTGCATGTGCCTGCTGGTCAGATTTATGGCGTCATCGGCGCTTCTGGCGCGGGTAAAAGTACCTTGATCCGCTGTGTTAACTTGCTTGAACGCCCTACTGAAGGCAGCGTGCAAGTTGATGGCCAGGAGCTAACGGCGCTTTCCGAAAAAGAGCTGACCCGCGCTCGCCGTCAGATTGGCATGATCTTCCAGCACTTTAACCTGCTTGCCTCGCGTACCGTGTTCGGCAACGTTGCCCTGCCTCTGGAGCTCGACAATACGCCTAAAGATGAAATTAAGCGCCGGGTTACCGAGCTGCTTGCTCTCGTTGGGCTGGAAGACAAACACGATAGCTACCCGGCGAACCTCTCAGGCGGGCAAAAGCAGCGCGTCGCCATTGCGCGCGCGTTAGCCAGCAACCCGAAGGTTCTGCTCTGCGATGAAGCCACCAGCGCCCTGGATCCAGCGACCACTCGTTCGATTCTGGAGTTGCTGAAAGATATCAATCGTCGCCTGGGCCTGACGATTCTGCTTATCACTCATGAAATGGATGTGGTCAAACGCATCTGTGACTGCGTTGCTGTTATCAGCAACGGTCAGCTGATTGAACAGGATACGGTGAGCGAAGTCTTCTCTCATCCCAAAACGCCGCTGGCGCAGCAGTTTATTCAATCAACGCTGCATCTGGATATCCCGGATGATTATCAGGCTCGCCTGAAACCTGAGGCTCTTCCTGATAGCGTACCGATGCTGCGCATGGAGTTCACTGGTCATTCCGTTGATGCCCCGCTTCTCTCTGAAACCGCTCGTCGCTTTAATGTGAACAACAACATTATTAGCGCGCAGATGGATTACGCTGGCGGTGTGAAATTCGGCATTATGCTGACCGAAATGCACGGCACACAGGAAGATACCCAGGCCGCAATCGCCTGGCTGCAGGAACATCATGTAAAAGTAGAGGTACTGGGATATGTCTGAACCAATGATCTGGCTGCTGGTTCGCGGCGTATGGGAAACGCTGGCCATGACGTTTGTCTCCGGCTTCTTCGGTTTTGTTCTCGGCTTACCGGTCGGCGTACTGCTGTATGTCACCCGTCCAGGGCAAATTGCGGCTAACGCGAAGCTGTACCGTACGCTGTCTGCGGTGGTTAACATCTTCCGCTCAATTCCTTTTATCATCTTGCTGGTATGGATGATTCCATTCACTCGTATTATTGTCGGGACGTCGATTGGTCTGCAGGCAGCAATCGTCCCGTTGACAGTTGGTGCCGCACCCTTTATCGCTCGTATGGTGGAAAACGCCCTATTGGAGATTCCGACCGGTCTTATCGAAGCATCACGCGCTATGGGCGCAACACCGATGCAGATCGTGCGTAAAGTCCTGCTGCCGGAAGCGCTGCCGGGTCTGGTGAATGCGGCAACTATCACGCTAATTACCCTGGTTGGCTATTCCGCGATGGGCGGTGCTGTGGGTGCCGGTGGCCTGGGGCAGATTGGCTACCAGTATGGCTATATCGGCTACAATGCAACCGTGATGAATACCGTACTGGTATTACTGGTTATTCTGGTTTATTTAATTCAATTCTCTGGCGATCGTATCGTCCGGGCTGTGACTCACAAATAACATTACACACAATACAGAATCTTACAGGAAGGAAATAACATGGCCTTTAATTTCAAAACCTTTGCGGCTGTCGGTGCGTTAATCGGTTCTCTGGCTCTGGTGGGTTGCGGTCAGGATGAAAAAGATCCAAATCATATTAAAGTCGGCGTTATCGTCGGTGCGGAACAGCAGGTTGCTGAAGTCGCGCAGAAAGTAGCAAAAGAAAAATACGGCCTTGATGTTGAGCTGGTAACCTTCAACGACTACGTTCTGCCGAACGAAGCGCTGAGCAAAGGCGATATCGATGTTAACGCCTTCCAGCATAAACCTTATCTTGATCAGCAGATTAAAGACCGTGGCTACAAACTGGTTTCCGTGGGTAACTCTTTCGTCTACCCCATTGCCGGTTATTCGAAAAAAATCAAATCACTGGACGAGTTGCAACCGGGTTCTCAGGTCGCAATCCCTAACGATCCGACAAACCTTGGTCGCTCACTGCTGCTGTTGCAGCAAGTTGGTCTGATCAAACTGAAAGAAGGTGTGGGTCTGCTGCCGACCTCTCTGGATGTTATTGAAAACCCGAAAAACCTGAAAATTGTTGAGTTGGAAGCACCACAGCTTCCACGTTCTCTGGATGATGCACAGATCGCCCTGGCGGTTATCAATACCACCTACGCCAGCCAGATTGGTCTGACGCCAGCAAAAGACGGTATTTTTGTGGAAGGTAAAGATTCTCCATACGTGAACCTGATTGTTGCTCGTGAAGACAACAAAGATGCGGAAAATGTTAAGAAATTTGTTCAAGCCTACCAAAGTGACGAAGTTTACGAAGCGGCTAACAAAATCTTTAACGGCGGCGCAGTGAAAGGCTGGTAATCTTTTTTCAGCGTAATATCATGCAGGGCGGGCTTTATGCCCGCCTTGTCATTTATGCAAGCACCTGATTCAATAGCGCCCTGTTTTATTATTTACTGAGGAAATACTATGCGTGCTTTACCGGTCTGTTTGTTAGCACTCATGTTAAGCGGCTGTTCGATGTTAAGCAGATCTCCTGTTGGCCCTGCACAAAGTATGGTAAGTCCGCCAGCCAAATCAGAACCGACAAAGCCGAAAGCGACGCGTCCGGCTCCGGTAAGAATCTATACTGATGCCGCAGAATTGGTGGGTAAACCTTTCCGCGAACTGGACGAAGTTACCGGTGAATCATGTCAGGCATCGAATCAAGACTCTCCGCCAAATATCCCGACAGCCCGTAAACGTATGCAGGTTAACGCTGCAAAAATGCAAGCGAATGCCGTTTTGCTGCATCGTTGTGAAGTCACCAGCGGTACGCCAGGCTGCTACCGTCAGGCTGTTTGCTTTGGCTCGGCTCTTAACGTTTCGGCGCAATGAGTGCTTTTCAGTTTGCACAGATAGGCGTGATTCGCTCGCCATATAAAGAAAAGTTTGCCGTCCCCCGCCAGCCTGGGTTGGTCAAAAATGGTGGCGGCGAATTACACCTCTTGCCTCCTTACAACCAGGCCGATGCCGTACGCGGCCTGGAGGATTTCAGTCATCTCTGGGTGCTGTTTGTTTTTCATCAGACGATGGAAGGCGGCTGGCGCCCAACCGTCCGCCCGCCTCGCCTCGGAGGAAATGCGCGGATGGGCGTATTCGCCACCCGTTCAACCTTTCGCCCTAACCCAATAGGCATGTCGCTGGTTGAGCTAAAAAGTATTCGCTGTCAGAAAGAGCAGGTTATTCTTGAGCTAGGGAGCCTGGATCTGGTGGATGGAACTCCAGTGGTCGACATAAAACCTTACCTGCCGTTTGCAGAGGCATTGCCAGACGCCAGCGCCAGCTATGCTCAGCAGGCTCCGCTGGCGGAAATGGCGGTCTGCTTCACGCCAGAAACAGAAGCTCAGCTTTTGACGCTGGAAAAACGCTACCCACGGCTGAAGATGTTTATCACCGAAGTACTAGCGCAAGATCCGCGACCGGCTTATCGCAAGGAAGAAGAAGCAGGAAAAACATATGCCGTCTGGCTGCTTGATTTTAACGTGCGCTGGCGGGTGATTTCGTCCGGTTTTGAAGTCTTTTCTCTCGAACCACGCTAATTTTATTTTCCTCTCTTTTGGCATCTTTGCCACACTGGTAAACTAAACCACTTTTTTTGTGTCAGGCTGGCTTTCGGCCTGTACCGATCGCCCAAATGGAACCGTAACAACATGCGTACTAGCCAATATCTGCTCTCCACTCTGAAGGAGACACCTGCCGACGCCGAAGTCATCAGCCATCAGCTGATGCTGCGCGCCGGGATGATCCGCAAGCTGGCCTCTGGGTTGTATACCTGGTTACCGACCGGCGTGCGCGTCCTGAAAAAAGTCGAAAACATCGTGCGTGAAGAGATGAACAACGCCGGTGCGATCGAGGTGTTAATGCCGGTCGTTCAGCCATCTGAACTGTGGCAAGAGAGCGGACGTTGGGAGCAGTACGGCCCGGAACTGCTGCGCATTGCTGATCGAGGCGATCGTCCTTTCGTACTCGGTCCGACTCATGAAGAAGTCATCACCGATCTGATTCGCAACGAGCTGAACTCCTATAAGCAGTTGCCGCTGAATTTCTTCCAGATTCAAACAAAGTTCCGTGATGAAGTCCGTCCTCGCTTTGGCGTCATGCGCTCACGCGAATTCCTGATGAAAGATGCCTACTCTTTCCATACTTCTCAGGAATCTCTGCAAGAGACCTATGACAAGATGTACGAGGCCTACAGCAAAATCTTCACCCGTATGGATCTGGATTTCCGTGCGGTGCAGGCTGATACCGGCTCTATCGGCGGCAGCGCTTCCCATGAATTCCAGGTACTGGCGCTGAGCGGCGAAGATGATGTGATCTTCTCTGATTCTTCCGATTACGCGGCCAACATTGAGTTCGCCGAAGCTGTTGCGCCGAAAGAACCACGCGCTGATGCAACCCAAGAAATGACGCTGGTCGATACGCCGAATGCGAAAACCATCGCCGAACTGGTTGAGCAGTTCAATCTGCCAATCGAGAAAACCGTGAAAACCCTGCTGGTGAAAGCGGTAGAAGACAGCGCATATCCTCTGGTTGCCCTGCTGGTTCGCGGCGACCACGAGCTGAACGAAGTCAAAGCCGAGAAGCTGCCGCAGGTTGCCAGCCCGTTAACCTTCGCCACCGAAGAAGAAATCCGCGCCGTTGTGAAAGCAGGTCCAGGTTCTCTTGGGCCAGTCAACATGCCGATTCCCGTGGTTATTGACCGCACCGTTGCGGCAATGAGCGATTTTGCCGCTGGCGCGAACGTGGATGGTAAGCACTACTTCGGTATTAACTGGGATCGCGACGTAGCGACTCCAGAAGTAGCTGACATTCGTAACGTTGTTGCCGGTGACCCTAGCCCAGACGGTCAGGGGACACTGTTGATTAAACGCGGTATTGAAGTGGGTCATATCTTCCAGTTAGGCACCAAGTACTCAGAAGCGATGAAAGCCTCCGTACAGGGCGAAGATGGTCGCAACCAGATTCTGACCATGGGTTGCTACGGTATCGGGGTGACTCGTGTGGTGGCTGCGGCCATTGAGCAGAACTTTGACGATCGCGGGATTTTGTGGCCGGAAGCTATTGCACCGTTCCAGGTTGCTATTCTGCCAATGAACATGCACAAATCCTATCGTGTGCAGGAGCTGGCCGAGAAGCTGTACGCTGAGCTGACCGCTCAAGGTATCGAAGTACTGATGGACGACCGCAAAGAGCGTCCGGGCGTGATGTTTGCCGATATGGAGCTAATTGGTATCCCACACACCATTGTGCTGGGCGATCGCAACCTCGACAACGACGATATTGAGTATAAACACCGTCGTCACGGAGAGAAACAGTTGATCAAGACCGGCGATATCGTAGATTACCTGGTCGCACAAATTAAAGGTTAATACCAAAAAGGGGCTCTGATTTTTCAGAGCCTCTTTTTTTACAAGGATTGTAATCATGGCTAACCGAGCTGCAAGTTACGGCTTACTTTTTCTCATATCTGTATTGCTTTGCGCCTGTACGATGGACCTCAGCCAGCCTGATCCTTCAGAATCGACTATTAACAAGCAATCAAAACAATGGGCAATCAAACTTCAACGTCAGGGCTCAATTACAGATAAAGCACTGCTTGAGATTAGCGAAAAAGACCTGCGCCCCGGAGACTTGCTTTTCTCTTCCAGTATTGGCGTCACATCGCTGGGGATCCGTGCTTTCAGCACATCTTCCGTTAGCCACGTCGCCATCTACCTCGGGGATAGCCAGGTTGCAGAAGCCACAGGCGCTGGAGTACAGATTGTATCCCTTAAGCAAGCAATGCAGCACAGCGATAAACTATTTGCCCTAAGGGCGCCAGACCTCACACCTCAACAGGCCGCAGAAATTAAAAACTTCGCTTATAAAAATAAAGACAGCGGCTATAACTATCGCGGCATTATTGAATTCATCCCTTTTATGATGACAAAGCAGATGTGTTCTCTGAATCCTTTCTCCAGAGATTTTCGCCAACAGTGCGTTAACGGTCTGGCCAAAGCTCAGCTAAGCGACATTGCTCCCGAAGATAAGAAAACCTGGTTTTGTTCTGAGTTTGTCAGCGATGCCTTCGCTAAAGCCGGGCATCCGCTGACAATGGCGCAGCCGGGCTGGATTAGCCCCTCAGACCTGCTGCATATGCGCGAAGGCGACGTTTCCACCTTTAAGCCCGAAACACAATTACTGTACGCCGGGCATCTAAAGCTGGGGGTCTATATTAAAACAAGCCGCCTCGTAGGGCTGAATTAATCAACGAGTATTGCAATCTTTGTTTTGATAAAACGACCCTGCAGAATCCGTCGCCAGAACTTTAACCGGCTCTCCCGTATCAGGGTTAGCTTCGAGGGTAAAATGCCCTTCTACCACCAGCAATACTGGACGTGTATCTGTACCACGCGCAGCAGCATAGCCACGCTCGAGCTGAGCGTTGTTAGCCACAGCCACTCGCTTACCGGTCGCACAATCGGTAAATGTCGCCGCATCCGCCATATAGAAGTACATTCCACGCATCGCCATCGGTGTTATCGGCAGGCTGGCTTTGACCGACTCAAGCGTATAATTCAGCGTCGACTCAATGGGATTACCGTCACGATCGAGCATTTCTAGCTTGTCGCCTTTTGCACGATAATAAGACTTCTCGCCCTTACTATCAGTCAGCACCAGTTTATCGGCAGTGCGCGCCCAGATACCGTAGGAAGCAAAAGAGGAAGGCTCGCGGCTAACCCCCTGATAGCGTTCATTCATGACCCAGGTACCATCTTTCTCCAGAAAGAGCGTGGTTTCGATACCTTCACAATCGGCACAAGGCAATACGCCACGCCAGCTCTGCTGCATCGGTTTGAGCTCTTCCATCGGTGTAGGTTGTAACGTTTCAACTTCCGAACGATGATTACAGCCAAACAGCGCAAAAAGCGAACAGGCCGCCACGACTGAAAATACGATTTTCTTCACTGTAAATTCCTTATAATCCATTCCACCCGTTCGTCACGCCTTAAGGACGAACTTTCCCACGCAGCGCTTTGACTGAGGATTTTTGCGCCTTAGAGGCAAGTCGACGCTCTTTGGATGCCCGAGTCGGTCGCGTCTCCCGGCGACTTTTTTGCACTGCGGTTAATTCTTGTATTAGGGCAACCAGGCGAGCAATCGCCGCTTCGCGATTCATTTCCTGGCTGCGATATTCCTGAGCCTTAATGATAACCACACCGTCAGCAGAAATTAAGTGGTGGCTGGCAGCAAGCAGACGTTCCTTATAATACTCAGGCAGGCTTGATGCCTTAATATCAAAGCGCAAATGAATAGCCGTTGATGCCTTATTCACGTGCTGACCACCCGCGCCCTGCGCACGTATACCGGAAAGAGAGATCTCTTCATCCGCAATCGCCACGCTGCGGCTAATGGTAATCATGCGGGTGTTTGCCAGGCCGTTAAGTTAATTTCCAGATTATTCTTAGCGTCGGATAACCAGATACTGCCATCCTGGATAGTCGCCTGCAGTATCATCGTACGATCGGCAAATGCACTGAGCTGCGCCAGTTGAGTATCATCCAAATACCAGACCGTCAGCTTCGAAAACTGTGCCAGTTTACTCTTATTCTGCTGCCACCAAATTTCAGCCGCCCGACTATTATAGGCAAACAGCGCAACCTCTTGTGCCCGTGAGCAAGCTTTTTTAATCCGCCGATCGTCAGGCAGCCCCAGTTCAATCCATAAATCAACGCCCAGATGATCGTTAAGCAGCCAGAGCTCCGCTTCATCATCGGAAGACAAACCGCGGGTAAACTGCAGACGCTCGTTGGCATATTTGATCCACGCCAGCAGCCGCAGCATCATGCGCTCCTGGGTTTCAGACGGATGCTGAGCTAACGTCAGACTGGCATCCAGAAACTGGTTACGGTCCAGGTCAGCCACGTTCACCGTCGCTTTATAAATCGTCGCTTTCAGCGCCATGAATAAACTCCTGATAAAAATGGCGTACATTGTAGCTAAACTCACGACAAAAGGCTGTCAGCAATCAAAGGATCCCGTTTCATCCTGCTGATATTGCTTAAATGACTATGGTATAGTCACCTTGCTAAACAGAGTTTATCTTCGTAGGCTTAAACTTACATCCCACGGTTGAGTCAGGATGCTGACAGGAGGGCATGTGGACAAATATTGTGAGTTAATACGCAAGCGGTATGCGGAAATAGCCAGCGGGGATCTGGGGTATATTTCGGACGCGCTCGGTTGCGTGTTGAAAACATTGAATGAGATTGCGGCGGATCAGGCCCTTTCTGAGTCAGTCAGGGAAAAGGCCGCTTATGCGGCAGCAAACTTACTGGTGAGCGATTATGTCAATGAATGATACTTATCAACCCATCAATTGCGATGATTATGACAACCTCGAACTTGCCTGCCAGCACCATTTAGTTCTGGCGCTGGCGCTCAAAGATGGCGAACAGCTGCAAGGGAAGGCCAACGATCTGATCTCGCGCAAAAACATCGAGTATCTGGTAGTGGAACTCGCCGGCGACGTCCGCGAGCTACGCCTGGATAAAATCGCCAGTTTCAGCCACCCGGAAATCGGTACCGTCGTGGTCAGTGAGTCCTGAATCAAAACGGGTGGCCCTGGTCACCCGTTTTCCTCCACACCATCTGTACGCCTTTACCTTGCTCTACTCGCCCCTCTTGCGTGACAAACAGGTCATCGGCGGCAGCAATCAGCGTTTCGCCATAAAACAGTAACGGCGTAGTATCACGACGCCAGGGGGCTACGCCCAGTTCCTGCCATATCTTCTTCAGCTTGCGGCCACCGTGGCGGCCCACGATATGTAGATTACCGCTGGCACGAAAGCGTATTGTCACCGTATCTCCCTGATTCGGCTCACGTAACGCCCCACCAGGTTGTAACGCCAGCTCACCAAGATCAGCGGGTAACAACAGCGGTTCTGAAATATCGGGCCAGCTCAGCACGGCTTCTGTCTGACCCGGAATATACTTAACCCAATGCAGCCGCTGCTGATAACGACGAACGGTAAAATCGCCAAGACGTAGGCAAGGAAATGCATCTTCTCGCGCCTGTGCGACTTCACGCCAGATGCGCTCCGGTACATCGCGAGAAGGCATCAGCGCATTGTGCGCACCGAGCCAACGCCGCAGCAGCGCAGCCCGACGCGGCGCGCTCAGCGTAGTTAACGGCTCGACGGCCAGAGAACCGTCCTCCGCCATCAGCGTGGCGAGCTCCGCTGCCAGCATTTCGTCAAGCAGTTGTTCCTGCTCGCCGCACAGGCTGGCGCTACGGGCTACGGCCTCAGCAAAGTGCGGCCAGCGTGCGCTGAGTAACGGAACGACACGTAGGCGGAGAAAATTACGGTCGTAAGCATCATCCTGGTTACTTTCATCTTCAATCCAGGTGAGCTGATGAGTCATTGCCCACTGATATAGCGACTCGCGACGTTCATTGAGCAGCGGGCGCAATAGTTTCGTTCCGGCAAAGTTAGATTCACCCGACATCGCCGATAATCCGGTCGGTCCACTCCCCCGCTTAAGCGCCAGCAGGAAGGTTTCACACTGATCATCAAGATGTTGTGCGGTAACGAGTGCTTCTCCAGGCAAAAGCGCCATACGGAATGCCTGATAGCGAGCTTGCCGCGCGTGAGCCTCAATCCCCAGCCCCTCATCGCCGAGCACCACTCGTTCGACCAAAAGCGGCACCTGCCACTGCTGACAAACTTGCTGGCAGTGCGCCACCCAGCCATCGGCATTGGCGCTTAGCCCGTGGTGAATATGAATCGCCCGCAGTTGAATGGTTGGATCTTGTTCACGCCAACGGACCAGGCGGTGCAAAAGAACGGTCGAATCCAGCCCGCCGCTGAAGGCCAGCAAAAACTGGCGGTACGGTTGGAGCGTTTGCGCAAGATCTGAGATCATCATCATGTGAGTACTGACTGAGGAAAGCGTGTCCGGCACGTTACCCGGCAGGACACCTTCTGACAAGAATTACTGTTGATAGATTTCCAGCGGCAAGCCATCGGGATCATTGAAAAAGGTGAAGCGCTTATCGGTGAACGGATCGATACGTACGCCTTCACAAGCGACACCGTGCGCCTCAAGATGGGCAACGGCGGCATCAATGTCATCAACGCTAAACGCCAGATGACGTAATCCGCAGGCTTCAGGACGGCTTGGGCGCGAAGGAGGAAACGGGAAAGAAAACAGTTCAATGACATATTCGCCATTTAACGCCAGATCGCCCTTCCACGAATCGCGCTCTTCACGGTAGAACTCCCCCTGGAGAGTAAATCCCAAAATGTCGCAGTAGAAAGCTTTACTCTTCGCATAATCCGTCGCAATGATGGCGATATGGTGAACCCGTTTTAAACCCAGCATCGTAAAACCCCTCCTGTTGAAGCCTGCAAAGTTACTCGCGCCACCCGTAATCGCGCAAGCACTTAGTCATTTTTTAAGACTCGAACCCAATACACGCCGTCTTCATCACGTTTCGCCCCGTGGATGTCGGTTTCAAAACCCGGATAATGGCGCCCAATCGAACACAGCATTAACAGGAAATCGAGTACCGCCCGGCTCTCTTCGGTAATCATTTCCCCAGGCATCAGCAGCGGAACTCCCGGTGGATACGGCAGGATCATATTGGCTGAAATGCGTCCGACCAGATTCTCCAGCTCAATGGTCTCCACTTCACCTTTAATTTGCCGCTGCCAGGCTCGGTAAGGTGTCATTTTCATCTCAGGTAGAACATCAAAGGCACGCAGCATCAGTTGAGAAAGCTGGTGCTGGCGAATCAAGCGATGAATACCCTGAGCCAGTTCCTGAATGCGCATGTTGCGATAAAAATCCGGATCCTCAGCATAGAGATCCGGCAACATATTCTTCACTCGCAGATTCAGATCGTAAGAGCGCTTAAATTCCGTCAACCCACGCAGCAGTCCCATTGCGCGGGTTTTATCAATGCCGATACTGAAGAGAAACAACAGGTTATACGGCCCGGTTTTTTCAACCACCACACCGCGCTCATCGAGGAATTTCGCCACCAGCGAGGCTGGGATACCCTCATTATCCATGTTACCTTGCTCATCCATTCCGGGCGTCAGAATGGTCACTTTCACCGGGTCGAGGAACATATGGTCATCATCGGCATCCTGAAAGCCGTGCCACTGTTCACCCGGTGCGACTGGCCAGCACTGCGCTTCCCCCACCTCTTCCGGCTGCCAGATATCAAAGAACCAACCGTCAGACTCTTCACGTAGCCGCTGCACCTCTTTGCGAAAATCAAGCGCCCGTTCAATTGAACGCTGAATAAGGCGCCTGCCGGAGTTACCACGTAGCATCGCCGCAGCCGTTTCGATGGAGGCGACAATCGGGTAGCTCGGCGAGGTCGAGGTATGCATCATAAAAGCTTCATTAAAGGTATCTTCGTCGTAGCTGCCTTTAATATGGATAAGCGAAGCCTGCGACAGCGCCGCCAGCATTTTATGCGTCGACTGCGTTTCAAAGATAACTTTCCCGGCAATGCGATCGCCGCTCATGCCGCTTTTTCCCTGATAGATCGAGTGAAAATGGGTGTAGGGTACCCAGGCAGAGTCAAAGTGAATAGACGGCACGTCGAGGGTTTCTTTAATCCAGGTGGTGTTGTACAACAGTCCGTCATAGGTGGAGTTGGTGATCACCGCATGTACAGGCCATCCAGCACCACCCGCAGCATTTACCTTTTGCTGTATCACATCGCGGGTAAACTCGCGCTTCGGAATACCGCCGAGGATCCCCAGCGCATTGCGCGTCGGTTTTAACCATAACGGCACAACGTCACTCATCATCAGTAAATGCGCCAGCGATTTATGGCAGTTGCGATCGATAAGCAGGGTACTTCCCGCCGGAGCGGAATACATGCCGACAATTTTGTTCGACGTTGAAGTCCCGTTGGTCACCATATAGCTTTGTTCCGCGCCGAAAGCACGCGCAATATACTCTTCAGCCTCCAGATGTGGGCCGCTATGGTCGAGCAGCGACCCCAACTCCGTCACCGAAATAGAAACATCGGCCTTTAAGGTATTACCGCCGAAGAAATCATAAAACAAGCAACCTACCGGGCTTTTTTGATAGGCAGAGCCGCCCATATGCCCAGGGGTGCAGAAGGTATATTTTCCCTCTTGCACATAGTTGAATAATGCTTTAGTAAACGGTGGCGTGATGTTGTCGAGGTATTCGCGGGTGTACTGGCCAATTCGGGTCGCGATCTCTTCCGCCAGCCCAAGCGCATATTCGAAAAACCACAGCGTCATACGTAAATCCTGACCGCTGACATCCATCGTCGAATGCGCGTTGATAAAGGCGTATAGCGGCAGGTATTCATTCAGCTGGTTAATCTCGCTGCACAAATCAACGTTGTACTCATCCCAGTCAAAGATAACCCCACAGATCCGCGGATTATGTTCGATAAACTGCAACAGGTCGGCGCTGTTTTGCGGCCAGATGGTCTGGAAGCCTTGCCGTTGCAGGGCGGCTTCCAGTTCTTTGATCGGTTCGTCTTTGTGATAGACGCCATGGGGGCCCATGATGGCGATGATATTCACGCTTTCCTCCTGGAATTTACCTGAGGGAAGCATCATAACAATCACGCCAGTGCTTAGCACTGGCGGATTTATCTATATTACAACGCTTTCCAGGCATCACCCCAGGCAATACCAGCACCAGGTTCATAGTAAGTCGGCGCAACGTTACACCATGCACCTTCCGGTAGCGGTTTACACTGATACAGTGCGCCGTGGCTATTAACAATATCGCCCGCTTTCCAGGTCTGAGTACTGCTCCAGGAAGGATAGCTGATGGTGCCGCTATCTTTGCCATCTGTAGCTTCATCTGCAGCAGCCGCTTTGGCCTTCACGTTCAGCGTGTAAGTCGTCGTGCTGGACAGCAAGCCATCACTTACCGTCAGGCTGACAACGTACTGCGCATCCTGATCTTTCTCCGGAGCGGTAAAAGTGACAACAGCTTTATCCTGACCGCTAATAGTTTGACCATCCTGAGACATCCAGGTGTAGCTCAGCTTGTCGCCATTAGCATCGGTAGAGCCTTCAGCACTCAGAGAAACCTGGGCACCGGCTTCGATAGCGCCGATCGGGCCAGAGATACGGGCAACTGGCGCAACATTAGTCTCCTGCGCCGGCGTGGTATCTTCGGGCGTAACCGGAGTGGTATCAGTTGTCGAGTCTTCAGCCTGACCGTTGTCGTCTACGATGTTGACGTTGAAGTGGCCCTGGACGCATTTCGCATAGTCACCCGCTTTAAAGGCAGTATATGGCGTCTGATAGCCAACCAGTTGGCAAGCATTCGTTTTGCCATCAGAGGTCTCTGCGCTCCATCCCCAATCTTCTTCCCAGTAGATTGGCAGTGCGCCCGCGCCGCCTTCATCAAACTGCTTCATGTTTTTACAGCCGAGAACTTCGTCATCGGCAATCGGTACTTTCAGATAGTTAGCAAACTCTTTGTAGTAAGCGATACGGTTAAGAGACTGGGCGTTCTCTTCCGCACCACCGCACTCTACGCCGCCGTTGATAATTTGGATGCTCACGCCAAAGCCCGTGACCAGACCGTTTGCTTTATCGTGATCGTTTGGCTGCCAGGTACCATCAATAACGTGCAGCATAGATGGCTTCGGCGGCTGCGGGTAAACGAAGAAGAAGACGGCGCTCGCCAGGTTCATCCAGGTATCAGCAACCAGTTCCGGTTTATCCAACAGCGGACGAACGTCGCCGCCGTACATGGCATCAGAGAATGGGCCATAGTTGTAGTTGTAGGAGAGCTGTTTCGCCCCGCGACCAAAGTAGCTAAGGAAATCGCCATCTTTGTCTTTACCACACGGCCAGGTCTGACCCTGCCAGATATCCGGGTTACATTCGCCGTTGTAGCCGCCTTTCTGCCCTTCTACCCAACCAACTTCGCGGAGATAGACCAGAGCCTGACGCCATTCAGGAATATCACGCCAGCTTTCATGGCCACCGGTTTCCTGCGCAAAGTGAGCAAACATGGTTGCCAGAGATTTACGGCAGATAGCATCGCTGTCGCGGCCATCGGTATAGGTACCGCAAACAGCAGGGAATTTACCAACCGCTTTGAGGAAGTTGGAGTAAGTATATTCCGGAGCACGCATCGGGAACAGATAGTCCCAATCTTGCTCAGATAGCATACCCTCAACACGTTTAACGTTTGCCGGGTTGGTTGAAAGACCCGGTTCAATTTTTTCAACTTCACTATTAGACAGCGTCTGAATGGATGATTTTACCGCATCCATCAGTGGGAAGTCGGTTAATGCTTTTTCTTTAGCGCTCAGATCGCTCGCTTTAATGGTTGTCGCTTCTGTTGCACCAAGTAACGGTGCGGCCTGTGCGGCCCCCAGGCTTAACATGATCCCTGCGGCCACGGCGCTCAACGCGACGGTTTTATACAATGCCATAGTATTTCTCCTTTATCCTTGTTAACTGCCTGCCGGGTCGCAATACCTGGCAGTTGCTGCAGTTTTAGGGAAGAACGGCATCATCTGCTAATCACATTACCTCTCACTGATCTCATCTCGCATCAGTTAACAACACATAAAAAAAGGGCCGGAAAATCCGACCCTTAGAGATAAAAAATGATATTGATAATCAGGCGTAACCGTAGCTCATCAGACGCTGATAGCGACGGTTGAGCAGCTCTTCCTCATTCAGAGTGTCGAGGTCTGCCAGGTCAGCCAGCAGTTGCGCTTTCAAGCTCGCCGCTATCGCTTCCGGATTACGATGCGCGCCGCCCAGCGGCTCCGGAATGATAGAGTCAATCAGCTTCAGCTCTTTAAGACGCGGAGCGACGATACCCATCGCTTCAGCGGCCAGCGGCGCTTTGTCGGCGCTCTTCCACAGAATGGAAGCACAGCCTTCCGGGGAGATAACGGAATAAGTGCTGTACTGCAGCATATTCACTTTATCGCCCACGCCAATAGCCAGCGCGCCGCCGGAACCACCTTCACCAATCACGGTGCAGATAACCGGTACGCTCAGGCGTGACATTTCACGCAGGTTACGGGCAATCGCTTCAGACTGGCCGCGTTCTTCCGCTCCCACTCCCGGGTAAGCCCCTGGAGTGTCGATGAAAGTAATGATGGGCATTTTAAAACGCTCAGCCATCTCCATCAGGCGCAACGCCTTACGATAGCCTTCTGGTGCCGGCATCCCGAAGTTGCGACGAATTTTCTCTTTGGTTTCGCGCCCTTTTTGGTGGCCGATAATCATCACCGGACGCCCGTCCAGACGCGCAATCCCACCGACGATAGCTTTATCGTCAGCGTAAGCACGGTCACCAGCCAGTTCGTCGAATTCGTCGAAAGCCAGGCGAACATAATCCAGGGTGTATGGGCGACGTGGATGGCGTGCCAGCTGAGCGACCTGCCATGCGCCAAGATCGGCGAAGATCTTGCGCGTCAGCTCTACACTTTTTTCGCGCAGGCGATGCACTTCTTCATCGATATTAATATCCAGTTTCTCATCCTGGCGGCTTACCGCAGTCAGAGAATCGATTTTCGCTTCCAGCTCTGCAATCGGCTGTTCAAAATCAAGGAAATTCAGACTCATAGTATTCCTGTATTAGTCAAACTCCAGTTCCACCTGCTCCGAGCCGATAAGGCCACGCAGATCGTTGAGTAAACGATCGCTCGGAGAGACGCGCCATGTTGCGCCAAAACGCAACCGCGCGCGCGCATCCGCCCTCTGATAATAGAGGTGTACTGGAATGGTTCCCGAACGATGGGGTTCCAGAGACTGACGGAGTCGGTTTAAAAGCTGGTCATCAATTTGCCTGTCCGTCAGCGAGATAGCAAGCCCGCGAGCATATTTTTCCCGGGCTTCGTCAATGTCCATGACTTCACGAGCGGTCATTTTAAGCCCCCCGCTGAAGTCATCAAAGCTGACCTGTCCGCTGACGATAAGTATGCGGTCTTTTTCCAGCAATTGCTGGTATTTATCCAGGGCATCGGTGAATAACATCACCTCCAGACGCCCGGAACGGTCATCCAGCGTACAGATGCCGATACGATTGCCGCGCTTGGTGACCATGACCCGCGCCGCAATAACGAGCCCCGCCGCCGTGGTCACTTTACCACGATCGGTCGGATGCATGTCTTTGAGTCGTACGCCGCCAACATAGCGTTCGATCTCTCTCAGATACTGGTTAATCGGGTGCCCGGTCAGATACAGCCCCAGGGTCTCCCTTTCGCCCTCCAACACCACCTGTTCCGGCCACGGCTGGCAGTTAGCGTAGGATTGTTCAATTTGTTCCGGCTCTTCTGCCAGAACGCCAAACATATCAGCCTGGCCAATCGCTTCAGCTTTGGCGTGCTGATCGGCAGCCTTCAGCGCATCGCTCAACGAATTCATCAACGCCGCGCGATGCGGGCCGAGGCGGTCAAACGCCCCGGACATAATCAGTTTTTCCAGTACCCGACGGTTTAGCTTTTTGATATCAGTTCGCGCGCAAAGATCAAACAGCTCACGGAAATAACCGCCCTGGTTACGCGCTTCAATGATCGCTTCAATCGGGCCTTCACCAACGCCTTTGATGGCGCCGATACCATAAACGATTTCGCCATCGTCATTGACGTGGAAATGGTACAGGCCAGAGTTAATGTCCGGCGGCAAGATTTTCAATCCCATGCGCCAGCACTCATCAACCAGACCGACCACTTTCTCGGTGTTGTCCATATCCGCAGTCATTACCGCTGCCATAAACTCAGCCGGATAGTGCGCCTTCAGCCACAGCGTCTGATAGGAAACTAACGCATAAGCGGCAGAGTGCGATTTGTTAAATCCGTAACCCGCGAATTTCTCCACCAGGTCAAAGATTTTCATCGCCAGTTCACCGTCCACGCCGCGACTCTTCGCACCCTCTTCAAAGGTGCCGCGCTGCTTGGCCATCTCTTCCGGCTTTTTCTTACCCATCGCACGACGCAGCATATCTGCGCCGCCGAGGGTGTAACCGGACAGTTCCTGGGCAATCTGCATAACCTGTTCCTGGTACAGGATAATACCGTAAGTCGGCTCCAGTACCGGTTTCAGACACTCATGCTGCCACTGCACGTCTGGATAGGAGATTTCTTCACGGCCGTGCTTACGGTCGATAAAGTTATCTACCATGCCCGACTGCAGCGGGCCCGGACGGAACAGGGCCACCAGGGCTATCATATCTTCGAAGCAGTCGGGCTGCAGGCGTTTGATCAAGTCTTTCATGCCGCGGGATTCAAGCTGGAATACCGCTGTGGTTTCCGAGCGCTGCAGCATATCGAAGCTTTTTTTATCGTCGAGCGGGATAGCCGCGATATCTATCGGCTCCAGGCCCTGCTTCGCCCGACGTGGGTTGATCATTTTCAACGCCCAGTCGATGATCGTCAGCGTACGCAAGCCAAGGAAGTCGAACTTCACCAGCCCCGCGTATTCCACGTCGTTTTTATCGAACTGAGTAACCGGGTTTTGCCCCTGATCGTCGCAATATAGCGGAGCGAAATCGGTAATTTTAGTCGGCGCGATAACGACACCACCGGCATGTTTACCCGCGTTACGCGTGACCCCTTCCAGCTTACGCGCCATATCGATCAGTGCTTTGACTTCTTCATCGGCTTCGTAAATTTCCGGAAGCTGTGGTTCAGCCTCAAAAGCTTTTGCCAGGGTCATACCCGGATCGGGCGGCACTAGCTTGGATATGCGGTCAACAAACCCGTATGGATGTCCCAGCACGCGGCCCACGTCGCGGATAACCGCTTTCGCCGCCATCGTACCAAAGGTAATAATCTGCGAGACCGCGTCACGACCGTACATCTCCGCCACATGTTCGATAACCCTGTCACGTTTCTCCATACAGAAGTCAACGTCGAAGTCGGGCATTGAAACACGTTCCGGGTTAAGGAAACGTTCGAACAGCAGGTCAAACTCTAGCGGGTCCAGGTCGGTAATTTTCAGCGCATAGGCCACCAGCGAACCCGCACCGGAGCCTCGCCCAGGACCTACCGGCACGCCGTTATCTTTCGACCACTGGATAAACTCCATAACGATCAAGAAGTAACCTGGGAACCCCATCTGGTTGATAACCTGGAGTTCAATATCCAGACGTTCATCATATGGAGGGCGGGATTCTGCGCGCTTTTCAGGATCCGGGAATAAAAATTCGAGGCGCTCTTCCAGCCCCTCTTTTGATTTGACGACGAGAAAGTCTTCTGTCGACATTTCCCCGGTCGGGAACTGCGGCAGGAAATATTCGCCAAGCCGCACGGTAACGTTGCAACGTTTGGCGATTTCAACGGTATTTTCCAGCGCTTCCGGAATATCAGAGAACAGCTCGCACATCTCCTCCTCGCTGCGCATATATTGCTGCGGCGAGTAGTTGCGCGGGCGCTTAGGATCATCAAGGGTAAAACCGTCGTGGATAGCTACGCGAATTTCATGCGCATCAAAGTCGCCGGTCTCCAGAAAACGGACATCGTTAGTCGCGACAACGGGTAAACCGCACTCTTCCGCCAGTTGCACAGCCGCATGAAGATAGCTCTCTTCATCAGCGCGTCCAGTGCGGATCAGCTCTAAATAGTAACGATCGGGAAAATACTGCTGATAAAAAGAGACGCACTGCTCGACCAACGCCATGTTACCGCGCGTCAGGCTTACGCCAACGTCACCCTTGCGCGCGCCAGATAACAGAATGAGGCCTTCCTGATGTTCGACCAACCAGTCGCGATCGATCCACGGCCCCAATGCGCCGTAACCGCGTTGATAAGCGCGGGAGATTAGCAGCGTCAGGTTTTGATAGCCGACGTTATTCGCTGCCAGCACCGTTAGCTCAGTCAGCTCATCACCCATCAAATCGCTCTGGACGTGAAAATCCGCACCGACAATCGGTTTAATCCCGGCGCCATGTCCCGTTCCATAGAACTTCACCAGCCCACAGAGGTTGGTAAAATCAGTGATCGCCAGCGCTGGCATGCCAAGTCCGGCTGCCTTTTTCACCAGTGGTCCGGTTTTCGCCAGCCCATCAATCATGGAATAGTCGCTGTGCACCCGCAGGTGTACGAAACGTGGTTCAGCCATCTTCAGATTCCGCGTTACTTAATTGCTTGCGTGTCGGTTCAGGACGCCAGGCCCAGCGCGCGTTTCACCGGGCCAAAACTACACCGATGATGCTCGATTACGCCATGTTCCAGCAGTTTTTGCAGGTGGAAAGCGGTGGGATAACCTTTATGTTGGGCAAAACCGTACTGGGGGTATGCCCGATCCAGTTCGGTCATTTCAGCATCGCGCGTCACTTTAGCCAGAATAGACGCAGCGCTAATTTCCGCCACCCGGCTATCGCCTTTGACAACTGCCAGTGAAGGTACAGGCAGCGGCGGACAGCGGTTGCCATCAATCAGGACATACTCTGGAGGAATACTCAAACCGCCAACAGCGCGCTGCATTGCCAGCATGGTCGCGTGCAAAATATTCAATTCATCGATTTCATGCGGCTCAGCACGACCGAGGCTCCAGCACAGCGCTTTTTCTTTGATCTCATCGAATAGCGCCAGGCGGCGTTTTTCGCTTAACTTTTTGGAGTCATTAAGACCTACAATCGGTTTTGCCGGGTCGAGAATGACCGCGGCAGTCACCACCGCGCCAACCAGCGGACCGCGTCCGACTTCATCAACTCCGGCAACCAGATGGGTATGCGGATAAACGAATTCCATCATTTTGCTAGCTCCAGTACTGCATCCGCCGCCTGTTCATCAGCGTTACAGCGGATCTGCTGATGCAGCGCACGGAAGGTTTCATGCATATCGTGGCTGGTTTTACCATCGGCCAGCAGCGGCTTCAGCGCGTCGGCTAACGCCTGCGGCTGGCACTCATCCTGCAACAGTTCTTTGACCAGTTCGCGCCCGGCCAGGAGATTTGGCAACGACACATAGTCAGTTTTAACCAGCCGCTTAGCTAACCAGAAGGTAAATGGCTTCATACGATAACCAACCACCATCGGACACTTCGCCAGCATGCACTCCAGCGCAGCCGTTCCGGAAGCCAGTAGCGCGGCATCGCTTGCTATCATCGCGTCTCGCGCCTGGCCGTCCAGCATATGCACCGCAAGATCCGGTGCCGTTTCCGCTTTGATACGCTCGAACTGCTCCCGCCTTTTCGCATTGACCAGCGGCACAACAACTTCCAGGTCAGGATAATAACCCCTCAGGATCTGCGCCGTTTTCAGGAAATCGGCGCTAAGCATCTCGACTTCAGCGCCGCGGCTTCCCGGCAGTAGCGCCAGGCAGTGCACATCCAGGGCGATCCCCAGACGCTCGCGCGCCGCGCCTTTGTCCGGATCCAGCGGCATCGCGTCCGCCATCGTGTGGCCGATAAACCGACAAGGGACATTAAATCTGTCATAAAACGCTTTTTCGAAAGGCAGAAATGCCAGTACCAGATCGGTCGATCTGCCAATTTTGAAAACGCGTTTTTGCCGCCATGCCCAAACGGAGGGACTGACGTAATGGATAGTTTTGATACCCTGCTTCTTCAGATTACCTTCAAGAGTGATATTGAAATCAGGCGCATCGATTCCAACGAATACATCGGGCTTAAGATCGGTGAATCGGCGGGTAAGATCGGCACGGATATGCAGCAGGCGACGCAGGCGTCCGAGCACTTCGACAATGCCCATTACCGCCAGCTCTTCCATCTCATACCAGGCTTCACAGCCCTCGGCCTGCATCAGCGGCCCAGCAACGCCGACAAAGCGTGCATCAGGTATACGGGCTTTAAGCGCACGGATAAGACCTGCGCCAAGAATATCGCCGGAAGTTTCTCCGGCGACCAGGGCAATAGTCAGGGGACGCGATTCAATCATTAACGAATCAGGCCGCGCGTTGAGCGGGCAAAAAAGTCAGTGAATGCCTGAACTTCAGGGTGCTGAATCGCCAGTTCGGCGATCTCAGGTTTTGCTTCGTCCAGCGTTTTGCCACTGCGATACAGCAGTTTATACGCGTTGCGAATGGCCGTGATCGCTTCACGGCTAAAGCCACGGCGTTTCAGCCCTTCGATATTGACGCCAAACGGCGTTGCGTGGTTGCCCTGAGCAATAACAAACGGCGGAACGTCTTGCGCAACACCGGAACAGCCGCCAACCATGACATGTGCGCCGATGATGCAGAATTGATGTACTGCGGTCATGCCGCCGATGATAACAAAATCATCCAGCGAAACATGGCCAGCAAGCGTCGCGTTATTGGCCAGAATACAGCGGTTGCCAAGCGTACAATCGTGCGCCACGTGTGCGTTGATCATCAGCAGGTTATCGCTGCCCACCTTCGTTAATCCACCGCCCTGTACTGTGCCACGATGAATGGTGACGCTTTCGCGGATGCGGTTGCGATCGCCAATTTCCACGCGGGTTGGTTCACCAGCATATTTCAGATCCTGGTTAACTTCGCCGATGGAAGCGAACTGATAGATCTCATTATCGCGGCCAATTTTGGTATGACCATTAATGACAACATGAGACTTCAGTACGGTGCCTTCGCCAATTTCGACGTTAGCGCCAACAATACAAAACGGACCAATGTGAACGTTAGCACCAATAACGGCGCCTTCTTCTACAATGGAGGAAGGATGAATAAAGGCGGTTTTATCAATCACGTATCAGGCCTCCCGGCTACGGGCACACATCATCGTTGCTTCGCAAACCACTTTTCCATCAACCAGCGCAACGCCTTTGAAACGAGTCAGGCCGCGACGGGTTTTCTCAAAAGTGACTTCCATAATCATTTGATCGCCAGGTACGACCGGACGTTTGAAACGCGCTTCGTCGATCCCGGCAAAATAATACAGCTCGCCCGGCTCCAGTTTTCCCACGCTTTTGAATGCCAGAATGCCGGTGGCCTGCGCCATTGCTTCCAGAATCAGTACGCCCGGTAAAATCGGCTTACCAGGGAAGTGTCCCTGGAAAAACGGCTCATTTACAGAAACATTTTTTACTGCGCGCAGAAAACGACCTTCTTCAAAATCCAGCACGCGATCTACCAGCAGGAACGGGTAACGGTGAGGGAGAAGTTCCAGAATCTCTTCAATGTGCAGAGTATGAGTGTCAGTAGTCAAAATACTCTTCCTGTCTAAATATACTAAAGGGCAATAATAACACGGCCTGCGGCAATCTCATGAATGCAACAGGCCGAAAATTTAATGTGTCGGGTGAAGCACTAATCTTGCTGATTAACCTTGCGCTCAATAGCTTTGAGACGCTTGCTCATATCATCAATATTCAGCACCAACGCAGCCGTTTTTCGCCAAACCTTATTCGGTTGCAGCGGAATACCTGAAGAGTAAACTCCCGGCTCGGTGATTGGACGCATAACCATTCCCATCCCCGTTACGGTAACTTTATCGCAGATTTCCATGTGTCCGTTGATCACGCTGGCGCCGCCAATCATGCAGTAACGGCCAATTTTCAGGCTGCCCGCCATGATCACACCGCCAGCAACGGCAGTATTGTCACCAATTGTCACGTTGTGCGCAATTTGACATTGATTATCGATGATCACACCGTTGCCGATGACAGTATCGTCCAGCGCACCACGATCAATGGTAGTACAAGCGCCAATCTCCACACGATCGCCAATAATAACGCGACCCAATTGTGGGATCTTAACCCAATTACCACGATCGTTGGCGTAACCAAAGCCATCCGCACCAATTACCGTACTGGACTGGATCAGACAATTCTCGCCGATCTCAATATCGTGGTAAACGGTCACATTGGCCCACAAACGCGAGCCAGCACCAATTTTCGTATTTTTCCCAACGAAGCATCCCGCGCCGATAACAACGTTATCGCCGAGCACAACGCCCGATTCAATAACAGCATTCGGGCCAATAGCAACGTCAGTACCCAGCTTAGCCGTGGAGTCAATAACCGCGCTGGGCGCGATATTCTGCGCCGGCTGCGGCGTGGTATCAAGAATTTGAGCCATGCGCGCATATGTCAGGTAGGGATTACGCACTACCAGCGCGGCACTATGGGCAAAGGGCAAATCATCCTGCGTCATCACGACAGCAGACGCCTGGCAAGCGGCCAGGTGTTCACGGTACTTAGGATTTACCATGAAAGTAATATGGCCCGTTTTAGCGGATTGCATGGACGCAACGCCGGTGATGACGATATCGCCATCACCGTGTAGTTCTGCATCCAACTGTTGTGCTAAATCAGCCAGTCGAATTGAAGGCATTACTTATTTAACCTGTTTCAGCACATCAGCGGTGATGTCTTTTACATCGCTGCTGTTGTATGCCACGGCATTAGAGTCAACAACCAGATCGATGCTCTGATCTTTAGCAACGCTCTGTACTGCGCTCTGGATACGAGTCACCAGCTTGCCACGTTCTTCGTTAGAACGACGTGCGCGGTCCTGCTCGAAAGACTGGGCTTTCTGGGAGAAAGTCTGGCGCTGAGCCATCACGTCTTTTTCCAGTTTGGTACGATCAGCACCGGCTTTCATGGACTGCAGACGCTGCATTTTAGACTGCAGGTCGCCTTCCATACGCTGCAGCTCGCTTGCGCGGCCTTTAAACTCGTTTTCCAGCGTGTTAGAAACGCCTGTTTTCTGGGCAACCTGTTGGAACAAGTTGTTCATGTTAACCATTGCAATTTTATCTGCCGCCTGAGCGGAAGTTACCATTGCTAAACCCAGACCTGCAGCTAATAACCACTTTTTCACAATAAACTCCTTACCATCCCATGAGTACCCTGAGGTACCGTTATTTGCGTGGCCAGGCGATAACCTCAGTTATCGCCAATAGTCAGCGCTATACTGCTCTTGCATTCCATTGCAGCCAACACAATTACCAGGTTTTACCGATGTTAAACTGGAACTGTTCAGCTTTGTCTCCATCGTACTTTTTAAACGGCTGGGCGTAGGAGAATACCAACGGCCCTAACGGCGACATCCACTGAACTGCGATACCCGCAGACATACGAATGTTGTTCGGATCGCTGTAGTCAGGAACTCCAGCGGCTCTCGTCGCCGCAGTATTCTGCCAGTTCGTATCCCACACGGTACCCATATCCCAGAAGAAGGAAGTACGGACCGAGTTCGCATATTTATCGCTAATAAACGGCGTTGGGGTGATAAACTCGAGGCTGGCAACCGCCATGGCGTTACCGCCCACCGCATCATCTGATTTACAGTCTTTACCGTCAGAATTGGAGCACTCTTCGTAGTCATCATCATCCCCAGCATAGGCCCCTGATTTATAGACCGCCTTCGGACCGATGGTATTAGACTGGAAGCCGCGCACGGTGCTGGAACCACCCGCATAGAAGTTCTCATAGAACGGCATCTCTTTGCTTCCAATACCGTCACCATAACCCAGTCTGGTACGTCCCAAAACTACCCATTTGTGATCGTCATCAATCGGCACATAGGTTGCCGTATCCAACGTCGCTTTGTAGTATTCGTTGTCAGAGCCCGGAATTGTCACTTTACCATTCAGGTTGACACGTGAACCTTCGGTCGGGAAGAAACCACGATCGAGCTTGTTATACGTCCAACCGTAGTTGAAGGTGAAATCATCAGCAGAGAAGCTGTTGGTATTATCTGCCCCCATTGATGCAAGGTAACGATCCATAGCGACCTGAGGCTGCATATTGGACAGCTTGTTATGCACGTAGCCCAGACCCGCGCGCAGCGAATTGTATTCGTTGACCGGGAAGCCCAGCGTGATGTCTGTACCATAACTTTTGTTGGTATAGTCAGACAGGTCCGCATCGTTAGCATCGAAGTCGTTATAGAAGACACGACCACCGAGGCTGACGCCATCCACGGTAAAGTACGGGTTAGTCACCGACAGTTCAGTATAGGTCTGGTAATCGTTTTTGGTGCCGTTAATACCAACAGAATAGCCGGTACCGAGCCAGTTATCTTGCTGAACGCCAGCCTGGAAGCTAACGCCGCTTTCAGTACCGTAACCAACACCAAAGTTAAAGCTACCGGTATTACGTTCTTTAACCTTGTAAACTACGTCAACCTGATCCGGGCTACCCGGTACGCGCTGCGTATCGGTATCAACCGTTTCAAAATAGCCCAAACGGTTCAGACGATCTTTACCCTGGTCAACCAGGTCGCTACCCAGCCAGGCACCTTCCATCTGACGCATTTCGCGACGCAGAACGGAATCTTTCGAGGTATCGTTACCTTCAAAACGCACTTTACGCACGTAATAACGGTTACCCGCATCCACGTTAACGTGTAGCTTCACAGTCTTGTCGGTATCGTTAATTTCCGGCTGGGACTGAACGCGCGGATAGGCGTAGCCATAGCGACCGAGGAGTTTCTTAATGTCATTCTCCATTTTGGTCACTTTGGTGCCGTTATACAGCTCGCCCGGCTCCACTTTGGTCAGCGCTTCGATTTCTGCCGAATGTCCCGCCAGATCGCCCGTCACCTGCACACCAGAAAGCTTGTACTGATCGCCTTCGGTAATGTTGACGGTGATGTAGATGCCCTTTTTGTCCGGCGTCAGGCTAACCTGCGTGGAATCAATGTTGAAACGGGCATAGCCGCGATCCAGATAGTAACTACGCAGAGTTTCGAGGTCCCCTGCCAGCTTCTGTTTCTGGTATTTGCGATCGCCAACCACGTTCCACCATGGCACTTCATCGCGCAGCTGGAATGTCGAAATCAGTTCATCCGTGCTGAAAGCATGATTGCCGACGATATTGATCTGCTGGATTTTAGCCGATACGCCTTCCTGGAATACCAGTTTCAGGTCGACACGGTTACGCGGCAGCGGCGTCACGACAGCTTTTACGCTGGCGCTGTACTTGCCGACGCTGTAGTAAAAATCTTCCAGCCCTTTTTCAATATCAGCGAGCGTGGTGCGATCGAGAGATTCCCCTACGCGCACGCCGGATGCCTCAAGGTTTTGCTTGAGCATGTCATCTTTCACCGACTTATTGCCGGAGAAAGTGATGCTGGCAATCGTTGGACGCTCTTTCACCTGCACCAGCAGGGTATCACCATCGCGCAGGACGCGGACATCCTCAAAGTTGCCAGTGGCAAACAGAGCACGGATGGTGTTACTGATATCATCATCGGTTACGGTATCGCCAGGACGCACTGGCATACTGAGGAGGGCCGCACCAACAGCGACACGCTGCAAGCCGTCGAAATGAATGTCCTTCACCACGAACCCTTCAGCACCGTATACGGTTGCGCTGCTAAACAGCAGCGACGCTATGAGCAACTTTTTCATCGCCATCGTTATTATGCGTTCTTCCTAACAAACTCTCTTACAACCGAGAGAAATCATTGAAAAGTGCAAGCCCCATTAACAACACCAGCAATATTGAGCCAATGCGATAACTAAAGTCTTGAACTCGCTCGGATACCGGTCCGCCCTTCAGCTTTTCAATCGCCAAAAACAGCAGATGCCCCCCGTCAAGAACGGGAAGCGGGAACAAGTTGATTATTCCAAGGTTCACGCTAATCAGCGCAAGGAACATCAGATAGTAAATCAACCCAAATTCCGCTGACATTCCAGCCCCTTGGGCGATAGAAATCGGCCCGCTGAGGTTGTTCAGTTTGACATCACCGGTTATCAATTTGCCCAGCATCCTGACCGTTAACGACATCAGTTGCCAGGTTTTATCCGTGGCTTCAGCGATGGCGGCAAACGGTCCGTACTGACGCACTGTCTTATATTCATCAGGCAGCGGGATGACCTTAGGTACGACCCCTGCAAACCCCTCAGATTTACCTTTGGCAGACTTCGTATCTGGCGTCAGCGTCACGGACAAGGGATTCCCCTGCCGTTCGATCTCCAGAACTAAGGCCGTGCCCGGATTATCACGCACCAGATTAACAAACGTCATCCACTGCGTTAACGGTTGACCATCGACTTTAACGATCCTGTCGCCCGCTTGCAAACCCGCCTTTTGTGCTGCCGAGTCAGATTGTACTTCCGCCAGGACCGTATCAATCTGTGCACTACGGGGCTGAATGCCCAGTGATGCGACCGGATCTTGTTTATCCGGCTCGAACGCCCAATGCTGCAGATCGAGGATTTTATCCTGACGTTGATTGGTCCCGAAAGGGGCAACGGTAAGTATTGTTTGCCGATCGCCTATCTTCGCCACCAGCGCCATACGCACAGCATCCCAATCAGGCGTTTCGATGCCATCTATCGCTTTAAGTTCCGTTCCTTTTGCAATTTGTGCTTGCGCGGCTATCGAGTTGGGCGTTATATCGCCAACAACCGGACGAACGCCAGGGACACCAATAATGAAGACCAACCAGTAGGCAAAAATGGCAAAAAGGAAGTTGGCGATAGGCCCAGCGGCAATAACAGCAGCACGCTGACCAACGGTTTTGTTGTTGAAAGCGTAGTGGCGCATCTCTGGCGCCACCGGCTCGACGCGTTCGTCGAGCATTTTGACATAGCCACCTAACGGGATAAGGGCAATAACAAATTCCGTGCCCTGTTTATCAAAGCGCCGCCAGAGTGCCTTACCAAAACCGATGGAGAAACGCTCAACGCGAATGCCACAGCGACGAGCTACCCAGAAATGGCCAAACTCATGGACGGTGATCAACACGCCCAGCGCAATAATAAAAGCAGCCAAATTCCAGAGAACGCTCAGCATAAAATTTTCCGTCAAATCGTCCTGAAAACTAACAAAAGCAGACACGCAAACACAGGGACCGCAGCCGTCAGGCTATCGATACGATCCAGAATACCACCATGTCCAGGAATCAGATTTCCACTATCTTTAATACCCGCTTCACGTTTGAACATGCTCTCGGTCAGGTCGCCAAGCACTGAAGCCAACGCGGCAACGACAGAACAAACCAGCAGGACCGTCGGCGTCACATCCAGATGCGCCCACCAGCCGTAAGCCCAGGAAATCACCGCGGCCGTCAGCAGACCGCCGAAAAAACCCTGCCAGGTTTTACCCGGGGAAACCTTCGGCGCCAGCTTATGTTTACCGAACATTTTACCGAACATATAAGCGCCGGAATCAGCTCCCCAGACCAGGATCATCACATACAGCAACCACAGCGCACCGCTGTAATGGTCATCGGCGTAATGCCAGGCCCGCAGGGCCAGCATGCCCCAGAAGAATGGCACGATAGTCAGGACGCCAAAAATCAGGCGCAATGTTTTTGAATTCCGCCAAAATGTTGCAGAAGCCGGGTAGGTCAGCACCAGAAGTAGCGCGACAATCCACCAACCAAATGATGCCCAAAGCGATCCTTCAACCAGCGGTTGATGGACGTCATAATGGTATTCCGGCATCAGGAAAAGCATCAGCGCCAGCAGCAGGCCGCATAGCACCGACAGCCAGACTCTCTGCGTAGTTGAAGTGAACCCGCTAAATTGCCCCCATTCCCACGCGGCGAGCATACACACGACCAGCGTGACGATGGCAAAACCCGCGGGCGGCAATAGAAAAAGCGCCGCTATAACGACGGGGATTAAGACGAAAGCAGAAATCAGGCGATACTTCAGCAAAAGTGACCCCCATCAGGCATTGTTGCCACCCGGCTCAGTGCCGCCGAAACGACGCTCTCGATTAACAAAGGCATGGAGTGCACCTTCAAAGTCCTGTTCAGCGAAATCGGGCCAAAGAACATCTGTAAAGTAAAGTTCGGCATAGGCAATTTGCCAAATCAGAAAGTTACTAATGCGATGCTCTCCCCCGGTCCTAATAACTAAATCTACGGGTGCAAGCTCATTCATACAAACCTGCTGGCTCAGCATCTCTTCCGTGATTTGATCGGGTTGCAGCACCCCGTCCTGTACCTGTTGGGCCAAATGGCGAACGCCCTGGACGATATCCCAGCGGCCGCCATAGTTCGCAGCAATGTTCAGGGTCAAACCTGTATTGTTCTCAGTCAACGCCTCCGCTTTACGGATACGCTCCTGCAAACGTGCATTAAAACGTGTTGTCTCGCCGATAATACGCAGACGAACGTTGTGCCTGTGCAGGCTTTTCACTTCGCTATCCAGCGCCCAGACAAACAACTCCATCAGCGCACTGACTTCCTGCGCCGGACGATTCCAGTTTTCACTACTGAATGCGTATAACGTCAACGCTTCAATACTATTGTTCGCCGCGAAAGAGACGGCTCGACGAACAGATTTCGCCCCGGCTTTATGGCCAAAGGCGCGAATTTTTCCTTGCCGTTTCGCCCAACGACCGTTGCCGTCCATAATAATGGCAACATGACGACAGCCATGTGCGGACGACATTTCGCTGACAGTTTGATTAGCAGACAACATAACGCGTTTTAAGTCCATAATAAGGATTAGCTAAGCTACCAAACACGGGTCACCGGTCAGCGCTGGATACGCATTTTTATCCGGTACCGGAGCTACGGCCAATCGCAGAGAACAACCAAAAGCTTTACGCAAAAAAGCCGTGTCTTGCCACGGCCACCGTAATCTTTCACAACAAAATGCAACGATCGGATGGCGCAGACTATATCACTGAAGCCCAGCGCCCACAAATATCACAACGAGTATCAGAATTTGCTTCGAGACGCCAATATCTGGCTTGCGCAAGCCCGAGCCATAGCGTCAATCGCCAGTACTTCATCAATACTTTGCGGTTCATTCAACGCTTGTTGATCCAGCACTGACTGGTTAACCGCCGCGATATCGGTAAAACGAATATCGCCATTCAGGAATGCGGCTACGGAGACTTCGTTCGCCGCATTAAGCGCCGTTGTTGCCGCCTGACCAACATCAAAGGCATCCATCGCCAGCTTCAGGCACGGATAACGCCCGTAATCCGGCGTCGAGAAATTCAGGTTACTTAATTGACAGAAATCCAGCGGTTTTGCCCCTGAGTTCAGACGCTTAGGCCAACCCATTGTGTGGGCAATCGGCGTACGCATATCCGGCTCACCGAGCTGTGCCAGGACGCTACCGTCCTGATAACGCACCATCGAATGAATCACTGATTGCGGATGGATAAGCACTTCCATTTGCTGCGCCGAAGCATTAAACAACCAACGGGCTTCGATATACTCCAGCCCTTTATTCATCATGGTGGCAGAATCGACAGAGATTTTACGCCCCATTGACCAGTTTGGATGACGACAGGCCTGATCCGGTGTCATTGCCGCCAGTTCGCCAATTGCCGTATCCCGGAAGGGTCCGCCTGAGCCGGTCAACAAAATCGACAGCACACCATTCTGCGTTAAATCAGCGTATCCCAAATTATGTTGAATTGTTTCCGGCATACTCTGAAAAATCGCATTATGCTCGCTATCAACAGGCAATAGACGCGCGCCATGTTGCTGAACAGCATCCATAAACAGACGCCCGCAGGTTACCAGCGACTCTTTGTTCGCCAGCAGGACCGTTTTTCCTGCGCGTATTGCCGAGAGAGTCGGTACCAGACCTGCGGCACCAACAATTGCCGCCATAACCTGATCGACATCGTCCAGCGCAGCAACGTCTGCCGCAGCCTGCTGACCGCTCATCACTTCAGTACGACTGCTGTGCCCACGCAACCTGACCCGCAGCGACTCAGCGCTTTGCGCATCGTCCATTACCGCGTAGCGAGGGGCGAACTCCAGACATTGTTCAACCATACGGTCGACATTTTTCCCCGCGACCAGCGCGGCGATGGAAAAGCTACCGGGGTTATGGCGCACCACATCCAGCGTGCTGCAGCCAATAGAACCCGTCGAACCGAGAATGGTTAATTGCTTCATGAGACGTCCAGAAGAATTATGACAAAATAAAAAGCAAAACGCCGCCAGCAAGCCCCTATGCATCAATCATCGGGTTACAGAACGGAAGCATTGAACCTTTGACATGGCGCCAAAGGCTACAAGGCCAGCCGTCTAAACGCAATCCCGAAAATTGAGCGTACGGTCTCCTGTACGGCGTTTCAGACTTTACGTAGATCCATACTTCGAATCTACGTGTCGGCAGAGGATCAGAACTGCATCAGTTCCGCTTCTTTATCCGCCAGCGCCGCATCAACTTTCTTGATAGCAGCATCGGTCATTTTCTGCACATCATCCTGAGAGCGGCGATCGTCATCTTCACTGATCTCTTTCTCTTTCAGCAATGCTTTCACTTTATCGTTGGCATCGCGGCGGACGTTACGTACGGCAACGCGCGCCTGCTCGGCTTCGCCGCGCACAATTTTGGTTAAATCTTTACGACGCTCTTCAGTCAGCGGCGGCAGCGGAACGCGGATATCGGTGCCCGCAGAGCTTGGGTTCAGACCGAGGTCAGATGCCATAATCGCTTTTTCAACGGCCGGGCTCAGCGAGCGATCGAACACGTTGATTTTCAGAGTACGGGAATCTTCTACCGTTACGCTTGCTAGCTGACGCAGCGGAGTCGGCGTGCCGTAGTATTCCACGACAATGCCATCCAGCAGGCTGGGAGAAGCACGACCCGTGCGTATTTTGCTGATTTGGGTTTTGAACGCTTCGACGCATTTTTCCATGCGTACTTCAGCATCTTTTCTGATATCGCTAATCACGTTACGAATCCTTGAAAACTTGTCTCAGACAGACCAGACGGTCGCCCACACAAAAGTGAGCTAAGTATAGTCATGTTTATGCTCAACGTCTTTCATACTACGGGTCAGCCGCAGTATTCCATCCACAAGCATGTTGAAAACCATCGGGCCATAAACCCGTAAAAGTAAGGCCGAATATTACCCGCATTTGACGCTGACGGGAATTATTCCGTAATTAATGTGCCTTCTTTTTCGCCCATCACCACACGGCGCAGCGCGCCTGGCTTGTTCATGTTGAACACGCGAATCGGCAATTTATGGTCACGGGCCAGGGTGAAGGCTGCAAGATCCATCACTTTCAGCTCTTTATCCAGTACTTCGCTGTAGGTCAGCTGATCGTACATGGTGGCAGAAGGATCTTTGGCCGGGTCAGCGGTAAATACGCCATCAACTTTCGTCGCTTTCAACACAACATCAGCTTCGATTTCGATACCGCGCAGGCAAGCTGCGGAATCAGTGGTAAAGAAAGGGTTGCCCGTACCGGCGGCCAGAATCACCACGCGGTTGTTACGCAGCAGGCTGATGGCTTCCGCCCAACTGTAGTTATCACACACGCCGTTCAGCGGAATAGCTGACATCAGGCGGGCGTTCACATAGGCGCGATGGAGAGAATCACGCATTGCAAGGCCGTTCATGACCGTTGCCAGCATGCCCATGTGGTCGCCCACAACGCGGTTCATACCTGCTTTCGCCAGACCAGCTCCACGGAACAAGTTACCGCCACCAATCACTACGCCAACCTGAATACCCAGTTCAACCAGTTCTTTGATTTCCTGAGCCATACGGTCAAGTATGCTTGCATCAATACCGAAGCCTTCTGAACCTTGCAGAGCTTCGCCACTTAATTTAAGCAGAATACGTTTGTAGACGGGTTTTGCATTGGTAGCCATGTTTCTTTCCTGAGACTGTCAACGAATGAGATGAATTATTTCCGGCGACATTGTACGTCGCTTTCCAGCGTAGCCACCAGAGCGGTTGGCTGAATTTACAAGTTAGGCACAAAAAGAAGCCGCCCTCAGGCGGCTCCTTTTTTGAAAATTAAGACTGCTTGGACATCGCAGCAACTTCTGCTGCAAAGTCAGTCTCAACTTTCTCGATGCCTTCACCCACTTCAAAGCGGATGAAGCCAGTCACGTCAGCATTGTGCTCTTTCAGCAACTGAGCAACAGATTTGCTCGGATCCATAACGAAAGGCTGACCAGTCAGAGAAACTTCGCCGGTGAATTTCTTCATGCGGCCTTCAACCATTTTCTCTGCGATTTCTTTCGGCTTGCCAGACTGCATGGCGATGTCCAACTGAACCTGGTACTCTTTTTCTACTACGTCAGCAGAAACATCTTCCGGCTTAACGAATTCAGGCTTGCTTGCAGCGATATGCATAGCCAGCTGTTTAACCAGTTCAGCGTCAGCGCCTTTAGCCGCAACCAGAACACCGATACGCGCACCGTGCTGGTAAGAACCCAGAACTTCGCCTTCCAGGGAAGAAACGCGACGAATGTTGATGTTCTCACCAATTTTAGCAACCAGCGCAACGCGTTCTTCTTCGAACTGTGCTTTCAGTACTTCGACATCAGTGATTTTGCCTGCAACAGCAGCGTCCAGTACTTTGTTAGCGAATGCCTGGAAACCACCATCTTTAGCTACGAAGTCAGTCTGGCAGTTAACTTCCAGAATGATGCCGTAGGTGCCGTCAATTTTAGTGATGATCACGCCATCAGCAGCAACGTTGCCTGCTTTTTTCGCTGCTTTAATAGCACCGGATTTACGCATGTTTTCGATTGCCAGCTCGATGTCGCCGTTAGCTTCGGTCAGCGCTTTTTTGCAATCCATCATGCCTGCGCCAGTACGCTCGCGCAGCTCTTTTACCAGGGATGCGGTAATTTCAGCCATTCTTTAATCCTCGGGAGATTTGACTCGCCCGGTTCCAGGAACCAAACGAATTTAAAAGTGAAAAAGGGGCCGCTAAGAGGCCCCTATTTATACACGGTACTAAATAAGGGGATAACCTTATTATTCAGCTTCTACGAAGCTTTCTTCCGCTTGAGAAGCCAGATCCTGCGAACGACCTTCACGCACGGTAGTCGCTACAGCACCCAGGTACAGGGTAACTGCGCGGATTGCGTCGTCGTTACCCGGGATAACGAAGTCAACACCGTCCGGATCGGAGTTAGTATCAACGATAGCAAATACCGGAATACCCAGGTTGTTTGCTTCTTTGATAGCGATGTGTTCGTGGTCAGCGTCGATAACGAACAGTGCGTCCGGCAGGCCGCCCATGTCTTTGATACCGCCCAGGCTGTTTTCCAGCTTGCCCAGCTCACGAGTACGCATCAGCGCTTCTTTCTTGGTCAGCTTGTCGAAAGTACCGTCCTGAGACTGAATTTCCAGATCTTTCAGACGTTTGATAGACTGACGAACGGTTTTCCAGTTAGTCAGCATACCGCCCAGCCAGCGATGGTTCACGAAGAACTGGTCGCAGCTGTTAGCAGCTTCTTTCACCGCTTCGCTTGCAGCGCGTTTAGTACCAACGAAAAGGATTTTGCCTTTACGAGAAGAGATCTTGTTCAGTTCAGCCAGAGCTTCGTTGAACATCGGTACAGTTTTCTCAAGGTTGATGATGTGAACTTTGTTACGTGCGCCGAAGATGAAAGGCTTCATTTTCGGGTTCCAGTAACGGGTCTGGTGACCAAAGTGAACACCAGCCTTGAGCATGTCGCGCATGGAAACAGTTGCCATGTTTAAAACCTCTATATTAGAAAGTTGGGGTTAAGCCTCCACGTATCCCATATTACCGACCCCAAGGGGCACCCCGGAATATGTGCCGATACGTGTGTGTTGTTACACAAAGTGAGATTTATCGCTTCAGTCCATCTTGTGTATCTGAGAATGGAACGGAAGTCCGGCGCGCTTTATACCACAAAACGGGGCTGGAAACCAACAGTTGTTCAACCAAAGGACGCTTCAGGTGGTCCGATTTAGGCTCAAAAGAAGCATAGCAGAGCTTTATCAGGATCAATTCACCAACAGGAGAGTTCATCTACAATCGCGGCACATGGAGTAAAAATATTCATAAAGGATTTAGTTAATGAATAAAAATATATTTATCAATACATTAATATTATTAACAGGGAGCTGTATCTCTTCCACTTATGCTACAGCGCAGACTTACCTCACAGACGAAACTCACGTTGATTTCAGTGTTAACACCCAACACATCAGCGCAGAAACACAACAGCGTATCACTTCGGCCTTTGAGAAAAGTAAAGAACAGGTTTGGTTTAACCTGACGCCAGAGGCGCTGGCGGCTAATCGTTGGAATACAACTTCACGCTATGAGATCAAAAACCAACAACTAGAAATCGAGGGGATAACCTACTCCCTCAAAACGGAAAACAACGGTAAGACGTTACGCCTGATTAGCGCACCAAAGCTCGCCTGCGGCTTTTTTGACTGTGTTATTACGTTGAAGCTCCAGCGGGCCGATGACAACACCCCGGCACTGCAGAAAATCAAAACACGCTTCGCTGAGCGGCAACAAAAATGGCAGGCTCGCCTCGCTCAGGAACGCGAACAGTTGGCCGCCCTCCCTCAGAAAGATGATTTTCCCGGCGTCATTTTTTCCATCACCCCAAATCTGGCGATAAAACTCCCTTTGCCAATCTATAGCTCCCTTGATTTATGGGATACCGGCGTCTATTTCCGCCGTATGGGAAATAAAGGGCTTTATATCAATATAAAAGATGAAGGTACCCGGGTTTACAGTTTTAAAGAGCGCGGAAAAAACACACCACATCATGGGTCGGCAGAAATCATTGACGGCGAGATTTTTGTGGTTAAAACGGCAAAAGACCCAGCCTATCTGGACAGATGGCTTGCCAGCCAGAAAGGCATTATTTCCCGCACCGACAACGGCGCTATCTACTACAACGAAGACAACAATCCGGAAGCCGTTTATTTTCAGTATGACGATGCCACCGGGACCTGGCTTGTCGCCCGAGCCAGTGCCGTAGACGGCGAGCTTACAACCGTCGCGCGAGCCTGGGCTATTCTGCGCACAATGGATCCACAATATCGCGGTAAGGATGTACTGTCGCTAGCCGACCTGTCTCTGCCGGAAAAAGAGCTAGAATCACGTTATCAGACCAGCATGAACCAGCTATTCGATATTGCTGAAACCCAGCGCAGTCTCGAAAAGACATTAATGCCGCTATTGGAAAAACCACAGCGTTTTATTAAGCCTCTTTCACCGCGAATGTCAGTAAAATACAACAGTAACTTTTCCAATTATGTTAATGTCGATATCAACGTTCATCATGCCAGCCTTGACGAGGTGATGGCGAAAAACCAACAGAAACACCCCAACGGTAAGCGCCTGGAAAACGTCTTTATTTTTGCGATGAACGGAGATAATGCTGATTATTCCTGGTACTACCAACTGGCCGATAATCTGACGCTGGAGTTTCCAGGCTGGGATGCAACATCGCTGGAGAGCCAGCTATTTCTGGCTCAGGTATTTAAGCATCTCGATTTCAGTAAGCTGCCAAAAATACCCGTCAGCGAACAGAAAAACCTCTTTAAATATAAACCTTTCCCTGAAGCTATTGCCGATATCGGGTTTGAGGTTGGCGATGGTTTTATCGATAATGACGGTAATTTGCTCATTCCTATGCCTAAAAATGGCGTTTATTCGTTCAAATGGCAACCACCCTATATTGTTGCCACCTTTTCTAAATCTGAAGGGGAAGGTGTATACAGCAGAACCGACCAACATTTTAGCTTTGACCGCCACGGTAAGGCCGTTAAAAAACCCTAATCAACCTGATGAACAATGCAGACGGCGGCGTTACCAGAATGTTCAACATCTGGCACTGACGTCGCTGCGCTGTTAACATTGATGTGACTTACCTATTATTGTCGAAAAATCGACACTGCTGGACACTATCCATGGCTATTTCTATCAAGACATCTGAAGACATCGAAAAAATGCGCGTCGCCGGTCGCCTGGCCGCCGAAGTGCTGGAAATGATTGAACCTTACGTAAAACCGGGCGTCAGCACCGGCGAACTGGACCGCATCTGCAACGATTATATCGTTAACGAGCAAAAAGCCGTTTCCGCCTGCCTGGGCTATCACGGTTTCCCGAAATCTGTCTGCATCTCTATTAATGAAGTGGTATGCCACGGGATCCCGGATGACGAAAAATTGCTGAAAGATGGCGATATCGTCAATATTGATGTCACTGTGATTAAAGATGATTTCCACGGCGACACCTCGAAGATGTTCATCGTCGGCAAGCCAACCATCCTTGGCGAGCGCCTGTGCCGCATCACCCAAGAAAGCCTGTATCTGGCGCTGAAAATGGTCAAGCCAGGCATCAACCTGCGCACCATCGGTGCTGCGATTCAGAAATTCGTTGAAGCGGAAGGTTTCTCCGTGGTGCGCGAATATTGCGGTCACGGCATCGGTCGCGGTTTCCATGAAGAGCCGCAGGTTCTGCACTATGATTCAGCGGAAACCAACGTGGTTCTCAAACCGGGCATGACCTTCACTATTGAGCCGATGGTCAACGCGGGCAAAAAAGAGATCCGCAGCATGAAAGACGGCTGGACGGTAAAAACCAAAGACCGGAGCTTGTCTGCACAGTACGAGCATACTATTGTGGTGACAGACAACGGCTGCGAAATTCTGACGTTACGCAAGGATGACACCATCCCGGCGATAATCTCGCACGACGAATGATGAAAAGCCGGCGCCAGCCGGCTTTTTTATGACGGGCGATAGTTTTTTCTTATGGTGGCGCGATGAGCAACTCTTTACCTGACACTGTCTCCCCTGCTCTGTCCGGTCAGCCGGATAATCCAGACGACTGGTCGCAAAGCGATTTCAACTGTGCCGCCATCAAGGCGCATATCGATACATTCCAGCGCTGGCTGGGCGAGGCTTTTGATAACGGCATCGCCGCCGAACGATTAATAGAAGCACGTACCGAATTTATCGACCAGTTGCTCCAGCGACTATGGGTCGAATACGGCTTCGGCTCGGTCAACGATACCGCCCTGGTCGCGGTAGGCGGCTATGGTCGTGGCGAGCTCCATCCGCTCTCCGACATTGACCTGCTAATTCTAAGCCGCAAAAAGCTGCCCGATGAACAGGCGCAAAAAGTCGGTGAACTGCTGACGCTACTGTGGGATATCAAACTGGAAGTCGGCCACAGCGTGCGCACCCTCGAAGAGTGCCTGCTGGAGGGGTTGTCAGATCTCAGCGTCGCCACCAACCTGATCGAATCGCGCCTGCTCATCGGCGATGTCGCGCTATTCCTTGAATTACAAAAACACATATTTAGCGACGGCTTCTGGCCATCAGAAAAGTTCTTCGCCGCAAAAGTCGAAGAGCAGAACATACGCCATCAACGCTATCACGGCACCAGCTATAACCTGGAGCCGGATGTCAAAAGTAGTCCTGGCGGCCTGCGCGATATTCACACTCTCCAGTGGATCGCACGCCGTCATTTTGGCGCCACTTCTCTTGATGAAATGGTCGGCTTCGGCTTCCTCACCGAGGCCGAGCGTAACGAGCTTAACGAATGCCTGCACCAGCTCTGGCGGATTCGCTTTGCCCTGCATCTTGAGCTAAACCGCTACGATAACCGCCTGCTTTTCGACAGACAGTTCAGCGTCGCCCGTCGCCTGCGCTATGAAGGCGAAGGCAACCAGCCCATCGAGCACATGATGAAGGATTTCTTCCGCGTCACGCGCCGGGTGAGCGAGCTGAACCATATGCTAATCCAACTGTTCGAAGAGGCGATTCTCGCTCTCACAGAGGACGAGAAGCCACGACCGATTGATGATGATTTTCAACTGCGCGGCACGCTTATCGACCTGCGCGACGACACGCTGTTTATCCGCGAGCCGCAGGCCATTCTGCGCATGTTCTATATGATGGTGCGTAACAGCAGCATCACCGGTATTTACTCCACCACGCTTCGCCATCTGCGCCACGCCCGTCGCCATCTAACGCAGCCGCTTTGCTACATCCCGGAGGCGCGAACCCTGTTCCTCAGCATGTTGCGCCATCAGGGTGCGGTAAGCCGCGGTCTGCTGCCAATGCACCGCCATAGCGTGCTGTGGGCGTATATGCCGCAATGGTCACATATTGTCGGTCAGATGCAATTCGACCTGTTTCACGCCTATACCGTTGATGAACACACTATTCGCGTCATGCTGAAGCTCGAGAGTTTCGCCAAAGAAGAGACCCGCAGCCGCCACCCGCTATGCGTTGAGCTGTGGCCACGCCTGACGCATCCAGAACTGATCCTTATTGCCGCCCTGTTCCACGACATCGCCAAAGGACGTGGCGGCGACCATTCGATCCTCGGCGCCCAGGACGTACTCAAATTTGCCGAACTTCATGGTCTCAATTCACGTGAAACGCAGCTTGTCGCCTGGCTGGTGCGTCATCATTTACTGATGTCGGTTACCGCTCAGCGTCGCGATATTCAGGACCCGGAAGTGATTAAACAGTTCGCCGAAGAGGTACAAACGGAGAACCGTCTGCACTATCTGGTCTGTCTGACCGTCGCCGATATCTGCGCCACTAACGAAAACCTGTGGAACAGCTGGAAGCAAAGCCTGCTTCGCGAACTCTATTTCGCCACCGAAAAACAGCTGCGCCGGGGAATGCAAAATACCCCAGACATGCGCGAACGAGTACGCCATCACCAGCTTCAGGCGCTGGCGCTGCTGCGGATGGAAAATATTAATGAACAAGCTCTGCACCTGATCTGGAACCGCTGCCGCGCCAACTATTTCGTACGCCATACGCCGAACCAGCTCGCCTGGCATGCGCGCAACTTACTCCAGCACGATCTCAGCAAACCGATGATTTTACTGAGTTCTCAGGCAACGCGTGGTGGCACCGAAATTTTTATCTGGAGCCCGGACAGACCGTACCTGTTCGCTGCCGTTTGCGGTGAACTGGACCGCCGTAACCTTAGCGTCCACGATGCGCAGATCTTTACAACACGCGACGGTATGGCAATGGATACCTTCATTGTTCTTGAACCGGACGGCAGTCCGCTTTCCGCCGACAGGCACGAGATTATTCGCCTGGGCCTGGAACAGACCATTACCCAACGTAGCTGGCAGCCACCAGCCCCGCGTCGTCAGGCGGCAAAATTACGGCATTTTTCCGTCCCGACGGAGGTTAACTTCCTGCCAACGCATACCGATCGAAAATCGTTCCTTGAGCTGATCGCCCTCGATCAACCTGGTCTGTTAGCGCGCGTCGGCCAGGTGTTTGCCGACCTCGGAATTTCGCTCCACGGAGCGCGAATTACGACAATTGGTGAGCGAGTAGAAGATTTATTTATAATCGCCACGGCAGACCGGCGTGCCCTTAATAATGAGCTGCAACAAGAAGTGCAACAACGGTTGACAGAGGCCCTCAATCCAAACGATAAAGGGTAGCGAATTTAAATGTACATACACAAAGTCATTCGAGCTGCATCAAGGCGGCCAGGGAGAGAGTCTAAGAAGCTTACGATAGTAAGTGACTGGGCGAACAAGCGCAGCCAACGCAGAGGCAGCTTGAAGGATGAAGTGTATAAATGGAAAGAGAAACGATGCAGCAATTACAGAATATTATTGAGTCCGCCTTTGAGCGTCGCGCCGACATCACGCCGGCAAATGTGGATACCGTAACCCGCGAAGCGGTTAATCAGGTGATTTCTCTGCTTGATTCCGGCGCACTGCGCGTCGCTGAAAAAATCGACGGCCAGTGGGTAACCCATCAGTGGCTGAAGAAAGCGGTTCTGCTCTCTTTCCGTATTAACGATAACCAGGTTATCGATGGTGCGGAAAGCCGCTACTTCGATAAAGTTCCGATGAAATTCGCGGATTATGATGAAGCGCGTTTCCAGAAAGAAGGTTTCCGCGTGGTTCCACCGGCAGCTGTCCGTCAGGGGGCGTTTATCGCTCGCAACACGGTTCTGATGCCGTCTTACGTGAACATCGGCGCATACGTTGATGAAGGCTCCATGGTTGATACCTGGGCGACCGTCGGCTCCTGCGCGCAGATCGGTAAAAACGTTCACCTGTCCGGCGGCGTCGGCATCGGTGGCGTACTGGAGCCGCTGCAGGCGAACCCGACCATCATCGAAGATAACTGCTTTATCGGCGCGCGTTCTGAAGTCGTCGAAGGCGTGATCGTCGAAGAAGGTTCCGTGATCTCCATGGGCGTGTACCTGGGCCAGAGCACCAAAATCTACGATCGCGAAACCGGCGAAGTGTTCTATGGCCGCGTACCGGCTGGCTCCGTAGTCGTATCCGGCAACCTGCCGTCGAAAGATGGCAAGTACAGCCTGTATTGCGCCGTTATCGTGAAGAAGGTCGACGCCAAAACGCGCGGCAAGGTCGGAATCAACGAACTTCTGCGTACCATCGACTAAGCAGTATAAAAAGCGGGAGGCATCCCGCTTTTTTTATATATTAAGCTGGCGAAGATAGATTTTTTCGTTAATTATTCAAAGATTACGATGATATCAAAGGTACCGTTATGTACGATAATCTGAAAAGTCTTGGTATTACCAATCCTGATGAAATCGATCGCTATAGCCTGCGGCAGGAAGCCAACAACGACATTCTGAAAATCTATTTTCAGAAGGACAAAGGCGAGTTCTTCGCCAAAAGCGTCAAGTTTAAGTACCCGCGTCAGCGTAAAACCGTTGTCGCAGACGGCATTGGTCAGGGATATAAAGAAGTCCAGGAGATCAGTCCAAACCTCCGCTATATCATTGATGAGCTGGATCAGATCTGCCAGCGCGATCGCACTGAAATCGATCTTAAGCGTAAAATCCTCGACGATCTGCGTCATCTGGAAAGCGTAGTTACCAATAAGATCAGCGAAATTGAATCCGATCTGGAAAAACTGACGCGCAATAAATAAGTTTGCTATGGGCCAAATACTGGCCCTGTTTTCCACCTTTCTGTCTCTTCTCCTTCATTTTCTCATCATCAAACCTCAATTTTTCTTATCAAACATCATTTCACATCACCTTACTATCCATATGAATTAATTAATTAAATACTTCATGTATGTTCATTTCCCACCTAAAAGGAGGTCATACGATGACACAGGAAATTGAACAAACATGTTATATGCTGCAATCTGCCCCTTGGCTGGATAATGCAGGTTTTCAAAAAGGGCGAGAACACGATCGTCAGGCGCTAGGCTTTATTCTGCCTGCCAACGTGCAATTACAGATTCGTCAGCCGGACGTCAGCAAGGGCAAAGCAAGGTTGCGCCTGCTATGCAACGATTCAGAAGGAGAGAAAACGATAACGTTGAGCACCAGTTGGCAAACGGTGAGTACAACTGTCGATACCGTCCCCTTTATTGATACGCTATTTACAGAGCAACCTGGCGAGTTCATCGTCACTTACCAGCAACCCGCCACGACAAAACTGCTGCCGTGCTGGAAAATGGGGCAATCCGAAGATGAATTTTTCCTCTCCTGGGAGAAAAACAGCTCGGCGTTTGCGCTGGTGGATTTAGACGTTATTAACATGCTGCTGCCCTACGCCGATCGTGATAATGCGCTCAACGCCGGCCTGTCAACACTGCACAGCTACTACACCCAGCTCTTCAAGTGCTATAACGAATGGGCTGGATTAAGTGACAATCCAGACTCGCCGCTGAATCAGGATATTGCCAACCGCTACTTTATCCATGCGGATAAACATGGTGTTGGCGCGGCCTACTACTCCTCCGGGTGGTGCGCGCAAACCTCTTCAACGATTGGTGAAGGCTGGATCGACAGCGTCTCAACACAGTGGGTTATTCTTCATGAGATTGGTCATGGGTATCAAGGCTCCTTTATGCAAGATACCGATCTTCCCACTGGCGAGGTATGGAACAATATTTACGCCTCTTACTACCAGCAGCTCATGCTTGGCCAGGATAACCGTCTTTATACCGGCGGTTGGCTATATAACTACGGCAAACTGGCCGCACAGGAACAGCAGTTAATTACCCATATTACCAATCAGGACCCCGTCAGCAGTTGGGGGCTACGTCCGCGCTTGCAATTCCTGATGCTTATGTTGCTAAAAGCTGGCACTAAAGCCTTTGTTGCCTTTAACCAAAATTATCGTCAACTGGCCAACGGAGACAACTTTCAGCCGACAGAACATCGTCTTGCCGATATGCTGGCGACAGCCATCGCCACCGCTTCAGGCTATGACGTCACCGCCTTTATCAACCTGTGCGGCTTGAAACTGAAAACAACAACCCAAGAAAAGGTCGCGTCACTGGCAACAAAACCGCTGTGGCCACTTTACGATTTATTGCCACAAAGCGAATGGGAAAACGCGCGCCAACAATTAGGGCTGGATTCCTCCGTATGGCTGGTCGATAACAGCCAGCTGGCGACATTAAACAAAACGGGAACGCTGGTTCTGACGTTCGATATCGATGATGCGCAACAGATTTATGGCCGCACGATAATCATCAAAGATAACTGCGGAACCCAATATTCCGTGCCGATCAATGATGATACTTTGACACTAAACAGCATTCCTGTTGGCGTTTATCAGGTCGATTTGCCACAGGGCCGTTCGCAAAAATATCTGCCAAATATCAGCCATATTACTATCCGGGAAGGTGTTAATGCCGTTAGCGTAGTCTATAGCCAACGAAACGACACAAGCACCCGTAATGTGACGCTGCGCTTTTTAGGTCTTGGTGACGACCAGTTTGCAACCCTTGACGTTGATTACGAAAATAAGCAACTGATTCTGGATATTACTGACGCCACTCCGCATAGCTACTTCCCGAATACGCTTTACGCCAGCGTCGCAGTGCTCTCCGCCAACGGCGAAAAAGTCTTTGAGCGAAAAATGAATGGGACCAGTTGCACCACGGGTAAAGTCATCGTTCCATTCAACACGGAATATCATTTATATATTTATCATGCTGAGCCTGGACGCCTGAAAGCCTCTCCGACTTACCTGGCACTGGTCGCGCGTGAGAAATACCAGTTGCTACGCATCGATGATAATGGGCTCTACAACTTTATCCTTAACAATAATCCGGAAGAAGATTTACTGGCGACATTCCACCAGCAAGCCCAGAAAATTCGTAACCAGCCTTCACTGCTGGCACAAGAGAACTCCACGGCTAAAAACGATCTCTGGCTGATGCTGTCCCATTTCGAGGAACCTACCTATAGCGCGCAGCTCAAAGAGTATGCCGATGTGCTCCCTCAGGATAACGGCGAACCTGACGAGTTGACGGGGAAATGCATCACATTGGATCTGAAAGGACAAGGTAGTAAGACGTTTTGCCAGATAGCCATTGATAACAAACAGCGCATGATGACCATCGCGACACGTTCCGGTACGCCGCATCCGTACTACACTGCTAACACTTACGCCAATATCACGGTGACAGAACCGAACGGTACCATAGCCTTTAACCGTAACTACACAGGCGGTACAGACAATCTGGCAAAAAGTGAGGAGCTCGTCTTAGAGGAAAATATGATTATTGATGTTTTCCTTGATGAACCGTTCCGCTCCTGCGCCAGCAATGGCACAACTCAGGGCACCATCACGCTAAAGAAAAACAACCGCTGGCGCGTGGTGAGCGATGGGCTGGAAGTCTATTCGCTAGCACCGGTTGATGAAGAGGAGGCTGCAGATACAGAGGAAGAAACGCGAGATGTGACCGCATTGTACGGCGATCAATTCACATGGCAGCTGCTTGGCGACAATGATATCTGTTTTGCCAGCATGGATATGGATATCGGCAGCAAACAGCTTACTTTTACCGCCAACTCCGTTGTGCCGCATAAAGACTTCACTACGACGTATACAACGGTCAACGTCTACAACACACGCGGTAGCGTCGTTTATCGCCAGTCAATTAAAGGCTCGGCGCAGCTTGGCGATTATATTGATACGGCAATACTGGATGAAGGCTACACCATCGAGGTGTTCCATGCCGAAGGCGAACATCGTTCTACTATTATCAATCCGTTAAATAATAAAACCTGGCAACAGCCGAATACCGTGACCTGGCAAGTCACGGCCCTCGGGTTGCAACGCCTGTAACATCAATCACTCCCGCCGCTGGCGGGAGTTTTTTAACGCTGCTCGTCCAACTGTAAAGCAATATACAACAACAAACGGTCGTCAAAACTCCCCAGGTCCAGCCCAGTCAGTTCAGAAATACGATTCAGACGATATTCCAGCGTATTACGGTGAATAAATAGTGCCTTTGAGGTCGCTAGCGGTTGCACGTTGTGGCGGAACCACGCCTGTAGGGTACGCCGTAACAGACCGTTATTATCCATCGCTTTCAAACGAACCAGCGGACGCGCCAGCTCGTTGGCCTGCCAGCCGCCGCGCAGGCTATCCAGCAGCACCGGCAGCATCAGGTCCTGATAAAAATAGCTCCGACTCTCCGGCATTCGCTGTTTACCGACCATCATTGTGGTTCGGGCGGTACGGTAAGAACGTGCAATGCTACCGGGTCCGGTAAAGAAGTTACCCAGCGCCACACGAAAACGCAGCTGACCATTCTCTTTCATCCTGCTGATCAACTGCTCGACCCGTTTACAATGATCTTCTGCATCCCAGCGGCCAAAAGCATTCAACGCAGGCTTCAGCACCACCATTTCGGTCAGTGAAACAATGGCCACCAGATTATTACGGTCCGGCGTCGTCAGCGCGGTTTGTAGCTGCTGTAGCTCCGCCATCGCGCTGTCTACGCCAAGTTGGCCGCTATCCACCTCAATCATCGCCACAACGCGCGGCTGATTCAGATCGATTCCCAACCGCTGCGCCCATTCGGTCAGCGCTGGGGTGTTCTCCTCCGCCTGAATCAGGTTCATCACCAGCTCTTCACGCAGACGGCTATCCTGGGCCAGAAGGTGCATCAGCCGCGACTGCTCCAGCATCATTTCAGCCGTCATACAGACCAGCTCACCGTATTTGCGCAGCGATTCCGGCTCGCCGGTCAGACCGATAACGCCGACGATTTCCCCCTCCAGACGCAGCGGCAGGTTGATGCCCTGGCGCACGCCGTGCAGATGTCGCGCCACGGCATCATCAATATCGACAACACGCCCTTGTGAAAGGACCAGCAGCGCACCTTCGTGCAATTCACCAATTCGCTCGCGATCTCCGCTGCCGATAATGCGCCCGCGAGCATCCATTACGTTGATATTGGTATCAATGATGCGCATCGTGCGCGCCACGATATCCTGCGCCATTTTGGTATCAAGGTGCCAGCCAGCCATGTAACCCTCCCGTGAGCAGGTTACCAGCATAGAAGAGTTGGCAAAACGCTGCATTGTGCATTCGCACAAAGCAGGGGTGAGAAGTATGGAGTTGTGGAAGGGGTCACAGAACGCCAGATAGAATGACCCTCAGAGCAAAAAAAACCCTTGCCTCACAAGGAGACAAGGGGCTTTACGATTTGCCAGCGATTACTGCATCAGCAGGTAGATAGAGGTATCACCACGCTGAATGTTCAGCGCCAGAACCGAAGGTTTAGCATCGAAGATTTTGCGCAGGTCAGCAATATTTTTCACCGGCTGCTGGTTAGCGCCAACGATAATATCGCCTTTCTTCAGGCCAATCTGCGCAGCCGGAGTCCCCGCCTTCACGTTGCTCACCGTGACGCCTTTATCCTGACCCTTGTTGCTCATTTCCGCACCTTCAATACCGTTGAAGATGGTGCTTGAGTCAACCTGAGTCTGATTACTTTGCTGCAGCTCTACAGTTACCGTTACTGGTTTACCGTCACGCAGCAGGCCAAGTTCAATTTTGCTGCCGATAGGCATGGTGCCGACCTGTGCACGCAGTGCGGCAAAGCTGCTGATTGGCTTACCGTTCAGCGTGGTGATCACGTCACCGGCTTTAATACCTGCTTTACCCGCCGCAGAACCCGGCATGACCTGGCTTACGAAAGCCCCGCGCTGAGCGTCGACTTTCATCGCTTTCGCCAATTCGGAGTTCAGCTCGGTTCCCATGATACCCAGCTCACCGCGCTTAACCTGGCCAAACTTCACCATCTGATCGGTCAAGTTTTTCACCATGTTGCTCGGGATCGCAAAGCCGATACCGATATTACCGCCGTCCGGTGCCAGGATCGCGGTGTTGATACCGATCAGCTCGCCGTTCAGGTTAACCAGCGCGCCGCCGGAGTTACCGCGGTTAATCGCCGCATCGGTCTGGATAAAGTTCTCGTAATTTTCAACGTTCAGGCCGCTGCGGCCCAACGCGGAAACAATCCCGGAGGTCACGGTTTCACCGAGGCCAAACGGGTTACCGATCGCCACGGTGTAATCACCGACGCGCAGGGTATCAGAGTCCGCCAGCTTGATTGCGCTCAGGTTTTTCGGATCCTGAATTTGAATCAACGCGATATCAGAACGCGGATCTTTACCGACCACTTTTGCCTCAAACTTACGGCCATCGCTCAGTTGAACTTTGATCGTCGTCGCGTTATCCACGACGTGGTTGTTGGTGACGACATAACCTTTAGCGGCATCAATGATCACCCCAGAACCGAGGGCCATAAATTTCTGCTGCTGGCCGCCATCGCTACCCGGAGCGCCACCCTGCCCGCCGCCCTGACAGAACGGAGAGCTTTGGAACGGTGAACCGTCCTGGCAGAACGGTGAATTATCACCAAAGAACTGCTGGAAGTTACGTGGCATCCGCGGGGTATTAACGGTGGTGCTCCCCTCAACGTTGATGCTCACGACAGACGGCATCACCTTTTCCAGCATAGGAGCCAGACTCGGCATCTGCTGTGCATTAGTAGCCGAAGAAGCTGTTTCCGCCGCGCTCGCAGAGAGAGGGGACAACGCCAGACCTAAACTAAGAGCCAGAGCACTCATTGCTAACGTGGTTTTTTTCATATGTTTCAATCTCGATTTCAGATAACGAATAGTTGCTGTTTACGTGACTATGAGAGTCATTTTATAGCGCGAAGTTCCGGAATGAAGTTTTGGCAAAAGTAAAAATTTATTGTTCGTCTTTACAAAACTCATGCTTATTCTACGGCCATCAATCGCCGATATTCATCCCATGCATACAAGTCCGTCATTCCGCTGATATAGTCCTGAATGAGACGACAGCGATAATAATATTCCCATAGCGGAAATTCAGCGCTATCGCGCGGTATCTTATTTACGGCTTCTACGTAGGCCAGACGATGGCGAGCCGAAAGTTTCTGGAACAAGCGTGAGGCGATCGGCAAACTTCGTACCCGTTCTTTTTCCACCAACAGACTAAACTCATCCAGCGATAATTTTAACAACGGCTGGTAGATATCCAACAGGCCGCTAATAACACGATAACCTTGCAATTCCAGCTGCTCAACATCCGGATGGCTAAACACATGTTTTACTGCAACATTTTTATAAAGCTCAAGCAACTGGCTGCAATCACTTTCGTCTTCAAGCAGCGCGTGATTAAAATCACCGGTAAAGATCCTTGGCAAATTATCAATAAAGCGACGCGCCGCATACGGTACCAGCTTATTCAGCGTATTGACCCGTAAATACATAAAGAACTGATCTTCAGTACTTCGACTAAGAGAATTCGCACGAGATTTATCCCAGGCATTTTCAACAACCATGTTAAACAAAGAGCCTTTTTCGTGCTCCCCCCAGGCCTCGTAAAGATGCTGATAAAGCTGCTCCACGCTGAAAATACGTTTTTCTACTGCATCCTCAAGGTCGGCAACGCAATACGAGATGTCATCTGCGGCTTCCATAATCCACGTTAATGGGAACCGATTGTAAGGAGCCAGATCCAGTTCTTTACGCAACCTCGCAACATAGCCCTCTTCGGCTAAATAATAACCAGGTTTCTTCATTAAATAACTGTGGCTGGCAGGCGGTTCCCCTCGCCACCACGCCGGACGGGTATATTTAAGTATACAACCCACCTGCGCCCAGGTCAGATTCATCCGCATCAGGGTATGCACTAAACGAATTCCCTGCGCATTTCCTTCAAACCAGCACAAATCCTGGCGAACCTTGCGGCGTAGCTCATTTAATTGGCTATCCCCCTCCTGCAAACGCAGCGCTTCGACCACGCAACGGTCTTCGGTTAGGGGCTGGCTGGCGGCATCGCCGGGAAACAGCCGCTGGCTGAACCAGTCGTTGATTGCCGCTTCGCCAAAATGGCCAAATGGCGGATTGCCGATGTCGTGCATCAAGCACGCCATCTCGACGATACTTTCAAATGGACCGGTTAGCTCATCCAGCCCATAGCTCTCCAGCAGCTTCTGTTCTTTCAGGCGGCTTAGCACTTCTTTAGCGATATAGCGGCCAACCTGCTGAACTTCAAGAGAGTGGGTCAGACGGGTGCGCACCGCCGCGTTACGCTCTAGCGGGAATACCTGAGTTTTTTGCTGCAATCGGCGGATCGCCGGCGAGTTAACAATACGCCCGCGATCGCTTTCGAAAATGCGCAGGATTTCATGTTCCGTCTCAACCCCTTGCGGTGAACGATAGCGGCGACGCCAGTTAATCTTGTTGCGAAAATCGATCTTTGCCATGGCCTTCCCCGTGCGAGCAATAACGTTTCCTTCTAAGCGCATGATAGACTATGCCGCTAAAACCCACACATCGCGAGTAAATCTATGAAAATCGGCATTATTGGCGCTATGGAAGAAGAAGTTACCCTTCTGCGCGACAAAATCGACAACCGCCAGACCATCACTATCGGCGGTAGCGAAATCTATACCGGACAACTTCAAGGTACCGACGTCGCTCTGTTGAAGTCGGGTATTGGTAAAGTGGCTGCCGCCATGGGCGCAACCCTGCTGATGGAGCACTGCAAGCCGGATGTGATTATTAACACCGGTTCGGCGGGCGGGCTGGCATCTACCCTGAAGGTTGGCGATATCGTTGTTTCTGACGAAGCGCGCTACCACGATGCTGACGTCACCGCATTCGGCTATGAATATGGCCAGCTGCCAGGCTGCCCTGCCGGTTTTAAAGCTGATGAAAAACTGATTGCCGCTGCGGAAATCTGCATCAAAGCGCTGGATCTTAACGCAGTACGCGGTCTGATTGTCAGCGGCGACGCCTTTATCAACGGTTCCGTCGGCCTGGCGAAAATCCGTCAGAACTTCCCGCAGGCCGTGGCGGTCGAGATGGAAGCAACAGCCATCGCTCACGTCTGCCACAGCTACGGCGTGCCGTTTGTTGTCGTTCGCGCCATTTCCGATGTTGCCGACCAGCAGTCCCATCTGAGCTTCGACGAGTTCCTCGCCGTTGCCGCAAAGCAGTCCACCCTGATGGTGGAAAACCTGGTGCAGCGCCTGGCTCGTGGCTAAGTCACTTCAAACGGCTCTTGCCGCCCTGCTACTGCTCGTCCCGGCGTGGCTATTCGCTGCGCCGCGGGTGATTACGCTCTCCCCCGCCAATACCGAACTGGCGTTTGCCGCCGGTATTACGCCGATTGGCGTCAGTAGCTATTCTGATTACCCGCCAGAAGCCGCAAAGATAGAGCAGGTCTCCAGTTGGCAAGGGATGAATCTGGAACGGATCGTCGCACTTAAACCCGACCTGGTACTGGCCTGGCGCGGCGGTAATGCCGAGCGGCAGGTTAACCAGCTAAATTCGCTCGGTATTAAAGTTATCTGGGTCGAAACGACGACTATCGAAGATATCATCACCACGCTTCGCCAGTTGGCGCAATGGAGCCCACAACCGGAAAAGGCACGGCAGGCGGCCCAAAAGATGCAGGATGATTATCAGACGCTGAAAGCCCGCTATGCCAGCGTCCCTAAAAAGCGTGTCTTTTTACAGTTTGGCGCTAACCCGCTCTTTACCAGCAGCAAAGGGTCGATTCAGGATCAGGTTTTGACGCTATGCGGAGGGGAAAATATCTTTGCCGCCAGCCGGGTTCCCTGGCCGCAGGTCAGCCGTGAGCAGGTGCTGGCAAGGCAGCCGCAGGCCATTGTCATTACCGGTGATGCCAGCAAACTTCCCGCCGTTGAGCGCTACTGGCAGAATCAGCTAAAAATTTCGTTTATTGTCCTACATGGTGACTGGTTTGAACGCGCGAGCCCACGTATTATCCTCGCCGCAAAACAACTCTGTACTGCGCTCGAGCAGGTAAAATAATTACCTGATAACCCAGGGAACTCACGATGCTTGTCTATTGGCTGGATATTATTGGCACCGCGGTGTTTGCCATCTCCGGCGTCTTGCTGGCAGGAAAGCTGCGCATGGACCCTTTTGGCGTACTGGTATTAGGCGTGGTGACCGCGGTAGGCGGCGGAACCATTCGCGATATGGCTCTCGCCAACGGCCCGGTATTTTGGGTGAAAGACCCGACCGATCTGGTGGTGGCAATGGTCACCAGTATGCTCACCATTCTGCTGGTACGTCAGCCGCGCCGATTGCCTAAATGGGTGCTGCCGGTACTGGATGCCGTTGGGCTGGCGGTATTTGTCGGTATCGGCGTCAATAAAGCGTTTCTTGCCCATAGCGGGCCGCTGGTCGCCGTCTGTATGGGCGTTGTCACCGGCGTTGGCGGGGGGATTATCCGCGATGTGCTGGCGCGCGAAATCCCGATGATCCTGCGCACGGAAATCTACGCCACAGCCTGTATCGCAGGCGGTATCGTTCACGCAACGGCGTACTACACTTTCCACGTTCCGTTAGAAAACGCGGCAATGCTAGGAATGGTGGTCACGCTGGTAATTCGCCTGGCGGCAATCCGCTGGCACCTGAAGCTACCGACGTTTGCGCTAGATGAGAATGGGCGTTAATAAAAGCAAAACGGTAACTTTAAGGTTACCGTTTTTAGTTGTTTGCTCCCTCTCCCTGCGGGAAAGGGCTGAGGTGCCGCACTCACTTTAGACGCTGAATGAAGAGCCGCAACCGCAGGTGCTTTTCGCATTCGGGTTGGTCACGATAAAGCGTGAACCTTCCAGACCTTCAGTATAATCGACAGCCCCGCCGACCAGATACTGCAGGCTCATTGGGTCAACCACCAGGCCTACGCCCTGCTTCTCGATAGTCATATCCCCATCGTTTACCTGATCGTCAAAGGTAAAGCCGTACTGGAAACCGCTGCAGCCACCGCCGGTGATATACACGCGCAGTTTCAGGTTCGGATTATCTTCATCCGCGATCAGGTCTTTTACTTTAATCGCTGCGGCTTCGGTAAACTCCAGCGGCAACGCTACGTCATCACTCATTTTATGCTCCCATTGCTACTTCTGACCGGTTAAAGAATAACCCGACCTTTTGAGCCATTATCCAATACCCGAGTAAATCGTTCAAGTATTCTCCCCGCCAACCGGCTGTGCCTTTGCCGCCCGCTCGGCTTCCTGTTTCGCCAGGGTGCGCTGCAGGATTGTCGAGTATAAAGGCTTGCCGCCAAGGAATTGTGCCAATAGTGTTGCGCCCAGGCAGGTAATAATCATTGGCAAAATGAGCTGATAGTTATCGGTCATCTCCAGCACCAGCACGATGCCGGTCAACGGCGCACGAACCGAGGCGGCGAGGAGTGCGCCCATACCAGCAATGGCAAACGTCCCCGCATCCAGATGATACGCCGGAAACAGCGGCGTTGCCGCCATGCCGAAGGCCGTTCCCAGCAATGTTCCCAGCGCCAGCATCGGTGCGAAGATACCGCCGGGCGCGCCGGAAGAGAAGCAAAGCAGCGTGGTAATCACCCTTGCGATAAAAATAAACAGTAGCAGGCCAACGGAAAAGTTGCCCGCAGCAGCGATGGGAATCAGGTTAAATCCGCCGCCTGCCGCCGTTGGCTGAATTAGCCCAAGCACGCCGCAGCTGCCGCCGATTAATCCGCCAATCAACACCCACTTTTTGATATTTCCACCATGAATACGCTGGAACATATCCTGGATACGCAACACCAGAGTGTTAAATAGCGGGCCGATACAACCGAAAATCATCCCCAGCACCAAATATAACCACAGCGTGTTAACCGGCGCGTTGCTCAGCTTGCCAACCTCGATAACCGCGTGATCGCCATTAAAAATACGAAAGACAATCGTCGACATAATCACGCCGGTAAACACGGCTTTAATGGAGATCAGGTTGTAGCGAAACTGCGGACGCATCTCTTCAATAATAAACAGAATACCGGCCAGCGGCGCATTAAACGCGGCGGAGAGACCCGCTGCTGCACCGGTCGCCAATAGCGTATGGCGCGCCTCCGGGCTGCGCATGCGGAACACATCCACCACCATGCGGCCAAGATTGCCGCCCAGTTGCACCATCGGCCCTTCACGACCCAGCACCATTCCTGCGCCCAGCGTCCCCATCCCGCCGATAAACTTCACCGGCAGCACGCGCCACCAGCGAACGGGACGCAGCTCTTCCAGCGCTCCCTCTATTTCCGGGATCCCCGATCCGCCCGCTTCCGGGGCAAAACGACGTACGAGGAAATACCCCACCATCGCCAATAGCGCAGAGAAAATAAAAGCCAGCGGCCAGACCAGAAACCAATGGTCTGCTACCGCAACCAGCGCGCCAATACGCAGGTTTTGCACCCAATTGACACTTTTCTCAAACGCGACGCCTACCAGCCCTGCCAGCGTCCCTACAACGGCCGCCATCAATAAGACCGCCAGCGGCGTTTTATCTCGCTGTATCAACCGGCGCACGGCATCACCACGGCGAATCCGCACAAACTGATGTGTTGAAGAAGAGGGATTTTCTGCTTTCATGCCATTATCAATGATTAGTAATACAAATGGAAAGAAGGGCATTCTAGCCAACCGAACAGGCCCCGTCGTCAAAAAAATGCGCCGCGACCACATTGTTTCAATTGGGCAAAACTTTCATACCCTAAATAATTCGAGTTGCAGGACAAAACGGTTAACCGTTTTGAACAGCACTTGTGCTGGCCCCGAAGGGGTGAGGCCGTAGGCCGAATCACGCGGCAAAGGAGTGAATCCCGATGAGCTTACTCTGGTAAGTGATTCGGGTGAACGAGCGCAGCCAACACACCTGCAACTTGAAGTATGACGGGTATATAACCTTCCTGGAATAACCTAGAATAGCCGACAAAACATTTTTCACGAACCAGGACCCTGGCTATGAGCAAATCTGAAAATCTGTATAACGCTGCGCGTGAACTTATCCCCGGCGGCGTGAACTCTCCGGTACGCGCCTTCACCGGCGTCGGCGGTACGCCGCTGTTTATCGAGCGCGCTGACGGCGCATATCTCTACGACGTCGATGGCAAAGCGTATATCGATTATGTTGGTTCCTGGGGCCCAATGGTACTCGGTCACAACCATCCGGCAATTCGCAACGCCGTGATCGAAGCGGCAGGACGCGGTTTAAGCTTCGGCGCACCAACGGAGATGGAAGTCAAAATGGCGGCGCTGGTCACTGAACTGGTGCCGACCATGGATATGGTCCGCATGGTGAACTCCGGTACCGAAGCGACGATGAGCGCCATTCGTCTGGCGCGCGGTTTTACCGGCCGCGACAAAATCATCAAATTTGAAGGCTGCTACCACGGCCACGCCGACTGCCTGCTGGTGAAAGCCGGTTCCGGCGCGCTGACTCTGGGCCAACCGAACTCTCCGGGCGTTCCGGCAGATTTCGCCAAACACACCCTGACCTGCACCTATAACGATCTCAATTCGGTTCGCGCCGCGTTCGAACAGTATCCGCAGGATATCGCCTGCATCATCGTTGAGCCGGTCGCCGGTAACATGAACTGCATCCCGCCACAGCCTGAATTCCTGCCGGGCCTGCGCGCGCTGTGCGATGAATTCGGCGCGCTGCTGATTATCGATGAAGTGATGACCGGCTTCCGCGTGGCGCTGGCCGGTGCGCAGGATTACTACGATGTGGTACCGGATCTGACCTGCCTGGGCAAAATCATCGGCGGCGGCATGCCGGTTGGCGCATTCGGCGGCCGTCGCGAAGTGATGGATGCGCTCGCCCCGACCGGCCCGGTTTACCAGGCGGGAACGCTGTCCGGTAATCCGATCGCCATGGCGGCGGGCTTCGCCTGCTTAACCGAAGTGGCGCAGCCTGGCGTGCATGAAACCCTGACCGATCTGACCAATCAGCTGGCTCAGGGTCTGCTGGACGCCGCCCGTGATACCGGTATTCCACTGGTCGTGAATAACGTCGGCGGCATGTTCGGCATTTTCTTTACCGATGCGCCAACCGTGACCTGCTATCAGGACGTGGTGAAGTGCGACGTGGAGCGCTTTAAGCGCTTCTTCCACCTGATGCTGGAGGAAGGCATCTACCTGGCGCCGTCAGCGTTTGAAGCGGGCTTTATGTCTATCGCCCACAGTGAAGAAGATATCGATAACACCATCGCCGCAGCGCGTAACGCCTTCGCGAAGCTGTAACCCTAAACGCCGGGGCAACGCTGCCCCGGCGATGCCAAGGCACTATCGGCTCTGCTTTCTTAACAGATAGATAAAGTACGGTGCGCCGATAAAGGTCGACAGCAGCCCCGCCGGGATCTGGTAAGGGAACATCATCATCCGCCCGCACCAGTCGGCAAACACCAACAGCACCCCGCCAATCAACCCGGACATCACCATATGCGGCATCGTACGGCGGAAACCCATCATACGAGCGATATGCGGTGCCATCAGACCCACGAAGCTAAGCGGGCCAATGGTTAGCGTTGCGCTGGCGGTTAAGCACGCCGCCAGTAGCAGTAACGCGATGCGCGACGGCGTCAGCGCTACCCCAACGGCCCTTGCCGCCTCACTACCCAACGGTAGAATCGTCAGCCAACGTCGACAAAGCGGGGCCAGCGCCAGCAGGATGATCATCACCACGCCGCTGCGCACTACTAATTCCGGCGTTGCGCTGTAGGTTGAACCGGAGATCCACGTCAGGATCTGCGCCATTCGCGGGTCACCGCTGGCCTGGAGCATCATCAGCAGCATGGTAAACGCGGTGCTCAGCGCCATCCCCGCCAACAGCATACGATGCGGCGAGAACCCGCCGCGTCCGGCAGCAATCAGGATAACCAGCAGCGTCGCCGCGGCCCCGAGGCTACCGGCAGGCAACAGCCAGCCAAACGCATTGCCCGGCACAAAAAACAGCATCACCACCACGCCGAACGCCGCGCCGGAGCTGATCCCAAGCACTTCCGGGCTGGCCATCGGATTACCGGTCAGACGTTGAATGATGCAGCCCGCCACCGCCAGCATCATGCCGGCAAACAACGCCGCCAGAATACGCGGCCAGCGCCAGGGCATCAGCTCATTCAGTAACGTACCGCTAGCCCAGTGCCAGCCCTGCGCGTCGCGGCCAAAGGTCAGCGCCACGACAATTGCCAGCAGCAAAATCACCAGGCCGCCCAACGCAAACCACAGCACATTTTGCCGTTCAGCCAATACCTTATCGCCACCGTTCATCACCGGCGCGCTAATGCTGCGCAGGCGCGGTAGCAGCCATAGCAGCAAGGGCGCGCCAATCAGCGCGGTTACCGAGCCGGTAGAGATTTCCATCCACACCCGGGTGAGCCACAGAATAACCTGATCGGAAATCCACAGCAGCAGCGCGCCAATCAACGCTGCCAGCAACAAGCGCGATAACAGACGACGAGCCCCCAGCATCTTCGCCAGCAACGGCGCAAACAGACCGATAAAGCCAATAATTCCTACCGCATTGACCAATAGCGCGCTGATGATAATCGCCAGTGTCAACGCCCCCAGCCGCGCCAGCGAGAGCGCCAGTCCGAGATTACGCGCCACGCCGTCATCCAGCCCCATAAGGGTTAGCGGACGCAGCAGCAGTAGCGTTAAAATCGCCCCGCCGAGCAACTGCGGCCACAGCCGCTGCACCACGCTCCAGTCGGTCTGCGTCAGGGTGCCGGTGCTCCACAGGAACATACTTTGCAACTGATCGTGATGGAAAATCGCCATCAGCTGGTTGAGCGCACCGCAGTACAAACTAACCACCAGCCCCGCCAGAATCAAGGTCACCGGCGAGAGGCGTTTACCCCAGGAGACGCCAAATACCAGTGCGCCGACGAGGCATGCCCCGGCCAGTGCGGCAAACTGCGAAGCCAACACGCCGGGGATCGCCCACAGCGTAGTAACCGTCATCCCTAACTGCGCACCAGTCGCGACGCCAAGCGTTGTCGGTTCCGCCAGCGGATTACGCAACACCTGCTGGAACAGCACGCCCACCAGCCCCAGCCCGGCACCGACCAGCAGCGATATCGCCAGCCGCGGCAGCAGGCTGTAGTGAAACAGCATCTGGGAAATATTATCGATATCCGGCAGCCAAAGCGCCAGCCCCCACTCGTTTCGCGGCAGCGCCACGCTGAGGTTGAACAGCGTTAGCGTAAAAGCGGCGATCAGCAAAACAGAGAGCAACAATACCGCCAACGGAGAAATTCGCTGTCTCATGCCGGGACTCCCTGCGCATCGGCCAGCACGCGAGCAAAATACATCGCTGATAGCGTCGCGCCGTAGAACCACACCGCCGGGACGCGCTGAAAACGCCCAGAGCGAACAAAAGGCATCGCTCGCCATAGCGGCGTCGCCATTAATTGCGCCATTTCCCGCTCGTTACCATGATCGAAACAGAGGACATCGGCATCTTTATAGGCCGCCAGCCGGTCGATCCCGACGGTGACGCTGCCCCAAAAGGTGGTTTCGCCCTGCCAGGCGTTTTTGATATCAAAGCGATCGAGCACTTCCTGGAACAGACAGTTTTGCGCAAAGACCAGCACGTGACGGGTATCAAGCAGGGTAATCATCAGCAGAGGGCGATCGCCGCGCCGGGCAAAGCGAGGCCGCAGGCTCTCCATCAGCGCGTCAAACTCCGCCAGATGGCGCTTCGCCTCCTGCTGCTTGCCAATCAGTTCAGCCATTTCATTGAGCGACTGTTGCGCCATCATCAGCGGACGCTTACCATCGCTGAAGGTGAATCCTCGCCCGGGCGCAATGCGCGCCAGCTTTTCCGACGAAGGGCCGTATCCTGCCGACCAGACCAGAAACGACGGCTTCATTTGCGTCAGTAGTTCAAGATTCGGCTCGGTGCGCAGTCCAACATCAATCACCGATGGCGGCAGCGCAGGTTCGTTAACCCACAGCCTGTAGTTCGGGATATCGGCGACGCCATAGGGCATAACGCCCAGCGCCAGCAGCAGTTCGACCGGCAGCCATTCCAGAGCGACAATGCGCTGCGGGTCAACTTCCGCCGCCTGCGCGCCGCGCATCTGCCACAGTAGCGGCGACAGAGCCATCGCGGTCAGCAGGCGCCGCCGCGTGATTAAATTCAGGTTTTCCATCAATAGACAAAACTTACCGGCGCTGCGCCAGCCGGATGCGGCAGAATTCCCATCGGGATACCGTAAATTTGTTCCAGGGTTTCACTACGCATCAGCTCCGCAGGCGTTCCCTGAGCAATCATTTCACCACCGCGCAGGGCCACCAGATAGTCGCAGTAACGGGCAGCCATATTGATATCATGCAGTACGGCAATAACCGTCAGTCCGCGCTGCTGGCTAAGGCGGTGAATCAGTGCCAGAACATCCACCTGGTGGGCGATATCCAGCGCCGAGGTCGGCTCGTCGAGCAGCAGGCAGCGGCTATCCTGGGCTACCAGCATGGCAATCCACGCTCGCTGGCGCTCGCCGCCGGAGAGGCTATCCACCAGCCGATGGGCTAATGGTTTCAGGCCAACCAGCGCGATCGCCTCTTCGACTTTTTCCCGGTCCGCCGCGCCAAAACGTCCCAGCGCTCCGTGCCACGGATAGCGGCCGATAGCCACCAGTTCACGCACCGTCATGCCTTCCGCCGGCGGCAATTGCTGCGGCAGATAGGCCACTTTGCGGGCAAACGCTTTGCTGCTCCAGCTATCGCGCGGCTGGCCGTCAAGCAGGACATCGCCTTCCGAGGGCGGCTGATGGCGACCCAGCATTTTTAGCAGCGTCGATTTTCCGGAGCCGTTATGGCCAATCAGGCCAGTCACTTTTCCCGCCGGGAAGGTTAATGAGAGAGGATGCAATAGCGTGCGACCGGGCACGCGGAAGGTCACGCGGTCCAGCGAAAACGTAGTATCAGAGTGCGGAGTGTTTTCCTGCATAACGGGACCTGATGAGAGGCGCGGCGAACCGCGCCCGTTAAGTGGTTAGAAACGGAAAGTTGCGGTCGCCACGACCTGACGCTCTGCGCCCCAGTAGCATGCGTATTCGCTGTAGCAGCTGGAAACGTATTCGCGATCGAACAGGTTGTTGACGTTGATCCCTATCGACGAATCTGGCAGACCAAAGCGCGCTAAATCGTATTTCACGGTGGCATCCATTACAGCGTAACTTGCCACATTGAAGGAATCATTTTTATTCCCCGTAGATGTGTCATTCTTATAATAGCTCACCGTTGAACCGACATAACGCGCACCGGCACCCACCGTCAGGCCGCTCAGCGCGGTTTCGTGGAAGGTGTAATCCGCCCACAGCGAGGCCATATTGCGCGGTACTTCCGCCGGACGCTTGCCGTTAAATGTGGTGTCGTGCTGGTACTCAGCGTCAGTGTAGGTATAGGACGCGGTGACGTTGATATTGGCGTTCACTGCTGCTTTCGCTTCCAGCTCAATACCGCGAGAGCGGATCTCACCGGTCTGAACGCTAAATAGCCCGGACGAATCATTAGGATCCGCCGTCAAGTTTTTGTCTTTGGTCAACTGATATACCGCCGCCGTCAGCACTATCGGCATATCTTTCGGCACGTACTTCACGCCCGTTTCATACTGTTCGCCACGAGAGGGATCGAACGGCTTTTTATTAGCCCCGGAACCGGAAACTGGTTCGAAGGACTGGCTATAGCTAAAATATGGCGAGATACCATTATCAAACAGATAGTTAATACCACCGCGCCAGGTAAACTGCTGATCGTGATTTTTTGCTAAAGAGTTATCCGAACGAGCTAATGTTGAAGCCATCGCATAGTCATAGCGACCGCCCAGCGTCATCACCCACTTATCCCACTCCATCTGATCTTGCGCATACAGGCCGGTTTGCTCCATACGATTCAACACCGCATAGGGGAAATTGACGTTGACGTTTGGATTACCATACTGCGGATTCTGCATATCAATCGCAGAAGCTGAACCATAATCAGCATCAACATCATTACGCATGCGCGAATAATCCACGCCGGTTAGCAGAGTATGGCCTACCGCGCCGGTGGCAAAATCTGACTGCAGCTGGGTATCAACGGTGAACGTATTAAGATGTTCATCAGAGCGCACATACGCACGGTTGATTTTCCCTGTCGGAGCATAACCGTTGCCATAGACCGAACGATACAGGGTATGCACGTCGGCATAACGCAGGTTCTGACGCACGGTGAAGGTGTCATCAAACTGATGCGAGAAGCTGTAGCCAACCATCTGCTGGCGGCGCGCCATCTTATTATCCGATTCACCTTCATTGAAATCCGTCGGTAGCTTATGGGCGTTGCCGTTGGCGTCGTAATACGGCACCACGGTCCCTTCACGCGGCAGCCAGCCGTAATAACCGGCATACGGATCGTTCTGGAAATTACTCAGGAAGGTGAAATCGGTTTTGTCATCCGGACGCCAGCTAAAGGACGGTGCTACCGCGTAGCGAGTAGATTTCGCCATCTGCTGCTGGGCATCCTGGCTGCGGCCTAACCCGGTCAGACGATATGACCATACGCCGTCATCATCAATGGCGTCGCTGAAGTCAAAGCCCGTCTGCCACAGGTTATCGGTACCCATTTTGAACTGGATTTCTTTCAGCGGCTCTGTGGTTGGGCGTTTGCTGACCATACTGACGATGCCGCCAGGGTTGCTGTTGCCGTAAAGCACCGAGGTTGGCCCGCGCATGACTTCCACACGTTCGAGGAAATAAGGGTCCATCGATACTTCAGAATAGTTATTACCCTGCAGCTTCATACCATCCAGATACTGGTTGGTATTCACCGTTGTGGAGGTGGTGAAGCCACGAATTGTCACCACATCATAGGTGGTTGAGCTACCGCGGGTAGAGAACACGCCCGGCGTATATGCCAGCGCTTCTTTGACCGTTGTCGGCTGCTTCATCTCCATTTCCTGGCGGGTGACCACGGAAATAGACTGCGGCGTTTTTTCTATCGGGGTATCAGTTTTTGTTGCGGTAGCCGAACGTTTTGCCGCGATTGTCGGAGCCGGTCCCCAGGCACTTTCCTGGCTGGATGGTGCCGCAACAACGGTAATCGTTTCTTCTTTCGGTTCAACTGCCGCCTGTGCATAGACAGACATGCCGCTAACCGCCGTGGCTACTACGACTGCGATTTTACGCAGCGAGTGGTTTGGCTGAGCAGTTTTTGGACGCGCCATGGGTATATCTCTAATAAAAGTGAATGATAACGTAAACGAGAATTATTATTATGACGGATGCCATGATAGGCGAAACGCAGAATATATGGCAAGAAATATGCCCCTGATTACGTGTCAAAGGCTGAATTAATAACCAGACGGTAATTGTGGAGTTAAACTGCTGTTAAGTTTTTTACAGATATAAATAAGCCCTCTAATACTGAGGTATTAGAGGGCTTATTTATAATCCGCAAAATCATTCAAGCCGCATCGAGGCGGCAAGAGAAGAAATCCCCAGGAACATAGATAACTATGTGACTGGGGTTTCTGACAAATCTGCCGGGAGCAGATTTGAACGCTTTTTGCAGCGGCCCCGTAAGGGGCGAGGCCCAGGGACGGGCCGAGTAATCCGCAGCCAACAAAGAGGCGGCTTTAAGGATGAAGCGGATAATTAATTGCTGCCGAACATATCCTTAATCCAGCCTGCTACGCCATCGCTCTTCTCCTGCTTCGGCGGTTGCTGCTGCTGATTTTGCTGCTGTTGCGGCTGCTGCCCGGACTGATTGAACGGGTTATTCGCCTGCTGCTGTTCGAGCTGCTGCTGTTGCATCTGCTCGCCCTGGCGGCACAGCGTATCCGGTGAAGTCGTCCATACCGGAAGCGAACGCATTCCGCCGCCACAGACGAAGTTACCGCTGCCATCGACGCCCATATCCACCACGTCTTCCGGCGCGGTTAGCACCAGCGGCGTCGGGGTCTGGTTAGCCAGATAACGCTGATAAATCGACATCGCACCGCTGGCACCGTACAGCTTGGTCGGCTGGTTATTATCGCGACCCACCCAGGTAATCGTCACCTGACCACCGTCAATACCGGCAAACCAGGTATCAACGTTGTTGTTGGTGGTCCCGGTTTTACCCGCCAGATGCAGACCCGGATACTTCGCGCCCAGCTGGCGGCCGGTACCACGCTGCACAACCTGCTGCATGGTCCAGAGCGTCATATACGCCGCTTGTGCCGGAACCGCGCGTTCAGCCTGCGGATAGCTCTGATACAGCACGGTACCATCTTCGGCAATAACCGAACGCAGCGCCGAGAGCGGTGCGCGGTTGCCACCGCTGGCAATGGTCTGGAACGCCTGGGCCACTTCAATCGGCGTCAGGTTCAGCGCCCCCAGCAGCATAGCCGGAACTGCATTGAGCTGATTCTTCGGTGCGCCCAGTTTAGTCCAGGTATCGACCACCGCCGGTAGGCCCAGCGCCATCCCGAGGTTCACCGTCGGCACGTTCATTGAACGGGTCAGGGCGTCAACCAGCATCACTTTACCGCTATCGCTGTAGCGACGATCATCGTTCTGCGGCGACCACGTCTGTCCGTTGGACAAACGAATCGCGATTGGCGCATCGGCAATCCAGGTGTTGAGTCGATACTGATTCGGCTGGCTCAGGGCGGTCAAATAGGTCGCCGGTTTTGCCAGAGAACCAATCGAACGACGCGCCTGCATCGCACGGTTATAACCGGCAAACTGCGGCTCCGCCCCGCCGACCATCGCCCGCACCTCGCCGGTGAAGCGATCGACGACGACCATTGCGGTTTCCAGATCCGGCAGCTTACGCTGTTTCTTCAGCGCCGGGATGCCTTCTGTCGCCGCTTTTTCCGCCGCATCCTGCGCGACTGAGTCGAAAGTGGTAAAGATCTTCACGCCGGAGAGCTCTTTCACTTTATCGCCCAGCTTCGCCTGCAGCTCCTGACGCACCATCTGCATAAACGCAGGCTGCGGAGAGATAACCCCGCCGCGCGGTTGCACGCCCAGTGGACGCGCGCTCAGCATGTCATACAGTTCCTGATCGATAACCTGCTGCTGTTGCAGAAGACGCAGCACGAGGTTGCGTCGCTCCAGCGCCAGCTTCGGGTTACGCCACGGGTTATAGACCGATGCGCCTTTAACCATTCCTACCAGCAGCGCCTGCTGATCGAGGCTCAGCTCTTCTACCGGGCGGCCAAAGTAATACAGGCTCGCCAGCGGGAAGCCGCGGATTTCGTTATCGCCGCTCTGACCGAGGTACACCTCGTTCATATACAGCTCAAGGATGCGATCCTTGCTGTAACGCGCATCAACGATCAGCGCCATATAGGCTTCGTTAATTTTACGCCAGTATGAACGTTCGCTGGAGAGGAACAGGTTCTTCACCAACTGCTGGGTCAGCGTACTCGCCCCCTGCACCGTACGACCAGCGGTCAGGTTAGCCAGCACCGCACGGCCAATCGAGTAAAGACTGATCCCGTCGTGCTCGTAGAAATGGCGGTCTTCGGTCGCCAGCAGCGTATCGACTAGCAGATCCGGGAAGCCGTTACGCTTCACGAACAGGCGCTGTTCGCCGTTGGCCGACTGCAGCATGGTAATCAGACGCGGATCGAGGCGGAAGAAACCGAACTGGCGGTTGTTATCCATATTCTCGATGGTGTCCAGACGATCGCCGGAAAAGCTCAGACGCGCGCGCACCTGGCCTTCTTTACTGTCCGGGAAATCGAACGGACGGCGGATCATCTCAATGCTGTTGGCCTGCACGGTGTATTCGCCCGGGCGCGTCATCGCGCTCACCTGACGATACTGCGTGGCGTTAAGCAGCCGCACCATTTCGTTTTTGCTGATCTGCATATCCGGTTCAAGGTTAACCATCCGGCCATATACCGCGGCAGGCAGATCCCAAACTTTACCGTCAATGCGGCTACGGATTTTCTGATCGAGATAGACGCCGTAGGCGGCAATGATCACCGCAAAGACGATACCAATCTTAATCAGCAACCATAGCCAGGTGCGTTTGCGACGAGGGGGTTTACCGCCTTTGCCTTTTCCTTTCTTCGGCATCGGTTTTTCATCCTCATAGTCATCATCATCGTAATCGTCGTCGTAGTCCTCTTCCCGAACCCGACGACGAGTTACCTTTTGTTTTGTCGGACGCGTGGGTTTCCCCTTACGTCCGATCGGCTCGCGGTCATCTCCCGCCATGCTTTTTCTCCGCAACTTTCAGGCGTAAAAGCCTGATTCTCAATGTTTCCCCCGACAGGAGGAAGAAGAAATCTCTCAAATTGACGCCTGAATGTCTTCGTTTTCAGGCATCCATTTATGGACTGCGCGACGTCTTATCATGTCGCTCGCATGATTTTCACTTTAAAAATTCACCATACAAATCACATTGTTACACGCTTCATTGGCAGAATAATTCGGGACACAGCATTTATTGTCCAGGAGACACAGGATAGCACTAAACCGCGACATTCTTAACCAGCATTTTACATGCTCATCGGGTAACAAAAGGGAAATTAGTATGTTTTTTAATAACATAAATAGTTAAGCCTGTACCCATCGCAACAGCAGCTGACTGCCAGCGGAAACGGGAATCACAGCAGCAGAAAATATTATTTTAGTCAGGAAAAGAGAGTCATCTCGGCCGAAAGAAAAAGAGTTTTAAAAGACCGCAATGATAAAAACGAGAGCCACTTAACATTTATAATTTGGCAGATTTTGTGATGACTCCACATAAATATTTGTTAAACTGTCAGCCAATTAATTTTTCCCGATTAATATATTATGCGCAATTTCGTTATATTTCCGTTTCTGGCGGTCGCCCTGCTCGCAGGCTGTCAGCAAAATCGTTCGACATCCCTTAGCCCTGCCGTTAGCGGCCAGGCCCAGCTTGAGCAACTCGCCTCCGTTGCTGCCGGGGCACGCTATCTAAAGAATAAATGCAACCGTAGCGATCTTCCCGCCGATGATGTCATTAACCGCGCGGCAATAAATGTGGGTAAAAAACGTGGATGGGAAAATATTGATGGAAATATGCTAAGCCAGCGCAGCGCGCAGCTATATCAGCAGCTTCAGCAGGACAGTACGCCAGAAGCCACAAAATGCAGTCAATTTAATCGCCAGTTAGCACCATTTATTGATAGTCTGCGCGGAAAATAGCTATTTTCTTAATTTCGATCGCGATATTTTTATTCTCCCTGCTGGCTCTCCTCAATGGTCCCGCCCGGCCAGTCGTCCAGCGCCGCCAGGGTAAAAGTTTGACCATTAAAACTAAACACGGTGACATCCTGTTGAATCTGCTCGATAACCAGGTTCGGCAGCGGCGAATCGCCCTCCTTCCATGATTGTCCGTTCAATACAATGCTGCGCTTCTCCGCCAGCGAGGCGTAGACGTGCGCGCTGTAGCGCAAAGGCGGCAGATTATCTTCATCAACCTCAGTTTCCGCCTCGGTCTGTATTTCTGCCTCAGCTTTAACCGGCACCGCCGCTTTTTTTACCACTGGTTGATCGGGAGGCTGACTGAGCGGCATCAGCGCCGCATGGGCTACCGGCAGCGTCATCGGCTGCGGCTCAGGTTTGTTACGCCATTGCTCACCGCCAAACCAGCCCAGCGCAATCAACAATGCGGCATACAGTGGCACGGTTACATACGGGATTTGCACCATTCTCCCGATCACCACCGGGGGCTCATCAGGTTGAGGAAACGGCTCTTGCTGGCGAACAAGCACTGGCTTTCTCCTTAATAAAGAAACGCCATCCCGGCCTGCGGTTTTCACACCGCAGACCGGGAGGTTCAGGACTAACTTAATTTACTTACTGCTCACCGGCAGGCCAGCGCCCTGGGCATCGCCTTGCGGCAGTTCCAGTACCGCAACGGACCAGGCCGGAAGCGTAACGGTACCGTCGGCAGCAATCTGTACGCCGCTTGCCAGCGAGTTTTCACCCGCTGTCTGCTGGATAGCGCTCAGCTGCAGCGTTTCCCCGGCAAAATCATTCAGCGTCCGGCTTTCCGGTCCGGCGTTAATCGCCACCACCAGACCATCAAGGCGGCTATCCAGGCTGGCACCCGCTTTCACGCCATCATCCACGGTCATAACCAGCAGACCTGCCTGCTGATCAGAACCGGTATTGCGGAAATCAACGCGCTTCATCACCGTGCTACCGTCTCCTAGCGTGAACAGCGGCGAGGATTTACGCAGCTCGGTCAGTTCCTGGTAGAACGCGGTCATCTGCTTCAGCTCAGCTTCGCCCGGCGTGGCAACCATATCTTTGACGCGAGAAATCACATCATAGTTGCTGCCGTCATCACTGCTGCGCGGCATCCCGACGTTGTAGTTGTTATCCTGCATAGAATAATCAACGCGGTTGAACCAGTCGCCGGAGTCGTAGGAGTCGCGGGTGAAGGACTTCGAGCGCAGCAGTTCAGAGCCCTGCTGGTCGAACGCAATCCCCTGCCCCAGCATCACCGTCGCCAGTGAAACCGCCTGCATGCGAACGCGGGTCGCCAGGTCGGCTTCCTGGGACGCTTTATAGCTGATCATGTCCCATAGGGTCTGGTTGTCGTGCTTCGAAACATAGTTGACGACTTCCGTCGGGTCTGCGGCATAACCGCTAGGCGCGCCGTTATAGTCAATTTCGCTGCCTTTCTTCACCGCGCCGTCTTTATCGATCATCACAAAATCGGCAAGGTTACCGGCCATTCCCAGACGGGTCAGGTCGGCCAGGTGGCGAACCTGATCATCGCTCAGGCTGGTAATTTCGTTTGGTAATACGCCCGCGCCGCTGCCGACGCCCTGGTTCTGACGCAGCGCATCGCCGGAGTCGAACGGCCCGCCGCCGCGCACGGAGTCGCGCAGGCGATCGGAGAACGTACCGATACCGGTGCCTTTCAGGTTGATCTGCGAAGCGATTTCAAAGCGATCGCTCTGGTTAGAGTCCCAGCCTTCACCGAAGAAGTAGATATCCGGGTTCAACGCTTTGATGCGATCCCACGCCGAGATAATTTGCGCTTTCGGGTGATAGCCCATCAGGTCGAAGCGGAAGCCATCGATTTTATAATCGGTGGTCCATACCGCCAGAGAGTCGGCGATAAGCTTGGCGAACATCCGATGCTCCGGCGCGGAGTCTGAACAGCAGGTAGCGGATTCAACGCTGCCGGTGGTTTCATTCAGGCGCTGATAGTACCAGGGCACAATCTTATCCAGCACCGAGGTGCGATCGGTCGGCCCGGCGGCATTGGTGTGGTTGTACACCACGTCCATAATGACGTTCATCCCCAGATCCTGCTTGATCGCCTGAATCATGGTGCGGAACTCTTTGATACGCGTCGTGCCTTCCGGATCGGTCGCGTAAGATCCTTCAGGAACCGTGTAATGGAACGGATCGTAACCCCAGTTATAGGAGTCGGTCTGCGCCACCAGCGTATTCAGCGCCTGCACCTGCGGGTTATCCTGGCTATCGTTCTGCTTGAGCTGATTCAGCACCTCTTCCACCGTGGATCCGCTGTCGCAGTACCCGGCGAATTCGCTGCTTTTCACCGCGCTGTTCACTTCACACAGGCGGCTGAACGGCTGCTGAATATCGGCCACTTTATCGCTGAACTCATTGACCGTCGCCAGATCGAAGACCGGCAGCAGCTCAATGTGCGTGACGCCTGAAGCCGAGAGCTTCTTCAGGTGCTGCACCATATTGCTGTCGCCGGCGGTCAGTGCGAGGTATTTACCGCGCAGTTCTGCCGGGACGGTTTGATCCCAGGCGGAGAGATCGCGAATATGCGATTCATGGATCGTCATCTTCGCTAAATCCGCTTTGGTTTTCTGCGCATGCGGCATGGTCAGGCTGTCCCAACCGTCAGGCTTGAGCGCGCTGTCGTTGAGGTCAACGACCTGACTGTACTCCGAGTTGGTCGACAGGCTGTGCGCGTACGGGTCGGTAACTTCGTACTGTTCAACCTTACGCGACTGCGGGTGATACACCGTCATCGCATAGCGGTAGAATGCCCCTTTCAGGTCGCTACCGCCCTGCCACGACCATGCGCCAGAAGCGCTGTCGCGGGTCATCGGATGGCTGCCGGTCACTTTCTTATCGGCGCTGTACACCACCACATCCACCTGCTGAGCGGTCGGTGCCCAGACGCGGAAGTTCACGCCGCCGTCGGTCAGAAGCCCCCCGTAACTCTGCGCTTCTGCCGCTTCAGCATAGGTATCATCCAGTACGCCTGCCGTCTGTACCTGGGTAGCGGAAATCAGGATCCCGTCCTGCTCTGCGGCAATGGCAACCGTTTCACCCTGCAACAGTTCATCAACGTTGGCATTTTCCGGCAGCTTAAAGGCCGCATAGCTGGAAAGATGCGGGAAGCGCATGCTGACCTGCTGGCTAACGGTGGTCGGCGTCAGCTTCAGATAGCGGTCGGTAAATTTACCTTCGCTATCGGCCGCCACTTTACTGCTATGGCTGTAGTACAGGCGCACGATGGGCTTATCCTGACCGCCCGGCCACAACAACGTGTTTTTATCGACCCAGTGGGCTTCGGCCAGCGCCACGCCAAACGCGGCGCGGAAGGCATCGGCGCGGGAATCGTAGACCGCGCTGTTACCAGCGATAACGGAAACCGTGCGATCGGTAAAGTCACCAAACGACACTTGCAGATCGCTGTCGATCAGCTTATTGGTGCCGTCGCGAACAATCACGTTAATACAGCCGCTCTCTTTATTGAGCGGAACCACCCAGTACGGGCCATATTTGTCGCTGCCCGTCGGCGTGGTGCTGACATCGTTCCAGTCAGCAACCGGCGAGCTCAGCGCGTCGCAGGTTTCGTTATTCCACAGATAGAGGTTTTTACTGCTGTAGTCCGCCGCGCTGTTGCTGGTGATCCCGGCAATATCCACCAGGTGGATGACCGCCTGGTTTTCTACCGCCGTGACCGCTTCACCGGGCACCGCAACGTCAGGTAAACGTACAACGACATCCTGATTATCAGGCGTGTCAGGATTTCCAGAGGAAGAAGAGGATCCGTTATCGCAGCCGCTAAGCAAAACCAGCGATCCCAGAACCAGGGCATTACGGGTATATCTGAGCATTCGATAGTCCCTATACATGCTGATTAAATTATATGGAGTGGTATATACGCGAAACTATTCCTGGCGCACTTAAGCACCATGAAAAAATAACGAGCATATCTTTAAAGCGTCGATAATTAGATATTCTTGCTCTCTTCGGTTCAATCATCCATTCACTCATCCCCTGGGGGCGTAGGCGGCCGGGGGAGAAAAAATAAAAAGGGAATGACGACCGCAATAGCGAAACTCATTATGATTCGCAGCGACCAACACAGATTCCCGCAATAAGCATACTTAGAATAAAAAAACGCCCCACCAATATCGGTAGGGCTGTACCTTTTGCTGAGGGAAATAGAATGAACAAAGGAATGAAAATGCATAATTCCGTGATGAGATTAACAATATCAAATAAAAAAATAATTAATTACATGCCTCATATTGTGACCTCCATCATATTATTAATTCTCTGCCAACAGCTCGCTCAATTAACCTGGAAAATAATTTTCCCGGTAAACTTTACGGATAACGAACGCCCTCATAGCAGCCTGACGCCACCTCCCGATGTTCCATCTAAAACAGCGCTTCCGCGCTTTACGTTGTTTGGCATCGCGGAGAAGACCGCCGCGCCCGCAAGCGTTAATGACCTTCAGCAGGCCCCCATTTCAGCTTTAAAACTGCGCGTGACCGGCCTGCTCGCCAGCACCGACCCGGCCCGCGCCATTGCCATCATGATGAAAGGCAATCAACAGGTTAGCCTCAGCGTTGGCGATAACACACCGGGTGGAGAGGCCAAAATCGTCGCTATTTTTCCCGACCGACTGATCGTCAATTATCGCGGCAGCAATGAGGCCATCCCGCTGTTTAACGACCAACCTACTGGCGCAAAAAATAGCGCGATGACCCCAACCCAACAATTAGCTCAGGAACTGCGCAAGCAACCGCAAAATATTCTTCACTACCTCAATATTTCGCCGGTGATGACCAATGACAAACTGAGCGGATATCGCCTGAATCCAGGCAAAGACCCGGCATTATTTCGTGAGGCCGGTCTCCAGGAAAACGACTTAGCTATTGCCCTGAACGGCCTGGATTTACGCGACAGAGAACAGGCCCAGCAGGCGTTAACTCAGCTTCCGGAATTAAGTGAAATAACCCTTACCGTTGAACGCGATGGTCAGAAACACGATATTTACCTGGCCCTGAGGGATGAATAATTGAACATCACTACCATTATCCGCCCATTTTTCCTGGCGCTACTTATATTCTCATCCCTGTTATTCAGACCGGCTGGCGCGGAAGAATTCTCTGCCAGCTTTAAGGGAACCGATATTCAGGAATTTATCAATACAGTGAGTAAAAACCTGAATAAAACGGTGATTATCGACCCCAGCGTGCGCGGCACCATTACCGTGCGCAGCTACGATATGCTCAATGAAGAGCAATATTATCAATTCTTCCTCAGCGTCCTCGATGTGTATGGCTTCGCCGTGATTAATATGAATAACGGCGTGCTGAAAGTGGTGCGTTCGAAGGATGCGAAAACCGCCGCCGTGCCGGTCGCCAGCGATGCCGCGCCGGGAATCGGCGATGAAGTCGTCACCCGCGTGGTACCGCTGACCAACGTCGCCGCCCGCGATTTAGCACCACTGCTGCGCCAGCTCAACGATAACGCCGGAGCGGGCAGCGTGGTGCATTACGAACCCTCCAACGTCCTGTTAATGACAGGCCGCGCGGCGGTGATCAAACGCTTGTTGACCATTGTTGAGCGCGTCGATAACGCCGGAGACCGCAGCGTGGTGACCGTTCCCCTCTCCTGGGCTTCCGCCGCCGATGTGGTCAAGCTGGTGACTGAACTCAACAAAGACACCAGCAAATCGGCGCTTCCCGGCTCAATGGTCGCCAACGTAGTGGCCGATGAGCGCACCAACGCGGTGCTGGTCAGCGGCGAACCCAACTCCCGCCAGCGGATCATCGCGATGATCAAGCAGCTCGACCGCCAGCAGGCGACGCAGGGCAATACCAAAGTTATCTACCTGAAATACGCCAAAGCGTCCGATCTGGTGGAAGTGCTGACCGGCATCAGCAGCACGATTCAGAGCGAAAAGCAGGCCGCGAAGCCGGTGGCGGCGCTGGATAAAAACATCATTATCAAAGCCCACGGTCAGACCAACGCCCTGATTGTCACCGCAGCGCCGGACGTGATGAACGACCTTGAGCGGGTGATCGCCCAGCTTGATATCCGCCGCCCGCAGGTGCTGGTGGAGGCGATTATCGCTGAAGTGCAGGATGCCGACGGTCTTAACCTTGGTATCCAGTGGGCCAATAAAAATGCCGGGATGACTCAGTTCACCAACAGCGGCCTGCCGATATCCACAGCGATTGCCGGAGCCAATCAGTACAACAAAGATGGCACCCTCACCAGTTCGCTGGCCAGCGCCCTGGGTTCCTTCAACGGCATTGCCGCCGGATTCTATCAGGGCAACTGGGCGATGCTTTTAACCGCCCTCTCCAGCAGCACCAAAAACGATATTCTTGCCACCCCGAGCATCGTCACCCTCGACAACATGGAGGCCACTTTTAACGTTGGCCAGGAAGTCCCGGTGCTCACCGGCTCGCAAACCACCTCCGGAGATAACATCTTCAATACCGTTGAGCGCAAAACCGTCGGCATCAAGCTGAAGGTCAAGCCGCAAATTAACGAAGGTGATTCGGTACTGCTGGAGATCGAACAAGAGGTCTCCAGCGTGGCGGATGCCGCTTCCAGCACCAGCTCGGATCTCGGCGCGACCTTCAATACCCGCACGGTGAATAACGCGGTGCTGGTCGGCAGCGGCGAAACGGTAGTGGTCGGCGGCCTGCTGGATAAAAGCGTCACCGACACCGCCGATAAAGTCCCGTTACTCGGCGATATTCCGGTGATTGGCGCGCTGTTCCGCTCCACCAGCAAAAAGGTCTCCAAGCGCAACCTGATGCTGTTTATTCGCCCGACGGTGATCCGCGACCGCGACGAGTACCGCCAGGCATCATCCGGCCAGTACACCGCCTTTAACGATGCCCAGACCAAACAGCGTGGCAAGGAGAGCAACGACGCGATGCTGAGTAACGATCTGCTGGAGATCTATCCGCGCCAGGACACCGCCGCATTCCGTCAGGTGAGCGCCGCTATCGACGCGTTCAATCTGGGAGGAAATCTATGACCCCCGCCGCCGAACGCCGTCCGCTGCTACCTTTCAGCTACGCCCGCATGCATAACGTGATGCTGTTGAGCAACGGCGAAAGCTGCGAGGTTTTCTGCCTCGCCGCCACCGCGCCGCAGGCGCTGCTGGAAGCCCGCCGGGTCGCCGCGATGCCGTTCAGCCTCGAAAGCCTGGAGGAAGAGGCGTTCGAAAAGCTGTTGGTGCTGAGCTATCAGCGCGATTCCGCTGAGGCGCGACGGATGATGGCCGATATCGGCAACGAGCTGGATTTATACACCCTTGCCGAAGAGCTGCCGGACACCGACGACCTGCTGGATAGCGAAGACGACGCGCCGATTATTCGCCTGATTAACGCCATGCTCACCGAGGCCATCAAAGAGAAAGCCTCGGATATTCATATCGAAACCTATGAACGCCACCTGCAAATTCGCTTTCGCGTCGACGGCGTGCTGCGCGAAATCCTGCGCCCCCAGCGCCGCCTCGCCGCGCTGCTGATCTCGCGCATTAAGGTAATGGCGAGCCTCGATATCGCCGAAAAGCGTATTCCTCAGGACGGACGCATGGCGTTGCGCATTGGCGGACGAGCCGTCGACGTGCGCGTTTCGACGCTACCCTCAAGCTACGGCGAACGAGTGGTACTGCGCCTGCTCGACAAGAACAGCGTTAATCTCGATCTGTTGACCCTGGGGATGTCGCCCGCCCTGCTTCAGCAGGTGGATGGGTTGATCGCCCGCCCGCACGGCATCGTGCTGGTGACCGGGCCAACCGGTTCGGGTAAAAGCACCTCGCTTTACGCTGCGCTGAGCCGCCTCGACGCCCGCGAGCGCAACATCATGACCATTGAAGACCCTATCGAATACGAGCTGGAGGGCATTGGTCAGACCCAGGTTAACAGTAAAGTCGATATGACCTTTGCCCGCGGGCTGCGCGCCATATTGCGCCAGGATCCCGACGTGGTGCTGGTGGGTGAAATCCGCGATGGCGAGACGGCGCAGATTGCCGTCCAGGCCTCGCTAACCGGCCATCTGGTGCTCTCTACGCTACACACCAACAGCGCGCTGGGCGCTATCTCGCGCTTGCAGGATATGGGCGTGGAACCTTTTCTGCTCTCCACCTCGCTGCTGGCGGTGATGTCGCAGCGGCTGGTGCGCCGACTCTGCCCGCACTGCCGTCAGCAGGAACCGGCGAATATCGACGCTGCCCGCCAGATGGATATCGCCCCCGGCACTGCGCTTTGGCGGCCTCAAGGCTGCGCCGAGTGTGGTTTTACCGGCTATCGCGGGCGCACCGGCATTCACGAACTGCTGCTGGTGGACGATCGCGTGCGCATGGCTATCCATCGTGGTGAAAACGAGGTGACGCTGATCCAACAGTTGGGGGCGGACTATATGACCCTGCGCCGTTCCGGGCGGGAAAAAGCGCTGGCGGGGATCACCAGTTGGCAAGAGGTGCTCAGAGTCACCGAGCAGCAGACCACGGAGGCCTCCTGAGATGGCGCTTTTTCGTTACCAGGCCCTCGACGAAAACGGCAAAACCCGGCGCGGCGTCCAGCAGGCTGACTCCGCCCGCCACGCGCGCCAGCTGCTGCGGGAGCAGGGATGGCTGGCGCTGGAAGTCGACCCGACAACCAACAGCAGCAGCGGACGTCCACGCTTTATCCGCCGCACCAGCGCAAGCGATCTCGCCCTGCTGACCCGCCAACTGGCAACCCTGGTCGCCGCCGCCATCCCGCTGGAAAAAGCCCTCGACGCGGTGGCCCAGCAGTGTGAGAAACCGCAGCTAAAAACGATTATCGCCGGGGTGCGCGGCAAAGTGCTGGAAGGCCATTCCCTGGCGGAAGCCATGCGCGGCTATCCTGGCTGTTTCGACGCGCTCTACTGTGCGATGGTCGCCGCCGGGGAAGCCTCAGGCCACCTCGATGGCGTGCTGAACCGGCTAGCGGATTACACCGAACAGCGCCAGCAGCTTCGCGCCAAACTGCTGCAGGCGATGATTTACCCCATCGTACTGACCTTTGTTGCCGTCAGCGTGATTGTGATCCTGCTCTCGACGGTGGTGCCGAAAGTCGTCGACCAGTTTGTGCATCTCAAACAGGCGCTGCCGTTTTCCACCCGCCTGCTGATGGCGATGAGCGACCTGGTTCGCACCGCCGGTCCATGGCTGCTGCTGGTCATCGTGCTGGTCATTCTGCTGCTGCGCTACCTGCTGCGTCAGCCCGCAAAGCGGCTGGCCTGGCATAAGCAGCTGCTGCGTCTGCCGCTGATTGGCAGGGTCGCGCGCAGCGTCAATAGCGCCCGCTACGCCCGCACCCTGAGCATTCTCAACGCCAGCGCCGTGCCGCTGCTGCTGGCGATGCGCATCAGCGCAGAAGTGTTAAGCAATGCCTGGGCGAAGCACCAGCTGGAAGCCGCCAGCGACGCGGTTCGCGAAGGCGTCAGCCTGCACCGCGCCCTCGAAATGACCCAGCTATTCCCACCGATGATGCGCTACATGGTCGCCAGCGGCGAACAGAGCGGCGAGCTCAACGGCATGCTGGAACGCGCGGCGGATAATCAGGACCGGGAACTGAGCGCGCAAATCCAGCTGGCGCTCAGCCTGTTTGAACCCCTGTTGGTGGTGGCGATGGCCGGAATGGTGCTGTTTATCGTCCTCGCCATCCTACAACCGATACTGCAACTCAACACCCTGATGAGTATGTAATTGTTCTAATGGAGAAAAATATGCAACGACAGCGCGGATTCACCTTACTGGAAATCATGGTGGTGATTGTTATCCTCGGCGTGCTCGCCAGCCTGGTGGTGCCCAACCTGATGGGTAATAAGGAAAAAGCCGACCGGCAAAAAGTGGTCAGCGACCTGGTCGCGCTGGAGGGGGCGCTGGACATGTACAAACTGGACAACAGCCGCTATCCAAGCACCGAACAGGGGCTGCAGGCGCTGGTCACTGCGCCGTCCGCCGAGCCGCACGCACGAAACTATCCGGAGGGCGGCTATATCCGCCGTCTGCCGCAGGACCCGTGGGGCGGCGATTACCAGTTGTTAAGCCCCGGTCAGCACGGACAGGTGGATATTTTCAGCCTCGGACCGGACGGCGTCCCGGAGAGCAATGACGATATCGGCAACTGGACGATCGGGAAGAAATAGTGCGCCAGCGCGGCTTTACGCTACTGGAGATGATGCTCATTTTGCTGCTAATGGGCGTCAGCGCGGGCATGGTGATGCTGGCGTTCCCGGCTTCACGTGACGATGGCGCGGAACAAACGCTGGCGCGCTTTCAAGCGCAACTGCGTTTTGTCCAGCAGCGAGGACTGCAAACCGGCCAGTTCTTTGGCGTCTCGGTGCATCCCGATGGCTGGCAGTTCCTGGTATTGCAAGCCCGTGAAAGCAACGATCCGACACCCGCCAGCGACAGCTGGAACGGCTATCGCTGGCTACCGCTGCAGGCCGGGCGCGTCGCCACCTCGGGCAATCTCAATCAGGGCAAGCTGAACCTTACTTTCCCACAGGGCGAGGTCTGGACGCCTGGCAACAATCCCGACGTATTGATTTTCCCCGGCGGCGAAATGACGCCGTTCCAGCTCAGCATAGGCGATGCGCCGGGTATCGCGTTTAATGCCCGCGGCGAAAGCCTGACCGAATCGCAGGAGGCGCAATGAAACCCCAGTCCGGCATGACGCTGATTGAAGTGATGGTTGCGCTGGTGGTGTTCGCCCTCGCCGGGCTGGCGGTGATGCAGGCTACGCTCCAGCAAACCCGCCAGCTGGGACGAATGGAAGAGAAAACTCTCGCCAGCTGGCTGGCGGATAATCAGCTGGTGCAGCTACGGCTGGAGAATCGCTTTCCGGCGCTGAGCTGGTCAGAAACCACCGTGCAGGCGGCGGGCGTCAGCTGGCATATTCGCTGGCAGGGAGTGGAGACTGACCTTCCGCAACTGCGGGCGCTGGATGTCGAAGTCCGTCACAATAAAAGCGACAAGACACCGGTCTCTTCGCTACGCACCTATGTCACCCAGCTATGACTCAACGCTCGCGCGGCTTCACCCTCGTCGAAATGCTGCTGGCGCTGGCGATCCTCGCCGCGCTCAGCGTCGCTGCCATAACGGTGCTGCAAAACGTGATGCGCGCCGATACGCTCACCCGTGATAAGAGCGGGCGCATGCAGGCGTTACAGCAAACCTTCAGCCAGATGGCGGCGGATTTCAGCCACATCATTCCCCGCCGCAGCCGCGACAGCGCGAGCCTGTTTTTTGCCGGACGCTTTCAATTGAGCAGCGATGACTGGGCGATGGCCTTTAGCCGCAACGGCTGGCCCAACCCGCTGGGGATGCTGCCGCGTTCGGAAATTCAGAACGTCAGCTATCGCCTGCGTGAGGGCCAACTGGAGCGTCTGAGCTATGAGCAGCAGGACCCGTTGCCCGGCAGCCAGCCCACCATCACCGTAGTCCAGCGCGGCGTTCAGGCGTTCCGTCTGCGCTTTTATGCCAGCGGCCGCTGGCAGGATGAATGGCAGCAGTCGCAGACGCTGCCGCAGGGGCTGGAAGTCACCCTAAGTCTGGAACCATACGGCGAGATCAAGCGACTGTTTCTGCTCACGCCAGGAGGCAGCCAATGAACAACCGCCAGCGCGGGGTCGCCCTGCTGATGGTGCTGCTGATCCTTGCCCTGATGATGGTGCTGGCGAGCGCCATGACCGAACGCACTGCGCAGATGTACCAGCAAACCGCCACCACCCTCGATAATCTACAGGCCAAATGGTACGCGCTGGGGGCGGAAACCATGGCGGCGGCGCTGCTGCAACGCGACGCGCTCGACTCGCCAAACCAAACCCATCTGGCGCAGAACTGGGCCCAGCAGGATCGCCGTTTTACGGTTAATGACGGCGAGATTTACGCCACGATTACCGACGCCCAGGCCTGCTTCAATCTTAACGCCATTAACCAGCTCAACGGCGACGAGAACGCCGAAATGCCTTATCCCGCGCAGGTTTTTACCCGGCTGCTGGAAAACCTCGGCAGCGAACCCTTGCGGGCGCTACAGCTCACCGCTGCCCTGCGCGACTGGGTAGACAGCAATCGTGAGCCGCTGCTGAACGGCGCGGAGGACGAAGTCTATATGGCGCAATCGCCCGGCTATCTGACCGGGAATCAGCCGCTGCAGGATGTTAGCGAACTGCGCCTGCTGGTCGGGATGGACGCTGCGCTCTATCAGCGCCTGTTGCCCTACGTCTGCGCCCTGACGGACGACGTGCTACAGGTGAACGTCAACACCCTGAAACCTGCTCAGGCGGCGCTGCTGGCGGCACTATTCCCATCGGAACTCACCGTCCCCGAGGTACAGCAACTGCTGCAAACCCGCGCGTCGACGGGCTGGAGCAGCGTCGCCGCCTTCCTGTCGCAACCGACATTACAAAAAACCGATACCGCCGCCGCGCGTCCGTGGCTGGCGGTACACAGTGAACGCTTTATCGCCACCTTCAGCGTGGTGATGGGCAACGCCCGCTATCAACAACGTAGCCTCCTGCAAAAACAGGGGCGAACCTTCAGCGTCGTTCAACGGCGCTACGGAATCTATTGGGTAGCCGATGAATAACCACCAGACCTCTTCCGCCGCCGTGCTGATTATTCGCCTCAATCCTGATACCTCCACGGCAATATGGCGGCTGGTCGCGCCGGGAGAAGCGGCACAGACCGGAGAATGGCATCCTGATGATGGCGACCGGACGCTTAGCCTGCTGGCGCAGCGCTATCCGGCCTGGGTGCTGGTACCGGCCAGCGACTGCGCTTTTCACCGCGTCACTCTGCCCGCCGGAGCCATCAGGCGACCACAGCAGGCGCTGGCGTTTTTACTCGAAGAACAGCTGGCGACGGAGGTCGAAGAGAGTCACTTTGCCCTGCTTCATCAGGACAAAACCGACTGCGCCGTGGCGGTGGTCGGACAAGAAAAGATGCGCGCCTGGCAGACCTGGTGCGAGGAGATTGGGCTGAACGTACTGGCTCTGACTCCGGATGTCCTCGCACTGCCGCAAAGCCCAACCGGCTGGAGCGCCGTACAGTGCGGCGAGCAGTGGCTGTTTCGCTGTGATACATGGAACGGAATGGCGGTGGAAACCACGTGGCTCGAGGGGCTGCTGGCCCACTGGCAAAACGTCGCGCCGATCGCGTGCTATTCGCCGCCGCCGGATATCGCCGCACCGTGGCAGCCTCTCCCGCCGCAGGACCTGCTCCAACTGGCGGCGACCAATCCGGATGCCCGCAAGATCTGTTTACGCCAGGGCAATTTTGCCGCTAAACGCCGCCGTCAGCCGACGCCCCGGCGCTGGCGTCCAGCGATCGCCGCAGCGCTGGCGCTACTGCTGTTGTGGGGCGGAAACAGCCTGGACGATCACCTCGCCCTGGGGCGACAGGCCGATGCCGCCGTGCAGGCCAGCCGCGATTTTTACCGCCAGTGGTTTAAGGCGGAAAAAAACGTCATCAACCCAAGGCTGCAAATGCAACAGCATCTGCGCCAACTGGAAAGCTCAGGGGGGCAACCAGCGCTTATTTCCCGGCTCGGCGCGTTGCAAAAAATCATCGCTGAGACGCCGGGCATCCGCTTGCGCTCCCTGAGCTTTGACGCCGCACGCAACACGCTACAGTTGGAGATATCTGCAGTTTCATCACAGGCTCTGGAGCAGTTCAGCAATCGCGCACGAACGGGATTCCGCGTGCAGACCGGCGAGATGAAGCCGCGCGCCGACGGTATCGAAGGACGTCTGACACTGGAGGGTAACGATGCCTGACCTGCTCGCCTTATGGCAACAACGTACGCGTCGTGAACAGCATCTGCTGCTGGGGATGGGCGTGATGCTGCTTATCGGCCTGGTGTATTACGCGCTATGGCAGCCGTGGCAAAACCGCGAGGCGCAATGGCGGCAAACGCTAGCCAGAGAGCAGGCTAATCTGCAGTGGATGCGTCAGCAAACGCCGCTTCTCCGGCAGCTTAGCCAGCAGAAACCGCCTATGGCGCAAGAAGAGCCATCGACGGTGATTATGCGCGAGGCCGCCCGCCACGGCATCACCATCGTTCGCCTGCAGCCGCAAGGGGCTCGCCTGAGCCTCACCGTGCAGCCCGCCGATTTCCAGTCGCTGATGTTATGGCTGGATGCGCTGGGACAGTCGGGGATGACAACCGCCACGCTGGCTGTCGCAGCCGTAGCACAGCAGCCCGGCTGGGTTACCGTCAATGCGCTGGTGCTGGAGCGTAGTAATGAAAAATAAACTTATCATTGGCCTGCTGCTGGTGGTGGTCTATCTCTTCTGGCTCTTGCTGAGCGCTCCGGCGCGGCTGCTGACTCTGGCGCTGCCGGAAGGCGCACGGCTCTCTGAAACCTCAGGCACCCTATGGCAAGGGGAAGCCCGGCAGGCCAGCTGGCGCGGTATCGAGCTGGCCTATTTGCGCTGGGAGTTTGGCTTCTCGTTCTGGCTTCCCGGCTGGCATATCCGTTTTAACGACCCGTCCGGGCTGCGCGGCCAGGCCTGGCTGCACGGTCTGAACGAATTTGTGGTACACGAGGGGCGTCTCACGGTCCCGGCCCGTTTTATCAGCCAGCGATTAGCGTTCGGAATACCGCAGGAAGCCAGCGGTCAGGTGGTGCTGACATTACCTGAAGCCAGCTTTAACGCCAGCGGCTGCCAGCAGATTACCGGCGGCAATATACAGTGGCGGGATGCGGCGCTCAACTCCCCGGCAGGAGCGCTTGAACTGGCTCGCGTAGACGGCAAATTAAGCTGTACCCCAGCGGGCGCGCTGGGTATTGCTCTAACCCAGGATTCTCATCAGCTTAGCCTCAGCGGACAAGGTTCTTTCACGCCAGACGGTCGCTATACGTTTAGCGGGACATGGCAAACCCGCCAGGTGGCCCCGGCGCTGCTCAGCCTGTTGGCGGCACAAAATGCGCGTAAAGATGAGCAGGGGCGCACGCCGTGGCAGTGGCAAGGGCAGTGGTTATCGCAGGAGACACGATGATGATAGAAAATATCACGCGGCTGGAGGAGTTTGCCGCACAATTCCCACTCGTCTGGAGCGGTTTTTTACTCCTTTTCGGTCTGACGTTCGGCAGCTTTTTTAACGTCGTTATTCACCGCTTACCGCTGATGATGGAGCAAACCGAGACCGTTAATCTCTGCTTTCCTGCGTCGTTCTGCCCGCAGTGCCGTCAGTCCATCGCCTGGCGAGATAATATTCCCCTTCTGAGCTTTCTGTGGCTGAAGGGGCATTCACGCTGCTGCGGACTACCGATATCGCGTCGATATCCGCTGGTAGAGCTGGCGACCTGCATGCTGTTTGCGTTGGTCGGATACCTGATGCCTCCGGGGATACCGCTGCTGGGCGGCCTGCTTCTGCTGTCGGTTCTGCTAATCCTTGCCGCCATCGACGCGCAAACGCAACTGCTGCCTGACCGGCTGACCCTACCGCTGCTATGGGGAGGGTTGTTGTTTAATCTTAACGATACCTTCGTGCCGCTGGCGGATGCGGTCATTGGCGCGATGGTCGGGTATTTGTCGCTCTGGACGGTGTTTTGGGTATTTCGTCTGCTAACCGGTAAGGAGGCGCTGGGCTACGGTGATTTTAAGCTGCTGGCGGCGCTCGGGGCATGGTGCGGCTGGCAGGTGCTACCACAAACGCTGCTGCTGGCCTCTGCCAGCGGCCTGGTCTGGACGCTGTTGCAGCGGCTGGTGACCCGGCAATCGCTACAACAACCGCTGGCCTTCGGCCCCTGGCTGGCACTGGCTGGCGGCGGGATCTTTTTGTGGAATCAGATATAACCACATCAATCTTCCCGGTGGCGCTGCGCTGACCGGGCTACGGGTACAGTGCCGGTCTGGTAGCCCGGACAGGTGCGTCAAGCACCGCCTCCGGGGAAACAGCGCGCAATGCGGCTTCAGATTATCTTCCCGGTGCGCTGACCGGGCTACGGGTCCGCTGCAAACTGTGGGCCTGTCCGGAGATTACGAATACTTCTTGGTACGCCGGGTCGGGGCGGTATTGGCCGGATCGTCCGGCCAGACGTGCTTCGGATAGCGCCCTTTCATCTCTTTTTGCACCTCACGATAGCTCCCCTGCCAGAACGCGCCTAAATCGCGGGTGATTTGCAGCGGTCGTTGGGCGGGCGATAGCAGCTCCAGCACCAGCGCCACGCGCCCCTGAGCTATAACCGGGGTCGTCGCCTCGCCAAACATCTCCTGCATCCGCACCGCCAGCGCAGGCGGATTTTCATCATGATAGCGAATGGCGATGCGGCTGCCGGTCGGCACCGTGTAATGTGTGGGCAGTTCGCTATCCAGCTTCTGACGAAGCGACCACGGTAGCCAGTTTTGCAGCGCCTGACGCACGTCCAGCACCTTGAGCGCGCGCAGCGAGTGAACGCCCGTCATCTGCGGCAACAGCCACTCCTCAAGCGACTCCAGCAGCGATGTTTCATCAACGGCGGGCCACGCCTCTTCCGGCAGCCACTGCGCGGCACAGTGCAGTCTCAGGCGCAGTTGTTCCGCTTCCGACGTCCAGTTGAGCACGCTCAGGCCCTTATCCCGGATGCCGTTGAGCATCGCCTGATGCAGCTCCTCTTCCGAAGGCTTCGCCAGCGGCTGGGTCTTGATCACCAGTTGCCCGATGCAGGTGCGTCGCCAGGCCTTCAGGGTGCCCAGCGCTTCGTCCCACTCGACGGTATCAGAACGCTGAGCCAACGCCGGACACTGCTCAATCAGCGCATGAATTTCCACCGGCAGCGCCAGTAAAATCCGCGCATCCGGCGACGAACTACCCTGCAATAATAGCGGCGCAATCAGCCACTCGTGACGGCCCAGCGCATCGTCAGCGTCAAGCATCGCCCCCATCCCGTTCGCCAGCTGGTAGCGCCCCTCCTGGCCACGACGATAGGCAATGCGGTCGGCAAAAGCCGTTGCCAACAGCGGCGCCATTTGCTCAGCATCAGGCTGGCCACCGCGGGTCGCCAGCCGTTTCATCAACTGCTGCGCTCGCTGCTGCCAGTTGGTCTGTTGACGGGCAAACGCCGAGCTAAGGTCGCTATTACCGCCGCGCGGCGGCTCTTCAAGGATCGCCGCCAGCTTAGCCGCCGTCGCGACACCATCAGCATCTTCCGTCGCGGTCAGCATCGCCGCCAGGCGCGGGTCGTTACCCAACGCGGCCATTTTGCGCCCGTGCGCCGAGAGTCGCTCGCCTTCCAGCGCCGACAGCGCTGTCAGCAGGCGGCGAGCCGCCGCCAGGTTAGTCGCAGGCGGCAGATCCAGCCAGCTAAGCTGGGACGGGTCCTGGCATCCCCACTGCAAAAGCTCCAGCAACAGCGCCGACAGATCGCTTTGCAGGATTTCCGCATCGCCCTGCGCCGCCGCGCGTTCAGCCTGCTCTTTACCGATCAAATGTAAACAGATCCCCGGTTCCAGACGTCCGGCACGCCCGGCGCGCTGGGTCATCGAGGCCTGGCTAATGCGCTGCGTGATCAGGCGAGTCAATCCCGTGCGAACGTCAAAGCGGGCGACGCGCTCCTGGGCGCTATCCACCACCAGGCGAATGCCCTCAATGGTTAAACTGGTTTCGGCAATATTGGTCGCCAGCACCACTTTGCGCATCCCGGCCGGCGCAGGCAGTATCGCCTTGCGCTGCTCGTTCAGCGGCAGCGCGCCATATAGCGGACAGAGAACCACATCGTTCGCCACGCGCTCCGCCAGCCGCTCCTGCACCCGCTGAATCTCCCCAACGCCGGGCAGAAACAGCAGCATCGAGCCGCTTTCGCTGCGCAGCAGTTCTGCGGCGGCAATCGCCACCGCCTCGTCAAATCGCTGATGCGTTGGCAGCGGCAAAAAACGCCGTTCAACCGGAAACGCGCGCCCTGCGGATGTCACCGTTGGCGCGTCCGGCAGCAACTGTTGCAAACGCTCGTTATCCAGCGTCGCCGACATGATCAGCAGCTTGAGATCGTCGCGCAATCCCTGCTGCACATCGAGCAGCAGCGCCAGCGCCAGATCCGCCTGCAGGCTGCGTTCGTGAAATTCATCGAGGATCACCAGCCCAACGTCGGTCAGTTCGGGATCGCGCTGGATCATCCGCGTCAAAATACCTTCCGTGACGACTTCGAGGCGCGTCTTCGGCCCGACGCAGGTCTCGGCGCGCATGCGATAGCCCACGGTCTCGCCGGGTTTCTCCCCCAGCAGCTCCGCCAGCCTTTGCGCCACGTTGCGTGCAGCCAGCCGCCGCGGCTCCAGCAGAATAATGCGTCCGTTGATTTTACCTTCCGCGAGAATTTGCAACGGCAGCCAGGTGGATTTCCCGGCACCGGTTGGCGCATTGAGCAGAACCTGCGGCGCATGCTGCAGGGCAGTGAGAAGTTCAGGAAGAACGGCGGCAACCGGCAATGAGGACACGAAGGGCTCCGGAGGTTAACATTTGAGGGCAAGCATTGTAGCATCCTGATAATTCATTACCGAGTCTCTATCATGTCCGAGCCGAAAAGGCTGTTTTTCGCCCTTGAGCTGCCTAAAGAGGTTCAGCGGCAAATTGTTCACTGGCGCGCCGCCAGCTTTCCCGACGATGCGGGTCGACCGGTGGCGGCGGATAATCTCCATCTGACGCTGGCGTTTCTCGGCGAGGTGAGCACGGAGAAACAGCGCGCGCTGTCAGCGATGGCCGGGCGTATTCGCCAGCCGGGCTTTACTTTAACGCTTGATGACGCCGGACAATGGCTGCGTTCACGCGTCGTATGGCTGGGCACCCGCCAGCCACCGCGCGGGGTGCTTCAGCTGGCGAATATGCTGCGCGCTCAGGCGGCCCGCAGCGGCTGCTATCAAAGCCCGCAGCCGTTTCATCCGCATATCACCCTGCTGCGCGATGCGCGCCATGCGGTGCCTATTCCGCCGCCCGGCTTCAACTGGGCGTTTGCGGTCAACGAATTTGTCCTCTACGAGTCCAGCTTTAGCCGCGGGCGCACCCGCTACACCGCTCTGGAACGTTACCCTTTCGACAAGGAAAGCTGATGCAGTTCACTCCTCCGCTACAGTCCGCCATCTTAATTAAACGTTACAAACGGTTTCTTGCCGATGTTGTCACCCCCGATGGCCGTGAGCTAACTCTGCACTGCCCCAACACTGGCGCAATGACCGGTTGCGCCGCGCCGGGCGATACCGTCTGGTATTCCACATCGGATAATCCTAAGCGCAAATATGCGCACACTTGGGAATTAACTGAAACCGTACAAGGCGCAATAATTTGTGTTAATACTTTACGCGCTAATACGTTGGCGAAAGAGGCGATTCTGGCAGGAAACATTCCTGAACTTTTAGGTTATAACACGCTGAAAAGTGAAGTGAAGTATGGTTCTGAAAGTAGCCGCATTGATATTCTGTTACAGGCAGATTACCAACAAAACTGCTATATTGAAGTGAAATCGGTTACGTTGGCGGAGAAAGAATACGGTTACTTCCCCGATGCGGTCACCGAGCGCGGTCAGAAGCACCTGCGGGAGCTGATGAGCGTAGCAGCGGCGGGCGATCGGGCGGTAATTTTGTTCGCCGTACTGCATTCGGCGATCGACCGTTTCTCACCCGCGCATCATATTGATGCCAGATACGCACAGCTATTGATTGAGGCGCAAACCAAGGGGGTAGAAATTCTCGCATACAAGGCGGAACTTTCTACCGAAACAATGACTCTGAATAAGCCGATTACCGTGGTGTTAACCCCCGGTAAATAAACGGCTAAATAGTATTCTGGTCGCGAGCGCAAATACGCTTTTCCTCACAGGGTTGTCAAGTGTAACGTTTAGATAATTGCTATCCGGAAAAGCATCTGCTATTTATAGCGGCCTGATTTTTCCCCCTACACGGGGATCGATAGTGCGTGTTAAGGAGAAGCAACATGCAAGAAGGGCAAAACCGTAAAACATCGTCCCTGAGTATTCTCTCCATCGCAGGGGTGGAGCCGTACCAAGTAAAACCGGGCGAAGAGTACATGAACGAAGCCCAGTTGGCGCACTTCAGGCGCATCCTTGAAGCGTGGCGTAATCAACTTAGGGATGAAGTGGATCGCACCGTGTCGCACATGCAGGATGAAGCTGCCAACTTCCCGGACCCGGTAGACCGTGCCGCCCAGGAAGAAGAGTTCAGCCTGGAGCTGCGTAACCGCGATCGTGAACGTAAACTGATCAAAAAGATCGAAAAAACCCTGAAAAAAGTCGAAGACGAAGATTTCGGCTACTGTGAATCCTGTGGCGTCGAGATTGGCATCCGTCGTCTGGAAGCGCGTCCGACCGCTGACCTGTGCATTGATTGCAAAACGCTGGCGGAAATTCGCGAAAAACAGATGGCAGGCTAATCCACTTCGCTGGTGTATCTCCGGCGGGAGTTCGCTCCCGCCTTGATGCTTTATCAGTCACATCATGAAAGACTCACACTATATTGGGCGCTTTGCCCCCTCACCTTCTGGCGAACTCCACTTCGGCTCACTGATTGCCGCGCTTGGCAGCTATCTGCAAGCTCGGGCGCAGGGCGGTATCTGGCGCGTGCGCATTGAAGATATCGATCCGCCGCGTGAAGTCCCCGGCGCCGGCGCAACTATTCTGCGTCAATTAGAACATTACGGCCTGCACTGGGACGGTGAAGTGCTTTGGCAATCGCAGCGTCACGAAGCCTATCGTGAGCGTCTGGCCTGGCTGCTCGAGCAGGGACTCTGCTATTACTGCACCTGTACCCGCGCGCGCATTCATGCCGTCGGCGGTCTTTACGACGGCCACTGCCGGGATTTACAGCTCGGTGCGCAAAACGCAGCCCTGCGCCTGCGGCAAACGCGGCCGGTTCTCGAGTTTTACGATCGACTGCGCGGTACTCTCGTCGCGGATGAACCGCTGGCGCGTGAAGATTTCATTATTCATCGTCGCGATGGGCTGTTCGCCTATAATCTTGCGGTCGTGGTGGACGATCATTTCCAGGGCATCAGCGAAATTGTCCGCGGTGCAGATCTGATTGAACCCACGGTGCGGCAGATTTCGTTGTATCAGCATTTTGGCTGGCAGCCGCCAGACTATATTCATCTACCTCTGGCGCTAAATGCTCAGGGAAATAAACTGTCGAAGCAAAATCATGCTCCAGCGCTATCGCAAGGCGATCCACGCCCGGAAATTGTGCGAGCGTTAACGTTTCTTAACCAGGATGTCATTCAGGAATGGCGAGAGCTGAATATTGACGATTTACTCAAGCATGCGGTAGTGAACTGGCAGCCGGAGAAAATCCAGCATTCTCAAATGCGTTCCGCTGAGCTATGATTAGCCGCTATTTTTTTGTCCTGAAGTCCGTCTGACACTACGAGGTGTACCATTTTTACCCGAGTCGCTAATTTTTGCCGTAAGGTGCTAAGCCGTGAAGAGCGCGAGGCAGAAGCCGCCGTCGAACAACGACATATGACGGTTATCCCGCGTGATCAGCATGCAATTTCCCGCAAAGATATCAGTGAAAATGCCCTCAAGGTCATGTACAGACTCAATAAGGCGGGCTACGAATCGTGGCTTGTCGGCGGCGGCGTACGCGACCTGCTGCTGGGCAAAAAGCCGAAAGATTTCGATGTCACGACCAATGCAACTCCGGAGCAAGTACGCAAGCTGTTCCGCAACTGCCGTCTGGTCGGCCGTCGCTTCCGCCTGGCGCACGTGATGTTCGGGCCAGAAATTATTGAAGTCGCCACCTTCCGTGGTCATCACGAAGGGCATACCACCGATCGCGTCACCTCGCAGCTTGGCCAGAACGGCATGCTGCTGCGCGACAACATCTTCGGTTCGATTGAAGAAGATGCCCAACGCCGCGACTTCACCATCAACAGCCTTTATTACAGCGTCGCTGATTTCACCGTGCGCGACTACGTCGGCGGCATGAAGGATCTGCAGGATGGAGTTATCCGTCTGATTGGCGATCCGGAAACCCGCTATCGCGAAGATCCGGTGCGCATGCTGCGCGCGGTGCGTTTTGCAGCGAAGCTCAATATGAGCATCAGCGAAGAGACCGCCGAGCCAATCCCACGCCTGGCAACGTTGCTGCACGACGTACCTCCGGCGCGTCTGTTTGAAGAAGTCCTGAAGCTGCTGCAAGCGGGTGATGGCTATCAAACCTACATGCTGCTGCGCGAATACAATCTATTCCAGCCGCTGTTCCCGACCATCACCCGCTACTTTACCGAGCGCGGTGATAGCCCGATGGAGCGCATTATCAGCCAGGTGCTGAAGAATACCGATAACCGCATCCGTAACGATATGCGCGTTAATCCGGCGTTCCTGTTCGCGGTAATGTTCTGGTATCCGCTGCTTGAGATGGCGCAAAAAATTGCCCAGGAGAGCGGTCTGGCCTACCACGATGCCTTCGCGCTGGCGATGAACGACGTCCTGGATGAAGCCTGCCGCACGCTGGCAATCCCTAAGCGCATTACCACGCTGGTGCGCGATATCTGGCAGCTTCAGCTGCGGATGTCTCGCCGTCAGGGCAAACGCGCGTGGAAGCTGATGGAGCATCCGAAATTCCGCGCCGCCTACGATCTTCTCGAACTGCGCGCGGGTGCGGAGAATAACGGCGAGCTTCTGCGTCTGACCAAATGGTGGGGCGAGTTCCAGGTGGCCATGCCGCCAGATCAGAAAGATATGCTTGACGATCTGGGCGACGATCCGGCCCCGCGCCGCCGTCACCGTCGTCCACGCAAGCGCGCGCCGCGCCGCGAAGGCAGCGCATGACGTTAGTCTATATCGCCATCGGCAGCAATCTGGCCTCTCCGCTTGAGCAGGTGAACGCTGCCGTTAGCGCGCTTGGTGAAATTCCTGACAGCCGGGTGATAAGCGTTTCTTCTTTCTATCGCACACCGCCGCTGGGGCCGCAGGATCAGCCTGATTACCTCAACGCCGCCGTGGCGCTGGAAACTTCGCTCGCGCCTGAAGAGCTGCTTGATCACACTCAGCGCATCGAACTGCAGCAGGGCCGCACGCGTAAAGCTGAACGCTGGGGACCGCGCACGCTGGATCTCGACATCATGCTATTTGGCGATGAAGTGATAAATACTCCGCGCCTGACCGTACCGCACTACGATATGAAAAACCGCGGTTTTATGCTGTGGCCGCTGTTTGAAGTCGCCCCGGAGCTGCATTTCCCTGACGGGATAGCATTACGTACTGTGCTGGCGAACCTCGCCGCAGATAAACCCGCCATCTGGTAATATCCTTTCGTATTTTAGCAATTACGGCGATCGTGGTAATCGATTGCCCAAAACCATTGCCCCCCTGAATGCTGCTGTTAGAATGCCGATTAATATGACTTTCATCATCAGGAAACGTTATGAAACCGACCACTATCTCCCTGCTGCAAAAATGTAAGCAAGAGAAGAAGCGCTTCGCCACCATCACTGCCTACGACTACAGCTTCGCCAAACTGTTTGCCGACGAAGGCATCAACGTGCTGCTGGTCGGCGACTCGCTGGGCATGACGGTACAGGGCCACGACTCCACTCTACCGGTCACCGTAGAAGACATCGCCTACCACACTCGCGCCGTGCGTCGCGGTGCGCCGAACTGCCTGCTGCTCGCCGACCTGCCGTTTATGGCTTATGCCACGCCAGAACAAACCTTCGAGAACGCTGCCATCGTGATGCGCGCGGGGGCCAATATGGTCAAAATCGAAGGCGGTGCGTGGCTGGCGGATACCGTAAAAATGCTTGCCGAACGCGCGGTACCGGTGTGCGGACATCTGGGCCTGACCCCTCAGTCGGTGAACGTCTTCGGCGGTTATAAAATTCAGGGCCGCGGCGACGCCGGGCAAATTCTGCTTGATGATGCGCTGGCGTTAGAAGCGGCTGGCGCGCAGCTGCTGGTGCTGGAGTGCGTGCCGGTTGAGCTGGCAAAACGCGTTACCGAAGCCTTAACTATTCCGGTGATCGGCATTGGCGCAGGCAACGTCACCGACGGGCAGATCCTCGTGATGCATGATGCCTTCGGTATTACCGGCGGCCATATTCCCAAATTTGCCAAAAATTTCCTTAGCACGGCAGGCGACATGCGCGCCGCAGTGCGTCAGTATGTTGCCGAAGTGGAGTCCGGCGTCTATCCGGGCGAAGAACACAGTTTCCATTAAGGAGTGTTGTTGTGCTGATTATTGAAACCCTGCCGCTGTTGCGCCAGCATATCCGTCGTTTACGTCAGGAAGGTAAACGCATCGCGCTGGTTCCCACCATGGGCAACCTGCATGATGGTCATATGAAGCTGGTTGATGCAGCGAAAGCCAGCGCGGATATCGTGGTGGTCAGTATCTTCGTCAACCCGATGCAGTTTGACCGCCCCGAGGATCTGGCGCGCTACCCGCGCACGCTGCAGGACGATTGTGAGAAACTAAACAAACGCAAAGTCGATTTTGTCTTTGCTCCAGCTACGGCGGAAATCTACCCACAGGGTATCGAAAGCCAGACTTATGTTGATGTGCCGGGTCTGTCGACGATGCTCGAAGGCGCCAGCCGTCCGGGCCACTTCCGCGGCGTCTCCACTATCGTCAGCAAGCTGTTTAACCTCGTGCAGCCGGATGTCGCCTGTTTTGGCGAGAAAGATTTCCAGCAGTTGGCATTGATTCGCAAGATGGTGGCAGATATGGGCTACGACATCGAAATTATTGGCGTGCCGATTATGCGCGCCAAAGATGGTCTGGCCCTCAGCTCGCGCAACGGTTATCTCACTGCCGATCAGCGTAAAATTGCACCGGGGCTGTATAAGGTGATGAGTCGCGTGGCGGAGAAGCTGGTGGCTGGTGAACGCAATCTGGACGAAGTTATCGCTATTGCCGCCCAGGAACTGAACGAGAAAGGCTTCCGCGCCGACGATATTCAAATTCGCGATGCGGATACGCTGCTTGAACTCACGGAAAACAGTCAGCGCGCGGTGATTCTGATGGCGGCATGGCTCGGCCAGGCGCGTTTGATCGACAATCAAAGCGTCGTGCTCGCACAGTAGACATCGGTTAAAAATAAGGCAATACTGCCTGGAATTTCCTCAAAGCGGACGTTACATCCGCTTCGTTATCGTTAAGCTTCAAAGGTAAAACGTTATGATTCGTAATATGCTGCAGGGCAAACTACACCGCGTTAAAGTCACGCAGGCCGACCTGCACTACGAAGGCTCCTGCGCTATTGATCAGGATTTTCTTGATGCATCCGGTATTCTGGAGAATGAAGCTATTCACCTGTGGAATGTCACCAACGGTAATCGTTTCTCCACCTACGCCATCGCCGCAGAGCGCGGTTCCAGAATTATTTCCGTTAACGGCGCCGCAGCGCACTGTGCAAACGTCGGCGACATTTTAATTATCGCCAGCTTCGTTATGATGCCAGATGAAGAAGCCCGCACCTGGCAGCCGAAAGTGGCCTATTTTGAAGGCGACAACGAAATGAAACGCCAGGCCAAAGCCATTCCGGTACAGGTGGCGTGATATTACCCCTGCGGCTGATTGCTAATCAGCCGCGACATCGTCTCCAGCGAATCTGTTCTTAAAATATAGAGTCTTTTCAATAAGAACGGGTTATCTCCCGGTTTTACCTTCCCTCTTACCGTCGTCACCGCCAGATGAAAACCGGCATCGTCCGCCGCCTTAATCGCCGTCGCGTTATAGCCGCCAAAGGGATAGGAAAGGTACAACACGTGCGGATTAAATTGCGCTAGATCCCGCCGCGAACGCTCAAAATCAAACAAAATGTTGTGGTAGCTGCGGCTCAGAAGAATCGGATGACGATAAGCATCCACCCGATGCAGAAAATGAGTATGCGACTGCACGTCAAAGACGTCCTGAATCTGCTTGAGTTCGGAAATACTCATAAACTGCAGCGATTTCGGTGCCCATTTCTGCGGATGGCGCTTAATGCGCGACGAGATAATAAAAGCCGTGGCGTGAAAACCATACTGCTTAAGAATCGGATACGCATAGCGATTGACCGACTTCAGGCCGTCATCAAAGGTGATAACCACTGAACGCGCAGGAAGATTCACTTTATTGCGCAGATAGCCTTCCAGTTGATACATACTCAGAGTCGTATAACCCTGGTCACGAAGCCAGGTCATCTGATTGCTGAAGGCGCGGACGGAAGTGGTGGTTGAGGTGTGGCGAAAGCGGGTATTTTCTTCATCACGCAGAATATGGTGATAAGTCAGAATCGGAATACCGTTATCTTCCTGCGCATCCAGACTGCTCACCCACGCCAGGCGATTGCCAATGCGGATTTGAAACCAGGTTTGATTAAGCCGGTCTTTGAGCTTGCTGATAATGGGATAGCGCAGATTACTCGTCAGCGTGCCGAACGGGGCGCTGCCGACGGAAGGCGCGTCATAAACCGGCGTATCTTTCCAGGTAATGAGATTTTGATTACTCAGCGGCTTATTCAGGTCGCCCAGGTTATCCTCAACCCGCTGCTTGCCCTGTACCGACTCCAGATGGCCCTTATCAATAAAACCGGTGCCAAAACCAAAATTGAACTCATAGTAATCCGCCGCCGTTGGCACTACCGCGAGAATTTGCCCTGCCCGCACGTTGCCAACGCTGACGACCTGATTACCCACTTGCGCCCAAATATCGGCGTCTTCGGTAGTCTGCATATAATGCGCAAACACGCCCTGCTGGCTTAACAGACTGGCGGAAGCGCTGAGAGACATCAGGAGGAGGAGTAAAACGAAAATTCGGGCAAACATGCGCATCAAGCCGATAGACAAACCTGCCGTTATTGTAACAAAAGCGGTATCAATACCAATGCTTAATTCCCGTACGGCTCATGCAACAGTCGAAAAGGCGGATTTTTTTGCTGCTGATGCCAGAGGCTGCTCACCGCGGGACCTCCGGTGCTGACTATCGTATTACGGAAAGCTTCGCTGCTCAGCGTCTGACGCAAAAGATACATACTCTCCAGTAATGGATAGCTAATCCCGGAAATCACTTCGCAATGGGTATGTTTATGGCTCATCAGCGAGGCCACGCGATAAGGTGCCGCCCCGGTTTTATCCGTCAGAAAAATAACGCCTTCACCGCTGTCCACCTCATGCATCGCGTTGCACATCATGCGGCTCAGCATATTACTGCTGAGATTACGCCAATAGTTTACCGCCCGACATTGCGCCAGCGGCCCAAACTTTTTCTCCAGACGATCCAGCATCTCCTGCGCCAGCTCATCATGACAGGTAATCACCCAACCTAACATATGCATTTTCTCCTTGAGGAGTTACATGCTAAAGCAATGTTAATCAAAACTTTGTGACATAACGTATTTTTTGATAAAAATTTATTTAACCTTAGACCGCCCTCTGACCTCACCAATTACATTATAAATAACAACGACATCGTTATAAATAGCATAAATGAGCAAAATCTCAACACATACTACGTATAATATATTAGCCACATACATATATGACAATAAATCAAAGCCTATATATTCATGGATGGTATTTATTTATTCCTAAACTACATGTCACAGTGGATATTTTAAGGGTTTAGTATTTACTAAAAACAAAAAAAGGAATAATACTCCCATCGCACAGTATTATTTTTATTAAGGATGATAATCATGAAATTGACTTTAAATGCAATTGTTTTTGCAATGGCTAGCGTTTCGATAATTCCGACGGTATTTGCTGCAAATGCCACTAGTGATGGTCAGGTACATATATCAGGGACTGTTATTCAAAACGCCTGCGTTGTCGATGGCGACGAAGGTACAACTTTTGACGTAGAGCTCATGGATGTTAACAAGGTTAACTTTGTTAACGTTGGCGATACGGCTGCCAATCAATCATTCAATATCAGACTGAAAGATTGTGATGTCAGCACCTACACGAATGTAAAAGTTCGTTTCGAAGGTACTACGGATGATGATGCTGGCACTACCGTCCTAAAAAATACCGGTGGGGATGCAACAGGTTTTGGCCTGCAAATCCTGGAGGCGGGCAGCCCAATGACGTTTAACGATCAGAGCTCCTGGTCAACGAATACCAAAATAGCAGATGGAACGAATTCAATTCCATTTACCGCACAGTACATCTCCACCAAAGCACAAGCTGATTTGGTGGCGGGTACCGTAGATGCCACAGCAACGTTCTACCTACAATATAACTAATGTTGATACCTGCCAGCCCGGATTCGGGCTGGTCAGGGGATAACGGCTCATTATGAAAAAGTATATTCAGGCAAGTTTACTACTCTGTACTCTATGGAGCGCGCTGACGCAAGCTGGCGTCACGATCGGCCTGACTCGGGTTATTTATCATGGGAATGATAAAGAAGCTTCCGTTCCAGTGATCAATGGCGATAAAGAACCCTATTTAATCCAATCGTGGGCACAGTCTATTAGCACAGACGGTACTATCGGCGATGCTCCTTTTATGGTCACACCGCCTTTATTTCGCCTCAACGCCGGGCAAAAAAACGTACTGCGCGTTATCCGCACTGGTGGCAATTTACCTGAAGATCGAGAATCGATATTCTGGCTGGATATTAAATCCATCCCAAGTAGTAACCCAGATAGTAAAGGCAGTAAGATTAAGTTAGCAGTAAAAACTGAGTTTAAGTTAATTTATCGCCCACAGGGATTAACACAAACGCCAGAGAAAGTAACATCTCAGCTAAAGTGGACTCGCAAAGGCGAAATCTTAACCGTCAATAACCCCACGCCCTATTATATGAATTTCGCCGATATTATCGTTGGTAGCAAAAAACTAACAGCGCCGCAATATGTTGCGCCATTCAGTTCAAGTAATTATAAAGTCCCTACCAATATTAACGGGACAGTCAGTTGGTCAATTATTAATGATTATGGCGGTGCAGGTCCGATACACAAACAAAGCCAATAAATAACATCAGGATGCAGAATGAACTCAAGGAAAGAGCAAAGGATGCGGCTATTTTTAAGACAAACTGTGGTATTAACACTGTTAGTCAGCGCAATTCTGCATACGGCTCAGGCGCGAGATTATTTTGATCCTGCTTTCCTGGAAAGCCGTGGCCAACATAAAAACGCGACGACCGATCTTTCAGTCTTCGCTACCGACCAGAGCCAGCTTCCTGGAAATTACTATGTTGATATTTATGTCAATACAACTCCCGCAGGAACGCGTAGTGTCAAGTTTCAACAGGTTAAGCAAAACAGCGAACTGCAGGCGCTCGAAGGCTGTTTGCACATCGATGAACTCAAAATGGTTGGCGTTAAAACCGATCTCTTCCCTAAACTGAATACAGAACAAAACTGCGCCGATCTCTCACAAATTCCCGGAGCCAGCCAGAAATTTGATTTTCAGGAACAGAAGTTATTTGTCAGCATTCCACAGATTTATATCGCTTCCAGCGCCCGAGGCTACGTTCCACCAGAAATGTGGGATGAAGGCATCCCGGCGCTACTGATGAACTATAGCTTTAATGGCTACAAAGACTACAGTTCTAACAATAATGAAGACGATATGGCGTCAAAGTTTCTGGCACTGCAGCCAGGACTCAACGTAGGGCCATGGCGATTACGCAATTACACGACCTGGAATTCACAGTCGAGCGATACCAGCAGCAGCGCTCGCTGGAGCACCGTCTATAACTACCTACAACGCGATATTATTCCGCTAAAAAGTCAGCTCACCGTATGGGATAGCAACACGCCATCAGACATTTTCGACAGCATGGCATTTCGTGGGCTACAGCTTGCCTCCGATGAGCAGATGTTGCCTGACAGCCAACGGGGCTATGCCCCGTCAATTCACGGTGTCGCCAGAAGCAATGCTCAGGTGACTATCCGTCAAAACGGTCGCATTGCATACCAGACAACCGTGCCTCCCGGCGAGTTTGATATTAACGATATGTTCCCGACCGGCAGTAATGGCGATTACGACGTCACCATTAAAGAAGCTGACGGCAGCGAACAACACTATGTCGTCCCCTACGCCTCACTTCCTCTTTTACAACGAGAAGGAAGAGCTAAATACAATATTATCGTTGGAAAGTATCGTGATAATGACAACCATACCCGGGACAACTTTACCCAGGCGACGTTGCTGTATGGCCTGCCGTGGGGGCTCACCGCCTACGGAGGCAGCCAGGTTGCCAGTGATAAATACCAGTCTGTGGCTCTTGGACTTGGACAAAACATGCGAATGCTGGGCGCGATTTCCGTTGATGGCACCTGGTCACATGCAAAATTTGACGATCGTACTGAAACCGGCCAATCCTGGCGCATACGCTACAGCAAAGGGGTGGTCAGCACCGGTACTACGCTATCGATTGCCGGTTATCGCTATGCCAGTGAAAATTATAATACGCTTGAAGATGCACTTAACCCGGATGATGATGACTACAACTATTACGGCAAACGACACAATCGCTTTGAAGCGTCTATAAACCAGCGGCTGAGCAGCAATCTGGGCTCCATTACCTTAAGTTGGGTCAAAGAAAACTACTGGCATAGCCCGCAAGAAATGCAATCCATGAGCGTTGGCTATAACAATAGCTGGGGAGCAGTTAGCTATGCGCTGAACTACAGCTATAACCACAATACTTATCAACGCTACTCTTCTGACAATCAAGATGACGACGATCGCTATCAGCAAAACGATAGCCTTTTTACCCTCTCGATTAATGTGCCATTTTCTTTATTCGATTCAAGAATGTACGCCAGCTATATGCTTAATGCGCGCAAGGGCGATGCCACGGTGAACAGCACAACATTGAGCGGGAGCGCGCTGCGCGGGCAAAATCTGAACTGGTCGGTACAACAAAGCCACAGCACTACGGAGGGTGACTCCGGTGGGCTGAGCGGTAGCTATAAAGGTACATACGCTAATTTGAACGCAGGCTATAGCCAATCCCCGGATTCTCATCAAATAAGTTACGGCATCGAAGGCGGAATGGTGGCCCATGAAAATGGTATCACGCTAAGTCAGCCCATCACCGGTTCGGCCATTTTGGTTAAAGCCCCAGGCGCTGCGGATGTTGCTATCGAAAATCAAGCCGGCGTCACTACAGACTACCGCGGTTATACGGTTATCCCCAACGTTACGCCTTATTACCGCTACGATATCTCGCTGGATGGGCAAACTTTTGCTGATAACATCGATATCCCCATCAACAACCAAACTGTGTACCCCACGCGCAATGCGCTGGTCCGCGCTACCTACGATACCCATAAGGGCTATCGCGTACTCATGACCTTAACGCGCAGCAACGGCGACAATATTCCCTTCGGGGCGACGGTCAGTACGAGTGAGAAAGAAGGTGGTCAGGCTAATATTATCGGCGACAACGGAAAGGCATTCCTCAGCGGACTGACGGAAGAAGGGAATCTGCTGGTGCAATGGGGCGGAAATGCAAATACCACTTGTCACGCGGCTTATCATCTGGATACCAGCAAAAATATGAATGGAATCATAATAGCGCAGAGCACCTGCCAATGAAGGAAACAATGAATAATCGCTGCATTAAATATATGTTACTGGCACTTACGCTAATTTCAGGTCATGCGCTGGCAGACAGCATAGGTAATGGGAGCGGCTGGTGTCAGCCGTCATCAGGAACGCATGACTATCCTTTTAGTTTTAATCAGACCATCACTACTACTGATGAAAATAAAACGGGCAAAATTATTGAGCAGAGTTGGAGTGGTAGCGGTGAATACGCTGCTCAATGTGATTGTGACAACACGGATTTTCGCGGCCCAAATTACTTCACCGCGACGACTGGCAGTTTGACGCAGAAAGGTACATTCAGCGAATCACGCTACTACGGTCATATGGACTACTATGTGCTGGTGTCAGATAAACTGGAAATTGGTACCGAAGTCTATATTGCCGGGCAATTAGGCCAGTATGTTCCCGTCCCCTTTTCATCTAAAAGTAATAATGATTCTTCCGCTGGCGGCTGTACCGGGGCTGAAATGAAATCGATGACGGCAGGGAATAGAGGCACGGTCAGAATTTACGTTACTCATCCACTCGTCGGCCAGATAGTCATACCCGAAACAACGATCATGAATCTGTATCTATCAAAAGTAGCTACCGGCAGTGGAGATAACATCCCCCCGTCAGTCCCCCCAGTAGCACACGTGACGATGTCCGGCACGATAACTGTCCCACAGTCCTGTACCATCGAAGCGGGTCAGGTTATTGAAGTTAAACTAGATGATATTTTAGGCAAGGACATTAGTCACCTCGGTGATAGCCCAACGCAGAAAACCACAAAATTTGCGTTTACCTGCAGCAATGTTGCCAATGGAACTAATTTATCTATCGCCCTTTATGGGGAAAACGATCCGAACAATAGCAATTACCTGAAGACGACTAACGACGATATTGGAATAAAAATCACCGATATTGACCAAAATATCATTGCCCCCAACGGTAGTAGCTATATTCCTGTCCCTTCCTATGTTGACGGCACAGGCAGTAGTCAATTCACCGCCGCCCCCGTTAATACTACCGGGAACATTCCACATACCGGAGAATATGAAGCTACAGCAACGCTGGAACTTCAGATTCGGTAAAAAAGGGCGACATCGTCGCCCTCCTCGCTTAGCTACGCAGGCCGCGCCCGCGTTGGATCAAATACCAACACAGCAGATAAAACGCGGTAATAAATACCACCAGCACGCCGAAAGTGGTGACAAGCGGAACATCGTTAATCCCCAGGAAACCGTAGCGGAAGCCGCTGATCATATAAACAATCGGATTCAGGTGCGACAGCGCCTGCCAGAACGGCGGCAGCAAGGTCAGAGAATAAAACACCCCACCGAGGTAGGTCAGCGGCGTCAGAACAAAGGTAGGAATCAGGCTGATATCATCAAAGGTTTTAGCAAACACCGCATTCAGCAGGCCCGCCAGCGAAAACAGTATCGCGGTCAGTATCAGCGTCAGGGCGACGAACAGCCAGGAGTGAACCTGGAACGGGACAAAAAATAACGAAATTGCCGTCACCAGAATCCCTACGAACAGGCCGCGTGCAACCCCACCACCGACATACCCGACAATCACCACGTGCGTGGGGACCGGCGCTACCAGCAGCTCTTCTATATTACGCTGAAATTTCGCGCTGAAGAAAGATGAGGCCACGTTGGCATAGGCGTTGGTGATCACCGCCATCATGATCAGGCCCGGCACGATAAACTGCATATAGGTAAAACCGTGCATTTCACCGATGCGCGAGCCGATAAGGTTGCCGAAAATGACAAAATAGAGCGTCATGGTAATCACTGGCGGGACCAGAGTCTGGATCCAGATACGCATAAAACGGTGGATCTCTTTGGTCCAGATGCTTTTCAGCGCAACCCAATAAAGCTGCATCATGCTGACTCTCCTTTCCGGTCATGTACCAGCGTGACAAACAGCTCTTCAAGACGGTTAGCTTTGTTACGCATACTTAAAACCTGTACTCCCTGCGCGCTCAGTTGGCTAAACACGCTATTAATTCCCTGCTCACGCAGCACTTCCACTTCCAGCGTTGACGTATCCACCAGGCGATACTGGTAACCTTCCAGCACCGGTAACGGGCTTTTCGGCGCCAGATCGAGAATAAAGGTTTCTGATTTCAGCTTGGAAAGCAGCTCTTTCATCGAGGTATTTTCCACCAGCTCGCCGCTCTGAATAATGCCGATATTGCGGCATAGCATTTCGGCCTCTTCCAGATAGTGGGTAGTCAGGATAATCGTGGTGCCTTTATCGTTTAAATCTTTCAGGAACCCCCACATCGAACGACGGAGTTCAATATCCACCCCTGCGGTCGGCTCATCGAGGATCAGCAATTTTGGCTCATGCATTAACGCGCGCGCAATCATCAGGCGGCGCTTCATCCCACCGGAGAGCATCCGCGCACGTTCATTGCGCTTTCCCCAAAGATCGAGCTGTTTAAGGTATTTTTCGCTACGAATAATCGCTTCTTTGCGCTCAACGCCATAGTAACCCGCCTGATTCACCACAATCTGTTGTACGGTTTCAAAGGGGTTAAAGTTGAACTCCTGCGGCACCAGGCCGAGCTGGCGCTTGGCATTCACCACATCTTTTTGCAGATCATAGCCAAACACGTTGACCTCGCCGGAGGTTTTATTCACCAGCGAACTTATAATACCGATAGTGGTCGATTTACCCGCACCGTTTGGCCCGAGGAGCGCATAAAAGTCGCCCGCTTCAACTTGCAGATCGATTCCACGCAGCGCCTGAACCCCGCCGGGGTAGGTTTTCTTGAGCTGTTTTAGTTCCAGAGCAATGGTCATTAAATGTCTCTTCTCACGTCGTGACACGCGATGGGTTGTTTTAAAAAATGTGAGGTTAACCTATATTAGCGCAACGCACTTACTTGGTTACAGGCCCGTAAACATCCATGAACGATATAGATACACTCATCAGCAATAATGCACTATGGTCAAAAATGCTGGTGGAGGAAGACCCCGGTTTTTTTGAAAAACTGGCGCAAGCGCAGAAGCCGCGCTTTCTGTGGATTGGATGTTCTGATAGCCGCGTCCCCGCTGAGCGCTTGACCGGCCTGGAGCCTGGCGAACTTTTCGTGCACCGTAACGTCGCAAACCTGGTGATTCACACCGACCTGAACTGTCTTTCCGTTGTGCAGTATGCCGTTGACGTACTGGAAGTCGAGCATATTATCATCTGCGGTCACTATGGCTGCGGCGGCGTGCAGTCAGCGATTGAAAATACCGAGCTCGGCCTTATCGATAACTGGCTGCTGCATATTCGTGATATCTGGTTTAAGCACAGCTCGCTGCTTGGCGAAATGCCGGAAGAGCGTCGCCTTGATACTTTGTGTGAACTGAATGTGATGGAGCAAGTCTACAACCTTGGTCATTCAACTATCATGCAGTCAGCGTGGAAACGCGGGCAGAAAGTGACTATCCACGGCTGGGCTTACGGTATCCACGATGGCATGTTACGCGATCTCGACGTAACCGCCGTCAGCCGCGAAACGCTGGAGCAGCGTTATCGCCAGGGAATTTCCAACCTTAAAAGTAAGCACGCCAATCACAAGTAACCGACGCACTCACTTTTTATCCCGGATAAGACGCGTTATACCGCATCGCTATCCGGGATATATCGCCAAAGTTTACTCGTCCAGCAAAATCACTTTGCCAACATACGGCAGGTGACGATAGCGCTGAGCGTAATCAATGCCGTAACCCACCACGAACTCATCCGGGATCGCAAAACCAACAAACTCAACCGGGACGTTAACTTCACGACGGCTTGGTTTATCGAGCAGCGTACAAATCGCCAGGGATTTAGGTTCGCGCAGGCTCAGAATTTCGCGCACTTTCGACAACGTATTGCCGGAATCGATGATGTCTTCCACGATCAGTACATCTTTACCACGGATATCTTCATCAAGATCTTTGAGGATTTTGACATCGCGAGTGGTGGACATGCCGCTGCCGTAGCTGGAGGCGGTCATGAAATCGACTTCATGCGGCACCTGAACCTCGCGGCAAAGGTCGGCCATAAACATAAATGACCCACGCAACAGCCCCACCAGCACCATTTCGCTGCCGCTATCTTTGTAATGTTCGTTGATTTGACGACCTAACTCGGCAATACGGGCTTTGATCTCGGTTTCCGGGATCATCACTTCTACAGTATGTTTCATAAAACTAACCATTTGATTCTTAATGTAAATCATCAAAGCCGCTGCGGTAGCACCGACGTTGACCGGCAAGCCATAAAGTATACCAGCAAAAAGAAATCTGCGGTGCAGGGATTAATAAAGCCAATTTTGTGATTCCGATCACACTTGTTAAATCCTATAATTAATTGCATTTAAAAAATTAACAAACAAACGAGTATCTTTCTATGGCAGAAACAAAATCTCAACAATCACGGCTACTCGTGACGCTGACAGCTCTTTTTGCGGCGTTCTGTGGCTTGTATCTTTTAGTGGGCGGAGCCTGGCTGGTCGCGATTGGCGGCTCATGGTACTACCCTATCGCCGGTCTGGTGATGCTGGGCGTCACCGTCATGCTCTTGCGCGGCAAGCGTTCTGCGCTTTGGCTGTATGCCGCACTGCTGCTTGCCACTATGATCTGGGGAGTATGGGAAGTTGGTTTCGATTTCTGGGCGCTGACGCCTCGTAGCGACATCCTGGTCTTCTTCGGCATCTGGCTTATTTTGCCTTTTGTCTGGCGTCGTCTGCCAATCCCATCTGGTGGTGCGGTTGCCGGATTGGTTGTCGCTCTGCTTATCAGTGGTGGTATTCTGACTTGGGCTGGTTTCAACGACCCGCAGGAAGTCAACGGCACGCTGAGCGCCGATGCCATGTCTGCCGCACCAATTTCTACCGTTGCCGACAGCGACTGGCCAGCATATGGCCGTAATCAGGAAGGCCAACGCTACTCACCTCTGAAGCAGATTAATGCTGACAACGTGAAGGATCTGAAAGAAGCCTGGGTCTTCCGCACTGGCGATCTCAAGCAACCTAACGATCCGGGTGAAATCACCAATGAAGTGACGCCAATTAAAGTTGGCGACACGCTCTATCTGTGTACTGCCCACCAGCGTTTGTTTGCGCTTGATGCTGCGACGGGTAAAGAGAAATGGCACTTCGATCCGCAGCTTAACTCGGATCCGTCCTTCCAGCACGTGACCTGCCGCGGTGTTTCTTATCACGAAGCCCGAGCGGATAACGCACCGGCGGATGTGGTTGCAGATTGCCCGCGCCGTATCATTCTACCGGTCAACGATGGTCGCCTGCTCGCTATCAACGCCGACAACGGTAAGCTATGTGAATCCTTTGCCAACAAAGGCATTCTCAACTTACAAACCAATATGCCTGTCACCACTCCTGGCATGTATGAACCCACTTCACCGCCGATTATTACCGATACAACGATCGTTATCGCCGGAGCCGTCACCGATAACTTCTCAACCCGCGAACCCTCTGGCGTTATCCGTGGTTTTGATGTCAATACCGGTAAACTGCTGTGGGCATTCGATCCGGGCGCGAAAGATCCGAATGCTATCCCGAATGATGAGCATCATTTTACACTCAATTCACCAAACTCCTGGGCGCCTGCTGCCTACGACGCGAAGCTGGACCTGGTCTATCTGCCCATGGGCGTGACCACCCCAGATATCTGGGGCGGCAACCGTACGCCAGAGCAGGAACGCTATGCCAGTTCCATCGTGGCGCTGAATGCGACAACCGGGAAACTGGCGTGGAGCTATCAGACCGTTCACCACGATCTGTGGGATATGGATATGCCGTCACAGCCGACGCTGGCGGATATCGATGTTAACGGCAAAACCGTTCCGGTTATCTACGCCCCGGCGAAAACCGGCAACATTTTTGTCCTCGACCGTCGTACTGGCGAACTGGTTGTCCCGGCGCCAGAAAAACCGGTCCCACAAGGTGCTGCCAAAGGTGATTACGTCTCGAAAACTCAGCCGTTCTCCGACCTGAGTTTCCGACCGAAGAAAGATCTGACCGGTGCCGATATGTGGGGCGCCACCATGTTCGACCAACTGGTGTGCCGCGTTATTTTCCATAAATTGCGCTATGAAGGTATTTTCACACCGCCATCAGAGCAAGGTACGCTAGTCTTCCCGGGTAACTTAGGGATGTTCGAATGGGGCGGCATCTCCGTCGATCCAAATCGTCAGGTAGCAATTGCTAACCCAATGGCGCTGCCGTTTGTATCAAAACTGATCCCTCGCGGCCCCGGTAATCCGATGGAGCAGCCGAAGGACGCCAAAGGTTCTGGTACCGAAGCCGGTATTCAGCCGCAGTACGGCGTCCCTTACGGCGTTACGCTAAATCCGTTCCTGTCGCCGTTTGGCCTGCCGTGCAAACAGCCTGCCTGGGGCTATATCTCCGCACTGGATCTGAAGACCAATGAAGTGGTATGGAAAAAACGCATCGGTACACCGCAGGATAGCCTGCCGTTCCCGATGCCGATTAAGCTGCCGTTCACGATGGGTATGCCGATGCTGGGCGGCCCAATTTCCACAGCGGGTAATGTGCTGTTTATTGGTGCAACTGCGGATAACTACCTGCGCGCATATAATATGAGCAACGGTGAGAAACTATGGCAGGCACGCTTGCCAGCAGGCGGTCAGGCGACGCCGATGACCTATGAAGTGAATGGCAAGCAGTATGTTGTCATCTCCGCAGGCGGTCACGGTTCGTTTGGCACGAAGATGGGGGACTATATCGTTGCTTACGCTTTGCCTGACGACGCGAAGTAAAAAATAACCTCTCTTCGTTTAGGAGAGGCCATAAAAAACGCCCTTCGCGGGCGTTTTTTCGAGAGCGTTCAGAATTCTGTGTCACGTTAAAAATTCTACAGCGTCATCACTTCATTCAGTCGCCCATCAAAATAAATGGCTAACTGCGACAATGTCAAATTCCAGCTTTGGATGGGCATTGTCCATTTTTCCTGGGCATTCATCAGACCCAGATAAAGCAGCTTCAACAGGCTGTTTTCATTCGGGAAAGCGCCTTTGGTTTTGGTCAGCTTTCTGAACTGGCGATGTACCGATTCAATCGCATTCGTGGTGTAAATGACCTTGCGGATATTTGCCGGATAGCGGAAGTACGCTGACAAGTTTTCCCACTTGCGCCGCCACGACTGGAGCACCACCGGATATTGCTGGCCCCATTTTGCTTCCAGCTCATCCAGCGCCGTTTCTGCCGCTTCTTTCGATACCGCGCGATAGACTGGCTTCAGGTCAGCCATGAACGCTCTATGATGTTTTGACGCCACATATTTAATCGAGTTACGTATCTGATGAATAATACATAGCTGAACTTCCGTCTGCGGATAAATACTGTTTATCGCTTCCGGAAAACCGGTCAATCCATCCACGCAGGCAATCAGAATATCTTCAACCCCACGATTTTGCAGGTCGCTTAAAACCGACAGCCAGAAGTTCGCGCCCTCACTTTCTGACAGATACAGACCCAGAACTTCTTTTTTGCCTTCCAGATTAAGCGCCAGCACGGTATAAACCGCTTTGCTCTGATAACGACCATCCTCCCGGATTTTATAGTGAATGGCGTCCAGCCAGACGAAGGGATAAACCTTCTCCAGCGGGCGCTGCTGCCATTGTTTTAGCTCAGGAATGATTTTATCGGTGACGGCGCTGATAGTTGCGCTGGAAACACTGAAAGCATAAAGATCTTCAATCTCCCGGCTGATGTCCTGGTAGCTCATCCCCAGCGCGAACAGGCGAATGATCTTACGCTCTATCTCATCAGACAGCGTGGTCTGATGCTTTTTCACTAGCTGAGGCTCAAAAGTGCCATTACGATCACGCGGAGTCGTCAGCTCGAAGGGGCCGGTCGGGGCTTTAATGGTCTTTTTGCCTGTGCCGTTTTTACGGTTGGCTTCAACATCCTGAGCCAGATGGGAGTCAAGCTCTGCAGAAAGAGCAGCTTCGGTTAACTGTTTGATTAAAGGCGTTAAGATCCCATCTTTGCCGGTTAATGCCTGACCGGACTGGAGTGCTTTAAGCGCTTTGTCGAAATCGAAGGGCTGGGACATGTGTCATTCCTTTTTGATTGTATATTACTGGAATGACACAGAATTTCTAACACTCCCGTTTTTTCATCAGAAATTGACGTTATTTATCAAACTTGAGGGACAGCAAAGAGGCTTTTGCCGCTTCCTGATACTGCTCGATCAAATCTGTAGTCATGTTAAACGTCATCTGCACCGCTTTTTCATCCTGGGATGTGATTAACATCATATTGAGAATTTCGGAATCCGGTGTCTGCGAGCGGAAAGTGAGTAGCCAGCCTTTATGACCATCCACGGTAACGGCCTCAGCCTGCGGTTTTAAACTTTCCAGCATCTTAAGCATCATATCTTTGAAAACATCAAGCTTATCAGCTGGTAGCGGGTTACGACCGGCAGTGATCCCCAAAGAGGCTTTGCCTTTTTCATCCCCATAATGTAGCGAGGTGAATTCTTTTGCACAGATACGCATTTAATTTTGCACAAGCGGGGCGGGGATTTTATCGTATTTTGCATAATGCAAAATTAATCGCCTGTGCTGTTATCGAATTTTCGGGATGCTTGTGCATCCCCTTCATCTTTAAGCAATCTCCATCCAGTACGGTCACTAAACCCATACTTAGGACAAAGAAGCGTCATCGCTATTAGTGTAGAGGTTCCATTCTGGCGCATGATTGTAAGCTCGTTTAGAAATTCGCGGTTTCTAATCTCCCGCAAAACATTATCACAACGAGGAATGTAAACCGGCGTACCGGAAAAATAAAATGACAGCTTTTTAATTTCTTCATCATTAAGAATCGATTGCAATAATCTGGCGCGTGTAGCACCAAAAGAGCGTAATCCTTTCCCTATTGGAAAGGTTGTTCCGCCAAAAGCTTTAAATAATTTCATGGCGGAATTGATCCCAATCTGCGAAACAATTTCCACGGCGACATCAGGTAGCTTACTCATTAGCTCATTATCATAAATTTTTTCTGGTTCGTGGGTTTGCATCTTCTCCAGTTCTTCAGGAGAGGCTGCATTGATAGCGTCAGTTAAGATGAGGGATGTCGCTCGGGTGATATCATCAATTACATCACGGATAATTTTTTCATTATCTTCGCTGAAATATTTTACTTTCCCATCAGTCAATTGAAGTAAGGTATCAACAGACGCACTCATTTTAGTTGTAATATCAGAAATTCTATTCAAAAAGACATCGTTTTTTTCATTGGATACGCCGGTCATAGCAATCACCTTTTAGTACAGCCCTCTCGGGCCCCTGTTAGCCTGTTCACCATTGACGTTATTTACAGCCTCAGCAAGGACTTTCTCGTCAAGAATGATTTGATTTTTGATAATGAGTGGTTGTTTGTTTTCGGATGACGCACCGCCAGAGTAGCTGCTCTTATTATTGCGCTGCAAATAAGCAGGTACGCCGAAATTGACGCCATCATGATCGAGCTGAGGGGCTATGTCAACGCCTCCATCGGGTAGGCGGGGGATGTCAATTGCTGACGAGCGTTTATCCTGGCCAAACTTGCTTTTTAATACCGCCCAGGCAACATCAACAAAGCTATAACCTGAGGTACCATCCTGAATGGATTTAACTTTTTCAGGCATTGTTTTCTTATCAAAATCTTCTCTCAGCTTATCCTGCATCATGCCCAATGCTACAGAACCGGCTGTAATGGCAATCGCTGGTGTGGTTATTGATAATGCACCAGCAAGTTTACCCCCTGTTCGTGCAGTACCTCCGGGAACGGAGTCTGAACCAAAGCCGCCCTGTAGAAGTCTGAGACCCGCAAAAACATATGCTGCTGCGGTCATGGCTTTTATTCCCTGCGTTGCTCCGTTTATAGCAACTGTCAGCTCTGGATATTCCTTAGCGTAATCAGCGATTGTAATGGCAGTATCGCCAAGTATTTTATTAAACTTGCCGAATACATCACCATCTGCGAAAAATCTCTCATTAGCCAGTTGGTTAAATTTAAAAAGAGGTTCACTTGCTACAACCTGAAAAGATGAATTAACAGCGCCATTAGCTTTACGCGTTCCCGCTACTTGTTCCTTAATGTAGTCTTTCTTTAAAAAAGCTGTAGTCAGTGCCATTTGAGCTTGAGAGTCAGGGATAATCGACGCGATAATGGTAGAAACAAGTACATCTCTTGCCGCCAGCAGGTCTTTTTCTTTACTTGTCCCTTTATTGCGTCCTATATCAGCCGTGAGCTTTTTGTACCCCTTGTCATCTGAAATTATCGCATCGATAGCATTATTAAATGACTCATAAGTGTTGTAACCCTTCGCCCTTTGAGAAACAAGAAACTCAGAATATGACATTGGTTTACCACCAGACACTCTGAATTTTCTGTTCTTCATATTGTTAATAGTATCCGCGCTGGTAATTTTAAGTAAAAGCTGACTGTAATTATTAGCAGCGGTATCGTTATTTCCTGACGTTTCAGAGTTAGCCTGAAGGTTCGCAAGAAGTAAATCAAGCGCTTCGATTCCACCCATACCCAATTTAGAATAGTTCGTCATTATTGTGGGGAGTTCTTTTGCCATATTGGATAGTTCGAAACCACCAAGTTCACCTGAGCGAGTAAGTTTATCAAAGAATAAGGGGAGCTCTTCTTTTTTAATTTTAAAGTTATTCAAAGCGGTAACGGCGAGTTGTGCAATTTCTTCTGGATTAGAACCGGTAGCCGTGGAGGTATACATAACATCACCCAGCACAGACATAGCTGTTTTATCATCCACGCCACCTTTCGACATTAATACGCCGAGTGCATTGGCAGCAGTGTCGGCCGTCCCACCACCTTTCCTGACTGCCCCTTTGATCGCATTACTTAATTGCCCCTTGGCCGCAATTCTCTCCTCTGCGGGTAACTGGTTGTAGGCTGTATTCGTAATGCTTGCCAGACGCTGACTGTAATTCATTTGCTCTCGGACTGGCTGAGCAATAACCGCACCGGCAGCAGTAATCCCCCCGGCAATAGCGGCAACATTACCCCCAAGAACCCTGGCTTTACTCATGCGTGACATCGTTTCTGAGGTACTGGTTAGCTCCCCTCGCAGTCCGGCTACCTTTTGCCTCATTGCATCAAAGGCTCGAGCCTGCTCACTTGCAGACATAAGGCCGGTACGTGTTAGCCGGTTATATGCTGCCGTGGTCTGCTGGATTTCCCTTTGGATCTGGCGCTCTGAACGAATGCCAAGAACAGAGCGGGCCTCCGAAGAACGTCGGTATTCATCAGCCAGTGCTTTTGATGCTCGGATTCCGGATTCACTTGATCGTTGCTGCTCTTTTTCAAGCTGTTTGGCTTGCCTGCTGGTCTGCTGCATTGCGTCGCGAAGAACTTTCGAACCAGCGTCCTTGGCGATCAGGCTTAACGTGAGTGCTAAATTTTTAGACATGAAATAGCTCCATTACGAACCTTCATCTGGCGCATGAAGGGGCAGGTGTTGAATATCAGGAAATGGCGGAATGCGCCTGAAGTCACTTTGATGTGCGTAACTGGCTCTGTAACCATTTTTAAACCCCTTTTAAATCGCGCCAGATTTAATTCAAACGGAGAAAATGACGTACCCCACATAGCGAGAGTCTGAAGCCTTCATGGGTGGCATAGAGGAAGATATCCCGCGCATACTGTTTTTGAGTTTATGGGGCAATTTCGCGGGCAAATAATTTGTCGCGTAACAGATGTAGAATGTGCCCCACGGTTTATCTTTTTTTTCCGCCTTTATTCCTGCGTAAGGATTTAACGGTACTGGCGCTGCGGGAGGCGGTTTGCCCGGTCTTGTGACCATGTAACCGGGCAAGGGCATCTGTATAACCGTCGAGTTCGGCGCGACTCATGCGGCCAATTTGTTGTTCGCTGATACCATACCGCCCAAGTGCAAGTACTAGGATTCGGTAGCCTGAGAACTGGCGTTCGAGAGCAGCCGCTTTTTTTTAATGGCTTCGATCTGCGCATCAATGAAATCGAAGTCATCTTCATTGAGTTCGTTCAGCAGCAGATCAACGGTGATTTCATCTTCAGGTAAATCGCCGAGTGCAGTAATAACCTGTGCAACGACTGCGATGCGGTAATAGGTCGCCGCTACAGCGCCCTCAGTAGTGCCGTACTTTTCATACGTGCGGCTCAGCGCTTCGATAGTGTCCCTGACCACAGGCATACGTACCTGAAAATCGAAATGAACTTTATCACCAACTTTAATGCCGTATAACAGTGAGTGCTTTTCCATTTTATTTATCCACATGGCGCAGCGCGTTCATCGTGATACCACGCTGCTTTTATTATCAAATGTGTTCCGGGCGAGAAATATATAACGAGCATTTACGCCCGGCCGTGCATAACGCGATATCAGTCAAGGAACGGCGTGACAATCACCTCAACAAGGCCATAGTTCGGGTTAGGCTTCATGTTATCGAGAGTCTGTGCCTTCGCGATATTAAAGGCCTGCTCACGATTTTTCATACCGACCAGCAGAATTGAAGGTTTAATACGTAACGGTCGTCCTGAATCATTTTTCTGCGAACACATACGGTCATACAGGTCGTTAAAGTTTTCCGTAGTTAAGTCCTGCTTGCTGGCGAAAGCCATTTGCCAGAATCCATAACCCATATTTCCGCGAGCACGAATGCCGTAAAAGAATTCATCCGTCATGAACGAAATTTCCTTATCTTCATCTGTCAGTTGCTGAAGTTCATAAGGAATGCGCTCCTGCCAGATAAATGGATTGATAGGACGGGTAGTGTCCAGCAAAATCCATAAAGGTTTTTCATTGGCCTCATCAGCAGGGAGTTGCACATTGGAAACAACAGTATCTTCCGTACCTGCGGTAACCACATGATCAGGAGAAAAGAAAGGTTTTCCATCATAACATTTTTCATGGAACCCTTTTTTGATCAACTCAAATACTAATTCATCAGGATGATTAGCTGCCGCATCAGCCATGTCGGAAACCATGGTAGCCAGCATTCCGATATTGTCGTCTTCTACATCCTCACGCGAAATGCTGATCGTTGATTCAAACTTACGGTTATCAATTGAAAAACTATGAGCAGAGATACCTTTAACAGTTCGTTCGCCCACCCATTCTTTTAAACTTGGGAATGAACCCAGGAACGGATAAACATTAGATTTCGTTGAAGAAGGAATTTTAGTGGAAATTTGTGGATAAAGAGGGGTCGCTTCACCTAATCGCTTATTAAATGCAGCCTTAACTCCGATATAAATAGTGCTAAGATTCTGTTTGTTGATAATCATTTTTAATTCCTCGTGTTAGTGATGTGATTGGATGTTGAAGAAACTGAAGAATGTCATGTTGCACTTTTAATAAACATACTGAAGAGTGTCAGCACCAATACAGAAATAAAAAAAGGCTGTCAGACATAAGCCCGACAGCCTTTGAACACCCGTACTACTTTACTAACACACAACAAGGATTGCTGCTCAACAACCTCATAATTTCACATCCACTTCGGTTCTGGTAACTGAACAGTGTCAGTTATTACCGACTGTCGTATCGTTACACCCATCAATCACGGCATCCATCATTTTTATTAGCTCAACAGAACTGTTCAGGAATCTGCCGAGATCGGCCAGGTCTGCCGGGCCATAACCTCTGCCCACTTTTGACTGGGCGGCGCTTTCGTCCAGTTCCCGCCCCAGAAAGGAGATACCACCCAGCAGCGCCCCCTTGATAAGGTCAGCATCAGATTTAACCAGGCGCAAATCATGCGCCTCATCGCCGGAACTGATCGCCTGCTGGAGAAGACTCTGAATTGAGGAATTAATCATAACGCCACCTCCATCACAGGAAGGCGGGCCATAAAGATTGCCACCATGCCACGAGGCACCATCTGGCGAGCATCACGCTCTGTAGTGGCGATGATGTGAATCATTTTTCCACTATCCGCATTCAAGGCCATAAAGCGCCATGTAAATTGCGGCTGAATTTCGGTATGCTTGTTTGTAGCCATAACTGTTATCCCATGTAACGGTTTTTGGTTAGAAGCCCGTTGGTGTTGGTAGCACCAGCGGGCTTCGCTATTGTTGGGGTCAATCAATACTACTGTGCGCACAGATTACCCCTTTGTGTGCGCACAGGTCAAGGCTTAACAGACTACTTTTTTTAGTGTACTCTGTGCGCACATACAAGTGATTGGTTATCAGGTAAAAATGATGTCTAGCGGCAACATTAATAATAAATCAGCAAAGAAAAATATCAGGTTCCCTCACGAAATTATTGAGGAGATAGAAACTTTCCTTGAGCAGGAAAAAATAGAAAATCCTAGCGCCAACTTTTCCGCATGGGTTTTAGATGCCTGTGAACAGAAACTAAGAAAAGAAAAAAGACGGCGGGTATTGAAGGATTAATTAAAATCCCCCTGACGGCATTACTCGCCTGTAAAGTAGTAATGCCGCCAAAGGCTTTACGGATGATGGTAGTTTTATACGCTTGTTATGCCATATCATCAAAACACACTTCATCCTTTCGATGTCTGTTTCAATGTGAGAAGGGCATCAAAACTACGAATCACTGATATGAAATTAACTGGCAGCGGATGGTGTTGGCACAGACGAACCTGAAATCAATCTCATAAGGCTCTTTTTCGGGTGGTTTTGTTGGTGAGTAGATTGATTGTGAGTTGTTTCCTTTTAAAAGCATATACTTAATCTGAACATGAAAAAGTAGAATCAAACGTGTTAAATGTTCGGATACGGGCATTGCAACCTGAAAGCGAATCACATAAAGATGAACGGTCAGTTCATCCATCCTTAACTTGGATGCATCACTGATGATGAATATGAAAACATCAGATTTTACATGGTGTTATAGGGTGTCGGATGGAGTTGAATGCAAATCCTCTTTCATCCCAGTTCCTCTTTATAACTCGAATGCAACCCTTAACGTAGTTTACGTTGCGGGTTATTTAGCCAATGTTCCCCCATATTAGTTCCTATTTTCTGTATCCATCATTGGCTTATAACCGAAAAAACAAGATCATTTTCATGAGGTTAGAGGAAAGGATCCGAAAGGGACTATCGGAATTAATGTTCCTTTTATTTCGTCAGGAAAAGGCCTGCATATTTAGCAGCGATAAGAATCACATGAAAAGCGCCCACCTTCCTTTTAAATATGTAACTTTATGATTTTGATCAATTTATTTCCTTGTTCTCGGAAATGTTTAAAATCCTTTTAAAAACGATCAATCCCATCTCGTTTTAATGCAAAATTAAATCAAAAATTATCATTTTTTCGCATTTTTTTTGAATCAGTGCAAAACCTATTAATTCCCCGCCATGCCGCACCGCGCAAGGCTTCCCGTTAATTTTTTCGTCCGTCATTGTTGTGCAGAATTAATTACCTCCCCACAATAAATCACCTGAGGACGATTTTCTGAAGGATATTTTATCTTCGCCATCTCTTCAGACATCGGGGTCAACCCCTGTGGAACTTCGATACTCAGTTTTAATTCAGGTACATCCTTGCGATCCATCGTCATTCCGGCATGCGCGGAAAGCGTAACAAATAGTGCCAGCGATGCGGCAATGACTTTGCGGAAAATATCCATTTCAACCTCGTGATTGTTAAATAACCACGCCAGTATATTCTCGTTTTTTTTAAACAATACAAACAGAAAGGTATTTAGGAAAAGCACCTGCTCCCCCCACGGACGAGCAGGCTGGGGTATCACATCACACGGTGGTAAAAGCCAACATCATTCCCGTATCTTCATGCTCCAGCAGATGACAGTGCGCCATATAGGCATGCTCTTTCGGTGCATCATGGTCAAATTTCACCAACACTTCACTGACATCGCCCTCAACTCGTACAGTATCTTTCCAGCCGCTACGATGCGCTGCTGGTGCTTTGCCGTTTTCCAACAAAATACGGAACTGAGTACCGTGTATATGGAACGGGTGGAGCATCATGTCACCTTTACCGGAAATAACCCACCGCTCATATTGCCCTTTTGTCGCAGTAAACATGGGAACATTCATATCAAATGCTTTTCCGTTAATCCGGTTAGCATTATGGAAATCAAAGCCTTTATCGCTATGCTTCATTTGCGCCATACCGCCATGATTCATCTGACTCATGTCACCGTGGTTCATATTATTCATATTTCCCATCGCACCATGATTCATCATCCCATGGTCCATTCCGGACATCGCCTGGTCGCCATATTTTTGCATCAGCGCCTGCATGCCCATCATATCAAGCATCGGATCCATAGAGAGCTGCAGCGTACGTTGAGTTAGCCCTTGCAGAGAGGGTAGCGCTGGCATCGCGGCCAGAACATCAGGCAGTTTGCCGGAGGCCTGAATAGTCAGCGGTTGAATACGCAATACCGGCTGCAGCTTATCGAACGGGGTAATCGCCATTCCCATCTGATTCACCGGCAGCGTTATCAGATCAAAAGGTTTACCGTCCGTCGTATCCACCAGGACTTCAAAACGCTCCCCCATTAACACCGGTAGCTCATTAAGTTTCACAGGTTCAGCCAGCAAGCCACCATCACTGGCTACTACGTACATGGGCCGATTATCACTGGTTGAGAAATTCAAAGAGCGGGCATTGCAGCCGTTAAGCAGGCGCAAACGCAACCATCCGCGAGGCGCAGCATGCTCGGGGTAAAGCGATCCATTAGTCAACAGCGTATCGCCAAACCAGCCAACGGCTGCACTCATGATATCGAGTTGATAATCAATCTCTCCTGCTGGGGTAAATTTCTTATCCTGCACAATCACCGGTACATCATCGATTCCCCACTGCTTTGGCAGCAGCAGTTTTTCGCTCTCCTTATCGGAAATCAGTACCAATCCAGCCAGTCCCATCGCAACCTGACGACCCGTTTTCCCATGTTGGTGAGGGTGGAACCAGCAGGTTGCCGCTCGCTGTGTGGGAGTAAAACTCACCGTACGCGAACCACCAGGCGCAATCACTCCCTGCGGACCTCCATCGACCTCGCCGGAAACTTCCAGACCATGCCAGTGTACGGTAGTCTCCTCCGCAAGGCGGTTATGGATATCAACAGTTGTCGTTTCTCCCTGCTTAAGCTGTAGCGCGGGCCCCAACAAATTGCCGTTATAGCCCCAGGTGGTAGCCAGGTGGGAACCGAATTGTGTTTTGCCTGCCTGGATAGTTAAGGTGATGCGATTACGTGCGTCGGCAGTCAGCAGCTCCGGTATGGGCAATACCGGACGACTGGCGGCAAAAACCGAGCGACTCCATAGCGGCAAGGCACTGGCCGCGCTGACCGCAGCGGTTAATTTGAGAAATTCACGACGTTGCATTTTCACATCCTTTTTATTCTGCTGGCGAATATTTGAGCTTAAACCTTCCACCAACGGGAAGGTCAAGCAGAAGAGTAAGAATAAAGCTCGGCGTAGTGTAAAGAAGTATGCTAACGTTGTTTGTCCGTGATTCAATGGTAGAGAAAATGAAGACGCTTTTCAGAACAATAGTGCTTGGCAGCCTGCTTACTCTATCCGCCAATAGCTATGCATTAAGCGAGTCCGAAGCGGAAGATATGGCTGATTTAACAGCAGTATTTGTCTTTCTGAAAAATGACTGTGGTTATCAAAATTTACCAAATACTCAAATCCGCCGCGCGCTGGTCTTCTTTGCTCAGCAGAATCAGTGGGATTTAAGCAATTACGATAGCTTCAATATGAAAGCGCTGGGCGAAGATAGCTATCGCGATCTCAGCGGAATCAAAATCCCAACGACCAAAAAATGCAAAGCACTGGCGCGTGACTCACTTAGCCTGCTTGCGTACGTGAAATAACCCCTTCGTCTGTCTAAAAATAAATAGCCGTTCGAATACGGCTATGATGTTTTGCCATAATAGTTATTCATTTAACAACCATCACTAATTCACATCTCAATTCAATTAATTCATTAAATGTTTAGCTAATTAATAAATCGAATATTAAAAGCCCATTAAAAAAACAACGACTCTATTATTGCATTCTCTTTTTTTGCGCACTATTATCGCTCGATAACGACATTTTTATCAATCAATGGAATGAAACCTTGAACATATCCTTATTTACACGCATAGCGCCTCTGGCCGTCATTTTATTGGTTGGGTGTAATTCAACTCAATCTCGACAATCCAGATTAATGAAACCATTACCAGAAGCGACATCAAGTCAGCAACAAACGGAACAACAAAGAATCGCTGAGGAACAACAGCGTATTGATGCCTGCCGCCAGGCACTGGAATCGTTGAAAGAAGTAAATCCAAAGCAGGCTGCGAAACTCAGTAATGATTTTACGGCCCTCATTAGCGCCGCGTCTCAATATAACTCTGTACGTAGTAAAGTTGCAGAACCCACAAAGCAGGGGATCGATTCGATGTATCAGTTCAAATCAATCAAGCTGTGCGCTGACATTGAAAAAGAACTGATCGATAGCCTTGTTAAACGCGGCGAAAATGTTCAACCATGAACAGGATAATGGCTTGGCGTTTCAAAGCGATACCGTTGGCAGCAGTGCTTGTGCTGGCGCTATCATCACCTGATGCATATGCAGAGAAAGACGCACTGATAAACGTCACGGCCAGTTCAAATAGTGACGATTCAGGTCCTGCTTTTTTGAACTATGCTAAAGAACAGCAGTCTCAGAAAAATAATGAGTCTGTTAAAGTCACTGAGGACAAAAACAATAATACGAAAACAACGAATAAAAAAAACATCCAGAAAACCAATGAAGCTTCCCGTCAGGCTGCAATAATTGCTCAAAAAGATAAAACTATCCGCCAACTCCGGCAGCAACTTGATGCTAAACCAGCAACGATTAGCGCTGTACCAGGCAATCAAGAAGAGCTGACAAATAAAATTAATCAGCTTCAGGCAGAATTAACAGTTGCTGTAACAGAAAAACAAAAACTAATAGATAAAGAACGCTCTGTTGTCGCTGAAGAAAAAAAGAGCACATCAAAACTTGATGCTGCAGAAAATAAAATCCTGCTGCAAGAGCAAAGGCTGACTTCAGCAGAATCAGCAAAACAAAAGCTCGAGGTTCTGCTGGCTGAAGTTACCACTGAAAAACAGACGCTGGTAAAGAAACTTACTGTTGCAGAAACAGAAAAGCAAAATACGGCAAAAAAATTCGCGACGGCTATATCAGAGACACAAGCGCTCATGACAAAGCTCACCGCTGAGACAAAAGAAAGACAAGTACTTGCAGAGAAATTAGCGAGCTCAGCCCCGGATAAACAAGCGTTCGCAACAAAACTGGCTGCAGCAGAGACATCCCAGCAGGCTTTGACAACGAAACTCGCGGCTGCGGACGCAGCGCAGCAAGCGCTGAAAGCGAAACTGGCCGCCGCTGAAACAGCCAGACAAGCTCTAACGACAAAACTCGCAGTAACAGATGCAGCACAGCAGGTGCTGAAAACTAAGCTGGACACCGCTGAAACTACTCAGAAAGAGATGACAACTCAACTCACCGCCAGTACAGCAGAAAAACAAGATTTGGCTGGCAAACTAGCGGCGGCGACAACAGAAAAACAGGCGCTCACGGCAAAACTGGATTCATTGACCATCAGCAAACAGCAGTCAATTCGTGACGAGGACTCTTCTCGCCTTCAGGCTGAAAAAGATAAAGCCCTACTGCAAACCAGCTTAGATGAAATTAACCAGCTAAAGAGCAGGCTGGCTGATGCTGAGAATAAACCGGATAAGAAATCTACGACTATCGATCTTGCTAAAGAGCCCCAGCAGCAGGCTTACTCTATCGGTGTATCAATGGGTGATGAAGCGCTCAAGGTTTTGTCCACCCGAAATACCCAAGGCATCAAAATCGACAAAAACACCGTACTACAAGGCATTCTGGATTCATTTTCAGGAAAAATTGCCATTGATGAGAAAACTCGCAATAAAGCTTTGTTCGATGCTTCTAAAAAAGTCTTTCAAAATCTGAACAAGATCGAACAACAAACCATTAGCGACGGAAAAAAATATCAGCAGAAGTTCGCTAAACAAAAAGGGGTTGTATTCAAAGATGGCGTCTACAGTCGGATTGATTATGCTGGCGAAGGCAGGATTCTCGACAGCGATACCGTCACCGTAACTATCAAGGAAACACTCATAGACGGAACCGTCATTAACGATATGGAAGCGGAAGGCAAAGTCTGGTCCCAGACGCTAAAATCCTATCCCCCCATATTCCTCGGGCCAATAAAGCGCTTGGGTAATCATGGTTCGATTACGGTAGTGATCCCTCCAGACCTGGCTTACGGTAGTGAAGGCAGGCCACCCAAAATCCCACCGGGAGCGACTATGATTTATTCGGTCAGAATCGTTGATGCTACTGCGGCGGAACCCCAGGCTAAAAAACCCTGATCCCGACGCCTCCTGTTAGAGGAGGCGTTTCCCCCACTTTCTGAATGGCAACATACGTCATACTTCATCTGCTGAAACATCCATCGTGCATCCTCATGTATAGTTGGCTATGATGTTGCGCTCATTTTTTATGGGTGTAACAGATGTTAACAAAGGAGGATCTGCCTGTGGCCGATAACAATCTGTGGCATGAAACGTTGCACGACCATTTTGGTCAGTATTTCAGCGTTGATAACGTGCTGTATCATGAAAAAACCGATCATCAGGATTTGATCATTTTCGAAAACGCCGCCTTTGGCCGCGTGATGGCACTGGATGGCGTGGTGCAAACCACCGAGCGCGATGAATTTATCTATCATGAAATGATGACCCATGTTCCTCTGATGGCCCACGGCCAGGCGGAACATGTGCTGATTATTGGCGGCGGCGACGGCGCTATGCTGCGAGAGGTCTCCCGTCATCGCAATATCAAAACCATCACTATGGTGGAAATCGATGCTGGAGTCGTTTCATTCTGTCGTCAATATCTCCCTAACCACAACGCAGGCACATATGACGACCCGCGTTTTACACTGGTTATTGATGATGGCGTCAATTTTGTTAATCAGACGACGCAAACGTTTGACGTTATTATCTCCGATTGCACCGATCCTATTGGTCCTGGTGAGAGCTTATTCACCTCCGCATTTTATGAAGGCTGTAAGCGTTGCCTGAACCCTGGTGGGATCTTCGTTGCTCAGAACGGCGTCTGCTTCTTACAGCAAGATGAAGCTATCGGTAGCCACCGCAAGCTGAGCCATTACTTTAGCGATGTGAGCTTCTACCAGGCGGCGATTCCAACCTATTACGGCGGCATTATGACCTTCGCATGGGCCACGGATAACGAAGCCCTGCGCCACCTCTCCAGTGAAATCATCCAGGCGCGCTTTCATAAATTGAATCTGAAGTGCCGTTATTACAATCCGGCAATTCATGCGGCGGCATTTGCTTTACCGCAATATCTACAGGATGCGCTGTCCACCGTTAAGTAAGGGGGTGATCTAAATTGAAAAAATTGAAGCTGCACGGCTTTAACAACCTGACCAAGAGCCTGAGTTTTTGCATTTATGATATCTGCTACGCGAAAACGGCAGAGGAGCGTGATGGTTACATCGCCTATATCGACGAACTCTATAATGCCAACCGTCTGACTGAAATTTTGTCAGAGACCTGTTCCATTATCGGCGCAAATATTCTTAACATTGCGCGTCAGGATTATGAGCCTCAGGGCGCAAGCGTAACGATACTGGTCAGCGAAGAGCCGATTGATCCGCAGCTTATCGATCAAACCGAACACCCGGGTCCGCTGCCGGAAACCGTTGTCGCGCACCTCGATAAAAGCCATATTTGCGTTCATACCTACCCGGAAAGCCACCCTGAAGGTGGATTGTGTACCTTCCGTGCCGATATTGAAGTCTCCACCTGTGGGGTCATCTCGCCGCTAAAGGCCCTGAATTATCTGATTCATCAGCTTGAATCAGACATCGTCACCATCGATTATCGGGTTCGTGGTTTTACCCGCGATGTGAACGGCATGAAGCATTTCATCGATCATGAAATCAACTCCATTCAGAACTTCATGTCTGACGATATTAAGTCCCTGTATGACATGGTGGACGTGAACGTTTATCAGGAAAATATCTTCCACACCAAGATGTTGCTTAAGGAATTCGACCTTAAACACTATATGTTCCACACTAAACCGGAAGATTTAACAGAAGAAGAGCGCAAGGTCATTACCGACCAGCTTTGGAAAGAGATGCGCGAAATTTACTACGCCAGAAATATTCCGACGGTATAAATCTCTGATGGAGCAGGGAAGCTCCGCTTATCAAATATTAACCTGCAGGTCTAATAAAACCGCCCTTGCTTCGTTGTTTCCCTCAGTCACTCGCAGCACCGCCTCGCCAAGCTGACGGCCGATCTCTTCATGATCGACGGTAAACATGCAGGTTGTCGATGACAGCTTGCCCGAGAAATCACTGCTCGCCGCAGCGCAAAGCATTGATTTATCCGTCAGCCCACAATCAGGCAATGCCGCCAGATAATGACTGGCCCCCATCAGAAGAAAATCGTTGATGAAGATAATAAAATCCGGCTTTTCAGCCTGATGCATAAACTGTCTGGCAGCCTCTTCACCAGACTGCTCGGTCACCGCGCCAAAAAAGATCAGCCCATCGTCAGGTTGTTGACCCTGCAGATGTAACTCCTGTAAGCACCCATCAAGAAACTGCTGCCCGTGCATGCTGTCAGCGCCTAGCGTCGCAATAGCAATACGCTTTGCTCCCTGGCGCAATGCATAGCGGACGCACTGACGCCCCATTTCTTCATGATGAAAATCAACCCAATTAAAATGACCGTTCAGCGCCCGACTTTGTCCCATCGTGACGAAAGGAAACCGCAGATCGTTCAGCAGCAAAATACGCTCATCATCAATACGCGTATCCGTCAGGATGACCGCATCAGCACGGTTTTGCTCAATGATTTTTTGCAACAGCAGGTGCTCGCCCTGCCGATCCGTGGTGATGTGGATAACAGGGTCAATACCGCTCTCTTTAAGACTGGATTGTAACCCTCTGGCAATACGCATAAAGAAGGATGCGGTATGAATATTTCCACCATCGGCGGCAGGCAGCAGCAACGCCACGACACCAACTTTACCGCTACGCAGATAGCGAGCGGAAGCATTTGGCCGATACCCCAGTTTTTCCGCTGCCTCAAGGACCTTTTTACGCGTATGGCTACTGATATCGCTTTTGTTATTCAACGCTTTCGAGACCGTCGCTGTCGAAAGATTCAGAAACTCAGCCAGTTCTTTAATATTCATTTTTCTTTATGGACTAAATTGCTTCAGACAAGGATATTCTTGCCAATCTAAACCATTAATTTTCCGATGACAATAAAAAAGCGTTTTAACACGACATCATAATGTTGCCGAGATCACATTTACGCAGACAAAACCATTGCCATCGATATTTTTCAGATCTAGCATAAAATAATACGAAATCGATTAAGTATTTTTATTAGATATCTCTATAGCCTAAATAATTCGAGTTGCATCACGGCGGCAACTAAGCGCATCCCTGGGAACGTACAAATAGTACGTGACCGGGGTAAGCGCAGGCAGCCAACAAAGATGCGGCTTGAAGTATGACGGGTATAAACAAAACTAACAAAGGTAATCCCTATGCAATTAGATAGCCCGCTTCCTGTTGCGGCATCCGTCAATAAAACACGGCCGCAGGTGATCTGGATTTGTCTGCTGGCAGCCCTCGCCGGTTTGTTATTCGGCCTGGATATCGGCGTCATCTCCGGCGCGCTCCCGCTTATCGCCAAAGAATATCATCTGCTTGATAACCAACAAGAATGGATCGTCAGTTCAATGATGGTCGGTGCAGCAGCAGCGACCCTATGCAGCGGTTTTCTAGCTTATCGCTTAGGACGTAAATATGCCCTGTTAATTGCCGCTGGCTCATTCTGTATCGGTGCCATTATTTGCACCTGTGCCGTCAGCGCGGATATGTTAATCGCCGGGCGCCTGATTCTCGGCGTAGGACTCGGGGTCGCATCTTACGCAACGCCTCTGTATCTCTCTGAAATTACGCCAAAAAATATCCGCGGCGCGATGATTTCCGCTTATCAGTTAATGATTGCTCTCGGAATTTTAATCGTCTTTCTGACCAATACCGCGTTTAGCTATAGCGGCAACTGGCGTGGAATGCTGTTGGTTGTGGCTATCCCATCACTGATTTTCCTTTTTGGCGCTTTGTTCCTGCCTCGCAGCCCACGCTGGCTGATGATGCATGGCAGAGAAGAGGATGCCAGAGCCGTATTGCTGCGCCTGCGCAACAGCCGCGAAGAGGTTGAAAGCGAGCTGCAGGAAATTAAAGAACAGCTTAAAGTTAAACAACACGGCTGGCATTTATTTAAAGAAAATAAACACTTTCGCCGTAGCGTCGGATTAGGGGTCGTCCTGCAAATCATGCAACAGTTTTCCGGCGTCAATGTGATGATGTACTACGCGCCACGCATCTTCCACGAAATTGGCTTTAGCTCCACGGCAGACCAAATGTGGGGAACGGTAATCGTTGGCCTGGTGATGACTATCGCTACCTTTATCGCCGTCGGCTTCGTCGACCGTTGGGGACGTAAACCTATGCTGTATATCGGTTTTATCACCATGGGTATTGCGATGAGCGTGGTTGGTTCACTACTGGGCGGTGACGCATTATCAACTCTGGAGAAAGGCGTTACCGTCACCATGTTACTGCTGTTTATCGTCGGTTTTTCTATGTCAGCAGGCCCGTTAATCTGGTTATTGTGCTCCGAAATTCAGCCATTAAAAGGGCGTGAATTTGGTATTACCTGTTCCACGTTTACCTGCCATATCGCCGGGATGATTGTCAGTGCGACCTTCCTGTCGCTACTCAATACATTAGGTAGCGCTCATACGTTCTACTTATATGCTTTATTAAACCTTACAGCCATTATCATTATTTATTTCTTTGTTCCTGAAACAAAAAACATTTCACTAGAAAAAATCGAACAGAATCTAATGGCAGGAAAAAAATTACGCAACATTGGCCGATGATAAAAGGGAGTATCGGACATGAGTTTTATAGAATTTACTGAAGATAATTTGTATATTTCTTTTTCACTTAATGAAAAACAGCAAATTTATATTAGCCGGTTTTCAACAACCTCGGATTCTGCAGCGCACGGAGAGTTTCCGCTGGTACAGGTACATGCCAGCGGCTACAACCAAAACGATCACCATGCCCGGAAGCATACCGGTAGCGAGCCGGGTTCATCGTTACGCTACCAGTCCCATCGTTTTAGCGATAATAAGCTGGGCAAGAAGCTTGAAATCAGCCTTAGCGGTGAAGCGATCGGCGTCTGCTGGCATCTTCAGCATTTTCGCGACACGCACTCGGTGCGAGTCTGGAGCGATGTACGCAATGACTCCCCGGAACACATCGGCCTGGAATATGTCAGCTCCTTAACGCTGTTTGCCATTGACAGCAAGCCGTGGGAAAAAACCACGCTTCTGCACTTACCGCACAATAACTGGTATGGCGAAGTTCAATGGAAGAGCCGCACGCTCCCGGAACTCGGGTTGGATAAGGTAAACCATTTTTCACTCGATCGTCTCTCGATAGAAAACACCGGCACCTGGTCCAGCATCGGTTATTTACCCTGCGCCGCTTTTGAGGATACCTCAGCAGGCACCACGCTACTGTGGCAGATTGAACATAGCGGCTCATGGCAGTGGGAAATTGGCGATTTCCGCGATCGACTCTATTTGCAGGTCAGCGGACCAACCGAGAATGAAAGCCACTGGTGGAAAAATCTTGCACCGGGGGAAACCTTCACTTCCGTGCCGATCGCCGTTGCGCTGGTCCGGGGGGGATTACAAGAAGCGCTACAGGAAATCACTCGTTATCGGCGAAAAATAGTGCGCCCGTCGGCGGATAACCAGCGGCTCCCGGTGATATTCAATGACTACATGAACTGTCTGTCCGGCGATCCGACTACCGCGAAACTGCTGCCGTTGATTGATGCCGCCGCGAAGGCGGGATGTGAATACTTTTGTATCGACTGCGGCTGGTACTCTGACGGTGAATGGTGGGATGGTGTCGGCGAATGGCTCCCCGCACCAATGCGCTTCCCTGGAGGGATCCGCGAACCGCTCGATTATATTACCGCCAAAGGCATGAAATCAGGGTTGTGGCTGGAACTGGAAGTGATGGGAATTGCCTGTCCGCTGGCGCAATCCTTACCTGATGAGTGTTTTTTCCTGCGCCACGGCAAACGGGTCATTGATCACCAGCGCTATCAGCTGGATTTTCGCCACCCTTTAGTGCTGGAGCATGCCGACCGGGTTATTTTCCGCCTGGTCGAGGAGTATGGCATCAGCTATATCAAAATGGATTACAACATCAATGCGGGCAGCGGGACCGACTACGCCGCCGATAGCCCCGGCGACGGATTGCTACAGCACAATAGGGCTTATCTTAGCTGGCTGAAAAACACCATGGCTCGCTACCCGCAACTGGTGATTGAAAACTGCGGCAGCGGCGGATTGCGCATGGATTACGCGCTTTTGCAGCAGCACAGCATTCAATCCGTAACCGATCAGACTGATTACCGCTTAATGGCATCTATCGCCGCCGCGGCAGCCTCGGCGGTCACGCCTGAACAGGCCGCCATTTGGTCTTATCCCTTACGTGAAGGCGACCGTGAAGAAGTGGTGATGAACATGGTTAACAGCATGCTGCTGCGGGTTCATCAAAGCGGGCATCTGGCGGAACTGAGCGAAGAGCGTTTCACATTGGTTCAGGAAGGAATCGCACTGTATAAATCGTTTCGCCAGCAAATCCCCCACCTGGAGCCTTTTTGGCCGCTAGGAATGCCCTCTTTCGCTTCACCATGGCTGGCATTCGGCCTGCGTAACGAAAATGAAGCCTGGCTGGCGGTCTGGCGAATGGAAAGTGAACAGGGCTCAATCACGCTGCCGCTTGATGACGTCTCACAAGCCAGCTGCGTTTACCCGCGCTTTGCCAAAGCGCTCTGTCTGCCTGAATTCAACAAACATGAATTGATGATTTCACTACCGGAGAAACTGACCGCCAGGCTGTTTCATCTTACCTTCACCCACTAAACGAAAACCGCCTCCCGATTGGGAGGCGGTCATCAACGCTGCTGCATGAACTCACGGTATGCGGCAACGACCTGTAAAAAATCCTCAACGCCGCACAGAGAGAGGCTTTCTTCGTCATAATAGCTCATCCCCTCCTCCATCTCATCGCCAGAAAAATCCAGCTGATTAGCGCGGATCATCACTTCTTCACCATCCAGCCATAATGTGTATTCATGACCAGTACGTTGCCAGGATCGTTCACTGCCTTTGACGGTGCGCGCGGCCTGCTCCACTTCATCCAGCAGGGCGAGGTTATCTTTAACCTCTTCATTGAACCAGTGGCCTATCACTTCATGGTCCATCGACATTCGCACCTTTACCACTCCGGTAATATCGCGCAGAAATTCGTAATCCATAGTCTTTTCCTCTGCAAGGGCAATGCGTCACCGCTGCACTGTACCCATAAGGTAATTATCGCAGCAGTAAGAGAGAAAAAAAGCGTAGCGAGCGGAGGGATTGGAAATAAAAATGCCCGGTGATGCAAAGTTCACCGGGCATTGAAGGGTTTATGTACGAAATAGACTTATCGCATTACACCGCTGTCTGGAAAATCACGCCGTCCGCTTTTTCCGTGTACTGACCCAACTGATCGAAGTTCAGATAGCGGTAGGTGTCTGCCGCCGTCTTCTCTACCTGCGCAACATAGGTCTGGTACTCTTCCGGCGTCGGCAGCTTACCGATAAGCGCCGCCACTGCCGCCAGCTCCGCAGAAGCCAGGAAGACGTTCGCACCGGTACCTAAACGGTTCGGGAAGTTACGGGTTGAGGTGGAAACCACCGTCGCACCGTCCGCTACCCGCGCCTGGTTACCCATACACAGGGAACAACCCGGGATTTCAATACGCGCACCGCTCTTACCAAACACGCTGTAGTAGCCTTCTTCGGTCAGCTGCGCTGCGTCCATACGGGTTGGCGGTGCCACCCACAGGCGGGTTGGCAGCTGCCCTTTGTGGCTGTCCAGCAGCTTACCGGCAGCGCGGAAGTGGCCGATGTTGGTCATGCAGGAGCCGATAAACACTTCGTCGATCTTCTCGCCCTGCACGTCAGACAGCAGACGCGCATCGTCCGGATCGTTAGGCGCGCACAGGATGGGCTCTTTAATATCAGCCAGATCGATGTCGATCACTGCCGCATATTCAGCATCCGCATCACCTTCCAGCAGTTCAGGTTCCGCCAGCCATTTTTCCATGCCCTGCACGCGACGTTCCAGGGTACGACGATCGCCGTAGCCTTCTGCGATCATCCACTTCAGCAGCACGATGTTGGAGGTCAGGTACTCAACGATCGGCTCTTTGTTCAGTTTGATGGTACAACCGGCAGCAGAACGTTCGGCGGAAGCATCGGTCAGTTCAAACGCCTGCTCGACTTTCAGATCCGGCAGACCCTCGATTTCCAGGATGCGGCCGGAGAAGATGTTTTTCTTACCTTTCTTCTCAACGGTCAGCAGGCCCTGGAGAATCGCGTACAGCGGGATCGCATGAACGAGGTCACGCAGGGTGATACCCGGCTGCATCTTGCCTTTGAAACGAACTAAAACGGATTCCGGCATATCCAGCGGCATCACGCCGGTCGCGGCAGCAAACGCCACCAGACCCGAGCCCGCCGGGAAGGAAATGCCAATCGGGAAACGGGTATGGGAGTCACCACCGGTACCCACGGTATCCGGCAGCAGCATACGGTTCAGCCAGGAGTGGATAACGCCATCGCCCGGACGCAGCGATACGCCGCCACGGTTCATGATGAAGTCCGGCAGCGTGTGGTGTGTGGTGACATCAACCGGCTTCGGATACGCCGCCGTGTGGCAGAAGGACTGCATCACCAGGTCAGACGAGAAGCCCAGGCACGCCAGATCTTTCAGTTCATCACGGGTCATTGGACCGGTGGTGTCCTGAGAACCGACGGAGGTCATCTTCGGCTCGCAGTAAGCACCCGGACGAATACCGGCCACGCCGCAGGCACGACCGACCATTTTCTGCGCCAGAGAGTAACCACGGCTACTTTCCGCAACGTCTTTCGCCTGACGGAAAACGTCGCTGTGCGGCAGGCCCAGCGCCTCACGCGCTTTAGTGGTCAGGCCGCGACCGATAATCAGCGGAATACGGCCACCGGCACGCACTTCGTCGACCAGCACGTCGGTTTTCAGTTCGAAGTTAGCCAGCAGTTCGTTGGTTTCGTGGTTACGCACTTCACCTTTGAACGGATAAACGTCAATCACGTCACCCATGTTCAGTTTGTTGACGTCCACTTCAATCGGCAGCGCGCCCGCATCTTCCATGGTGTTGAAGAAGATAGGGGCAATTTTACCACCGAGGCACAGACCGCCGCCGCGCTTGTTCGGCACGTTCGGAATGTCATCGCCCATAAACCACAGCACCGAGTTGGTGGCCGATTTGCGGGAAGAACCGGTCCCCACCACGTCGCCAACGTAGGCCAGCGGAAAACCTTTCTGCTGTAACGCTTCGATCTGTTTGATCGGACCAACAACGCCCGGCTGATCCGGGTCGATTCCTTCACGGGCGTTTTTCAGCATCGCCAGAGCGTGCAGCGGGATATCCGGGCGGGACCAGGCATCAGGGGCCGGAGACAGGTCATCAGTGTTGGTTTCGCCGGTGACTTTAAAAACGGTGACGGTGATTTTGTCAGCCAGCTGCGGGCGGTTCAGGAACCACTCGGCGTCGGCCCAGGATTGCATGACCTGCTGTGCATATTCATTGCCCGCTTTGGCTTTCTCTTCTACGTCGTAGAAGTTATCGAACATCAGCAGGGTATGGGACAGCGCTTTCGCGGCAATCGGCGCCAGCTTTGCGTCGTCCAGCGCGTCAATCAGCGGATGAATGTTGTAACCGCCCTGCATGGTGCCCAGCAGTTCGATGGCTTTTTCAGGGGTAACCAGCGGGGAAGTCGCTTCGCCTTTGGCGATGGCGGCAAGGAATCCGGCTTTAACATAGGCGGCTTCGTCGACGCCCGGCGGTACGCGGTTAATTAACAGATCTAACAGGAATTCTTCTTCGCCAGCAGGCGGATTCTTCAGCAGCTCAACCAAGCCGGCCATTTGGGTTGCATCTAAGGGTTTTGCAACAATCCCTTCGGCGGCACGCTCAGCTACGTGCTCACGATATTCTTTTAGCACGACGGTATCTCCTCGCTCTCATTGTCATATGCGGTCGGCGATCTCTTCACGCTCCTGTGAGACAGCAGTTTGTAGGGTAAATGCCCGATACCGCGTCGGCAGCATAGCAGGATTTTAGGGAGGTGTTAATCTGTTTACAAAAAAGCAACATTAAAAATTAGCTGAATCGTTAAGGGCAGAATATTGCAGGTTTTCTGTCAGTTTACTGGAATATAAAATTAATTCTGTTACACATCGCTGACCAAAATCCCAACAAAAATCAAAAACGCAAATAGGGTCTCTTTATACTCAGGCAATCCCCCGTATTTCGACAATACTATGTCGAAACGGGCCAACTTCTGTGCCAGGAGTCATCATGACGCTGCCTTTCAAACCCCATGTGCTCGCACTGCTTTGCAGCGCCGGGTTATTAGCCGCCGCGGGTACGCTCTATATTAAAAGCCGGGAACCACAATCCGTTCCCGAACCTCCGGTCGTGGCGCAGGCCGCGCCTGTGCCAGCCGCTGCTCAACCAGTGACGACCACTTATACCCCAGCGCAGATCGATCAGTGGGTGGCGCCAATCGCGCTGTATCCGGACAACCTATTGTCACAGGTGCTGATGGCCTCCACCTACCCAGGCAACGTAATACAGGCGGTGCAGTGGTCGCAGGATAATCCCACCATGAAAGGCGATCCGGCGGTACAGGCGGTGGCCAATCAACCCTGGGATCCCAGCGTAAAATCGCTGGTCGCCTTCCCATCGCTGCTAGCGTTAATGGGAGAAAACCCGCCATGGGTGGAGAATCTGGGTAACGCGTTTCTCGCCCAACCGCAGGATGTGATGGATTCGGTACAGCGCTTGCGCGCTATCGCCCAGCAAACCGGAACGTTGAAATCGACACCGCAGCAGAAAGTCAGTACCAGCGTGAAAAATGTCCCACCACCGCGCGCCCAAACCAAGAATGGGGTAACGGTCGTTTCGACGGCTCCACCGGCTCCGACGGTCATCAAAATAGAATCCGCCGATCCGCAGGTTGTCTATGTTCCCAACTACAATCCAGCCGTCGTTTACGGTACCTGGGCCAACACCGCCTATCCACCGGTCTATTTACCGCCGCCTCCGGGGGAGCAGTTCGCCGATAGCTTCGTCAAAGGTTTTGGTTACAGCCTTGGCGTTGCCACAACGTACGCGCTATTCAGCAACATCGATTGGGATGATGACGATCACCACCATGACGATGACTATCACCATCACGATGATGACCATCATGACGGCTACTCACATAACGGTGATAACATCAACATCAATGTAAACAACTTCAATCACATAACGGGACAAAACTTGCCGGGTAATAATGCCAACTGGCAGCATAACCCGGCCTATCGCGGCAATATTCCTTACCCGAATAACACCGTCACGCAGCATTTCCATCAGACCAGTGTTCCAAGCGGGCTTAGCGCCACCCAGCATCCACCGGTCGATCGTAATGAGCAGCGTCAGGCGGCAATGACCCAGTTGCAGCAGCGCACTGGTACCACGGCAACGGCGGGTAATCTGGCAACGCACTCCCCTTCCCGCGACGCGCAGCGCCAGGCCGCCTCACAGCAGCTACACCAGGTCACCCAGCGTAATAACTATCGTGGCTATGACAATACGCCTGCGGTAAAAAATAGCGCCACGCAGCAGCGTCGGGAAGCAGCCAAAAACCAGCTTCAACACCCGACAGCCCAACAGCAGCAGCATCGGGATACGGTGAAAGCGCAGGTTCAGCACCCCACTGCGCAGCAACAACAGCGCCGTGAACAGTTCCAGTCGGCAACGCCTGAACAGCGTCAGCAGAAGCTCGGTAACCTGCATGCCAATGCGCTAAGCGGTAACGACAGCCGCTCCCCCTCCTGGCAATCTCAACAAGAGCGAGGGCAACAGAGTCGTCATATCTCAGGTTTAAACAGCGAGCAGCGCAGCGCGGCCAGAGAACATCTTTCCGAACATCGTGAATTGCGTCGCCGCTGAGGATAAGAAGATGAAAAAGCACCTACAAATGACGCTGCTGGCGCTGATCATGACACCGATGATGGCTCTGGCACAGCAACAATTCTCCACGCCTGAGCAAGCTGCAAGCGCGCTGGCTGAAGCAATCAGTCGGCATGATGAATCTGCGCTGGATACGCTGCTCGGTGACAATTGGCAGCAGTTCTTACCGCCGGACGGCATTGCGCCTGATGCGGTAGACCGTTTTCAGCGCGACTGGCAAGTCAAACATAATATCGTTCGCCAGGACAATAGCGCGTGGCTGGACGTCGGCCAGGAAGAGTGGCGACTGCCCATTCCCATCATCAAGGGAGATGATGGCTGGCATTTTGATATGGCTGCCGCAGAAGATGAAATTCTCACCCGCGCTATTGGCCGCAATGAGCTCTCAGCGATTCAGGCGATGCATGCTTATGTTGATGCCCAACAGGATTTCTATCAGTTAAATCACGTCTGGGCGCAGAAGATTATCAGCAGTGATGGCAAGAAAGATGGCCTCTACTGGCCTGCGACTCCTGGAGAAGCGCCCAGTCCGTTAGGGCCAGCTTTTAGCCCGATAGAACCCGGAGAAGGCTATCACGGCTACCGTTTCCGCATTATTAAAGATGGTGAAAATCAGGAAGTTGCCCTACTGGCATGGCCTGTAGAATGGGGGCAAACTGGTGTAATGAGCTTTATGGTTAACCAAAATGACCAGGTCTGGCAGGCTAACTTAGGTGAGGAAACGCAAAGCAAAGCACAGGCAATCACCGCATTTTCTCCTGATTCAGCCTGGCAGGTCGTCAATCAATAAAAAAATGCCCGGCACGCGATTACGCTGCCGGGCATTACCATCTTTTACTTAGCCCTGATGAGGCATCAGCGACGGATCTCCAGCAAACGGAGGTTTGTTGCTGGTCAGATCGGCTTCATCGGAGCTGATGCTACCGGAATTCGTCGCCCATACTCCTTCGCTGGTTTTTGTCACCTGCTGATGCTGCATATTCAGATTTTGGCCCATGGCCGCAATATGGGTGCTTTCCGTGCCGCCGCTGTTATCTGCCCATGGGATAGAAGCATCTGCTGCACAAGCCATACCGGAAACCAGGGTTGCGGCCAACAGCGTCGTCGTTAAAAGTCGTTTCATCACACACCTCACATATAGTTAACTACCTATAAGTTTATATCGTGATTATTTTTCAATTATTAATAAGGTATGCAATTTCATTGCCGACGACACAGTTCTAAACATCAGGCATAAAAAAAGCGGCTCACAGAGCCGCTTCTACTTTTTGCCTGAAAGAAAAACTTACTTTTTCTTCGCTTTCGCGTTCGGCAGGTCGGTGATGCTACCTTCGAAGACTTCTGCCGCCAGGCCAACGGACTCATGCAGAGTCGGGTGAGCATGGATGGTCAGTGCGATGTCTTCAGCGTCGCAACCCATTTCGATAGCCAGACCGATTTCACCCAGCAGCTCGCCGCCGTTGGTACCGACAATCGCCCCGCCGATAACGCGGTGAGATTCTTTGTCGAAAATCAGTTTGGTCATACCGTCTGCGCAATCGGAAGCGATAGCACGGCCAGAAGCAGCCCACGGGAAGGTGGCGGTTTCGTAGCTGATGCCTTTCTCTTTCGCTTCTTTCTCAGTCAGACCAACCCAGGCAACTTCTGGCTCAGTGTAGGCGATGGACGGGATCACTTTCGGATCGAAGTAGTGCTTCATGCCGGAGATAACTTCGGCGGCAACGTGGCCTTCGTGAACACCTTTGTGCGCCAGCATCGGCTGACCAACGATATCGCCGATAGCAAAGATGTGCGGCACGTTGGTACGCAACTGTTTGTCAACGCGGATAAAGCCACGCTCGTCAACTTCAACGCCTGCCTGGCCGGCATCGAGGTTTTTACCGTTCGGCACGCGACCGATAGCCACCAGTACGGCGTCGTAACGCTGCGCTTCAGCCGGCGCTTTTTTGCCTTCCATGGAAACGTAGATACCGTCTTCTTTCGCTTCAACGGCAGTAACTTTGGTTTCCAGCATCAGGTTGAACTTCTTGCTAATGCGTTTGGTAAAGACTTTTACCACGTCTTTGTCGGCAGCCGGGATCACCTGGTCGAACATTTCAACCACGTCAATCTCTGAACCCAGCGCATGGTACACGGTACCCATTTCCAGACCGATAATACCGCCCCCCATAACCAGCAGGCGTTTTGGTACGGTTTTCAGTTCCAGAGCGTCGGTGGAATCCCATACGCGCGGGTCTTCATGCGGAATGAACGGCAATTCAATCGGACGGGAACCCGCCGCGATGATCGCGTTGTCAAAGTTGATCACGGTTTTGCCGTTTTCGCCTTCGACTTCCAGGGTGTTAGCACCAGTAAATTTACCCAGACCGTTAACCACTTTTACTTTACGGCCTTTGGCCATACCAGCCAGACCACCGGTCAGCTGAGTGATAACTTTTTCTTTCCAGGTACGAATTTTATCGATGTCAGTTTTCGGCTCACCAAAAACGATGCCGTGTTCGGCCAGCGCTTTCGCTTCTTCGATAACTTTCGCAACGTGCAGCAGTGCTTTAGAAGGGATACAGCCGACGTTCAGACAAACACCGCCCAGGGTGTTGTAACGTTCTACGATTACGGTTTCCAGACCTAAATCAGCGCAACGGAAGGCAGCAGAATAACCTGCGGGGCCTGCCCCAAGTACCACGACCTGAGTTTTGATTTCAGTACTCATCATGACCTCTGTAATTTATTTCCGGCGGGTCTGACGCTATTGTTTTTACGCCCATGTCCACCGGGACGTTCTATCCGCAAGCATTTTACAAAATTGTTAACAATTTTGAAACAACAAACGGCAAACGATTTTGTCCTTTATTGCTGGTAACTTCAAAACGCAGAAGAGATTACCAGAAAAAAGCCGGCCGTCAGGCCGGCTTTTCGCTTACATCACCAGGCGGCGAATATCGCTCAGGGTGTTGTTGATGATGGTAATAAAGCGCGCACCATCAGCACCGTCGATAACGCGGTGGTCGAAGGACAGAGAGATCGGCATCATCAGACGCGGAACAAACTCTTTACCATTCCACACCGGTTCCATCGCGGACTTAGACACACCAAGGATGGCCACTTCCGGCGCGTTCACAATCGGTGCGAAATGGGTGGTACCCAGGCCGCCGATGCTGGAGATAGTGAAGCAACCGCCCTGCATTTCACCAGCAGTCAGCTTACCATCACGCGCTTTCTTGGAGATCACAGTCAGTTCGCGAGACAGCTCGGTAATGCTCTTCTTGTTCACGTCTTTAAAGACCGGAACAACCAGACCATTCGGGGTATCAACCGCCACACCGATGTTGATGTATTTCTTCAGCGTCAGGCGCTGTGCATCTTCAGACAGCGAGCTGTTGAAGCGCGGCATCTGCTCAAGCGCAGCGGCAACGGCTTTCATGATGAAGACTACTGGAGTGAATTTCACATCCAGTTTACGCTTCTCAGCTTCGGCGTTCTGCTGTTTACGGAACGCTTCCAGATCGGTGATATCGGTTTTGTCGAAGTGGGTAACGTGCGGGATCATCACCCAGTTACGGCTCAGGTTAGCGCCTGAGATTTTCTGGATGCGACCCAGTTCCACTTCTTCGATTTCACCAAACTTGCTGAAGTCCACTTTCGGCCATGGCAGCATGCCCGGGATACCGCCGCCGGTGGCAGCAGCCGGTGCCGCTTCAGCGCGTTTAACCGCTTCTTTCACGTAAGCCTGAACGTCTTCGCGCAGGATACGGCCTTTACGACCAGAACCTTTCACTTTCGCCAGGTTAACGCCAAATTCGCGCGCCAGGCGGCGAATCAGCGGAGTTGCGTGAACGTAAGCGTCGTTTTCAGCAAACTCAGATTTGCCTTCTGCTTTAGCCGCAGGAGCTGCAACAGGTTTAGCAGCCTGAGCCGGTGCAGCAGCAGGTGCTGGAGCAGCAGCAGCCGCCGGAGCAGCAGCAGGCGCTGCGCCTTCTACTTCGAAGACCATGATCAGGGAGCCGGTAGACACTTTGTCGCCAGTGCTGATTTTGATCTCTTTCACGGTGCCCGCGAACGGTGCCGGAACTTCCATCGAAGCTTTGTCGCCTTCAACGGTGATCAGTGACTGCTCAGCGGCAATTTTATCGCCCACTTTAACCATCACTTCAGTGACTTCAACTTCGTCGCCGCCGATATCCGGTACGTTAACTTCTTTAGACCCGGAAGCCGCCGGTGCAGCCGCTGCCGGAGCAGCTTCCGCTTTCGCCGGAGCCGCAGCAGGTGCGCTACCCGCCACTTCGAAGACCATAATCAGGGAGCCGGTAGACACTTTGTCGCCGGTGTTGATTTTGATCTCTTTCACGGTACCTGCGAACGGTGCCGGGACTTCCATAGAAGCTTTGTCGCCTTCTACGGTGATCAATGACTGCTCAGCCGCAACGGTGTCGCCCACTTTGACCATGATCTCGGTGACTTCAACTTCGTCGCCGCCGATATCCGGAACGTGTACGTCTTTAGCCGCTGCTGCCGCTGGCGCTGCTGCCGGAGCCGCTTCTTTCTTCTCTTCCTGCGCAGGTGCAGCGGCTGCTGCACCATCGGCGGAATCGAAAATCATGATCAGTTTGCCGGTCTCGGTTTTGTCGCCAACAGAGACTTTGATCTCTTTAACAACGCCAGCCTGAGGAGACGGAACTTCCATAGAGGCTTTGTCGCCTTCTACGGTGATCAGCGACTGTTCAGCTTCAACTTTGTCGCCCACTTTGACCAAGATCTCGGTGATTTCAACTTCATCAGCCCCGATGTCCGGTACATTGATTTCGATAGCCATTATTCTTTTACCTCTTACGCCAGACGCGGGTTAACTTTATCTGCATCGATATTGAATTTGGCAATTGCGTCTGCAACCACTTTCTTATCGATTTCGCCACGTTTAGCCAGTTCGCCCAGCGCTGCAACTACCACGTAGGAAGCATCAACTTCGAAGTGGTGACGCAGGTTCTCACGGCTGTCAGAGCGACCGAAGCCGTCGGTACCCAGTACGCGGTAATCATCAGCCGGTACATAAGTACGAACCTGCTCGGCGAACAGTTTCATATAGTCAGTCGATGCCACAGCCGGAGCGTCGTTCATCACCTGGGCGATGTACGGAACGCGCGGAGTTTCCAGCGGGTGCAGCATGTTCCAGCGCTCACAATCCTGGCCATCACGCGCCAGTTCGGTGAAGGAGGTGACGCTATAAACGTCAGAACCTACGCCGTAGTCTTTCGCCAGGATCTCAGCGGCTTCACGCACGTGACGCAGGATAGAACCGGAACCCAGCAGCTGAACTTTACCTTTGCTACCTTCGATGGTTTCGAGTTTATAGATACCTTTACGGATACCTTCCTCGGCACCTTCCGGCATTGCCGGCATGTGGTAGTTTTCGTTCAGGGTGGTGATGTAGTAGTAAACGTTCTCTTGTTTCTCACCGTACATACGCTCCAGACCATCATGCATGATGACCGCAACTTCGTACGCGTAAGACGGATCGTAAGAGATACAGTTCGGGATAGTCAGAGACTGAATATGGCTATGGCCATCTTCGTGCTGCAGACCTTCGCCGTTCAGCGTCGTACGACCGGAAGTACCACCGACCAGGAAGCCGCGAGCCTGTTGGTCGCCAGCCTGCCAGCACAGGTCACCGATACGCTGGAACCCGAACATGGAGTAGTAGATGTAGAACGGAATCATCGGCAGGTTGTTGGTGCTGTAAGAAGTCGCAGCAGCCAGCCAGGATGCGCCAGCACCCAGTTCGTTGATACCTTCCTGCAGGATCTGACCTTTCTCGTCTTCTTTATAGTAAGCAACCTGCTCACGGTCCTGCGGGGTGTACTGCTGACCGTTCGGGCTGTAAATACCGATCTGACGGAACAGGCCTTCCATACCAAAGGTACGCGCTTCATCGGCGATGATTGGTACCAGGCGGTCTTTGATAGACTTGTTCTTCAGCATCACGTTCAGAGCACGAACAAACGCGATAGTGGTAGAAATTTCTTTGTTCTGCTCTTCCAGCAGCGGACCGAAATCTGCAAGCTGAGGCAGTTCCAGCTTCTCATCGAAGTTCGGCTGACGAGTCGGCAGGTAACCGTGCAGTTTCTGACGCTGTGCGTGCAGATAGGTATGTTCTTCAGAACCTTCCGGGAAGGTAATGTAAGACAGGTTTTCCACCTGCTCATCGGTTACTGGCACATTGAAACGGTCGCGAATGTGACGCACGCCGTCCATGTTCATTTTCTTAACCTGGTGAGCGATGTTTTTACCTTCAGCGGTATCACCCATGCCGTAACCTTTGATGGTATGGGCCAGGATGACGGTTGCTTTGCCGGTAGTTTCCTGCGCTTTTTTCAGTGCAGCGAAGACTTTCTTCGGATCGTGACCACCGCGGTTCAGTGCCCAAATCTGATCGTCAGACCAGTCGGCAACCAGCGCTGCGGTTTCCGGATATTTACCGAAGAAGTGCTCACGAACGTAAGCGCCGTCTTTGGATTTAAAGGTCTGGTAGTCGCCGTCAACGGTTTCGTTCATCAGTTGGATCAGTTTACCGCTGGTATCTTTACGCAGCAGTTCATCCCAACGACCGCCCCAGATAACCTTGATAACGTTCCAGCCAGCACCTGCGAAGATACCTTCCAGTTCGTTAATGATCTTGCCGTTACCGGTGACCGGGCCGTCAAGACGCTGCAGGTTACAGTTGATAACGAAGACCAGGTTGTCCAGTTTTTCACGGGTAGCGATGGTGATCGCACCTTTGGATTCTGGTTCATCCATCTCGCCATCGCCCAGGAAGGCATAAACGGTCTGTTTGGAGGTGTCTTTCAGGCCACGATGTTCCAGATATTTCAGGAATTTAGCCTGGTAGATTGCACCGATTGGGCCCAGACCCATGGAAACGGTCGGGAACTGCCAGAAGGTCGGCATCAGTTTCGGGTGCGGGTAGGAAGACAGGCCTTTGCCATGAACTTCCTGACGGAAGTTGTTCATCTGCTCTTCAGTCAGACGACCTTCCAGGAATGCACGTGCGTATACGCCCGGAGAGATGTGGCCCTGGAAGTAAACCAGATCGCCGCCATCCTGCTCGTTGCGTGCACGGAAGAAGTGGTTGAAGCACACTTCGTAGAAAGTCGCGGAAGACTGGAAGGAAGCCATGTGGCCACCCAGTTCGAGATCTTTTTTCGATGCGCGCAGAACGGTCATAATAGCGTTCCAGCGGATCGCAGAACGAATACGACGTTCCAGATCCAGATTTCCCGGGTATTCCGGTTCATCTTCAACGGCAATAGTGTTTACGTAACTGCCAGTCGATGTGCCAGCAGCCACTTTCACCCCGCCTTTGCGGGCTTCAGAAAGGAGTTGGTCAATCAGATACTGAGCGCGCTCAACACCTTCTTCACGGATGACCGATTCGATCGCCTGTAGCCAGTCGCGAGTTTCGATCGGATCCACGTCATTGGGTAAACGTTCTGACATGGGGGGTATTCCTTATCTATCTAATCGTTGATTAATCTGGAACCTGTCCCATTGCGCTCTTTGTTCTTCATACTTCTGGCTGTCTCTTTGTTGGCTTCGCTTCCTCACCCCAGTCACATAGTTCACTATGCTCCCGGGGATTCGCGCGCTTGCCGCCGCGATACACCCAAAATTATTTTGAACAACTAAAAGTGCAATAAGACAGGTTCTGCGTTTAGTTGCCGCGCTCTAAAAATGGCGCTTAAGAACCGGAGTTCTCATCTTTTCGTTGCTGTAAACGGCGCAGTGAGCGTTCACGACGGCTCTGCTCACGGCTGCGATCCAGCAAAATTTCCTCAATGAACGCCAGGTGACGATGCGAGGCTTCACGCGCCTGCTCCGGCTCTCCGGCGATTATCGCCTCGAAAATCCGAGTGCGATGATTGCTGACCTGCGGGAGCATCTCCCGGCGGGCATACAACAATTCAAAATTCTGGCGAACGTTTTGGGCCAGCATCGGTTCCATGCAGCGTAGCAAATGGAGCAACACCACATTATGCGCCGCTTCGGTGACGGCAATTTGATACTGGACGACGGCGTCGGATTCGGCGTCAAGGTCGCCGGACTGCTGGGCTCGCTCTATGGCCTGATGCAGCTCGCGAATACGTTCGCGGTCTTCATCATTGCTGCGCAGCGCTGCGTAATAAGCCGCAATGCCTTCAAGCGCGTGCCGAGTTTCCAGCAGATCAAATTGGGATTCAGGGTGGTCGGACAGGAGCTCTACCAGCGGGTCGCTGAAGCTCTGCCACAGGCGGCTTTGTACAAACGTTCCACCTCCCTGGCGACGAAGCAACAACCCCTTGGCTTCGAGGCGTTGAATCGCCTCACGCAGCGAGGGGCGGGAAACGTCGAACTGTTTTGCCAGTTCGCGTTCAGGCGGGAGCTTTTCACCGGGGCGCAACGTCCCCTCAAGGATCAAAAACTCCAGCTGCTGCTCTATCACATCGGATAGTTTTGGTTGGCGGATCTTGCTGTAGGCCATATTCCCTGTCTCTGCCATTAGCCCGGAGTCAATTGGTCTTACCAATTCATAGTTCGTAGCGCTAAAGTAACAAAGTATTCACCTTCTGTCCATACAGGTTTTGATTGAAATCAGTAAACCCAGCATGTTTTAACAAACATACAGAAATAACATTTCAAAAATGTAACTTTGCACAAATGTTATGTTTACCCACAATGAGGTAGCGTTAACGTAATCGAAACGAAAAAATACGCTATCTGAACCGATTCACCTCACCATCAAGTGAATAAAAATTCATTTTTTGTGAATTTAAAGAAAATAAGAGGTAGGTAGTGGGTATGCAGACATGATTTACAAATGGTTTCTTTTTGCTCGCTTCGTCATCATCCCTTCATAAAGCAGGTGCATTCACTGCCGCTTATCACTATTCTCCATGATACGAAAGGCCTTTTCATGAATTACCACCCTGCCTTGCGTAAAGAAATCATTACAGAAACGGAATTTCATAATTACACAAACACAACAATATGTGCATCGTATCACTCAGGGTAAAACGGGGCGCAGGCTCGCTGAAATTTCGCTGACTATGCTATCAGGCAGGGACAGACAGTGAAGAAGTCACCTGAAGGATGACGCGTACAAACATAATAACCATAACCACACACGAGGTTTCATGATGGAAGGTCAACAGCATGGCGATCGGCTAAAGCGCGGCCTTAAAAACCGCCATATTCAGCTTATTGCGCTGGGAGGCGCTATCGGTACCGGTTTATTTCTGGGTAGTGCATCCGTCATCCAAAACGCAGGCCCGGGTATTATTCTGGGCTACGCAATTGCCGGTTTCATCGCCTTTCTGATCATGCGCCAGCTGGGCGAAATGGTCGTCGAAGAGCCTGTAGCAGGTTCATTTAGCCATTTCGCCTACAAATACTGGGGCGGCTTTGCAGGCTTCGCTTCCGGCTGGAACTACTGGGTTCTTTACGTTCTGGTGGCCATGGCAGAGCTCACTGCCGTAGGGAAATACGTCCAGTTCTGGTGGCCTGAAATCCCGACCTGGGTTTCTGCTGCCATCTTCTTCGTTGCCATCAATGCCATCAACCTGACCAACGTCAAAGTGTTTGGCGAGATGGAGTTCTGGTTCGCAATCATCAAAGTCGTCGCCGTCGTGGCGATGATCCTGTTCGGCGGCTGGCTGCTGTTCAGCGGCAACGGCGGCCCGCAGGCTACCGTACGCAACCTGTGGGAGCAGGGTGGATTCCTGCCGCACGGATTCACCGGGCTGGTGATGATGATGGCGATTATCATGTTCTCCTTTGGCGGTCTGGAGCTGGTCGGTATTACGGCAGCAGAAGCCGATAATCCGGAGCAAAGCATTCCTAAAGCCACCAACCAGGTTATCTACCGTATCCTGATTTTCTATGTGGGCTCGCTGGCCGTTCTGCTCTCCCTGCTGCCGTGGAGCCGCGTGACCGCTGACACCAGCCCGTTCGTCCTGATCTTCCACGAACTGGGCGATACTTTTGTAGCCAACGCGCTGAATGTCGTGGTACTGACTGCGGCGCTTTCCGTTTACAACAGCTGCGTCTACTGCAACAGCCGGATGCTGTTCGGCCTGGCACAGCAGGGTAACGCACCAAAAGCGCTAATGAACGTCGATAAACGCGGTGTACCGGTTAACACCATTCTGGTTTCAGCGGTAGTGACCGCACTGTGCGTCCTGATTAACTACTTCGCACCGGAATCCGCGTTTGGTCTGCTGATGGCGCTGGTCGTTTCTGCGCTGGTGATCAACTGGGCGATGATTAGCCTGGCACACATCAAATTCCGTCGCGCCAAACAGCAGCAGGGCGTAGTCACCCGCTTCCCTGCGCTGTTTTATCCGCTAGGAAACTGGATTTGCCTACTGTTTATGGTCGGTGTGCTGGTCATCATGCTAATGACTCCAGGTATGGCAATTTCCGTTTACCTGATCCCGGTATGGATTGTGATCCTCGGCATTGGCTATCTGTTTAAGCAAAAAACAGCTAGCGCCATAAAAGCATAATCATACATCTCCAGAATCTGTGCCCGCCGCCATTTTGCGGGCACAGAGCATTGTTATCTGCTTCACACTTTCCTCGCAACAACCTATTTGTCCATATCGTTGACCTTTTCCTGCAACGCATTTATCCATTATCCAGCTAATAATTCTCTCCATACCGCAACGGGGAGATCTTCACCATGAATGGCAATAAGCTTTCAGTTAAAGAGAAAATTGGCTACGGGATGGGCGATGCCGGATGTAACATCATCTTCGGCGCCATCATGTTGTTTGTTAACTATTTTTATACGGATATCTTCGGGCTCGCACCGGCCCTGGTCGGCGTTCTGCTGCTTTCCGTACGCGTTATCGATGCCGTGACCGACCCGATTATGGGCGCAATGGCTGACCGTACTCGCAGTAAATATGGCCGTTTTCGTCCATGGCTGCTGTGGATTGCCTTCCCGTACGCGCTGTTCAGCGTGCTGATGTTTACCACCCCCGAATGGACCTACAACAGCAAAGTTATCTATGCTTTCGTCACTTATTTCCTGCTCTCGCTGACCTATACCGCGATCAACATTCCTTACTGTTCATTGGGTAGCGTGATTACTAATGACCCGCAGGAACGCGTAGCCTGCCAGTCCTATCGTTTTGTCATGGTCGGTATCGCCACCCTGCTGCTCTCTCTGACGCTGCTGCCAATGGCGGATTGGTTCGGCGGTGAAGATAAAGCTAAAGGCTACCAGATGGCGATGACGGTGCTCGCCTTTATCGGCATGTGTATGTTCCTGTTTTGCTTCGCTACCGTTCGTGAACGCGTACGCCCGGCGGTGCAGACTAACGACGAACTGAAAAAAGATCTGAAAGACGTCTGGAAGAACGATCAGTGGGTACGTATCCTGCTGCTAACCCTGTGCAACGTCTGTCCGGGCTTTATCCGCATGGCCGCCACCATGTATTACGTCACCTGGGTCATGCAGCAAAGCACCCACTTCGCGACGCTGTTTATCAGCCTCGGCGTGGTGGGAATGATGATTGGCAGCATGCTGGCAAAAGTACTGACCGACCGTTGGTGCAAACTGCAGGTATTTTTCTGGACCAACATCGTGCTCGCCATTTTCTCCTGCGCGTTCTACTTCTTCGATCCGCATGCCACCATGATGATTATGGTGCTCTACTTCCTGCTGAATATTCTGCATCAAATTCCATCGCCGCTGCACTGGTCGCTAATGGCTGACGTTGACGACTACGGCGAGTGGAAGACCGGCAAACGTATTACCGGCATCAGCTTCTCCGGTAACCTCTTCTTCCTGAAGGTCGGACTGGCGATTGCCGGGGCAATGGTTGGCTTCCTGCTCTCCTGGTACGGCTACGATGCTGGCGCTAAAGAGCAGAGCGCCTCAGCTGTTAACGGTATTGTGCTGCTGTTTAGCGTCATCCCTGGCGTCGGTTACCTGATTACCGCCGGTGTCGTACGCATGCTGAAAGTGAACCGCGAGTTCATGCGCCAAATTCAGTCAGACCTGGAGAAACGCCGCATCAACTACAGTGAACTAAATGAGTTCCAGGATCACAAAACCAGTGAACACGTAAGGAAAGCTTGATGAAAAACTGGCCAAACCCGTTTATTGAACAACGCGCAGATCCGTTTATTCTGCGCCATCAGGATTGCTACTATTTTATTGCCTCGGTTCCGGAGTATGACCGACTGGAAATTCGCCGCTCTGCAACCCTTGAAGGCCTGCGCGACGCGCAGCCAGTGGTGGTCTGGCACAAGCCGGAGAGCGGCCCAATGAGTCAGCTGATTTGGGCCCCGGAACTACATGAAATCGAAGGCAAATGGTACATCTACTTTGCCGCCAGCCACACGCACGATCTCGATGAATTGGGCATGTTCCAGCATCGCATGTTCGCTCTGGAATGCGCGGATAGCGACCCGCTAACCGGCAAGTGGCAGGAAAAGGGCCAGGTAAAAACGCCGTTTGATACCTTTGCGCTGGATGCCACCACCTTCCACCACCAGGGCAAGCAGTGGTACCTGTGGGCGCAAAAAGACCCGGATATTGCGGGCAACACCAACCTGTATCTGGCTGAGCTGGAAAACCCGTGGACGCTAAAAGGCAAACCAGTGATGTTGAGTAAGCCGGAGTTCGACTGGGAGTGTCGCGGCTTTCTGGTCAACGAGGGGCCGGCGGCGCTGTTCCACGATGACAAACTGTTCGTCAGCTACTCCGCCAGCGCTACCGATGAAAACTATTGCATGGGATTACTGTGGATAGATGTCAACGCCGATCCGCTCCAGCCGGAAAACTGGCATAAAGCACCGCAGCCGGTGTTCCGCACCAGCTACGAAAATCGTCAGTATGGGCCGGGACACAACAGCTTTACGCAAACGCCGGAGGGAGAAGATGTGCTGGTGTATCACGCGCGCAACTACACCGAAATCGAAGGCGATCCGCTGTACGATCCGAATCGTCATACCCGTCTGAAATTGGTTCGCTGGCAAGAAAATGGGATGCCTGATTTTGGCATCCCAGCGGCTGATACGTTGTAGCACCGCGCTTGCAGGGGCGGTTTTTGTCGACCGGGCAAGGCGTAAGCCGCCGCCCGGTAAAGCGCATCTCAGATTGTTAAATCAACGTCCCGTAAATCGTCAGCAGCGCCATAATCACCACTACCACCAGTGACGTTTTCTTCGCCATGGAAACCGCCGCTTTCGGCGTAGCCACTTTATCGACGTGCGGCTCGCGAGCCAGCGAATACTGCGCCAGACGGGTTAATACCTGATATTGCGAAGAGTGGCGATCGCCCAGCGACGCAAACCAGGCTGGTAGGGCTTTTTCTCCGTGCCCTACCAGCGCATAAACCACGCCAACCAGGCGTACCGGAACCCAGTCCACTACGTGCAGGATACCGTCGATTCCCGACTGTAAACGATGATGTGGCGTCTGATAACGCGCCAGCCACGTTTGCCAGGCACGCAGCACACAATAAGCGATTAGCGTTAACGGCCCCCACGGTCCACCAACAACGAACCAAAACAGCGGGGCAAGATAATAGCGATAGTTAATCCACAGCAGTGCGTTTTGCAGCTCGCTGAGATATTCACGCTGATCGCAACCCGGCGGCACGCCGTGGATAAGGGTAAGCTCACTGGCCATGGCGTCGCAGGCGCGGCTATCATCACGGGCAGCGGCTTTCAGATACGCATGGTAATGCAAGCGGACCTTACCCGCGCCAATGCACAGCAGGCCGAGCAAAATCCAGAACACCAGCAGCGGAACGTTAAATAGCTGCCCTTGTAGCAAGCGCTGAATAATAAAGACCACCGCTACCGCTGCAGCCGTCATCAGTACGGTGCCAAAGAGTGAATAATGCTTTACCCGGCGAAACAACACTTCCAGCCGGTGATCAAGCTGCCAGTGCTCGCCCAGCTTGAACAAACGCTCGGCAATAAGCACTAACAGCGTGGTAAACAACGTCATGGCATCTCCTTATCTGACGACGAGGTTAACAAACCGCAAAATTTTGCCCAGTCAAAAGCCGGGCCGGGATCCGTTTTACGCACAGGAGCAATATCGCTGTGGCCGGTGATATGGTCTGCAATGGCCGGGTAGAGCGAAATAAGCCGCCGGGTAATAGCCGCCAGTTGCTGATATTGCGCCTCGGTATAGGCCTGTGTGTCGGTCCCTTCCAGCTCAATGCCTATTGAAAAATCATTACAACGCTCGCGTCCGTGGTAGCTGGAAACGCCTGCGTGCCACGCGCGCTTATCGAAAGGCACATACTGCACGATTTCACCATCCCGGCGAATCAGACAATGCGCCGAAACGCGAAGATGGGCTATCTCAGCAAAGAAAGGATGAGCATCGGGATCGAGCGTACCGCTGAACAGGGCATCAATCCATGGACCGCCAAATTCGCCGGGCGGCAGACTGATATTGTGCACCACCAGCAAAGAAGGGGTTTCATTATCCGGGCGGCTATCGTGGTGCGGCGAAGGAACCCGACGCGCATCTACCAGCCATCCCCCGTTCAACTGCATGTCGAGTCTCCTTTTACTAACCTGTGCATTCGCGGCGCCCGGGGCCCAAAGAATGCCTGCTGTTATACGCACTATCACTCATCACAAAACTAACTTGAGACCCACGGTGAAGCCGCCAGAAGGATGAAGTGGATGTGGTACAGAAACGTGGTTCAGGTTAGCATGTTTCCCACTTCTGAATCCTATCTATCTGGAGCTTTATCATGTCGCCTCGTCGCTACAATCCCGACCGCCGCCGTGACGCGCTGCTGGAACGTGTTAATCATGATATTACTGACGCCGTCGCCCAATCCCTGCGGGAAGATCTGGGCGGTGAAGTAGATGCTAATAACGACATTAGCGCACAATTGTTGCCGCAAGACGCGCGCTCGCATGCAGTGGTAATCACTCGTGAAGACGGCATATTTTGCGGTAAACGCTGGGTAGAAGAGGTCTTTATTCAGCTCGCCGGAGATGATGTCAATCTCACCTGGCATGTTGCCGATGGCGACGCGGTTAAGGCAGATCAGCCACTGTTTGAACTGGATGGCCCCTCCCGTGTTCTGTTAACCGGCGAGCGCACCGCGCTCAATTTCGTGCAGACATTATCCGGGGTGGCAAGCGAAGTCCACCGCTATGTCGACCTGCTTGCTGGAACCAAAACCCAACTTCTCGATACGCGTAAGACGTTGCCTGGTCTGCGCACGGCGCTGAAGTATGCGGTCCTGTGCGGAGGCGGAGCAAACCACCGCCTGGGTCTGTCCGATGCCTTTCTGATCAAAGAGAACCATATTATCGCTTCCGGCTCAGTGCGCCAGGCGGTAGAAAAAGCGTTTTGGCTGCATCCTGATGTGCCGGTAGAAGTTGAAGTTGAAACCCTTGAGGAGCTTGAAGAAGCGCTGAAAGCGGGGGCTGATATCATTATGCTCGACAACTTCACCACCGACCTGATGCGTGAAGCAGTGAAGCGCACCAATGGTCAGGCAGCGCTGGAGGTTTCCGGCAACGTCACCTTCGATACTATCCGTGAATTTGCCGAAACCGGCGTCGATTACATCTCCGTTGGCGCACTAACCAAGCACGTTCGCGCGCTCGATCTCTCAATGCGTTTCCGCTAACTGTCCTGCCCCGGTTGATATCCTGCACCGGGGCTCTTTTTGCGAGCCGACTCGCACACCGATAATCCCTCACTGCAACCCGCAAAAAAAGCCTGGAACCTTGCTTCCTTAGGCGCGATCAGCGACTCGCACAGCGGATTAAAGCCCGGCAAAGTGCTCCCGAAAACAACAAGGAGCAACTTATGGATAAACAACGTGGCTTTACCCTTATTGAACTGATGGTGGTCATTGGGATCATCGCAATTCTCAGCGCTATCGGCATTCCTGCTTACCAGAACTACCTGCGAAAAGCGGCTCTCACCGACATGCTGCAAACATTTGTACCTTTTCGCACCGCCATTGAGCTTTGCGCGCTAGAGCACGGAGGATTAACAACCTGTGATGGCGGCAGCAATGGCATCCCCTCACCCGCTACCACGCGTTACGTCTCGGCAATGAGCGTCGCCACCGGCGTTGTCACGCTCACCGGCCAGGAAAGCCTCAATGGCTTAAGCGTCACGATGACACCAAGCTGGGATAACGCTAACGGCATCACCGGCTGGCAGCGCGTTTGCAGCATTACCGGCGACAGCGCGCTTAAGCAAGCCTGCGAAGACGTATTCCGTTTTAACTGAGGGTGAGGCAATGAAAACTGAACAATTGATACCTCTGTGCCAGCGCTACCAGGCATTACTGCTCAATAGCGATGCACACACTATTGCCATCGCCGTTGTTGATGCGCCAGCACCAGGGCTTATGGAAGCACTACGCTTCGCGACCCAGAAACGAATCGATATTGAGTGCTGGAGTCAGGACCGGATGGACAAACGGCTACAGACACCAGGGATAGCGGTAGCCCCAATGCATAATGAAGCCTCGGCAAGCGTAGTTGAACAGGTTAATCACATCCTGGAACAAGCCCTACGTCAACGCGCGTCCGATATTCATATCGAACCCGGCGAAAACCACCTGAGAATTCGCCTGCGGGTAGACGGCGTGCTGCACCCGCTTTCGCCTCTGGCCCCGGAGCTTGCCGCACCGATTACGGCCCGGCTGAAAGTGTTGAGTAATCTGGATATCGCCGAGCACCGTTTACCGCAGGACGGTCAGTTTACTCTTACGCTTGCCGATCGCCCGGTCTCTTTTCGTATCGCTACGCTTCCCTGCCGCGGCGGAGAGAAAATCGTTCTGCGTTTATTACACCAGGTCGAACAAGCTCTGGATCTCGAAGCGCTAGGGCTCTCCTCTCAACAGCTTGCTGACTTTCGCTCGGCGCTTAACCAACCGCAGGGTCTGCTGTTGGTCACAGGCCCAACGGGAAGCGGAAAAACCGTCACCTTATATAGCGCGCTGCAGGCGAGAAATCGCGATGAGGTAAACATCTGTAGCGTGGAAGATCCGCTGGAGATTCCGATTGTGGGGATGAATCAGACGCAGATTAATCCCCGTGCCGGGCTAACCTTCCATAGCGTACTGCGCGCCCTGCTGCGTCAGGACCCCGACATCGTAATGGTGGGCGAAATACGCGATGCGGAAACGGCTGAAATTGCGATAAAAGCGGCGCAAACCGGACACCTGGTCCTCTCTACCTTACACACTAATTCGACCAGCGAAACCCTGGTGCGCCTGCAGCAAATGGGCGTCGCTCGCTGGATGATCTCATCAGCACTCTCGCTGGTTGTTGCTCAACGCCTTGTGCGCAGGTTGTGCCCACACTGTCGCCGGGAAACCGGCAGCTCGGCCGATGTCCCGCACAGCCTGTGGCCACGAGCGCTTCCTCGCTGGCAGGCTCCGGGCTGCCAGCACTGTTATCACGGCTACTACGGGCGACTGGCGCTATTTGAGCTTTTACCCGTTAACACCGCGCTACGGCAAGCCATCACTCAGGAGCTTAGCGCTACCGAAATCGAATCCCTGGCGCGAGAATCGGGAATGATGACGCTGTTTGAGAGCGGCTGTCTGGCCGTGGAACGAGGACTGACCAGCCTCGAAGAGGTGGTTCGCGTTCTGGGGATCCCACATGGCGACTAAGCGACTGTGGCGCTGGCGTGGTATTGATGTTCAGGGCGTCCCCTGCCAGGGCACGCTTTGGAAAGAGAATCGTCCGCTGGCATTGCAGATGTTGCAACAGGAGCGAATCATCCCACTGACGCTGCGCCGCTGTAGCGTGCAAAATTCACTGTGGCATCCACGCCATAGCGGTGAAATCATCCGCCAGCTAGCCGCGCTACTGCAAGCTGGCCTCCCACTGGCGGAGGGGCTGGAACTGCTGGCGCAACAGCAACCCAACGCACAATGGCAGGCCCTGCTGCAAACGTTGGCTGATGACCTGGCGCAAGGCATTTCACTTTCGGCTGCCCTGGAGAAATGGCCTGAAGTATTTCCCCCACTCTATTTGGCCATGATCCGTACCGGTGAGCTCACCGGCAAGCTGGAGCTTTGCTGCACACAGTTAGCCCTTCAGCAGCGAGAACAGCTGCTTCTTAGCGAGAAAGTGAAAAAAGCGCTGCGCTATCCGATTATTATTTTATCCCTGGCGCTGCTGGTGGTCATGGGGATGCTGTGCTTCGTCTTACCGGAGTTCGCCGCTATCTATCGAACCTTCAATACTCCGCTACCATTACTGACCCGAGCGGTGATGAGCGTCGGCGATGGGTTAACTCACTATTGGCCTGTTCTGGCAGTACTGGTCGTTTTACCTGCAATTATTAATCGGCTGATTCGCCAGAGACCAGGCTGGTTGCTGCATCGCCAAAAGCTACTCCACGCGCTGCCAGTATTTGGTAAATTGCTGAGTGGGCAACGGCTTAGCCAGATTTTCACCGTACCTGCGTTAACGCAAAGCGCGGGTATCAGCTTCTTACAGGGCCTGCAAAGCGTGGAGGAAACCCTAAGCTGCCCGTTATGGCGACAAAGGCTCCAGCAGGTCGTTCTGCAAATTACCCATGGAGAACCCATCTGGCAGGCGCTGACTCATAGCGGAGGTTTTACACCGCTCTGTCTACAACTCATTCGTACCGGTGAAGCTTCAGGCTCGTTGGATACTATGCTGGAGAATCTGGCTCGCCATCATAGTGAGCAAACGCATCAGCAGGCAGATAACCTGGCAACCCTACTTGAACCTATGATGCTGGTGATAACTGGAGCGATTGTCGGGGTGCTGGTTGTGGCAATGTACTTACCCATTTTTCATCTGGGTGATGCCATTAGCGGGATGGGCGGATAAACGCTGGCGCGAATGCGCCAGCGAGAGGCATTACAGGCTATTGAACACGCGGTTCTCTTGTTCCTGTACGCGAATAAAGGTAGTACGCTTGGTCAGTTCCTTCAGGCGTGAAGCACCCACATAGGTACACGCTGAACGCAGGCCGCCGAGGATATCACGCGCGGTATTTTCAACCGGACCGCGCAGAGGCAGCTTAACAGTTTTACCTTCTGCTGCACGATACTGAGCGACGCCGCCAACGTGACGGGTCATTGCTGATTCAGAGCTCATACCGTAAAACAGCATGAATTTTTCACCATTTTCTTCAACTACGGTACCGCCGCTCTCTTCGTGACCTGCCAGCATACCGCCCAGCATCACGAAATCAGCACCACCGCCGAATGCCTTAGCCACATCGCCAGGCATGGTACAGCCACCATCACTAATGATCTGCCCGCCCAGGCCATGTGCCGCATCGGCACATTCGATAACAGCGGAAAGCTGAGGGTAGCCCACGCCGGTTTTCACACGGGTAGTACACACAGAGCCCGGGCCGATACCGACTTTCACAATATCAGCGCCAGAAAGAACCAATTCTTCACACATTTCACCGGTAACAACGTTACCCGCAATAATGGTTTTTTGCGGCCAGGCTTCGCGGGCTTTGGCAACAAACTGCACAAAGTGTTCGGAATAACCATTTGCGACGTCAATACACACGAAGCTAAGCTGCGGATTCTGGGTCAGGATCTGTTGAGTTTTTTCAAAGTCTGCATTTGAAGTGCCAGTAGAGACCATGACGTGTTTCACTATATCTGCGGATTCGCCCTGTACAAACGCCTGCCACTGCTCAACGCTGTAATGCTTATGGACTGCAGTCAGAACGCCAAAGGAGGCCAGAGCTTTAGCCATAGCAAAGGTGCCGACAGTATCCATATTGGCCGCAATGATTGGCACACCGGACCAGGTCTGGCCAGAGTGTTTGAAGGTGAATTCACGTTCCAGCTGTACATCAGAACGGCTTTTGAGGGTAGAACGTTTCGGGCGGATAAGAACGTCTTTAAAACCAAGCTTCAAATCTTCTTCAATACGCATGTGCGAATTCCTGGGGTTAATTGCATTATTGTGAGAGCACAACTCCAGTGACGTTATCATACGCACGAATCATGACCGCGCAAGACTGCGATTTTCACTTTTTTTACGCTACAATCGTATAAATTTACCTGGTGAATAGCCAAAAGTGATTTTGCAACACTCAATCATCAACGTATCATTTTTAACCAATTGATTTACATGTACAAAAAAACCAGAATGCGTTGTGAAAGCAATTTATCGGTTTGACAACCAACCGATAAAAACCGCCACCACAGTGTAGTCTCGCCGTGAATAGCGGACTGTCTCAAAGAAAAATGTGCATGTTGTCAGTTTCAGGATTGAAGCCTATGAAGTACACGGTAGCGTTAACGGGCGGCATCGGCAGTGGTAAAAGTACCGTAGCCGATGCATTTGCACATCTTGGAGTTAACGTTATCGATGCCGATGTTATCGCACGTCAGGTTGTAGAGCCCGGAACCCCGGCGCTTGATGCTATCGCTGAACGCTTCGGCCAGCAGATACTCAACGAAGACGGAACGCTGAACCGTCGCGCTCTGCGTGAACACATCTTTGCTCATGCTAAGGATAAAACCTGGCTTAACGCGCTGTTGCACCCCCAAATTCAGCAGGAAACGCGTCGACAGATGCAGCTTGCAACCTCGTCTTATATTCTCTGGGTCGTACCATTACTGGTCGAAAATCGTTTGTCCGCCAAAGCCGATCGCGTACTGGTTGTCGATGTGCCAAAAGAGACGCAAATAGAGCGCACGATGCTCCGCGATCGGGTCAGCCGCCAACATGCGGAACATATTCTCGCCGCTCAGGCCACGCGCGAGCAGCGTCTTGCCGTTGCGGATGATGTTATTGAAAATATGGGTCCACCTGCGGCTATTGCAGCAGATGTCGCCCGCCTGCATAAAAAGTATCAAACGCTGGCATTGCAGGCCGCCTCACAGGAAAAAACGTAATGCATACCCCTGTTCTATTTGAACATCCGCTCAATGAAAAAATGCGCACTTGGCTGCGTATTGAGTTTTTGCTTCAGCAGCTATCCGTATACCCAACTATCACCAGCCATGCGGATGCGCTTCATTTTTTCCGTAATATCGGCGATCTCTTAGATGTCCTTGAACGTGGCGAAGTCCGTACCGATCTGATGAAAGAGCTGGAACGCCAACAGCGGAAATTACAATCCTGGGCAGAAGTCCCTGGTGTCGATCAGGAACGTATCAATACGCTGCGCCAGCAGTTGAAGCAGTTATCCAGCATGCTGATCTCAGCCCCTCGCATTGGTCAATATCTGCGCGAAGATCGCCTGGTCGGACTGGTGCGTCAACGCTTAAGTATCCCCGGCGGTTGCTGCAGCTTTGATCTCCCAACGCTACATATCTGGTTGCATATGCCCCAGGAATATCGCGATGAACAGGTTGGCAAGTGGCTGTCCAGCCTCGACCCTCTGTCACAATCGCTGGTGCTCATTCTCGATCTGATCCGCAACTCAGCCGCCTTTCGCAAGCAGACCAGCCTGAACGGTTTTTATCAGGATAACGGCGAGGATGCCGATCTGTTACGCCTGCGTTTGGATCTTGCCAGCCAGCTGTACCCGCAAATATCCGGTCATAAGAGCCGTTTTGCTATCCGCTTTTTGCCGCTGGACAGCGAGCATGGCATCGTGCCAGAGCGTTTTGATTTTGAACTGGCCTGTTGTTAAGGAGAAAATATGTCAGAAGAGATAACCGTCAATTGCCCAACCTGCAGCAAAATTGTGGTCTGGAATGAACAGAGCCCGTATCGCCCTTTTTGCTCCAAGCGTTGCCAGCTTATTGATTTAGGCGAATGGGCAGCAGAAGAAAAACGCATCCCAAGCAGTAGCGATCTATCAGACAGCGATGGCTGGAGCGAAGAGAAAGAGTAAGTCGTCGGTTTTTTTCTTAAGGCGGGCAAGCATAGCGCTCCCGCCATAATTTACCGAATAATGGCTCACGAGTTTTGAACTAATTTTGCAATCACAGGCTCATTTGCGGGAGGGAAATCCTCAGCATTCAGCGCATTCTGCGCCATCCAACGGCCAGGTTGTCCCTCTTTCCCCCACGGTTCACCTTCCCAGACATCTACCAGCCAGAACCACAGCGTGATATGGCGGTCAGGAAACTGATATTCCAGCTTATCGAACAGTCGGCACGATTTAACCGTAATGCCCACTTCTTCCTGCAATTCACGAACTAATGCCTGCTCTGACGACTCACCTTCTTCAATTTTTCCACCGGGAAATTCAAGTTTATTCGCCATATGTGCATCAGCAGACCGCTGTGTTATAAAAATTTCGCCTTGCGGATTGCGGATGATACCGACTGAGATTTGCAGTTTCTTCATTGTATTCATTCCATAAAAAAGGCGCAGATATCTGCGCCTTTATGTTTAATGTTGTAGAGCTTAGCTCAGGCGACCGTGGCACTGCTTGAATTTTTTCCCAGAACCGCATGGGCAAGGATCGTTACGGCCCACTTTGCGATCGCCAGTTTGCTCTGCCAGTGCGGCAGCGGCGGCGGTGTCATCATCCTGATGACTAAGCTGCTGCATCTGCGCGAGACGTTCAGCCTCTTCACGACGCTGCTGTTCCATCGCCTCAACCTCTTCCGGCATCCGCACCTGGACCTTGCTCAACGTGCTAATCACTTCATATTTCAGCGATTCCAGCATAGAAGCGAACATTGAGAAGGATTCACGCTTATATTCCTGCTTCGGATCTTTCTGCGCATAGCCGCGCAGGTGGATACCCTGACGCAGGTAGTCCATTGCCGCCAGATGCTCTTTCCAAAGGGAGTCCAGAGTCTGCAGCATGACGCCTTTCTCGAAGTGACGCATCATCTCAGCGCCAACAACTTCTTCCTTACGCTGATAAGTTTCGATGGCGCTCTGCAGAATACGCTCGCGCAGGGTTTCTTCATGCAGCTCCGGCTCTTTATCCAGCCACTCTTTGATTGGCATGTCGAGATCGAAGTCGTTTTTCAGACGTTCCTGCAAGCCTTCAACATCCCACATTTCCTCCAGAGACTGCGGCGGAATGTGCGCATCAATAGTCACTTTGAAAACGTCTTCGCGGATGCTGTTAATAGTTTCGCTCACATCAGACACATCCAACAGCTCGTTACGCTGGCTGTAGATTGCGCGACGCTGGTCGTTAGCAACATCATCATATTCCAACAGTTGCTTACGAATATCAAAGTTACGGCTTTCCACTTTACGCTGAGCATTGGCAATCGCCTTGGTCACCCAAGGGTGCTCAATCGCTTCTCCAGGCTTCATGCCCAATTTACGCATCATGCCCGACACACGGTCAGAGGCAAAAATACGCATCAGCGCATCTTCCATCGACAGATAGAAACGGGAAGAACCGGCATCCCCTTGACGACCTGAACGGCCACGGAGCTGGTTATCAATACGGCGAGATTCGTGACGCTCGGTACCAATGATATGCAGGCCGCCTGCAGCCAATACAGCTTCGTGGCGAACCTGCCAGTCAGCTTTGATCTGAGCAATCTGCTCCGGCGTCGGATCTTCCAGCTCTGCAACTTCAGCCTGCCAGCTACCACCCAGCACAATATCGGTCCCACGTCCCGCCATGTTGGTTGCGATAGTTACGGTTGAGGGATAGCCTGCCTGAGCAACGATATCGGCCTCACTGGCGTGGAACTTAGCGTTCAGAACGTTGTGCTTGATACCGGCTTTAGTTAATTCGTTAGAGACCACTTCCGATTTTTCAATGGAAATAGTCCCCACCAGGACCGGCTGACCCGCTGCAGTACGCTCTTTGATATCTTCAATAATGGCCTGAATTTTTTCCGCTTCGGTCATATAGACCAGGTCCGCCATATCTTTACGAATCATCGGACGGTTGGTCGGAACCACAACGGTATCCAGTTTGTAGATCGAGCTAAATTCAAAGGCTTCGGTATCGGCAGTACCGGTCATCCCCGCCAGTTTCTCGTACAGACGGAAATAGTTCTGGAAGGTGATCGAGGCCAGCGTCTGGTTTTCGTTCTGGATATCAACGCCTTCTTTCGCTTCAACAGCCTGGTGCAGGCCATCTGACCAGCGACGACCTTGCATAGTACGACCGGTATGTTCGTCGACGATGATAACTTCGCCATCTTTAACGATGTAGTCAACGTCACGCGTGAACAGTACATGAGCACGCAGCGCGGCGGTAACGTGATGCATCAGCATGATATTAGTCGGTGAGTAAAGAGACTCACCTTCATCCATGATACCTTCGTTAACCAGCAGCTCTTCAATCAACACCAGACCGCGTTCAGTCAGGTTAACCTGACGCGCTTTCTCATCGACAGAGAAGTGACCTTCACCGGTAAAGGTCTCAGAATCTTCTTTCTCCTGACGTACCAGATGCGGGATGATTTTGTTCACTTTCTTATACATTTCGGAGCTGTCTTCAGCCGGGCCAGAAATGATAAGTGGGGTACGCGCTTCATCAATCAGGATGGAGTCCACCTCATCCACCAGCGCATAGTGCAGTTTGCGTTGTACCCGTTCTTCAGGACTAAACGCCATGTTGTCGCGCAGATAGTCAAAACCATATTCATTGTTAGTGCCGTAGGTAATATCTGCGCCGTATGCTTCGCGCTTGGCCGGAGCTGGCAGGCCAGACATGTTGATACCCACGCTCATCCCGAGGAACTCAAACAGCGGGCGGTTGTTTTCCGCATCACGTTGCGCCAGGTAATCGTTGACGGTAACCACGTGTACGCCTTTACCAGTCAGTGCATTAAGATATGCTGGCAGGGTTGCGGTCAGGGTTTTACCTTCACCAGTACGCATCTCCGCAATGCAGCGCTCATTAAGCACCATCCCGCCCAGTAGCTGGACATCAAAGTGGCGCATACCAAAAACACGCTTACTGGCTTCGCGTACCACCGCGAAGGCTTCTGGAATCAAACTCTCCAGACTTTCGCCTTTTTCCAGACGCGCACGGAACTCGACGGTTTTAGCCTTCAGCTCATCATCAGAAAGTTTTTCCATGGACGGTTCCATGGCATTGATGACGTTGACGGCTTTGCGCATACGACGCAGTGTACGGTCATTACGGCTACCGAATACTTTAGTTAATAATTTGATTAGCATAATAAAATCTCAAACGCCCCGCGATGCGGAGTCACAAAAAATAGAAAGGTTCGTTTTTGTTTCAGCTGAGACGTTGAGGCCCGGCGCGGATACCCGTTACCTGGCTAATCCAGGTACAGACACGAAATGCACAATGAGACCAGGACGGGTTATATGCCACCTGGCGGACAATGGCTGGCGGTTTGCTCTCCTGCGTCAGCAGCGCGCTGAGCGTGTCGAGCAGGGCCAGATGTTGTGCCTGAAGCGGCGAAGATTCTTCGGCTACCGGCAACACCTGCGGTGCCATCGCAAATGACAGGTGACGAATGACCGTGCGAATAGCGTGCTGATGCCAGTAATCAACCGTGAAATTGGGGCGACGATTGGAGGATTCCAGCAGTGCCAGCTGAGAGAAGTTAACTTTAGCCGGGTTATGGTTGCTGGATGTCGTTTTTGCAGGTGATGCGGTTTCATGCTCATGAGCGTTACTAAGCGCAGGCAGGCCAAGGCTAGCCGCGACCATCCCCAACAGGAGATGCGGCCAAAAATACCGTCTGCCAAACTGTCGCCAGCGCGTCAGCAATCCACTCACTTACATTACCTTTATGTTGGTAGCAACCCTGAGAAATATTTTGCGCCCAAATATTAACATTAATACGCCATCACAGCAGCAGGAATGAAGGCCTACGCGGGGTAAAAACGTTTAAAAAAGGAGCGAACGCACGATAAATGCAGAAGAAAGATCGGAGCAGAATACAGGACTGGAAACTCAGAAAGAAAAACGACTGGCTCCCTGGCCGGAGAGAGTACCAGGTTACCAGTCGAATTTACTGCATGGTCAGGCTTATGCCATAACCAACGTCGGTGCACGGAATGCCAGCGGCATTTCTGCGTCGTCTTCGAAAGTCACATACTCCCAGGCTTCCTGTTTTGCCAGAACAGCCTGCAGCAGTTTGTTATTCAACGCGTGACCGGATTTGTACGCCGTGAATGCACCGATGATATTGTGACCACACATAAACAGGTCACCAATCGCATCCAGCATTTTATGGCGGACAAACTCATCTTCAAAGCGCAGACCGTCTTCGTTCAGTACGCGATAATCGTCAACAACGATGGCACAATCGAAGCTGCCGCCCAGGCACAGGCCACGGGACTGCAGATATTCGATATCACGCATGAAACCGAAGGTACGCGCGCGGCTAATTTGGCGCATAAACGCATCAGCCGAGAAGTTCATTGCATAGCGCTGGCTGCTGGAATCAATCGCCGGATGGTTAAAATCAATGGTGAAGTCCAGTGAAAAACCATTATACGGTTTGAATTCAGCCCATTTATCGCCATCTTCAACGCGAACTGTCTCTTTGATACGTACAAATTTCTTAGCGCAGTTCAGTTCATCAATGCCGGCATCCAGCAACAGATAAACGAACGGAGCCGCACTACCGTCCATAATCGGGACTTCCGGGGCATCGACTTCAATAACAATGTTGTCGATACCTAAGCCAGCCAGTGCGGCATTGAGGTGTTCGACCGTCGATATCCGCACGTCATGCTCGTTGACCAGGCAAGTACAGAGCATGGTATCACGCACAGATTTGGCATCAGCCGGAAAATCAACCGGTGGATTCAAGTCGGTGCGACGATAGATGACCCCGGTATTTGCCGGCGCAGGGCGTAACGTCAGTGTGACCTTTTTGCCGGTATGCAAACCGACGCCAGTCGCCTGAACGATACGTTTAAGAGTCCTTTGTTTGATCATCGTATAATCTCGCCAAGTTACCTATCCAACCGAAGTGTACAATACATTCGGCAGGCCAGTTTAGCACAAAGAGCGCAGATGCCCAACTTCCAGCCAATTCTTAGTCGGCTTGCTTACGCAGGAACGCTGGAATATCCAGATAATCCGGCTCTTTTGCAGTTTGTGGCGTATTGTCGTTCACCACTTTAGCTGCCGGTTTCTGCTCTTGATTCAATGGAGACATACCGTGCTGCTGGTAGCGATCCATCACCGGCTGCTGAACCTGTTTGTTGGTTACCAGGGTAATTTCTGGACGTTTGTCCATACCGATACCAGTTGCAACAACGGTCACGCGCAGCTCGTCGTTCATATCCGGGTCCAGAGAAGTACCGATAACCACGGTCGCGTTATCCGAAGCAAATGCACGAATAGTGTTACCTACGGTCTCGAACTCATCCAGACGCAGATCGAAGCCCGCGGTGATGTTGACCAGTACGCCGCGCGCGCCGGACAGATCGATATCTTCCAGCAGCGGGGAAGAAATAGCCATTTCAGCCGCTTCTTCTGCACGGTCTTCACCGCTCGCCACACCGGAGCCCATCATCGCGTAGCCCATTTCAGACATCACGGTACGCACGTCTGCAAAGTCGACGTTCATCAGACCCGGACGGGTAATCAATTCGGCGATCCCCTGCACCGCGCCTTTCAGCACGTCGTTTGCTGCGCCAAAAGCGTCAAGCAGTGAGATACCGCGGCCCAGAACTTTCAGCAGCTTGTCGTTCGGGATAGTGATCAGTGAGTCTACGTGCTTGGACAGCTCGGTAATCCCCTGCTCAGCGAATGCCATGCGCTTCTTGCCTTCGAAATTGAAAGGCTTGGTCACGACGGCAACGGTCAGGATACCTAAATCTTTTGCTACTTCAGCGACAACAGGTGCCGCACCGGTTCCGGTACCGCCGCCCATACCGGCTGCGATAAATACCATGTCTGCGCCGTCAAGAGCAGCGCGCAGCGCTTCACGATCTTCATCCGCCGCATTACGGCCAACTTCCGGGTTTGCGCCTGCGCCCAGACCTTTGGTAATACCGCTACCGATCTGAATAGTCTGGCCAACCGCTGTTTTGCGCAAAGCCTGCGCGTCGGTGTTCACCGCAAAAAATTCAACACCCTCAATGCGCTCGCGCACCATATGCTCAACGGCGTTACCGCCGCCGCCACCGACGCCGATGACTTTAATCACCGCGTCGTTGGTCAGTTCCATAGGTTCAAACATAATTTCTCTCTCCGTTGTGCCTGTCGCCTGAGAACGCTAATTTTCTGCGTTCTCTTAAAAAATTAAAACTCTTTTCGCAACCAACTGTTGAGCCGTTTGATCCACGACCCAACCGTTACGCGTTTTTCCACTTCGGCTTCACCACTGAGATGAGATTCCTTCCCGTAGTGCAGCAGCCCAACCGCCGTTGAGTAATACGGCTCCTGGGCATAATCCGTTAATCCAGTAATGTTCAGCGGCGCGCCGATTCGTACCTGCGTATGGAACACTCGCTGTGCACAGGCGGCAAGACCTTCAATTTGCGCCGCGCCGCCGGTTAATACAATTCCTGCCGCCAGGTGGTGCTTCACCCCTTGCTGGCGGAGCTGCTCCTGCAGTTGCAGGATCTCTTCGTTTACCAGGTTGAGCAATTCGGTATATCGCGGCTCAATAACCTCAGCCAGCGTCTGACGCTGCAGACTACGAGGTGGACGTCCACCCACGCTTGGCACTTCGACGTTCTCGTCTTTACCTACGATGGAACCTAGCGCGCAACCATGACGTACCTTAATGGCTTCAGCGTCGCTCGGCGGCGTACCGAAGGCGTAGGCGATATCGCTGGTCACTACGTTGCCCGCATACGGGATCACTTTGGTATGACGCAACGCACCGCCGGTATAGACGGCAATATCCATTGTACCACCGCCGATATCCACCACGCAGACGCCCAGTTCACGTTCATCTTCTGTTAATACGGAATAGCTAGCGGCTAAACCGGCGAATATCAGTTGGTCGACTTTCAGACCGCAACGTTCCACCGCTTTGACAATATTTTTCGCCATATCGTTATGGCAGGTAATCAAATGCACTTTCGCCTGCATGCGGACACCAGACAGTCCGACAGGGTTTTTAATCCCTTCCTGGTAGTCAATAGCATATTCTTGAGGAATAACGTGCAGAACACGATGCTCATCGCGCACGCGAACCGACTTCGCGGTATGCACTACGTTCTCGACGTCATCCTGCGTCACTTCCTCTTCAGAAATCGGCACCATACCAATTTCATTTTGACAGCTGATATGTTTGCCTGAAAGCGCCAGATAGACTGACGAGATCTGGCAATCGGCCATCAGTTCGGCCTGGTCAATGGCGCGCTGTACGCATTTCACCACGGATTCCAGGTCGTTCACTCCGCCTTTATCCATACCACGCGATGGGCAACTGCCCACGCCAATGATATTAATCATACCGTCGGGCAGAACTTCCCCTACTAAAGCGGCAACCTTAGCGGTGCCGATCTCCAGTCCAACTACCAGTTTTCTGTCCGTCGCCTTGATCATTGTTGTTCTGCCTGTGCCTGATTCTGTTGTTGATTAGTTTCCTCTACGGGAACCGGTACCCAACCGACTGCCGCCCCCGAGTCATAACGCAAATCAACGTAGCTTATCCGTTTGCCGTCGGTCTGCGCCTGCTGCTGAAGAACCGGGTAGAGTTCCATAAAGCGCTGAAGCCGTTTCATGGTGTCGCCCCGACCAAGATTGAGCTTAATATCGTTATTAAGCGTCAACTGCCAGGAACGGCGCGCGGTCATTGCCGCCACTTTCAACGTAAATTTATCCTTTGCCAGCACCTGCCCCATGTCGCGGTATCCTTGAAGAACTTCGTTCTCGCTACCTTCCGGGCCGTATAACATCGGTAAATTCTGTTTACTGGTGCGATCTGACGGCACGCTGAAAGAATTCCCTTCCACGTCGACCATATGCTGATCATTCCAGCGCGCAATCGGCACATATTCAACCAGATGAATCTTCAATTCGTCCGGCCACTGCTTTCTAACGCTCGCCTGCTTAATCCACGGCAGACGCTCAATCTGGCTTTGAATAATGTTGACGTCCTGCGTCATGAAGGTACCCGGTGAACCTAACGCCAGAATCGCCTGACGGATATCATCATTACGCGTGTAGTGACGATCGCCGGTAACCACCATCTTTGACAGCGGTAAACGCTGTGCATCTTCCATCCAACCCAGAACCATCCATCCGCTGACCAGCACGGTACATAGCACCGCCAGCAGGAAGAAAATGCCTGCCAGGCGAGTTCCATTACTTCTACGCGAAGAAGACTCTTCCTCTTCTTCGTGGTTCCGCGTATTCAGCGCAGCCTGCGACATATCACCCCGCCAGGTCCAGAATTCGTACAACAAGCTGCGAGAAGCTCATCCCTGCCTGACGAGCCGCCATCGGCACCAGGCTATGGCTGGTCATGCCAGGAGATGTATTCGCTTCCAACAGATAAAACTGGCCATCGCTGTCCAGCATCACGTCAATTCGTCCCCAACCATTACAGCCAAGGGTATTCCAGGCTTTCAGCACCAGAGCCTGGATTTCTGACTCACGTACAAGATCTTCAAAACCAGGGCAGAAATATTGCGTCTCATCAGAGAGATACTTCGCCTCATAATCATAGAAGGTTCCTGCCGGCTGGATACGTATTGACGGTAAAATTTCTTCACCAACGATTGCGACGGTAAATTCCGGCCCACTGAGCCATTTTTCGATCAGAACTTCATCATCATGCTGAAAAGCCAGCGCCAATGCATTTTGTAATGCGCAGCTTTCGCTCACTTTCGACATGCCGACGCTGGAACCTTCACGACTGGGCTTAATAATCAGCGGCAGCCCGAGGGCAGCAATCTGCTGCTCTATGTCAGCGGAAAGCCCTGCGTTAAACTGTTTACGCGTCAACGCAACCCATGGTGCAACGGGTAATCCTGCTCCCTGCCACAACAATTTGCTACGCAGCTTATCCATCGAGATAGCGGAAGCCATCACACCGCTGCCGGTATAAGGCAATCGAATCAGTTCAAGCAGCCCCTGCAACGTACCATCTTCACCACCGCGGCCGTGTAACGCAATAAACGCTTTCTGAAAACCCATGTTTTTCAACTGAGTAATATCAACATCGCGCGGATCTACCGGATGCGCGTCAACGCCAGCTTCACACAGGCCAGCAAGCACCGCTGAACCTGAATTGAGTGAGACTTCACGCTCCGCTGAGGTGCCACCGAAGAGGACCGCGATTTTATCAGCCATGGCGCTCCTCCTGCATTTTTTGCGGTTGCAGTTTGATTTCAGCCAGGTGACGCGCGATTTTTCCAATATTTCCCGCACCCTGAACCAGTATCAAGTCGTTACCAGTCAGTACAGAAGCCAGCATCTCCGCCGCCAGTGCCGGATCGGACACCAAAATCGGATCAACCTTGCCACGCCCGCGAATCGTGCGGCACAGCGAACGGCTATCAGCCCCCGGAATAGCGGCCTCGCCAGCAGAGTAAACGTCAAGCATCAGCAGGGCATCAACCTGAGTCAGAACGTTGGCGAAATCGTCGTACAGATCGCGTGTACGAGTAAAACGGTGCGGCTGAAACAGCATGACCAGATTTTTATCCGGCCAGCCAGCCCGCGCCGCTTTAATCGTGGCATCAACTTCCGTCGGATGATGGCCATAATCATCAATCAGCATGGCGGTACCGCTTTTGCCGTTTACTTCTGCTAATGGATATTCGCCAAGGAAATCAAAACGACGACCGGTACCCTGGAAGCTTTCCAGCGCATGCAGAATAGCGTCATCTTCAATGCCCTCTTCCGTCGCCACAGCCACCGCCGCCGCTGCGTTTAGCGCGTTGTGGCGACCTGGCGCGTTGAGCGTCACCTGAATAACATCTTTGTCCTGGCGAATCAGGCGGAAATGCCCCTGAGCACCAACCTGGCGATAATCTTCAATACGAACATCGGCATCATCGCTAAATCCGTAGGTGGTTATCTGGCGGCCAACGCGCGGCAGCAGTTCACGGATAACCGGATCGTCCACGCACATCACCGCGCGTCCGTAAAACGGCAGGTTATGCAGGAAGTTAATAAACGTCTGCTTCAGGTTTTCGAAGTCGCCATGATAGGTGTCCATGTGATCGGCTTCGATATTGGTCACCACGGCGACCATCGGCTGCAGGTGCAGGAACGAGGCATCGCTTTCGTCCGCTTCGGCAATCAGATACCGGCTATGTCCCAGGCGCGCATGAACACCCGCCGCTTTCACCAGTCCACCGTTCACGAAGGTTGGATCGAGACCCGCTTCAGCATAAATGCTGGAAACCATCGCTGTCGTCGTCGTTTTTCCGTGCGTCCCGGCGATAGCAATACCGTGGCGAAAGCGCATCAGCTCCGCCAGCATCTCCGCGCGACGAATAACCGGAATTCGTGCTTCATGGGCAGCGACAATCTCCGGGTTCTCCGCAGAGATCGCGCTGGAAACCACCACTACGCTCGCATCGCGAACGTTTTCAGGACGATGGTTGAAATAAATGGTGGCGCCAAGCTGAGTCAACTGCTGAGTCACCGGATTCGGCGCCAGGTCGGAGCCGCTAATCTGATAACCTTCGTTGGCCAGAACTTCGGCAATACCGCCCATGCCGGCACCGCCAATGCCAACAAAGTGAATGTGCCGGACGCGACGCATCTCGGGCACTATGGAACGCAGTTTTGCCAGATCTTGTGTATTCATTCTTTACGCCATCAACTTCTTTATTCGGACGGTGATATTCACCGCGATTAGCGCGCCAGTGCTGCGGCGCTGACTTCTTCTGCTACCCGCTCGGTAGCGTCCGGAATCGAGGCTCTACGCGCTCGCTCCGCCATATCCAATAGCGTTTCTCGATCCCAACCGGCCAGGACTTGCGCGACGGCATCCACGGTAAACTGCGGTTGTTCGAGAATCTTCGCTGCACCCGCTTTCTCCAGCGGAAGCGCGTTCCAGTACTGCTGCCTGTCTTTGTGCTGGAAAGGCACAAACAGCGCCGGTAAACCTGCGGCGGCAATTTCGCTCACCGTCAATGCGCCGGAACGACACACAACAACATCGGCCCAGGCATAAGCCGCCGCCATGTCGTCAATAAACTCAGTTACTTTATGCTGCGGCTGTCCAGCATCGGTATAAGCCCGCTGCACGGTTTCCTGACCACCTTTACCGCTCTGGTGCCAGATGGTGACAGAAGAGCCGAGCTTCGCCGCCACCTGCGGCATCGTCTGATTCAGTACGCGCGCGCCCTGCGAGCCCCCCACGACTAATACGCGAATGGGCCCCTGACGCCCGGCTAAGCGTTGTTCTGGCAACGGCAGCGCGAGGACATCGGTACGAACCGGATTACCAACAACATCGGCATCCGGAAAAGCGCCAGGAAACGCCTGCATCACCTTTTTAGCAATTTTTGCCAGCCACTTGTTGGTCAGGCCAGCGATCCCATTTTGCTCATGCAGTACGACTGGAATACCCAGCGACCAGGCCGCCAGACCGCCGGGACCGGAAACATATCCGCCCATCCCCAACACCACATCCGGCTGAAAACGCTGCATGATCGCCCGCGCCTGACGCCAGGCGTTGAAAATACGGACCGGCGCCAACAGCTGCGCCTTCAAACCCTTGCCACGCAGGCCGGAAATCTGGATGAAATCAATCTCAATGCCGTTTTTCGGCACTAAGTCCGCTTCCATACGATCCGCGGTGCCCAGCCAGCGAACCTGCCAGCCCTGGTCTATTAAATGGTGTGCAACCGCCAGTCCCGGGAACACATGCCCGCCGGTACCGCCTGCCATCACCATTAACCGCTTTTCCTGACCGCTCATCGAACACCCCGTGTAAACGCCTGGGCTTTTTCCAGACGCGTTTCGTAATCAACTCGTAACAGCAACATGATGGCCGTCGACATAATCAGCAAACTGGAACCACCGTAACTAATCAGCGGCAGCGTCAGGCCTTTAGTTGGCAGCATACCCGCCGCCGCCCCAACGTTAACCAGCGCCTGGAAGCTAAACCAGATCCCGATAGCACAGGCCAAAAAACCGGAAAAACGGTGGTCAATCTCCAGTGCTTTACGACCAATAGACATGGCGCGAAAAGCGACGAAGAATACCATTAAAAGCGCAAGCACCACACCGATATAACCGAGTTCTTCGCCGATAATGGCGAAGATGAAATCGGTATGCGCCTCGGGTAAATACTCCAGTTTCTGCACCGAGTTACCCAGGCCCTGCCCCCACATTTCACCGCGACCAAAAGCCATCAGCGACTGGGTTAGCTGGTAACCACTACCGAACGGATCTTCCCACGGGTTCCAGAAGGAGGTCACGCGGCGAATACGATACGGTTCGGCGAGAATCAGCAGCACGACCGCCGAAATTCCCATCCCAATAATCGCGATAAACTGCCACAGCTTGGCTCCCGCGAGGAACAGCATCGCCAGGGTCGTGACAAACAGTACGACCACGGTCCCCAGGTCAGGCTGCGCCAGCAGCAAAATCGCCAGTACGAAAATCACGCCCATCGGTTTTAAGAAGCCGCGCAGGTTGTTACGCACTTCGTCACCTTTACGCACCAGGTAGTTGGCGATATAACAGAACAGCGACAGCTTGGTAAACTCCGCAGGCTGAATACGCAGCGGCCCCAGCGCAATCCAGCGCGATGCCCCGTTAACCGAGCTGCCGACGACAAGCACGATCAGCAGCATCACGATAGAGGCGATCAGCATCGCGGTACTATGGCGCTGCCAGAACTCCATCGGCAGACGCAGCGTCACCATCGACAGCCCTAACGCCAGCAAAATGTATAAACCATCGCGCTTGGCGAACAAAAACGGATCGTTGGCCAGGCGCTGCCCCACCGGCATTGAAGCCGAGGTCACCATGATGAAACCGATGGCGGCCAGGCCAAAGGTCAGCCACAGCAGCATCCGGTCATACATCACCAGGCTATCGGTATCTTTCTGACGCGACCCCATCACCCAGCCTTTCATCGCAGCGAACAGCCAGGTGAAAATAAACATTCCCGGCAGTCTCAGCCGTGGCATTTTCAGGCGCGGGAGTGATAAACGCATCAGCCTAACTCCTTCGCCAGACGAGCAAAGATATCGCCGCGTTGTTCAAAACTCTTAAACTGGTCCAGGCTGGCACATGCAGGCGACAACAGCACCATATCGCCGGGAACAACCTGCGGCGCTATCTCACGCATCGCTTGTTCCATAGTTTCAGTTTGTACTGCAACATCCGGGCGAAGCGCTGCCAGCTGTGCCCCATCGCGGCCAAAGCAGTACAGACGGATATTGTCGCCGGTCAGGTAGCGACTTAACGGTGTGAAATCAGCCGATTTCCCATCGCCGCCTAACAGCAGATACAGCGTCCCTTCAAGATGGAGTCCGTTGAGCGCGGCCTCGGTGCTGCCAACGTTGGTCGCTTTGGAATCATTAATCCAACGCACGCCGTTATGTTCCAGGGCCACCTGAAAACGGTGCGCCAGGCCGGTAAAGGTCGTCAGCGCTTGCAGGCTGCTGGCGCGCGGTAGGCCTGCGGCATCCGCCAGCGCCAGCGCCGCCAGAGCGTTACTGTAGTTGTGCTGGCCGCTAATCTTCATCTCTTTGACGTTAAGCACTTTCTCGCCTTTGACGCGCAGCCAGGTTTCTCCCTGCTGGCGGTTCAGGTGATAGTCACCAACGTCAACGCCGAAGCTGATGCAGCGCTCGTCAGCGCCGCGTACCGGCATGGTCAAGGCATCATCGGCATTGACGATACAGGCCTGTGCATTTTCATAAATACGCAGTTTGGCAGCACGATACTGCTGCAGCCCCAGCGGATAACGGTCCATATGATCTTCGGTGACGTTAAGAATGGTCGCCGCAACGGCCCGAAGACTGGAGGTGGTTTCCAGCTGGAAGCTGGAGAGTTCAAGGACATACAGCTCGCGTTCATCATCCAGCAACATCAGCGCTGGCAGGCCAATATTGCCCCCTACGCCAACGTTAACGCCCGCGGCCTTCGCCATTTCCCCAACCAGCGAGGTCACGGTGCTTTTGCCGTTGGAACCGGTGATAGCGACAATCGGTGCCTGCGCTTCGCGGCAGAACAGCTCAATATCGCCGACAATTTCCACACCAGCATCAGCCGCCGCGCTCAGGGAAGGATACGCCAGGGCAATACCAGGGCTGGCGACAATCAGATCGGCCGTCAGCAGCCAATCATCGTTCAGACCGCCGACATAGCGCTCAACGGCTTCCGGCAGTTTATCCAGTCCAGCGGGCGCGACGCGGGTATCCATCACCCGAGGCGTGACGCCACGAGCCATGAAAAAGTCCACGCATGACAGGCCGGTCATACCCAGCCCAATAATGACGACTTTTTTACCCTGATAATCTGCCATGATTAACGTACCTTCAGCGTCGCCAGGCCAATCAGCACCAGCATCAGCGAAATAATCCAGAAGCGCACGATAACGCGCGGTTCCGGCCAGCCCTTCAATTCATAGTGATGGTGAATCGGCGCCATACGGAAGATGCGCTGTCCGCGCAGCTTGAAGGAACCGACCTGCAAAATCACCGATAACGTTTCTACGACGAAAACGCCGCCCATAATCACCAGCAGGAACTCCTGGCGCAGCAGCACGGCGATGATGCCCAGCGCGCCGCCGAGGGCCAGCGAGCCAACATCACCCATAAAGACCTGTGCCGGGTAAGTGTTAAACCACAAGAAGCCCAGACCCGCACCGACAATCGCCGTACAGACGATCACCAATTCCCCCGCATGACGTAGGTAAGGAATGTGCAGATAGCTGGCAAAATTCATGTTACCGCTCGCCCAGGCCACCAACGCAAAGCCCGCCGCCACAAACACGGTTGGCATAATCGCCAGACCATCAAGGCCATCGGTCAGGTTGACTGCATTACCCGTACCAACGATGACAAAATAGGCCAGCAGGATATAGAACAGACCCAACTGCGGCATCACGTCTTTAAAGAATGGGACCACCAGTTGAGTCGCTGGCGTATCTTTGCCCGCCATATACAGCGCAAAGGCGACGCCAAGCGCAATCACTGACATCCAGAAGTATTTCCAGCGGGCGATAAGGCCTTTGGTATCCTTGCGCACCACTTTGCGGTAGTCGTCAACGAAGCCGATGATGCCGTAGCCGATCAGTACGGTCAGCACGCACCAGACGTAAGGGTTGGACGGATAGGCCCACAGCAGTACGGAGACAACAATAGCGGTCAGGATCATGATCCCGCCCATCGTCGGGGTACCGCGCTTGCTAAAATGTGACTCCGGACCATCGTTGCGCACAACCTGGCCGAAAGAGAGTTTTTGCAGACGGGCGATCATGCGCGGGCCCATCCACAGAGAGATGAACAGCGCGGTCAGCAGGCTGACAATGGCGCGAAACGTCAGGTAGGAAAAGACGTTAAAGCCTGAATAATATTTGACCAAATGTTCGGCCAGCCATACTAACATGTTCCGTTCTCCTGTAATGCGCGTACTACCACTTCCATGGCGGCACTACGTGAACCCTTCACTAAAATGGTCATAATTTTGTGTTCTGCAATAAGCTCGCGCAGACGAGCTAACAGCGCGGCCTTCTCGCTAAAATGTTCGCCAACACCGCTGGCACTGCTGATATCTGAACTCAACGTTCCGACGCTCAACACGCAATCGAGACCAGCCGCTTTCGCCGCCTCGCCTACCTGACGATGGCACGCTTCGCTTTCTGCGCCGAGCTCGGCCATATCGCCAACAACCAGCACCCGGTAGCCCGGCATCTCAGATAAAACCTGCACCGCCGCGGTCATCGAGCCGACGTTTGCGTTGTATGAATCGTCCAGCAGGAGCTGGCTGTCGGTCAGTTGGATCGGAAACAGACGCCCCGGTACCGCCTTCAGATCCCGCAACCCGGCTTTGATCGCCTCATGAGTTGCTCCAACCGCCATTGACAGCGCAGCGGCGGCCAGCGCATTGGCGATGTTGTGACGACCCGGCAACGGCAGCAGTACATCAACGCTGCCCGTTGGGGTTTGCAGGGTAAATTCAGTACCGTGCGAGGTCACATGAACGTTAGTCGCCGTAAAATCGCTATTAGCGGCATTCGGCGAAAAGCGCCACGTTTTACGTTCGCCAATCACGCTTTGCCAGTTCAGCCAGTCATTGTTATCGGCGTTCATAATGGCAATGCCATTGACCGGCAGACCGGTATAAATTTCGCCCTTGGCTTTGGCAACACCTTCCAGCGAACCAAAACCTTCAAGATGCGCGGCAGCAAGATTGTTGACTAACGCGGCTTCAGGGCGCGTCAGGCTGACGGTCCAGGCTATTTCGCCCTGGTGATTAGCACCTAATTCGATAACTGCGTAATCATGTTCTTTGGTCAGGCGCAGCAGCGTCATCGGGACGCCGATATCGTTATTCAGATTGCCTGCGGTATACAGCGTATTGCCACACTGGCTGAGAATTGAGGCGGTCATCTCTTTGACCGAGGTTTTCCCGGAAGAACCAGTTAGTGCAACAACTCGCGCCGGAACCTGCTGGCGCACCCACGCGGCCAGTTCGCCGAAGGCCAGACGCGTATCTTTCACTATCACCTGCGGCAAATCACACGCCAGCTGATGACTGACTAACAATGCGCCGGCACCTGCGGCTTTTGCCTGTTCGGCAAAATCATGCGCATCAAAGCGCTCGCCTTTCAGTGCCACGAACAGGCAGCCTGCTGTGATCTTGCGGGTATCTGAAGTAACTTCATCAATCGCCACATCGCTACCGCGCAGTTCACCGCGCGTCACGTCGGCAAGCTGGCTGAGAGTCAAGCGAATCATGCTACCGCTCCCAGCAGACGCGCCACGGTGAGGCGGTCAGAGTAATCCAGTCGGCGATTGCCGACGACCTGGTAGTCCTCATGGCCTTTACCTGCCACCAGCACCACATCGTTTTCTTTTGCCTGCATTACCGCGTTGGTGACCGCTTCCGCACGGCCTTCCACCGCTTTCGCGTGGCCCGCATCTAGCATGCCAGCGAGGATATCGTTGATGATCGCCCGCGGCTCTTCAGTGCGCGGATTGTCATCGGTGACAACCACAATATCGGCAAACTCTTCGGCGATAGCGCCCATCAACGGGCGCTTGCCTTTGTCGCGGTCTCCGCCGCAGCCAAACACACACCACAGCTTGCCGCTACAGTGCAGACGCGCTGCCTGCAGCGCTTTTTCCAGGGCGTCAGGCGTATGGGCATAATCAACCACAACGGTCGGTTTACCCGGCGCGCTGAACACTTCCATTCGCCCGCAAACCGGTTGCAGACGAGAAGCGGTTTTTAACAGTTCAGCCAGCGGATACCCCAACGCCAGCAGCGTTGCCAGTGCCAACAGCAGATTACTGACGTTAAACGCGCCCATCAGGCGGCTTTCGATCTCACCGTTGCCCCAGTTGGATTCAAACTGAATGGTTGCACCGCTATCGTGATAATTCACAGCGGTTGCTTTGAGCCAGCGGCCCCGGCAGTTCGGATTAATATGGTTTTCCATTGAAACAGCAACCGCATCCGGCAGCTTCGCCAGCCAGCGGCGGCCCACTTCATCGTCAGCGTTGACGATCGCCTGACCGCAATGATGCGTTGAATAGAGCAGCCATTTCGCCGCTTCGTAATGCTCCATGTCGCCATGGTAATCGAGGTGATCGCGGCTCAGATTAGTAAAGACCGATGCGGCAAACTTCAGCGCGGCAACGCGATGCTGCACCAGGCCATGGGAGGAAACCTCCATCGCGGCAAACGTCGCCCCCTGCCCTGCCAGGCCGGAGAGTACGTGCTGCACATCCACCGCAGAACCGGTAGTATTTTCTGTTGGGATCACGTTCTCCAGCAGACCATTGCCTACCGTACCCATCACCGCACTGGTTTCGCCAAGCAGTTGCGCCCATTGCGCCAACAGTTGAGTAGTGGTGGTCTTGCCGTTCGTCCCGGTAACGCCAACCAGGCGCAGCTGTTCCGAAGGCTGATGGTAAAAACGCCCGGCCAGCGCGGATAAGCGCTCATTGAGTTGGCTCAGGTAAATGACCGGCACGCCGTGCATCTCACGGATTTCGCCGTCATCAGCCTCATCTTTGGCCTCAGCAATAATGGCAGCAACACCTTGCGCTATCGCCTGCGGGATATAACGACGCCCGTCCGCCTGATGACCCAAAACCGCGATAAAAAGATCGCCAGAAGCAGCCACCCGGCTGTCCAGCGTCATTTCCCGCAGAATTCGCTCCGGCGCATTTGGCACCCACGGAGCGAGAAGGTCGCGCAAATTACGATCTGCCACCTGTTCCCTCGCCTTGATTAATGACTAATTCACTTTTCTCAGCCGTTGCCAGCGCATCCGGCTCGATGTTCATGGTGCGCAGTACGCCGCCCATGATGGCACCGAAGACCGGCGCGGAAACGGCGCCGCCGTAGTATTTACCCGCCTGCGGGTCGTTGATCACCACCACCAGCGCGAAACGCGGATGGCTGGCGGGCGCAACGCCTGCGGTGTAAGCAATATATTTGTTGATGTAGCGACCATCCGGTCCTACTTTCTTCGCGGTACCGGTTTTAATGGCGATGCGATAGCCTTTGATCGCCGCCTTCACGCCGCCGCCGCCGGGCAGCGCCACGCTTTCCATCATGTGAACAACGGTACGAACGAGTGATTCCGGGAAGACGCGCTCGCCCGGAACCGGTGGATCAACTTTGGTAATCGACAGCGGGCGATAGATGCCATAGCTGCCAATCGTTGCGTAGACTCGCGCTAACTGTAACGGCGTTACCATTAGCCCATAGCCGAAAGAAAAGGTGGCCCTCTCTATGTCAGACCACCGTTGTTTTTGAGGATATAAGCCACTGCGTTCTCCGACCAACCCCAAATTGGTCGCTTTTCCAAGTCCAAAACGTGAGTAAGTATCTACTAACGCTGAGGACGGCATCGCTAACGCCAGCTTGGAAACACCGACGTTACTCGACTTCTGTAGTACCCCGGTCAGGGTCAATTCGCTATAGCGCGCCACGTCTTTAATCTCGTGGCCGTTAATTCGGTATGGAATGGTATTCAGCACGGTATTTTCGTTAACGATACCGCGCTGGAGCGCCGTCATTACTACCATCGGCTTTACCGTTGAACCTGGTTCAAACACGTCGGTGATGGCGCGGTTACGCATAGTATCTTTAGCGGTACCGGCGAAATTATTCGGGTTGTAAGAGGGGCTGTTGGCCATCGCCAGCACTTCGCCAGTGCTCACATCAACCAGAACCGCAGTGCCTGACTCCGCTTTGTTAAACGCCACGGCATTATTCAGCTCGCGGTAAACCAGTGCTTGCAGGCGTTCATCAATACTCAATGCCAGGTTATGCGCCGCCTGGCTGTCGGTAGAAGAGATATCTTCAATCACGCGGCCATAGCGGTCTTTACGCACGACACGTTCGCCAGGCTGGCCGGTAAGCCACTTATCGAAACTCTTCTCGACGCCCTCAATCCCCTGGCTATCCACGTTGGTGAAGCCAATAAGGTGAGCGGTTACTTCTCCTGACGGGTAGTAGCGGCGAGACTCTTCACGCAAATGAATCCCCGGTAGCTTCAGCTTGCGGATGTAATCGGCCATATCAGGGTTCACCTGACGCGCCAGATAGATGAAACGCATTCGCGGGTTGGTATTAATACGCGATGCCAGCTGATCCAGCGGCATATTCAACGCATCGGCCAGCGCTTTCCAACGATTATCCAGCGTGACGCCGCCAGCATCGTGTAGCTCTTTCGGGTCAGCCCAAATCGCTTTTACCGGCACGCTCACCGCCAGCGGGCGACCAGAGCGGTCGGTAATCATCCCACGCGCGGTGGAAACTTCCTGTACGCGCAGAGAGCGCATATCGCCCTGACGTACCAGCATATCCGGGCTAATCACCTGCAGCCAGGCCACGCGGCCCAGCAGGAAGCCCAGCGCCAGCAGAATACAGCCGCATAACAACGCAAAACGCCAACTGACAAAGTTGGCTTGTTCTTCCTGACGTTTTGCTTTTGGCGTTTTCGGCGCTGCTTTCATGCGTCGCAATAATCCTTATTTCTGTACAACGATATTTTCTTGTGATGGATCAACGTGTTGCATCTGCAACTTCTCCGTCGCGATCCGCTCAACCCGACTGTGATCGCCCAAGGCGTTCTCTTCAAGGATCAGGTTGCGCCATTCAATGTCCAGCGCGTCACGTTCCAGAACCAGCTGTTCACGCTGTGCCGTTAACAGGCGAGTATGGTGCGCCGTTGTCACCACCGTAATCGCCGTAACAATAATGCAAATGAACAGACAGAGTGGCAGCTTCCCAAACCGCAGAAGGTCGTCTCCGATCACGCCAGGCAAAGCATGGCGCTCGTTGCTTCCAATCGACCCTTTAACCTTGCTTAGGGCTTCTGTCACTCTGCCGATCATGCGTTCGTCCTCTCTGCAATACGCAGAACTGAACTACGGGCACGAGGATTTTCAGCTACCTCTTCTTCACCCGGCATCAACTTGCCTAGTGCTCTTAACTCACGGCCGCCCAGTTTTTTGAGCTGCTCTTCGGTCATCGGTAATCCAGCCGGAACCTGCGGACCGCGGCTTTGTTCACGCATAAAGCGCTTCACAATACGGTCTTCCAGCGAATGGAAACTGATGATTGAGAGCCGCCCACCCGGAGCCAGCACGCTGAGCGAGCTTTTTAGCGCCTGCTCTATCTCCTCCAGTTCACTGTTCACCCAAATGCGCACCGCCTGGAAGGTACGGGTCGCGGGATGTTTGAATTTGTCCTTTACCGGGGTGGCGGCCGTCACAACTTCCGCCAACTCTTTAGTTCGCGTCATCGGCTCCACACGGTTGCGCTCAACAATGGCGCGGGCAATACGTTTACCAAAACGCTCCTCGCCAAAGGTTTTAATCACCCAGGCGATATCGGCTTCATCGGCGGTTTGTAGCCACTCAGCGGCAGATTGACCGCGAGTTGGATCCATGCGCATATCCAGCGGGCCATCGCGCATAAACGAAAAACCGCGTTCAGCGTCATCAAGTTGCGGAGAGGAAACGCCAAGATCGAGCAGAATCCCATCGATCTTGCCAGTAAGTTCGCGCTCGCTAACATAATCAGCAAGCGCAGAGAAAGGACCATGAATGATGGAGAAGCGCGGATCATCGATGGTCTTCGCGACGGCGATAGCCTGCGGATCGCGATCGATTGCCAGCAGACGTCCCTCCGCTCCCAGTTGGGAGAGAATCAGACGCGAGTGACCACCGCGACCAAAGGTTCCATCAATGTAGATACCATCCGGACGAATATTCAGGCCGTTGACGGCTTCATCCAGAAGTACCGTAGTATGTTTAAAATTTTCCATCATTTTACAAAGACAAGTCCTGCAGGCGCTCCGACAGTTCCCCGGATGCGGACTGCTCAGCGTCGATATCTTCCTTGACCCGTTGATACCAGGTCGTTTCATCCCACAGCTCAAATTTATTGAACTGCCCGACCAGCATCACTTCTTTTGTCAGCCCGGCATGTTGCCGCAGCACCGGGGCAATCAATAGTCGCCCGGCATTATCCATCTGACATTCGCTGGCATGCCCCAGAAGCAAACGCTGCACGCGCCGCTCAGTGGGATTCATGCTCGATAAACGCGACAATTTTTGCTCGATGATTTCCCATTCGGGCAAGGGGTAAAGCAGCAGGCATGGGTGATGAATGTCAATGGTGCAAACCAATTGACCGGAAGCGTCCTCGATCAGCCCGTCGCGGTAACGCGTCGGTACGGCCAGACGGCCTTTGCTGTCAAGATTGACTAACGTTGCCCCTCGGAACATGCCAGCCTCACCCCTTTTCGCCACTTTAACCCACAAATTCCCACAAGAAGGAGTTTACGGAGCGGAGGAAAAGCTTGTCAAGCCAGCACGGATGCTAACAGAGCTCAAAAACCCATTATTTACAGCCGATATTCACCCTGATGGAAAATCACCCAACAAACGAAGCAAATTAACGTTATGAATATCGGTAAGAAAACAACCAACAAACTTGTAACAGTTAAAAGCAGCAAAATATCTTCGCGGGGAAAATATAAAGTGTCAGTTTGCGACGCGAGCGGCATTTTAGGCCATTCTGATGTCCGTTAACAGCACCAGTTGTTGTCAGAGAAGCACGTTTGCCGCGGGGTACAGAGGAATGAGGGGGAGCACGGGCATAAAATGATTGTTAATTCAGCAAATAACCAAATGAATGTAACAAAATAATACGAATAAAAACCTGCGGCGCTTTTCATGCACGCACTTGATACAAAAAGGCAATGGGTCCTAATAAAACAAAAATAATACGTAAAGAAGTTTAGGGATTTGTCTGAAAGATATTCAGCCAAAAAATATTTACGTCATTTGTTCGGATTATCGCCAGACGAGTATCCGTCTGGCGAACAACCTGCGAATAATCCTAACCGCATACTGCCGATATGTTTAACGACGGTTCAAACTACCACGGCGATACAGATTGCGCCGGATGCGGCTCAAGCCCGGCTTTGGCTTGCGCGGTTCATCGAGGCTGGCGAGCACAATCTCCAGTACGCGTTCAGCAACATCACGATGGCGCTGAGCAACGGCTAACACCGGACACTGGAGGAAATCCAGCAGCTCATTATCGCCAAAAGTCGCAATAGCCAGTTCAGAAGGCAGCTTCCCTTCACGACGCAGCGTGACATCCATCACCCCCTGCAACAGCGGAAATGATGTCGTGAACAGCGCCTGCGGCATGGGATGCGTTTCCAGCCACTTCTCGAATAGCTGTGCCGCTGCTTCGCGTTCATAGCTGTTGGCGTAGAGGTAATTCACCTCTCGCGGATCGTCTTTCCACGCCGTACGGAAGCCCTGCTCGCGCAGGAAGCTCACGGATAGCTCCGGTAACGCACCAAGATACAGTACCGTTTCAGCAGGGAATTTACGTAATTCTGCGCCGAGCATTTCAGCATCGTCCTGATCGGCACCAACTACGCTCGTGAAGTGTTCACGATCGAGCGCCCGGTCAAGGGCGACAATCGGGAAGGAATCATTGGCCCAGCGTTGATAGAACGGATGTTCAGGCGGTAGCGAGGTAGAAACGATAATGGCATCAACCTGACGCTGTAGCAGGTGCTCAATACAGCGCATTTCGTTATCCGGTTGATCCTCAGAACAAGCAATCAATAACTGATAGCCGCGCTGACGCGCCTGACGCTCCAGGTAATTAGCGATGCGCGTATAGCTGGTATTTTCCAGATCCGGAATGACCAGACCAATGGAACGCGTGCGTCCTGCACGCAAGCCCGCAGCGACCGCATTCGGGTGATAGTTGTGCTCACGAACAACCGCCATCACCTTTTCAACAGTCTTATCGCTAACGCGATACTGCTTCGCTTTACCGTTAATCACATAGCTAGCGGTGGTTCGCGAGACACCGGCCAGCCGGGCGATTTCATCCAGTTTCACAATTGCCCCTTGGGTAATAAGTACAGAACATAACCATTCTTCAGGTATGGATTCATTTTTATAACATCTAAGCGCAGAAAAGTGAGCACAGCAACCGCTTTAGTCCACAGTTCCCACCGATTTCGCAAAAAAATAGCCCGACAGGCGGTGTCGGGCTATTTTTACATCAGTTTCAGCGACTCAACGCATGATTTTGTCGCCGCGCGACAATCCGACCACGCCGGAGCGAGCCACTTCCACAATTCGCGCAACATCGCGCAGTGAAGCCAGGAACGCATCCAGCTTGTCGCTAGTGCCCGCCAGTTGAACGGTATAAATAGACGGCGTCACATCGATAATTTGCCCACGGAAAATCTCCGTGTTACGCTTGACCTCATCGCGCCCATAACCGCTGGCCTGGACTTTCACCAGCATAATTTCTCGCTCAACGTGCGCGCCCTGCCCAAGCTCAGTAACGCGTAAAACGTCCACCAGCTTATGTAATTGCTTTTCTATTTGCTCTATCGCTTTCTCATCACCAACGGTTTGAATCGTCATCCTGGACAGCGTCGGATCGTCCGTCGGTGCTACCGTCAGGCTTTCAATATTATAGCCACGCTGCGAAAAGAGACCGATCACGCGGGATAATGCACCCGATTCATTCTCCAGCAATACTGATAATATCCGGCGCATAATCAGGTCCTCTCCGTTTTGCTCAGCCACATCTCGTCCATACCACCGCCGCGAATCTGCATAGGGTATACATGCTCACTGCCGTCAACCGTCACATCGACAAAAACCAGGCGATTGTTACGTACTTGCTCCAGCGCTTCAGTCAGCTTCGCTTCCAGCTCCTGTGGGTCGCTAATACGAATCCCGACATGACCATAGGCTTCCGCTACGCGGGCAAAATCGGGTAGCGATTCCATATAAGATTGTGAATGACGGCCAGAATAGAGCATATCTTGCCACTGCTTAACCATCCCGAGATAACGGTTATTCAGATTCAGTACCAATACAGGAAGATCGTATTGCAACGCGGTAGACAGCTCCTGAATATTCATCTGAATACTGCCATCACCCGTCACACAGACAACCGTTTCTTCCGGCAGCGCCATCTTCACGCCAAGTGCTGCGGGTAAGCCAAATCCCATGGTCCCCAGCCCGCCGGAATTAATCCAACGCCTTGGTTTGTCGAAAGGATAATAGAGTGCTGCAAACATTTGGTGCTGGCCAACATCAGACGTCACGTACGCATCGCCGTTAGTCAGACGCCAGATAGTCTCGATAACCGCCTGCGGTTTGATCTTGCCGCTTTGGGTGTCGTATTGCAGACAATGACGCGCGCGCCACTGTTCAATCTGCTGCCACCAGTCGCGAATTTCATCTAACGGCTGCAGAGACTCCTCGTGTTCGAGTAGCTCCAGCATTTGTTCCAGCACCAGACGCGCATCACCAACGATAGGAACATCGGCGGGAACGGTCTTTGAAATCGAAGTGGGATCAATATCAATGTGCAGCACCGTCGCGTTCGGACAGTATTTTGCCAGATTGTTCGTCGTACGATCGTCGAAGCGCACGCCAACAGCGAAAATCACATCAGAGTTATGCATGGTCATGTTGGCTTCATAGGTGCCATGCATACCTAACATCCCTAATGCCTGCTGATGCGATGCAGGAAAAGCGCCCAGCCCCATCAGCGAAGAAACGACGGGCAGCTTCAGTTTCTCAACCAGGGTATATAGCTGCGGTTCACATTTCGCATTAATTGCCCCACCGCCAACATAGACGACCGGTTTTTTTGCCGTAATCAGCGTTTGCAGCGCACGTTTAATCTGCCCTTTATGGCCCGTTGTCGTCGGGTTATAGGAGCGCATGCTAACCGTATCTGGCCAGGTGTAAGGCAGCTTTTTCGCCGGGTTCAAAATATCCTTCGGCAAATCAACCACCACCGGACCAGGACGTCCACTCGCCGCCAACCAAAAGGCTTTTTTTAGGACGCCAGGGATATCTTCGGTTTGCTTAACCAGAAAGCTGTGCTTCACCACCGGTCGGGAAATCCCCACCATATCGCACTCCTGAAAAGCATCGTAACCAATCAAAGAGGTCGCAACCTGTCCGGAAAGAATCACCAGCGGAATAGAATCCATGTAGGCCGTCGCAATGCCGGTAATCGCGTTCGTGGCTCCTGGCCCCGACGTCACCAGCACCACGCCGACTTCGCCTGTCGCACGGGCCAGGCCATCAGCCATATGAACAGCGGCTTGTTCATGGCGAACCAGAATATGATCGATACCACCAAGGGTATGTAACGCATCATAGATATCGAGGACTGCGCCCCCGGGGTAACCGAACACTTGCTTGACGCCCTGATCGACTAGCGACTGGACGACCATCTCGGCTCCTGACAACATCTCCATGGTTTGCCTCCCGGCTTATTGTTTTTAACGACAGCGGAATCCAATTTCCGCGCGCTCGCACAATACGAAGCAAAAAGGCTCCGCAGTGAGGTGAATAGACTGCATGCCTTTACCATAACTGCTCGCCAACGGGCAGGCAATTAGCCACCGCCGCCACACTGCAAGCATTAATAGAAGAAAAGAAAGATTCTAAGAAGAAAAGCGGTGAAAAACTTCAGGGATAAGAAAATATGATGGTCAATACTCGGATAAAATTACCAACTACAGTAAATCATCCATTTTTCATCTGATGTCGATGGCCACCTGCGAGGATAAACAGAATAAAATTCTGCATTTGATGACTTTTGTCACACAAAGCAGGAGCCGAAGCCCCCGTTTGTTTAGCGACAATTTAGCGCTGGCAAATACTCGTCAGTAATTCTTCCATCCACTGATGGCCTTTATCGCGCCCCGCCGCTTCGTGCCAGGAGAGATAGCAGGTGCGGCTATTCACTTTCAGCGGCAAAGGTAATATTTGTAGATCCAGCTTATCGGCAAATTCAGTCGCCAGCCAGCGTGGTGCAATTGCAACCATGTTGGTTTGCGAAACAACATTTAATACGCTGACCATCGCATTTCCCTGATACGCAATGCGAGATTGTTTATCCGCAGAGTCATACCATGGCTGGCTAAATGATGCGTAGCGGTCGAGAGCAACCACCGCATGTTCTTCCTGATAAATATCCGTCTCCATTAACGGCCCGGAAATACGCGGATGCTTCCGACTGGCAACCAGCACCATTTCATCTTTAAATAATGGAACACAAGCAAACTCAGGACGACGAAACTCTTCATAACCAACAACGAATTCAATTTCCTGATAACGCAATTGATGCTCAGTGTTTTGATTCAATGCAGATTTAAAAACCAAATGAATGTTCGGCGCAATTTCGCCAACTTTATTAAAGATAACGGAAGTCAAATAGTTATCTAACGGGCTGCAGACACACAGATTGAAAACACGTTCACTGCTGAGCGGCTCAAAGCCAGAGCCTGGTAATTCATTTTGCACTAATTGCAGTGCCTGACGTACTGAGCCAAATAGTTGGAAAGCACGTGCTGTAGGCTGGATGCCGCGTCCGTAGCGAACAAACAGCTCATCATTAAACATCACTTTTAAACGTGATACCGCATTACTGACCGCTGGTTGGGACATTCCCAAAGAATGTGCCGCACGGGTGATGTTTTGTTCCTGCATCACCGCATCAAAAACGGTAAGTAGATTGAGATCAACCATACGCAGTTGAGGTTTAGTGATCTCTGCCCCTGGGGCAGCTTTATATTCAGTACCTTCAATTAACATATCTAACTCCACTGTCACGCTAAATTCCCTTTGCCAAAGTGCAGTAATTAATTCTGAGAATATCATTTATCATGCATATGACATTTGCAAAAGAGCAAAGATGAATTTTAGGAATATATCAAGGTTATGAGTGGCGACGAAAAATCCGCGCGATTGAAAGTACCGAAACCACTTAAACCATATCGTTTACTTGATGGCATTAAGTTTACCCATAAATATTAAAAATAAACAACAACAGTAGTGGTTAACTATAATTTAAGCACTATTAAAGTATCTATTTAAGTCACCCTTAAAGTTAACGTTTATTTATCATTGATAATCTATCCACATTCACACAAAAACATTCACACAATAAATAAATTCATAATTTTCATTAAGATATCATCTAGCCACAACGCACAGGAAATGAGAGCGTAAGTGAAAAGAAAACTTATCAAATGTTGACAGTCACACAGCGAGGAGCAACATCCAAAAAAGGATCATCGGTCAAAAAGCGCGATCTCTAGCACAATTAGCTAATTCACTGCTCAGGCAAAAAGACGTTTTCTTCTTCCGAGTGTTGACATTAAACGCCATATCCAGTAACTCTAAAAGCATAACGATTTCATTTGGAGTATGACGCAATGATTTGCACCACTCGCTTCCTCAGCCTACTACTACTAAACGCATCCATTTTGCGCGGTAGGCTGTTGGGCGACGTTCATCGTTAAGTCATCTTCCAGCAAGACTATAAAACCCGCGCCGATGCGCGGGTTTTTTTATGCTCGTCAGCAAGGCGCCCGGACACAGACTAAGGATTTAAACCATGAGCCAGCAAGTCATTATTTTCGATACAACCTTACGTGACGGCGAACAAGCCTTACAGGCCAGCCTGAGTGTAAAAGAGAAGCTGCAAATTGCTCTGGCCCTGGAGCGTATGGGCGTTGATGTGATGGAAGTTGGTTTTCCGGTCTCTTCTCCGGGCGACTTTGAGTCCGTACAAACCATCGCTCGCAACATTAAGAACAGTCGCGTTTGCGCGCTGGCCCGCTGTGTTGAAAAAGATATTGATGTAGCGGCAGAATCTTTAAAAGTGGCCGAGGCGTTCCGCATTCATACTTTTATCGCCACCTCACCGATGCATATCGCCACCAAGCTGCGCAGCACCCTGGACGAAGTGATTGAGCGCGCGGTGTATATGGTGAAGCGCGCACGTAATTACACTGACGACGTTGAGTTTTCCTGTGAAGATGCTGGCCGTACGCCAATTGCCGATCTGGCGCGCGTCGTTGAAGCGGCGATCAACGCTGGCGCAACCACTATCAACATCCCGGACACCGTTGGCTACACCATGCCGTTCGAATTCGCCAATATCATTACCGGTCTGTATGAACACGTTCCTAATATCGATAAAGCGATTATCTCCGTCCACACTCATGACGATTTAGGCATTGCGGTCGGTAACGCCATCGCTGCGGTTCACGCCGGCGCTCGTCAGGTTGAAGGCGCAATGAACGGCATCGGCGAGCGCGCAGGTAACTGCTCGCTGGAAGAAGTGATCATGGCTATCAAAGTGCGCAAAGACATCATGGATGTGCACACCCGCATTAATCACAACGAAATCTGGCGCACCAGCCAGACCGTTAGCCAGATTTGTAATATGCCGATCCCCGCGAACAAAGCCATCGTCGGTACCGGTGCCTTCGCTCACTCCTCTGGTATTCACCAGGATGGTGTGCTGAAGAATCGCGAAAACTACGAAATCATGACCCCGGAATCTATCGGTCTGAACCAGGTTCAGTTGAACCTGACTTCTCGTTCAGGCCGTGCCGCGGTGAAACACCGTATGGAAGAGATGGGCTATAAAGAAAGCGACTACAACATGGATCATCTGTATGACGCTTTCCTGAAGCTGGCGGATAAAAAGGGCCAAGTGTTTGATTATGATCTGGAAGCTTTAGCCTTCATTAACAAGCAGCAAGAAGAGCCAGAACATTTCCGCCTGGACTACTTCAGCGTCCAGTCCGGGTCCAGCGATATCGCGACCGCGTCCGTGAAGCTGGCCTGTGGTGAAGAAACTAAAGCTGAAGCCGCCAACGGCAATGGCCCGGTAGATGCCATTTATCAGGCGATTAACCGTATCACCGGCTATGAGGTTGAGCTGGTTAAATACGATCTGAACGCCAAGGGTCAGGGCAAAGATGCGCTGGGTCAGGTGGATATCGTGGCTACCTACAACGGACGTCGCTTCCACGGCGTGGGTCTGGCAACGGATATCGTGGAATCATCCGCGAAAGCCATGGTTCACGTCCTGAACAACATCTGGCGCGCCGCCGAAGTCGAGAAAGAATTGCAACGCAAAGCTCAGAATAAAGAGAACAATAAGGAAACCGTGTAATGTCGAAGAATTACCATATTGCTGTTTTGCCAGGTGATGGTATTGGCCCGGAAGTCATGAACCAGGCGATGAAAGTACTGGAAGCTGTTCGCAACCGTTTTGATATGCGCATTACCACCAGTCAGCATGACGTCGGCGGCATCGCCATCGACCGTCAGGGCACTCCATTACCACAGACGACCGTAGAAGGCTGCGAGCAGGCTGATGCGATTTTATTTGGTTCCGTTGGTGGCCCGAAATGGGAACACCTGCCGCCTGCAGAGCAGCCGGAGCGCGGCGCGCTGCTGCCGCTGCGTAAACACTTCAAATTATTCAGCAACCTGCGTCCAGCCAAGCTGTACCAAGGTCTGGAAGAGTTCTGCCCGCTGCGTGCGGATATCGCCGCCAACGGTTTCGATATTCTGTGCGTTCGTGAACTGACCGGCGGCATCTACTTCGGCCAACCAAAAGGTCGTGAAGGCAGTGGCCAGCACGAGAAAGCGTTTGATACCGAGGTGTATCACCGTTTTGAGATTGAGCGTATCGCTCACATTGCGTTTGAGTCTGCCCGCAAGCGTCGTCACAAAGTCACTTCTATTGATAAAGCCAACGTGCTGCAGTCTTCTATTTTGTGGCGCGAAATCGTCAGTGAAATTAGCAAGCAGTATCCTGATGTTGAACTGGCACATATGTACATCGACAACGCCACCATGCAGCTGATTAAAGATCCGTCTCAGTTCGACGTTCTGCTGTGCTCCAACTTGTTTGGCGACATCTTGTCCGATGAGTGCGCCATGATCACGGGTTCTATGGGCATGCTGCCATCCGCCAGCCTCAACGAGCAAGGTTTCGGCCTGTACGAACCAGCCGGCGGCTCCGCTCCGGATATCGCAGGCAAAAACATCGCTAACCCGATCGCGCAGATCCTGTCGCTGGCGCTGCTGCTGCGCTACAGCCTGGATGCCGATAACGCGGCAACGGCAATTGAGAATGCGATCAACCGTGCATTAGAAGAAGGCGTGCGTACCGGCGATTTAGCTCGCGGTGCGGCAGCGGTCGGTACCGATGAAATGGGCGATATCATTGCCCGCTATGTCGCTGAAGGGGTGTAATCATGGCGAAGACGTTATACGAAAAATTGTTTGATGCTCATGTCGTTTATGAAGCGCAAAACGAAACCCCGCTGTTGTACATCGACCGTCATCTGGTCCATGAGGTTACCTCGCCGCAAGCATTTGATGGCCTGCGCGCCCACAACCGCCCGGTACGCCAGCCGGGTAAAACCTTCGCCACCATGGATCACAACGTTTCAACGCAAACCAAGGACATTAATGCGTCCGGCGAAATGGCGCGCATCCAGATGCAGGAACTGATTAAAAACTGCAAAGAGTTTGGCGTTGAACTGTATGACCTGAACCACCCTTACCAGGGCATCGTCCACGTGATGGGGCCGGAACAGGGCGTTACCCTGCCGGGTATGACTATCGTCTGTGGCGATTCCCACACGGCGACTCATGGCGCATTCGGTGCGTTGGCCTTTGGTATCGGCACCTCAGAAGTTGAGCACGTGCTGGCGACCCAGACCCTCAAGCAGGGTCGTGCTAAAACCATGAAAATTGAAGTCAAGGGTAAAGCGGCTCCAGGCATCACGGCAAAAGATATCGTACTGGCGATTATTGGTAAAACCGGCAGCGCTGGCGGTACCGGGCACGTTGTCGAATTCTGCGGCGAAGCTATTCGTGATTTAAGCATGGAAGGTCGTATGACCCTGTGCAATATGGCCATTGAACTGGGCGCCAAAGCAGGCCTGGTAGCGCCTGACCAAACGACTTTTGACTATGTGAAAGGCCGTCTGCAGGCGCCCAAAGGCCAGGATTTTGACGATGCGGTCGCATACTGGAAGACCCTGACCACCGACGATGGCGCGACTTTTGATAGCGTTGTCACTCTGCAAGCAGAAGAGATTGCCCCACAGGTCACCTGGGGAACAAACCCAGGCCAGGTTATCTCCGTTACCGACATTATTCCGGACCCGGCATCATTCACCGATCCGGTAGAACGTGCGAGTGCTGAAAAAGCGCTGGCGTATATGGGTCTGAAGTCTGGCGTGCCGTTAACTGAAGTGGCGATTGATAAAGTCTTTATCGGCTCCTGTACCAACTCTCGCATCGAAGACTTACGCGCCGCAGCGGAAATTGCTAAAGGTCGCAAAGTGGCTCCGGGCGTTCAGGCGCTGGTTGTACCAGGTTCTGGCCCAGTGAAGGCGCAGGCCGAAGCGGAAGGCCTGGATAAGATCTTTATCGAGGCCGGTTTTGAATGGCGTCTGCCGGGTTGCTCCATGTGCCTGGCAATGAACAACGATCGCCTGAACCCGGGTGAGCGCTGTGCATCTACCAGCAACCGTAACTTTGAAGGCCGCCAGGGCCGTGGCGGACGCACCCATTTGGTCAGCCCGGCAATGGCCGCAGCGGCAGCCGTTACCGGCCATTTCGCCGACATCCGTAGCTTGAAATAAGGAAACCATCATGGCAGAGAAATTTACCCAACATACCGGCCTGGTGGTTCCGCTGGATGCCGCGAACGTGGACACCGATGCAATCATTCCAAAGCAGTTTCTGCAAAAAGTCACTCGTACCGGCTTTGGTGCACACCTGTTTAACGACTGGCGCTTCCTTGATGACAAAGGTGAGCAGCCGAATCCGGAATTCGTGCTGAACTTTCCTGAGTACAAAGGAGCGTCGATTCTGCTGGCGCGAGAAAACTTTGGCTGCGGCTCCTCTCGTGAGCATGCGCCGTGGGCGTTGACCGACTATGGTTTTAAAGTCGTTATCGCCCCAAGCTTTGCCGATATCTTCTATGGCAACAGTTTCAACAACCAGTTGCTGCCGGTCACCTTGAGCGACGAACAGGTCGATGAAATGTTTAAGCTGGTTCAGGCGCAGCCAGGCATTACATTTGAAGTTGATCTGCAAGCTGAAGTGGTTAAAGCGGGCGATAAATCCTACAGCTTTAAAATTGATGCTTTCCGCCGTCACTGCATGCTCAATGGCCTGGACAGCATCGGCTTGACGCTGCAGCATGAAGATGCAATCTCTACTTACGAGAATAAACAACCCGCCTTTATGAATTAAAACCACGCGCAGTTCACCTCTCAGCCCGGCCTTTGCGCCGGGCTTTTTTGTTTTCCTCAGCAGAAAAATGAGATCTGATGCACATATATCGATATTGCTCAGCCTGATATATAGAAATATTTAAAGCCAGGAAAATAAATATTTATCAATTGGGCATTTATTCAATCATTCCCCTCCTTTTATTGTGTCAATTCACAAGTACAAGTAAAAAATCGCTTGAGATATTTAAGATAAGAATACAAACATGTAACTAAAACGTTAATTCCATAGAAGCACACTATAGCTCTACGCAAAAAAAAGCATTATTTTTCCATTTGGCGCCTCGTTATCTTTCCCCATAGAGAAATATTAACTTTGGACAGGCCAGGATCGCCGTACGGCGACCATCAGGCATCCAGTGGAGAGAGCATATGAGCCACTACCCCCACCTTTTTTCCCCGTTGACCATTAACGGGATGACCATAAAAAACCGTATCATCATGCCGCCAATGGGGACTAACCTGGCCAGCCTGAACGGTGAAGTCACTCAGGAACAGATTGAATACTATGAGTTACGCGCGCGTGGCGGCACCGGACTCATCACTATCGAAAATATTTGTATCGATTTTCCTTTCGCTTCTAATGGCACAACGCAGCTGCGTATCGATAACGATCAATATATTCCACGACTGTTCAAATTAACCGAAACCCTGCATAAACACGGTGCCTGCGTCGGTATCCAATTAAACCATGCCGGCGCTTCAGCTTATGCTTATCGTCTGAATGGTGAAATGCCGCTTTCCTCTTCCAGCACACCATCGAAAAAGAATGGCAATATTCCGCGCCCGATGACACGTGATGAAATTTATCACGCCGTGAGTAAATTTGGCGATGCCGCAGAGCGCGTACGCCGGGCTGGTTTTGACTGTGTGGAAATTCACGCTGGTCACTCTTATTTAATTAGCCAGTTTTTATCGCCGCTGTTTAATAAACGCACCGATGAATTTGGCGGCTGTATAGAAAATCGCGCCAGAATATTAACCTTAATTGTTGATAAAGTGCGCGCCTGCGTAGGGCCACGTTTTCCGGTGAGCTTACGTATTAGCGCTGATGATTTCTTAGAAGGCGGAAATACGCTCGAAGATTCGCTGCGCATCCTCGAACTGTGCCAGGACAAAGTCGATATTATCAACGTCTCCGCAGCGCAAAACGACAACCTGAATTTCCAGATTGACCAGATGTCTCTGGAGGATGGCTGGAAGCGTTATCTCTCCCGCGCGGTTCGCGACAAATTCCACAAACCAACGGTTATTGCAGGCAACATTCGTTCACCAAAAGTCGCCGAAGATATTATCGCCAGCGGTGATGCCGACCTGATTGCGATTGGCCGCGGGCTTATCGCCGAGCCAGAATGGGTACAAAAAGTCCAGAGCGGTAACGAGCGCCTGATGCGCAAATGCATCTCCTGCAACATTGGCTGCGCGGATCACCGCATCGCCCGTTCTCGCCCGCTGCGTTGCTCTATCAACCCGGATATTATCCACGGCGACGCTTACAAACAGCAGCGTGTGAACCGCGACACCAACGTGGTGGTTATCGGCGCTGGCACGGCGGGAATGGAAGCGGCCTGTACCGCGGCCGAAGTCGGCTGCCACACTTGGCTGCTTGAGGAAAAACACAGCATCGGCGGGCTGGCCAGCGAGATCTCTCTGTTGCCAGAGAAAAAGCGTATTGCCGATTTCCCGCAGTTTATGAAAAACCGTATCGCCTCGCTGGATAACCTGATGCTACAGGTCGGCAAACGCGCCACTGTTGAATCGGTTTCCGCCCTGCACCCTGATTTAATTGTCAATGCGACCGGTTCGGTTCCTCTGCTGCCACCAATTGAAGGGCTGCGCGAGAACATTGATGTCGAAGGCGGCAGCGTCTTTTCGATTACCAATATGATTCATCATCTGGACCAGTTTGCCGATGCGAAAGGTAAACGCATTGCTGTCGTCGGCGCAGGTGCGGTCGGTCTGGACGTCATCGAATATTTCTCCGCACGCGGTGCCAGCGCAGTACTTATCGAAATGCAGGAGTCAGCGGGCCGCGACCTGGACATCATCACTAAAAATGCCATGTTGACCATGCTTGATGAACATCACGTGGAACAGCACATGCAAACGCAGTTGGTTGCCGTTACTCCAACTCACTTCACAGTTAAAAACGCGGATAGCACCTTTGACATTCCCTTTGATTACGGCTTCGTCTGCCTGGGAATGCGCGCCAATACCACCGGTCTCAATGAGATTGAACAATGGGCCAGAGCCAATAACGTAAAAATAATGAACATCGGCGACAGCCTGATGGCCCGGCGAATCATTGATGGCGTGCGCGAGGGGCGCAACGTGCTGGACACCCTGGAAGACATGGGTGCTCTGGGTAACCGCGAATCTACAAAAATTCCATTTCTAACATATTGAGGATTTTATCATGGCAGAACGTATTACTGGACACACTGAGCTGATTGGCCTGATTGCAACTCCGATTCGCCACAGCATGTCACCGACAATGCATAACGAAGCCTTTGCCAAACTGGGGCTGGACTATGTTTACCTGGCTTTTGAAGTCGGTAATGAGGAGCTGAAAGATGTCGTACAGGGTTTTCGGGCGCTAAAACTGCGCGGCTGCAACGTCTCTATGCCGAACAAAACCGAAATTTGCCAGTATCTGGATAAGCTCTCCCCGGCAGCAGAACTGGTTGGCGCGGTGAATACCGTGGTGAACGACAACGGCGTGTTAACGGGTCACATCACCGATGGCACCGGCTATATGCGCGCGCTGTCTGAAGCAGGCATCGACATAATCGGCAAAAAAATGACCGTATTAGGTGCAGGCGGCGCGGCAACCGCGCTCTGCGTACAGGCCGCGCTGGATGGCGTCAAAGAGATCTCCATCTTCAACCGTAAAGATAAATTCTTCGCCAACGCAGAACAAACCGTCGCCAAGATCCGTAATAACACCAACTGTGCGATCCATCTGTTCGACCTGGACGATCATGACAAACTGCGCGCCGAGATCGACAGCAGCGTCATTCTTACTAACGCGACCGGCGTTGGCATGAAACCGTTTGAAGGCCAGATGCTGCTGCCTAACGACAGCTTCCTGCGCCCGGATCTGATCGTTTCTGACGTGGTTTATAACCCGCGCAAAACGTATCTGCTGGAAGTGGCTGAGAAAAAAGGCTGCCGCACCATCAATGGTCTGGGCATGATGCTCTGGCAAGGTGCGCGTGCTTTTGAAATCTGGACGGGCAAAGAAATGCCGGTTGAACACGTCAAAAGTATCCTTTTTTAAGGATGGGGCGCGATGAAAAATAAATATGTCCCAACGGCAGCGGGGCTATACCTTAACTATCTGATCCATGGCATGGGGGTATTATTAATTACCCTCAATATGGCGAATTTACAGACGCAATGGGGAACCGACGCTGCCGGCGTCTCCATCGTCATATCGTCGCTAGGTATTGGTAAACTCGCCACGATCGTGACAGGATTCCTGTCCGATCGCTTTGGACGCAAACCCTTTATCTATCTCGGGATCGCCAGCTATCTGGTGTTTTTCCTCGGTATTTTACTGACGAAAAACATTTATATGGCCTACTTCTTCGGCATTATGGCAGGTCTGGCAAACAGCTTCCTCGATTCCGGAACCTATCCGGCGTTGATGGAGTCTTTCCCTAACTCCGCCAGCCGCGCGAACGTGCTGATCAAAGCCTTCGTCTCTGCTGGGCAGTTCCTGCTGCCGTTCATTATCGGCGCGCTGATATGGGCGAATATGTGGTATGGCTGGTCGTTTATCATCGCCGCAGCATTGATGGTTCTGAGCGCCATCTATCTGATAAAAATGCCTTTCCCGGATCATCGGGCGAAAAAGGAAACTGTCGAAAAGTCCCAGGCTGTTACAGCTGCTCCGCAAGCTAATTCCGGCAAGCTGGATATGGTGGTATTTACCCTGTACGGCTATATCGGGATGGCGACTTTCTATCTGGTTAGCCAATGGTTAGCGCAGTACGGCGAGTTCGTGGCGGGGATCCCGCATGAGTCGGCCATTAAACTGCTGAGCGTCTATACTGCGGGTTCTCTGACTTGCGTATTTGTCACTGCGGCCTTCGTCAAAGAGGTGTTCAGTTCAGCCGTCGCCATGATCATCTATACCTTCCTGTCGATGATTTCACTGCTGATCGTCTGCCTGTTCCCGACGCCAATGGTGGTTACCGGGTTCGCCTTTATCATCGGCTTTGCCGCCGCTGGCGGTGTTCTGCAGATAGGCGCGACCATTATGGCGATGAGCTTTCCTAACGGAAAAGGCAAAGCCACCGGGATCTTTTATACCGCAGGGAGTCTGGCAAGCTTTACGATTCCACTCATCACGGCAAAACTGTCGAAGATTGGTATCGCCAGCATTATGTGGTTTGATCTCCTGATCGCTATCGTCGGCTTTGTGATCGCTCTGTACATCGGTTATCGTCAGTTTCAGGCTCGCGCCGCTGCAAAAACATCTCATGTTGCAGCAACCGCCTGATGGTCAATGACAAAAAGAATAATGGATACCAACATGACTAAAGCAGTAACAGTAAAAAACATCACCTTCCAGGAAGGGGAAACCCTGATTTGCGTTCCGCTGATTGGTAAAACCATTGACGAACTGCAAGTCAATGCTCGTGCCCTGGCTACTGCCGGAGCTGACATTATCGAATGGCGTGTTGATCACTTCACGCAGGTTAGAGAAATTGAGCAGGTACTGTTGGCGCTGGGCGAAATTCGTCAGTTGCTGAAAGACATTCCGCTGCTGTTCACCTTCCGCAGTAAAAAAGAGGGCGGCGAAACGGAAATTAGCGATGAAGCTTATTTTGAACTGAATCGCCAAGCGGCGGTTAGCGGACTCGCTGACGTCATTGATGTCGAGCTATTCAATGATGAAGCACAGATTCGTTCACTGGTGAACGATGCCCATGCGGCTGGCGTAAAAGTCATCATGAGTAATCATGATTTCCATAAAACTCCGGCTCAGGAAGATATTATCTACCGCCTGCGTCGTATGCAGGATCTGGGTGCCGATTTACCGAAAATCGCCGTCATGCCGCAGTCGCCGCAGGATGTGTTAACCCTGCTGTCTGCAACCCTGACGATGAAAGAAAAGTATGCAACCCGCCCATTAATTACCATGTCGATGGGTAAATCCGGCGGGGTTAGCCGGGTAACGGGTCGTTTGTTCGGTTCAGCAATGACCTTCGGTACCGTAGGTCAGGCGTCAGCACCGGGACAAATCGCCATTACTCAGCTGCGTGAACTGATGGATATTCTTTCCTGATAAAACAGTGCCCGGAGGTTTCCTCCGGGCATCTACTTAAATCATTTTTTGGCTGTCATTAATAATAACATTCTTAAACGACTGAATTGCAGGGGAAAGTACCCGCTCTTTCATCGTTGCCAGATAGATATAGCGTGGAGGAATCGCATTTTTGATCGTCAGGATATGCACGTTGTAGTACGAGAGTGCGGAAATTCGCGGCATAATCGCAATACCATAATCAATACTCACCAGCCCCGCCATCGCCGTATCCTCGTCAACATAGCAAGCAATGTCCGGCACTAATTTTTGCTGCATAAATACGTTATCGATAAAAGGCCGCAGACCGCTATTTTCTGAAAAATAGACATAGGGATAATGAATCGTCTCAACCAGATCGACTTCATCATCATATAGCCTGGCAAGAGGATGATCTTTCGCCGTCACGACAACCAGTTCTTGCTGAATAATTGGAATAAAATCAATATCTGGTTCATCAGCAATATAAGAGCAAATGGCTAAATCAGTCTTTCCGGCCTTCAGTTCCTGTAGCAACGTTAGCGACGTGCCCTGAGTAAAAGAAAACGTCACATTGTGACAAGATGGTGAAAGTGAGTATTTATTAATTAACTGCGGAACAACAAACTCACCCATTGTATAAATAAAAGCAATACGAATATTCTCTTTGTTTTCCGCACTATTTTTTTGCAGCGTCATGCGACCATTTTCCAGAGAAGCCAGCGCATCTTCCACGTAGGGCAGAAAGCGTTTACCATTCTGTGTGATCTTGACATTTCGCCCTTTTCTGGCAAATAGCGCTACTCCCAGTTCTTTCTCCAGCTCAGATATGGCATGGCTTAAGGAGGGCTGGGTGATGAAAAGACTAGAGGCCGCCTCGGTGTAATGCTCGGTTTCTGCCAGTCGCTTAAAATAATAAAGTTGCTTTAGGTTCATTATTTTTGCTCGTATAATATAAGAATAAAACTAATGCACCTAATATACCATACAAGCCATCTATGATGAGTCGCAAAGGGCAAATATCGGCGTCGCATCAAATATTGTTTTGTTATTTTATTCATCACGTAACAAAGGATTGCAATATCATAGACTAAATCAATGGTTCAGTAGAATATTTTTGCATGTGTCAATATATGCAAAAATATTTTAAACTTTAAAGGAACTCTCAATGAGGACAATCGATGTTCAGGAAAGGCCTATTTCGCCACCGGCCACGCAGAAGCGAACCAAAACGCGAATTGTAATTTTAATGTTACTCTCTATTGGTACGATGATAAATTATCTTGATCGTACTATCCTTGGTATTGTTGCTCCTAAGTTAACAAGCGAAATACATATCGATCCGGCAATGATGGGCATCGTTTTTTCTGCTTTTGCCTGGACCTATGCGCTGGCACAAATCCCTGGCGGCATGTTTTTAGATCGCTTTGGTAACAAATTAACCTACGCGCTTTCCATTTTTTTCTGGTCAACCTTCACTCTATTACAAAGCTTTTCAGTCGGGTTAAAATCCTTATTGCTATTGCGTTTAGGTCTGGGAATCAGTGAAGCACCCTGTTTCCCGGTCAACAGTCGGGTCGTGAGCAAATGGTTTCCCCAACATGAACGCGCACGTGCAACGGCAACTTACACCGTCGGAGAATATATTGGTCTGGCAGCATTCTCTCCGTTACTCTTTATTATTCTTGAACATCATGGCTGGAGAACGTTATTTTTTATTACTGGTGGATTAGGTATCGCCTTCACTTTTGTATGGTGGAAGTTTTATCATGAGCCGCATGAATCCAAAACCGCAAATAAAGCAGAACTGGAATATATCGGTTTAGAAAATACCGAGAAAGCGAATGAAAATGTCCCTTTCAACTGGCCCGATGCAAAACGTTTACTGTGCTGCAGGCAAATCATTGGCGCCAGCCTTGGGCAGTTTGCAGGTAATACTACGCTGGTTTTCTTCCTGACCTGGTTCCCCACCTATCTGGCCAATGAGCGCCATTTGCCATGGCTTCACGTTGGTTTCTTCGCCTCCTGGCCATTTATGGCAGCGGCTGTTGGCATTCTTTTCGGTGGCTGGGTCTCCGACAAAATATTAAGAAAAACCAAGTCTGTAAATATTAGTCGAAAACTACCCATTATTTCAGGGCTGTTGCTTTCCAGCTGTATCATCGCGGCTAACTGGGTGGAGAGTAACACTGCGGTCATTATTATTATGTCGATAGCCTTCTTTGGTCAGGGGATGGTTGGACTGGGCTGGACGCTAATTTCAGATATTGCCCCTAAAAATATGGCTGGGCTAACCGGTGGGATCTTCAACTTCTGCGCAAATATGGCATCGATCATTACCCCATTGATTATTGGCATCATCATATCGATGACCGGTAATTTCTTCTACGCACTCATTTATATTGGTCTGACGGCATTTATTGGCGTTATCGCCTATATTTTTATTATCGGCGATATCAAACGGATTGTATTGAAATAGCAAGTTGCGTGAAACTACCCCGGCCATATCACCTGCCGGGGTAGCTAAATAATTAGATATCCTTAACTTTACAGGTCATAAACAGCGTCACCAGCGAAATAGCGGCAATGGTCCAGTAAACGCTGGCATGTCCATAGCTCTGCGACACCGCCCCCTGAATGACCCCAGCCAGAATCACCCCAGTGGAGATACTGTTGGTGAACAGCGTCGTTGCCGCCCCTGCCCTTCCGGGCATCAGGTCCTGAAACCACAGCATACCAATCCCGGCGACGATGCCAATAAACACGGCGTTAAACAACTGTAGTGCCAGCAACGCCACCCGGTCGTGAAACAGAATCAGGCCGACATAAAACAACACGCCTGCCGCAACCGCCGCTACCATCATGTTGCGTTTGCCCCAGCGTTTAACGTAGTAGCCCGCCAAAATCATTGCCGGAATTTCCAGTCCGGCGGCGGTCCCCATCAAAATCCCCGCAAGACTATCCGGCAGACCCAGATCGCTGCTGATCCACAATGGCATATCGATGATATACATCGTGTTGCAGGTCCACATCAGGGTAGAGGCGATAAACAACATACGCACGTTTTTATCGTGCCACCCCCCAGCCTGCTGTAGCACTTCCGCACCTTCCGAAGGCTGCTCAACGCGGGCAACCGACGGCAGCTTGAAGGCAATCAGCGCCAGGCTGATGACAAAAATGCCCGCCGCTATCGTAAACATGGTGGTAAAGCCGTAATTCAGCGCCAACATAAAAGCCAGCGGTGGGCCAATCACCCACGCCAGCGAGAGCTGAGCACGCATTATCGAACTGAACATCACCACTTCACGCGCCGAACTATCGGCATATTCCCGCGCCAGCGCAAAAAGCTGCGGCATCGCGGCATTCGCCACCGAAGCCAGCATCACCCCGCAGGTAATCAGCGTCAGATAATGACGATTAAATGCAAACAGCAGCGCATTGCCTACCGCCATCAGGCAGCAGAACATAATCAAGCGCCGACGATCGCCCCGACTATCGGAGCGCTTAGCCAGCGCCAGGCTGACCAGAATCCCGGCAATCGCGTTAACCGTATAGAAAAGCCCCACCCAGAAAGGCTGTGCGCCCACTTCGCGGCTAAGAAATAAACTGAGCGTTGGCGCCTGTAGCGCACCAGCGATTCCCATCATGAAAGCGACCAGCATAAAAGCGGCGTAAACGCCGTTAAGACGTCGCCCCATCGTCATTAACCACAGCATGTCATGTCCTTAAACCACGCGAAGAAAACGAAAAAAGCCAGCAGAGGTTTTCTGCTGGCGGGTGATTTTACACCAATACTCAGTCACACATGATGTCTGCAAGTCAATGATCAGAGGTCTGCGACGTAACTCCCCACTGCATCAGTTCGCCAAGAATTTCCTGCTGTCTTCCTGCCATCAGGCGGGCCAGCCAGGACGCATCCTGCGTCGCAGAAAAGTAGCGTAGGTAGAACTGTTTTGTGGTTGACCTCATCATATTCACCTCCTCACTTCATCGAGGTTGATTATTGACTTAATATAGGAAGTAATAAATTGCTGAGTTTTTATCAGGAGTTCCCCTTTTATGTCTTCCGGTCGTTTACAACAGCAGTTCATCCGCTTATGGCAGTGCTGCGACGGCAAGTCGCAGGAGACAACGCTTAATGAGCTGGCAGATATGTTGAGCTGCTCGCGTCGTCATATGCGTACCTTACTGAATATGATGGAAGAGCGCGGCTGGCTGACCTGGGAGGCGGAGGTCGGGCGCGGTAAGCGCTCCCGGCTGGCTTTCCTCTATACCGGTCTCGCCTTGCAACAACAGCGAGCGGAAGACCTGCTTGAGCAGGACCGAATCGATCAACTGGTGCAACTGGTTGGCGATAAAGCCGCCGTCCGGCAAATGCTGGTTTCCCATCTCGGCCGCAGCTTCCGTCAGGGGCGGCACATCCTGCGCGTACTTTACTACCGTCCAATGAAAAATCTGCTGCCCGGTAGCGCGCTGCGCCGCTCGGAAACGCACATCGCCCGGCAGATTTTTAGCGCCCTGACGCGAGTAAATGAGGAAAATGGGGAACTGGAAGCGGATATAGCTCACCATTGGCAGCAAATTACCCCAACCCACTGGCGTTTTTTTCTGCGTCCTGGCATTCATTTTCATCATGGACGTGAACTGGAAATGGAAGATGTCATCACCTCCTTACAGCGTAGCAACGCGCTGCCGCTGTTCTCTCATATCGAGCGCATAGACTCCCCTACCGCATGGACGCTGGATATTCATCTCAGTCAGCCCGATCGTTGGCTACCGTGGCTGCTCAGCCAGGTTCCAGCGATGATCCTGCCACACGACTGGCAGTCAATGGACAACTTCTCCAGCATCCCCATAGGTACCGGCCCTTATGCGGTCGCCCGCAATAACCAAAACCAGTTGAAGATCCATGCCTTCGATGATTATTTCGGCTATCGGGCCTTGATCGATGAAGTTAACGTCTGGGTGCTGCCGGAAATCAGCGAAGAACCCAATGGCGGATTAACGCTCCAGGGCACCACGGAGAGTGAAAAAGCGGTGGAAAGCCGTCTGGAAGAGGGTTGCTACTATCTGCTGTTCGACGCCCGCAGCCCGCTCGGCAGCAACACCGCGGTTCGCCAGTGGTTAAGCTACCTGTTCCAGCCCGCCAGCCTGCTCTATCACGCTGGTGAACATTATCAGGGCAACTGGTTCCCGGCCTACGGCCTGCTACCCCGCTGGCACCATGCGCGCAGCCACGCTTGCGAAAAACCGCCGGGACTGGAGACGGTCAGGCTGACCTATTACCAGGACCACGTCGAGCATCGCTTGATAGGTGGGATTATGGCGACGCTGCTGGCCGAGCATCAGGTCAAACTAGAAATTCAGGAGCTGGAGTACGAAGAGTGGCATCGCGGCGAAGTGGTCAGCGACGTGTGGCTCAATAGCGCCAACTTCACGTTACCGATCGATTTTTCCCTGTTTGCATGGTTGTATGAAGTCCCGCTGATTCGCCACTGTATTCCCATTGATTGGGAGCAGGACGCCAGCCGTTGGCGCGCAGGAGAGCTTAATCCGGCCACCTGGAGCCAGCAGCTGTTGGCCAACCAAACCATTGTGCCGCTCATACACCATTGGCTGATGATCCAGGGGCAGCGCAGCATGCGCGGCGTGCGCATGAATACCCTCGGCTGGTTCGACTTTAAGTCCGCGTGGTTTGCGCCACCGGAGCCGTAAGGCTTTCCGTCAGCTAACAAAATCATTACACTAACTGCCGTTCTCAACGGGGTGCTAATAAACATACGCAATATCATTCAAGTTGCATCAAGCCAGCAAGCGGGTGAATCCCCTGGAGCATAGATAACTATGTGACTGGGGTGAACGCGCGAAGCTAACGCAGATACGGCTTGAAGGATGAAGCGTATGGGCTGAGAAAATACCCGTCGAACCTGATCCGGATAACGCCGGCGAAGGGATTTGAGGCCCACTCAAAATCCTTTGCCACCCCTTTTTTCTGAGGTGCAAAGTGTTGAAAAAATTACTCCCGCTACTGGCGCTGGTCGCTGCGCCCGTTTTCGCCAAACCACTCCTGACCGTTTATACCTACGACTCTTTCTCCGCCGACTGGGGACCAGGTCCGGCGATTAAAAAAGCTTTTGAAGCCGACTGCAACTGCGAGCTGAAGTTTGTGGCGCTGGAAGATGGCGTCTCGCTGCTCAACCGCCTGCGCATGGAAGGTAAAAACAGCAAAGCCGATGTCGTGCTTGGGCTGGATAACAACCTGCTGGAAGCTGCTTCCCAGAGCAAACTGTTCGCCAAAAGCGGCGTACCAGCCACCGCGCTCAGCGTGCCTGGCGGCTGGGACAACGATACCTTTGTCCCCTTTGATTACGGCTACTTCGCCTTTGTTTACGATAAAAATAAGCTTAAAAATCCGCCGAAAAGCCTGAAAGAACTGGTTGAGAGCGACCAGAAATGGCGGGTGATTTATGAAGATCCGCGCACCAGTACGCCGGGCCTTGGCCTGCTGCTGTGGATGCAAAAAGTCTACGGCGATAAAGCCCCGGAAGCCTGGCAGAAGCTGGCGGCGAAAACCGTTACCGTCACCAAAGGCTGGAGCGAAGCCTACGGCCTGTTCCTGAAAGGTGAAAGCGATCTGGTACTGAGCTACACCACCTCCCCGGCCTATCACATTATCGAAGAGAAGAAAGATAACTATGCCGCGGCGAACTTCGCTGAGGGCCACTATCTACAGGTCGAGGTTGCCGCCCGCACCGCAGCCAGCAAGCAGCCGGAACTGGCGGAAAAATTCCTCAAATTTATGGTATCTCCTGGCTTCCAGAACGCTATCCCGACCGGCAACTGGATGTATCCGGTCACTCAGGTTGCGCTCCCGGCAGGCTTTGACACGCTGATGAAACCGCAAACTACCCTCGAGTTTACCCCGCAGCAGGTGGCGACAGACCGCCAGAACTGGATCAGCGCATGGCAACGCGCCGTCAGCCGCTAACTTTCGGCTGGCTTCTGCCGGGCCTGACGGCGGCCACTTTGTTGGTCGCCGTCGCGCTGGCCGCTTTTATGGCGCTCTGGAACAGCGCACCGGATGCGGCCTGGCGTACGATCGTCAGCGATAGCTATCTCTGGCACGTGGTACGTTTCTCCTTCTGGCAGGCGTTTCTTTCGGCCCTGCTTTCGGTAATTCCGGCGATTTTCCTCGCCCGCGCCCTCTATCGTCGACGCTTCCCCGGACGCACGCTGCTACTGCGTCTGTGCGCAATGACCTTAATCCTACCGGTGCTGGTCGCGGTGTTTGGTATTCTTAGCGTCTATGGCCGCCAGGGCTGGCTCGCCGAATTATTTAACGCTTTCGGCTGGCAGTGGGAGTTCTCGCCCTACGGGCTACAGGGGATCCTGCTGGCGCACGTGTTCTTTAATATGCCGATGGCCACGCGCCTGTTACTTCAGACGCTGGAAAACATCCCCGGCGAGCAGCGGCAAATCGCCGCCCAGCTCGGGATGCGCGGTTACGTCTTCTTCAGGCTGGTTGAATGGCCGTGGCTGCGTCGGCAAATTCCACCTGTCGCCGCGCTTATTTTTATGCTCTGCTTTGCCAGCTTTGCGACCGTGCTATCGCTGGGCGGCGGCCCGCGAGCCACCACCATCGAACTGGCGATTTACCAGGCGCTTAATTTTGACTACGACCCGGCGCGCGCCGCGATGCTGGCGCTTATCCAGATGATCTGCTGTCTCGGGCTGGTATTGCTCAGCCAGCGCCTGAGCAAAGCCCTTGCCATCGGGGCCAGCAACATCCACGGCTGGCGCGATCCCGACGACCGACTACACAGTCGCTTAAGCGATTTTGCGTTGATCACCGCAGCGCTCATGCTTCTGCTGCCTCCGCTGCTGGCGGTAGTATTCGACGGTCTGAACAGCAATCTGTTTAGCGTGCTGCGCCAGCCCGCGCTATGGCAGGCGCTATGGACTTCACTGCGCATCGCCCTTGCTGCTGGCGTCTTAAGCGTCATTCTGACCATGATGTTGCTGTGGAGCAGCCGCGAGCTTCGCGCCCGCAGTTACCCGCTGGCCGGACAGGCGCTTGAACTCAGCGGGATGTTAATCCTCGCGATGCCCGGCATCGTACTGGCGACCGGTTTCTTCCTGCTGCTCAATAACAGCGTGGGCCTGCCGGAATCCGCCGATGGCATCGTGATTTTCACCAATGCGCTAATGGCGATTCCTTATGCGCTTAAGGTGCTGGAAAACCCTATGCGCGATATCGCTACCCGCTATGGCACGCTGTGCCAGTCGTTGGGGATGCACGGTTTTACCCGCTTATGGGTGGTTGAGCTTCGCGCTTTAAAACGTCCGCTGGCCCAGGCTCTGGCCTTTGCCTGCGTGCTGTCGATTGGCGATTTCGGTGTCGTGGCGCTGTTTGGCAACGAAAACTTCCGCACCCTGCCGTTCTACCTGTATCAGCAAATTGGCTCTTACCGTAGCCAGGACGGAGCCGTTACCGCCCTGCTGCTCCTGCTGCTGTGCTTTGTACTCTTTAGCGTGATTGAAAAACTTCCGGGGCGTGATGCTAAAACTAAATGATGTGACCTGGCTTTACCAGCATCTGCCGATGCGCTTTACGCTCGGCGTTGAACGCGGCGAGCGCATTGCGGTTCTTGGTCCCAGCGGCGCGGGGAAAAGCACGCTGCTAAACCTGATTGCCGGTTTTTTACCGCCCGCCAGCGGCAGTATCTCCATCGACGGCCAGTCCCATACCCATACGCCGCCCGCGCGCCGTCCGGTATCGATGCTGTTTCAGGAAAATAACCTCTTTAACCATCTGACCATTCGCCAGAATATTGCGCTCGGGATGAATCCGGGGCTTAAGTTAAATGCCGAACAGAAAGACCGTTTGCAGGCTATTGCCGGGCAGATGGGTATCGATTCGCTGTTGGAACGCCTACCGGGCGAGCTGTCCGGCGGCCAACGGCAGCGTGCGGCGCTAGCGCGTTGTCTGGTGCGCAAGCAGCCGGTACTGTTGCTGGATGAACCCTTTTCGGCGCTCGATCCCGCTCTGCGTCAGGAGATGCTGGTGCTGGTCGCCGACGTTTGTCAGCAGCAGCAGTTGACGCTATTGATGGTGTCGCACAGCGTGGAAGATGCGGCTCGCATTGCGCCGCGTTCAATCGTGGTCGCCGAGGGGAGAATCGCCTGGGATGGCACAACTGCCGAACTGCTCAGCGGCAACAGCAGCGCCTCGTCGCTATTGGGGATTAGCGCAAAATAACCTTATGCAGGATCTCAAGATAGACCGGCATCAGCGGATGGCGGAAGGCAAAAGTCAGCGCCACTCCGGCGGCAATCAGCATCAGCGGCGTCAGCCACAGCAGGCGAAAGCGCGGCAGGAAGCGGGTTAAGCGATCGCCCGAACTTTTGGCGCTGCGCCACAGTCGCCAGCACAACCACGCAGCCAGCCACGCCAACAGCGCCGCCCCCAGCAGCAGCCACTTAAAGCTGGCGCTATGCTCATCGGCCGGAATATCAATCGCCGCTCCGGCCAGAATTCCTGGTAAAAAGTAGAGCGGCGGCCACAGCAGGCAGCCAATAATATTAGGCGGAATAAATTTCGCGACCGGCAGGTCAAGCATTCCGGCAACCATCGGCACCAGCGGGCGCGTCGGTCCGACGAATCGACCAATCAAAATGGTGAACATACTGTGCTGATGCAGCGCATGTTCGGTTTTATCGAGCAGCGCTTTGTTTTTCTTCAAAAAAGACCAACGGTGCAGCGGCTTCTTAAAGCGCCAGCCAAGCCAGAACGAAATCCAGTCACCGAGCAAGCAACCAATAATCCCCGCCAGCCACGCCTGCCAGAAGTTAACTTCACCGCTGCCGATCAGCGCGCCCAATCCGGCCATCATTACCGTTCCCGGTAAGATAAGCCCCACCAGCGCCAGCGACTCCAGGAAGGCAACCAGCAGAACGGCTATCAGGGAATAGACCGTGGATTGAGTAATAAAGTGTTCCAGCAATGCTTGCATAATGTACCCGGTTTAAAAACGAAGCACGGATTCTCCGGAGCCGCCAATACTTCGTCAAGCCATCAATTGTTTGTATAGTTTACTGGCAGTGTTAATAATCCGGGTGATCATTTCACTTTCTTTACTTTTTATTCACATCCCGCACGGAACTCACTCGGGCTGGCGCCGGTGCATTTCTTAAATACCCGGGAAAAGTACAGTTGGTCCTCAAAGCCCACGTTGCGACCTACGGTGGCGATTGGCATCCTCGTGGTGCTGAGCAGTAGCTTGGCCTGGCTAATTCGCTGATCTTCCCGCCAGCCGAGTACGCTGATGCCCAGTTGCTGGCGGAACAGATGCGATAAGCGCGACGGAGACAGGCACACATGTTGGGCGACGCTGGCAATATCAAAATGGCTGTCCGCCAGATGATCGCTAATGTACTGACAGGCATCGCGCACCCGGTTATCCAGCGGCGGGTGCAGCGACTCGTTGATCGCCTCCATGCGCCTTAGCAGCAGTTGCTCCATCAGGTTTATCGCCAGCAGCTCGGAATAACGCCCAGCCCCCTGCCCGGCATCAACAATTTGACCAAACAGTTCGCAAAAACGCGTCTGCCACTGCTCATCGGGGCGAAAAAAACCGGTCTGGGCAAAAATCGTCGGCCAGTTCAGCCATTCATGCCAGTAGGCGCGCGGCCGGAAGTAAACCCATTGGTGATACCACTCCCGGGCATCAGGGTGGCGCCCATAATGGTGAATCTCCCCCGGCGGGAACAACAGCATATCGCCGGGTCGGCAGATAAATTGCTCTCCGTGGTTGTTGATTACCCCTTCGCCGCGGATCGTCAGGTTCAGAATATACCCCTTCATACCCAGCGGGCGGTCAATGAAGAAATCCAGATAGCCTTCTGCGTCAATTGGCGTCAGGCCCGTCACCAGATGGGCATTAAAGGAGTAACCCGGCAATAAAGGATCGTTTTGCGTTTCGGCCATAAAATCAGCTCTCCCGGAGACATTTTGGACACCAATTGTCCATACCTTGTATTTTATCGTCTGGCTGACAGCCCGTACTGCGACGTGGATTAGAAATCGAATTAAAACCCGCCTTCTCTCGGCAAAAACTGAGCACAGCGCACAATTCATACGCATTCAGCACATAACTGAAGTGTCTATAAATACGGCAGAAAAGTCCACATTGAATATTTGCACGGCGTCACACTTTGCGACCTCACAGCAATATAGTCCATAAGATTAGCGAATACAGCCTGACGGTTTTCGGCACGAATATCTACTGTTTCACCATGAATGTTTTTTAGCATGGAGTAACAGAATGGCAATTGCGATTGGCCTCGATTTTGGCAGTGATTCAGTACGCGCCCTGGCAGTGGAATGCGCGACCGGCGAAGAGCTCGCCGCAAGCGTCGAATGGTATCCGCGCTGGCAGGAGGGGCTGTTCTGCGATGGCCCGAACAATCGGTTCCGCCATCATCCACGTGATTACATTGAATCAATGGAAGCCGCGCTGAAAAGCGTCCTGGCGTCATTGAGCGCCGAACAACGCGCCGCCGTCGTGGGTATCGGCGTCGACAGCACTGGCTCAACGCCCGCGCCGATTGATGCTGACGGCAATGTCCTGGCGTTACGCGAAGAGTTCGCCAACAACCCTAATGCCATGTTCGTACTGTGGAAAGACCACACGTCGGTGGAAGAGGCGGAGGCCATCACCCGTCTGTGCCACCAGCCAGGCAAAGAGGACTACTCTCGCTATATCGGCGGCATCTACTCCAGCGAGTGGTTCTGGGCCAAGATCCTCCATGTCACCCGCGAGGATAGCGCCGTTGCCAAGGCCGCAACTTCGTGGATTGAGCTGTGCGACTGGGTTCCAGCCCTGCTTTCCGGCACCACCCGCCCGCAGGATATTCGTCGTGGCCGCTGCAGCGCCGGGCACAAATCACTGTGGCACGATAGCTGGGGTGGCCTGCCGCCGGCCAGCTTCTTCGATGAACTCGACCCCATTCTTAACCAGAACCTGACCTGGCCGATGTTCAGCGAAACCTGGACCGCCGATTTACCTGTCGGCACGCTGACCGCCGAATGGGCGCAGCGCCTGGGTCTGACGCAAACCGTCACCATCTCCGGCGGCGCTTTCGACTGTCATATGGGCGCAGTCGGTGCTGGTGCCCAACCTAACGCGCTGGTCAAAGTTATCGGTACCTCAACCTGCGACATCCTGATTGCCGACAAACAAAGCGTTGGCGAACGTACGGTGAAAGGGATCTGCGGCCAGGTAGACGGTAGCGTGGTGCCTGACTTTATCGGTATGGAAGCCGGACAATCCGCGTTTGGCGACATCTATGCCTGGTTTGGCCGCATTCTTGGTTGGCCGCTCGAGCAGTTGGCGCTCGCGAATCCGGAGCTGAAAGAGCAGATCAAAGTTAGCCAAAAACAGCTGCTACCTGCGCTGACCGAAGCCTGGGCGAAAAATCCGTCCCTCGAACATCTGCCGGTGGTGCTGGACTGGTTTAACGGTCGCCGCACGCCGAACGCAAACCAGCGTTTGAAAGGGGTGATTACCGACCTGAACCTCGCCACCGACGCTCCGGCGCTGTTCGGCGGACTGATTGCCGCTACCGCTTTCGGCGCACGCGCCATTATGGAGTGCTTCACCGAACAGGGTATTCCGGTCAATAACGTGATGGCGCTTGGCGGCATTGCGCGGAAAAACCAGGTAATCATGCAGGCCTGCTGCGATGTATTGAATCGCCCGCTGCAAATCGTCGCTTCCGATCAGTGCTGCGCTCTGGGCGCCGCCATCTTTGCCGCCGTCGCCGCTGGCGTGTACCGCGATATTCCGACCGCGCAGGAGAACATGGCCAGCCAGGTGGAAAGTACCTTGCAGCCGCGCCCTGAGCAGGCACAACGTTTCGAACAACTCTATCAGCGCTACCAACAATGGTCGGTCAGCGCAGAACAACTCTATCTCCCTTCGACTGCAAAGGCGGAAACAGCCCCGCAATCCCAGGCAGCTCTCACCCATTAAGGACATGAAAATGACAATTTTTAATAACTATGAAGTGTGGTTCGTTATTGGTAGCCAGCATCTGTATGGCCCAGAAACGCTGCGTCAAGTCACGAAGCATGCCGAACATGTGGTGAATAGCCTCAATGCGGAAGCCAAACTGCCGTGCAAACTGGTGCTCAAACCGCTGGGCACCACCCCAGATGAAATCACCCATATTTGCCGCGACGCGAACTACGATGATAAGTGCGCCGGGATGGTGGTGTGGCTGCATACCTTCTCGCCTGCCAAAATGTGGATTAACGGCCTGACTATCCTCAATAAACCGCTGATGCAGTTCCATACCCAGTACAACGCGGCTCTGCCGTGGGACAGCATCGATATGGACTTTATGAACCTGAACCAGACCGCACACGGCGGCCGCGAGTTCGGTTTCATCGGCGCGCGTATGCGTCAGCAGCACAGCGTGGTGACTGGCCACTGGCAGGATCAGGAAGCTCATCAGCGCATCGGCTCATGGATGCGCCAGGCGGTATCAAAACAGGATACTCGCCATCTGAAAGTGTGCCGTTTCGGCGACAACATGCGTGAAGTGGCGGTCACTGACGGTGATAAAGTTGCCGCGCAAATCAAGTTCGGCTTCACGGTTAACACCTGGGCAGTGGGCGATCTGGTGCAGGTGGTTAACGCGGTCACTGAGGGTGAAATCAGCGCGCTGATCGATGAGTACGAAAGTACCTACCGACTGACGCCTGCGGCGCAAATCCACGGCGATAAGCGTCAGAACGTGATTGATGCTGCACGCATCGAACTGGGGATGAAGCGCTTCCTCGAACAAGGTGGGTTCCATGCGTTCACCACCACATTTGAAGATTTACACGGCCTGAAACAGCTTCCGGGTTTGGCCGTACAACGTCTGATGCAGCAGGGCTACGGCTTTGCGGGCGAGGGCGACTGGAAAACCGCCGCTCTGCTTCGCATCATGAAGGTGATGGCAACTGGTCTGCAGGGCGGCACCTCTTTTATGGAGGATTACACCTACCACTTCGAGAAAGGCAACGATCTGGCGCTGGGCTCACACATGCTGGAAGTCTGCCCGACCATAGCTACCGCCGAGAAACCGATTCTCGACGTGCAGCCGCTGGGCATCGGCGGTAAAGCCGATCCAGCGCGTATCATTTTCAATACCCAGACCGGCCCGGCGATCGTCGCCAGCATGATCGATCTCGGCGATCGCTATCGTCTGTTGGTTAACACCATTGAAACGGTGAAAACCCCGCACGATCTGCCGAAGCTGCCGGTGGCTAACGCCCTGTGGAAAGCCCATCCGGACCTGCGCACCGCGTCTGAAGCCTGGATTATCGCAGGCGGCGCGCACCACACCGTCTTCAGCCACGCGCTGACCCTGGACGATATGCGCCAGTTCGCCGAACTGCAGGATATCGAGCTGACCGTCATTGATAACGAGACCCGCCTGCCATCGTTCAAAGATGCGCTGCGCTGGAACGAAGTTTATTACGGTTCAAAACGTTAAGAGGCCGTTCCCCTCACCCTAACCCTCTCCCCAGCGGGGAGAGGGGACCGATCGAGCGCAATGCCGCCTTTCTCCCTCTCCCTTCGGCTGAGGAGGAAAGTTCAAGCGCGGTCCGCCTTTCTCCCTCTCCCTTCGGGAGAGGGCCGGGGTGAGGGAAACCTGACTCGCCTGCTATTTGGAGTACATTATGTTAGAAGATCTCAAACGCCAGGTACTGGAAGCCAACCTGGCCCTGCCAAAGCACAATCTTGTCACCCTTACCTGGGGCAACGTCAGCGCCGTCGACCGTGAACAGGGCGTACTGGTGATTAAACCTTCCGGCGTCGACTACAGCGTGATGACCGCCGAAGACATGGTCGTGGTCAGCCTTGAGACTGGCGAAGTGGTTGAAGGCAAGAAAAAACCCTCTTCAGATACGCCAACTCACCGCCTGCTGTATCAGGCATTTCCAACGCTGGGCGGCATCGTCCACACCCATTCGCGCCACGCCACCATCTGGGCGCAGGCCGGGCAGTCGATTCCCGCTACCGGTACCACCCACGCCGACTATTTCTACGGCGCGGTTCCCTGCACCCGCCTGATGACCGACGACGAAATCAATGGTGAATACGAGTGGGAAACTGGCGAGGTGATTGTCGAAACCTTCCGTGAAAAAGGCATCGATCCGGCGCAAATGCCCGGTGTACTGGTGCACTCCCACGGCCCGTTTGCCTGGGGGAAAAACGCCGAAGACGCTGTGCATAACGCTATTGTGCTCGAAGAGATCGCCTATATGGGCATCTTCTGCCGCCAGCTGGCACCGCAATTACCAGATATGCAGCAAACGCTGCTGGATAAACACTATCTGCGTAAACACGGGGCGAAAGCCTATTACGGGCAGTAAAACTCCACAACCGTCTGCAAGTCTGGTAGCCCGGACAGGTGCGAAGCGCCGCCTCCGGGAACGGATGCCCGCCACACCTGTATAAAACCCCAGCACCATTGCATGAACCAGGCTATAATCAGGCCTGGTTTTTACTAATGAGAGCACGGCGTGACGCAGCCACGAGAAGGTTTTTTACTGACCCGTCACTGGCGGGATACCGCGCAGGGCACCGAACTGACCTTCTGGCTAGCGACCGATGACGGCCCGCTTCAGGTCACGCTGCCGCCGCAGGAATCCGTTGCTTTCATCCCCGAATCCCAGCGCGCGCAGGTTGAACGCCTGCTGCAAGGGGAAAACGGCCACCGTCTTGCTCCCCTTACCCTAAAAGATTTTCATCGCCAGCCGGTGTTTGGCCTCTACTGCCGCGCTCACCGCCAGCTGATGCGGCTGGAAAAAAAGCTGCGCGAAAACGGCATCACGGTCTATGAAGGCGATATTCGTCCGCCAGAGCGCTATCTGATGGAGCGCTTTATCACCGCCCCGGTGTGGGTCGAAGGTGACGCGCGCGGCCAGCAGTTGGTCAACGCGCGAATGAAGCCCAACCCCGACTACCGCCCGCCGCTGAAATGGGTCTCGCTGGATATCGAAACCAGCCGCCACGGCGAGCTCTACTGCATCGGTCTTGAAGGCTGCGGGCAGCGGGTCGTCTATATGCTCGGGCCTGAACCGGCCTCGCCGCCAGCCGTCAATTTTGAGCTGGAGTATGTTGCCAGCCGCCCCCTGCTGCTGGAAAAGCTGAACGCCTGGTTTGCCGCCCACGACCCGGACGTACTGATTGGCTGGAACGTAGTGCAGTTCGATTTACGTGTCCTGCAAAAGCACGCCGAGCGCTATCGTATCCCGCTGATGCTAGGGCGCGGCAACAGCGAACTGGAGTGGCGCGAGCACGGGTTTAAAAACGGCGTCTTCTTCGCTCAGGCCAACGGCCGCTTGATTATCGACGGCATTGAGGCGCTAAAATCCGCCTTCTGGAACTTCTCCTCTTTTGCGCTGGAATCAGTCGCTCGCGAGCTGCTCGGCGAGGGGAAAGCCATCGATAATCCTTGGGATCGGATGGACGAAATCGACCGCCGCTTTAATGAAGATAAACCGGCGCTGGCGACCTATAACCTGCAGGATTGCGAGCTGGTTACGCGTATCTTTCATAAAACGGAGATCATGCCGTTTTTGCTGGAACGCGCGACGGTCAACGGCCTGCCCGCGGATCGTCACGGCGGCTCGGTCGCCGCCTTCGGCCACCTCTATTTCCCGCGTATGCACCGGTTGGGCTACGTCGCGCCAAACCTCGGCGAAGTACCGCCGCAGGCCAGCCCCGGCGGCTACGTGATGGACTCGCGGCCCGGCCTGTATGATTCGGTGCTGGTGCTGGACTATAAGAGCCTGTACCCGTCAATTATCCGTACCTTCCTGATTGACCCGGTCGGGCTGGTTGAGGGGCTGGCGCAGCCCGATAACGAACACAGCACCGAAGGCTTTCTTGGCGCGCGCTTCTCGCGTGAGAAACACTGCCTGCCGGGCATTGTCGGGCAAATCTGGCACGGGCGAGACGAGGCTAAACTGCACAAAAACAAACCGCTGTCACAGGCGCTGAAGATCATCATGAACGCCTTTTATGGCGTGCTGGGCACCAGCGCCTGCCGCTTTTTCGATCCGCGCCTGGCCTCCTCAATCACCATGCGCGGCCACGCGATTATGCGCCAGACCAAAGCGCTGATTGAATCCCAGGGCTATGACGTTATCTACGGCGATACCGACTCCACCTTCGTGTGGCTAAAGCGCGCCCACAGCGAAGAAGAGGCGACGAAAATCGGCCATTCGCTGGTGGCCTTCGTCAATGCGTGGTGGGCAACAGAACTTGGCAAAGATAATCTGACCAGCATCCTGGAACTGGAGTTTGAAACCCACTTCTGCCGCTTTTTAATGCCGACAATCCGCGGTGCCGATACCGGCAGTAAAAAACGCTATGCCGGGATGATTCAGGATGGTGACGAGCAGCGGATGGTTTTTAAAGGACTGGAGACGGTACGCACCGACTGGACGCCGCTGGCCCAGCAGTTTCAGCAGGAGCTTTATCTGCGCATCTTCCGCAATCAGCCTTACCGGGAGTATGTGCGCGAAACCATTGATAAGCTGATGAACGGCGAGCTTAACGATCGCCTGATCTACCGTAAACGCCTGCGCCGCCCGCTGGCGGAGTATCAGCGCAATGTGCCGCCGCACGTGCGAGCAGCGAGGCTCGCGGATGAGCAAAACGTCAAGCTGGGCAGGCCGCAGCAGTATCAGCAGCGCGGCAGCATTAAGTATGTCTGGACCACCAGCGGGCCCGAGCCGGTGGACTATCAGCAATCACCGCTCGATTATGAGCACTATTTGTCAAAGCAATTGCAGCCTGTTGCCGACGGAATTCTTCCCTTTGTCGACGACGATTTTGCTACAATAGTGACAGGTCAGCTGGGGCTATTTTGATTTTTACTCATTCATTCAACCTGCAAAAAAGCAGTAAATTGAAGGGTGAGCAGGACGTGACGAACGTTCCGCCATCCAGTAATATAGCGCCCTTTCCATTCCCGGACCCAATATTGACGCATCTCCGACCTTTCTGGAGACCCTCAACTATTGCCTGCAATTAAAGAACTAAAGAGCCGAACATATATGCCTTTTACACTTGGTCAACGCTGGATTAGCGACACAGAGAGCGAACTGGGATTAGGGACGGTGGTTGCGCTGGATGCGCGCATGGTTACCCTTCTTTTCCCTGCTATCGGCGAAAACCGTCTGTACGCACGCAACGACTCCCCGATCACCCGCGTGATGTTTAACCCGGGCGATACCATCACCAGCCACGAAGGCTGGCAGCTCCAGGTTGACGAAGTTAATGAAGAGAACGGCCTGCTGGCCTATACCGGCACCCGTCTCGATACCGAAGAAGCCAACGTCGTCCTGCGTGAAGTGCTGCTCGACAGCAAGCTGGTCTTCAGCAAACCCCAGGATCGCCTGTTCGCCGGACAGATCGACCGCATGGACCGTTTCGCCCTGCGCTATCGCGCGCGCAAATTTCAAAGCGAACAGTACCGTATGCCGTGGAGCGGCCTGCGCGGACAGCGCACCAGCCTGATCCCGCATCAGTTGAATATCGCCCACGATGTCGGGCGCCGTCACGCGCCGCGCGTCCTGCTGGCAGATGAAGTGGGCTTAGGTAAAACCATCGAAGCCGGGATGATCCTCCATCAACAATTGCTCAGTGGCGCTGCCGAACGCGTGCTGATCGTCGTTCCGGAAACTCTGCAACACCAATGGCTGGTGGAAATGCTGCGCCGCTTCAACCTGCGCTTCTCGCTGTTTGATGACGAACGCTATGCCGAAGCCCAGCACGACGCCTTTAACCCGTTCGAAACCGAACAGCTGGTTATCTGCTCGCTGGATTTCGTGCGCCGCAGCAAGCAACGTCTGGAACACCTGTGCGATGCCGAGTGGGACATTATGGTCGTCGACGAAGCACACCACCTGGTGTGGAGCGAAGAGGCACCTAGCCGTGAATATCAGGCGATTGAACAGCTGGCCGAACGCGTGCCGGGCATTCTGCTGCTGACCGCAACCCCGGAGCAGCTGGGTATGGAGAGCCACTTCGCTCGCCTGCGTCTGCTTGACCCTAGCCGTTTCCATGATTTCGCTCAGTTCGTTGAAGAACAGCAAAACTACCGCCCGGTGGCCGACGCCGTTGCCCTGCTGCTGGCGGGCAATAAACTCAACGATGCCGAGCTGAACGCGCTGAGCGATCTGATCGGCGAGCAGGATATCGAGCCGTTATTGCAGGCCGCCAACAGCGACCGCGATGACGCCCAGGCCGCCCGTCAGGAGCTGGTCTCCATGCTGATGGATCGCCACGGCACCAGCCGCGTGCTGTTCCGCAACACCCGTAACGGCGTCAAGGGTTTCCCGAAACGCGAGCTGCACACCATTCGTTTGCCGCTGCCGACCCAGTATCAGACCGCTATCAAGGTCTCCGGCATTATGGGTGCCCGCAAAACTGCCGAAGAGCGCGCCCGCGACATGCTCTATCCAGAGCAGATTTATCAGGAATTTGAAGGTGATAGCGGTACCTGGTGGAACTTCGACCCGCGCGTCGATTGGCTGATGGGCCACCTCACCAGCCATCGCTCGCAGAAAGTGCTGGTCATCTGCGCCAAAGCAGCCACCGCGCTGCAGCTGGAGCAGGTCCTGCGCGAGCGCGAAGGTATCCGCGCGGCAGTGTTCCATGAGGGCATGTCGATTATCGAGCGCGACCGCGCCGCCGCCTGGTTTGCTGAAGAGGATACCGGCGCTCAAGTGCTACTGTGTTCTGAAATCGGCTCCGAAGGGCGTAACTTCCAGTTCGCCAGCAACCTGGTGATGTTCGACCTGCCGTTCAACCCGGATCTGCTCGAGCAGCGTATCGGCCGTCTGGACCGTATCGGCCAGGCCCACGATATTCAGATCCACGTTCCGTATCTGGAAAGAACCGCTCAGTCGGTGCTGGTACGTTGGTATCACGAAGGGCTGGACGCATTCGAGCACACCTGTCCGACCGGCCGCACCGTTTACGACAGCGTGCATAACGAACTGATTAACTACCTTGCCGCGCCAGAGAATACCGACGGCTTTGACGATTTGATCAAATCCTGCCGCCAGCAGCACGACGCGCTGAAAGTCCAACTGGAACAGGGTCGCGACCGCCTGCTGGAGATCCACTCTAACGGCGGAGAAAAAGCCCAGGCACTGGCGGAAAGCATTGAAGAGCAGGATGATGACACTAGTCTTATCGCCTTCTCCATGAACCTATTTGATATTGTCGGTATCAACCAGGACGATCGCGGTGAAAACCTGATAGTGCTGACCCCGTCCGACCATATGCTGGTCCCTGACTTCCCGGGCCTGCCGGAAGATGGCTGCACCATTACCTTCGAACGTGATGTTGCGCTGTCTCGCGAAGACGCGCAGTTCATCACCTGGGAGCACCCGCTGATTATCAACGGTCTGGATCTGATCCTCTCCGGCGATACCGGCAGCAGCACCATTTCCCTGTTGAAAAACAAAGCGCTGCCGGTAGGAACCCTGCTGCTGGAGCTGATTTACGTCGTCGAAGCGCAGGCGCCGAAGCATCTGCAGCTTAACCGCTTCCTGCCGCCGACGCCGGTGCGCATGCTGCTCGACAAAAACGGTAATAACCTCGCCGGCCAGGTGGAGTTCGAAAGCTTTAACCGCCAGCTGAGCGCAGTTAACCGCCATACCGGCAGCAAGCTAGTTAACGCCGTCCAACAGGATGTTCACGCCATTTTGCAGCAGGGCGAAGGGCAGGTAGCAAAAGCGGCCCAGGCACTGATCGATGCCGCGCGTAGCGAAGCTGACGATAAGCTGTCGGCTGAACTGTCGCGTCTTGAAGCGCTGCGCGCCGTTAACCCGAACATCCGCGATGATGAACTGTCGGCTATCGAGAGCAATCGTCAGCAGGTGATGGACGCGCTGGCCCAGGCAGGCTGGCGTCTCGACGCGCTGCGCTTAATCGTGGTCACCCACCAGTAACGGAACGCGAATATGGCGATGGAAAACTACAATCCGCCACAGGATCCCTGGCTGGTTATCCTCTATCAGGATGAGCACATTATGGTGGTCAACAAGCCCAGCGGCTTGTTGTCCGTGCCGGGGCGGCTGGAGGAACACAAAGACAGCGTGATGACGCGCATTCAGCGCGACTTCCCGCAGGCTGAGTCAGTGCACCGCCTGGATATGGCCACCAGCGGCGTGATTGTGGTGGCGCTGACCAAAGCAGCCGAGCGCGAGCTGAAGCGTCAGTTCCGCGAACGCGAGACGAAAAAGCAGTACGTCGCCCGCGTGTGGGGGCATCCGGAAAAAGCGGAAGGTCTGGTGGATTTACCGCTGATTTGCGACTGGCCGAACCGGCCAAAGCAGAAGGTGTGTTACGAAACCGGCAAAGCGGCGCAAACCGAGTATGAAGTGCTGGAGTTCGCACAGGATAATACCGCCCGCGTGCGCCTCAAGCCGATTACCGGACGTTCGCATCAGCTGCGCGTGCATATGCTGGCGCTGGGCCATCCGATTCTTGGCGACCGCTTTTACGCCTCGCCAGAAGCGCTGGCCATGGCGCCGCGTCTGCTGCTGCACGCCGAAACGCTGACCATCACCCACCCATCGTTCGGTAACGCGATGACGTTTCGCGCCCCCATCGATTTCTAATCGTTCAGAACTGTCCCGGGTCGTGCCGCTAGCGGCTCACCCGGGCTATCCCATCGCTTATTCAGCAAACGAGAAGTTCGCGTTAATCGCGGGCAAACCACGCATCAATCATCTTCTCGACGCGAGCGACAACCAGCCCGGTATCATGACGACGACTGCGGGCGCAGGCGTGCGCGGGTTCTTCGCACAGCAGGCAGCGGCGTTGATTTTCACCCATTGATTGACGACCAACCAGGCCATTTTTCGGGCAAATCACGTCGATATCCCACAGGCGGCCCAGCGGATGAGTCTGTTCCAGCTCCGAGCAAAACGCTTTGATTTCACTGGCGGCGTGATCAACACACCACAGCGCTTCCGGGCCGGTCGGCAGCCACAAGACCTGGCGATCGAGCGTTTGCCAGCGATGTTTCCACAGCATCTGATCGCAGGCCTGCAGCGCCACACCCATCATATTACGGTAGCGAATGCTGTCTTTCACCGCGCCCGGCGTCACCAGGGTCAGCGAAATTACCGGCTGCTGATAATGGGCTAACCAGTCGGCCTGGCGAGCCGCACGCTGCTCTTTCGCCGCCAGCAGCGCTTCCATGCTTACGCCCTCACGGGCGAGAGTATCCACTGACATTTGTTCCTCTCCTCACTTAATAAAAGACAGCGATCGGGCTGTCGTCGCAATAGCGAATAATGGCGCTGATTGTATCGCTAAACGATCCCTGTTTTGGAGACGGGGCGCAGAAATTTTCTGCGCCATTTAGCACGAAAAAGCAGACTTAACTGTTACAAAAAAGTTAAATCAGGCTAAAAAATGACTGAGGAATAGCAGACCCAATGAAACATTAATCGCACCACCAATTCTTGTTGCGATCTGCGCGAACGGCATCAGGTTCATGCGGTTGCCGGAAGTCAGAATCGCCACGTCGCCGGTGCCGCCCTGACCGCTCTGGCAGCAGGAAACAATCGCCACATCAATCGGGTGCATACCTATCTTTTTCCCCACCACAAAGCCAGTCGCCACCAGCGCCGACACGGTGCTGATAATCACCAGCAGGTTGCTCACGGTGAAGGCGTTGACCAGCTCCTGCCAGGGGGTGATCGCCACGCCAACGGCAAACAAAATCGGATAGGTCACTGCCGTGCGGAAAAATTTATACACCATCTGCGAGCCCTCCTGCAGACGCGGAGAGACACCGTTAGCCAGTTTCAGCAGTACTGCGAGGAACAACATCCCCACCGGAGCCGGCAGGCCAATCATCTTTTGACCCAACATTCCCAGCATATACAGCAGCACAGCCAGCAGCGCGCCGGAGGCCAGCGTCGTCACATCCATTTTTCCCTCAGCGGACTCTTCGCGGTGCGTTTCGTTGCGGCGGTTTGGCATCAGCTGTCCTTCGCCGGTTAAATGCGGGAAGCGCTTGCCGAGCTGGTTTAAACAGCCGGAGATAACAATCGCCGTCAGGCTGCCCAACATCACCATCGGCAGCACGCGGCCCAGCGCAACGCCCTGATCCATATGCATCAGCGCGGCATAGCCTATCGACAGCGGGATAGCCCCCTCACCTACGCCGCCAGCCATAATCGGCAGGACAATAAAGAAGAATACCTGGAACGGCTCCAGCCCCAGAGCGGTACCGACGCCAACGCCAACCAGCATGCCAACGATTTCTCCGCACAGCATCGGGAAGAAAATCCGCAGAAAGCCCTGAATTAGCGTGGTACGGTTCATGCTCATGATGCTGCCGACGATGATGCAGCAAATGTAGAGATAGAGAATGTTGGTCGACTTATAGAACTTGGTGGTCGACTCCACCACCACGTCCGGCAGCAGGCCATAGTGCACCAGCGCGGAGGGAATAAACGTCGCGCAGATCGCCGCCGCGCCGAGCTTGCCCAGAACCGGCAAACGCTTACCGAATTCACCGCAGGCAAAGCCGAAAAAGGCCAGCGTTGCCACCATCACCACAATGTCGCTCGGCAGCTTGCCGCCCAGGCAGTCCAGCGCGATCAGGCCACCTGCTAGTAGAAACAGCGGCAGCGGGATAATACCGACTTTCCAGTTATCGAGGATATGCCACCAGCGCTGCTTGAGCGGTGCTTTCGGCGTGTTAATAGGATCGATGGTTGCAGAGAATGCATTGTCTGTGGTGCTCATAATTAAGCCCTCTGGTTATTATTACTTTTCAGGTTAGAGGGCCATACGCAGACTTAATGTGAGTCTCGCCAGATTAAGAACGAAGTTTTAATGGTCACTATGGTTTTTATGGTTTCTATTATTTATGTGATATTTCTCTGATTTATTAGTGTGGTTTTTATGGTTTTAAATCTACCTGCTAATTCACCTTGATAAATTCACCGCCAGCGGATAATTCTGGTTCCCCTGACGCCTGTGTAGGCGTTCACAAGTTTTCTTCAGCCATGATGTCGGCAGCGCAAAAGATGATAGAGTGCCGCATCCCTGATACTGTGCATACTACTTATGAAAGTTTCATTTCAATTTAAGCTGTTCATTTCGCTGGTCGCCTTTTTCTCAGTTCTGTTCGCACTGCTGGGGGTTTATTATTATTTCGATGCCAGCCATCAGCTTTATCAGGAAATGAGCGCCCGCGCTAAAATACAGGCAGAAGAAATTGCTTTAATGCCGAATTTACGCCAGCAGGTGGCACTTGAAGACCCGCAGGCGATAAAACCGTTTATGCAAAATATCGCCGCCCACAGCGACGCCAGCTTTATCGTGATTGGCGATAAGCGGGGAGTGCATCTATTTCACTCGGTCCATCCGGAATGGGTCGGTACGCGGTTAGTTGGCGGCGATAACCAGGCGGTGCTGGAGGGGAAAAGCACCACCACCATCCGTAAAGGCGGGCTCGGCATTTCGCTACGCAGCAAAGCGCCGATTCTCGATGATGCGGGTCGGGTTGTCGGCATTGTCTCCGTTGGCTATCTCACCAGCTACCTCGACAGCATCACGCTGGAAAAAGTGATTAATATTTTCGTCGCCGCCGTACTGCTGCTTATCGCGCTGTTTGTCTTCTCCTGGTACTTCACCCGCAGCATCAAGAAGCAGATTTTCTCGCTCGAGCCGCGGGAAATCGGCCTGCTGGTGCGCCAACAAAAAGCAATGATGGAGTCGATATACGAAGGGGTGATTGTGATCGACCACAATCGGCGAATTAAAGTGATAAACCATGCCGCCCGCAGCCTGCTCGGGCTGAGCCAGCCCGCGCACCAGCTACGAGGTAAGTCGATCGATAATGTCATCACCCCGCAACCGTTTTTCGCCAGCACAGAGATGCTCGAAAGCGATACCCACGATGAGCTGTGTCGCTTTAATCAGCTTACCGTGCTCGCCAGCCGGGTGCGTATCATGCTGGAGGATTCGCTACAGGGCTGGGTAATTACCTTCCGCGACCGCGACGAAATCAACTCCCTTAGCGCCCAGCTCAGCCAGGTCAAACGCTACGTCGACAACCTGCGCATCATGCGTCACGAGCAGCTAAACCGCATGACCACGCTATCCGGACTACTGCATCTGGGCCACTATGATGAGGCGATTCGCTATATTCAGGCGCAGTCAGAACATGCCCAAGAGCTGCTGGACTTTATCTCATCGCACTTTAATTCACCGACGCTCTGCGGACTGCTGCTGGGTAAAGCCGCCAGGGCGCGGGAAAAAGGCGTTGAGCTGAGCTTTGACCCGGCCTGTCGTATCGACCGTCCTCTGCCGTCGTTGATGGAGTCCGAGTTAATTTCTATCATCGGCAACCTGCTGGATAACGCCATTGAAGCCACTCAGCGCGCCGAACTGCCGCACGAACCGGTTGAGGTTCTGATCCAGTTGAACGCCCGGGAGTTAATGATTGAAGTGGCTGACCGCGGGGTTGGTATTCGTGCGGAAATCCGCGAGCGCATTTTTGAACGCGGTGTTACCACCAAAACCCGTGGCGATCACGGCATGGGTCTGTATCTTATTGAACGTTATGTCACTCAGGCGGGCGGCACCATTGAAGTGTCCGATAACACGCCGCGCGGCGCGATTTTCACGCTGTTTATTCCCGCTGATGGGCCTGCTCATCCGCAACAAGAGACGCACTATGCATCATGACCTGGTCGATGTCCTGATCATCGAAGATGAAAACGAACTGGCGCGGCTGCACGCCGAGCTTATCCAGAAACACCCGCGCATGCGTCTGGTGGGTATAGCAGCCTCCCTTACCCAAGCGCGGCAAATGCTCAATACCAGGCCGCCGCAGTTGGTGCTGCTCGATAACTACCTGCCGGATGGCAAAGGGGTCACGCTGATGACCGATCCTGTTCTGGCTAATGCCCACTGCTCGGTGATTTTTATCACTGCCGCCAGCGATATGGAAACCTGTAGCCTGGCTATCCGCAACGGCGCTTTCGATTACATTCTCAAGCCAGTGTCATGGAAGCGCCTGAGCCAGTCGCTGGAGCGGTTTGTGCAGTTTTACGATCAACAGCGCGAATGGAAGATTGTCGACCAGCAGAACGTCGATTCGCTGTATCAACTACAGGCAAAAAACTACCGTACCGACAGCGGCAGTAAAGGCATTGAGGAGAAAACGCTGGCGCTGGTGCAAAACCTGTTTACCGGCAGAGAGGATCGCTGCTTTTCGGTGGATGAAGTGGTTAGCGAGGCTGGATTAAGCAAAACCACTGCCCGGCGCTATCTGGAGCACTGCGTGGAGATCGGCTTTCTGGAAGTGGAGATGCTGTACGGGAAGATTGGCCATCCGCGCCGTATGTATCGTCGCGCCGCAAGCGCATCCTGACGCCTCTCCCCAACGGGGAGAGGCCAGTAGTTTAGAATCCGCGCTGCTCTTTAATCAGCTCCCAGGCTTTCTGGATTTCCTGCGCTTTTTGCTTAGCCATCTCCATCATTTCCGGCGGTAAGCCTTTCGCCACCAGTTTATCCGGATGATGCTCGCTCATCAGCTTACGATAGGCGCGCTTGACGGTGGTGGCATCGTCGGTCGGCTTTACCCCCAACACATTACAGGCATCTTCAAGAGTTGGCCCGCGCTGCGCCTGCTGCCAGCCAGCGTTGCCGCCGTGCTGCCCGTATGACTGCTGCGAACCGCCGCCAAACTGCGCGCCGCCCTGCATCATACGCAGGAACTGCTCAAACTGGGCGCGGGAGATACCCAGTTCATCGGCAATGACAAACAGTACTTCGCGTTCGTTGGGGTGCAGGTCGCCGTCAGCGAAGGCCGCCTGCAGCTGAATTTCCAGAAACATCCGAATCAAATCGAACCGACCAAAACAGACGCTGCGCAGCTGGCGCATTTTCTCACGCAGCGGGTAATCATCTGATTTTCCGACCCGAAACGCGTGCTGCGCCGCGGTGCGCGCTTCACCGTGCAGGCTCATGCGATCCATCAGTAAATTGGCGACGTGGATATCCGCTTCGGTGACGCGCCCTTTGGATTTAGTCAGATGCCCCATCACCTCGAAGGTGGTGGAGAAAAATAGCGACTGACGCTCCTGCTGGTTGGTAAAAACATTCAGCCGACGACTGCGCGCCCGGTCAAACATATGTCCAATTAAGAAGCCCAGCACCACGCCCCAGAAGCCGCCACCCATCATCAACGCAACCGCAACGCCAATTATTTTACCCAAATACTGCATAGACTCCCCAATCTCTCTGCCGCCAGTTAAGCTATATCTGACCGCACATTACAAAGCGTTGACGCCTCGGTCAATTGTGGGACATAGCCTATAATTTGCTTTATCATACTCGTCATTCTACACGGTGCCTAACGCTCGGGTTCGAAACGGGCAGGATTAACACTAGCGCGATTAAGATGAGTACGTTAGGCTCTGACCGTTTGCAAGCCGCTGCCACACGATGACGGAACAACAAATACAACGTATGAAAAAACGTATTCCCAGCCTCCTGGCCACCATGATTGCCAGCGCCTTGTATAGCCAACAGGGCCTCGCTGCCGATCTCGCCACGCAATGTATGCTTGGCGTCCCAAGCTACAATCGTCCTCTGGTTGAAGGGAAACCCAACGACCTGCCGGTGACGATCGATGCCGATCATGCGAAGGGTAATTATCCTGATAACGCCGTTTTTACCGGCAACGTTGATATCAATCAGGGTAATAGCCGCCTGCAGGCCGATGAAGTTCAGCTCCATCAACAGCAGGCCGCGGGTCAGCCGCAGCCTGTACGCACGGTCGATGCGCTCGGCAACGTTCACTACGACGACAATCAGGTTATCCTGAAAGGGCCAAAGGCCTGGTCGAACCTGAACACCAAAGATACCAACGTCTGGCAGGGCGACTACCAAATGGTTGGCCGTCAGGGGCGCGGTACCGCTGACCTGATGAAACAGCGCGGTGAAAACCGCTATACCATTTTAGAAAACGGCAGCTTTACCTCCTGTCTGCCGGGCTCTGACACCTGGAGCGTCGTCGGCAGCGAAGTTATCCACGACCGCGAAGAGCAGGTCGCGGAGATCTGGAACGCACGCTTTAAGCTCGGCTCAGTGCCGATTTTTTACAGTCCCTACCTGCAACTGCCGGTGGGCGATAAGCGTCGTTCAGGCTTCCTGATCCCTAACGCTAAATACAGCACCAAAAACGGCGCAGAATTCTATCTTCCTTATTACTGGAATATCGCGCCGAACTTTGATGCCACCATCACCCCGCACTATATGAGCAAGCGTGGCGGCGTGATGTGGGAAAACGAATTTCGCTACCTGACTCAGGCTGGCGCGGGTTTATTCGAGTTTGATTACCTGCCATCGGATAAGGTTTACGAGGACGATCACTCTGGCGACAGCAACAGTCGCCGCTGGCTGTTCTACTGGAACCATTCTGGCGTCGTAGACCAGGTGTGGCGCTTCAATGCCGACTACACCAAAGTCAGCGACCCGGACTACTTTAACGATTTCAGCTCCAAATACGGTTCCAGTACCGATGGCTACGCTACGCAAAAATTGAGCGCGGGCTACGCCAATCAGAACTTTGACGCGACCGTATCGACCAAGCAGTTCCAGGTCTTTGACCGCGACTCAAGCAACGCCTATTCCGCTGAGCCGCAGCTGGACGTGAACTACTATCAGAACGATGTCGGCCCGTTTGATACCCATTTTTACGGGCAGGCGGTGCATTTCGTTAACTCGAACAGCAACATGCCGGAAGCGACTCGCGTTCACTTCGAGCCGACTATCGATCTGCCGCTGTCTAACGGCTGGGGCAGCATCAATACCGAAGCCAAACTGCTGGCGACCCACTATCAGCAGAATAATATTGATGAATACCGCTCTTATACCAAGCGGCAATACAGCAACAATCCTTCGGACTCAAATCGAAATGCACTTGATTCCGCAAATGCTCTAAAAGATTCAGCTAACCGTGTGATGCCGCAGTTTAAAGTTGATGGCAAAATGGTGTTCGAACGCGATATGCAAGAGAGCTATACCCAGACGCTCGAACCGCGTATGCAGTATCTGTACATCCCCTATCGTGACCAGAGCCATATTGGCACCTACGACTCAACGCTGCTGCAATCGGACTACAGCGGTCTGTTCCGCGACCGTTCATACAGCGGCCTCGACCGTATTGCATCTGCCAACCAACTCACTACCGGCGTCACATCTCGCGTTTATGATGCCGCCGCAGTTGAACGTTTTAATGTTTCCGTTGGTCAAATCTACTATTTCACCGAGGCACGTACCGGTGATGACAACATCAACTGGGAGAACAACGACACGCGGGGTTCACTGGTATGGGCTGGCGATACCTACTGGCGCATCACCGATGACTGGGGTTTACGCGGGGGAATTCAGTATGATACGCGTCTGGATAACGTCGCTACCGGCAGCGGAACCGTGGAATACCGTCGCGACGAAAACCGTTTAGTGCAGCTTAACTATCGTTACGCGAGCCCGGAATACATTCAGGCGACTCTGCCATCGTATTCCACCGCGAAGCAATATAAAGATGGTATTTCGCAGGTCGGGATGACCGCCAGCTGGCCAATCGTCGATCGTTGGGCAGTCGTTGGCGCGTACTACTACGACACGAATACCAGAAAGTCAGCAAATCAGATGTTAGGGGTGCAGTATAGCTCTTGTTGCTACGCTATCCGTGTCGGCTATGAACGTAAGATCAACGGCTGGGATAACAGCAGCAGCGAAAGCAAATACGACAACACCTTCGGCTTTAACATCGAGCTGCGTGGTCTGAGCTCCAATTACGGCCTCGGCACACAGCAGATGCTGCGTTCGAACATTTTACCGTACCAGAGCTCCCTGTGATGTGGCTGGTTTAAACGTAATCCGCAATTGCGGTTAATTGAAATGGAAAAAGTATGAAGAACTGGAAAACGCTGCTTCTCGGTATCGCCATGATCGCGAATACCAGTTTCGCTGCCCCACAGGTTGTCGATAAAGTAGCGGCTGTCGTCAATAATGGCGTTGTTCTGGAAAGCGACGTCGCTGGTTTGATGCAATCGGTAAAACTTAACGCCGGCCAGGCCGGGCAGCAGCTGCCGGATGACGCCACCCTGCGTCATCAGATCCTCGAACGTCTGATCATGGATCAGATAGTGCTGCAGATGGGCCAGAAAATGGGCGTGAAGATCTCTGACGATCAGCTCGACCAGGCCATTGCCAACATCGCTAAGCAGAACAATATGTCGATGGATCAGATGCGCAGTCGTCTGGCCTATGACGGCATTAACTACAACACCTACCGTAGTCAGATTCGCAAAGAGATGACGATTTCGGAAGTGCGTAACAACGAAGTTCGTCGTCGCATCACCGTTCTGCCGCAGGAAGTAGAAACCCTGGCAAAACAAATTGGCGATCAGAATGACGCCAGCACTGAGCTGAACCTCAGCCACATCTTGATCCCGCTGTCGGAAAACCCAACTTCCGAGCAGGTTGCAGAGGCTCAGGACCAGGCAAACTCAGTAGTTGAGCAGGCGCGTAGCGGCTCAGACTTCGGCAAATTAGCCATCACCTACTCTGCCGATCAGCAGGCGCTGAAAGGCGGTCAGATGGGCTGGGGTCGTATTCAGGAACTGCCGGGCATCTTCGCTCAGGCGCTAAGCACCGCGAAGAAAGGCGATATCGTTGGCCCGATTCGTTCCGGCGTTGGCTTCCATATCCTGAAAATTAACGATATGCGCGGCGGCAGCAAAAGTATCTCCGTTACCGAAGTTCACGCTCGCCACATCCTGCTGAAACCTTCGCCGATCATGAACGACGATCAGGCACGGGCGAAGCTTGAGCAGATCGCAGCAGATATTAAGAGCGGCAAAACCACCTTTGCTCAAGCGGCGAAAGAGTTCTCTGAAGATCCAGGTTCTGCTAACCAGGGCGGTGATTTAGGTTGGGCGACGCCGGATATTTTCGATCCGGCGTTCCGCGACGCGATTCTGCGCCTCAACAAAGGCCAGACCAGCGCTCCGGTTCACTCATCCTTCGGCTGGCACCTGATTGAATTGCTGGATAGCCGCAACGTCGACAAAACCGACGCCGCGCAGAAAGACCGTGCTTACCGCATGCTGATGAACCGTAAATTCTCCGAAGAAGCGGCTACCTGGATGCAGGAACAGCGCGCCAGCGCGTACGTTAAAGTTCTGAGTAACTAAATGACCGGTACACAACGAGTCGTTATCACTCCCGGCGAACCCGCCGGGATTGGCCCCGACCTCGTCGTGCAGCTTGCGCAGCGCGACTGGCCGGTAGAGCTGGTGATTTGCGCCGATGGCGCCCTGTTATCCGACCGAGCAAACCTGCTCGGTCTTCCTTTATCCCTTCGGCCTTACGACCCCACCGTTCCTGCCTCAGCGCAGCGCGCGGGCACCCTGACGCTTCTTCCTGTCGCTCTCAACGCACCGGTTGAGCCAGGTGTGCTTAACGTTAGCAACGGTGGTTACGTGGTCGACACGCTGGCCCGCGCCTGCGATGGCTGCCTGAACGGCGAATTTGCCGCGCTGATCACCGGGCCGGTACATAAGGGCATTATCAACGATGCAGGTATCGCCTTTACCGGTCACACCGAGTTCTTTGAAGAGCGCTCACAGGCCAGTAAAGTGGTGATGATGCTGGCAACCGAAGAGCTGCGCGTGGCGCTGGTGACCACTCATCTGCCGCTAAAAGCGATAAGCGATGCGATTACGCCCGACCTGCTGCGTGAAATCATCACCATTTTGCATCACGACCTGCGCACCAAATTTGGCATTAATGACCCTCACGTGCTGGTCTGCGGCCTGAACCCGCATGCAGGCGAAGGCGGTCACATGGGAACGGAAGAGATCGATACGATTATTCCGGTGCTTGAAGAGATGCGCGCAAAGGGCATGAACCTGAGCGGCCCGCTACCGGCAGACACCCTGTTTCAGCCAAAATATCTCGACCATGCCGATGCGGTACTCGCGATGTATCACGATCAGGGCCTGCCCGTGCTAAAATACCAGGGCTTTGGCCGCGGCGTGAATATTACGCTCGGTTTACCTTTTATTCGCACCTCCGTTGACCACGGTACCGCACTCGAACTTGCGGGCCAGGGAAAAGCGGAAGTCGGCAGTTTTATCACGGCGCTTAATCTCGCCATCAAAATGATTGTTAATACCCAATGAATAATCGAGTCCATCAGGGCCACTTAGCCCGTAAACGTTTCGGGCAAAACTTTCTCAACGATCAGTTCGTGATCGACAGCATTGTCTCGGCCATTAATCCACAAAAAGATCAGGCGATTGTTGAAATCGGCCCCGGCCTTGCCGCACTAACCGAGCCGGTCGGTGAACGCCTCGACAAGTTGACCGTTATCGAGCTGGACCGCGATCTGGCTGCACGTTTGCAAACGCATCCGTTCCTCGGACCGAAGCTGACGATTTATCAGCAAGATGCCATGACCATGAACTTCCGCGAGCTGTCGCAGACCATGGGCCAGCCGCTGCGCGTGTTTGGCAACCTGCCATACAATATCTCCACGCCGCTGATGTTCCATCTGTTCAGCTATACTGATGCCATTGCCGACATGCACTTTATGCTGCAAAAAGAAGTCGTCAATCGTCTGGTTGCCGGGCCGAACAGTAAGGCGTATGGTCGATTGAGCGTGATGGCGCAATATTACTGCCAGATAATTCCGGTACTTGAAGTCCCGCCGAGCGCCTTTACGCCAGCTCCTAAAGTGGATTCTGCCGTCGTGCGTCTGGTGCCTTACCGCACGCTGCCGCATCCGGTAAAAGAGATTCGCGTGCTGAGCCGCATCACCACCGAGGCTTTCAACCAGCGTCGGAAAACGATCCGTAATAGCCTCGGCAATCTGTTCAGCGTCGAGGTTCTGACCGAGCTGGGTATCGACCCGGCGAAGCGCGCAGAAAATATTTCCGTGGCGCAGTATTGTCAGTTAGCTAACTGGTTATCTGAGAACGCGCCCACCAAGGAGAGCTAACCATGATCAATTCGCCCCGAGTTTGTGTGCAGGTACAAAGCGTCTATATCGAATCGCAATCTTCTCCGGAAGAAGAGCGCTACGTTTTCGCTTATACCGTCACCCTGCGTAATTTGGGGCGGACTCAGGTTCAGCTTCTTGGTCGCTACTGGCTTATCACCAACGGCAATGGTCGTGAGACCGAAGTTCAGGGTGAAGGGGTTGTCGGCGAGCAGCCGCATATTCCGGCCGGCGGCGAATTTCAATATACCAGCGGCGCGGTCATTGAAACGCCGCTGGGCACCATGCAGGGACACTATGAGATGATCGATGTGAACGGCGCGCCGTTCTCCGTTGATGTCCCTGTTTTCCGTCTCGCAGTACCCACTCTCATCCATTAAAACAATGTCTACATACCTTATTGGCGATGTTCACGGTTGCTACGATGAACTGATCGCATTATTAGAGCAGGTGGAGTTTAATCCTGAGGCTGATACGCTGTGGCTCACGGGCGACCTGGTCGCGCGCGGCCCCGGTTCTCTGGAAGTACTGCGTTTCGTTAAGCTACTCGGCGATAGCGTACGCACCGTGCTGGGCAATCACGACTTACACCTGCTGGCGGTTTTCGCGGGTATCAGTCGTAACAAGCCGAAAGACCGGCTGAAATCATTGCTTGAAGCACCGGACGCTGACGAGCTGCTCAACTGGCTGCGCCGCCAGCCGCTGATGCAAATCGATGAAGAGAAAAAGCTGGTGATGGCTCATGCAGGCATCACTCCGCAGTGGGATCTGGAAACCGCCAAACAGTGTGCCCGCGATGTTGAAGCGGTGCTGTCCAGCGACTCCTACCCGTTCTTCCTCGATGCCATGTACGGCGATATGCCGAACAACTGGAGCAACGAACTCAGCGGTCTGGCACGCTTGCGCTTTATCTCCAACGCGTTTACCCGCATGCGCTACTGCTTCCCGAACGGGCAGTTGGATATGTATGCCAAAGAAGCGCCGGAAAGCGCCCCCGCACCGCTCAAACCGTGGTTCGCCATTCCTGGCCCGGTGGCTAGCGAATACAGCATCGCCTTCGGTCATTGGGCTTCGCTGGAAGGAAAAGGAACACCGGAAGGCATTTACGCGCTGGATACCGGCTGCTGCTGGGGCGGAGATCTTACCTGTCTGCGCTGGGAAGATAAAATGTACTTCACGCAGCCGTCGAATCGACAGAAAAATATGGATGAAGGCGAGGCGATCGCCTCCTGAACAAAGCGTCCCGAATAGCGCACGGAAAGAGCAATCAGGCTGCTGACACCGTGCGTTCTTCTGAATTTTCCCGGCGGCGCTTCGCTTGCACAGGCCGACAAAAACCAGTGAATACGTAGGCCGGGTAAGGCGCAAGCCGCCACCCGGCAGAACTACGAGCACAATATCTGAGCCGGTTTTTCATCAGCCCCAAACTCTAAAAGAGCGCGTATCCGGGCATAATATCCGCGTCAAATGAATACTCCACTGGCGGATTCATAAATTAATAAACCTCTTCAGCCAAAGGCAGCGCACGGTCCCTGGACCAACGAGCATACAGCACCAACGCAGCGTTCACTTCGTCAGAATCAAATGTATACAAATGCTCCATCATTTTCTGCGGATCGGCATCTGGCTGTTCAATAAAATCCAGCAGCGCCTCGAAATCCTCTTTATTTTGTTGGTTTTTTTGCGGATCGCTAAGGATATCAAGTAAGTGCATATGGCTTTCAGGCCCCCCGCAATCTTCCATAGGACAACGCATCCTGCCGTCAATGCAACCAAAAGGTAAAGGGATGGCGTCCTCTTCAATGAAATTTTTATTTTTGAGGACGATTTCATGCACCCAATCATCACCGAAATCATATGTATAGGTCAGAGTGTTACCACTTTTCTTGAGCAGTTCATTTAAGCGGGTCAACGCTTCATCTTCATCATCGAAGGATTCAGGCTCTTCAAGCCAGACCTTATTTTTGAATTTGAAGCTGTGAAGATGGCAATCCTCCCACCCCATCACAATTTGAATCACATCATGAAGGCGATCGAGAGTAATATCGGCAGGTACGACGAAGGAACGCCAGACAGGCGGGCTGACATCTTTGAGGGTGATTTTCAACTGATAGAATTTGTTCATGCAAATCTCCTTTTGATGAGCGCTATACATTCAGAATGTTAGCTTACACCAACCCCCGGCAACCTTGCGCTACCGGGGAGGAGAATCATGATTTAGCGGCGTTCCAGAATCTCGAAGCAGTAGCTGTGGGAGTTCTGCGCATCAGCGTCGTGAAACTCGCTGAATACCGACTCCCACTGGTCCGGATCGTAATCCGGGAAATGGGTATCGCCTTCCACTTCCGCATCAATATGCGTCAGATAAAGCTTGTGCGCTTTCGGCAAAAACTGCTCGTAAACGCGACCACCGCCAATCACCATCATCTCTTCAACATCGCCGCAGGCGGCAATGGCTTCATCAACGGACTTCACCCACTGCACGCGATCGTCGGTGCCGGGCTGGCTGCTAATAACGATATTTTTACGCCCCGGTAACGGGCGTCCGATGGATTCCCAGGTCAGACGACCCATGACTACCGGCTTGTTTAAGGTGTTGCGCTTAAACCAGGCGAGATCGGCAGGCAGGTTCCACGGCATGGCGTTTTCCATACCGATGACGCGATCTACCGCTAACGCCGCAATCAGACTGATCATTGATTAATTCCCGAATGCAAAAAATTGCCGCCACTATACGGAAAGCGTAATACTTCGTCGACTGGGCGAAGAGTAAAGAATCAGAAAATTTTAAGATTTGCTGGCAAGCCCACGTAAGCCACGTGAGCCGCCAGAACAGGATCTAAATTGAAAACAAATTGTTACTTGTAAAGCTAGCGTAACACGCGTAATTCATCGTCAGGCCGAGGGCTTATTCTGTGGCTCATCGGCAATATCGCCAGTGTGCCGTCCCTCTTCCGTCCCCTGCCAACCATGGCGCTGAACCAGCGATAAATGGTTGCGATCCTCGTTGATAATGCCGGTCAGCATATCGCTGGTGCGTTTGAACACCGCCACCCGGGAAGCCGCATCATTTTCCGCCATCGCCACCATCTCTTCGACCATTTGCAGATTGAAACGGCGGAACAGATCGGCACGCTCGCGAGCCTCATATGCCCCCAGCCCCAGCGCTTCGAGGGTCATACGCCCGGACTTCAGCGCCGCTTCAAAGGTTTCACGCTCTGGCGCTTCCACTCCGGCCTGACGCAGCTTGATGTAATGATCGACATCGCGGGCGCGAGAGATAATTTGCAGATGCGGGAAGTGCTCTTTCGCCAGTTCCGCCAGCTGCAGGTTAGTCTGCGGATCGTCGATGGCGTTAATCAGCACTTCTGCTTTTTCCGCCCCCGCCGATTCAAGCAGATCAACCCGCGTCGCGTCGCCGTAGAACACTTTCATATCAAACTTACGCAGGGTATCGACGTGGTCTGGGTCGTGATCGAGGATAACCATCTTCACGCCGCTGGAGAGCAGCACACGACCGGCAATCTGCCCGTAGCGACCGAATCCGGCGATGATGACTCGCGGCTGCTCTTCATCAATCTCATCGGCTTCACGCTCCTGACCGCTGGCGGATTTTTCCAGACGGGTCAGCAAAACCAGCAGGATTGGCGTCGCCGCCATCGATAATGCAACGGCCAGGGTCAGCGCCTTCGCCCACTCGCTGTCCAACACATCAGCCATCTGCGCCGCGCCGAAGACCACGAAAGCAAACTCGCTTCCCTGCCCGAGTAACACCGCAAACCAGCGGCGCTGGGAGCGCGGCACGCCTAACGGTTTAGCAATCAGCCACAGCATCACGGACTTGATAACCAGGAAACCCACCAGCAGAATAAGAATGCGCAGCGGGTGAGTCACCAGGGTACCGAAGTCGATAGACATTCCGACGCCGATGAAAAATAACCCCAGCAGCAGACCTTTAAACGGCTCAATATCGCTTTCCAGCGCATGACGGTACTCGGAGCTTGCCAGCAATACTCCGGCAAGGAACGCCCCCATCGCCATCGATAGCCCGACCTCTTCCAGCAGCAGTCCGAAGCCAAACACCAGAAACAGGGCCACGGCGCTGAACACTTCACGCAGACCGGAGCGCGCAACAAAGCGCAGCATAGGCCGGGTCAGATAGCGGCCGAGCGCCACCACCAGCGCCAGCGCGCCCGCCACCTTCAGCGCTGACAGAGCAAACGCCCCCAGCGTCGTTGAACCGCCGCTCGCCGCCAGCAGCGGGATCATCGCCACCAGCGGAATTGCCGCGATATCCTGGAACAGCAACACCGCAAAGGCGCTCCGGCCCAGCTGCGTCACCGTCAGGTTACGTTCGTTCATCGCCTGCATGGCAATCGCCGTTGATGAGAGCGCTAGGGTCATACCAATCAGCTCCGCCACCTGCCAGCGCAGGCCCAGCGACATACAGAACAGGCCGATTAGCGCCCCGCAGACCACCATCTGCAACGCCCCGCCACCGAACACCGAGGCGCGCAGCTTCCACAGGCGCTGCGGATCCAGCTCCAGGCCGATGACAAAAAGCATCAGCACCACGCCGATTTCCGCAAAATGCAGAATCGATTCGGCGTCGGTGACTAGCCGCAGCCCCCACGGGCCAATAATACAGCCAGCGATTAAGTAGCCGAGCACCGACCCCAGCCCAAGACGTACGGCAATCGGCACAATCAGCGCGGCGGACCCCAAATAGATGAGCGCCTGTATGAGCGTATGGCTATCCATTATTGTGCGCCTCCTGCCATTCGATTAAGCGTTGCCGATAATGACGCGCCTGCGCCTGAAGGGTTTCGTCATCGCAGACAAAGGTGCAATGCATGGCGAACGGCGGCAGCCATTTCATGCCACAGTACAAACCCGTCGCCTGCAGCGGCTGCGCCAGAACGTCAAAACCGGGGAATGAACCGATAGCAAAGTGGCTTTCGCCGCCGCCGGTGGTCACTGCCCACATCAGCGATTTCCCGCGCAGCGCGATGCCGTTGTGGCCGTAAGCCCAGCCGTGCGACAGAACTTTATCCATCCACAGCTTCAGCAACGGCGGCACACTATACCACTGCATCGGATGCTGCCAGATGACCAGATCGGCGCGAGCCAGCGCCGCCTGTTCGGCGGCGATATCGATGTTGAAATCGGGATAAAGTTGATAGAGAGAGCGTATCTCTACGCCATCAAGCGTCCTTGCCTGCTCAAGCATCCGCTTATTCGCATGCGAGTGCTGCGGATAGGGATGTGCATAAATTATAAGAATCATTGATTCGCCTGCGTTAACTCTTGTTGTAATCAGCAAGAGTGTAGACAGTTAATTGAATCGCTTACAATGATAAGTGTGATTTATATCTCATAGTGTTACGCATTCCGCGGTTGTTTAACGATCGCGGCATCCGGCTGAGCGGTATCGAGGTCGCACTTCTTCGGCAGCAGAAAGGTAATCGTCCCGGCAATGATTAACGATCCGGCCAGCGCGCAAACCGCCACGTTCTGCCCGTAAAGATAAATCATCACCCCCACCAGATACGGACCGCAGAACCCACCAAGGTTACCCAGGCCATTAATCACGCCGCGCGCGCTACCGGCCACCTCCGGCGAGGCGATACGTCCCGGCATTGACCAGAATGGGCTGGTTGCCGATTTCAGGAAGAAGCCGCAGACCACCAGCGCGATATAGGCCGCCACCACATGTTCACGCAATATTACCGAGGCCACCAGCGCCGCTGCGAAGCAGTAAAGCGAGAAACGAACCCACAGACGACGTTTGCCGCTGCGGTCGCTGAACAGCGAAATCACGTAGATTCCTGCCAGCGTCGCCATGAACGGCAGTATGGCGAGGAACCCGACGCTGGCCATGCTACCGCCGGTCAGCCCCTTCAGGATGGTCGGTAGCCACAACGTGTAGCCATAATCGCCGGTCTGGTAGAAGAAATTGAGGATCACCAGCTTCATCAGGCCAGGGTTGCGGAACACATCTTTAACCGGCGCGTTGCTTACCGGCGCTTCCGCCAGCTTCGCCGCCCGCTCGGCGGCCAGGGTAGTGACCAGATACTGACGCTCGCTTTCCGGCAACCAGCGCGCCTCTTCCGGACGGTCGCTAATCATGAACCACCACACTACCAGCACCACTATCGACAGCAGGCCTTCGATGATAAACAGCCAGCGCCAGTCAAGCGCCGCGATAATCGCGCCCGATACCGGCGCGGTAAGCATGCCGCCCAGCGGAGCAAACATCATCACGAAAGCATTCGCCCGGCCGATCTCTTTCTCCGGGAACCAGTTGCTGATCATGGTCAGCACCACTGGCAGCATTCCGCCCTCAGAGACGCCGAGAATAAAACGCAGTACCAGCAGCTGATATTCGTGAGTGACAAAACCGGTGGCAATAGAGACCACAGCCCAGGCCACCAGCGACCAGGCAATAAATTTCTTCCCACTGCCGTTTACCGCAATTCTGCCGCCGGGTATTTGCAGAAATAAATAACCAATAAAAAATATTCCGCTGGCGACACCGGCCATCTGGCTGGTAATACCTAAATCGGTTTCCATTCCGCCGGGCAGCGCAAAGCTAATATTAACCCGGTCCATAAACGAAATAATACAGGCGATCAACACCGGCGTAATAATACGCAACCAGCGGGTGCTGGGGATTTTATCGTTCATATATCGCACTCTCTATGCAGAGGTTATCATTGTAATAAAGTGAGCGTAGGGACAGAGAAAAAGAGATGATAATTAATTAATCGCGTTCGGTAATTCCGCGCCGGAGAAATAAGCGACTACGTTGGCGTATACCACATCGCTCATTTTCTGCCGCGTCTCATGAGTCGCGCTGGCAACGTGTGGTTGCAGGACCACATTGTCGAGCGCAATGAGTTCAGCTGGTACGTTTGGCTCATCTTCGAAGACGTCGAGACCGGCCCCGGCGATAACACCGTTTTGTAACGCATGTATCAGCGCTTTCTCATCCACCAGCGAACCACGGGCGATATTAATCAGCCAGGCGTGTTTCGGCATGACGTTAAACACGGAAGCATCAATCAGCCCGCGGTTAGCTTCGCCGCCCGAAGCCGCGATCACCAGGAAGTCGCTTTCGTGGGCCAGCGTGTGCAGGTCCGCGCACCACTGATAGCGCAGTCCTTTAACCTTTTTGCGATCGGTATAGAGCACTTCCATATCGAACCCGCTCGCGCGGCGGGCGATAGCCTGACCGATATTGCCCATCCCCAGCAGGCCAATGCGTTTGCCGCTCACCTGGGTTGCCAGCGGCAGTCCGCCGTTCAGCCAGCGCCCCTCACGCACAAAACGATCGCCCTGACACAGCTGACGCGAACCGGCCAGCAGCAGACCCATCGCCAGGTCGGCAACATCGTTGGTCAACACGCCGGAAGTGATAGAGACGGCAATCTGCCGGGAGCGCGCGAAATCTAAATCGACAGCATCAGTGCCCACGCCGAAGATAGCAATCAACCCAACGTGCGGCAGCAGCTCCAGAACGCTGTTCTGTACGCCAACATCGCCTCGGGTCACTACAGCGGCAATGTTTTCCCCCTGCTCGCGCAGAAAAGCAATCGGGTCTTCCTGCTCATACAGGCGATACAGCGGAAACTCTGCAGCCAGCTGCGCCTGCAGAGCGTCAATAACGGGGGCCACTAAAAGGACGGCGCGGGTAATAGCATTATTCATCAGATCACCTGTTTGATAGTTCAGTACGACGGTAGTCACTATCAAACGGGTTTTTTGTGTGGTTTTTTGCGATCTGCGTCACGCTGAATCGTGTTAAAAATAGCTGTTACGCTCTCCGTGATCGCTAAGACAAAACCAGCTTGCGGCGGGCGTACGGTGGACGATGCGTTAACCTTCTGCTAACACCGAGCCATCGCCGTTCAGGCAGGATTAAATGGTTTCGCCCATCGACAGCCGATAATGCAGATCGACTTTTTCAATAGTGGGCAGCCCTTTGATTTTCTTGATTAAGATCTCTGTTGCCACTTTGCCCATCTCAAAGCGCGGGGTCAGCACGCTGGCGAGGCGCGGAGAGATTATCTGCCCTATCTCCAGACCATGAAAACCCGCAATCGCCAGCTCCTGCGGCACATTGATACCGCAAGCGAGGCATTCCTGTAACACGCCAACCGCCAGATCGTCATTGGTGCACAAAATCGCGTCCATATCGGCGTACATCTGCCGCGCCAGGGTCATCATTCCGGTGCCTATCGACACCGACGATACCTTATTCGGCGCGATACGCCCTTGCGGCAATCCGGCATTCGCCATCGCCTGACAGTAACCGGCATAGCGCTGCTCATCACGCACATCAGACATCGAACCAAAGTAGATAACCCGCCGCTTACCGCTCGCCAGCAGCATATTGGTCATATCAAACCCGGCTTTAAAATTATCGAAGCCAACATTGATACGCCCGACGTTGTCCGTCAGCCCCATCACTTCAGCCACGGGAATTTTCGCCGCATTGAGGTATTTGTCAGCCCGCAAAGTATGGGCCGACTCGGTTAACAGCAGCCCCTTGACGTTAAAGGCCAGCACGGCGGCGATCTGCTCCTCTTCGCGCTGGCGGTCGTAATCGTAGTTCACCACCAGCGTCTGGTAGCCGTGTGCGGTAGTGACCGACTCAATTCCAGCCAGCAGGTCGGCAAAAATTTGATTATGAAAGGAGGGAATAAGCACGCCAATGCGCGGGACGACAACGCTGATCATCGCCGGATTATCGGGGTCCGGCTCATAGCCAATTTCGGCAATCACGCTGGCGATACGCTCCGCCGTTTCAGGCTTCACTTTATCCGGGGTACGTAAATAGCGGCTGACGGTCATCTTAGTTACGCCCGCCAGCGCTGCAATATCATTGAGCGTAATGCGTTGTGCTTTCATCTATCGGCCCGTCAAATACATCCACTGCATCAGGCCATTATGCCTGTCGTGGGTTAAAAAGAGAATCTTACCACTGACGAGTTAACCCGTTGAGCGATGGTAATTTCCGCCCCGCCTCACGTTTAGCGTAACCCCTTTTAGTAACATGGTTTTGAGTGATCTGCATCACAGTTTTACCCGTCGAAAATCCGTGAGATAGAGCACAGGTCATTCCGCTTTCGTTATTCAGGAAATCAGAATCACCGGGCACAACATTATTTATACCCTAAATAATTCGAGTTGCAGGAAGGCGGCAAGGGAGTGAATCCCGATGAGCTTACTCAGGTAAGTGATTCGGGTGAACGAGCGCAGTCAACACACCTGCAACTTGAAGTATGACGGGATATATTCAGCCGTTAATCAGGATATCAAAATGAAAGACCTTTTCAGCTTACAAGGCAAACGCATTTTAATTACTGGCGCAGGACAGGGAATTGGATTTGTCATGGCGCAGGGCCTTGCGCAATATGGTGCAGAAATTATTGTTAATGATATTTCGGCCCCGCGCGCTGATGATGCGGTCATGAAATTACGCGATGTGGGCGCGACTGCCCATGCGGCAGTATTTAATGTTACCGATGCTGATGCCGTTGAAAATGCCATTAATCAAATCGAAAATGAAATTGGCCCTATCGACGTATTATTTAATAATGCCGGAATTCAGCGCCGCCACCCGTTTACCGAATTTCCGGTACAGGAATGGAACGACGTTATTTCGGTCAACCAAACCGCCGTATTTCTCGTTTCTCAAGCCGTCGCCAAACGCATGATTGACCGCCAGCAGGGAAAAATCGTCAATATCTGCTCAATGCAGAGCGAACTCGGGCGCGACACGATAACCCCATACGCTGCGGCGAAAGGCGCAGTAAAAATGCTGACCCGTGGGATGTGCGTCGAGCTGGCGCGCTATAACATCCAGGTCAACGGTATTGCGCCAGGCTACTTTAAAACCGACATGACCCAGGCGCTGGTTGACGATAAAGCCTTTACCGACTGGCTGTGCAAACGCACACCCGCCGCTCGCTGGGGTGACCCGCAGGAGCTGGTCGGCGCAGCAGTATTTTTATCATCCAACGCCTCGAATTTCGTTAATGGCCACCTGCTGTTCGTCGACGGCGGAATGCTGGTCGCCGTCTGAACAAGGAGTTCACCATGGCAGGACAATGCATTATTTTGATGGGTGTATCCGGCACCGGCAAGACCACCGTCGGCCAGGCCTTAGCCCAGGCGCTTTGCGCGAAATTTATCGATGGCGACGATCTGCATCCTCGCAAAAATATCGTCAAAATGGCCGCCAGTCAGCCGCTTGATGATGACGATCGCCAGCCGTGGCTGGAGCGTATTGGCGATGTTATTTTCAGTCTCGGGCAGAAAAACGAGTCCGGCGTGCTGGTGTGTTCGGCGCTGAAAAAGCGCTATCGCGACCAGTTGCGTGAGGGCAATCCCCATTTACGCTTCCTGTGGCTGACCGGTGACTACGACTGCATTTTGCAGCGCATGCAGGCGCGCAAAGGCCACTTTATGCCTGAAGCCCTGCTGCGCAGCCAGTTCGCCGCGCTAGAAACGCCAGACGCCAGCGAAAGCGACATCTTAGCCGTCGATATCGCCCCCGATGTCGCGAGCATTGTGGCGCACTCCATCACGCTACTCGACCATCATCAACGACAGGAGATACCGGCATGATTATTGATACCTTAACCGCCGCCGCCCAAAATAGCTTTTACCCGCCGGTTATCCGCAAAGCGCTGCAGGCGGTTTTGCAACAGGAGCCGCACGCCCTGCCTCCGGGAAAATATACCGTTGATGGCGATAATCTGTTTTTTACCGTTGTTGAAGGCAGCACTAAACCACTGGCGGAGCAGCGCCCGGAATATCATCGTCAGTACATAGATATTCATATTGTGCTGAGAGGTGAGGAGGTTATCGGTGCCGGTAACAAGGGTCTGGAGATCGTTGACGATGGGCCGTTTAATACCGCGCATGATATTGGCTTTTGCCAGGCAATCAGCAGCGAAACGCTGATTCACCTGCACCCTGAAGAGCTGGCAATCCTGTTCCCAGGCGAACTACACCGGCCCATGGCCGCGATGGATGCAGGCGCGGCGTTGCGCAAAATTATCGTCAAAATTGACTACGCCTTACTTTAAATCAACCGGCCCCGCCGCACTCCTCGCGGGGCCACGGATAACGCTTAGTTATCCAGTTCGTCCATCGATTTCACCTGATCGCGATTGATCTGCTCGGTGCGGCCGGTTTCAGCATTTTTATAGGACACCAGCCCAGTATCATCATCTACCTGCGGTTTGCCATCAGTCACAATCGTTCTTCCATCGGTGGTTTTTAGCGACTGATTCGTTGAACACCCGGCGACGGTAAACAGTGCAGCGGCGGTGAAAATTGCCGCAGTGAGTGGTTTGAATTGCATCGTGTTTCTCTCCCGTTATTCAGTCAAAAATAATACCCAAAATAATTCGAGTTGCAGGCAGGCGGCGACGCAGCGAACACCAGGAGCTTACTCCAGTAAGTGACTGGGGTGAGCAAGTATAGCCAACACACCTGCAACTTGAAGTATGACGGGTAAATCACCCTAACCACTTTAGGCTAGCTGACTGAACAGGGAGAGAAAACCAGAACTCTCCGAAGTGGCGTTTTAGCGCGAATTCCTTTGTTTTTGCTCGAAACTCACCGCCGCGCCAATCAGGTTGGCCTCGTTGCGATACTGGCAGAGCAGAACCTGCGGCAGGAATTCTGCCAGTTCTTTCTCTTGCACCAGTTCAGCCAGGCGCTGCTTAATACCGGCAAAAATCTTATCGCTGGCGGAGATACCGCCGCCGATAATCAGGCAATCCGGGTCATAGCAGACCTGCAAATTGAGTAAGCCCACCGCCATCCAGTGATAAAACTGCGCCACTTCCTGCTGTGCAATATCGTCCCCCTCTTCCGCCAGGCGAAAAACGTCAGCGCCAGTGAGCGAATCTGACGCCAGCGACATTCTCTGCGCGTAACGTCGCGCCATCGCCACCGCGGTCGCCAGCTCGCTAAAGGTTTGCCCATCGTGAAGCGTCATCAGGCCAAACTCTCCCGCATAGCGATGGCTACCGCGCCGCAGGACCTTGTTTTCGACAATCGCACCGCCCACGCCGGAACCGACGATCACAAACAACACGTGCTGGTAGTCCCGACCCGCCCCCTGCGCCGCTTCGGCGATACCCGCCGAATTGGCGTCGTTTTCAATGCACACCGGCAGCGAGAATAATGTCTCCAGCTCTTCGACAATCGCAAAGTGGTGAATATAGGGGATGGCGCTCAGCCCGCCAATTACCCCGCGCAGGGCATCGACGCTTCCCGGTGCGCTGATGGAAACGCCCTCAATAGCATAGCGCTGCTGAAATTGCTGGCACAGCATCAGCAGCTGCGCCTTCATCTCCGGCCAGTTGGCTGGAGTCTTAACCGACCCGGTATCAGCTAATGCGCCCTGCTGCCAGACGCCATACTTAATCGCGCTACCACCCCAGTCAAACAATAGAATTTCCATATATATCCCCTTGATTAAATTCGTAAAAACAAATTAATGCTCACAAGGATAGTCACTTTTGTTTAGCCCCGGCTTATCGCAACGCAAAAAAAAAGCGCCTCCGGTGTCAACCACCGGAGGCGCAGTTACTGGCAGATTACATTACTTTTTAATCTGCGCGTGCATTTCCTGCACCGACGTCACTTTCTCAATCGCGTTGGCATTCAGCGCCATCGCCGTGGCGAAGCCGCCGTTCAGCGTGGTGTCGTAATGCACTTTGTACTGCAACGCGCTGCGGCGAATCAGCTTGGAGTCGGCAATCGCCTGACGACCCTCAGTGGTGTTGATGATGTAAGTATATTCGCCATTCTTGATACGGTCCTGAATGTGCGGACGACCTTCATGCACCTTGTTCACCAGGCGCGGATTGATGCCGGCTTCGCCCAGCACAATCGCGGTACCGTGGGTGGCATCCAGCTCGAAGCCGAACTTCAGCAGTTTTGCCGCCAGGTCCACCACGCGCTCTTTGTCGCCTTCGCGTACGGAGAGCAGCGCGCGGCCCGATTTCTTCATCGTCGAGCTACTGCCCAGTTGCGCTTTAGCGAACGCTTCCGCGAAGGTGCGGCCCACGCCCATCACTTCACCGGTGGAGCGCATTTCAGGCCCCAACAGTGGGTCTACGCCCGGGAACTTGTTGAACGGCAGCACCACTTCTTTCACCGAGTAGTATGGCGGGATGACTTCTTTGGTCACGCCCTGCTGCGCCAGCGTCTGGCCTGCCATCACGCGCGCCGCGACTTTTGCCAGCGCAACGCCGGTGGCTTTCGAGACGAACGGTACGGTACGCGCTGCACGCGGGTTGACTTCAATCAGGTAGACTTCGTTGTTTTTAACCGCAAACTGCACGTTCATCAGGCCGCGTACCTGCAATTCGAAGGCCAGCTTCTGCACCTGCTCGCGCATCACATCCTGAATTTCCTGGCTCAGCGTGTAGGCTGGCAGGGAACACGCGGAATCACCAGAGTGGACGCCTGCCTGTTCGATGTGCTCCATGATGCCGCCAATCAGCACCATTTCGCCGTCGCAGATAGCATCCACATCGACTTCTACCGCATCATCAAGGAAGCGGTCCAGCAGCACCGGTGCATCGTTAGAGACGCTGACGGCGGTCTGGAAGTAGCGACGCAGGTCAACTTCGTCATAGACGATTTCCATCGCCCGACCACCGAGCACGTAGGACGGACGCACCACCAGCGGGTAGCCAATCTCTTTCGCTTTTTCGACAGCCATTTCGATGGCGGTTACGGTGGCGTTTGCCGGTTGCTTCAGCTTCAGACGGTCAACCGCCTGCTGGAAACGCTCACGGTCTTCTGCACGGTCAATCGCATCCGGGCTGGTGCCGATAATCGGTACGCCTGCCGCTTCCAGCGCGCGCGCCAGCTTCAGCGGAGTCTGGCCGCCGTACTGCACGATAACGCCTTTCGGCTTCTCGATGCGCACGATTTCCAGCACGTCTTCCAGGGTGACCGGCTCAAAGTACAGGCGGTCGGAGGTGTCGTAATCGGTCGAAACGGTTTCCGGGTTACAGTTGACCATAATGGTCTCGTAACCGTCTTCGCGCAGCGCCAGCGAGGCGTGAACGCAGCAGTAGTCAAATTCGATACCCTGACCGATACGGTTCGGGCCGCCGCCGAGGACCATGATTTTGTCGCGGTCAACGGACGGGTTCGCCTCGCACTCATCTTCATAAGTGGAGTACATATAAGCGGTGTCGGTGGCAAATTCCGCCGCGCAGGTATCTACGCGCTTGTAGACCGGGTGCAGGTCGAACTGGTCGCGCAGCTTGCGGATTTCCGCTTCGCGCACGCCCGAAAGCGCGGCCAGACGCGCATCGGCAAAACCTTTACGCTTGAGCTGACGCAGGAAGTCAGCGTCAAGGCCGGTAATACCGACTTCAGTCACTTTCTCTTCCAGACGAACCAGCTCTTCAATCTGCACCAGGAACCAGCGGTCGATATTGGTCAGGTTGAACACGCCGTCAACGGACAGACCAGCGCGGAAGGCATCAGCGATATACCAGATACGCTCGGCACCGGCATCTTTCAGCTCGCGGCGAATCCTGGTCAGCGCTTCCGGGTCATCCAGGCTCACTTTCGGATCGAAACCGGTCGCGCCCACTTCCAGGCCGCGCAGCGCTTTCTGTAAGGATTCCTGCTGAGTGCGGCCAATCGCCATCACTTCACCGACCGATTTCATCTGGGTGGTCAAGCGGTCGTTCGCGCCGACGAATTTCTCGAAGTTAAAGCGTGGGATTTTGGTCACAACGTAGTCGATGGACGGCTCAAACGACGCCGGAGTACGGCCGCCGGTGATGTCGTTCATCAGCTCATCAAGGGTGTAACCTACCGCCAGTTTCGCCGCCACTTTAGCAATCGGGAAGCCGGTGGCTTTCGAGGCCAGCGCCGAGGAGCGGGAGACGCGCGGGTTCATTTCGATAACGATCAGGCGACCGTCTTTCGGGTTGACCGAGAACTGAACGTTGGAACCGCCAGTTTCTACACCAATTTCACGCAGTACCGCCATCGATGCATTACGCATGATTTGGTACTCTTTATCGGTCAGGGTCTGCGCCGGGGCGACGGTGATGGAGTCACCGGTATGGATGCCCATAGCGTCGAAGTTTTCGATAGAGCAGACGATGATGCAGTTGTCGTTTTTATCACGCACCACTTCCATCTCGTACTCTTTCCAGCCAATCAGCGACTCATCAATCAGCAGCTCTTTCGTTGGGGAAAGATCCAGCCCGCGTTCGCAAATCTCTTCAAACTCTTCACGGTTGTAAGCGATACCGCCGCCGGTGCCGCCCATGGTGAAAGATGGGCGAATGATGCACGGATAGCCGACGTCAGCGGCAACCGCCAGCGCTTCTTCCATAGTGTGAGCGATGCCGGAGCGCGCGGTGTCGAGGCCGATTTTCTTCATCGCCACGTCGAAACGGCGGCGGTCTTCGGCTTTATCAATCGCGTCAGCAGTGGCGCCAATCATGGTGACGCCAAACTCTTCGAGTACGCCCTGACGTTCCAGTTCCAGCGCACAGTTCAGCGCAGTCTGGCCGCCCATGGTCGGCAGAACCGCATCCGGGCGCTCTTTTTCGATAATTTTGCGTACCACTTCCCAGTGAATCGGCTCGATATAAGTCGCATCGGCCATTTCCGGGTCGGTCATGATGGTCGCCGGGTTGGAGTTCACCAGAATGACGCGATAACCCTCTTCGCGCAGCGCTTTACACGCCTGCGCGCCGGAGTAGTCAAATTCACAAGCCTGGCCGATAACGATCGGGCCAGCGCCAAGAATCAGGATGCTTTTTATATCTGTACGTTTTGGCATTTTGTTTGCTCCTGATTATTTTGCTGAAGAACGGTAGTGCTTAATCAATTCGATAAAGTGGTCGAACAGCGGCGCGGCATCGTGCGGACCCGGGCTCGCCTCCGGGTGTCCCTGGAAGCTGAACGCTGGTTTATCGGTACGATGAATCCCCTGCAGGGTGCCGTCGAACAGCGACTTGTGGGTCACGCGCAGGGTAGCAGGCATCGAGGCTTCATCCACCGCAAAACCGTGGTTCTGCGCGGTAATCATCACCACGTTGTTATCAATATCTTTAACCGGGTGGTTACCACCATGGTGACCAAACTTCATCTTGATGGTCTTCGCTCCGCTCGCCAGCGCCAACAGCTGATGGCCAAGGCAGATGCCGAATACCGGAATCTCGGTTTCGAGGAACTTCTCAATCGCTTCGATGGCGTAGTCGCACGGAGCCGGGTCACCGGGGCCGTTAGACAGGAAGATGCCGTCCGGATTCATCTTCAGCACGTCTTCAGCGGAGGTCTTCGCCGGCACTACCGTCAGACGGCAGCCGCGGTCGACCAGCATGCGCAGAATGTTGCGTTTCGCGCCGAAATCATAGGCCACAACGTGGAACGGCAGGTCGCTTTCTGCTTTGGCTTCCGGCAGGTCGCCCGCCAGAGTCCAGCTACCTTGCGTCCAGCTGTAGGTTTCTGCGGTAGTCACTTCCTTCGCCAGATCCATCCCGTTCAGGCCCGGGAACGCTTTCGCTTTTTCCAGCGCCAGCTGCGCATCCGGGCTGTCGCCCGCAATAATGCAGCCGTTCTGCGCGCCTTTCTCACGCAGCAGACGGGTCAGCTTACGAGTATCGATATCGGCGATCGCCACGATGTTATGGCGCTTCAGGTAAGAAGAGAGGTCTTCGGTATTGCGGAAGTTGCTGGCAATCAGCGGCAGGTCGCGAATGACCAGGCCCTGCGCATGTACCTGAGAAGATTCTTCATCAGCGGCGTTAGTGCCGACGTTGCCGATATGGGGATAAGTCAGAGTGACGATTTGGCGGGAATAGGAAGGATCAGTGAGGATTTCTTGATAACCGGTCATTGAAGTATTGAAAACGACTTCCCCAACCGCCGTGCCGGTAGCCCCAATGGCCCGACCGTGAAACTGGGTTCCGTCTTCCAGAACCAATAGCGCTGACTTAATCAAAACACCCTCCAGAGAATATCCACTCACTTTATTTGCATATTAATTCATAATGCAGATCTGAATCAATGCAAATCTGTTGCCCGCAGAATTTTGGCAAACGGCGGCATTCTGGAGAGATGGCGGGTAAAAGTCAACTTAAAGCGGATATTTTTAATCTTATTTCAGGCCACTGTTCAGCAATACCAGCCTTAGCTGGTAAAAAGATCAACTAACTAGCCAGGGAAAACGCTTGCGGGGCCGGATTATTGTAAAATCATTGAGCGGAGAACAAAAAAGTAGACCAGATGGTCAAAATTTACAATAAAACAACAATAAATACGAAGATAACATAATCTTTTGAAGACTTGATGATAAAAATATAAAAAAATCGGAAAAATAAAAAGGGCAATAAAATATTGCCCTTTGCAATCAATTACATATTGAATGCAATAACCACATCACGATGGGTAATAATCGTTATAAAGAGTTCAGTTCAAGCACGTCACGCATATCAAAAAGACCGTTTTTCTTACCTTTCAACCATAATGCTGAGCGAACTGCACCATTTGCAAAAGTCATCCGGCTGGAGGCCTTATGGCTGATTTCGATACGTTCGCCGATATCGGCAAACATCGCTGTATGCTCACCGACGATATCTCCGGCACGTACGGTGGCAAAACCGATCGTGCCCGGCTCGCGTTCACCGGTGTAACCTTCGCGACTGTAGACCGCACAGTCCTTCAGATCTTTATCCAGAGCACCGGCAATCGCCTCGCCCATCGCTAACGCCGTACCCGATGGGGCATCGACTTTGTGGCGATGGTGCGCTTCAATAATTTCGATATCGGTGTAGTCGCCCATCACCTTCGCCGCCTTCTCCAGCAGCTTTAACATCACGTTGACGCCGACGCTAAAGTTGGCGGCGAATACAATGGCGATTTCCTGCGAAGCATCGCGAATCGCCTGCTTCCCGGCATCATCAAAGCCGGTGGTGCCGATCACCATCCCTTTACCGTGTTGACGGCAAAAAGCGAGGTGGTTCAGCGTGCCTTCCGGGCGGGTAAAATCGATGAACACGTCGAAATCATCTTTTACCGCCTCAAGGCTGCTTTGCACCACAACGCCTGACTTACCCACGCCCGCCAGCTCGCCCGCATCGCTGCCGAGCAGTGAGGAGCCTTCACGTTCCAGAGCCGCGCCAAGCGCCGCGCCGTCCATTTGCTGTACCGCCTGAATTAACTGGCGTCCCATCCGGCCGCCCGCGCCCGCGATGGCCACGCGGATTTGTGCATCATGCATAGCTATTCTCTTTTGTTAACACTACGTAAATTGTTTTCAGAGTAACCAGCCCGTCGATGAGCCGCTACTCAAAAACACCGATAATTAGAAATTTATGACAAACTGCCGCCGATATCAGTAAAAACTATACGATTGTGCCGGGAATTTGGCGTTGAGTAGTGAGAAGGGGTACGCATGTGGATTCAGGAACCCCGGTTCGGCCATTTGCAGGCCAATCCGGGGTCAGCTATTGATGAAAAGCCGAACAATTAATGCAGGAACAGCTCTCCTGGAGGGAAGCCATACAGGAACCAGGTGACCGCCAGCAGATCGGCGCTGCCGCCGGGGCTGAGATGGCGAACAATCAGTTCATCGTCCAGCTGACGTAACGCTTCCAGCCCACCGTCGGCCAGCACTCCGCCTTCCCACAGCAGCTTTTGCGCCTGCTGCTGAACAAAGTTGAGTCCTTCCAGCCCGCCGCGTGAAACCAGGTTGGTATCGTCATTCCATGCCATCAGATGCAGCAAGGTCTGTAATAACGCCAGATTGGTATCGCCGGTATCCGCCATCACGCGATTAAATACCGGCATAGCCTGAGTGCGCACGGTACGAAAGCCGCTTTCCGCTTCACCCCGGGCACCAGACAGCCCGTAGCGCAGGAAATGCGCCTCGCCTTTGCTCACCTTCTTCCCTTCCGAGGGGGAAAGCTCGCGCCCAACCACGCCGCGACAGAATCGGGCAACCTGATCGCAAACCCGGTGCTGTTCAACCGGCTCCCCTCGGGCAACCAGCCTTCCTGCCGCCGCGCTGAGCAGGCCAAAAGCGAAGATCGCCCCGCGATGGGTATTCACCCCCCCGGTGACCTCCAGCATATCCGTCTCGCAGGCCATGCCCACTGGACGCAGCATCATCAGCACCTGTTCCGGTGTGATATTGGCCGTATCGTGACCCATAATGAAAAACTTCTCCATCCACGGGGCGACAACCGCCGTACTGGCTTCAAATGACGCCAGGTCCATATCCTGATGCGCGCCGGTGTTACGGATATCCACCAGACCCGGTTTTGGCGTCAGGCGAACTTCCGTCAGCAGCGCCCGCTCCACGCGAGAAACGATATCCTCCGCCGCGACCGTTTGACGACTCAACTGGCGATGCTGGCTCATGATCACTTCGCTCATGCCTTCTCTCCTCGATGCGTTTAGCTGGCGGTTTTAACCTGATGAATCACGTCAATCACTGAACCATCGCGATAACGCACTACCGCCACCACCCGGTCGGTAAATTCGATCGACTCAGGTTTACCGGTCAGGAGCTCAGCGCGCTGTTGTAGCTCTTCAATCGTCATCAGCGGGATACCGGCGCTGCGCAGGTTATCGATCAGATCCTGACGCGCCGGATTCACGGCAATACCGTGGTCGGTCACCAGCACATCCACGCTGGCCCCCGGCGTGACGCGAGTTAGCACCTTCTCCACCACGCACGGAATACGCCCGCGCACCAGCGGCGCGGTGATAATGGTTAAATCAGCCCCTGCCGCCGTATCGCTATGGCCACCAGATGCCCCACGCAGCACGCCGTTGGAGCCGGTCATCACGTTGACGTTGAACCCGGTATCAATTTCCAGCGCGCTCAGCATCACCACGTTCAGGCGCTCGCAAGAGATGCCTTTAGAACTTGGGTTCGCGTACTGATTAGCAGAGATTTCGATATGGTTCGGGTTATTCGCTAGCGAACGCGCAGCATCGCCGTCGAAAGACTGGGTATCCAGCAGCGCTTTAATCAGGCCCTTTTCATGCAGATCGACCATCGTGCCGGTGATCCCGCCCAAACCAAAGCTGGCGGTGATCTCATTACGACGCATCTTATCTTCGAGGAAGCGGGTTACCGCCAGCGACGCGCCGCCGGTGCCGGTTTGCAAAGAGAAGCCGTCTTTGAAGTAGCCAGAATGTTCGATCACTTTGGCCGCCTGGCGAGCGATCAGTAGCTCGCGCGGGTTGCTGGTCAGGCGGATCGCCCCGGCGGTGATTTTCGCCGGATCGCCAACTTCCTCAACCTGCACGATCAGATCAACCTGATCCTGAGCGATACTGGCCGGGTAGTTCGGATAATCAACCCACTCTTCGGTCAGCAGCACCACGCATTTGGCCGCGTCAGCATCCACTTTGGCGTAGCCCAGTGAGCCGCAGCGAGATTTGCCGCTAAAGCCGTTGGCATTGCCATACTCATCGCAGCACGGCACCCCAAGGAACGCCACGTCAATATTCAGTTCGCCGGTTTGCACTAAATGCGCACGACCACCGTGGGAGTGAATTTGTACCGGGTTTTCCATCAGGCCCGCAGAGATCTCTTCCCCGAGCTTACCGCGCAGGCCAGAGGTATAAATCTGGCGAACTACGCCGTTTTTAATATGCTCGATCAGCGGCCAGTGAGCGTCGATCAGCGAGCTTGAGGCTAACGTCAGATCGCGAAAGCCCATTTCAGCCAGCTTCGCTACCACCATATTGACCACCTTGTCGCCGCCGCGAAACGCGTGGTGGAAGGAGATGGTCATGCCGTTTTGCAGCCCGGAGCGGCAAATCGCCTCTTCCAGCGAGGCGCAAATTTTACGTTGGCGCTTTTCGCTTTCGCTGGCCAACCACGGGCTTTTCGCCGTCACGCCCGCATAGGGCTCTAATCCTTCCGGCATGACGTATTGTTGATTAAGCATTGCCACGGTCTCTTTCATTATTTTCCCCTTAATCACGAATGCCGGAAGCCGACAGCGCCACGACCTTGCGCGCATGATCGATAATCGGTCCATCGATCATCTTGCCGTTCAGCGATACCACGCCCAGGCCGCGCTCTTCTGCCTCTTCCGCCGCCGCGATAACTTCGCGCGCATGCTCGACATCTTTAAGCGTTGGGGCATAAACCTGATGCAGCAGCTCAATCTGGCGCGGGTTGACCAGCGATTTGCCGTTAAAGCCGAGGTTTTTCGCCAGATTCGCTTCCGCGAGGAAACCTTCTTCGTTGTTGATATCCGACCACACCACGTCATAGGCCGCGATCCCGGCAACGCGGGCGGCGTGCAGCACCGCGCAGCGGGCATAAAACAGCTCGGTGCCGTCGCCGCGGCAGGTGCCCATATCCATCACGTAGTCAAAGGCCGCCAGCGCAATGGCCGACAAACGCGGGCTGGAGCGGGCGATCTCGACCGCATTCACCACGCCGAGCGCTGATTCAATCGCCGCCATTAATTTGGTGCTGCCCACTTCCCGGCCACACTCGCGCTCAATGCGCTCAACGTGGGCTTCCAGCTCATGGATATCTTCTTTGCTATCGGTTTTCGGCAAACGGACCATATCCACGCCCGCGCGCACCACCGCTTCGAGGTCAGCAAGGCCAAACGGGGTATTGAGCGGGTTAATACGCACCACGGTTTCGACATCCCGATACAGCGGATGCTGTAGCGCGTGATGCACCAGCAGGCGGGCGGTATCTTTTTCACGCAGCGAAACGGCGTCTTCGAGGTCAAACATCACCGCGTCTGCGCCGTAAACAAAAGAGGTGCTTAACATCGCGGCATTCGCGCCGGGAATAAACAGCATACTGCGACGAGGTTTCATAGCTGGCTCCATTGCAGTTGAGATTGTTTAGCTGCACGCAGCGCCGCGGCCTGAACGCGAGCCTTCAGTACGCATTCGAGCGCACCTTTATCATCGACGACCACATTCGCCTGGGTGACGTCAAGCTGCGCCAACGTCTCTCTGACCACCCGCTCAATCGCGGCGCCAAACTGCTGCTTCACGACGCTGTCGATTTCAAGCTGGATACCCGGCTCATTAGCAGGCCCAATCCTGACCATCACATCGCTGGATTCCAGCGTGCCGGCCAGGGCGTCAATCATCATTTCCATAGAGGTAGATCCTTAGTTATGGAGGTAAAATCAGGCGGTTTGATGTTCGCTTTCCGCCAGATGCATCAGAAAAGAGAGCGTTCCCGGCGGCACCAGCGGCTCGATAGCCGACCAGCGGCGCTCTTTATAGAGCTTGCGCACTCGGGAAGCGGAGATCGGCCCGCCATCTTTCTCAACCCGATCCAGCTCAACCACCTGAATGGTCGGTATAGCGCCGGGCGCTTCAAGCAGCTGCTGCATGCGCAGGTTGTAATGACGGGTTAATGAACACAGCGGCTCGCTGCCGACAAAACGGTGGGTTATCTGTAGCGCCGGGGCGAGATGTTCGCGGAAAAGCTGGAGATCGATCTGGCAGTGGCAGTCGTCGACCACGCCTTTGTCTTTCAGGAAATAGCCGGGGAATGTCGCCCGGGAGATCAGGTAAGCCGATCCCGGATGCAGGGTGACGTTTTCAATTCCCGCAATCCCTTGCTCAATCAGCATGACGCGCTCCTGATAGCTGAAAAATGACGCATCTTCCTTCACCACGAACAGATGCAGCCAGTCGCACTGGCGGGCGGCCTGCTCGACCAGCCATCGATGCCCCAGCGTAAAGGGATTGGCGTTCATCACGATGGCGCCAATTTTTTCCCCCGGCTGGCGATACATCGTGAGCTGGCGGCAATAACGGGCCAGACGTTCGCGGCTATTTTCCATCAAAACGGCCTGGTCTCCCGCGCGGGCGATAGGCCAGAATCCAGCGCAGGAAAAGAGCGCGGCGTTATACGGTTTGGTGAATAAAAACAGTTCGCTGCGGCCCAGTTCATACGCCTGAGTCATCAGTTCGGTCAGCAGCTTCAGGCTTAGCCCTTCCCCCTGTAGCGACGAGTCGACGGCAATACACTTCAGAACACATCCGGCAATTGCGCCACAGCCAACGATGCGCCGCTGATGTTCGGCGACAATCACGATTTCGCAATCTGCTTCCAGCGAGAGCTGATGTTCATGAAGGAAAAGATCGATAGCCTCCCGCCGACGGGGATCTTTCTGTACCGTGACGCGTTTTAATATCAAGTTCATTTTTTTAGCGCTTCATTGACCAAAAACGAACTGTATTTCGCCACCGTTCCCGTAGCGGTTCTTTTATTTAAATCACACTTTTTCCCGTACCTTAATTGGCTTTATGGTTTTTATGTTGTTAATTAATTCAGAAGAATAAAAACAATTAAATTAATTAAAAACACGACCGATCAGTGAAGATAATCACATATCAGCCCAGAGCATATTTATTATGATGCCGCCGTCTTATTATTGCTTTTTCCAACGGCATTATTCCTTTTTTTAACAGGGTGACGTCTTATGACTAACATGAGCCAGGCTCCGGCTGCGGAGAAAAAAGGCGTTAGCGATATACTGGGGTTTAAAATCTTCGGTATGCCGCTTCCGCTTTACGCGTTTGCATTAATTACACTACTCCTTTCACACTTTTATGACGCGCTACCCACTGATATCGTGGGTGGCTTCGCGATAATGTTTATTATTGGCGCTATCTTTGGTGAAATTGGTAAACGTCTGCCGATATTTAATAAATATATTGGTGGCGCACCGGTAATGATCTTCCTGGTAGCCGCGTATTTTGTTTATGCCGGTATTTTCACGCAGAGAGAAATCGACGCAATCACCAATGTGATGGATAAAAGTAACTTCCTGAACTTATTCATCGCAGTGTTGATTACCGGTGCTATTCTCGCGGTTAACCGTAAACTGTTGTTGAAATCCCTGCTGGGTTATATTCCAACTATCCTTATGGGGATCCTCGGCGCATCAATCTTTGGCATTGCTATCGGGCTGTGCTTCGGTATTTCTATCGATCGCATCATGATGCTGTATGTCCTGCCAATTATGGGCGGCGGCAACGGCGCAGGCGCGGTTCCGCTGTCTGAAATTTATCACTCCGTCACCGGTCGTTCTCGTGAAGAGTACTACTCGACCGCGATTGCTATTCTGACTATCGCCAACATCTTCGCCATCGTTTTCGCCGCACTCCTCGATATTATCGGCAAAAAATATACCTGGCTGAGCGGTGAAGGCGAGCTGGTACGTAAAGCTTCGTTCAAAGTCGAAGACGATGAAAAAGCGGGCGCGATTACCCATCGTGAAACGGCGGTCGGCCTGGTGCTCGCCACCACCTGCTTCCTGCTGGCCTACGTCATTGCCAAGAAAATTCTGCCAAGCATTGGCGGCGTGTCTATCCACTACTTCGCCTGGATGGTACTGATCGTCGCGGCGCTGAACGCCTCTGGCCTCTGCTCGCCGGAAATCAAAGCCGGTGCTAAACGTCTGTCTGACTTCTTCTCTAAGCAACTGCTGTGGGTGCTGATGGTTGGCGTCGGCGTGTGCTACACCGACCTGCAAGAAATCATCGACGCGATCACTTTCGCTAACGTGGTGATTGCCGCAGTCATCGTAGTGGGTGCCGTCGTCGGTGCCGCTGTCGGCGGCTGGCTGATTGGCTTCTTCCCGATTGAATCCGCAATTACCGCTGGCCTGTGTATGGCTAACCGCGGCGGTTCCGGTGACCTGGAAGTGCTCTCTGCCTGTAACCGTATGAATCTTATCTCCTATGCGCAAATCTCCTCCCGTTTGGGCGGCGGTATTGTGCTGGTCATCGCGAGCATCGTGTTCGGCATGATGATGTAATAAACACGCACGATGGCGATGTTTGAGCGTAAACCACAGCGGTGCAAATTAGGGTCCAGGGCCGGGGGCGGCTTCGGGAAATCCACCCTAACTCCTTAGCCGGACGCACCAATGAATTTACTTTCAAACACGCCATCGTGCCCTTACTTTTGGACCTTTTCATGAGTGATGCAGTGCTGCTGGGTGAAGGCTTCACCCTGATGTTCCTCGGCATGGGATTCGTGCTGGCGTTTCTGTTCCTGCTGATTTTCGCCATCCAGGGCATGTCCGTCGCCGTCAACCGCTTCTTCCCTGAACCGGCCCCGGTGCCCGGAGCGGCTTCCGCTGCCGCCGCGCCCGCTGACGACTTCGCCCGCTTAAAGCCGGTGATTGCCGCCGCTATCCACCACCATCGCCGTCTTAACCCTTAATTCACGGAGCATTCCATGACCGTTGCCATTACCGATGTCGTCCTGCGCGACGCCCACCAGTCCCTTTTCGCCACCCGCCTGCGTCTTGACGATATGCTGCCCATCGCCGCTCAGCTCGATGACGTCGGCTACGGCTCCCTCGAATGCTGGGGCGGCGCCACCTATGACGCCTGCATCCGCTTTCTCGGCGAAGACCCGTGGGTCCGCCTGCGCGAGCTGAAAAAAGCCATGCCGAAGACCCCGCTGCAGATGCTGCTGCGTGGCCAGAACCTGCTCGGCTACCGCCACTACGCCGATGACGTGGTGGAGCGCTTCGTTGAGCGCGCCGTTAAAAACGGCATGGACGTGTTCCGCGTCTTCGACGCCATGAACGACCCGCGCAATATGAAAGCGGCTTTACAAGCCGTGCGCAGCCACGGCGCGCACGCCCAGGGCACGCTCTCGTACACCACCAGCCCGGCGCACACCCTGCAGACCTGGCTGGACCTGACCGAACAGCTGCTGGAAACCGGCGTCGATTCCATCGCCATCAAGGACATGTCCGGCATCCTCACCCCGTCAGCCGCCTTTGAGCTGGTGAGCGAAATCAAGAAACGCCACGACGTGCGCCTGCACCTGCACTGCCACGCCACCACCGGGATGGCGGAGATGGCCCTGCTGAAGGCCATCGAAGCGGGCGTTGACGGCGTCGACACCGCTATCTCCTCGATGAGCGCCACCTACGGTCACCCGGCCACCGAGGCGCTGGTCGCCACTCTCGCCGGGACCCAATACGACACCGGGCTGGATATCCTCAAGCTGGAGAGCATCGCGGCGTACTTCCGCGAGGTGCGCAAAAAATATCACGCCTTTGAAGGCCAGCTGAAGGGCTACGACAGCCGCATTCTGGTTGCCCAGGTACCGGGCGGGATGCTCACCAACCTCGAGGGCCAGCTGAAGCAGCAGAACGCCGCCGACAGGCTGGATGAGGTGCTGGCGGAAATCCCCCGCGTGCGCGAGGACCTCGGCTTTATCCCGCTGGTCACCCCGACCTCGCAGATTGTCGGCACCCAGGCGGTGCTCAACGTCCTCACCGGCGAGCGCTACAAAACCATCGCTAAAGAAACGGCGGGCATTCTGAAGGGCGAATACGGCCACACCCCGGTACCGGTGAATGCGGCATTGCAGGCCCGCGTGCTGGACGGCGCAGAAGCCATCACCTGCCGCCCGGCGGATTTACTCAAACCGGAGCTGGCGCAGCTTGAGGCCGATGTTAAACGCCAGGCGCAGGAGAAGGGCATTACGCTTGCGGAAAACGCCATCGACGACGCGCTGACCGTGGCCCTGTTCCCGCAAATCGGCCTCAAATTCCTTGAGAACCGCCATAACCCGGCGGCCTTTGAGCCGGTGCCACAGGCGGAAGCCGCGCAGCCTGCCGCTGCCCCGGCAAAAGCCGCCGCATCCGGCGTCTACACCGTGGAAGTGGAAGGTAAAGCCTTTGTGGTGAAGGTCAGCGACGGCGGCGATATCAGCCAGCTGACGGCGGCTGTACCGGCGGCCTCTTCCTCTCTGGCGGCGGCTCCGGCAGGCGCAGGCACCCCGGTGACCGCCCCGCTGGCGGGCACCATCTGGAAGGTGATTGCCACCGAGGGCCAGACGGTGGCGGAAGGCGACGTGCTGCTGATTCTGGAAGCCATGAAGATGGAAACCGAAATCCGCGCCGCGCAGGCCGGGACCGTGCGCGGTATCGCGGTGAAGTCCGGCGATGCGGTCGCCGTGGGCGACACCCTGATGACGCTTGCGTAAGGAAGAGGAACGGAAATGGAAAGTCTGAACGCCCTGATTCAGGGCATGGGCCTGATGCACCTCGGCATCGGCCAGGCCATCATGCTGCTGGTGAGCCTGCTGCTGCTGTGGCTGGCGATTGCGAAGAAGTTCGAACCGTTACTGCTGCTGCCGATTGGCTTCGGCGGCCTGCTGTCGAATATCCCGGAAGCCGGGCTGGCGCTGACCGCGCTGGAGAGCCTGCTGGCGCACCACGACGCCGGGCAGCTGGCGGTGATTGCCGCGAAGCTCAACTGCCTGCCGGACGTGCATGCCATCAAGGAGGCATTAGCGCTGGCGCTGCCGTCGGTACAAAACCAGATGGAAGAGATGGCGGTCGATATGGGCTACTCGTCCGGGGTGCTGGCGATTTTCTATAAGGTCGCCATCGGTTCAGGCATTGCGCCGCTGGTGATTTTTATGGGCGTCGGAGCGATGACCGACTTCGGCCCGCTGCTGGCCAACCCGCGCACCCTGCTGCTGGGCGCGGCGGCGCAGTTCGGTATCTTCGCCACGGTACTCGGGGCGCTGACGCTGAACTACTTCGGCCTGATTTCCTTCACCCTGCCGCAGGCGGCGGCCATCGGCATCATCGGCGGGGCGGACGGCCCGACGGCGATTTATCTGTCGGGCAAGCTGGCGCCGGAATTACTCGGCGCTATCGCAGTGGCGGCGTACTCGTATATGGCGCTGGTGCCGTTAATCCAGCCGCCGATTATGAAGGCGCTGACCAGCGATAAAGAGCGGAAAATCCGCATGGTGCAGTTGCGCACAGTGAGCAAGCGGGAAAAAATCCTCTTCCCGGCGGTACTGTTGCTGCTGGTGGCACTGCTGCTGCCGGACGCGGCCCCGCTGCTGGGGATGTTCTGCTTCGGCAACCTGATGCGCGAAAGCGGCGTGGTGGAGCGCCTGAGCGATACGGTGCAGAACGGGCTGATTAATATCGTGACCATTTTCCTCGGGTTGTCCGTTGGCGCGAAGCTGGTGGCGGACAAGTTCCTGCAACCGCAGACGCTGGGCATTCTGGTGCTGGGGGTGATTGCGTTCGGTATCGGGACGGCGGCCGGTGTATTGATGGCGAAGCTGCTCAATAAATTCAGTAAGAATCCGATTAACCCGCTGATTGGTTCCGCCGGGGTCTCGGCGGTGCCGATGGCGGCAAGGGTGTCGAACAAGGTGGGCCTGGAGTCAGACCCGCAGAACTTCCTGCTGATGCACGCGATGGGCCCGAACGTGGCCGGGGTGATTGGCTCGGCGATTGCCGCCGGGGTGATGCTCAAGTACGTGCTGGCGATGTAAATCGTTACCTTTCCCGGATTGCGGCTGACGCCTTATCCGGGCTACCGGATCGCAGGTGGTTGTGCACCCGTAGCCCGGGTAAGGCGCTTGCGCCGCAACCCGGGGAGATGTAGATGTACGCCGTCATACACAGTGCCACCGGGGATACGTAAAACGTCGTATTCCGACTGAATGACTTCTGAAATCAGCAAAACTGTGGGCCGATTCAGCGTCGCTGGCCCTGAAAAAAGAGAAAATGACCTTTTGATGTCAATTCGCCCAATGTTTACCCGAAAAATCACGCACTGGTTTGCCCGGCGTTCGTTTCAGAACCGCATCTTTCTGTTGATCCTGTTCACCTCAACAATCGTGATGCTAGCGATGTCATGGTATCTCACCAGCATTACGGAAGAGCGCCTGCATTACCAGGTTGGCCAGCGCGCGCTGATTCAGGCGATGCAAATCTCCGCCATGCCCGAACTGGTCGAAGCAGTGGAAAAACACGATCTGGCGCGGATTAAGGCGCTTATCGACCCAATGAGATCGTTTTCCGACGCCACCTACATCACCGTCGGCGATGCAAAAGGTCAGCGCCTGTATCACGTGAATCCTGATGAAATCGGTAAATATATGGAGGGCGGTGACAGCGACGACGCGCTCTACAACGCCAAAAGCTACGTTTCGGTACGCAAAGGATCGCTTGGCTCTTCATTACGCGGCAAATCGCCGATTCAGGACAGCACAGGCAAAGTGCTCGGCATCGTATCGGTGGGTTATACCATCGAACAGTTGGAAAACTGGCTCAGTTTACAGATCGGATCGCTGATGATCCCGATGGCTATCATGTTGCTCCTGCTGCTCTACTGCGCCCGGCGATTCTCACTGCACATTAAAAAACAGATGCTGAATATGGAACCGCAGCAGCTATCACAGTTGCTTATACAGCAAAGCGTGCTGTTTGAATCAGTATTTGAGGGGCTGATTGCTATCGATTCACACTACAAAATTACCGCCATTAATCAGACCGCGCGGCGGCTATTAAATCTGAGCCAACCGGAAACCATCCTGATCGGCAAAAGCATCAGTAGCGTTATCTCCCAGGAGACGTTCTTCTACGACGCGCCGCAGGAGAATAAGAAAGACGAAATCGTCACCTTTAATCAGATCAAAGTGATCGCCAGCCGGATGGCCGTCACGCTCAATAGCGAGCCTCAGGGCTGGGTCATTAGCTTTCGTAGCAAAGACGATATCAACACCCTTAGCCTACAGCTCAGTCAGGTCCAGCAGTACGCGGATAACCTGCGCGCCGTGCAACATGAGCATCGCAACCTGATCTCAACCATCGCCGGTCTGCTGTTTTTAAAACGCTACGATAACGCGCTGGATCTCATCCAGCAGCAGTCTGAAAGCCACCAGAAAGTGCTCGATTTTATTGCGCGTAATTTTAAAGTGAACCACCTCGCCGGGTTGCTGATCGGCAAATACTACCGCGCCAAAGAGCTCGGTTTAGAACTGGTGTTCGACCCCTCCTGTTACGTCGATACTCTACCTTCATCACTTTCACACAATGAATGGATCTCGATCGTCGGCAATCTGCTGGACAACGCCTACAATGCCACCTTGCGCCAGCCGGCAGGCTCAAAGCAGATCGAGTGCCTGATTAACAGCGAGGGCGGTGAAGTGATCATCGAGATCGCCGATCAGGGCTGTGGAATTGATGAGTCAATGCGCGATCGCATTTTTGAACGCGGCGTGACCAGCAGCGACAGCGGCGATCATGGTATCGGCCTGTGGCTGGTTCGCAGCTACGTTGAGCAGGCGGGCGGCAATATCGTCGTCGATGACAACATTCCCTTTGGCGCTATTTTTACTCTTTATATCCCCCTGACCCGAGATGAACTTCATGGATAGCATCACAACCCTCATCGTTGAAGACGAACCTATGCTGGCGGAAATCCTGGTGGATACCATCAAACAATTTCCCCAGTTCGCAGTCATTGGCATTGCCGATAAACTGGAAAGCGCCAAAAAGCTGCTCCGTCTCTATCAGCCACAGCTAATTCTGCTGGATAACTTCCTACCCGATGGCAAAGGCCTCGATTTGATCCGCCACGCCGTCAACACCAACTATAAAGGCCGCATCATTTTCATTACCGCTGATAACCATATGGATACCATCAGCGAAGCCCTGCGAATGGGGGTTTTTGATTATCTGATTAAGCCGGTGCACTATCAGCGCTTGCAGCATACGCTTGAGCGCTTTGCCCGCTATCGCAGCTCACTGCGCTCCAGCGAACAGGCCAGCCAGACCCATGTTGACGCCCTTTTTAATATTCAGGCCAAGGAGCATACCGAAGCCGCTGGGTCTGCGCTGCGCGGCATCGATGAAAGTACCTTTAATCGCGTATTACAGCTCTTCACTGACCCGGAAATCGTTCATACTGCCGACACGCTCGCCCGCATTCTCGGCAGCAGTAAAACCACCGCTCGCCGCTACCTGGAGCAAGGGGTGAAAAACGATTTTCTCGAAGCGGAAATCAGCTACGGTAAAGTCGGCAGACCGGAGCGGATTTATCACGGTAAAGTGACCGACACCGCTTAATCACCCCGGCGAAAACCGCAAGATTCGCGGATCACCAGCGCGGGCGGCAGAATAATACGTTTCGGCGGCTCATCATTGCCCTGAATACGGCTATACAGCAGCTCGCCCGCTTTACGACCAATCTCTTTCGCCGCCACCGAAACGGTGGTTAGCGCAGGCTGAACCAGCGCCGCTTCGGTAATATCATCGAAGCCCACCAGCGCAAAATCTCGCCCCGGTTCGCGGCCCATTTTACGCAGCGCCTGCATCATTCCCAGAGCGACAATATCCTGATAGCAAACGGCGGCGGTAATTTGCGGATATTGCGATAACAGCGATTCCGCCACTTTGGCGCCATCAATCTGGCTTGCCTGCGCGGTGACGATCCAGTGTGGATTCGGAGAAATACCGCTTTCCAGCAGCGTGCTGGTAAAACCGCCAATGCGCTGCGCCCGGGTGCCGGAACTCGGGCTACCGCCGATAAAGGCGATATTCTGATGACCCATTTTTAGCAGATGCGTCGTCGCCATCTGGGTGCCGAGAAAGTTGTCGGTGCCGACAAAATCAAAGTCCGGGTCGCTCAGCGGGCGCACCACCATAATGGCCGGGATATTGCGTCTTTTCAGCGCATCGAAAAACGAGGACGGCGTTTCCCGCGCCGCGCACAGCACCATCCCGCAGGCGCTATTGCGCATCAGCGAGTCCACAAACTTCTGCTGACGTTCGCCAGATTCTTCACTGTTAGCCAGAAACAGCAGTAAATCATGGCGCTCCATTTCATGGCTCAGGCCCGCCGTCATCTCACCATAAAACGGGTTGGTGATGTCGTGCAGCAGCAGTCCAACCTGATTGCTGCTGCGGTTGCGTAGGTTGGCGGCGGTCTGATTGTAGACGTAGCCGGTATCATCCAGCGCTTTCAATACCCGGTCGCGCGTGGCCTGCGAAATACGCCCCCGATTGCGCAATACCATTGAGACGGTCGCCGTAGAGACCCCCGCCCGTTCGGCGACCTGCGCCAGCGTCACTGTCGTCATGATTCCTCCTGTTCGTTCACATCAGGTTAATCGAATAACCTAAAAATTGCATTTTTCCCTGTGACTGCACTCACATTAACGCCCATTTCACTCGCTCAGTTGCTGATTATGCCGGGTTAATCGCGTTAACCACACTATCAAAATAAGGTTAATCGATTAATCTTAATTTAGCGAATATGGAGAGAATACATGCAAACGACCTATGATAAATTCCCTGAAGTGGCTATTCAGGGTTACGACGACCAGGCCTGGCAAGGCTGGGAAGCGATCGCCGCGGCGCTTAATAGCCGAATTTCCAACGCGTCCAGAACCATCGTAGTTGTGGATTGTTATCCTGGCGTACGGCTTGCAGAGCTGGAGCAACGCCTGCTGCCGTTACTCAATGCCCAGCTTGCGCTCAACGTCGAATCTGCCCGCCGGGATGAGCAAGCGCTGCACGACCTGCTGGCGCGCAACCTCACCGACGACCGCGTATTCGGTGTCCTCTCCTGTCATCATCTGGATGAGTTTTTTGATGAAGAAAAGCTATGCCGGATACGCCAGCAAATCGACGCCACCCGCGAGGGCGTCATTGTCGTCTACGGGCCAGGCGCGGCATTAGCGCATCCAGGCGATGTCCTGATTTACGCCGACCTGCCGCGCTGGGAAATTCAGCAGCGTATGCGCCACGATGGGCTGGGCAACTGGGGGGCTAAGAACCAGGATGAGGATATTCTTCGCCGCTACAAGCGCGCCTTTTTTATTGAATGGCGGGTCTTCGATCGCCATAAAACGCCGCTGCTCAAGCGAGCTGATTTTCTGCTCGATACCACCGTAGAAAATGCCCCGGCGCTGGTCAGCGGAGACGCGCTGCGCGCCGGGCTGCAACAAACCACCTCTCGTCCATTCCGCGTCGCTCCCTTCTTCGACCCCGGCGTCTGGGGCGGACAGTGGATGAAACAACAGTTCGATCTCGATCCCACGGCCCCCAACTACGCATGGTGTTTTGATTGCGTGCCCGAGGAAAACAGCCTGTTACTGCGTTTTGGCGACGTGCGGATCGAGATCCCCTCTCAGGACCTGGTGCTGCTACACCCTCGTGCGCTGCTTGGCGAGAAGGTTCACGCCCGCTTCGGCGCGGAATTTCCGATCCGTTTTGATTTTCTCGACACCATCGGCGGGCAAAATCTGAGTTTCCAGGTCCACCCGCTGACCGAATATATCCAGCAGCAGTTTGGCATGCATTACACCCAGGATGAGAGCTACTACATTCTTGAAGCAGAGCCAGGCGCAGTGGTTTATCTCGGCACCAAAACCGGCATCGAGCCGCTGGCGATGCTGGACGACCTGCGCGCCGCCGGACGCGGAGAAAAAGCGTTCGACGATGTGCGTTTTGTTAACCAAATCCCAGCGCGGAAACACGATCACTTCCTGATCCCGGCCGGGACGGTCCACTGCTCCGGCAGCGGCACGATGGTGCTGGAGATCAGCGCCACACCGTATATTTTCACCTTCAAGCTGTGGGACTGGGGCCGCCTGGGCCTCGACGGTTTACCGCGTCCTGTGCATCTCGATCACGGCGAGCAGGTTATCGACTGGCAGCGTGATACGCAGTGGGTCGAGGAGAATCTGGTGAACCGTATCGATCCCATCGCCGAAGGTGAAGGCTGGCGGGAAGAGCGAACCGGAATGCACGAACGCGAGTTTATCGAAACCCGTCGTCACTGGTTTACCGCGCCAGTCACTCACCACACTCAGGGCGGCGTGAACGTACTGAACCTGGTAGAGGGCGCTCAGGCGGTGGTCGATAGCCCAAGCGGAGCATTTGAGCCCTTCACCGTTCACTATGCCGAGACCTTTATTATTCCCGCAGCGGTCGGCGAATACCGGATTTCACCGGCGGGCGAAGGCATCGGGCAGCAGCTCGCCACCATCAAAGCCTGGGTAAGAGGATAAACGCATGATCAATGTGATTGTCGCCAGCCACGGTCCTCTCGCCGACGCCCTGCTCGCCAGCAGCCGGATGGTTTACGGTGAATTACCGCATGTTTTCACCGTGACGCTTAGCGATCAGGCGGGCATTGAAGGCTTTAAACAGGATTTCGCCACGACGCTGAAAAATGCCGGGCACAACGCCGATGGCGTGCTGGTGCTATGCGATATGCAAAGCGGGACCCCGTGGAACGTCGCCTGCCAGCATGCATTTTCCACCGAAACAACGCCTCCGCTCGCCGTCGTAGCAGGCGTGAATTTTCCCATGCTGCTGCAAAGTGAAGACGTTAGCCATTTCACCGACGTTCATGCCGCAGCCGAGCAACTGCTGGAAATGACCGTCCCGACGCTGATAAAAGCCGTTCCGGTTTTATCCGTTCAGTCAGATGATTTTTAAAGGAAACCGCTATGAGTATCTCATTTGTTCGTATTGATGACCGCGTTATCCATGGGCAGCTCGTGACACGTTGGGCCAAAGAGCTGCCCTGCGATGGGATTGTCGCTATTGACGACGCCGTCGCGGCCGACCCGCTGCTCTCATCGGTGATGAAAGGTGCCGTGCAGGACACCAAAGTCTGGCTGTTCGATACCGCAACGGCAATTGAAAAACTGCCCAAGGTGATCGCCAGCGAGAAGCGCTATTTCGTTATCGGTAAATCCCCGCTCACTCTGCAACGCATTGAGCAAGCGGGGATCAGCCTGAAAAACGCCAACGGCAAAATCAACGTTGGCCCGATGAGCGCCCGCGCCGATACCACGACCATCGGCCCGAATCAGTCGGTCAACGCGGACGAGATCGCCGCCTTTGACTGGCTGGTGCAGCACGGGCATCACGTGGAATTCCGCCTGGTCCCGGATGCCAGCTGCTACAGCTGGCAGGACGCCCGACAGAAGCTGAAATAAGGAGCGAACGATGATTATCGAAGCTACGCTAATTGGCATTCTCTGCTACCTGGGCGCGCTGAGCAGTCCCTGGCTTTTCGGACTGACCGGCGGCTGGTACCTGATTACCCGACCGCTGGTTTCCGGAATGCTGGTCGGGCTAATTCTCGGCGACCTGAAAACCGGGATCATGATAGGCGTTGCGGTACAGGCGGTGTATATCGCGATGGTGACGCCGGGCGGCTCAATGCCTGCGGATCTCAACTTTGTCGCTTATCCGGCCATCGCGCTGGGTATTTTATCGGGCAAAGGCCCGGAAGTGGCGGTGGCGCTGGCGGCGACAATTGGTATCGCCGGAACCATTTTATTCAACGCGATGATGGTACTGAACTCCTTCTGGAACCACCGGGCCGACGTGGCGCTGGATCGCGGCGATGAGCGCGGGCTGTATCTGAACAGCGCGATCTGGCCGCAGGTGACGAATTTCATTTTGCGTTTCGTCCCCACGTTTATCGCGGTCTATTTCGGCGCGCAGTACATCAGCGGTTTTATGGATAGTCTGCCGAAAATCGTGCTGTCGACGATGAACGTGCTGGGCGGCATCCTGCCCGCCGTCGGGATCGCGATCCTGCTTAAGCAGATCATTAAAAACTACACCATGCTGATCTACTTTCTGGTCGGTTTCGTCTGCATCGTTTTTTTAAAGCTCAACATGGTCGCGCTGGTGATCGTCGGTTCGCTGCTGGCGCTTATCCATTACAACTATAAACCGGAACCGCCGCAGGCTGCGGGCGCGAGACCGGTGGTCGATGATGAGGATGAATTCTGATGGAAGAGCGTACTCTTACCCGTAAAGATCTGCGCCGCTGCTGGCGGGCGTGGATGATGCATAACCTGTCGTCAATGAGCTTTGAGCGCCTTGAGTCCTTCGGCTTTTGCCTGAGTATGCTGCCGGTGGCGAAAAAGCTCTACCCGGATGCCGCCCAGCGTACCGAGATGCTGCGCCGTCACGCCTCGTTCTATAATACAGAACCGCAGATCGGCGCGATCGTTAACGGGATGGCGCTGGGGCTGGAGGAGAAAAAGGCCAACGGCGAGCCGATCGACGGCGAAACGATCAACACCCTGAAAGTGGGTCTGATGGGACCGATTGCCGGGATCGGCGATTCGATGATCCCCGGAATGCTGATCCCTATTCTGCTCAGCATCGGGATGGCGCTGGCGGCAGGCGGTAATATTCTTGGGCCGCTATTTTATACCGTCGCCTGGCTGGCGATTATCCTGCCCGGCTCGTGGTTCCTGTTTCTCAAAGGCTACAAAATGGGCTCCGGCTCGGTGGAGATGCTGGTCAGCAGCAAATCAGCCCGCCTGCGCGAAGCCCTATCGCTATTAGGCGTTTTTGTGATGGGCGGCGTGGCGGCCAGCTACGTTAAGCTGGGCACCGGGTTGGAGTTCATCACCCAGGATGGCGTCAATATCCACGTTCAGCAGATGCTCGACGGCATCTTCCCGCAGCTGCTGCCGCTGGTGGTGGTGTTAGGAACCTGGTATTTGATGGCGAAGCGCGGCGTTTCACCGGTGAAAGCGATGGTACTGCTGCTGGTGCTGGCAGCGCTTGGCGTCGCCAGCGGCCTGTTTGCCGGTTAATTTTTGTGGATGTGACACACCGGGGCGTTCAGCCCAGGTCAGATTGCTGACAAAGTGTACCTGGCTGGAATTGCCCGGTGGCGGCTAGCGCCTTACCGGGCCTACGAAAAATGCACAATTTATTGATATTGTGGTTTTTGTAGGCCGGGCAAGGCGTCAGCCGCCGCCCGGCAGAAACGCGAGCACAATCTTTAAACCTGGTTTGTCATCAGCCCCGGTTTTTTATGGATGGAAGTTGCGCCACTGCTCCGCCGTTTTATCCGGGCGGGAGATAAACTGAAAGCGTGCCGGATCGTCAATAAACTGCTGATAAATCGGTGCGGAGGTTATACCAAACTCGGTGTACTCCCGAGGAGTGACCGCCTGTAAACGTCCCGGAACATAGCGCGGATTGTGCTGCCAGACCACATGCTTATCCTGCAATAGCGGATACCACGCCAGCCCCTTATGCGCCCGTACGGCCTCATATTCAAAACCATATTCACGGTCGCACCAGGCGCCAAAGGTGAGCGGCACCTCCGGGTTAGCCGATATTGTGGCGTGCCCCCATCCCGGCGGGACCAGCACTTTTTCGCCCGGCCCGGCAATCACCGCAAAGCAGCGGCCCGGGTCGTCCTCAACGTACTCCTGCATATAGATAATCGCGCTGCCCTGCCAGATTTCATACAGCTCCGGCGGCGACCAACCGCTGTGCTGGCTAATACGATGAACATGCCCCTGGCTGCGAATCGGCTCTTCACCCAAACGCCCGGCGGCATAGGTCACCACGCCAAACAGCAGCATGCGCTTTTGCAGCGTTTCGCGATCCTGCATCCTCGCCACATCCATGGCGATGGCATAGACCTCTTGCGGGCCGTCGCAATGCGGGTCGCGCAGCGAAGCGCGAATCTGATCGAGGCGGCGGATCTCCGGCATCGGCCCGGTCACATCTTCACCATAGCTAAAACCCAGCTGCTGATGATGAATCGCCATATCCAGGCCGTAACGGCGGGCTGAGTCAGCCATTCTGCACCTCCTTTGCCTGAACGGTCTGATTTTCCTCAATCACCCGCAGCGCAAAGCCATCTGCCAGCGCCGCGTAATCATGCCCGGCGACGGCAGGCCAAACCGCCAGCGCGGAAAGCACATCATCGCCGGTATTGATCAGCCGGTGAGCGGTAAAACCAGGAATGATATGGACCGAACCGGCAAAGACCTTCTCCAGTCGCGCCTCGCCCTGTTCATTTTGCAATAGCAGCAAGCCGCTCCCGCGCAGGCCGAAATAGACTTCGCCCTGCTCACGACGGTGATGGAAATGGCCGCGGGTCATAAAAAACTCATGGCCGACTTTGCCGGGATAAAGGTGGGTTACGCCAGTGTAGAGTTCACCCTCGGCGGGTGAAGTGGTCAGCATTTCAACATCATAAACGGTGAGATCGCCGGGCATTGCCTGCCGGGCGAGTTCATCAACAAAAATCCCAACAAGATCTTCGATTCGCGTTGATTTACGTAATAGCGGGCCGTCGGATAATGCTCCGCTAGCCCATGCCACCTGCGGCGGCTGGATAAAAACAGGATTCATATGTGTCTCCGGCCCGAGGAGAACAGCGTTGTCAGAATAGCAGATTAATCGATTAACCTGCTATCAAGATGGCGTCTTTGCTGGCGAAATCACACAAACAGATTACAGCCATGCGCCCTCCTTTTCACTCCAGAGTGTAGCTCACGATCATCTGGCCCTTTTTCATCTTCACCTGAGTAATGACGACTTTCCCCAACTCAGACAGGCTGGCAACGTGGGTACCGCCGCAGGGATAGCTCAGCATGTCGCCGAAGCCCACCTTGCGCAGGCCATCAGCAAAAGAGACCTGACGCGGTAAATTCTCTGCCTGCCAGGTTTCAACTTTTTCCAGCAGCATGCTGGCCTCGGGCAGCACGGCATTAGCACCCGCCGCAAAGGTAATGCGCCCTTCTCCCGGCCAGTGATGAGCTTTAATCGGCTGCCAGCCGAACAACTCACCGGCCTGACCCAGCAAGTGCCCGGCAGAGTGCAGACGCGCGTGGACCTGCCTCGCCTCAATATCAATGCGGATTGCCACCTCATCGAGCGCCAGCGGCTGCGAAACAATATGCGCAATGCTATCGCCGCGCGCGATAACGCTTTCAACCGCAACATCAGCAATCCAGCCGCGATCTGCTGGTTGCCCGCCGCCCTGCGGATGAAACAGGGTGCGGTCCAGTTCAATGGCGTAGCGCCCATCGGCTTCGCTCAGGCAATTCACCACTCGCGCACGGCATTCGGCGGCATCGCTGGTGTAATAAAGACGTTCAGTCATGGTTGTTCTCCTCTCTGTCAACACAGTATATTGATATTACCGACAGCGATAATCCCGTCAGACATCAATGCAATTTTGCTCAGGAAGCACAAATGAATTTGAACTTACTTCCCGACCTCGCCCTGTTTGTGCAGATTGTCGAACAGGGCAGTTTTTCCGCCGTCGCCCGTCAGGCAGGCGCCACGCCGTCCGCCATCAGCCGCAGCGTCTCACGGCTGGAACAGGAGATGGGTTGTAAGCTGCTGCACCGTACCACGCGCAAGCTGCGTCTCAGCGATGCCGGTAAGACGGTTTACGACCATGCGCTGGAGATGCTGGAGGCGGCCCGTCAGGCCATGGACTCCGCCAGTAGTGCTCAGGAGGTAGCGCAAGGTAAGCTGACGTTAAGCGTGCCGAAAGCGGTGGGACGGTTTGTGATTCATCCGCTAATGCTGGAGTTTTTTGACCGCTATCCGCAGGTCGATGTTTGCCTGCGTCTCGAAGACCGGGTGCTCGATTTTATTGATGATGGTATCGACCTGGCGCTGCGTATTACCCATACGCCCTCCCCGGGTCTGCACGGCAAGCCGCTGATGCCAATCGGCCATGTTATCTGCGCGACGCCTGGCTACCTGGAACAACATGGACATCCGCAAACACCGCAGGATCTGCGCGATCATAGTTGTATCAGCCTTGGCGAAACGCCCGCCGACGCGCGCTGGAAGTTCCGCCGCGATGGCAAAACGGAGACGATTCAGACTCACGGTCGCTATGCTGCCAACCATACCGCCGTGCGCCTCGATGCCGTGAAGCAAAATCTGGGGATCGGCAGCCTGCCGCTTTTTACCGCCCGCGAAGCGCTGGAGCGCGGCGAGATTGTGCAGGTTCTGCCGGAGTGGGAGTTTATCAGTCTCTATTCCGGCCAGCTTTGGCTGCTGTGGTCGGGCAATAAGCATATGCCCGCCAGAATGCGGGCGATGATTGATTATCTCAGCGAGAAGATGAAACCGGCTTCAGGCAACATAGCCACAGCGCGACGAGCAAAAACCACGGAATAATCAAACACAGGGCGAACCACCAGCCCGAGCGTCCGATATCGTGCATACGCCGACAGCCGACTGCCAGCAGAGGGATAATCATAGGTAGCAATAAAATAGCGCTGAGCGGCAGGGCGTAAAAAATAAATACCCCGTACTGATAGTTATGCTGCATCGCCAAAAACCAGGCCGCCAGCGGCAGCGCCAGAATCAGCAGGTTAGTGATAAAAAAGGACCAAAACTCCTGCCTGCTGGCTACGCCGCTAAAATTGAAGCCCTTTTTCCAGCCGTTGAAATACGCTTGTCCGTAAGTCATGGTGTCCATTTCCCTGATGTGAGACTGATGACAAACCTGTATTGAACATTGTGCCCACCTTTCTGCCGGGTGGCGGCTAAAGCTTTAGGCTGCCTACAAAACCCGCAATATCAAGAAATTATGCAATTTCACAGGCCTGTGCAAGCGAAGCGCCGCCAGGCAATTCCTAAAGAGCGCACTTTGTCAGTAGTCTGACATCTCCCTGATATTTATCTTTGATGGTTAAGGTGCCAGCGCAATCACCTCGGCCGCCCAGCGCTGGAATCCTTCGACATCCAACCCCAGCGCCACCTGCGCGTTTGCCGGTTGGCCCAGCTTGCCTTCAATATCGACCACCGTGGTGCCGGAGGTCCATGTCCCCTGAGTTTCCACCGCCACAAAACACGGCTCGAGGGTAAAGAGCTGCGGGCGAACCAGCCACGCAATCGCGCACAGGTCGTGCATGCGCAGGCCGCTGCTCATGCTACCGCTGCGATAGTGACTAAACAGCGCATGAAGCATTTTTCCAGTCTGGTTAAGCGTGGGTAGCGTGGCAAGATACTCAGGGATCAGCATCGCCTGATTGGTGACGTCCAGTCCACACATCACGATCTCCAGCCCGCTGTTGAACACTTTGGCTGCCGCTTCCGGATCGATGGCGATGTTAAATTCCGCATTCGGCGTAAAATTGCCGCGCCCGGCAGAGCCGCCCATGATCACCAGACGGCGGATGTTAAAACGGCATTCGGGATATTGGGTCAGCAGCAGCGCGATATTGGTTAACGGGCCAATCGCCACCAGGGTCATCGGCTCCGGCGCGTGCATTAACGCATCGCGGATGGCCTGAAATGCCGGTTTCGCCAGCGGCTGGCGGTTATGCTCAACGAAATCGTAGCCTTCCATACCGGACTCGCCGTGCACGGAGGCGGCGTCGCGCAGCGGGCGAACCAGCGGCATCGATGCGCCCTGTGCCAGCGGGACATCGGCGTTCCAGAAGTGCAGCAGTTGCAGAGCATTGCGGGTGGTTTTCTCCACCGACACATTGCCCGCCACCGTAGTCATCAGCTGCAGATCCAGCTCGGGTGCGAACAGCGCCGCGGCAATCGCCGCCGCATCATCAATGCCGGGATCGGTATCCAGAATGATCGGTAAGCGCATAGTTTCTCCATAAAAAATGCCAGACGTTAAGTCTGGCATCTTCTCATACTGTGGCGGGAAAGAACTTACTCTACTTCACGGACATCTACGCGCAGTTCTTTCGGCACTTCGAAAACAATGTTCTCTTCGCGGCCTTCCAGCGGCACCGCTTCACCGCCGCCCAGCTCCTGCAAGCGGGAAATGACGTTCTGCACCAGAATATCCGGCGCCGATGCGCCTGCAGTCACACCTACGCATTGCACTTCTTTTACCCATGCTTCCTGGATATCGGACGCGTCGTCAATCAGATACGCTGCTTTCCCCATCCGTTGGGCCAGTTCGGCCAGACGGTTGGAGTTGGAGGAGTTTTTCGACCCCACCACCAGCACAACATCAGCCTGCCCGGCTAGCGCACGAACCGCTTCCTGACGGTTGGTGGTGGCGTAGCAAATGTCGTCTTTACGCGGCCCGACGATTTTTGGGAAACGTTCGCGCAGGGCATCAATCACGTCAGAGGTATCGTCGACGGAGAGGGTTGTCTGGGTCATAAACGACAGCTTAGCGTCGTTTTTCACATCCAGCGTCCAGACATCATCCGGTGACTCCACCAGATACATTCCGCCCTGCGGATTGCTGTACTGGCCCATGGTGCCTTCGACTTCTGGGTGGCCGGCGTGACCAATCAGAATCGACTCTTCACCACGACGGCTGGCGCGGGCAACTTCCATATGCACTTTGGTTACCAGCGGGCAGGTCGCGTCAAAGACCGTCAGATCGCGGCTTTTCGCTTCGTTGCGTACGGCCTGGGAGACGCCGTGGGCGGAGAAAATCAGGATCGCGCCGTCCGGCACTTCGCTAATCTGCTCGATAAAAATCGCGCCGCGTTGGCGCAGGCTGTCCACAACATAGCGGTTGTGCACGACTTCATGACGCACGTAGATCGGCGCGCCGTAGAGCGTCAGCGCGTTTTCAACAATGCTGATAGCGCGGTCAACGCCTGCGCAAAAGCCGCGCGGGTTAGCCAACAGAATCTGCATTTTACCCCTCCAGCGCCGGATCGATCTCCAGCACTTCAACATCAAAATGAACGGTACGCCCGGCCAGCGGATGGTTGAAATCAACGGTGATCGAATCGCCGTTCACTTCGCGGATCACACCAGGCATTTCGCTGCCATCCATTGCGGTAAAGAGCATAATCGCGCCGATTGAAGGCTCACCCGCGTCGATAAATTCCCGGCGCGAGAAATATTGAATCAGGTCCGGGCTCGTTACGCCAAACGCGGCATCCGGTTCCAGAGTAAAGGTCGTTTTATCCCCCTCTTTCAGCCCCAGCAGATGCTGCTCAAGACCTTCAGAGAGCGAGGTATCGCCCAGGCGGAAAAGCGCGGGTTTACCGTTATTGCGGGTTGACTCTGCGGTGGAGCCATCGTCGAGCTTTAGGGTGAAGTGCACCAGCACCGCACTGTTGCTTTGTACAGAGTTTGACATGCAGGTTTGCTCTTTTACATTGCCGCCGCTTGTTTGCCCGGCGGCGCTGTGCTTACCGGGCCTACAAAGGCCGATGTATACTGTAGGCCGGATAAGACGCTTTAGCGTCGCCATCCGGCAATTTTTTATGATGTTTTTTTATCACTGGAAGGCAAGAAGCCTTCCAGCACAATCAGCGCCGCACCGACACAAATCGCGGTATCAGCAAGATTGAAGGTGGCGAAATGCCAGTCCCCGACGTAGAAATCAATCATATCGACGACAAAACCATGCCACAGCCGGTCGAATAAATTACCCAATGCGCCGCCAATAATCAGCGCATAGGCAATGTTATTCAGCTTTTGCGTCGCCTTCGAGCGATACATCAGCACCGCGAGGATCACGCAAATACCGATAGCGATACCCGCGAAGAACCAGCGCTGCCAGCCGCCGCTGTCGGCGAGGAAGCTAAAAGCCGCGCCGTAGTTACGCGCATAATGCAGATTAAGCGACGGAAACAGCGACACCGTATCCCCCAGAGCAAAGTTCTGGAGGATCAGGTATTTGCTGCCTAAATCGATAATCAGCACGACTACCACCAGCCATAGCCAGCGTAGCCCTGTTGAACCAATCGGTTTACTCATCAGGCAAATTTACGTTTTTCGCCGTCACCGGCAATGTTGCTAACACAGCGTCCGCAGATTTCCGCATGTTCCGCCACCTTGCCGACATCCGTGGTGTAGTGCCAGCAGCGCGGGCACTTATCACCTTCAGCTTTGCTCAGCACAACTTTCAGTCCTTTCAGCAACTCACTCTGCCATGCGTCGGCCGGAGCCTGCGCATAATCGGCAACTTTCGCCCCGGAGGTCAACAGGACAAATCGCAATTCATCGTCCAGCGCATTCAGCTTCGCCGCGAGGTCAGCATCGGCATACAGCGTGACCGCGGCTTCCAGAGAACCACCCACTTGCTTATCCGCACGCGCCTGCTCAATAACCTTGTTGACTTCGCCGCGCACTTTCAGCAGCTCATCCCAGAAACCGTCATTCATCGCTTCGTCATCGGCCAGGCCGAACAGGCCTTCATACCACTCACCGGTAAAGACATATTTCTCGCGGTCGCCCGGTAGGTAACCCCAGATTTCGTCGGCAGTGAAGGACATGATCGGCGCCATCCAGCGCACCAGCGCCTCGGCAATATGGTACAGCGCGGTCTGGCAGCTACGACGCGCAACGCTGTCCGCTTTGGTGGTGTACTGGCGGTCTTTGATGATATCGAGCCAGAACGAGCCCATTTCGATGGAACAGAAGCGCATCAGGCGCTGCACCACTTCGTGGAAATCGTAAGACTCATAGGCTTTCAGGATATCTTCCTGCGCCGCTTGCGCGCAGCCCACAGCCCAGCGATCCAGCACCACCATCTCTTCCGGTTTCACCATGTCTTTTACCGGATCGAAACCGTTGAGGTTCGCCAGCAGGAAGCGCGCGGTGTTACGGATACGACGATAGCTGTCGGCGGCGCGTTTGAGGATCTCGTCGGAGACCGCCATTTCGCCGGTGTAATCGGTGGAAGCCACCCACAGACGCAGAATATCCGCGCCCAGCTTGTTCATCACGTCCTGCGGAGATACGGTGTTGCCGATGGATTTAGACATCTTACGGCCCTGACCATCAACGGTAAAGCCGTGGGTCAGTACCTGACGATACGGTGCTTTGCCCTTCATCGCGGTAGAAATCATCAGCGAGGACATAAACCAGCCGCGGTGCTGGTCAGAACCTTCCAGATACATGTCGGCAGCGTGACCAGAGAACTCCGGACGCACGTCAACGACAGAAGAGTGAGTTGAACCAGAGTCGAACCACACGTCGAGGGTATCCGGCACTTTCTCGTAGCTATCAGCATCAGCGCCGAGGATGTCGCGGGAGTCGAGATCCCACCATGCCTGGATGCCGTCGACTTCTACGCGTTTAGCGACTTCTTCCATCAATTCCAGCGTGCGCGGATGCAGCTCTTGCGTCTCTTTATGCACGAACAGAGACATCGGTACGCCCCAGGTGCGCTGACGGGAGATACACCAGTCAGGACGGTTGGCGACCATCGATTCGATACGCGCCTGGCCCCAGTCCGGGATCCACTGCACGCCTTTGATTTCGGAAAGCGACTGCGCGCGCAGGCCTTTCTGATCCATGCTCACGAACCACTGCGGGGTGGCGCGGAAGATGATCGGCGACTTGTGACGCCAGCAGCACGGGTAGCTGTGCTGCATTTTTTCAACGTGCAGCAGCGCGCCGTTTTCGCGCAGCATCTCAACGATAATGTCGTTGGCTTTAAAGACGTTGATGCCGTCCAGAGACGGGTAAGTCCCCGGCAGATAAGCGCCGTCCGGGCCAACCGGGTTGGCGATTTCCAGACCGTATTTCTGGCTGATGGTGTAGTCGTCCGGTCCGTGGCCACCAGCGGTATGTACCGCACCGGTACCTGCGTCCAGGGTAACGTGATCGCCAAGGATCGCCGGGACATCGAAATCAAGGAACGGGTGCTTAAAGCGCATCAGCTCCAGTTCGGCACCGTTCACCACCGCGAGGATAGTGTAATCAGTGATACCGGCACGTTGCATCACGCTTTCGACCAGGTCTTTGGCGAGGATCAGCGCCTGACCGTCAACCTGCACCAGCGCATAGTCAAATTCCGGCGACAGGGAGATCGCGCGGTTAGCTGGCAGGGTCCACGGAGTGGTAGTCCAGATAACCAGAGAGACCGGGCCGTTAACGTCGGCTACGCCAAATTTCGCCAGCACCGCCGCTTTATCCGTCGCGTGGAAGGCCACGTCGATGGACGGGGAGGTTTTGTCGTAATACTCAACTTCCGCTTCCGCCAGCGCAGAACGGCAGTCTACGCACCAATGCACTGGCTTCGCGCCTTTGTGCAGGTGACCGTTGCCGATGATTTTACCCAGCGCGCGGATGATATTGGCTTCAGTTTTGAAGTCCATGGTCAGGTACGGGTGCGACCAGTCGCCGAGCACGCCCAGACGGATAAAGTCTTCACGCTGGCCGTCAATCTGCAGAGCTGCATATTCGCGACACTTGGCGCGGAATTCGGCGGCGGTGAATTTCTCGCCCGGCTTGCCGTACTCCTGCTCCACTTTCAGCTCAATCGGCAGACCGTGGCAGTCCCAACCCGGAACGTACGGAGAGTCATAGCCCGTCAGCCCTTTGGACTTAACGATAATGTCTTTCAGAATCTTGTTAACCGAGTGACCAATATGAATGCTGCCATTCGCATAAGGAGGGCCATCATGCAGAATGAAGGTTTTTTTGCCTTTTTTGGCTGCACGAATGATGCCGTACAGGTCATCATCGGTCCAACGCGCCAGCATTCCCGGTTCACGCTTGGCGAGGTCGCCGCGCATCGGGAACCCTGTTTCCGGCAAATTCAGGGTCGATTTATAGTCACTCATCAGATTCTCGGTTCCGTATTTCGGTTTGATAAACACCGTCAGGGTTATGCCTGCCCGGTTAGCCCAAAGAAGTCGCGGGCCGTTAACTCATCACGTGCGATTTGCGCTTTCAGCTCATCGAGCGACGCAAATCGCTGCTCGTTACGTATTTTTTTACGCAGTATTACATCTATATGGCGACCGTAGAGGTCCATTACAACATCCAACAGATGTACTTCCAGCTGCTGACGCACGCCGGATACCGTTGGACGAGTGCCAATGTTGGCAACGCCTACAAGAGGTTTGTCGCCAAGCCCTGTCACTTCAACCGCATAGACCCCTTTTACCGGGGAAACCTGACGACGCAGCGGTAAATTCGCCGTCGGGAAGCCTATCGTGCGCCCCAGTTCATCGCCGTGGACAACGCGCCCGGAGATGGTAAACGGATGCCCCAGCAGGGTTTCCGCCAGCGCCAGATCGTCATCCGCCAGCGCCTGGCGCACCGCCGTGCTGCTAATGCGCAAACCGCCTTCACAGAAGGTTTGGGTGCTGGTGATGTCAAAGCCGTATTCCACACCGGCCTTTTGTAATAACAAGAAATCCCCCTGGCGACCAGCGCCAAAGCGGAAATCATCGCCAACGGCAAGGAACTGCACACCTAAACGGCGGACCAGCAGTTCACTAATAAAATCCTGGGCGGTCAGTGCCGCAAAGCGCCGATCAAAACGCACGCACAGCACGTAGTCGACGCCGCTTTCAGCCAGATAGTTCAGTTTTTCACGCAGACGCGTTAAACGCGCCGGCGCTTTATCGGCAGCAAAAAGCTCAAGCGGCTGTGGCTCAAAAATCATCACCACCACCGGTAAACCGCGCTGGCGACCTTCTGCGCGCAAACGCTGCAATAATGCCTGGTGCCCGCGATGCACGCCGTCAAAATTTCCAATGGTCAGCACGCACCCGTGCGGGGCCTGACTGAGATTATGTATGCCGCGTATCAGCTTCATGTCTGGCTCAAAACAGTGAAAATCGTCCGAGTATACCTTGTACAACTGGCGACGTTAACCAGCGATTGCACCTCTTCACCGAAAGATCCCGGTAATTCATCAACTCAGCGTAGCAATGCAGGAAAAACTACCCGGCCCCGTCGATTTTTATGGTTGAAAGGCTGTATTCGCTAGCAACAAGCTGGTAGAATCTTGCGCCATCACTACGTAATGAAGCGTTGTTGTTTTAAGCGACGCTTATTTGCACAAATCCATTGACAAAAGAAGGCTAAACGGGCATTCTCCTCGGCCTTTGAATTGTCCATATAGAACACATTTGGGAGTTGGACCTTGGCTAATATCAAATCAGCTAAGAAGCGCGCCGTTCAGTCTGAAAAGGCCCGCAAGCACAACGCTAGCCGTCGCTCTATGATGCGTACTTTCATCAAGAAAGTATACGCAGCCATCGAAGCTGGCGACAAAGCTACTGCACTGAAAGCATTTAACGAAATGCAACCAATCGTGGACCGTCAGGCTGCTAAAGGTCTGATCCACAAAAACAAAGCTGCGCGTCATAAAGCAAACCTGACCGCTCAGATCAACAAACTGGCTTAATCGCCTGCTTGTTGTCGCTTTGTGAAAAAACCCGCGAAAGCGGGTTTTTTTATGCCTGTCGGTTGTCGACTTCGCTCATCTATCGCCATCGCTCCGCTTCTTTCGCCTTACCAACCAGCACCCTCGCCAGGATCTCCAATAGCGTATATGAAAGATATTTTCTTTCATTGTATAAATGATTTTATTTCATTTCCGATGAAAATGTGACCAGCATGGCAAATAGCATAATAACTCATAGAAAAACGAATAAACGCAATCCTGATGTAAGATTTGATAATTGATCGCACCGCTGTGGTTAACTATTTTTTATGTACAATTTAATGACTCCATTTACCCCTAAGGTCACTATTCATAAAGATTAAAAAATAAAAAATACCCTACTGCTTAGAAAATAAAAGCTGTTTTTCTGGGCGTGTCGTTCCAATACAGGAGTTATCACCATGAGTTCTGTTATTGAGGATACCCAGACTTCCGGGTCAACATCATTATCTTTGCTACAGCGCATCAGCTACGGTTCTTTAGATGTCGCTGGCAACCTGCTGTACTGTTTCGGTTCAACGTACATATTATATTTCTACACCGACGTTGCAGGTATTAGCCTTGCGGTAGCAGGCGTGATCCTTCTGCTGGCGCGTATTGTGGACGGTATCGACGCCCCTATCTGGGGGATTATCATCGATAAAACACGCTCTCGCTACGGGAAATGTCGCCCCTGGTTTCTGTGGCTACCGCTGCCATTTGGCGTATTTAGCGCGCTGTCTTTTTGGTCTCCCGATATCAGCATGACCGGAAAAGCCATATATGCAGCAATATCTTACATGATTGCCAGTATTTTATTTACCGGACTCAATACGCCGCTCAGCGCAATATTACCGCTGATGACTTTATCTCCTAAAGAGCGCCTGGTATTAAACTCATGGAGAATGACCGGCGGACAAATTGGGGTCCTGTTAATGAACGCCACCGCGCTGCCGTTAGTGGCTTTTTTAGGTAAAGGTAATGACCATGCCGGGTTTATTTACACCGCGATTCTGTTCGCCATTATATCCTGTTCGCTAACCCTTTTTGCGTTTAAAAATATTCGCGAAATGGATGCGGATAAAATACAGAAAGAACCCAAACTGCCGATGAAAAAAAGCTTCGCGGCAATGAAAGGCAACTGGCCGTGGATACTGATGGTGCTGGCAAATCTGATCTTCTGGATAGCCCTTCAGCAACGTTCGACGACCATCGTCTATTATCTGAGCTACAACCTCGATCGCAAAGATCTGGTCCCGCTGATTAACAGTCTGGCCACTATCCAGATCCTGTTTATCATCGCTATCCCTTTCTTCAGTAAATATATCGCCAAGACCTGGATTTGGATTAGCGGCCTGCTGGTCGCTACGCTGGGCGGCGTGATGATGTGGCTGGCTGCGGATAACATTCCTTTGCTGATCGCCGCCTGGGTTATCGGCAATATCGGTAGCGGCATCGCCTGCTCAATGCCCTTTGCCATGCTGGGCTTCGCCGTCGACTTCGGTGCCTGGAAAACGGGCATTAAGGCAACCGGTATTCTTATCGCCTTCGGCAGCACCTTCTGCATCAAGATGGGCAGCGGCATCGGTACCGCCTTCGCCGCCTGGATAATGAACAGTTTTGGCTACGTCCCCAACCACGCCCAAAGCGCAACGGGACTGGAGGGGATAACCTGGGCCTTCATCTGGGCACCCGCCCTGCTCTTCGCCCTCGCCGCGATCCCGCTACTGTTCTTCCGAAAATACGAAGCCATGGAAGACAGGGTTCGCCACGATCTAGAAACAACCAACCACTAACGCTCTTCACCTTCACCACCTGAATATGGGAGGAACCACCATGCCATTTTTGCAACAAGACCCGCGTCGTCTGGTCTGGCAGCAAAACGATCGCTATTTATGGATAGAACCCTGGGGTGAGAACAGCCTGCGTGTGCGCAGCGGCCGTCATCTACCGGTTATGCGAAATGAAGACTGGGCGCTGACGGAACCCGTCGCTGAAAGCGCCTGCCACATCGTTTATGACCAAAAGCAGGCCACGCTGACCAACGGAAAGATTATCGCTATCGTCAATCAAAAGGGGCAAATCGCCTTTTATCGCCATCCGCATAAGTGCCTGTTGCAGGAGTTCTGGCGTCAGCGGGGGGAAATTGGCGAAGATGAATCCTCTCACGGCCAGTACGTCAGCGCCCTTAATCTTGAGGGCCGCGAGTTCCGTCCGATTCAGGGCGGGAAATATGCGGTCAAAGCCCGCTTCGAAGCCGCCGAAGGGGAAAAAATCTACGGCATGGGCCAATATCAGCAGGCAAATCTGGATCTCAAAGGGTGCGTACTTGAGCTGGCCCAGCGCAACTCTCAGGCTTCGGTACCTTTTATGCTCTCCAGCCTGGGCTACGGATTTTTATGGAACAACCCGGCCATCGGTCGGGCGACGTTTGCGCAAAACGTGACGGAATGGGAAGCCCACGTCAGCGAACAGCTGGACTACTGGATCACCGCCGGAGATACCCCGGCAGAAATTAGCCAGGCTTATGCGCTCGCTACCGGCACGCCGCCAATGATGCCGGATTACGCCATGGGCTTCTGGCAGTGCAAACTACGCTATCGCACGCAGGAAGAGTTGCTCGCGGTCGCCCGCGAATATAAACAGCGCAACTTGCCCATCTCGGTGATCGTTATCGATTTCTTCCACTGGCCGAATCAGGGCGACTGGATGTTCGACCCGCGCGACTGGCCCGACCCCGACGCGATGATTGCCGAGCTGAAATCATTGGGTATCGAGCTGATGGTCTCCGTCTGGCCAACGGTTGACAGCCGTACCGAGAGCTATCGGGAGATGCGCGAAAACGGCTGGCTGGTACAGACGGAACGCGGATTGCCGATTAACATGGACTTCCTCGGCAATACTACCTTCTTTGATGCCACCCATCCCGGCGCCCGCGACTACGTTTGGGGCAAGGCAAAGCGCAATTATTACGACAAGGGCGTGAAGCTCTTCTGGTTAGATGAAGCCGAGCCGGAGTTTAGCGTCTATGACTACGATAACTATCGCTATCACGCCGGGCCGGTGCTGGAAGTCGGCAATATCTATCCGCGAATGTACGCCAAAACCTTCTTTGACGGCATGAAAGCGGATGGTGAAGATCAGGTTATCAACCTGCTACGCTGCGCGTGGGCGGGCAGCCAACGCTACGGTGCGTTGGTGTGGTCAGGCGACATTCACTCTTCGTTTCGTTCTCTGCGCAACCAGTTTGCCGCCGGCCTGAATATGGGGATCGCGGGCATTCCGTGGTGGACGACGGACATTGGCGGCTTTCATGGCGGCAATATTCACGACCCGCGCTTTCATGAGCTGCTGATTCGTTGGTTCCAGTGGGGAGTCTTTAGCCCGGTTATGCGCCTGCACGGCAATCGCGATCCGCAGATTCTACCGGATCAGCCTTATCGGGACGGGATTGCCCAGTGCCCAACCGGCGCGCCAAATGAAGTCTGGAGCTATGGCGAGGACGTGTGTGACGTGCTGACGGGCTGTCTGACCTTGCGAGAGAAGCTCAAGCCTTATATTAAAGCGCTGATGGCAGAAACCCATAAACGCAATACACCGGTCATGCGGACCCTGTTTTTTGAATTCCCCGATCAGGTAAAAAGCTGGGAAATCACCGATCAGTACTGTTTCGGCCCCGATCTGCTGGTTGCGCCCGTTATGCATGAAGGCATGCGCGAGCGCGACGTCTGGCTGCCGGAAGGTGAGAAATGGACCGACCTTGCCACTGGCGAGAGCTATCAGGGAGGGCAGACGCTGCGCTACGGTACACCCCTAAGCCGCATCCCGGTATTTATCCGCGAAGGCGGGCAATATCGTAGCTTGCTGGCGCTGTAGTTTAACCCGGCTGCGATACTCATCACCGCAGCCGGAAATATTGCGTGCTTTATGCCTGCGGCGGCGTGAAAAGCGCCGAATAATCACGGTTACAGATACGCTGTACTGCCGGATGCTGAATCATCCTTTCCGCGAAGATGGCGTGATACTCTTCCATCACGTTGTCCATCCGCCCGATCTCAACTATCGATTTATCACTATAAAAGTCATGAACATATAGCGTTGGCGCAACGAAAATGGCGTTGTGAGCCGCACCGAAGGCTTTCATCAGCGCCGCATCATCAAACTCTCCCAGAATTTCCACCTTTAATCCCTGCGAGTTAAACCAGTTGAGCAGCTTACGCCCCAGCATCGAGCGGCGTCCGGGGATCAGTAATCGACGTTCTTCCAGGCAGGCCGGGAACGGCTTTTTCGGCGGCGGATTCATACACCAGAAGCTAACGCTACATTCGCCGATTTTCACCGAAAACAGCCCTTCCTGTTGAGTGGAGTCGATAGGGCAATCAGAGATGATCATGTCGAGCTTATGCTGGCTTAGCTGCTCAAGCAGCATTTCGTGGGTCGATTCAAAACAGCGTAAATGGATCTGTTCGTTGCCGACGACCGCAGCATCAAGGACGCCGCTAACCAACCTTTTTGACAGCGCATCCGCGACGCCGACATCAAACAACAGATTGGACTCTTTGCGATAGTTAACGATATCCAGCATTTCCTGGCTCAGCGTAAACATGCGATCGGCATAGCGGAAAACCAGTTCCCCGAGTTCACTGGGCTCCAGCCCTCTTCCTTTACGTTTGAACAACTTCCCCTGCAGACGTTCTTCCAGCGCTTTAATCTGCCCGGTGATGGTTTGCGGTGTCAGAAACAACGCCTCTGCCGCACCGACAACAGAGCCTTCTTTGTAGACATGCCAGAAGTAGTACAGGTGGTTGTAGTTGATATGCGACATGCTTCTCTCCCTGATAATGTCTAGGAGAGCCGTAACGGCTCTCCGTGAGTTATTAAGCGGCGTAGCCCGACTCCGTTACGCGCTTACGCAATATGATGTATCCCGTGACTGCCGATAATATCGATCCAATCAGGATGCCAAGCTTGGCCCAGTTGATCAATCCTGGGTCAACGCTACTGAAAGCCAGTGTGGCGATAAAAATCGACATGGTGAAGCCAATCCCGCATAGAATGCCGACCGCCATAACCTGCTTGCAGGTTGTGCCTTCCGGCAGCGAGGCCCATTTCATCTTCAGCGCCAACCAGCAAAATGCACTGATCCCAAGCGGCTTACCGATAAACAGCCCAGCGATGATCCCCAGCGGCAGCAGAGAGGTTAGCCCTTCAGCCGTCACGCCCTGCAGCGAGACCCCCGCATTAGCAAAGGCGAACAGCGGCAGAATTAAGAATGCCACCCATGGATGCAGAACGTGCTCAAGCTGCTTCGCCGGAGATTTACCGTTCTGCTCTTTTAGCGGGATCATAAAGCCAACAATAACTCCCGCCAGCGTCGCATGAACGCCTGATTTTAATACCGCAGTCCAAAGTACCGCACCGACCAGAATGTAGATTCCGGTACGCCGCACGCCGCTCAGATTTAACGCCGCCAGAACAACGATTGCCCCTGCAGCAACGATCAATGACAGCACTGAAAGGTCGTTGGTATAGAACAGGGCAATAATAATAATCGCCCCGAGGTCATCAATGATGGCCAGCGCCATCAGGAAGATCTTCAGCGCGGCGGGAACCCGATTGCCCAACAGCGCCAGAACGCCCAACGCAAAAGCGATATCGGTCGCTGCCGGAATCGCCCATCCCTCTCTGGCAATCGGATCCAGGGCATTAAACGCCAGATACACCAGTGCCGGAACCACCATGCCACCTAATGCCGCTACGACCGGGAATACGGCCTGGCGACGGCTGGCTAACGCCCCCTGGTTCATCTCACGCTTAACTTCCAGGCCAATCAGCAGGAAAAACACCGCCATCAGCGCGTCGTTAATCCACAACAGCATGTTTTTGTTGATCTCTAACGCGCCCACGCGCAGCTGAACCGGCGTTTCCAGAAAAGAGTGATAAAAACCACTGGTCACTCCAGTATTTGCCAATAACATCGCCAACACGGCGGCGAAGATTAAGATAATGCCCCCGGAAGCATCGCTACTAAAAAAACGCTGCAGATGTTTCACTTTTACTCTCACCTTGCTGGTCAACAACTCGATAAAAGTATAATACAGGCGGCAAAACATCGAAAAAATCAGTTTTAAATTGCTTTTATGATCGGTTTTAACGAATAAAAGAATATCGAGAATTTGCCTTATCAATGATATGGGTAAGCTTAAACCAATCTTAACAATCCAACGGCGAGCGGTACTGACGGGCAATTCCCGTCAATCATAAACCACCCGAAGTAATGTCAGTTGCTTATCCTCATCCAGATAGTTTTTCTCAATCGTGGCATGGGGAGAGGTCGTGGGGACAACGAGATTTTCCACCGTGATATGACGCTCAACGCGATCCTCTCGGTGGCATAAAATATCGGAGGTTCCCATTTCATTCCAGCAACCCGCGGTAACCACGCTGCCAGAAAATCGGAGCTGGCCGCCGGAAGCGGCAAGCGCGCAGCCAATAAAAAAAAGCGGCATGACCACGGTTGGAACCACAAAACGAACGAGAGGCGTTTTATCCATAATTCGGCACTCCTGTATTTGATCTCACCAGGGCGCGACCGCCCCGGTGTATAGCGCCGACCTTAGCCTTTTGCTTTCTGAATCGCCATTTGCAGGGCGTCCTGCGATGAACTTCCTGGCATCACCGAAACGCGGTTGGCCTCCGGCGTTTTTGACTGCGGCATCACCACGAACGCAGGCGTACCGGAGAAATTCATATGCTGAGCCAGCGCCTGATTTGTTAGCAGCGCATCATGTATTGCACCGCTGTCCTGCGCCTGTTTGACCTCCGCAATCTTTTCCTTCGACAGATAATGCTGCGCAAGGCTGTAGACATCTTGTTCCGCCAGCGCACCCTCGACTTTACCTGTGGCATATAACGCGTTGTGCCAGTCGAGATATTTCGTACCACCATCAGTTAACCACACCTGCTCACCAACTCGTGCCGCCAGCCCGGAAACCGGCCAGCGCGAAGAGAAGATAGGGAACTCTTTGAAAATAAAGCGTGTATCCGGGTTGGCTTTGATCAGGTTCTCAACGACCGGCGCCATCTTGCTGCACCAGGAACACTGGTAATCAAAAAACATGACCACCGCTGATTTCGCATCAGCCGGGCCGACGGAGGGGCTGGCGCTGCTCAGCAATCCTGACTGGTACTGTAGCGCCAACTGCACATAGGCTTGCTGTTGGGCAATTTGCTGACGTTGATGCAGCGTTTCGCTGGCAGCAATCAAGAATTCAGGGTGGTTCGCCAGATACGTCGCCACCGCTTCGCCGACTTTATCCGGGTGGCTGGCGATATACGCTTCGGCCGCAGGGCCAATCTGCGATGCCGGGTCGCTGTCAGTTGCCAGCGCGGGTAATGAAATCGCGCCGCTCGCCAGCGCCAGGACCGCCAGTCGGGTCAGTTTTAAAGATGAAAAATGCATAGAAAAAACTCTCATTCCAGGGGGTAAACAAGTCAGCGCGCAAGCGACGTATTCGCCGTTATCGGCGGCAGCACCCGACCATAATCATTGATGCTTTGCCAGCGCACAGCGCAGGTATGCACCTGCTGGCACCATGGGGTTTTGCGCGTTGAAAAAGGGGCGACGACGCCCGCCGTATCGACAGGCTTGCCGTTAGTATTGAGCAGGAAAAGCGTGACGTAATAAGGACCGGGGTTCTGCACCGCCAATCCCTCCCGGGTCAACGTCCAGCGTAGTTGCCGGTACGCCTGTTGCGGCTCACCCGCCAGGCTGGAAGGGCGATAGATAAGCTTCAACGCGGAACGAAACGCCATCTGTAAGCTGTTGACGCCAGGTTTTCCGGAGGGGATCGCGGCAATACTTAAGGTAAACAAACTTTCCCGATCGACGGGCAAACTGTCGCCAGTCCAGGTCACGCGCAGCGTATTCTCCTGCCCCGCGGCAAGGCGAAACAGCGGCGGCGTGATAACAAACGGAGGCTTACCTCCAGGCGTAGCAACCGCGCCGGGCCAACGTTGTGCCGATTGAATATGGCTATCAATAAGCCAGCTTTCAGAGGTGGTATTGTTCACCGGGACGCTTAGCGTCGTCATCTTTGCGTTATAGATAAAACGCGTCCCGCCAATCACCACCCCCGCCTGCGCCTGTGAAACCGGCAACAGCAGGACCATCAGGATAAAAAGAATAAACTTATTCATAGGCGAGGATAAACGTTGCTGAAGCATTAGCCGTGCCGGCGGTAACCGCGCTGCCGTCGGCAATGTAGCGGGCATAAAATTGTAAGTGAGCGGAAGCCTGCCCCGAGGAGAGCGCCATCACTTCACTCTCCTGCCCCAACGGAATCAGGTTTTTATCTTTGTCATAGATACCAATCCCAACGCCTGCGGCATCGTCAGCCCCTTCGACCAGCGCCAGCAGGTCCGCATTTCGCCCGTTTGCCGTGCCGCTGAAGCTCACCGTAACGCCGCTGACGGTACTGCCGCAGTTCTGCAAATCAATGGCAAAAGGCTGCCAGGCAGAGCCATCGCCAGCCTGGTAAAACTGGCGGTTCGACACGGTTCCCATATCCACGTCAATATTTTCTGAATCCGGCGACAGCGTGCAGGTGTTATCGGTAATCGTACCGGTGACATAGACCCGCCCGTCGTGGGCCTCTGTTTTCCCCAGCACCAGAACGAAGTAAGCCATGCACACAAAATGAATATATTTGTTCATTGCCACGTCCTATTCGTACTGCAGGTCGAAATACATCACCGCCGTGGCGTTACCGGAGGTGACCGTAGGTTGAGTGGATTTGTAGCGAATATAGAAAGAGAGCGTATTGCGTCCGGCCTTCAGCGGATAAACCACCGAGTCGCTGTTATTCATACTGACATCATCCTGATCATCATCGAGAAGCTCGACACCAACGCCGGTGGCCAACATACTTTCGCTGCCCATGCCGGTATCGGTCAGCGCCAGTAACGACGGGTCATCGCTATCCGCCGTGCCGGTAAACCAGATTTTGGTTCCCGTGATCCCGCGCGAGCAGTTCTTCAGGTTGATATTAAACGGCTTAAATTTCGTCGTCGTTCCGGTCGAGGGGAAATCTTCAACCGAAAACTGTCCTAAATCGATGCTCTGACTGAGGCTGGAAAGCTCCACATCGCAGGTTTGCGCCACAATCGTGCCGGTGAACGCCAGATTGTTGCCGGTATCATCGGCCTGGCAAAATGAGCACCAGCACAGGAGAGCTAAAAATAAGCCACGTTTTAGATTCATTTAGTCGAAGTCCACCCGTAGATTAGCCAGGGCAGTAAATACGCCCTCGGCGGGGGTTTCTCCGGTTGTGCTGACGGGGTATGCCTGTAGCGAAATATTGGCCTTGCCCGCATCGTCGGTCACGAAAGGCTCCACGCTGCTGGTATCGTTTGGCGTCAATACCGCGCCCTCGTTGGTTTCAACCACCACACCTACATCCGGATTATCGGACGCAATGGCCTGGCTAACGTGGCTATCCGCCGTCGCGATTAGCCTCAAGCTCAAATTGACCTGCGAATCCACGCCACTGCATTTCACCGGCACATTGAATTTTTTAATTCTGACGCCCGTTGGTTTCTCTCCTGCGTGGGTAAAGCCCCCGCTATAGAGCGAACCGAAATCTACAAGAATGGTCTGTCCGGCGTTGATCTCGCAGCTTTGCGGGACGGTCACCGTGCCGCTGTAACTGATGTTGTAAACCACGTCGCTGAGCGGGTCGTTTACCGCCGTGGTCACATAAACGCTGAACATCGTTTTTGGCGCGATAGTGACGGTGCCGACAAAAGGTTTAACGATCTTGAGCTGAAAAGTCAGATTTGAGTCATGAATGGCAAAACTTTCGCCCGAGGTCGCATTAGTGCGAGTTCCCATGTAAATGTAGTTAGCTGGAGGATAGATTTTTTCTCCTGATGCGCCATCTATGCGGATGGCACCTTCCAGATAAGTCGAATCCAGCGCCATATACTGCCAGCCGCTGCGGGTTTCCACGATCGGCGAAGAAGCGACGTAGGAGCGGTAACTTCGCCCCGACGAAGATAAATCCGTAGGACAAACCGCCTGCACGCTCGTATCCTGGCGCTTCACCAACGGTATCGTATTCCCGGCCTGGTTTTGCGCTGCCGTCAGCGTCTTACTCAGATCATAATCGACGCTGGAAGGCGAACCATTGATATTCTGGCACACCTGCGCCAGCCCAATACGGCTCAGCAGCAGTCCCACCAGCAGGATAAATAGCAGGCGTATCTTCATTAGCGGCATTCCACATGTTGCCGCACCAGGGCCTGCCGGGTTGCGGGAAGTTGATAATGCACGAGGCATTGTTGTGAAGCCTCGCGGCCCCACTGTACTTTTAGCGTTCCCTGCGCGCTCAGTCCGGATAGGTAGACCTCGCCATCATCGCCAACAATCGCCTCTTGCGCAGGGGCATCGGTCGAGGCGGTCGCGCCAAACGGTACCGGCTGCCCGCCATGTAGAAGCGTCAGGAGCGCACGCTCACCGACCCGCGCTTTAAAGTTGGCCAGCACCAGCGCGCCCTGGGTAGGCACGACGTTGACGACGGCGTCATCGATATCCACATCATCCGCCATGGAGTTCACATCCAGCGCCATGCGGTTTTGTCGATAGGTCGTGGCATAAGGCACCACGGCATAGCCCCGGCTATCGGTATGAATACCCGGTTGGTCATCAATATTGACGTTTCCTGCTCCCGGCGCGGCGATCAACACGTTGGTATCCCCAAGCGGCTGGCTCAACGTCACGCCATGCGCATGCGCCACAATGCCGCCGCTCAGGCCGTAGTTAACCTGCTGGTAATCGCCGTTATCACTGGTGTTGTAACCCGCATTAACATTGCCCTCGGCACCATCATATTCGAGACTAGCGGCACCGCTTTCACCGACGCCATGATTCTGATAGCCCTGCTGCACGCTATAGCTGAGGTTATTTTGATCCAGCAAAGTACCGCTGAGCCCGGCGTTTTGCGTGACGCCGCCGTGCTGATCCGTGCTGGTACTGAAGGTGGCGTAGATATTGTGGTTTTTATGCGTAATGTCGTCGTTGTGGTGTAGCCACTGCCCCAGCGGCAGCGAGATGTTCAGGGCTAAAAGCTGGTCGCTTTTGTCCTCGCCCGGCGCACGGCTTTGGTTGTAGGAAAGGCTCCATGATACGCCCGCCAGGGTATCGCTATACCCCACCTGCAGCAGCGTATTCTTCTCATCGGTATGCCAGTAGCTCTGCTGGCTGCCGGTAACATACAGAGAGCCAAAATGACCCAGTTGCTGAGAGATATTCAACTGAATTTTTCCGCGTTTGGTGTAATACAGATTGTAATAATCGTTCCAGTTACGCTGATCCTCATCCTCGTCGGTCGGCCCGTTGTAGCCCGACATCCGTTTCCAGGCCGTATCATCGAGAGTATAAAAACCCGATGTCGAGTAGCGATAACCGAGCAGTTGGAAATTAGTCCCCAGGCTATTCAGCGATTTAGCGTACAGAAAACGCATCGATTGCCCCTGATGTTCGCTATCGTCCGCCAGGGTGCTGTATGCCTGAGTGACGTCGACGGATACCGCGCCCCAATCGCCCAGATTAGCCCCCGTCCCTAACGCCAACGCGCGATAGTTGTCAGAAAACTGCGTCCCGCCATAGACGGTAAAACCGTGTGGCAGACCCCACATCAGCGTCGCCTGAGCAAACTTCACATTATCTTTTTGGCTACTGTCGCCGCGATAGCTCGCCACCGTGGCCGCATATTTCAGCCGCCCTTCGCGTTGCAAAACCGGCACCGCGGAATACGGCACGCTATAGCGGGTGACGCTGCCATCGGCTTCTTTAACCTCAACACTTAAATCCCCGCTGGAGGCCGTCGAATAAAGGTCATTAATGGTAAATGCGCCGGGTGAAACATAGCGCTGGTCGATGATGTAGCCATTCTGGCGGATCGTCACCTGGGCGTTGCTTTTGGCGATACCGTGAATGGTCGGCGCAAAACCTTTCATGCTGTCGGGCAGCATATTGTCATCGGAAGCGAACTGCAGGCCGCGAAAGGGCAAGCTATCGAATACCGCCGAGGGCGTATAGCTGTCCCCTGCCGTCAGCTCGCTTTTCAGCGCCGCCAGATCGCGTTCCACGTAGGTGCTGATATGCTGCCAGTCGCTTTTATTGTTCTCGCTACTGCTGTTGTAGTTCCATGTCGAATAGTTACGCAAACGCCAGGCACCCAGATTCAGACCGCCATTCAGGCCAAGAAACAAGGTGTTATCGTTAACGCCACCTTCACTACGATCCCGGCTGTTCGCGCCGGTAAATGTATAATTGAGCAATAGCGCGTTGATGCCTTCATCCCAATATTTCGGCGAAATATAGCCTCTGGCGCTGTTTTTCATCGCCGCCTGAGGAATGCTGATATTCAGACGCTGCTGGGTGAAATCAAACCGGGTATAGGCTGCCGGAATGGCTGCTGCGATATCCGCACACCCCTTCTTGCCGGACGTCAGTAATGTCGGAAAAGCCTCAACATTGACCTTCATCTCACTGAGCATATCGGGCGTCAGGCAAGCGCTCAGTCCGGAGTCATCGGCTGAAGCTTCCGTCACCGTAGCAGCATTCACCTTCGTGGCCTGAAAAGTGATATCGCGGGTAACCAGAAAAATGCCGTTCAGATAGACATCGACCCGATAGACGCCGGGGGCCTGGCCGTTGCCTTCGAAACGCGAAAGATCGGCGATCTTAGACGGATCGTCAGACAAGAACGCGGGATTGAAATAGTTATCCGCCCAACTCTTCGGCAGCGTCAACACGCATACCAGAGTCAGGGTCATCAGCACCGGTTTACTGACGGACGGTGAATGACGCGTCATGGCATCAATTTCCAGCACAATGTTAGTGGCTCTGGCAGGTTTGTACTGGCGTTGTTGCGCCGAAATCATTTACGGTCTGGAAAGTCGCCCGGTTTTCAGAACTTTTTAACGTCAGTTCACTTTTCGGTGCAACCATCGTATTAGGCAGTTTTTGGTTTCCAGCATGTATTTCTACCAGTGAAACATAGTAAGGCGATGGGTTGGCGACGGTTAATCGACCATTTTGGCTATGGCAGCGAAGCATCGCGGGCGCATCCGCAGAAGGAATAGGTAAATCCTTAGGCCGAATGAACAGTTTAATCACGCTTTGGGTGGCGATTTGCAACGAGTTTTTCGCCAGCGTTGTTTTATCGACTGAGGGGATGGCCTTGCTATTGAGATAGAAAACGCTTTCCCGATCGGTTGGCAAAGAGGGGCCGACATACATAATCCGCAGCCTGTTCTCTTTTTTTGGCTGAATCACGAAGAGCGGCGGTGTGATAATGAAATCAGACGCCCGACTGCCATCGGCATTCGCAACCCAGGACTGAATTAAGAAGACGTTGCTATCAGAGGAGTTAATCACCGGAAGGGAGACTTGTTTACTCCCCTGCGGATAAATAACCCGGGTTGCTCCCAGAGCGATACCGCCCGCATGCGCCAGGTTTATTATTCCGGACATGGCCAGCAGCAGCGATAAAGTTTGAATTGTTTTTTTTATCATTTTCTAAGTATTCAGAAGGTTTTGTTCGCAACACACATAACGTTTCCTCCGCGCAACATGCACGGAGGAGGCCCGATAAAAAATCAGGAGTACACCATACTAAACGTGGCCGTCGCTGAGACGTTGCCGGCAACGGCTGCGCCAGTAGCAACGTAATCCACACTCAGAGGAACAACGTTTTCACCGTCAATCAAGGTTACAGCGCTGGACGTTTCGCCAATATTCAGCACCTTGCCATCCGGCCCGTACAGTTGCAGTGCAACATTGCTTGCCGCACCCGCACCGGCGGTGTTGGCCAGCGTTCCTTCAAGCATGCTATCCTGCTGACCATTAAAAATAACCGCAGCTTGCTGGCTTACCGTGGTGTCGCAATCTTCCAACTTGATAGAGAAATCTTCTTTCTGATTCGCGGTCATCCCAGCATCCGTTAATTTACTGGCGCGAACCTGACTCAAGGTTACCGTTTGATCAACAGAATCAGCAGAAACTGAACAGGCGGCATTAACAACCTGCCCAACGAAATTTACGGTACCACCAGAAACAGTTGCCGTATCCGCAAAGGCAGAGGACATCATGCTACCCGCAGCAATAGCGGTCACCATCATGGCTAATACATGCTTTTTCATAAAAACCCTTTTAAATTTAATAAATGATAATCAGTTTTATAAGCTCATAAATATCAGACATTGCCAGACGGAAGTTTTCCCCTGGCACTCTTAAGCATTTTTTGGTTATTTATACATGGAGAAAAACAACAACAAGAAATGATAAAGAGTTCTACTAACCAAAAACAATGACGGAGTAATAGGGCTCTGACACTAATTAATTATTATGAAAGCTATAAATAGTTGCAATCATCATAGGCTGCTTTTAAAGGACCTCATGTAACCACATGGTTTTAATACATATTTCATTTAATCCAGTACCTATGCCATATGGACTATTGACCTATCAACAAACATATGAATGCATCAAAAAATCAACATATATAACAACACCACCGCCAAAATGTTTAATTAATGTGAAGTATCGATTAAACATTTTCACAAAAAAACTTAATAGGCCGTGGGGAGTTTTTTCATATCTAACAAACGCCCACCATCGATATTGATATACCCCCCCTTTTTCAACTCAGAAAGGAGCTTCATGGTGCGGCTACGGGATATTCCTGTGCGCCGCTGAATAAAGTTGAGTACATTGATACTCTGTCGGTACTCACTCGCATAAGCCCAAAGTTCTATTAATAACGACCTGACTTTCAGGTAAGAATCCACTCCCACCAACTCGCGATCGCGCACACTCATCACCATCAAGCGATAGGCCAAAATCCGCGCGACATCGTGCCAGAGATCGCACTCATCGGCGACTTTGATAAAATCAGGCAGGGACACAGCACGCCCACGGCACTCTGTTTCTGCAATAAGATAATGCTCAGGCCGGGTTGGAACGCCATAGGTAACACCATAGCTATCGACCAGTCCGATAACAGAAGGGGCAAAGGTGGATAAGACCTGAAGGCCGCAGCCACAGCGGCAAAATGAAAATATCCCGGACTCCAGGAGTACTATTTTGTTCTCTCCTTCAGAGCTCAGGGAAAACTCATCCCCTGGCTGTAGGTTAAAAGGCTTACCGAAGGACCATAATGCAGAGAATAGTGCATCAAGCGCGGCATGTGGTTTAGCTTGCTGAGAGAAAAAATATGAGTTTAAGGTATTCTCATTATCATTTTCGATGATATCTAATTTCATTATTTTCTTTAAAAACCATAATCATAAGTCGCTCAACAATATACGCACAAATGTTTAGCTTCAATTAATAATAAGTAAATGCTTACGGTAGTATATCTATGTTACACAAGCACAAAAACGCAATACTTAGCACAATGAGTAAATTCTCAATCAAAATAATAACAAGGTTTTTAAAAGATAAAACCAAGTATTAACACAACAACAAAGTTGCGGATGTTACTATCACCATAGAAATAAAAACAGATGAAAAAACAGTGATTCAGAATATTAACCCCTCTGAACCACTGTCAGTGAAGTGACACTTTCCACGCTACATGGAAGAACACATGCGATATTATTTAAAATATTTTGGTGCCGCGTAATACTCGACCATTTTGTCCGCCAGCCAACCGCCATCTTCGCCGTTGGAATGAATCGTCGTAATGCTGACCGTTGAACCGCCGCCCCAAAGCACGGAGAAAACGTTATAGTCAGGCAGATTCAGCGCCTGCATTTGCCCCCAGTCATAACCGTCATCCTGGCGTAAAAAATCGCCTACCGTCGCTGCTCCATAAGTTGTGCTATTCACCGCCGTATTTAACAACTCTGATGTGATGGTATTAAGGTCGCAACCAATCCGCGAGTCGCCCATAAAGAAAGAACCACCTGAGGCAAAATGCGCTGCCGCAATTTTGCTGGTCCCCTCTTCTACTGTTGGCATATGCCCGCCGGGAATTTGCCATAACATCGCCGGTTTATGCAGGTCTTTCGCCGCCTGTTTTACCATCCCCAAATAGTTAAACCAGCAAGTTGCGTTCCAGCCATAGTGCGTCAATGCATCAGGGCTGAAGCAATCACGTTCAAATTTGTCGAAAGCGATAAAATCTGGCGCATACTCGCCGCTATATACTCCTAGTTCATTGATAAATTTAGCGATATCTGTCCCCTGAGCAACAGGATCAGCATTTGCCCGCAGCACCCAATCGGCCGTTCCCGTTGCCCAAACGTTAGTCTGCCAGCCAAACGCCACATCCGGCGCAAATTGCCGAACAAGGTAGTTAATTGCCTGAACATAGCCGTACAGGTCATTGCTAAACTCCGGCAATAACGGCGCGCTAAAACCAGGGAGAGATGGCAAAGCATTTACCGCAGCCGCCAGTTGAACATTAACCGGCACGCTATTCGCTTTACGAACTGCGGTATAGCCGTACGGCTCTTGCTGCATAGCCCCCAAAAAATCAGGATTGAGCACGAAGGTTGCCGGAACCGCATGGTCGCTGTCTTTGTAAGATTGCGCCGCCAGACATTGGGTAATGAAGTTGCCAAAGTGGTTACGTAACCGCTGGCCATTCTGGAGATCCGACAGCGCGCTACCGCCGCTGGCATTAGCGGTATAAACCACCATCACTGGCATCACTGAACGATCGGCCTCTTGTTCAATCTCACGCACCAGCGGAATCGTTTTATGAATCGGTAATGAAGCATAATCGAGGAAACCGTCGCCATTGACATCGACTTCCGCCGCCGGGATCGGATCGCCGCCGCCATCAAAACCATCATATTTAAACAGAGCGCTAAAAGGCACATCGCGATACAGCGTAACGGCTTCTTTGGCGTTAACCGTCACCCCACCGTGGGCGAGATAACCCGGCCAACCCTTGACCTGTAACGGGACACCCTGAATGAACTCCAGAGTGATGTTATTGACACTTTTCAGCAGCCGCAGCGGCGCATCCAGTTCACAACGCCATGGCGTACCTTCGAAAAAAATATCAGCCACTTCAACGCTGTATTGGCCGGGGGCCAGGCGTAGCGCCAGCGATTGTTGCCGCGTATCGCTCTCCAGCATGAGGGTATATTGATATTGTCCACAGCAGAACAGATAACGTTGAGGGGCCACGCCCTTCGGCAGACCCAGTATCGTGGCCTGCACATCAACAAAGTCGTGACTATCAATCTCGGTTTTCTGGAAACCCACGCTGACTTCTTTCACTTGCCCTTGCATCGGCGTAAAAATAGTCGGCTGCGCAAGCGTGGTGATCATCTGGTTGTTGATTACGGTGTGTTGCAGGCAAATCGCATAGCTGTGACCCGCCATAAGTTGAGTCACCAGCTGAATTTGACCTACAGGTAGCGTCAGCGTTCTTTCACATACGCCCGCTTCTGACCACAGCTCAACTACCATTTTTGCTCCGATGAACTCAAGAGCATCGACATTAAGGCGCACCGAGGCAAACTGTACCGGCGACTGATATACCACCTGGCATGTCCGGGCATCGTCACCGGAAATGAGTTTGAGCGTCAATTCTGATTCCGCAGGCGTAATCCTCATTTCATCATTGCACAGTTCCAGCACGGTGATGCCGTACTCCCCAGCGCTAAGATCGCCAATAATTAATGATTGCCCCCACTCTCCAACAAAGCGCTGTGAAGCGGCATTCGGATAAAGCAGGTCAATCATCGGCTTAAGCGTTGTGCTTTCCGCCAGAGATGGAAACTGAACCACTATTTTCCCCTGACGTCCCGGATCGTGTGCCAGCGTGGCCGCTAATCCGCTCATGGTGACCGGGGTTTGGGTCGCGGAGAGATAAAACTGCAGCTCGGCGCTTTCGCCAGCCGCCAGCAGAAGTTCCCCATCATTGTTAATGGTAATCACGTTTTTCTCGATCGGCCAACCGCCATCGCTGCCCAGCGTCACTGGCTTGTTGCCTAATAGAGAGCCGCTAAAAGGGCTGTAGGGATCGGGGTGTGCGCTGGCGGAAAACTCCAGCTTGAGCTGATTAAGATCGAGAGATTGTGAATAGAGATTGGTCACCGTGAAAGTCACCCGCTGATACCAGCTGGTTGTATTCACCGTGCTTGCGGTAATAGCGAGTATTTCTCCCTCAATAACACCATCATCAACAGGAACTTCAGGTTCTGGTTCAACCTCATCCGCCGTATCATCGGCAGGAACTTCAGGTTCTGGTTCAACTTCATCAGCCGTATCATCGGCAGGAACTTCAGGTTCTGGTTCAACTTCATCAGCCGTATCATCTTGTGCCGATGAGGCCAATGTTAATGTGAAGGTAGAGATTTTTACCGGTACCTGAGTAGCGGCAAAACTGAAAAATAACGTACCGCTTTCGCCCGGCTGCAGTAACAGTTCACTGCTGTTATTGATAATAATTTCATTAACATCAAGCGTCCCTTGCGCCATACCGCTCAACGTCAGCGGCATATCCCCTTTGAGAGTGCCGCCAAAATTGCCCCAAGGGTCCTGGTGACCTGCACCAGTAAAACCAATTGCCGCATGGTTCATATCCACGGCACGGCTATTTTCATTGGTGATAGTTAAAGTGACTTTTTGATACCAGCTATTTACATCAATCTGGCTGCTTTTAATCAAGACGGACATTGACAGAATTCCTCGTTCCCTGGTGGAAAAAAGCCCCGGAAAACCGGGGCCTTAGTTATGGAGCCCAATATTTTCGATTAACGAAAATGATTAGTAAGCACCAAGGTCAGTCCATGCCTGGCCCGCAGCACAGTTCAGATCCGGCTGGTCGCCCATAGACCACCATTTAACCTGGTAGTTGTGGCCTTTCCAGCTAACGGTTTCAAACGTACCCCAGTTTCCGCCATAAACGGTGTTGGCATCCCACTGTGCGTAAGCAGAGGTCGCTTCATCCGCCGGCGTTTCATCTTCAGCCGGAGTGGTATCTTCTTCTGGCTCTACTGGAACAACGATTTCTTCTTCTTCCTCTTCCGGCTCAGGCTGAACCTGAGATGCAGCCGGAGCGGCAATCAGTACGAAACGCTGCTGAGTGGACGGCTCACCCCATGTATCGCGAACAAACAGAGTGAACTGGAAGGTGGTTTTAACGGAAACTTCCGGAACAACAAACTCAATCACAGCAGCCGTTTTATCAGCAACGGTGATTTCTGAAGGAACCCCCCAGCTGTAAGTGATATCGTCTTCATCTTCGTCAGAAGAACCTTCACCGGAGAGCTGTACGGTAGAACCGCCGACAACGCGCAGTTCAATGGCCGCTTTCGGCGCATGGTTTACGTCAGTAGTCTTATCTTCTTCTTCCTCTGCTTCGTCAGCAGCTTCTACGTTGATACCTTCAAAGTAGAACGGTTCCATATCAACAACTTCAGAAGAAATTTCGTAGCCCAGACCTTCACGAGCGGCGTTAACCAGCACGCCGTTATCCTGATCGATAGTCCAGGTGAACATACCGCCCAGACCCAGTTTCGCTGCGTATTCGCCCTTCGCCTTCACTGAACGCGGGGTATCCAGAGACATGAACAGCTTGCTTTCCGGGTTATACAGGTAGTCAGCATCGGCAACCTGGTCGGTGTAGACGTTGAAGCCGTTACGACCTTTCTGGTTTTCCAGATCCAGGTAGTTATAAATCACGTCGTACCATTCGTTGGTGCCGGATTCAAACGTACCGGTAGTATCGCCAGTGCCTGCGTTATAGGTGCCTTTCAGCGGAGACAGTGACTCCAGCTCAGCACTGCGGCCGTTACGGGTATAGCCTGCATAACCGATGTTGATGCGATCAGACGGGAAACCTTCAGACAGCAGGTGGTCAACGATGGTATCCACTGCCCATCCGCCAACTTCCAATGCTTTCAGGTTGGTGTGGTGAGTAATACTCTCAGCCCACGGGGTACCGAAGAAGTCATAGGTCATCAGGTTGATGCCGTACAGGCCAGCGTTCAGCAGCGCTTTGACGTTGGAGTAGTCGAAAGTTGCGACTACAGCGGAGCTGGCGATGGAGATTTTGACATTGCTCAGGCCAGCAGAATCCAGCTGCTTACGCAGCTCGCCAATCAGCAGGGCATAGTTTTCGCCATCTTCCGGACCGCATGGGTTGCCTGCGCCTTCCGCGTTCGGGTACTCCCAGTCAATATCCACTTCGCTGAACATCGGGAACTGTTTGAACAGTTTCACCACGCCTTTGGCGAAAGTTTTACGGGCGGAATCAGAAGCAGAGGTTTCGTGGAAACCGTTACTCATGGTCCAGCCGCCGATGCTCATAGACAGCGCCAGTTCGTGGCCCTGAGCTTTCGCTTTGGCCTGCAGGTCACGCAGGCCGCCGAGCAGACCTTTGGTGTTCGCCTGAGTGACGGTCTTCGGCTCAACATCCCAACCGCTGACATCGTGGCCGACGTTAACGTAGGACTGGAAATCGCCCCACGGGTCGAGGAAAGTCGGTTCATACTGCACTTTACCGCACAGCTCTGCGCCTTCAGCAACCACATCGCGATACAAACCATCAACTTTGTGGAAGCCTGTCACGCCGACGAAACCGACAATGATTTTGTCGTAAGCGGTAGGGGATACATTGGTCAGATCGTAACCACGACCACGGTTATCTTTCGAATCATCTCCCTGCAGGCGTCCATCATACTGAGACCAGTCAGTGTAGTAGCCGAATACCTTAGGTTTAGTCGTGGAAGACTTATATTGGTTATAAACCGGCTTAGCGACACGTGCAGAAGTATAGCTATATGCGCTGACTTCTTTTGCTGGGTTAAAACCATCAGCTGCGTTGCTGGTTTCAGTAAGAGTATCGCCTTTAATCAGTTTGCTTGTAGCCATTTTTAATTTCCTTTTAAGTTTGAAAAATTGTCGCAGTTCGTTCTGCGGGACCAATAATCCAATGCTCAAGGAAAAATGACTAATCACTAAATATCACATTTTCAACATCTCCCTATATACATACCAATGATGCTTATCTGAGGTACCTAAGCGCAACGTCATCTGCCTGGTTACGTATATCAAAACCATGATATGAGTAATAAACAATCACCATATTAAATATCATTTATCAAGCCATTAAATGTCATTTAACTTCCATGAGATAATGTGATTCAGGTCTCTCACACCAATGACAATACAATTAAAAAGATGAGTATTAATAGCTTAAGACAATTCTTGCACCATATATTCAGCACAGGCAATCAGGATGTATATAACTAAAGGACGACGTTATGAAAACTTATCTCATTAATGACAACTACATTTACAACGAAGGAAAGTATGAACTAAGAACCATTTCAAACTCGCAGGTCATTAAGATGACAGCGATGAGAGCGAAATGTCTTAGTTTCATTATCGAAAACGCACATCTGGACATCATTGAAAGGCAAAAAATAACCACAGAGTTATGGGGTAGCCGCAGTCATTTCGTTAATGATGCTAATCTCACGCAGATACTCTACTTGATCAGGCGAGATCTGAAGTCTCTCGGCATTAATGATCTCTTTATTACCATTCCACGACAGGGGATCCAGGTTAACAAAGAGATTGCGATTAAAACGATAGATAGTGAAAAGAAAGAAACCAAAAGACAAGTTATCAGGAAAACGCTGGCAGCATTAACCACCGTATTTTCAGTCACGCTGGGTACAGTGATGTACATGCATATTCATTAATTCAAGGAAAAGAAAATGAACCCAATTATCGATGGTATTTTAGTAATGGAAGGCGGCTATACCCTCAATGCAAAAGATAGAGGTAATGCCACCAACTGGGGTATCACTGAAGCAACTGCACGCGCTCATGGTTATACTGGCGACATGCGCGATCTCACACGCATTGAAGCATACGCTATTCTGGAAAATGATTACTGGATTAAGCCCGGATTTGAGTTGATTGCCCAGGTATCGTATCCCATCTCCTTCGAGCTGTGCGATGCCGCAGTCAACATCGGAACACACTACCCTTGCGTATGGCTGCAGCGCTGGCTGAATGTTTTGAATCGGGAAGGAAAAAACTATCAAGATATCAAAACCGATGGCCATATTGGCCCTGTCACACTGGCCGCATTGAACCATTACTTGTCATGGAGAGGAAAGGAAGGTGAAGAGACTTTAGTTAAAGCATTGAACTGTAGCCAGGGCTCATACTATTTAGACATTACAGAAAAAAACAAACAGAACGAAGAGTTTATTTACGGTTGGATAAAAAACAGAGTTACATGACTTTACGACTAAAAAAATAAAAGACTCATGGATGAGCCTTTTATATTAAATTAAAATTTGTTAGTTAAGCTTAACATCCTCAAGAATTTTTTTAACCTTCTCACCAAGAATTTTTAATATCGGCGCGGCGAAAACGCCACCTAAACCGGCGGCTAATAGTACCATATTAAAACTAAGCCCCTGTTCAATAGCGAATGCACTGAGTAAAAAGCTGGTAAAGCATGATATAACAACTTGCGTTAAACAATGCATAATACCTTTATGAGAATCACTATCGGACGCTTTATCTCTGCGAAGAAGATAGCTGACAAACCCTCCCCAGGCGCCGATAGAGATAATGGTCAATAAAATTTCGACCTCCAGTAAAACCACTTCCGTTGTCGCTAAATGATTAGAAATAGACATATTAAACTCCTGTAGTAATATGATTAGATAAGTGACTTCAGGAGTGTAAGCAATATCAGATACAGAGAGTAATCACAGAGTATCATCCTCCCCCCATTTTTCCCCTCCCCCTTTATGGGGGAGATCTCAACGGCGAAAAGAGGAAAGCGTATGTAACATGGAGATAACTTCATTAATCACTGATAAATTTTTGCTATTCTTTTTCCATGACGCATAAACCTGTATCGACCTAAACGTTAGCTCAGGTGGTGGCTGAATAAATTTGATATCATATTTACGCTGATTTTTATAGAAAAGAGCCAATTTTAACGGCATTAAGGCAATCAATGATGTGCGTTCGATGATACTCATCAAGCCATTGATTGAATCACTACGATAACCCACTGTACGAGTTCCTTTATAATAAGGATCATCCTTAAATAACCCGCTATCATTGATAATCATTGGGGAGTTCATTCCAGATTGATAGGTGGCATGGCGTGAGGAATAGAAATGATGCAATGAGAGTTGGGATAGTTGGCTTAACATGTGGTTACCCGCACAGATGCAGACAAAGCTCTTAAAACTATCAATCATTTGATTATCAATACCGGGTACCGCCACCGGCTCTACGCTCATCACTAAATCACACTCTGCGGTGAACAATTGCTCAATCATTCGCTCGCGACTTATATTTCTGGACGAGAAGTGGTTTATTAAGACTCGATCAAAAACATCACTATCATACAATTGTGAAAGGTAATAATTTTCAATGATATCGCTTCCCAGAACGGTGAGCTGCGCCTCATCATCCTTTTTATGACCCGTCTGAAACGTGTCGCTAACCAGCTCCATGACTTGACGAAAATTCTGATGGATTTCGATAGCTTTAGCGGTGGGTAGTAACCCCTCCTTTCCGCGAACGAACAGTTCTTCCGGGTAATAACCCTGCAAGCGTCTGAGTGCCAGCGAGACCGCTGCGGGAGTAATCCCGAGTTTTTTGGCTGCTTTAGCCGCATTTCCAGCCGAAATAACAGCGTCAAGGATTTTGATTAAATTATAATCAAAATCCTTGTTGGCACCTTTCGATCCCATCCGCTGTTAGCCTCTAAATACGAAAAAAAGCAATATAGATAATACTCAAAATAAATCAATTCTTAGCCCTTATAAATAATAGGATAATTCAAGAAAAGCGAAGGCTAAGATAGAAAAAAAGCCTGAGCACAAAGGCCCAGGCTTGAGATAAGACAGGAAGTGAACAGCAATCAGCGGGTCAAATCGTCGAAAAACTTCTTCACACCGTCGAAGAAACTTTTGGAGCGTGGGCTATTTTTCTCGCCCGTTGGCCCACCAAAACTTTCCTGGAGATCTTTCAGTAGCTGCTTTTGCTTGTCATTGAGACCAACCGGCGTTTCGACCACTACGCGGCACAGCAGATCGCCCTGCGCACCACCGCGCACGGACTTCACGCCTTTACCACGCATGCGGAATAGTTTACCGGTCTGCGTCTCACCAGGCACTTTCAGGTTCACGCGACCATCCAGCGTCGGTACTTCAATCTCGCCGCCAAGTGCAGCCATAGTGAAGTTAATCGGGACTTCACAATACAGGTTGTTCCCTTCACGCTCGAAGATTGCATGCTGCTTAACCTGAACCTGAACATACAGATCGCCCGCTGGCGCGCCATGCTCACCCGCTTCGCCTTCACCCGCCAGGCGGATACGATCGCCGGTATCTACGCCTGCCGGGATCTTAACCGACAGGGTTTTTGTCTTCTCAACGCGACCGTGACCGTGGCATTTGTTGCACGGATCTTTAATCAACGTCCCGCGACCCTGACAGTGTGGACAGGTCTGCTGTACGGCGAAAAAGCCCTGGCGCATCTGAACCTGGCCTGCTCCATGACAGGTCGGGCAGGTTTGCGGTTGGCTACCCGCTTTAGCGCCGCTGCCGTGGCAAACATCACACTCTTCCAGCGTTGGGATACGAATCTCTTTGGTCACGCCGCGAACGGCTTCTTCCAGAGTCAGATCCATGTTGTAGCGTAGATCGGCACCGCGCGAAGCGCGCTGACGGCCACGACCGCCACCGAAAATATCGCCAAATACATCGCCAAAGATATCGCCGAAGTCAGCACCGCCGCCACCAAAACCACCGCCGCCGCCCATGCCGCCTTGTTCAAAGGCCGCATGACCATACTGATCGTAGGCCGCGCGCTTCTGGGCATCGGTCAGGATTTCATACGCTTCTTTGATTTCTTTGAATTTTGCTTCGGCCTCTTTATCGCCCTGGTTACGGTCCGGGTGATATTTCATGGCCAGGCGCTTGTACGCTTTTTTGATTTCACGCTCTTCCGCTGTTCTGGAAACGCCTAAAATCTCGTAATAATCTTGCTTTGCCATTGGTGTTTTTCAGCCCCTTAACATGCGTGCACGGGCGGAGAGGAAACCTCTTCGCCCGTGCCAGTGTTTTACCCGTTCAAAGGGCGATTATTTTTTGTCTTTCACTTCTTCGAACTCAGCGTCAACAACATCGTCGTCCTTCGCGTTGCTCTCTTGAGCGTCAGCGCCGCCAGCCTGCTGCTGTGCATGCTGCTGCTGAGCGATTTCCATCAGCTTCTGAGAAACCTGGGCCAGCGCCTGCATTTTCGCTTCGATGTCCGCTTTATCTTCACCTTTCAGCGAAGTTTCCAGCGCGGTTAATGCAGACTCGATGGCAGTTTTATCGTCAGCCGGCAGTTTGTCGCCTGCTTCTTCAACCTGCTTACGCGTGCTGTGCAGCAGATGGTCGCCCTGGTTACGGGTCTGAACCAGCTCTTCAAACTTACGGTCAGATTCTGCGTTCGCTTCTGCTTCGCGAACCATCTTCTGAATTTCTTCTTCGTTCAGACCAGAAGAAGCCTTGATGGTGATCTTCTGCTCTTTACCGCTGTTTTTGTCTTTCGCGGAAACGTGCAGGATACCGTCAGCATCGATGTCGAAAGTGACTTCGATCTGTGGCATACCGCGTGGTGCCGGGCTGATACCGTCCAGGTTAAACTGGCCAAGATCTTTGTTATCAGAAGCACGTTTACGCTCACCCTGCAGCACATGGATGGTTACCGCAGACTGGTTGTCTTCAGCGGTAGAGAACACCTGGCTGTGCTTAGTCGGGATGGTGGTGTTTTTGTTGATGAGCGCAGTCATCACACCGCCCATGGTTTCGATACCCAGAGACAGCGGGGTAACGTCCAGCAGCAGTACGTCTTTCACTTCACCCGTCAGTACACCACCCTGGACAGCTGCACCGATAGCAACGGCTTCGTCCGGGTTAACGTCTTTACGCGGCTCTTTACCAAAGAATTCAGCCACTTTCTTCTGAACCATTGGCATACGTGTCTGACCACCGACCAGGATAACGTCCTGGATATCAGATACGGACAGGCCAGCATCCTGCAGAGCGACTTTCAGCGGCTCGATTGAACGGTTCACCAGGTCTTCAACCAGGCTTTCCAGTTTCGCACGGGTCACTTTGATGTTCATGTGTTTCGGACCAGACGCATCTGCGGTGATGTACGGCAGGTTCACGTCGGTCTGTTGCGCAGAAGACAGCTCAATTTTCGCTTTTTCTGCGGCTTCTTTCAGGCGCTGCATGGCCAGCGGATCGTTACGCAGGTCAATGCCCTGATCTTTCTTAAACTCATCAACGAGGTAGTTGATCATACGGCTGTCGAAGTCTTCACCACCGAGGTGGGTATCACCGTTGGTCGCCAGAACTTCAAAGGTTTTTTCGCCGTCAACTTCGTCGATTTCGATAACGGAGATATCGAAAGTACCACCACCCAGGTCATAAACCGCGATAGTACGGTTACCGACTTCTTTATCCAGACCGTAAGCCAGCGCAGCTGCGGTTGGTTCGTTGATGATACGTTTGACTTCCAGACCTGCGATACGGCCGGCATCTTTAGTAGCCTGACGCTGAGCATCGTTGAAGTATGCAGGTACGGTGATAACCGCTTCAGTTACCGGTTCACCCAAGTAATCTTCAGCCGTTTTCTTCATTTTTTTCAGCACTTCAGCAGAGATCTGCGGCGGTGCCATTTTCTGGCCCTTAACATCAATCCATGCATCACCGTTGTCAGCACCGATGATTTTGTACGGCATGATGGCTTCATCACGCTGTACTTCTTCGTCCTGGAAGCGGCGACCGATCAGGCGTTTAATCGCAAACAGGGTATTTTGCGGGTTTGTCACTGCCTGACGTTTAGCCGGCTGACCAACCAGAGTTTCACCATCCTGGGTATAGGCAATGATAGAAGGTGTGGTGCGATCGCCTTCGGCGTTCTCCAGCACACGTGCAGTAGTGCCATCCATAATCGCTACACAAGAGTTGGTAGTACCCAGGTCGATACCAATAATTTTACCCATCTAAACGTCTCCACTAAAATTTCATTCAACATGTGGTTGTGAACCTGTAATAAGGGCGAAACGTGCGGTTTCAACTGCCCAGACATCATTTTTTTTCAGGTTCATTCACTGCGGTTGACTACAAGATGGGGTCACCCACCGCTTCATCAAGGGGGGACAACAAAAAAAATTTGCCTTCGCAGCCCTACTGGATGGGACGAACCGGGGTCAAAAGTCGAATATGGGGGTAAAAAAACGCCAACACATAAATAATTAAAATGATTACAGGTAATATATTCATAAAATTATTGACATAATCCGCAATAATTACCGACTAAAAGCAATAAAGCTCCGGTGATAAAGTATTTTCCAGGTGTAATAAATTAAATAATTGGAAAATTCTCATGAAATCACTCATTCATATATCAACGGGATTGCTTTTAAGCACCGCATTAGTGGCTTCAGTATCTGCTAACGATCATAAAATTTTAGGTGTAGTCGCCATGCCAAGAAATGAGACTAACGACCTGACTCTGAAGCTGCCTGTTTGTCGGGTGATTAAGCGTATCCAGCTCACGACTGACCGAGGCGATGTCCAGCTCTCCGGCGCAACGGTGTACTTTAAAGCCAGCAATAGCGCCAGCCAGAGCCTCAATGTACCGTCAACGATAAAGCAAGGTACAACCACCAACTGGATTAACATTAATAGCGACAACGATAATAAACGTTGCGTGAAGAAAATTGCTTTTTCCGGCCACACGATCAACTCCTCTGACATGGCCTCGCTAAAAATTATCGGCGATGATTAATATCACTGACTACGCATACAAGCCCCCTATGAAAATTAATTATCTGGATGATGAAGATCTCTCTTTTCTCCATCAATGTAGTGAAGAACATCTGGCAACCTTTACGCGTATTCTGACCCACAACGAGAATGGCAAGCCACGTCTCTCAAGCACACTATTACGTAATGAAACTTTTCAGGCGATGGAAGGACATCCTGAACGCTATCGTCGTAACTGGCAGTTGATCGCCGGTGAGCTCCAGCACTTTGGTGGCGATAGCATCGCCAATACGCTTCGTCGTCACGGCAAGTTCTATCGAGCAATCCTGCTGGATGTTTGCAAACGATTGAAAGTCAAAGCTGATAAACAAATGTCCACACCTGAAATTGAGCAACATCTGTTGGAACACTTCCTGGAACATAGTTGGAAGAAGATGGATGACCAACAGAAAGCCGATTTCTTCACTGCCGTGGAGTGTCGAGTCAAAGAGCAAAAAGAGCTACTTCCCCATCTGATCCAGACACATAAGCTGGCACAAGGGGTCTCGCATATTCTTGAAGCACGCTTGACGAAGATTCTCCGCACCCACGCTGCGGTCAGCGTTATCGGCCATGGTTTAGTCCGCGGTGCAGGGCTTGGCGGCCCCCTCGGCGCAGCGGTTAATGGTGTAAAAGCCGTTAGCGGTAGCGCTTATCGAGTCACCATCCCGGCAGTGCTCCACGTCGCTTGTTTAAGGCGAATGGCCAGGCTTCATCAGGCAGAATAATAAATTGGTGAAAAATACCCCGCCAGATCATAGACAGTGCTGCAACTCCTCATTATTATGCCGCGCCCTGTCGCTAAGTGGCGGGGTAATGCTTCCCTTTCTAATCAATATTTTGAGGAATTATGGGCAACACTAAGTTGGCTAATCCGGCACCGCTGGGCCTTATGGGCTTCGGCATGACCACTATTTTGCTTAACCTGGCGAATAGCGGCCTGTTCGCGTTCGATGTAGCTATCCTGGCGATGGGCATTTTTTACGGCGGTATTGCGCAGATTTTTGCCGGCCTGCTGGAATTTAAAAAAGGCAACACCTTTGGTTTAACCGCATTTACGTCCTACGGCGCCTTTTGGTTGACGCTGGTCGCGATTCTTCTGATGCCGAAAATGGGCCTTGCTGAAGCGCCTAACGCGCACTTCCTCGGCATGTACCTCGGCCTGTGGGGAGTCTTTACCCTGTTTATGTTCTTTGGCACCCTGAAAGCCGCACGTATGCTGCAATTTGTCTTCCTGAGCCTGACCGTGCTGTTTGCTCTGCTGGCGATTGGCCACCTGGTTGATAACGAAGGCATAGTTAAGATTGCCGGCTGGGTGGGTCTGGTCTGCGGCGCTAGCGCCATCTATCTGGCGATGGGTGAAGTGTTGAACGAGCAGTTTGGCCGCACCGTTCTGCCAATCGGCGAAAAGCATTAATTCACTTCGCCGCCCGATAGCGGGCGGCAAAGTGGGTCACCTTGATTTAAGGCAGGCGCTGCAGCTCACCTTGTGGTGCAGCGACCTGTTTATCCAGCCCCTGGCGTAGCCAAATCCCCAGCCCCAATCCCATAAACGACAGCGCCAGCACGTACCAGGCAGGTGCCATCGGTGACACGCCCATCAGCATGGTCACAGCAATCGGCGTCAGGCCGCCGAAGATGGCATAAGACACGTTGTAAGAGAATGAAATACCGGTAAATCGCACCTCTGCCGGGAAAGCGCGCACCATCACATAAGGTACCGCCCCTACCACGCCGACACACAGCCCGACCGTGCCATAGAGCAGAAACAGACGCTGCGGGCTATCGCCGGAAAGATGATAGAAAGCCCAGCTAGAGGCCGCCAGAAATAAACTCCCGACAATAAACGTACGGCTGGCACCAAACTTATCGGCCGCCAGGCCTGCCAGCAGACAGCCGATGCATAACATGATGGTGGCGATGCTGTTAGCTTGCAGGGTGATTGCAGGGGCAAAACCATAGTGCTTTTGCAGCCAGACCGGCGACATCAGAATCACCACCACCACTCCGGCGGATAAGAGCCAGGTCAGCAGCATAGAAACGACCACTGCTTTTTGATGCTTCAGCGCAACCGCCTTAACCGGCAGCTCTTGCGCTAACGCTTTGCGCTGCTGCATCTCAAGGAAAATAGGCGTCTCCTGCAACCAACGACGCAAGTACATGGCGACAAGACCAAACGCGCCGCCTAACAGGAAAGGAATACGCCAGCCGCCATCGTGGATACCCTGCGGGGTCATATTGGTATTAATCAGCGTTGCCACTACCGATCCCAGTAAAATGCCCACCGTCAGACCCGCAGTCAGCGTACCGCATGCGATACCAATCCTTTTCTCTGGCACATGTTCTGCGACGAAGACCCAAGCCCCGGGAACCTCACCACCAATGGCAGCCCCTTGAAGAATACGCATAAACAACAGTAGCAGCGGCGCCAGCAGCCCCATTGATTCATAAGTTGGCAGCAGACCAATCGCCAGCGTTGGCAGCGCCATCAGCAAAATGCTCAGGGTAAACATTTTCTTACGCCCGACCAGATCGCCGAAGTGGGCCATAATGATGCCGCCGAGAGGACGTGCTAAATAGCCCGCGGCAAAAATACCGAAGGTCTGTACCTGGCGCAGCCACTCAGGAATATCTGCCGGGAAGAACAGCTCGCCGACGACGGCAGCGAAGAAGACAAAGATAATGAAATCATAAAACTCCAGCGCTCCACCGAGGGCGGCCAGCGTCAGAGTTTTATAATCCTGTCGATTCAGAGGTCGGGTGTTTTGTGACATAACGGACAATCATCCAGAAGTATGAAGGTGTTTTACGCAACGTGTAAAGTAAAAAACACTATATCGTAAATAAAACAACACACCACAGACGATGCAGGTTATGTCAGGAATGCATCAAATTCAGGATAAAGTTTCACGCCTTGCGCTTTTAGGACGAAAAGCTGCTACCACATCGGGATTGGTTTCAACATAAGGTCCCTCAAGTAACTGTACACAATACGGTACACTTGCAAACACACCGTGCACCAGCACCTTGCCTTCAGCATCTTTAACACCTTCCAGCGTTTCTTCGATGGCTTTTGGCTGGCCAGGGAGATTGAGGATCAGCGCCTGCTTGCGGATAACGCCTACCTGGCGAGAAAGAATAGCCGTCGGCACAAAGTGCAGGCTGACCTGGCGCATTTGCTCGCCAAAACCAGGCATAACCCGATCGGCAATCGCCAGCGTCGCATCCGGGGTCACATCGCGTCGCGCTGGACCAGTACCGCCGGTAGTCAGCACCAGATGACAACCCATTTCATCAACCAGTTCACACAGAGTTTGCTCGATAATAACCTGCTCATCCGGGATTAAACGGGTCTGTAATTCGAAAGGCGTGGTCAGCGCACGCGCTAGCCACTCTTCAAGCGCCGGAATGCCTTTATCCTGATAGACGCCGCTGGAGGCGCGATCGGAAATGGAAACTAAGCCGATTCGTAAGGTGTTCATGATTATTCCGTTCAAACAGTATTAATAGACAGAATAATACACCGAGGGGGGCAAGGCAGACAGTTTAATGTGGCCGACGGGCGTCGGCCACATGCGGGATTACAGCAGATCGCCGATCATTTTTTCCAGTTTTTCCTGGTCGATCGCAAACTTACGGATACCATCCGCCAGTTTGTCTACCGCCATCGGATCCTGGTTATGCTGCCACAGGAACTGGGATTCGGTAATGCGAGCCGGACGCGCTTTAACTTCGCCGCTGAACGCCAGTTTGCGTTCGATTGCACCTTCGCTTTCCGCCAGCTCTTTCAGCAGGGTCGGAGCGATGGTCAGGCGGTCACAGCCAGCCAGTTCCAGAATTTCGCCGAGATTACGGAAGCTCGCGCCCATAACCACCGTTTCATAGCCGTGCTGTTTGTAGTATTCGTAGATTTCTCTTACGGAAACCACGCCTGGATCTTCTGCCGGTGCATATTCTTTCTTATCGGTGTTCGCTTTGTACCAGTCGAGGATACGGCCAACAAACGGAGAAATCAGGAACACGCCCGCTTCCGCACAAGCACGCGCCTGAGCGAAGGAGAACAGCAGAGTCAGGTTACAGTTGATGCCTTCTTTTTCCAGCTGCTCAGCAGCACGGATGCCCTGCCAGGTAGAAGCCAGTTTGATCAGAATGCGATCGTTACCGATACCAGCATCGTTATACAATTTGATGATGCGCTTAGCTTTGGCAATCGACGCCTCGGTGTCGTAGGACAGACGAGCGTCAACTTCGGTGGAAATACGGCCAGGGATCAGCTTGAGGATTTCGAGACCGATGTTCACCGCCAGCTTATCGGAAGAATCGATAATCTGCTGTGCGCGATCGCTGCTCTGGCCACGGGCCCAGGCAACAGCATCATCAATCAGCTTACGGTACTCAGGAATCTGAGCCGCGCCGAGAATCAAAGAAGGGTTGGTCGTGGCATCCTGAGGCTGATACAGCTTCATTGCCGCGATATCTCCGGTATCAGCTACGACAGTGGTGTACTGACGCAGAGAAGTCAATTTATCCGTCATGATAGTGTTTCTCTTAAACAGCAGTTAAGGGGATGTAACCGGTCTGCCAAGATGATAACACGCTGCCGGGTCAGCGCAACCGCCGACAATGTAAGAGCGCAGAGTGTGATAAACTCAGCCAATTAATTATCTGAACACTAAAGGATTGTCACTGAATTGGTAGCGCTTACACTCGCGCGCCGGCATGGACAAGAGGATGTTTAATGCCTGATTTTCTGTCTTTTATCAATGAAGTACTCTGGGGCTCGGTAATGATTTACCTGTTACTGGGCGCTGGCGTCTGGTTTACCTGGCGAACAAAGTATATTCAGTTTCGTTATGTTCGCCAGTTTGGCAAAAGTCTGAAAAAAAGTCTTCAGCCGCAGCCTGGAGGATTAACATCCTTTCAGGCATTGTGTACCAGTCTGGCTGCGCGCGTCGGTAGCGGTAATTTGGCCGGCGTCGCACTCGCCATTACCGCTGGTGGACCCGGAGCTGTTTTTTGGATGTGGGTCTCCGCCCTGCTCGGTATGGCCAGCAGCTTCGCTGAGTGCTCCCTCGCACAGCTGTATAAAGAACGCGACTCTCGCGGGCAATTTCGCGGCGGTCCCGCCTGGTACATGGCTCGAGGATTAGGCATGCGCTGGATGGGAGTCCTGTTTTCCATTTTACTGCTGATTGCCTACGGCGTCATTTTCAACACCGTGCAGGCCAACTCCGTTGCGCATGCGATGGAGTACGCATTCCATTTACCCGAGATTATCACCGGCAGTGTGCTCGCGATTCTTACCCTGTTGGTTATCGTTCGCGGCATTCGTGGCGTAGCACGATTAATGCAATGGGTCGTCCCCGTGATGGCCCTGCTTTGGGTGATGGCCAGCCTTGTCATCGGTCTCTGGCATTTCACCGCGCTGCCGACGATTTTTGAAACCATTTTCCGCTGTGCCTTCGGTTGGCAAGAAGCGGCCGCAGGCGCGGTCGGCTATACCATTAGCCAGGCACTCACCAGCGGTTTTCAGCGCGGTATGTTCTCCAACGAAGCTGGCATGGGTTCGACACCGAACGCCGCGGCGGCGGCGGCTTCCTGGCCCCCGCATCCTGCCGCTCAGGGGATTGTCCAAATGATAGGCGTCTTCATTGATACGATAGTGGTCTGCACTGCCAGCGCCGTGATCATCATGCTCGCGCCGAGAGACGACAACGGTGAGGCGGTGAACGGTATTCAGGCGATTCAACATGCTATGAGCAACCTCGTCGGCGGCTGGGGGTCCAGCTTTGTCGCCTTTATCGTATTGCTTTTCGCCTTCAGTTCCATCGTTGCAAACTACATCTATGCCGAAAATAATCTGATCTTTCTGCGCCTGGATAGCACACGGAACATCTGGGTGCTACGACTTCTCACGCTGAGCATGGTTGTCACCGGAGCGATGGTCAGTTTACCGGTTGTCTGGCAGATGGCGGATATCATCATGGCACTCATGGCGATTACTAACCTGACGGCAATCCTGCTGCTGTCGCCAACGGTACGGATCATTGCCAGTGATTACCTACGCCAGCGCCGACTGGGGCAGCGACCAGAGTTTGATGTCACCCGCTATCCCGAGATTCAACAGCAACTGGTGCCGGGGACCTGGGATAATCTGCCGCGTGAATAACGCGGCAATCGCAGCTATCGATCCTCCCAGGACTTTTTTTTGATAAAGTCATAACAAATTTCCCGCAAGGACTGGATATGCTGATTCTGATTTCACCTGCAAAAACGCTTGATTATCAAAGCCCGCTGGCGACCGCTCGCTATACCCAGCCTGAACTATTAGAGTATTCTCAGGAGCTTATCAGCATCGCCCGTCAGCTATCAGCACCGCAAATAGGTAAGCTGATGAGCATCAGCGATAAGCTGGCTGACCTCAATGCAACTCGTTTTCATGACTGGCATCCGGATTTCACGCCGGATAACGCCCGTCAGGCCATTCTGGCGTTTAAGGGCGATGTCTACACCGGCCTTCGGGCTGAAACCTTTAGCGAAGCTGACTTTGATTTTGCCCAGCAGCATCTGCGTATGCTCTCCGGCCTTTATGGCGTACTGCGCCCGCTGGATCTCATGCAGCCTTATCGCCTGGAAATGGGCATTAAGCTTGAAAACGCGAAGGGTAAAGACCTGTATCAGTACTGGGGAGAAGTGATTACCGATAAGCTGAATCAGGCGCTGAAAGCGCAGGGTGACGATGTCGTGATTAACCTGGCCTCTGATGAATACTTCAGATCGGTCAAACCTAAACAGCTTGAGGGCCAGTTGATTAAGCCGGTTTTCCTTGATGAGAAAAACGGTAAGTTCAAAGTGATCAGCTTCTACGCTAAAAAAGCGCGCGGCTTAATGAGCCGTTACATTATTGAAAATCGCTTAACCAAACCCGAACAGCTAACTAACTTCGATAGCGAAGGTTATTTCTTTGATGCTGATGCTTCTGATAAAAGCGAGATGGTCTTTAAGCGTCACGAACAGTAAAACAAACTCCCCTTTCGCAGAACGGCGCGTCAGGGGAGCCAGTTTCAGGCTTAAGCCATCATCAGCTTACGCAGCGCGGCATAATCTGCCGGCAAGTTATGTGACAACAGCGGCAGGTCAGCACGATCGGCCAGCTCTTTCGGCAGCTGCAGCGTCTCTTGCAGAATCTCTTCCACGCTCTCTTTAAATTTCGCCGGATGCGCCGTTCCAAGGAACAGACCATACTCGCCAGGCTGCAACTGGTCACGCAGCGCGCGATAAGCAATCGCCGCATGCGGTTCTGAGGTATAGCCAATGGTTTTCAGTTCACGCATGGTGTCTTTGGTGGTTTCATCATCCACCGCCGCGTAGCCCAGCTCGTTCAAACGCCAGGTCTTACGGCGGAACAGTTCTTCCACACGCGGCCAGTTATTCGGCTGGCTGACGTCCATGGCGTTAGACAAAGTAGCCTGTGTCGCTTTCGGCGACCAGTTACCGTCCTGCAGGAAACGCGGCACGGTATCGTTGGCATTGGTTGCCGCGATAAAACGTTTGATCGGCAGGCCCAGAGACTTCGCCAGCAGACCCGCAGTCAGGTCGCCAAAGTTGCCGCTTGGCACAGAGATAACCAGTTGATTACGGGCTTCCTGCGGCAGCTGTGCTACCGCTTCAAAGTAGTAGCAAATCTGCGCCAACAGGCGGCTAATATTAATTGAGTTTGCCGAATTCAGACCTAGCGCAACCTTCAGCTCTTCATCGTCAAAAGCCTGCTTAACCAGCGCCTGACACGCATCAAAATCACCATCGATAGCGACGGTCTCGATGTTTCCGCCGAGGGTACAGAACAGTTTTTCCTGCAGCGGGCTGATTTTACCGCGCGGATAGAGGATGACGACCTTGACGTTTGGCAGGCCATAAAACGCGTGCGCCACCGCCGCACCGGTATCGCCCGACGTTGCCGTCAGAATGGTCACCGGTTTGTCGCCCGCGATATGGGTCAGCATTTGCGCCATAAAGCGGCCGCCGAAGTCTTTAAACGCCAGCGTTGGGCCGTGGAACAGCTCCAGGCAGCCCACGTCGTCTTGCACTTTGCTGACCGGTGCCGGGAAGGCGAAGGCTGCGCCGATACGCTCTTGCAGGACCGCCTGCGGGATCTCATCGCCAATCATTGCCGATAAAATTTTCGCGCTACGCGAGACAAAATCCAGCGCCAGCATGTCATCGATTTCGCTCAGGTTGAATTCCGGCAGATCGTGCGGAAAGAACAATCCCTGCTGCTTGCCAAGCCCCTGCGTCACGGCCTGCGCAAAGCTGACCTGTTCGTTATGATCTTTTAAGTTATAGAGTTTCATTGGTTATCCCACTACTCGAGCGCCCGCCGTGTCCAGCCGGCAAATATGAACGAAGCCTTCCTGATTTTGCAGATAGTGCGTAGCCAGCCAGTCGGCGACGCGCTGCGCGGTTTCCGGTTTATCGCATAACGCGAACAACGTCGGACCGGAACCGGAAATGCCGCACGCCTGCGCGCCAATTTCCATTGCTGCCTGACGCGCTTCGCTGAAGCCCGGCAGTAGTTTGGTACGATACGGTTCGGCAATCACATCTTTCATCAATTTCGCCGCCAGCTGAGGCTGACGGGTATAGCAGGCGTGAATGAAGCCCGCCAGATGGCGACCGTGTGCGATACAGTCCTGGCGGCGATACTGTGCCGGGAGAATCGCCCGCGCTTCCGCCGTTGAGACTTTAATCCCCGGATAAGCCAGCACCCATAGCCACTCGTCAAACCCTGGAATCTGCTGACTGATGATGCCGTTTTCCTCAAGCATCAACTGGATACCGCCAAGGTAGCAAGGCGCGACGTTATCGTAATGAATACTGCCGGAAATCCGCCCTTCCATCTCGCCCATCAGCGCCAGCATCCGGGTTTCATTGAGTGGTTTACCGCAGAATTCATTCATTGCCACCAGCGCGGCGACGACGGAACAGGCGCTGGAACCCAGGCCAGAACCGATCGGCATATTTTTTTCCAGCGTCATCGCCACCGGGATCTTTTTGCCAATTTCCTGACAGAAACGCTCCCAGCATTGATAGACGATATTTTCCTGCGGAACTGTCGGCAGCTTGCTGGCGAAACGACCAACGTTTTGCAGGCTGAAGCTCTCAGCGGCTTCCACCGTCACATTGTCGCCCAGCAGCGTACCGTCGACCGGCGTCACCGCAGCCCCCAGCACATCAAACCCGACGCTCATATTGGCACTGGAAGCCGGGGCATATACTTTGACCATCTTAAACTCCTAACTTCCATGACAGGGTACGCAGCAGGTCAGCGAATACGCCCGCCGCCGTTACATCGTTACCCGCGCCATAGCCGCGCAGCACCAGCGGCAGCGGCTGATAATAGTGGCTGTAAAAGGCCAGCGCGTTCTCGCCGTTTTTCACTTTGAACAGCGGATCGTTGCCGTCAACCGCGGCAATTTTCACGCGGCAGGTGCCATCCTCTTCGATGTTACCAACATAACGCAAGACTTTACCTTCATCGCGCGCTTTAGCGACCCGTGAGGCAAACTCATCATCGAGAGAAGGCAGGCGTGCCATAAAGCTTTCAACATCGCCGCTGGCGTCAAAACCTGCAGACAGCGCCGGCTCAACGATAATGTCAGACAGCTCCAGCTCACGCCCGGTTTCACGTGCCAGGATCAGCAGCTTGCGCGCAACATCAACGCCGGAAAGATCGTCACGCGGATCCGGTTCGGTGTAGCCCATCTCACGCGCCAGCTTCGTTGCATCAGAGAAACTCATGCCTTCATCCAGCTTACCGAAGATAAACGACAGCGAGCCGGACAGAATACCGGAGAAGTGCAGCAGCTCATCGCCAGCATTCAGCAGATTTTGCAGGTTTTCAATGACCGGTAGGCCCGCGCCGACGTTGGTGTCGTATAAGAACTTACGCCGAGAGCTGCTCGCGGCATGACGCAGTTGGTGATAGTAATCCAGTGATGAGGTATTCGCCTTTTTGTTCGGCGTGACCACGTGGAAGCCTTCGCGCAAGAAATCCGCGTACTGATCGGCGACGGCCTGGCTGGAGGTACAGTCGACAATAACCGGGTTCAACAGGTGATACTCTTTCACCAAACGAATAAGTCGACCCAAATTAAATCCATCTTTGGCCTCCACCAGCTCATCGCGCCAGTGTTCAAGATTGAGACCGTGTACGTTGGTCAGCAAAGCGTGAGAATTGGCGACGCCGCAAACGCGCAGATCGATATGTTTACTCTTCAGCCAGCTTTGCTGGCGCTTGATCTGTTCGATCAGCGCACCGCCGACACCGCCGACACCGATAACAAACACTTCAATGACCTGATCGGTATTGAACAGCATCTGGTGAGTCACGCGCACGCCGGTTGTTGCGTCATCATTGCTGACAACAACAGAGATAGAACGCTCGGAAGAGCCCTGAGCAATCGCGACAATATTGATGTTGGCGCGCGCCAGCGCGGCAAAGAACTTGGCGGAGATACCGCGCAGAGTCCGCATCCCATCACCGACAACAGAGATGATCGCCAGACGGTCCATAATAGAAAGCGGTTCCAGTTGGCCCTCTTTCAGTTCCAGATAGAACTCTTCTTCCATCACCCGCTTCGCCCGCGCGCAGTCGCTCTGCGGTACGCAGAAGCTGATGCTGTATTCCGAAGAGGATTGAGTGATCAAAACGACAGAAATTCCGGCGCGAGACATGGTAGCAAAAACACGCGCCGCCATTCCTACCATGCCTTTCATGCCCGGACCGGAGACGTTGAACATCGCCATATTATTAAGATTGGAGATCCCCTTCACCGGCAGACCATCTTCATCAAGACTCGCACCGATAAGCGTGCCTGGAGCCTGCGGGTTGCCCGTATTTTTGATTAAACAGGGGATCTGGAACTGGGCGATTGGCGCAATGGTGCGCGGGTGCAGAACTTTGGCGCCAAAATAAGAAAGCTCCATCGCTTCCTGATAAGACATCGACTTCAGCAGGCGTGCATCTGGCACCTGACGAGGGTCGCAGGTATAAACACCATCGACGTCAGTCCAGATTTCACAACAGTCGGCGCGCAGGCAGGCAGCCAGTACCGCGGCGGAGTAGTCAGAACCGTTACGACCCAGAACCACCAGTTCACCCTTTTCATTGCCCGCGGTGAAACCGGCCATCAGCACCATATGGTCTGATGGGATCTGACTGGCGACAATGCGGCGAGTCGATTCAGCGATATCAACTGTGGACTCAAGGTAGTGACCTACTGCTAGCAATTTTTCGACTGGGTTAATGACCGTGACGTGATGACCACGCGCTTCCAGCAGACCGGCCATAATCGCGATAGAAAGCTTTTCACCCCGGCAGATTAGCGAAGCGTTGACGCTATCCGGGCACTGCCCAAGCAGGCTGATACCGTGCAGCACATGCTTGATTTGCGCAAATTCTTGCTCAACAAAAATTTTCAGCTGAGCAAGCGGGAAACCAGGTTGGGCCTCAGCGAGCCCCTGCAGAAGTTCGGCAAAAATGCGTTCGGCATCGGCGATATTGGTAAGTGCATCCTGACCACCGATCGTTTTCTCAATCATCGCAACCAGGTGGTTAGTAATCTTCGCAGGGGCAGAAAGTACGGTGGCTACCTGCCCCTGCCTGGCATTGCTCTCCAGAATATCGGCAACTCGCAGAAAACGTTCTGCATTTGCCACTGATGTACCGCCGAACTTCAACACACGCATGGTTGTAACCCCTTAATCTTTTATCGAAAAAAAAAGCCCGCACTGTTCAGGTGCGGGCTTTTTTCTGTGTTTCCTGTACGCGTCAGCCCGCACCGTTACCTGTGGTAATAGTGGTGGTGATAATCGTGGTAATCATGCCGATGCGATTCATGGATGTTGTGTACTCTGTAATTTTTATCTGTCTGTGTCCTGTGCCTATATTGGTTAAAGTATCTGTCGACTTAAGTCAACGATTTTCTACTTTTAGCCATTTTTTGCGCACCCGGTCAATGCGCCATAATTACCTGACAATCCCCCCGGGTTTACGCATAAGGACAGATGAAATCAGAATATAAAACCATATAAAAATAATATGACAGCACTTTACTCTGATAGGTTTTTTTCAATATCATGCAATAAACGATGCAGCATCGCAGTATCGCGCTGTTGTAAAAGACCGATTCGCTGCTGTAGCCAATCGGTAAGTTTTATATCATCCCCGACACCCAGTCGGGTGAGCAAGTCGAGCGTTCTTAGACGTAATGCCTGCAGCTGATTATCATCCACGCCGGCAGATGTCGCCGGGGTTTGCTGCAACAAAGAGGTCAGTTGATAGCAATACACCATCACCGACTGTCCTAAGTTCAGCGAAGGATAGTCCGCCACCATCGGTACACCAGTCAACACATCGGCAAGGGCCAGCTCTTCGTTAGTTAGCCCGGAATCTTCACGACCAAACACCAGCGCGGCATGATTCATCCACTGCGCTTTCTCCTCCAGCAGCGGCAACAGCTGCTGCGGCGTCGCGTAGTAATGGAAACGCGCCCGGCTACGGGCAGTGGTGGCAACAGTAAAATCGACATCATGTAGCGCCTGCTCCAGGGTGGGATAAGTGCTGATATTATCGAGAATATCCCCGGAGCCGTGTGCAACCCAGCGCGCCGCAGGCTGCAAATGAGCATCGCTATCGACGATACGCATGTCGCTAAACCCCATTGTTTTCATTGCTCGTGCTGCAGCACCTACGTTCTCAGCCCGAGCGGGGGACACTAATACAATTGATAAACGCATTCGGTTTCTCTTTTACCTTTTTACGCAGCGGAAATATCACTCCACGCGTTCATTTTACGCGTTGAGAATTTACAAATTTGCAACAAAAATCACTAAATTTGAGTTTGATCACCCATAAAAAAAACTAAACTATTCCCAAGGCCCCACGACACGGAGTATGTTAACAGAACGTCTTTATCCACATGTTTGGCAATGAAATTTATGTCAGAGTACGTTTCAAGGCGTTGGATTCATCATATTTATTATTTTCTTAGCGCAACTAATTGAGCCGTGTATGAATTGTGACGATGAATCGCATATCGATGCAATGATTTCACAAGACTGTTAACGTGCTACAATTGAACTTGATATATGTCAACGAAGCGTAGTTTTATTGGGTGTCAGGACTCTCTTAGCCTGTTATGTTGCTGTTAAAATGGTTAGGATGACAGCCGTTTTTGACACCGTCGGGTCCAGAGGGAAAGTACCCACGACCGAGCTAATGTTGTTGTTGACGTTGATGGAAAGTGCATCAAGAACGCAATTACGTACTTTAGTCATGTTACGCCGGGCATGTTAATTTGCGACATGTACCAGGCAGGTCAGGGACTTTGGTACTTCCTGTTTCGATTTAGTTGGCAATTTAGGTAGCAAACATGCAGACCCCGCACATTCTTATCGTTGAAGACGAGTTGGTAACACGCAACACGTTAAAAAGTATTTTCGAAGCAGAAGGTTACGATGTATTCGAAGCGACCGATGGCGCGGAAATGCATCAGATCCTGTCTGAAAATGATATCAACCTGGTGATCATGGATATTAACCTACCAGGTAAAAATGGTCTCCTGTTAGCACGCGAATTGCGTGAACAGGCGGACGTCGCGCTAATGTTCCTTACCGGTCGCGATAACGAAGTGGATAAGATTCTTGGCCTCGAAATCGGTGCCGATGACTATATCACTAAACCATTTAACCCTCGTGAACTGACGATTCGCGCACGCAACCTGCTCTCCCGTACCATGAATCTGGGTACGCCGAGTGAAGAACGCCGCAGCGTAGAAAGTTATAAATTCAACGGTTGGGAACTGGATATCAACAGTCGTTCACTGGTAAGCCCAAATGGTGAGCAGTACAAGCTGCCGCGCAGTGAATTCCGCGCCATGCTGCACTTCTGCGAAAATCCAGGCAAAATCCAGTCTCGCGCAGAACTACTGAAGAAAATGACCGGTCGTGAGCTTAAGCCACACGATCGTACCGTAGACGTGACCATCCGTCGCATTCGTAAGCATTTTGAGTCCACTCCGGATACCCCGGAAATCATCGCCACCATTCATGGCGAAGGGTACCGCTTCTGTGGCGACCTGCAGGAATAACTCTGGTTCTCTTGCGGTAATAACGTAAAAACGGCGCTATTCGCGCCGTTTTTTTTATTTCCAGATTCTGAGTTTGTCGTCGCTACCACTATCACCACCGTCATTGCCATCGCCACCTGGCTGCTCTTCCTTCGGCTTCGGGAGAGATAAAGCATACCAGTCAACATGGCGCGTCAGGAACATCAGCGCACTCAACGCCAATAGCAGCACTCCAGTCCCCAACAACAAGGCACTATCTTCTGAACGCAAGAGCATCCACATCACACCATCCAGCAGTAATAACGCGCAGACGAAAAGCAAACTATTACGCCACCCTTTCATGACGGCATGCAGATACACCCCGTTGATTAATGCCCCTATCAGGCTGGCGACAATCCAGGATGGTGTAAAGCCGATATGCTCAGAAAGCGCCAGCAATACCAGGTAGAACATCACTAACGACAGCCCCACCAGCAGATACTGCATCGGGTGCAAACGGCGCTGGGTTAAACTTTCGAATACGAAAAATGCCATGAAAGTTAGTGAAATCAACAGAATGGCATATTTCGTCGCTCGATCGGTCAGCTGGTACTGATCGGCTGGTGTGGTAACGTTGACGTTGAAAGCAGGCAGCTGTCGCCACTCAACCTCCCGATCGTCAACAAAAAACTTCGCCATGTTGTTGGCAAACCAGCTGCTTTGCCAGTGAGCGCTGTAGCCCGAAGCGCTGACCTCACGGTTAACGGGAAGAAAATCGCCGAGAAAACCAGGGTGTGCCCAGTTGCTGGCCAGTTGTAGTTCACTGTTGCGTCCGATCGGCACCACCGAGAAGCTCCCGGTTCCGTTCAGGTTAAGTGTGAATTCAACATCCAGCGCTTTTTGTTCAGATGATAACAACGGCATCGGCATATGAATGCCCTCTCCGCTACCGCTAAGACCGAGCCCTGGCTCTACGGACAACGTCTCACCATTAATCTGCGGCGCGACGATAGCGCCAATCCCGCGTGCATCGCTAACGCCGACCACCATAAAAGGTTGGCCCAACGCAATATTGTCTTTTTTGAGTTCAGCCAGACGGGAAACGTCGAAATGCGCTTTAATTCCGAGATCGTTGTGCCAAATTTGACCTTCATAAATGCCGATTTTCCGCGATTCAACATTCTGTTTTCCGGTTATCGCCAGCGTTTCTGGCAACCAGTAATGCAGCCAACTACGTTGATACTCAACCTCTTTTTTATCTTCAATGCGGGTCAGCGTCTCGGTAACGGGAATAGCAATCAGCGGCCCGGTCAGCTTTTGCGACCCGCTAGTACTGCTCTGTAGAGCATCGACAACATCGCTGCGATAATCCGCACGTTCAACGATCAGTTGCCTGACGATCATCAGCGGGATCGACAACAGTAAAATGCATCCCAGCAGGGTGCTCATTTTCCAGAATAGTGGTGATTTCAACATAGCCCTCTCCTTAGTGATGGGTACACCTTAGATGGGCTATGTGGGGGGAGTTTGAAGCTATGTGAAGTGAGCGTGAAGTCTTAGCAAAGCGCACACGCCGCCTTCGGGACGATTGATCAACTGGATATCTCCCTGATGTAAGCGTGCGACTTCACGGACAAATGCCAGGCCCAGGCCACTACTTTTATGACCATTTTCACGCGGTAAAGAATAGAAACGCTCAAAGATGCGTCCCAGGGCATAATCCGGAATACCGCTACCCGTATCGCTCACCGTTAATAGCACGCCGCCATCGCTTTCCTGTGCGCCAAGCAGGATCTCTCCTTCAACAGGCGTAAAATCAATAGCGTTATCCAGCAGATTACCTAGCGCCTGCGCCAAAAGCTCGCGATCGCCTTCAACCGTCAGAGACGTTTCTTGCCAACGCAGCGTAAGTTTTTTCGCCGCTAACGCGATTTCGCGCTCTTCGGCCAGACGGCTAAAAAGAGCAGCGACAGAGACAGGGCGCCGCGCAATCTCCAGACGATTCTCCAGTCGCGCCTGCTGGAGCAGGTTTTCCACCAGAGACTGCATCCGCGCATTTTGCGCGAGGATATTGCCAGTAAAGCGCGCAGCTATCTCAGGTGGAGGACCTTCATAGAGAATTTCCGCCGCGCCGCGAATTGCCGCCAGCGGACTCTTCAGCTCATGAGTCAGCGCATAAACATAGTTCTCAATCGCGTTTTTACCCTCCAGCTTGAGACGCATACTCTCCAGCGCCTGCGCCAGCTTACGCAGTTCGCTGCTGCCCACATCCGGCAACGGAACCGGCCGGTCGGCAGTCACCGAATCTGCGTAACGAACCAGCTTACCGATGGAGAAATTAATCCACCACACCATCCCGGCGCCAATCAGTAGTGCAATTCCCAGCAGTGCGCCGCTCGCCCACAGAATACGCCGCTCGCTACGTTTGATAACCGGTGCCATGGCCAGGTTCGGTTTGCCGACGCTCAGCACGCCAATAATTCGACCATTATCAGTGACCGGTGCGGCGATATACATAATCGAACTATTATCATCGTTCGGGTCACTGCGCGTGCTGCGCGCACCGTACTGTCCGCGCAATGTAAGCCAGACATCGTTCCAGCGAGAGTAGTCTTGTCCCAGCGCTTTACCCGTGGAATCAAACACCACCTTCCCTTGCGCATCGGTCATGTAGACGTGATATTCATTGCGAACTTTGTTAATACCGGCGATGTTGGCGTTGATCGGCTGACGATGAAGCGTCTGAAAGGCCTGGGCCAGGCGTCCATGCTGCGGATCGGCGGAAAGCAGGTCCTCACGAGCCAGCTCTGCGAGCAAGGTCGCGGTATCGATCAACGTGCCTTCCGTTGCCCGCCGCACGCCCGGCTTAATCTCCTGGACGAAAATGGAGAGAACAAACCACGCCGCAATCGCCACAATCAAGAAGTAGCCCAACAACAAGCGCATCCCAATGCGCATCAGAAGCCTCCGAGGCTATAGCCCATGCCGCGATGCGTATTGATGGGGGAGATGTTGGGATTCACTTCGCGCAGCTTAGCGCGCAGGGTTTTGATATGGGTATCAACGGTGCGATCGAAGCTCTCGTTCGCATCGCCCCATACCTGCTCCATAAGCTGCTGGCGGGAAAATATGCGACCAGGGGCGTGCAGTAGCGTTTTTAACAGCAGAAACTCATAGCGGGTGAGATTCAACGATTGACCGTACCACGTCACCAGGGCGGAGGCATCATTGAGCGTAAACTCCCCCACGCGCATTAGCGACGAAGGAGCCGCGAATTTCTGCAACCGCCGCAGGACAGTGCGCACTCTGGCGCAGACTTCACGAGGGGAAAAAGGCTTGGCGATATAATCATCAGCACCGATTTCCAGGCCAAGTAACTTATCCACCTCTTCACTACGGGCCGTCAGAAACAGCACCGGTAGCGCCGGATGGCGGGCCAGCAGCCGACGGCATAGTTCAAAGCCGCTGATATCAGGCAGCCCAACATCAAGAATCGCCAGGTCGGGTACCTGAAGGTGGGCCGCATCAAGTGCAGGCAGTCCACGTTCAAACGCCGTAACGATAAAACCTTCCTGTTGCAGCATGTAGACCAGCGTATCCGCAATGCTCAACTCATCTTCCACCAACCAGATCCGCGGTTGTTGCATCGTCGTTCCCTGTTATTTATTCCATGGCATAATTGGCACGGCGCTAATGGCATTCTTCGGCGAGCCGTCAACGATTTTATCCGAATAGGTCAGATAGACCAGCGCGTTACGTTTGGCATCGTAAAAACGCACGACCTGCAGCTTTTTAAATACCAGCGAGGTACGTTTCTGGAAGACTACATCGCCCTGGGTTTTGCCTTTTTTAATTTTATCCGTCAGCTCAATGGGCCCTACCTGCTGACAGGATATCGCGGCATCAGAGGTATCTTCCGCCAGACCCAATCCGCCTTTAATTCCCCCGGTTTTCGCCCGGCTGATATAACACGTCACGTTCTGGACATCCGGGTCGTCAAAAGCCTCAACGACTATCTTATGGTCCGGTCCGAGAAACTTAAACACGGTATCCACCGAGCCGATTTGCTCCGCCTGCGCCATCTGACAGCCGGCCAGTAAAAACATACCCGCAACTAACTTCTTGTATTTCATATTGTTACCATTCTTAAAAATTTAGCTGAGTGATTATCACACATTAAGAAGAAAAGTTTTATAGATCACAGCTTTACAAAATTACCACCATAACATCTGGAATAATCGCATTTAAAAGCAAAAAAAACACTGAATGCTAAAACATCAAAAAATGCTATTATCCGCTACCTTTAGTATCAGGCACCTGAGTTTAAGGATGGGGATATTTTATGGATCAAGCAGGGATTATTCGCGATCTCCTTAGCTGGCTGGAAGGTCACCTGGATCAACCACTCTCACTGGACAATGTGGCAGCGAAGGCAGGCTATTCCAAGTGGCATTTACAAAGAATGTTCAAGGACGTAACCGGCCACGCCATCGGTGCCTATATTCGCGCCCGTCGCTTATCCAAGTCGGCGGTAGCCCTACGCCTGACCGCGCGTCCGATTCTGGATATTGCGTTGCAGTATCGCTTTGATTCGCAGCAGACCTTTACGCGCGCGTTCAAAAAGCAATTTTCACTAACGCCAGCTCTTTATCGTCGTTCTCCAGACTGGAGCTCTTACGGTATGCGTCCCCCACTGCGCCTGGGCGAGTTCGCGATGCCTAAACACGAGTTTGTCACCCTTAACACGACTCAACTGGTTGGCGTCACCCAGAGCTACACCTGCAAGCTGGAGGAAATCTCCGATTTCCGTAACCAGATGCGCGTCCAATTCTGGCGAGAATTCCTTGCCAATACGCCGACGATTCCTCCGACCTTGTACGGGCTGCATGAGCCGCGTCCAAGCCAGGATAAAGACGATGAGCAAGAGGTGTTCTACACCACCGCGCTGACGCCAGAACTGGCTAACGGTCACCTGCACAACTCCCATCCCGTTATTCTGGAAGGCGGCGAGTACGTGATGTTTACCTACGAAGGTTTAGGTACGGGTTTACAGGAGTTTATCCTGACGGTTTACGGCACCTGTATGCCGATGCTCAACCTCACCCGCCGTAAGGGTCTGGATATTGAGCGTTTCTTCCCGGAAGATGAAAGCCGGAATCAGGAACCACCTATTCAGCTGCGCTGCGAGTACCTGATCCCGATTCGTCGTTAACGCTGTAGTTCATCCATCGCGGGGGCATCAAGATGCGAAACATCCCCCGCGGTTTCTACAACCCAGCCTGATGCCAGCCAGGGGCTTTGCTGATAATCAACGCGGGAAATGGAGCAGTTGCGCAAGCGCAAGCGACGCTCGGCATACGCCGGCAAGCCAAGAATCGTACTCACCAGACAGCCCAGCGCCATCCCATGACTCACCAGCAGCGGCCGACTGCCCGCAGGCAGTTCCAGACAAGACGCCAGCGCCGCATGCATACGATCGCTCAGCTCTTGCATTGACTCCCCTTGCGGAATACGACCGTCTGGCGTGCCGTTAACCAGTTGCCGACGCCAACCCTCTTCTTCCTCGCTCAACGAGTCGATATGGCGTTTCTCAAGCACGCCCATATCCAGCTCACGCAAGCGGGGCTCAGGAATGATGTTGCAACCACAGGCTTCAGCAATGATTTCCGCTGTGCGCCGCGTACGGCCTAAATCGCTGGCGATAATATGCGTGATGCCCAACGTTCTGGCACGCTCGCCGACTTGCCAGGCCTGACGCTCACCGTGGGCGGTAAGTGGACTGTCCGACTGGCCCTGAATACGTCGCTCGGCGTTCCACTGCGTTTCGCCGTGGCGAACAAGGTATACCTCTAACATGCTTTATTATCCGTTCTGAGCTCTTAACCATTGAGTGACAAGCATAGCCGCCAGCAACAACAATGATTTGGAGTATACTGCGATGATGTTAAGTAATTCTGAGTTGTTTTGATTATGCACCATGTTGTCTCAGCTACCACTAATCCCGCCAAAATTCAGGCAATTCTGCAGGCTTTTAACGAGATCTTCGGTGAAGGATCCTGCCATATTGAGTCCGTCTCCGTCGAGAGCGGCGTGCCGGAACAGCCATTCGGTAGCGACGAAACGCGCGCTGGCGCACGAAACCGCGTGACGAATGCGCGCCGCGCGCAGCCAAATGCCGACTTCTGGGTAGCCATTGAAGCCGGGATCGACGAAGGCAGCACTTTTAGCTGGGTAGTGATTGATGATGGGAATCTGCGCGGCGAAGCGCGCTCAGCGACTCTGCCGCTCCCACAAGTTATTCTTGAAAAAGTTCGCGCTGGCGAAGCCCTGGGGCCGGTGATGTCGCAGTATACCGGCATCGATGAGATTGGTCGCAAAGAGGGAGCCATTGGCGTGTTTACCGCCGGGAAGCTTACGCGCAGCAGCGTTTATCATCAGGCGGTCGTGCTGGCGCTAAGCCCGTTTCATAACGCTATTTATCGTTAACTTTCAGCAGCGATTGTTCCAGCCACTGGCGAAGCTCCGCCGGGGCTGACTTCAGGCTATTTGAGCCACGGGTGATAGTCGCAATCCCGGCGCCAAGCTCGTTTTTCAGCTCGCGCTGGCTCATCTCGCCGCGCAGCAGCTCTTCAATAATACGCACTCGCGTCCCCAGCGCCTCGCGCTCGTCGGGAGTCAGCATGAGTTGTAAAAGCGGCAGATGCAAATCGTCGGCGTATGCCTGCTGCAAAAGCGCCACGAAGCGCAGCCACTCCTGATGACGCTGTTCGGCTACGGCTGCTGAATAAGGGGATTGTTGGGTCATGTTACGCCACCTGTCGTGTGTACTCACTAACGAGTACAAAGCATAACATACTTCTGTCCGTACTCTATGGATTTCGGGCAACATAGCAAAATGCTATGTTGCCCGAAGGTGATGGTATTAGTAGCGCAGCTTCCACTCCGCATCGCTCATCAGCGTATCTTTTTGTCCCATGAAGTAGCGATAGTAGGCATCATAAGACAGGACGTTTTTCACGTAACCGCGCGTTTCCGAGAACGGAATACTCTCGATAAACGCCACTGCATCGATACGCCCACCGCTGTTGCCGCGCCAGGTACGAACGCGTCCAGGACCCGCATTATAGGCCGCAGAGGCGAAGATACGATTGTTGCCAAACTGCTGATAAACATATTGCAGGTAGCTGGTACCGATGTTGATATTCATTTCCGGATCCAGCAGCTGCGACGTGCCGCTGTAACCCGGAATATTAAACATCTTCACCGTATGCGTAGCCGTACCCGGCATAATCTGCATCAGGCCGCGGGCCCCCACCGGTGAACCGGCTTTCGGGTTCCAGGCGCTCTCCTGACGCGCAATCGCCATCGCGTAGCTTTGCGGAATATCTTTACCGCTGATATAGCGGGTAAAGATGTCGTTATAAGCCAGTGGAAAACGCTCTTCCAACTGATCCCATAATTTCCCGGCGATCGTGGCCTGGACGCTGAGATCCCACCAGTTCTGATTAAACGCATACCGCGCCAGCTGCGCCTGCTGATCTTTGGTCTTGCTGGTCACCAGATTCGCCCACTCGCTACGCGCAGTGTTATCCATATTCCAGTACATCAGCTCGCGAACCCGCGCCATTTCCGGCCCGGAGGTTAACGCCGGATCGAGATTAGCCGGCGCTTTATCGATGCGGAAAGTGTACTCTTCGCCAAGACGCTGGGCAGCGACCATCGGGTAGAAGCCGCGTTGTTGCATCAGAGAACGCAGAATGTCTTTGGCTTCATCATCACGCCCGCGCTCCAGCAGCAGATCGGCCTGCCAGTAGCGCCATTCATCCTTCTCTTTCGCCTCCATCGGCAAACGCGCCAGCCAGGTGTTCAAACCACGTCGATCTGCAGCGCCAAGCGCCATCCGCACCCGGCGTTCCACCAGCGAGGTGGATTGCGAACGCATAATGGCATCATCGCGCCAGATAGCCTGCTCTTCGGTCACGTCGCTGCCCATCAGACGCCAGGCGACAATATCCCGCAGCTCCTGGGTCTGGTCTTCATTCAGCTGCTGTGCCTGCGCTAACGATGGGATCATCAGGCGCGCATTTTCCACATCCTGACGCGCAACGCTGGCAAAAGCGACCGCCGCCATCTGGCGCGTAAAGTCCGTCGCCCCGGTAGTGCGTGCGAAAGTCATGACGCTATTGGGATCGTTAGCCAGCGCGACAACCGCCGTCGAAATCGTTTGATAATCAGACGGCATCTGCTGGGCCAGAACCCGTACCAGACTGGTATTCCCCGCCTTCATCGCCAAACGGATCCGCTCAAGGTAAGCCAGCGGATCCTGCTGGCCGGAGGCGCGCCAGGCACCAAACAGCTGGTCGCAGGCATTTGGCTGGCTTTTGCCACTCAGCCACAGCTCTTTCGCCCCATTCCAGGCTTCCTGCGTTTGGCCCACACTCCATTTTGCATAGTAGTAATTACACTGTGCTTCGGTGCTGGCTGGTTTATCCGGGCTGAAGGACAACAAGCCACGCCAGTCGCTACGACGCGCCAGCTCGTTGACGAAACGTGATTTCAGCGATCGCGCCGGGGGCAGCGTCGGGTTGGAGGCGATAAAATTGGTCACCACCAGAGCAGGCTGGTTCATCAAATCATCGGTTATCTGCCGGTACTGGAGATAAGGATAGAGCGGGTAAGTCGTCAGCGTCGGCATCAACTGGTTAACGACATCCATTTGTCGGTTGTCCCACGCCTGTTTAATTTGAGCATAGCGGCTGCGTTGTTCATCCAGTGAATCCGCATGCGCCAGTTGGCTTAGCGTCAGTAGACATACGCTGGCCGCCAGCAGGCGCCAGGTAACGTGTTTGGCTTTGTCCACAAGCTCTTCCTCTTATCGTGTTACGTCTGTGCAGCATCATGCCGCTTAATAGATTCATGCTAATCAGACATTGCAGAAAGTGCCACGTTCCGGACACTTTTTTACTTTTGTTGCGAGTGAGCTCTGCTGGCTGGGATTAGAACGTGAAAAAGGCTACACTTCGCCTTTGATAACTATTCACTACCCTACTCAAAATCATTCTGGCTGCATCAAGGCGGCAAGAGAGAAAATCCCTGCGAGCATAGATGGCTATGTGACCGGGGTTTTCGAATGCAGCCAACACAGAGGCAGCCTGAAGGATGAAGAGTATATAAAAGAGGCGAAGTCCAACGTGGCTCAATTCGTTTATACCATGCATCGTGTCGGCAAAGTGGTTCCGCCGAAACGTCATATTCTGAAAAATATCTCCCTGAGCTTTTTCCCAGGTGCAAAAATCGGCGTTCTCGGCCTGAACGGCGCCGGTAAGTCTACCCTGCTACGTATTATGGCCGGCATTGATACCGATATCGAAGGCGAAGCTCGCCCGCAGCCCGGCCTTAAAATTGGCTACCTGCCGCAGGAACCAAAGCTGAATCCAGAGCAGACCGTTCGTGAATCGGTCGAAGAAGCCGTGGCCGAAGTGGTCAACGCGCTGAAGGGTCTGGACGAGGTGTACGCTAAGTACGCTGAACCGGATGCCGATTTCGACAAACTCGCCGCTCAGCAGGGCAAGTTTGAAGAGATCATCCAGGCGCACGATGGCCATAATCTGAACGTGCAGCTTGAGCGCGCCGCGGATGCACTGCGTCTGCCGGATTGGGATGCCAAAATCGCCAATCTGTCCGGTGGTGAACGTCGCCGCGTGGCGCTGTGCCGTCTGCTGCTCGAAAAGCCAGACATGCTGCTGCTCGACGAACCGACTAACCACCTGGATGCCGAATCCGTGGCGTGGCTGGAACGCTTCCTGCACGACTTCGAAGGTACCGTCGTGGCGATTACCCACGACCGCTACTTCCTCGATAACGTTGCCGGCTGGATCCTCGAGCTTGACCGTGGCGAAGGTATTCCGTGGGAAGGTAACTACTCCTCCTGGCTGGAGCAGAAAGATCAGCGTCTGGCGCAGGAAGCTTCTCAGGAAGCGGCCCGTCGTAAATCTATCGAGAAGGAGCTGGAGTGGGTTCGTCAGGGCGCAAAAGGCCGTCAGTCTAAGGGTAAAGCCCGTCTGGCACGCTTTGAAGAGCTGAACAGTGCTGAATACCAGAAACGTAACGAAACTAACGAACTGTTTATTCCACCAGGAGCTCGTCTGGGCGATAAAGTGGTTGAAGTCAGTAACCTGCGTAAATCTTACGGCGATCGTGTACTGATTGACGACCTGAGCTTCTCAGTACCGAAAGGGGCTATCGTCGGCATCATCGGTCCAAACGGTGCGGGTAAATCCACCCTGTTCCGCATGATGTCCGGTCAGGAAGCGCCTGATAGCGGCACCATTACCCTGGGCGACACCGTGAAGCTGGCCTCCGTTGATCAGTTCCGTGACGCGATGGATAACAGCAAAACCGTGTGGGAAGAAGTTTCCGGCGGGCAAGATATTATGCGTATCGGCAACACCGAAATGCCAAGCCGTGCCTACGTGGGCCGCTTTAACTTTAAGGGTGTCGATCAGGGCAAACGCGTCGGCGAACTGTCCGGTGGTGAGCGCGGTCGTCTGCATCTGGCGAAGCTGCTGCAGGTTGGCGGTAACGTACTGCTGCTCGATGAACCAACCAACGACCTGGACATCGAAACCCTGCGCGCGCTGGAAAACGCCCTGTTGGAATTCCCGGGCTGCGCAATGGTTATCTCGCACGACCGTTGGTTCCTTGACCGCGTAGCAACCCACATTCTGGATTATCAGGATGAAGGTAAAGTCGAGTTCTTTGAAGGTAACTTCACCGAATACGAAGAGTACAAGAAACGCACCCTCGGCGCAGACGCGCTGGAGCCGAAGCGTATCAAGTACAAGCGTATCTCGAAATAAAAGCAAAAGGGCAACGCAAGTTGCCCTTTTTAATGTCTGCTCCCTCTCCCCAAAGGGGCGAGGGGATCAACCCTCTGCACCGGGCAGGTCGGTTTTCTCCCTCTCCCCGTGGGAGAGGGTCGGGGTGAGGGCATCAGACCGCAGAGGTACTGAACTACCCCTGCTCACCCATCATCTCTTTGACCAGCTCGACGCAGCGCAGGAATCGGGCATCGTAATCCGCCTCTTTTACATGCACGAAGTCGATCTCATTCTCTCTGAGCAGCGACACCAGCAGCGTCTGGAACTCCTTGCGATCCACTGAACTACCAAGGCTACGCAGACCATCGGCCACCCAAGGCGTATTGTTTTCCAGCAGGATAACCAGATCAAAGCGATACTCATCGATAAGCGCCTGAACGAAAGGATGTTCCCGACCTTCATACTTCAGACAAAACGCCTGGGTGCTGACGAAATCGGTATCGATAAACGCCACCTTATTGGCGTATTTCACCGCAAAATCAATATACTGCGCATGGCCGAGAGCAATCTTGTCATAGTCGGAATATTGCAAAGCCATCTCATCGCCACCGAGATGCGAAAAGACATAATCACGGCCATATTCCCAGGCGCTGGTGGTGTTAAATATATTGGATAGCTTATTTACCAGGGTCGACTTACCGCTCGACTCGCCGCCGAGTATCGCTACCGTGCGCACGAAAAACGGCTTCACCTCGGTAGGAATATATTCCCAATAGCGGAACGGGTTTTCACGAATCTGACCGCCACTGATGCTCATAAAGGTGCGTTTCGGATCGACAAGTACGGTTTCGATGCCCAGATGCTCCAGATACTGCGACGCATCGGCCTCTTCCGATGTGTAGATCCAGTTTGGCTCGATACCCTTCTCGCTCATAAAGGCGCGGATCCCACGGCTCCAGACATCCCAGCCGTGCGGATAAGGCTCCATGCCCTCTTCATTAAAGGCATGGATGCGAATATTTTTCTGATACTTAAAGGTTTGCAGCAGCCAACGCAGGCGATCGGGGACGGTCGGCTGCTGCGACATCGCGCTCTTTTCAAACAGTTCACGATCGCGAGGATCGTCGTAACCCATAATGATATGCAGCTCATCGACCTGGCTACAGGCGCGCTGAATCAAATAAATATGCCCGGTATGCAGCGGATAAAATTTACCAAAAACCACGCCCACGCTTTTTTGCCGACGCGGAAATTCCAGCCCCAGAAACCGGTGCAGCGCTTCCAGCTTCTGCGCGCTCGGGCTTTTAATTTTGGCGTTCAGCAGCTGGCTCAAATAGCCTTTTGTCATCCCGCTGGCGTCCGCCACCTGCTGTAGCGTACAACCCTTCTGCTTAATGGCGCTTTTTAAATAGTCAAATGACGACATAGCGAGTCTCCTTTTAACTTATTATATGTCTATAAGTCGTCAAAGACGTTAAGTGCGTCCGCAAGCTTCTTCACGCCAAAGATTTGCATCCCTTCCGGCGCTTTTTTCGGCACGTTGGCCGCCGGAACAATAGCCCGACGGAAACCATGTTTAGCCGCTTCTGAAATACGCTCCTGTCCGCTCGGCACCGGGCGGATTTCGCCTGCCAACCCCACTTCGCCGAAGACCACCAGATCCTGCGGTAGCGGTCGGTCGCGCAAGCTGGAAACCATCGCCAGCAGCAGCGCCAGATCGGCGCTGGTCTCGGTGACCTTCACCCCGCCGACAACGTTGACGAACACGTCCTGATCGGCCATCTGCAGGCCGCCGTGACGGTGCAGCACCGCCAGCAGGATGGCCAGACGGTTTTGCTCCAGCCCCACCGCCACGCGGCGCGGGTTAGACATCATCGAGTGATCGACCAGTGCCTGGATTTCCACCAACAGCGGGCGAGTACCTTCCCAGACCACCATCACCGAACTACCGGAGGTCACTTCATCCCCGCGACTCAGGAAGATGGCCGATGGGTTACTAATCTCACGCAGGCCCTGCTCGGTCATGGCGAATACGCCCAGCTCATTGACTGCGCCGAAGCGGTTTTTATGGCTACGCAGAGTACGGAAACGGGAGTCAGCATCACCATCAAGGAGAACAGAGCAATCGATACAGTGCTCCAGCACTTTTGGCCCGGCCAGCGAACCATCTTTGGTGACGTGGCCGACCATAATAATCGCCACACCGCGAGTTTTAGCAAAGCGCGTTAAATAGGCTGCCGTTTCACGTACCTGGGCCACGCTGCCCGGCGACGACTGCACGTCGGCCATATGCATCACCTGGATGGAGTCGATAACCATCAGCTGCGGCTTTTCTTCGTCAGCAATCTGGCAGATTTGCTCAATGCTGGTTTCAGACAACATATTGAGATTCGCAGTCGGTAGCGCTAAACGATGAGCGCGCATCGCCACCTGCTGGAGCGACTCTTCCCCGGTGACGTACAACGTTTTCATGCCTTCTGACAGCTTGCACAGGGTTTGCAGCAGCAGCGTCGATTTACCCGCGCCAGGGCTGCCGCCAATCAGAATCGCGCTGCCCGGCACCACACCGCCACCGAGCACGCGGTCGAACTCTTTAAAGCCGGTCGAAAAACGCGGCAGCGCTTCCAGGCTGATCTCAGAGAGTTTCTGCACTTTAGAGACGCCAGCATTCCCGGCGTACCCTGACAGACGCTCATTTCTTGCCACCTGCGGCGAAGCGGCAATGCGCATCTCGGTGATGGTATTCCAGGCATGACAGGCGCTGCACTGCCCCTGCCAGCGCGGATAATCCGCACCACATTCATTACAGACAAATGCGCGTTTTGGAGCTTTCGCCACGTTAACCTCTTACTTTTGATTCATGCTGCCGGAGAGAATACAGAATACCCCCATCAGGTCAGCATGGCGGATTGTCACTTCCGCCAGTTCATTCACTTTTGGTTTCGCATGATAGGCGATACCGAGGCCTGCCGCTTTAATCATCGGCAAATCGTTGGCGCCATCGCCAATCGCCACGGTTTGCGCCGACGGGATCTCATACCTTTCCGCCAGTTTGCGCAGCGTATTGGCTTTAAATTTGGCATCAACGATATCGCCAAGGACGTTGCCGGTCAGCTTCCCGTCCATGATCTCCAGCTCGTTGGCAAACACTGCATCGAGATGCAGCTTATCGCGCAGATACTCGGCGAAGAAGGTAAAGCCGCCAGAGGCGATGGCCACTTTCCAGCCGAGACTTTCCAGCTTCAATACCAGCTGCGTCAGCCCAGGCATCAGCGGCAAAGTCTCACGTACCTGGAACAAAATATTGGCGTCGGCATCTTTCAGCGTCGCCACGCGCTGGCGCAGGCTGGCGGTAAAATCAAGTTCGCCGCGCATGGCGCGTTCTGTCACTTCCGAAACCAGCTCACCGGTTCCTGCCAGTTTGGCGATTTCATCAATGCACTCAATCTGAATCGCCGTCGAGTCCATATCCATTACCAGCAAACCCGGCGTGCGCAAATGGGGGATTTTGCCCAGCGGCGCGACGTCCAGCCCGGCGTCATGCGCCAGACGGGTCGCTCGTAACGTTAACGAACCAGCCAGACGAATCACCTGGTAGTCATCAACCGTCCAGGAGGCAACGATAACCAGCGCTGCGCCCAGCTCACGCTGCCATTCCGTCAGACGACGCTTGTTAAGGCCGCGGCCATACAGCAGCCAGCCGCTGCGTCCAGCATGGTAATCCAACGGCATGACCTCATCACCGCTCAGGGAAAGCGGCAATCCAGGCCACTGGGAAACATCTTCAGGCAGGTCGCACCAGGTCAAACTGTTTGGCATCACGGCTCCACATCACTTCATTCAGGCGAGGAAAATAACGCATGAGGCTACCTTGTAACCAGCGCTTCTGGCAACATTAAGCTGCAAATTTTCAAAGGTGGAATATGGTACGCGCAAAACTTAAATTCCGGCTGCACCGCGCTGTTATTGTTCTGATCTGTCTCGCACTCCTCGTCGCCCTGATGCAGGGTGCGTCGTGGTTCAGCCAGAATAGTCAAAAGCAGCGCAACCCGCAGTTAGAAGAACTGGCTCGCACGCTCGCTCAACAGGTAACGTTAAACCTGGCACCGCTGATGCGTAACGAAACGCCCGATGAAAAGCGGATTAGCCAGCTGCTGGAGCAGCTTACCCACAAAAGTCGGATACTGGACGCCGGCGTTTATGACGAACAGGGCGACCTGGTCGCGCGTTCCGGCGAAAGCATCGAGGTACGCGATCGGCTGGCGCTGGACGGTAAAAAAGCGGGCGGTTACTTCAATCAACAAATCGTCGAGCCTATCCAGGGTAAAAATGGCCCTCTGGGCTACCTGCGCCTGACGCTGGATACCCATACGTTAGCCACCGAAGCCCAGCAGGTGGATAATACCACCAATATCTTACGCCTGATGCTACTGCTGTCGCTGGCTATCGGCGTGGTGCTAACGCGAACTCTGCTGCAAGGTAAACGTACCCGCTGGCAGCAATCCCCTTTCCTGCTCACCGCCAATAAGCCGGTGCAGGATGAAGATAAAGATGAATCAGAATAAGGAAATCGCTATGTCCACGCTGCGCCTGCTGCTCTCCGACTCCTACGACCCGTGGTTCAACCTCGCGGTTGAGGAGTCGATTTTTCGCCAGATGCCCGCCACGCAACGGGTACTGTTTCTGTGGCGTAATGCCGATACGGTGGTTATCGGCCGCGCACAAAACCCATGGAAAGAGTGCAATACCCGACGCATGGAAGAAGACAACGTGCGCCTGGCGAGGCGCAGCAGTGGCGGCGGCGCGGTGTTCCACGATCTGGGCAATACCTGCTTTACCTTTATGGCCGGTAAACCGGAGTACGATAAGACGGTCTCCACCAATATTGTCCTAACGGCGCTGAATTCGCTGGGGGTCACGGCGGAGGCCTCCGGGCGCAACGATCTGGTGGTGAAAACCGCCGAGGGCGACCGCAAGGTCTCCGGCTCCGCCTATCGCGAAACAATGGATCGCGGCTTCCACCACGGTACCCTACTGCTGAACGCGGATTTAAGTCGTCTGGCTAACTATCTGAATCCTGATAAGAAAAAGCTACAGGCAAAAGGGATCACCTCCGTACGCGGGCGCGTGGCGAACCTGGTCGAACTGCTGCCAGGCATTACGCATCAGCGGGTCTGCGAGGCGATTCAGGAGGCATTCTTTGCCCACTATGGCGAACGCGTTGAGGCTGAAATTATCTCTCCTGACAAAATGCCGGATCTGCCAAATTTTACCGATACCTTTGCCCGCCAGAGCAGTTGGGAGTGGAACTTTGGCCAGGCCCCCGCCTTCTCTCACCTGCTGGACGAGCGATTTACCTGGGGTGGCGTAGAGTTGCATTTCGACGTCGAGAAAGGCCATATCACGCGAACTCAGGTCTTTACCGACAGCCTGAACCCGGCCCCGCTGGAAGCGCTGGCCGCCAGATTGCAGGGCTGCCTGTATCGCGCTGATATGCTGCAGCAGAAGTGCGATGCATTATTAGTGGATTTCCCGGAGCAAGAGAAAGAGCTGCGGGAGCTATCGGCGTGGATTGCCGGGGCGGTGAGGTAACGACTCTTCCAGCATGGCACCTTCATTCCTTGTCAGTTCATCATTTCTCCCACTTAAAGGAATGGCTGCATGATTGACGCGATAAAACAAGAGCAAGCTGTTGCGCTCGTCATGGCTCAGCAAAAAGTATCGTGGCTTGCTGCGGTGCGTATCTATAAACACTTATCTCGTACTGATGCAGCAAAAATGTTGAACATCACCCCGGAATCACTTGCTCGTATTGAAAAAAAAGAACAAATAAGCACTGCTGTGAGAAGCCGCATGGCTGAAATTTATGGATGCCCAGAGGCCCTGCTTGTATGTCCATCATGGATGCAAGGTCGAACTGCATGAATAGATACCTGGATAGATATCTGAATAAATTAAAATCACATCACAATGAAAAGTATGGATAAATATTAAGAATGCGAAGATTTATGAATAAATACTTCGATAAAAAAAGCCGGATGGCGGCTACGCCTTATCCGGCCTACAGGTTTTTGCGCAGGCCCGGTAAATGCAGCGCTACCGGGCGACACAATACTTACTCTTTATCGCCCAGCAGAACGGATTCCAGCGCGATTTTGATCATATCGTTGAAGGTCGTCTGACGCTCAGCAGCGCTGGTCTGCTCGTGGGTACGGATGTGGTCGGATACGGTGCAGATAGTCAGCGCTTTCGCCCCGAACTCCGCAGCGACGCCGTAGATACCGGCCGCTTCCATTTCTACGCCCAGAATGCCGTATTTCTCCATCACGTCGAACATCTCGCCGCCGTCCGGTGCATAGAACAGGTCAGCAGAGAAGATGTTACCGACGCGCGCGTCGACGCCCAGCGCTTTTGCCGCATCAACCGCGTTACGCACCATACCAAAGTCTGCGATTGCCGCGAAGTCATGGTCTTTAAAACGCATACGGTTAACTTTAGAGTCAGTGCAAGCACCCATACCGATAACCACGTCACGCAGCTTAACGTCCATACGCACGGCACCGCAGGAGCCGACACGGATGATTTTCTTCACACCAAAGTCGGTGATCAGCTCTTTCGCGTAAATGGAGCAGGACGGGATACCCATGCCGTGGCCCATAACGGAAATTTTGCGGCCTTTATAGGTGCCGGTGAAGCCCAGCATGCCGCGCACGTTGTTCACTTCACGTACGTCTTCAAGGAAAGTTTCTGCAATGTGCTTCGCGCGCAGCGGGTCGCCCGGCATCAATACGACGTCAGCGAAATCACCCATCTCGGCGTTAATATGTGGAGTTGCCATCTTCAGTTCCTTTTTAATTTTTTTGCCGGGCGACGGCGAGCCTTGCCCGGCCGACATTCTTTTATCCCTCTCCCAAGGGGAGAGGGCCGGAGTGAGGTCATCAGGCCTCACCCACCCTGACTCAGAACATAGCCTTGCCATATTCCATGTCGGAAGTGCCAAAGTATTTAGCAAGGGTCTGGCCGATATCCGCAAAGGTTTCACGGTGACCAAGCGAACCCGGTTTCACTTTCGGGCCATAAACCAGCACCGGAATGTGTTCACGGGTATGGTCAGTACCGGTCCAGCTTGGGTCGCAGCCGTGGTCGGCGGTCAGGATCAGAATGTCATCTTCACCCACCAGCTCCATCAGCTCAGGCAGACGGCGATCGAACAATTCCAGTCCGGCGGCGTAACCAGCAATATCACGACGATGGCCCCAGGAAGAGTCGAAGTCGACGAAGTTAGTGAAGACGATGGTCTCGTCACCCGCTTCTTTCATCTCTTTGATGGTGGCATCAAACAGCGCATCCAGGCCGGTCGCTTTCACTTTTTTAGTTATACCGCAGTTGGCGTAGATATCGGCGATTTTACCGACAGAAACGACCTGACCATTTTTCTCGTCGACCAGCTTCTGCAGCACGGTCGCCGCAGGTGGCTCAACGGCCAGGTCATGGCGGTTGCCAGTACGCTGGAAGTTACCTGCTTTATCGCCGATAAACGGACGTGCGATAACGCGACCGATGTTGTAGCCGCCTTCGGTCAGCTCTTCACGGGCGATTTCACACAGCTCGTAGAGTTTATCGAGACCATAAGTCTCTTCATGGCAGGCAATCTGGAATACCGAGTCAGCAGAGGTATAGAAAATCGGCTTGCCGGTTTTCATATGCTCTTCGCCCAGTTGGTCGAGGATAACGGTACCGGAAGAGTGGCAATTGCCGAGATAGCCCGGCAAATTAGCGCGCTTAACCAGTTTATCCAACAACTCCTGCGGGAAGCTGTTTTCATGCTCCGGGAAGTAACCCCAGTCAAACAGAACCGGCACACCGGCAATTTCCCAGTGGCCTGACGGCGTATCTTTACCAGAAGAGAGTTCATGCGCCCATGCGTAAGCGCCAATCACTTCCGCATTACCGTCCATTCCGGCGGCAATTTTGCCGGTAGAACCTTCATGTGCTTTCACCAGACCCAGACGAGTCAGGTTAGGCAAATTCAGCGGGCCTTTGCGACCGTTATCAGCCTCGCCTTTGGCGCAGGCTTCTGCAATATGGCCCATGGTGTCTGAACCTACGTCGCCAAAGCGATCCGCATCTTCAGTCGCACCGATGCCGAAGGAGTCCAGCACCATAATAAATGCACGTTTCATATTATTCTCCGTACCTTTTGCGCTGCAAAAAAGCGATCAGATCAGTATATAACTATTCGGTGATACGACGATAGACCGTTGGCGTAATTTCAGGCGCTTTATCGTCGAGTTTAATAGCCGCTTTGACTGCTTTGGCGGCTTCCTGCCAGCTGTTTTCATCCTTAGCATGGATAACCGCCAGCGGCCGCTGCGTGTCTACGCTGTCGCCAGGGCGGACCATATCGGTGAAACCCACGCTGTAATCAATCAAATCCGATGCCTGACGGCGACCGCCGCCCATGGATACCACCGCCATACCGAGTGCCCGAGTGTCCATTTCCGCGACAAAGCCAGCACTTTCGGCGTAGACCGCTTTGCTCAGCATCGCGGTTGGCAGGTAGTTGTCGTAGTTTTCGATAAAATCGTTCGGCCCTTTCTGCGCGGCGACCATTCGACCAAAGACTTCTGCAGCTTTACCGTTATCCAGTACCGTCTGCAGTTTTGCCCTCGCATCGGCGTCGTTATCCGCCAGCTTGCCGGAAATCAGCATTTCAACGCACAGCGCCATGGTGACATCGAACAGGCGCGGGTTGCGGTATTCACCCGTCAGGAATTGTACCGCTTCACGCACTTCCACCGCGTTACCAGCGCTGGAAGCCAGCACCTGGTTCATGTCGGTCAGCAGTGCGGTGGTGCGCACGCCCGCGCCGTTGGAAACGCCAACGATCGCTTCGGCCAGCGCAGCGGAAAGCTCATAGGTCGGCATAAACGCGCCGCTACCGACTTTCACATCCATGACCAGCGCGTCCAGACCTTCAGCCAGTTTTTTGGCCAGAATCGAAGCGGTAATCAGCGGGATGGAGTCCACCGTCGCGGTAATGTCGCGGGTGGCATAAAAACGTTTATCCGCCGGTGCGAGCGAGCTGGTCTGCCCAATAATCGCCACGCCGACGTCTTGAATAATTTCGCGAAAACGGCTGTCGTCCGGGAAGATATCAAAGCCCGGAATCGCTTCCAGTTTGTCGAGGGTGCCGCCGGTATGACCGAGACCGCGCCCGGAAATCATCGGCACATAGCCGCCGCAAGCTGCGACCATCGGCCCCAACATCAGTGAGGTAACATCACCTACGCCGCCGGTGGAGTGCTTATCGACGATCGGACCGTTGAGATTAAGGCTCTTCCAGTCCAGAACGGTTCCTGAATCCCGCATCGCCATGGTCAGCGAAACCCGTTCTGGCATAGACATATCGTGGAAAAAGATGGTCATCGCTAGCGCGGCGATCTGGCCTTCTGAGATGGTGTTATCGCGGATGCCGTTGATGAAAAAGCGAATTTCTTCATCGCTCAGCGCATGACCATCACGTTTTTTACGAATTATTTCTTGTGCGAGAAACACGGTAACCCCCGATTAATCAGGTTAAATGCAGCGGAAAACCCACTGCAATGAATGATTACTCTAAATAATTCGAGTCGCAGGAAGGCGGCAAGGGAACTCATCCCCAGGAGCTTACTACAGTAAGTGACTGGGGTGAGAGAGTGCAGCTAACGCACCTGCGGCTTGAAGTATGACGAGTAATTAGTAGCTGCTTGCGCTCTTGCCGTCGCCATGGCCCAGCACTTTCAGCAGGCTTGCCAGCAGGCTGGATGCGCCAAAGCGGTAGTGGCGAGAGTCAGCCCAGTCGGCACCGAAAAGTTCGTCGGCAATCGCCAGGAATTGCTGCGCGTCTTCTGCGCTACGCACCCCGCCAGCCGGTTTGAAACCAACGGTTTTTTCCACGCCCATATCACGGATGACTTCCAGCATGATGCGAGCGCTTTCCGGTGTGGCGTTTACCGGCACTTTACCCGTTGACGTTTTGATGAAATCCGCACCGGCCTTAATAGCGATTTCAGAAGCTTTACGAATCAGCGCTTCTTCTTTCAGCTCGCCGGTTTCGATAATCACTTTCAGCAGCACGTTTGCCGCCGCGCAGGCTTCTTTACAGGCTTTCACCAGGTCAAAACCAACCTGCTCATTGCCCGCAATCAGGGCGCGATAAGGGAACACGACGTCTACTTCATCGGCACCGTAGGCAATTGCCGCACGGGTTTCCGCCAGCGCGATATCAATGTCATCGTTACCGTGCGGGAAGTTGGTGACTGTCGCAATGCGGATGTCCGGGGTACCCTGCTCATTCAGCGTCTTACGCGCAATGGGGATAAAGCGCGGGTAGATACAAACCGCAGCGGTGTTACCTACCGGAGTTTTTGCCTGATGACACAGGGCGATCACCTTTTCATTAGTGTCGTCATCATTCAGGGTGGTCAGGTCCATCAATTTCAACGCGCGCAGGCTGCTTGCAGATAAATCTGTCATTTCATACTCCGACGGCCTATTGCCGATTTAAAGTTTGTTCACCTTGCGGGCCTGTTACTATTGTAACATCGCCTCGCAGTCACACTTCGATATACATCACAGTTAATGAAAACTCATTACTAATTTGCATTACTGTAACGTGATAAAAATCACATAATAAAACTCAACAGATACATCACAAGCCCGAAACTCTCTTTAAGCATAATCAGGATTCTTGAGCCTGCGATAATGTTATTATAATAACATAACAACGCACTACAACTCGACATCGGTGCGCACATTTTGTGCGAAAAAATACCATTAAATCCATTATCAATTGATAATTAATGATTTTATTTCAATTAAAAAATGATGGAATTTTAACAATCAGAAGAGAGATTCCAGCGGCGACATTGCCGCTGGCATCCTGGGAGTTAACAGCGAAGTTATAACGCGAGGAATACGCCGGCAATTGTGGCGCTCATCAGGTTAGAGAGCGTACCCGCCGCAACGGCCCGCATGCCCAATTGAGCAATTTCCTGGCGGCGGCTGGGAGCCATACCGCCCAACCCGCCAATCAGAATCGCTATCGACGACAGGTTGGCAAAGCCACACAAAGCAAAGGAGATGATGGCCTTGGTTTGCGTTGAAATCACCTGCAAGCCAGCGGCGGCCACCTCGGCATCAGCCTTGAGATATTCGCCAAAGTTCATATAAGCAACAAACTCGTTAATGATCAGCTTCTGGCCGATAAATGAACCAGCCACGGTTGCCTCGCTCCACGGTACGCCAATCACCCACGCCAGCGGCGAGAAGACCCAGCCAAGGATCATTTGCAGCGACAGGTCCGGATGGTTAAACCAGCCACCTACGCCGGAGAGAATACCGTTGACCAGCGCGATCAGCGCGATAAACGCCAGCAACATCGCGCCCACGTTAAGCGCCAGCTGCATCCCGGAAGCGGCACCGGACGCGGCAGCGTCCAGAACGTTTGCCGGAGCCTCTGGATCGGCGTCATTTTTTTCCAGCGCCGGATCATCATGAGGCTGCTCGGTTTCGGGCACGATAATCTTCGCGAACAGCAGACCGCCCGGTGCCGCCATAAACGAAGCGGCAATCAGATATTCCAGCGGCACGCCCATCTGGGCATAACCTGCAAGAACCGACCCCGCAACAGAGGCCAGACCGCCACACATCACCGCAAACAGTTCAGAGCGGGTCATGGTCGCAATATAAGGACGTACCACCAGCGGCGCTTCGGTTTGGCCGACGAAGATATTCGCCGTCGCGGAGAGCGATTCCGTGCGCGAAGTTTTCAGCACCGCACGCAGCGCCCCGCCGAGAATGCGGATGACAAACTGCATAATGCCGAGATAGTAAAGTACGGCGATCAGCGAGGAGAAGAAAACGATGACCGGCAGAACGCGCAGAGCAAAAACAAACCCACCGCCACCGAATACCTCAAACATCTTATCGGAAACCAGCCCGCCAAAAATAAAGCTGATGCCCTCGTTGCCGTAAGCAATGACGTTAGCAACGCCGTTCGACATAGCCAGCAGCGCCGTGCGCCCGGCCGGTACGTAGAGAATTAGCGCACCGATCCCCACCTGGAGGATCCATGCACCGAGGACAGTACGAAGGTTGATGGCTTTTCGATTACTGGAGAGGAGCACAGCGATGGCTAACAGCACCACCATGCCGATAAGTCCCATGAGAATTTGCATACAGAGTCCCTGTGTATTGATAGTTCAGCCTTAAAACCTCGCGATTATAACGACATGAAACCATCACGCTCATCTCAGCTCACACATTTTAAGCAAAACAATGAGATAAAAAGGTAAGAATGAGATCTAAATCACTCAGTAGAGCATCACAGGATAGAAAAAACCTCTTTTGTATTATGAATCAGAGCATTAGCGATTTCATTCGCAGACTCCTGGCGCAGCTCACACAGGGTGGCGAAAACGCGAGCAGCCTGCTCAGGCCGGTTCGGGTGCCCCTGAAAGCCATTTAATGGCATATCCGGCGCATCGGTCTCCAACAGCAGCGCCGAAAGCGGCAGTTGCGCCATAACGTCGCGGGTTTTACTGGCGCGCGGGTAGGTAATCGTGCCGCCCACGCCAATTTTATAGCCGAGTTGCACAAAACGCTCCGCCTGCTGCAAGCTGCCAGCAAAGCCGTGCACCACGCCGGTTCGCGGCAAGGCATGTTTTTTCAGCAACATCGCCAACTTATCGTGAGTACGCCTGGAGTGAAGGATTACCGGCAGATCATAGCGTTTCGCCAGGCGCAATTGCGCCTCAAATACGCTAAGTTGACGTTCAAATTGTGGATCTTCGCGATAGAGATCGAGGCCAATTTCACCGACTGCAACCAGCTTGCTGGGACGTTGAGCCAAATAGACCTCAAGTTGCTCCAGGCTACTCTCGTCATGCCGCTCAATCACGATGGGATGTAAGCCGAGCGCGGCATAGAGCGCATTATGTTGCTCCGCTAGCGCCAGGACGCGCTCAAAGTTGTCTGCTTCTATGGCCGGAACCACAATCTGCGTGACCCCAGCCTGCACCGCTCGGGCAATGCTGGCGGTTTCGTCGCCGGTAAAAGGGGGAAAGTCGAAGTGGCAGTGGGTATCAATAAATCGCAAGGTCACGCCAGATCCTCATTATTAAAGCTGGGGTCATTGGCCTGCGGTGCCGCAACAATCGGAGCCTGAAGGACCTCATTTGCTACCGGAGCCGGCGGGACTACCACCGTTTTGGGCACGGCAATTCGCGCCGCATGACGCAGCAGCGGCGGCCTGTCGGCCAGCAGTTTACCAACCGTAGCGAGGAAATAACGTCCGCATTGGCGTCCAGTCTTATAGTCCTCCAGCAAAGCGGGAAGGCGGCTTCCCAATGCCATACTTTTCAGTGGCTTCTGCGGATAAATCTCCAGAATGCGCAGCTTGCCCGGCGGTTTCTCAATAAACAGCTGCGTGGAACGATAAGTCGATTCATGATGCTGCACCAGATTCACGAACGGCTGTAGGCTGCTTTCCCCAAGCCAGCGCTCCATACGTTTAAACCACTGCGGGGTATAGTACATCTGGGACGGAACCGTGCGGATCACTACGATAGTTTGTGCCCCGCGGCGGGCAGCTTCCTGGACAGGGATCGCATCGCTGACGCCGCCATCAAGATAGCTCACTCCATCCAGCATCACGCCGCTACGATAAAAACCCGGAATGGCGCTGGAGGCGCGAATCAGGTCAAGCCAGGTCTGCTGGGTTGGCGCAAAATAATTCGGCGTATAGTCATCACCGCGGCAGGCACACATCCAGAACTGTTTCCCTTGGGCAAAACGATCTTCAGCGTAGGTCATCGCCAGCGGCATCTTTTGCGCGGTGCTGTCCACCAGCCAGTCGAGGTCAATAAGGTTACCGCCGCGCACAAAGCGCATCGGGTCGAAAAACTCGCGGGCAGTGGTATAGCGCGTGATGACTTTGCGGGCATAGCCAGGCTGGTTGCACATGTAAGACGACAGATTTTGCGCCCCGGCAGAGGTGCCAAACATCATGTCGAAAGGGTTGAATCCCGCGCGCATAAATTCGTCCAGAACCCCGGCGGTAAAAATCCCTCTCTGTCCCCCACCTTCGCACACTAGCGCAAGTTTGCCCGGCTGAAAGGGTTTTACAGATAATGGCGTGATATTGCCCAGCGTTACGGGAATGCGATGTCCCACCCTGCTTTCCTGTCTTACTTATTATATAAAATAAAGGTAACGCAATTTTTAACGCCCTGAAACTGCGAAAGCCAGTCACATTGACTGGCTTTATGTAAGACGGTATTTCACGGGTTAACGTCTAGGGACGCCGACGGCCGGTAAAAAGGCTGACCAGAAACAGAATAATACCGACGATGAAAACAATTTTAGCAGCCCAGGCTGCGGTACCTGCCAGTCCACCAAAGCCCAGAGCAGCGGCAATTAACGCGATCACCAGAAAAATAATGCCCCATCTAAACATACGTCTCTCCTTACCATAGTTAATGACGGTCGATTTTCTGCGCACTCAGGCCGCGCATACACAACCCTGTGGTGCTACACATCCTGCGGAAAGGCCGCAGAATAAATTCTTTTAATAATGGATTTATTTAACGCTAAGATCGTTCTTCACGCTTTTGACGCCGGAAACGGCTTTAGCGATATCTTCCGCGCGGTCTGACTGTTTGCTGGAAGCCACTGTGCCGGATAAGTGCACGACGCCATCAGTGGTTTCCACCGTCACATTTCGTGATGGCACGATATCGTCAGCTAATAGCTTAGCTTTAATCTCGCTGGTCACCGCCGTGTCACCGGCATAGCCCTTCAGTGAAGCAGACTTTTCATTCTGCACGCTAAGTTTGTCGTTAACCGAGGTCACGCCTTCAACCCCTTTCGCCACGCTAACTGCCTGCTCTTGCTGCGTTGTGCTATCGACCGTACCGCTCAGCGTGACGACTTTGTTCTCGGTCTTCACAGAGATATCAGTACTGCGAATATCTTTATGATCGATAAGCGCCGCCTTCACTCTGGCAGTAATGGTGCTATCGTCCATAAAATTCCCGACTTTGTTCATCGAGCTATCAACAGCTTGCCCCGCGCTACTGGCAGCAGATTTTGCGCTATCAACCGTCGAGCTTTCCGCATATGCCGAGGCGCTGATGATGGCTGAGCCTAAGAGGAGGGCCAGTGCTGTCCTGGCGTTCTTTGGTCTTGTCATTGTGAGTTCCTCGTTATTTCTAAACAGGTAAAGCAAAATAAGTAGTCTATTAAGCTAAGTTTCCAAAAATTACTTATTAAATGTAGTAGAAACACGAGAGAGTGCGGCAGGAGAGCGTAAAAAAACGCGCAAAACGGTAAGAATTAAGAACTTTCCAGAAAGGTCAAACAGAAGGAAAAACAACGTGGAGCGCGGTGAAAGCCGCGCTCCTGAGGCAATTAGTGCTCGCGAGTTTTACGGAACTGAACGTCAGGATAACGTTCCTGCGTCAGATTCAGGTTAACCATTGTTGGGGCGATATAAGTGAGGTTATCACCGCCATCAAGGGCTAACTGAATTTCGTTCTTACGCTTGAATTCCTCGAATTTCTTCACGTCTGAACACTCTACCCAGCGCGCCGTCGCCACGTTAACGGACTCGTAGATAGCCTCAACGTTGTACTCACTCTTCAGGCGGGAAACGACCACATCAAACTGCAGCACACCGACGGCACCCACTATCAGATCGTTATTGGCAATCGGACGGAATACCTGCACCGCACCTTCTTCAGAAAGCTGTACCAGCCCCTTCAGCAGCTGTTTTTGCTTCAGCGGATCTTTCAGGCGGATACGACGGAACAGTTCCGGGGCGAAGTTCGGGATACCGGTGAACTTCATCATCTCACCTTGCGTAAAGGTGTCGCCGATCTGAATCGTACCGTGGTTATGCAGACCGAGAATATCGCCCGGATACGCCTCTTCAACATGCGAGCGGTCACCGGCCATAAAGGTCAGCGCATCGGAGATCACCACGTCTTTACCAATACGAACCTGGCGCATTTTCATGCCCTTTTCGTACTTGCCGGAAACTACGCGCATGAAAGCCACGCGGTCACGGTGTTTCGGATCCATATTGGCCTGAATTTTAAACACGAAGCCACTGAACTTCTCATCCTGCGCTTCGACCAGGCGGGTATCGGTTTTGCGCGGCATCGGCGCAGGCGCCCATTCCACAAGGCCGTCCAGCATATGATCAACGCCGAAGTTACCCAAGGCGGTACCGAAGAATACCGGAGTAATTTCACCGGCCAGGAACAGCTCTTTATCGAACTCGTTGGACGCGCCCTGCACCAGCTCCAGCTCGTCGCGCAACTGCTGCGCCAGATCGTCACCAACGGCCGCATCCAGTTCCGGATTGTTCAGGCCCTTAACGATGCGAACTTCCTGAATGGTATGGCCTTTACCGGTCTGGTACAGGTAGGTTTCATCTTTATAAAGATGGTAAACACCCTTGAATAGCTTACCGCAGCCAATTGGCCAGGTGATCGGCGCACAGCCGATTTTCAGCTCGCGCTCGACTTCATCCAGCACTTCCATCGGATCGCGGATGTCACGGTCAAGTTTGTTCATAAAGGTCAGGATCGGCGTATCGCGCAGACGGGTCACTTCCATCAGCTTACGGGTCCGGTCCTCGACGCCTTTCGCGGCATCGATAACCATCAGGCAGCAGTCCACCGCCGTCAGAGTACGGTAGGTATCTTCCGAGAAGTCTTCATGCCCCGGGGTATCTAACAGGTTCACCAGGCAGTCGTGATACGGAAACTGCATTACGGAGGTGGTAATGGAGATACCACGCTGCTTTTCCATCTCCATCCAGTCGGATTTGGCATGCTGGCTGGAACCACGGCCTTTAACAGTACCGGCAGTCTGAATAGCCTGTCCGAATAACAGCACCTTCTCGGTGATGGTGGTTTTACCGGCATCCGGGTGAGAAATAATGGCAAAAGTGCGGCGCTTGGCCACCTCCTGCAAAAAAGGAGACAACGTCATAGTTCAATCTTCTTGAGTAAGCACGGCTATGCGCCACGCATGTTGAATACGAAAAATTGCGGCTATTTTACCCATCAATGAGGGGGAGGCAATCAGTGTTTACACAGGAGTTGCTCCAGTTCGCTTAAAGAGGTCACCGTCCAGTCAGGCTGAAGATCCGCAGGCAGTTCGCGCTGATGAGGATTGAACCAGCAGGTCGCCAGACCGGCGTTCACGCCGCCGCGAATATCAGACTCCGCCGTATCGCCAACCATCAGAACCCGCGAGCGCTCCGGGTTGCCCGCCTGCGTTAGCGCATAATCAAAGATGCGCGCATCCGGCTTCGCCACCCCAACCTCTTCGGAAATAATCAGTAAATCAAAGTGATCGCGTAGCCCGGTTCGTTCGAGACGCGTCTGCTGCAGCGAGGTAAAGCCGTTGGTGATGATGCCCATTTTTACCTTTCCCTGCAGCGCATTGAGCAGCGACACCGCGCCCGGTAGCGGCGAGCAGATCTCCGCCATCGCATTCATAAAAGCGGCATTCAGCTCACCTGGCGGCACGCTCAGGCGTTCAGCCCAACCATCAAAGCGCTGATGCTGAAGCTGAAGGGATGTGATGGCACCGTTTTGATAATCCACCCACAGCGGCTTATTCACGGCCTGGTAATCCTGAAAATCCTCAGCGGAGAAGGTCACGCTATAGTCGAGAAACATCCGCTGTAAGCCGGTAAACGAATCAAACGTAAACAGCGTTTCGTCGGCATCAAAGAAAATCCAGTCCCACTTCATCATCTCACCTTGTCTTACATACTGATTGGCAGTGCCATAATTATTGCGTCCTCACGTCCGTCGACCGTGGGGTAATAGTTGCGGCGAATAGTCGCCTCGTTAAAGCCTAAGCTTTCATAGAGCGCGATGGCGGCGACGTTAGATGCGCGCACCTCCAGCCACAGCGTGACGACGCCGCGTTTTTCTACTTCATCAATCACATGTTCCAGCAGTTCCCGACCCAGGCCACGACGCTGAAAAACGGGGTCAACGGCGATATTGAATAGCGTCGCCTCGTCGAGCACAATTTGCGTAATCGCAAAAGCCGCCATCTCGCCGTCCACCACTAACTGAAGGTTCAGATAGCGCTCGCCCTGATTGCTGGCAAACGTCTGTTCGCTCCAGGGAAAGGCATGGGCGCGTGTTTCTATTTGCCAGGCACGGGGCAAATCAGCCGTGTTGAGGGTAGAAATCGTTTTCATGTGTGCAGATTTGTTGCCAGAGCGCCTGGCGTGCGGGCGTGCTGGTCTGAAGTTCATCGAAAGCGGGCGAGGATATCTGTGCGCCCGCCAACAGCAACAGCGCATCAGTACCCAGCCGCCAGCTATTACAGCGGGCATCCTGCGGCAACATCGCCACGCGTTCAGGAGTCAGTTGCATAACCTGCTCCGGCGTCAGGGCCAGCGCACGTAAAATATCGCTGATTAGCGGCTCAGTCAGTGATGGCAGAGCTTCCGCCACCATCACCAGACGGATATGTCCAGGAAGCGAGATAGCGATTTCACCCTGTAACGCCCCAGGACGACGTAGCGACCACTGGGTAATACCCAGTTGCTGTAATTGCCAGTCTCGTCGGGATGTCATAGCGAAACACTCCTGTTAATCAAGCGCGCAATATAGCAAATCCGTCGTATCTGCGCCAACAATCACGTGCCCAGCGGATTGCATATCGCCCCAACAAAGAGGCAGCCTGAAAGATAACGTGTATAATCGCCGCCAGTCTCAATGAAGGAGTGTTTCATGTCTGCTTTTACCCCGGCAAGTGAAGTCTTGCTGCGCCACAGTGATGATTTCGAGTCCGCCCGCGTTCTGTTTGCCGGTGATCTGCAGGATGACCTGCCCGCCCGTCTGGATACGGCTGGCAGCCGCGTCCATACCCAGCAGTTTCACCATTGGCAGGTACTGAGCCGCCAGATGGGTGAAAATGCGCGTTTTAGCCTGGTGGCTGAAGCCAGCGACGTTGCTGATTGCGATACGCTGATTTACTACTGGCCAAAAAATAAGCCAGAAGCTCAGTTTCAACTAATGAATCTGCTTTCGCTGCTGCCAACAGGTATCGATATTTTCGTGGTTGGCGAAAACCGCAGCGGCGTACGCAGTGCGGAGCAGATGCTGGCCGAATATGCGCCGCTGAACAAGATCGACAGCGCACGCCGCTGTGGGCTGTATCACGGCCGCCTGGAAAAACAGCCAGCATTTAATCCAGAGCAGTACTGGGGCGAATATCCGCTGGAAAACCTGACGATTAAAACGCTGCCGGGCGTGTTCAGCCGCGATGGTCTGGACATCGGTAGCCAACTGCTGCTCTCAACCCTGACGCCGCATACCAAAGGCAAAGTGCTTGATGTCGGCTGCGGTGCTGGCGTGCTGGCAACCGTGCTGGCAAGCCATTCACCGAAGGTTCGCTTAACGCTCTGCGACGTAAGTGCCCCGGCGGTAGAAGCCAGCCGCGCCACCCTTGCCGCAAACAGCATTGAAGGTGACGTTTTTGCCAGCAACGTCTTCTCTGAAGTGAATGGTCGCTTCGATATGATTATCTCTAATCCGCCGTTCCACGACGGACTGCAGACCAGCCAGGAAGCGGCGCAAACGTTGATTCGCGGGGCGGTTCGACATTTAAATAGCGGTGGTGAACTGCGTATTGTCGCCAACGCCTTCCTGCCTTACCCGGATATCCTGGATGAGACCTTCGGTTTCCACGAAGTGATCGCCCAGACTGGCCGGTTTAAAGTCTATCGTACGGTTATGACTCGTCAGGCGAAAAAGTAACGTTCTCCTGCTCCGGCGGCAGGCGATGCTTGCCGCCGGGATCGTATCTTCCTAAGCCGTCCATTTTTGCAACAATCAATCCAGCCTGTACAATTAAGTATTGACGAATAGCTGAAAACCACTAGAATGCGCCTCCGTGGTAACGATACTTTCATAGTGTCGATGGTATGCGAAGGTGGCGGAATTGGTAGACGCGCTAGCTTCAGGTGTTAGTGTCCTTACGGACGTGGGGGTTCAAGTCCCCCCCCTCGCACCATAAACCACGTTGATATTGCTCGCACTGTGCGAAGGTGGCGGAATTGGTAGACGCGCTAGCTTCAGGTGTTAGTGTCCTTAGGATGTGGGGGTTCGAGTCCCCCCCCTCGCACCAACGAGGCAATATCAAAATTAAGAATACTGTGCGAAGGTGGCGGAATTGGTAGACGCGCTAGCTTCAGGTGTTAGTGTCCTTAGGATGTGGGGGTTCGAGTCCCCCCCCTCGCACCAATATTCTTACCCTTCTGCATTATCCCATCAGCTTAAAATTCATCATCATCAGCATAATTCCACTTATCAGTGCAACGCATGATGGCAGCAAAACGAAATGCCGTAGCTGGCGATGCCAAATCATCAGTGCTGACGTAAGCATTCCCAATGTGACTAACCCGCGCCAGGCGTCCACCGACAAATCGGCAAACCCAAGGGCGGCAATCAACACGCCAGGGATCAAAACACCCCACCCACTCCCTAAATTTCGCTGCAACATGTTTTCACCTCTCACAACGATAATGATAACCAATATCATATGATAATTTTTATCATTTGTCATGCCCGGTAAAACGTGACTCATTATTCTTTACGTTCGTGGTAATGACATACATTCATGAAGGTGATAAATTAAGCAAACGAAAACTATATATTAAATTATCTGATAATTTCGCAAAAACCTTATTTTGCGCATTGCTTTTTATTATTCTTTTTTGACACACATCATATTGAATTTTAACGATTAATAATGACAATTCCAACATGACTGCACAATCCTGGCGATCTCATTACGAACAAAAATATCAGTATTCCTTACGGCTTTTTTTACTGCTTAATTTTGTTTCAGCCCTCTTATCCCTGGTCAGCCCACTCTTTACTGTCATTAGTTTTACCCTGCCCTGCTTCCTGATTGTTATCTGCAGTTCAGTCCTGCTGTTATGGCACTGGAAATTCTCGCAACGCAAAATAAATATTTCATTTATTTCTCTGATATTTGGCCTGTTTTGGGCATGGCACGTTACGTTAAAAGCCATGATGCTGGGGCCACCACATTTTAACTATCTGGTGATCGCCTTATTAAGCGTGTTGTTTATTGGCACCATTGCTTTTTCCAGCAATATCATTGCGTTCACCTTGCACTCATTACCGACATTCGGTGCCTGCTTGATCCTGGCCGAAGGAGAACAATGGCTGCGCATGTCTTATTGTTTTATCCTGCCTATTGCTGGTATCACCCTCCAGAGCTTAATTCAGAAGCGTAGCGATGTATTCACTCAGGGACTGATGGATAAGCTATTGAAGGAGCGTAATACCCTTAACGATCTCAGTATGTTGGATCCCCTCACCGGTTTGTACAACCGCCGCGGTTTACAAAATCGCCTGGACACGATCCTTTCATTAGACAGCACTGAACATTACGTCCTACTGCTGGATATTGACCACTTCAAAGCCTACAACGACCACTACGGCCACATGATGGGCGATCAGGCGTTAATTCAGGTTTCCGCGGCAATTCGCAACGCCGTGCGCTCACGCGATGTTGTTGCCCGCTTTGGCGGCGAGGAATTTATGGTGCTTTTAACCAGCAGCACAGCTGAAAATGCCCTTCTGGCCGCAGATCGTATCCGCCAGCGCGTCTACGATCTAAAAATTCCGCATATGTTTAACGAAAGCGTCGCCACCAATGTGACGATTAGCATCGGTATGACGCCGCTGGTTGATGCCGACATTGATGGCGCGCTGAAACGTGCAGATAACGCGCTCTATGAAGCGAAAAACATGGGGCGTAATATTATCCTCGCCAGCTAGCTTTATACCGCGCAGCAGAAACCTGCCGCGCGGACAAATCTCTTGCCATTCGGATATCGAACAACTAGTATCAGAAATCATTATCATTTAGATTTGTATCTGACATCCGATGGCTTACCGTTCACTATCCTTCAGCGATGACATCATCTGGCGGGCTCCGCTCCCTTCGGCTGAGCGTGAACTGGCAAATGCAATCCGCGAAAAAATCACTACCCTACGCCCCCATCTGCTGGATTTTCTCCGTCTGAATGAAGAAGCGCCCCATCATGCATTAACATTGGCGGAATGGTCTCAGCCAATGGCGCTGAGTTCCCTGCTGGCGACGTATTCCGATCATATTTATCGCAACCAACCCACGCAGGTGCGTGAACAAAAGCCACTGCTATCCCTTTGGGCGCAGTGGTACATCGGTTTACTGATCCCACCGTTAATGTTGGCTCTGCTGAGCGAAGATCGCGTCATCAGCCTGACACCGGAACATTTCCGGGTTGAGTTTCATGAAACGGGCCGTGCCGCCTGTTTCTGGATTGATGTCCATTGTGCACAAGCTTCATCAGAGCAGTCTGCTCAATCGCGAATGGAAACCCTGGTCACCTGCGCTTTACAGCCCGTCATTCAGGCGCTTGAAGCCACTGGTGATATCAACGGCAAGCTTATCTGGAGCAATACCGGTTACCTAATCAACTGGTATCTGGGTGAAATGAAAGCGTTGCTGGGAGATGAGCAGGTCACCCTTTTGCGTCAGCACTGTTTCTTTGAAAAACAGCTTTCCGACGGCCAGGATAACCCGCTGTGGCGTACGGTTGTTTTACGTGAAGGGCAGCTCGTGCGCCGCACCTGCTGCCAGCGTTATCGTCTACCGGATGTTCAGCAGTGCGGGGATTGCACGCTAAAATGACATCGATTTATAGAGCAACGGGCGGCTAATTAAGCCGCCCGTTTACGTTTACGCGGTCTGCTGGCTTTCTTGTGCCAAACGCTGCGCTTCTTCAGCCTCTTGTTCTAACAGTTGCTTCTCATACACTTTAAAGAACGGAAAATAGATAACTGCCGAGACGCATGCCAGGATAATCACCAAAATCGCCGCCCGGAAATCCCACCCCAAGGCCCACGCACCGCCAATCGGTGCCGGGGCGGTCCACGGAACGACAGATATAACCCGGCCAATCAAATCCAGCTTCATTGCCGCCCAGGCCAGCACGGCGTTAACCATTGGTGCCAGCAGGAATGGAATAAAGAACACCGGGTTCATGACAATAGGCGTACCGAAAATAACCGGCTCGTTAATGTTAAACAGGCTAGGCACAACACTCAGACGACCGATTGAGCGCAGATGTGCAGATCGACTGCGCAGGTAGCAGAATACCAGCCCCATCGTTGCTCCTGAACCACCGATTACAATAAAGAATGTCCAGAACGCCTCCATAAAGATATGTGGCAACGGTGCGCCCTGAGCCAGGGCCTGCTGGTTCATCCCAAGGTTAGTCAGCCAGAACATCTGCAGCATACCGGAAACAATAGCCGCACCGTGGATACCCGCGAACCACAGCAAATGACCAACCAGCACCGCCAGTAAAATTGCCGGTAATGAATCCGCCGCAGAAACCAGCGGCTTAAAGATGGCCATGATAGCCTGCGGGATCAGCATATCGAAATGATGCTGGATAAACAGGCTCAGGGGATAGAGCGTTAGGACTACGACCAATACTGGAATCAATAGATCGAAAGAGTTTTTGATCATTGGCGGCACCTGATCTGGCAGGCGAATACCAATATTGTGCGCCTTAAGGAAACGCATCATTTCAACGCAATAAACAGCCACCAGAATCGCGGTAAAAATCCCCGTCCCGCCCAGGCTATCAACCGGCAAATTGCCGTTTGTCTTCGGCGCCGCTACGAGCAGGAAAGCCATAATTGACAGCATCGCGCACATGAAAGGGTCGAGCTGATTCGTTTTTTCGTAGTGCTTACCCAGGTTGTAGGCGATGGCGGCACAAATGTAGATAGACATGATGCCCATCGTCATATCGAACGGCGTTAAAATGCGCCCTTCAAACTCTTTTGCTAAATCCAGCCACGCGCGAGCAAATCCCCATGTGGTATCCGGCGAAAACGGTGGATAAGCAAATACCAGGAGAAAGGAGCCAACGATCATAAATGGCATTGCAGAGATAAAGCCGTCGCGAATAGCCATAACATGGCGCTGAGACGAAATGCGTCCGGCGACCGGGCTGATGTAATTTTCTACAAAGCGGAATATCAGATTAAATGCAGCATGGTTAGCAGACATAGCAGCCCTCCTGACAGGCTATAGAAACAGGCCCAACAATGATTATCTTGCCGTTGTGGTAAACCTAATTCGGTGAGTGGATTAGCACGGCGGATAACCCACTGGCTATACTGCTCAAATAGGTACGACTCATACACGGCTCTTTTGTTATAGATGACGCAGGGAAGTTACTATTTCAGTATTCATCGCATGACGGATAACTGCAACCGGTTACAGTAACCGGTTGCGGTGATTGTGAAGAAGATCCAGGAATTAGAAAGATTCTTGATTGTCTGCCAACAATATTTACACTTTGCGAAGCTTATTACAGATTTTTAACAGACACTCATCAGGAGATCGCAATGAGTCTGCAGTCCGTGCGGCAATTTTTTGCTGACCACGCCCCCGATATCGAAATCATCGAACTTAACCAGAGTACGGCTACGGTGGCACTAGCTGCTGCAGCGCATAATGTTGAGCCCGGGCAAATAGCGAAAACCCTGTCTTTAAAAGTAAAAGAACGGGTTGTACTTGTTGTCGCAAAGGGCGATGCGCGTTTGGATAACAAAAAGCTGAAGGAAGCGTTCGGTGCGAAAGCACGTATGCTAAGTAGTGATGAGGTAGTTACGTTAACCGGGCACCCCGTTGGCGGGGTTTGCCCATTCGGCCTGGAAATTCCACTGGCGGTTTACTGTGACATTTCGCTGAAACAGTACCCGGAAGTTCTACCAGCAGCAGGGTCAATCCATAGCGCCGTTCGTATTTCACCCGAACGAATGGCGCGGTTGACTGATGCAACCTGGATTGACGTTTGTCTTTAATAAACGGCTAACGCTACAGGGCGAGCCGCATACCTCTGGTATCATCGTTATTCGCTGACAAGCGCATCAGAATATCTGCTGCGCTCAGGAGGCCCATATCTGAACTGACGCCAAGTTTGGTCATAGCGTTAAATTTATGAGCGCGAATAGTTTTGATGTTTCGCTCCAGCTGTGTCGCAATTTCAGGCAACGAATAACCGTAAGACATATAGCGCAGAATGGTATGTTCCGTCGGGCTCAGAATTTGGTTACATAAACCTTGTTTTTGGTTTACAACGCTCTCATTGGCCTGATGACTATGGTCGAGGAGCTGAAGCAGCCGTTCCTGTAACTGTATACGACAAGCTGATTTATTAAAAATACCATGCAAACGGGAAGGCGTGAGGTGACTAATCAGTCGCATTTCCGCTTCATCAGTAGCTAAGACAATTCTCTGCATTTCAGGACAATAACGCGCAATTTCGTGGAGAAAAAGTAAACTCTCCAGTCGGGATCTGCGATTACCAGAAAGTGAAAAAATAATCGCAGTAAAATCTTTAGATTTAAGTTCTCGCTTTAATGCCTGAGTATCTTTAAAGAAGCGGACACTATAATTCTTGCCGCTTTCACGAGTTAATATGTGGCGAAGAGCCACTTCAGTCATCGCGCATTTTTCTACGACAGCGACATATCGTGTTGTGAGATCTTTTTCCATTCCGATTGGTCTCCATAGGCTGAATAAATATTCAGCTCCTTCATTCCCTGTGCACTATTAATCCAGGCATACATCTCTGCATTACTGCGCAAAGACAAACGGCGCATCGCACTATTTTTTTGCGCGCTTATGGTTTTATTACTTTTTTTCAATAACGCAGCAATTTGATTAATTCCCCACCCTTTGGCAAGAAGCCTCAGGACCTTACGCTCAGAAAGCGTCAGAATGACCAACTTTTGCTGCTCTTCGCCAATATTCGCCATCTCTGGTGAGAATAAGGTCTGACTAATTCTCTCGGCGGCAAGGCCACCAGCACGAACGACTTCAATTAAACGCTTCACTGGTTCGCTATCAGATATTAATGTGCTTTCAGGCCGCATTAATAACTCAACAGCTAATGGGAAGCAGGCGCTTCCAACCATGAAGACCCAGTGTATATCCCTGTACTGAGTCATTAAAGAATAGTAATGTTCACAAATATTTCTTGGCTGCTCAATTTCGCCAGATAAATCTGCGATGACCAACACTGCGCGACGTAATTGAAGTAGGGTTAACTCGTCCTGGGAACGACAAAAACTCAGTTCATAATCAGGGAGATGCTCCCCAACGATTGCTTTCAATCCGGACTGCATGACCGGTATTCTGCTGATAATGATGCCGAACTTACCCTGTCCTGGTAACATAAACCCTCCGCTTCCTGTCGAAGATTCACGCCCGGCAGAAAAATAATCTGATAGATAATTGAGTATCCATCTTAATTATTTTGCCAAAATGAATCTTTATCGTCCCTGGCAAGCGTGTTGACATCACGCTCTAAAGCCAATGTAATATTATGGTGAGCAACATATTGCTGTTATCCATGCCAATGATTAACATTAACACAGGTGGTTGTCAGCAATAAATTAGAAATGATTAAAACCTTCGTTAGTTACACTAACTTAAGATAAATTAAATAAAGATTTTTTTATTTTATATTCTTCCTAAATGCTTTAGGCGATTCACCGTTATAGCGCCGAAAAAAACGGGAGAAATAAGCGGCATCAGTAAATCCTAAATAATCAGAAAGTTGCGCAATAGTCATGCTGGTGTATTGCAGGTTACGGCGCGCCTCAAGCATCAACCTTTGATGTAAAACCCCCAGCGCGCTGCAGCCGTAAAATTCACGGCACAAATAATTCAGGTGAGTCGCAGAGAGCCCCACCAACCTGGCATACTCTATTAAAGGCATATGTTCACGATAATGGCTTTCAATGAGGCGAGAGAAATGGCGCATAACGCTACGCTTACGTTCAGCTTTGTCCTCCGCTATCCGCGCTGGGAGATACTGTCGGTTCAACCATACCAATAATGCACCCAGCAACGAATGCAGCATCATTTCGCGCGCATCATGATCCTCGCTGTACTCTTCCCGTAAAGCAGTAAACAGCGCCCGGATATGGCCCCGGGACTCTTTCACCGACACGCATTGTGGCTGACCGAGTACATCCAACTGACGACCAAACTGGTTTTCAAAACGTCTGAGCAGCGGTAGCGCCAGTGACAAAACGTATCCTTCCGTGCCCGGAGAAAACCGAAATCCGTGAATACAAAGCGCTGGAACAACCTGAATGCAGGCTTCAGTCATCACCGTGGTTGCCCCTTCGATTTCGATTTCCGCCCGCCCTTTATGCAGATAAAGCAGCTGCACCAGCTCAGCATGCTGATGCACGCGGATATGCCATTCATACAGACAACTACGCTGAAGTATCGATTCGCAGTGCAGGAGGTCGGGAGTTGGCCAGCCGCGATCTTCGCCATACAGTTTAAAAACGGGAACGGTTTTCGCTGCCTGCATGACGCCTCCTGCTCATTTCGCTTATGCCACGCGCTCGATCGGCAGACCGACGTAGTTTTCAGCGATAGTGGTGAGCCCAGCACGAGACTCAAGATAATAGCGACGATCTGCCGCCTGCATTTTTCTATCAAACTCGCTTTGTTGCGGGAAATCATGCAACAGGCGAGTCATAAACCAGCTGAATCGCTCGCCTTTCCACACGCGGTCCAGGGCGAAGCGGGAGTAGCTTGCCAACAGGTCAGCGCGACCATGGTGGTAATATTCGCGTAGGATTCGCCACAAATAGTTCACATCAGATGCTGCCAGATTCAATCCTTTCGCCCCGGTAGGCGGAACGATATGCGCCGCGTCCCCTACCAGAAATAGCCTCCCATATTGCATGGGTTCCACCACATAACTGCGTAGCGGCGCAATACTCTTCTCAAGTGAGTGACCAGTCACTAACCTGGTAGCCAGCTCATCGGGCAAGCGCAGCTTCAACTCTTCCCAGAAACGTTCATCAGCCCAGTCATCAACCTTTTCGCTTAGCGGTACCTGTAAATAGTAGCGGCTTCGAGTTAGTGAGCGCTGACTACACAGTACAAAGCCGCGCTCATGATGGGCATAAATCAGCTCCGGGTTAACTGGTGGCGTATCGGCCAGCAGCCCCAGCCAGCCAAACGGCCAGACGCTTTCATACTCTTTAAGAACCCCTGACGGGATACTTTGTCGGGAAACGCCGTGAAATCCGTCACAACCGGCAATAAAATCGCACTCCAGCAGATGTTTTTCGCTGTTGCTGACAAAAGAGACGGACGGCCGGTCACTTTTCGCATCATTAATCGTGACATCGCTGACGCCATAAATAATCGGTGCTCCGCATTCCGCCCGCGCCGCCATTAAATCCCGCGTCACTTCGGTCTGACCGTAAACCATCACGCTTTTACCTTGAGTAAGCTCCGTCAGAGCAACCGGCACGCGCTTGCCGTCAAACAAAAACTCAACCCCATGATGTACCAGCCCTTCCGCATCCATCCGCCGGGCAGCCCCTGCTTCACGCAGCAAATCCACCGTTCCACTTTCCAGAATCCCCGCGCGGATCCGCCCCAGCACGTACTCTGGCGTTTGCCGTTCGAGGATGACGGTTTGGATCCCGGCGCGATGTAATAACTGCCCTAACAGCAGTCCGGAAGGACCCGCTCCGATAATCGCAATCTGTGTTCTCATAGGGTCACCTCAGCATGGTTAATTATTTGTTTGTTTTTTGTTTATTAAAAGTTCCAATTTGCATTTTTGATAAGTCTGAGGGGAAAAAGAAGGGAAGAATGAGTACAAAAATTGCACTTTTCACCAATTTTACGAAAATGCGGCAGGGATCAAATTCCAGGAAGTCAGCAGGGCGGGTGATTTTTTACACATTGTTTGATCCTGACCGCTCAGATAAAGCAAGACTTCAGGTAAAAGTATCGACAGACACTACGGCATCGGGCATCACGGACAGCAGGTATTTATGCAAGCAGATAGGGCAACTCAGCGCGCAATCACGCGATTGTGCATTCAATGTGGTCTTTTCTTATTACAGCACGGCGCAGAGAGCGCACTGGTTGAAGAGCTTTCAACACGTTTGGGCCGGGCGTTGGGTATGGATAGCGTTGAAAGCGCGATTTCCTCTAACGCGATCGTGCTCACAACAATAAAGGATGGCGAATGCCTGACGTCAACGCGAAAAAATACCGATCGCGGCATCAACATGCACGTTGTCACGGAGGTTCAGCATATTGTCATCATGGCGGAGCATAAGTTACTGGATTATAAAGATGTTGAAAAACGCTTTGCTCAAATCAAACCGCTGCGCTATCCGCGCTGGTTGCTGGTTGTCATGGTTGGCCTCTCCTGTGCCTGCTTCTGCAAACTCAATAACGGCGGCTGGGATGGTGCTCTCGTCACCTTTTGCGCCAGTTCAGTAGCAATGTATATTCGCCAGTTGTTAACCCATCGCTCAATGCATCCGCAGATTAACTTCTGCATCACTGCCTTTGTGGCGACCACAATTTCTGGGCTACTGCTGCGCCTGTCTATTTTCGCCACGACGCCGACGGTAGCAATGGCCGCCAGCGTGCTATTGCTGGTACCCGGCTTCCCGCTGATTAACTCCGTTGCCGACATGTTTAAAGGGCATATCAATACCGGCCTGGCCCGCTGGGCTATCGCCAGTCTGCTCACCCTCGCCACCTGTATTGGCGTGGTAATGGCAATGACGATGTGGGGATTACGCGGATGGGCATAATCATGTATCTCTTCGCCCTGCTGCAGGATATGGCCCTGGCCGCTATTCCCGCCGTTGGCTTCGCCATGGTATTTAACGTACCGCAGCGCGCGCTGCGCTGGTGTGCTTTGTTGGGCGCTATCGGTCATGGTTCGCGCATGGTGATGATGACGGCGGGCTTTAATATCGAATGGGCGACTTTCCTTGCTGCTCTGCTGGTTGGCAGTATCGGGATCCAATGGTCCCGCTGGTATCTGGCGCACCCAAAAATTTTTACCGTTGCGGCGGTCATTCCGATGTTCCCCGGTATCTCCGCCTATACCGCGATGATCTCGGCGGTAAAAATCAGCCATTTTGGTTACTCAGAAGAGATGATGATTATGCTGTTGAGTAACTTTCTCAAAGCATCATCTATTGTTGGTGCGTTATCGATCGGTCTTTCTATTCCAGGGCTTTGGCTGTATCGCAAGCGCCCGCGCGTATAGCCGAGCGCGCCGCGGGGTCACCTGCGGCGCTCCTTCCAGAGCGACCTCTGTGCTACTATGTGTGCAGTTACCCCCTTTCTATATTAGTTGTTCAGAGTTGAGATTGATTTATGTCTTCACGAGTATTAACTACCGATTTTAGCGGTCTGGATGACTTCATGCAGGATCACGCAGCGGTACTGGCAAAATCGACCAGCGGCGCCGTCGCTGTATTTGCCAACAACGCCCCCGCATTCTATGCGCTGACGCCGGAGCGTCTGGCTCAGTTGCTAGAGCTGGAAGCAAAACTCTCGCGCCCCAATAGCGACATTGCCCTGGACGCGCAGTTTTTTGATGAGCCAACGGCGGTCCCTGTTGCGGTACCGATGGGAAAATTCCCGATGTACGCCGACTGGCAGCCGGATGCAGACTTTCAGCGCCTGGCCGCGCTCTGGGGTATCGCCCTGAGCCAGCCGGTCACGCCGGAAGAACTCGCCGCGTTTGTCACCTACTGGCAGGCGGAAGGTAAAGTCTTCCATCATGTCCAGTGGCAGCAGAAGCTGGCGCGCAGCGTGCAGATTGGCAGAGCCAGCAACGGCGGCCAGCCGCGACGCGACGTCAACGCGATTAGCGAACCTGATAACCATATTCCACGAGGATTCCGAGGATGAGCATGAAAAATGTCGGCGATTTAATGAAGCGCCTGCAAAAGATGATGCCAGCCCATGTCGAACCCGCGTTTAAGACAGGTGAAGAGCTACTGGCATGGCAAAAAGAACAAGGCAAGCTGCGTTCGGAAGCACTGGAGCGTGAAAACCGCGCCATGAAAATGCAGCGAACGTTTAACCGCTCCGGTATCCGCCCACTGCACCAGAACTGCTCTCTGGATAACTACCGGGTGGAATGCGAAGGCCAGATGATCGCGCTTTCCCGAGCGCGCCAGTACGTCGAAGAGTTCGACGGCAATATCGCCAGCTTTATTTTCTCAGGCAAGCCTGGCACCGGTAAAAATCACCTCGCCGCCGCCATCTGCAATGAGCTGCTGCTGCGGGGCAAGTCGGTGTTGATTATTACCGTCGCCGATATTATGTCCGCGATGAAAGATACTTTCGGCAATAGGGAAACCAGCGAAGAGCAGCTTCTTACCGACCTGAGCAAGGTCGATTTACTGGTGATAGACGAAATTGGTATGCAAACGGAGTCACGCTACGAGAAAGTCATCATTAACCAGATTGTCGATCGCCGCTCCTCGTCGAAGCGTCCTACCGGCATGCTCACCAACAGCACCATGGAAGAAATGAATAAGCTGCTCGGCGAACGTGTCATGGATCGTATGCGCCTGGGAAATAGCCTATGGGTCAATTTTAACTGGGATAGCTACCGCGATCGCGTGACCGGAAAAGAGTATTAAGATATTTCTTAACTCCGCCAGCGTTATACTGAAAACATTATTCCGTTACGGCGAAGAGTATGTCTATGAAATCTGCAAAAATGTTGTTCCGCACGGTAGTGGCGGCGGGTGCTTTAATGACTTTCGGTGCCCACGCCACCTCCTGGCAGGATTCTCTTTCCAGCGCCGCTAACCAGCTCAGCAGCCAAAGCGGTAGCCAGCAAAGCGGCGGCATGTCGCTCTCATCGCTCACCAGCCTGTTGAACGGTGGCAACCAGTCGCTAACCTCCAGCAGCATGAATAATGCCGCCGGAATTATGTCTTACTGCGCGAAACAAAAGCTGGCCTCGGTGACAAATACCGAAAACGTCAAAAATCAGGTTCTGGATAAACTGGGTCTGAGCACGCCAGAAAAACAAAAAGAAGATACCAGCTATCTTAATGGTCTTCAGGGGCTGTTGAGTAATAAAGACGGCCAGCAGTTGAATTTAAATACCCTCGGCAGCAGCCCGCTGGCGGAGAAAGTAAAAACTAAAGCCTGCGATCTGGTATTAAAACAGGGCGTTAGCTTCCTCTCCTGATCCTCCTCTTAATGCCGCGTTTGGCGCTGTTGTTCCGCCAGCGCGGCCACAGCGCTGATTTTTAACATCTCTGCTCCTTGAGCCCCCTTCATATATGATGTGAGGCGACTCAAAAACGGCGATTTCTAAACCAATTCTGAACCACAGCACAAATTCATGACGATACAATTGCGGCGATATGGCGCTGCAATTACAGTGTAGCGTGAAAAAAGATCTATCTGGCCAGCCGACAACTGGCGTGAATGAGGATGAGCTGTGTCAGAGTTGTTATCCATCGCCCTGTTTCTTGCTTCGGTGATGATTTACGCATTAAAAGCCGGTCGTAATACTTGGTGGTTCGCCGCCACGCTCACGGTGCTGGGCCTGTTCGTTATTCTCAACATTACCCTCTATGCCAGCGATTACTTCACCGGCGACGGTATTAATGACGCGGTACTCTATACGTTGACCAACAGCCTGACGGGCGCAGGCGTGAGCAAATATATTCTGCCGGGCGTTGGTCTGGTCGTAGCGCTGGTTGCGGTATTCGGCGCGCTCGGCTGGGTACTGCGCCGCCGCCGGCATCATCCTCATCATTTTGGTTATAGTCTGGTGGCGCTGGTTCTGGCACTGGCGTCAGTGGATGCCAGCCCGGCCTTCCGCCAGATTAGCGAGCTGGTCAAATCCCAGTCGCGCGATGGCGATCCGGATTTCGTGGCTTACTACAAAGAGCCCGCGAAGAGCATAGCTAATCCGAAGCTGAACCTGGTATATATCTACGGTGAAAGCCTTGAGCGCACTTATTTTGATAACGATGCGTTCCCCAATTTGACTTCTGAACTCGGCAAACTCAAAAACGAGGGGCTGGATTTCAGCAATACCGCCCAGTTACCGGGTACCGACTACACCATTGCAGGAATGGTTGCCTCCCAATGCGGGATCCCTCTGTTTGCGCCGTTCGAAGGTAACGCCTCCGCTTCGGTCTCCAGCTTTTTCCCGCAGAATATCTGCCTGGGCGATATCCTGAAAAACTCCGGCTACGAAAACTACTTCGTCCAGGGAGCGAACCTGCGCTTCGCCGGAAAAGATGTGTTCCTGAAATCTCACGGCTTCGATCACCTGTACGGGGCGGAAGAGCTGAAATCAACGGTTGCCGATCCAACTTACCGTAACGACTGGGGTTTCTACGACGACACCGTTCTTGATGAGACCTGGAAAAAATTCGAAGCGCTTTCGCAATCCGGAAAACGTTTTTCGCTGTTTGCTTTGACGGTCGATACTCATCATCCGGATGGTTTTATCTCCCGTACCTGCCAGCGCAAAAGCTACGACATGGACGGCAAAAAGAACCTTTCTTTCAGCGCCGTTTCCTGCAGCCAGGAGCATATCGCAGCGCTAATTGAGAAAATTAAAGCCTCGCCGTGGTTCAAAAATACGGTCATCGTGGTTTCTTCCGATCACCTGGCGATGAAAAACAGCGCCTGGGATTATCTGAATAAACAGGATCGCAGCAACCTGTTTTTCGTCCTGCGCGGTGATGAACCCCATCGGGATACGCTGGCGGTTAAGCGTAATACCATGGACAACGGCGCGACGGTGCTGGATATCCTCGGCGGCGATAACTTTATTGGCCTCGGGCGCAGCAGTCTGTCCGCAGAGTCGCTTTCGGCGATTTTCCTCAATATGAAAGAGAAAGTACTGGCGTGGAAGCCCGACGTCATCCGCCTGTGGAACTTCCCTAAAGAGATGAAGAATTTCACCGTTGATTCGCAGAAGAATATGATTTCCTTCTCCGGCAGTCATTTCCGCCTGCCGCTACTGCTGCGGATTTCAGATAAGCGCGTTGAGCCGCTGCCGGAAAGCGAATACTCCGCCCCGCTGCGCTTCCAGCTGGCAGATTTCGCCCCACGCGATAACTTCGTCTGGGTCGACCGCTGCTACAAGATGGGCCAGCTATGGTCGCCGGAGTTAGCGCTCTCCACCGACTGGTGCGTATCGCAGGGCCAACTGGGCGGCGAACAACAAGTCCAGCGCGTAGACAAAACCCAGTGGCAAGGCAAGACGGCGTTCAAAGATACCCTTATCGATATGGAGCGTTATAAAGGCAATGTCGATACCTTGAAAATTGTCGATAACAACATCCGTTACAAGGCCGACAGCTTTGTCTTCAACGTCGCCGGTGCGCCTGAGGAAGTAAAACAATTCAGCGGTATTTCCCGTCCGGAATCATGGGGACGTTGGTCCAACGCGCAGCTCGGCAATGAAGTGAAAATTGAATATAAAGAGCCGCTGCCGGAGAAATTCGATCTGGTCATTACCGCCAAAGCCTACGGACCGAATGCCAATAAACCGATTCCGGTACGCGTCGGCGATAGCGAGCAAACGCTCACTTTGGCCAATGATGTCACCACAACTACCCTGCACTTCGATAATCCGTCGCGCAGCAATACCTTAACTATTGCGCCGCCGGATCCGCAGTCAACCAACGAGGGCAATATTCTCGGCCACTCCCCACGCCAGTTGGGTATCGGCATGGTTGAAATCAAAGTGGTGAAAAGCGAAGGATAAAACAAGCGCGCCCGGCGGTTTTTAAGCCGGGCCATTGTTTTAGGGTCAGGACATCAACAATGCAGCGGCTTTAGCTCATCCGCCGAAAGCCCGGTGATCCGCTGCACCGTCTCTTTATCTAAGCCGTCTTGCAGCATACTGCCAGCAATGCGCAGCGCTTCCCGTCGGCTCCCTTCCTGCAGACCTTCCTGCATTCCCTCTTGTCGACCTTCCTGTATCCCTTCTTGCTTAAGTTTTTGAGCAATAGACATCAACCTCTCCTCATACTGTGGCAGACGGCGGGCCAGTCGGCGGATAAACACGCTCGGATCGGTGGTATTACCGTACTGCAGCATATAGTGAAACAGCATTCTCAGCTGCCGACGGTTAGTGTATCCCAGCATCACAACAGCCGCCAACGACTCTGTGATCCCAGTGAGATCGCGCTGGCGAATATGCTTTTGCATTAGCTCAAGTAATAGCGCGGCGGCCAGCAAGCTGACCGCCATAGACAAGACTTAGTAATCAAACTGTCGGTAATAACGGCGGATATTCAGGTCGTGACCAGTGTGGTGTTCAAAGTGGGCCGCCAGCCTGTCCACCAGCAGGGTGGACACCACGCACGGCGCCATAATCCAGCGGAAAGCGTCATCAATGCCGTTCAGCGGATAGTCGCGCGGGTCGATAACCACCAGGTGGTCGGTTATCTTCTGTGCAAAGCGCTCAACGCGGTCGTCCAGCGCCCGGCATTTGCCCTCGCCCTTCACCAGGAACAGCGGAACCTCTTTCTCCAGCAGCTCCAGGGTGCCGTGGAAAAACTCGGCCGAACTCACCGACTTGGTTCGCTTCCACTGCATCTCTTCGAGAATACACATCGAGAACAGGTAGACTTCCCCCCACATCTCCGCCCCGCCAATCCACATCATGTAATCGCTGGTATGATATTGCGCAGCGATTTTATCCGCCTGCGGATCGAACTGGCGCTTGGCCTGCAGCAGATTTTCCGGCAGCAATTCCAGTTGGCTGGCAAAACGGTCATAATCAGCAAACTCGCCATGACGATAAATCACGCGGAAGAATAACCAGTACAGCAGCATATATTCATATTCCACGCCGTTCTTGTGGCACATCGGAATATGCCAGCTGGCGGCCTCAGCTAATGGTGAATCAGCATTACGTGTAATCGCCACGACGCGAATTCCCTGCGCCTTGCACCATTCAGCAATCGCTACCGACTCTTTGGTATCGCCCGATTTTGATAACGTCACAACAACCGCATCTTTATTTAGTTTTTTATGTCCGTGATGAATTAATTCCGCCGCTTGTTCAAGATAAACCGGCAGCCCAGTTAATTCTTTAGCAAACTCATTAATGGCCATCATCGGGGCTAAAGAACCGCCTACTGAAACAAAAAATAATGCACTACAGCCACTCTGATAAATATCGTCGGCGACGTTTTCTGCCTGTTGGCGCGCAGAGATTATCTCGCGAGCACTGGTCAGGTACTCGTCCTGATTAAAACCCAACATAGTTTTCTCCTGAATAATCAGATTTTACTTTTTAATACGCGGTCAAAATCGTCAAAAATACGTATTGCAAGATCGATGCCCTTGAGTCCGGCGGTATGCCAGGCGAGCATTTGGATCGGCACAATCAGCAGCAACGGCGCCAGGTGATGTTCACACGGACAGTTTAGCGCCAGCGTTTGCTCATCTTCCTCACCGCTCAGCGTCAACGTAAAGGCCTGGGCAATGGACGGCGCCATATAATCGCGCAGCGCGCGGGTCCGTTCATCCGGCGCATCTTCAATAAACAGCATCACATGGCGGGCATTGGCTTCCAGATAGGGGCCATGCATATAGGCTTCCAGTTCAAAACCACTGGAAGGCACGCGCACCGTCTCAGTAAATTTGGTTTCGAACTCCTTCGCCACCCCAACCAGCGCGCCATAACCGGTGGCGACGAAGCGCTCGCCGCCGCGCAGCACTTCACCATGCTTATCGATAAAACGTGAAGTGCGGGCAATCGCATCCGGGATGGCCAGCGCCAGACGCTGTAACTCAGCAAGATAGCGCTGCTCCTCAGCCTCGCTGACTTCCCCCTGGCTGCGGGCAATTATCAGCGCCATCAGCAGCAGATTCAGTACCGTTGCGCTAAATCCTCGGGTGACAAACCCCACGCTCTCAATACCGGTATTGATATCCAGCACCCCGTCGCAGGCCTGAGCTATCGGGCTTTGCGGGTCTGAGGTCAGCGCAAAAACCGGTAGATTCGCCGCCTGCACTTTACGCATCGCCTCCAGCGTCGATGCGCTTTTCCCGCTCTGCGAAATCGCCACCACCAGGTTGGTATGGGGGTCGATGGCCTCATAGTGGGTGAAGTTGTACGGCTCTTTAATCTCCACCAGTACGCCGAAGCGTTGTTCAAAGAAATAGCGCGCGCAAAGGGCGGCGTTTAGCGACGATCCGGTCGCCAGCAGCAAAATACGGCGCACCGGGTGCTGGCGAGCAAAGGTGTCAATCGCCGCCAGCTTTTGCCGGTAGTCGCGAAGGATCTGCGTCAGGCAGGCGGATTCTTCACTGATGTAAGTCATCATCGTTGGTTTCATAGCTCACTCCCGTTAAAACAATCCAATCCACGAGCCCGCAATACCCACCAGCGCCATACCGCCGATGATAGAGAGCGGCTTAACCTTGCGCCCCAGCAGCCAGTAGACAATGCCGAAACTCACCAACGGCAGCATGCAGGGCATAATGTCGTTGATAATGTCCTGCACCTGCGTCTTCGCCTCCCCGGCGCCGAAGGAGATGGGGATGGTGATATCAATCATTGAAGCGGTCATCGCCCCCACCACCATCAGACCGATAATCGACGCCCCGTAGGTCAGGCTCTCCATCATTCCGCTCTTCTGGATCCGCTGTAGCACCCCGGTTCCCAGTACATAACCCCAGCGCGTAAACAGCCAGCGCACCAGAATATGCGGCACGTTAAACACCAGCAGAAATAGAATCGGCCCAAGAATGTTGCCCTTCAGAGCCAGGCTGGTGCCAATACCGGTGGCGATCAGGCGCAGAGTGCCCCAGAAGAAGGAGTCCCCCAGCCCGGCCAGCGGCCCCATCAGCGACGCTTTGACGTTATCAATCGCGTTGGCATCCATGTTTTTCTGCTGGCTATTTTTCTCCTCCATCGCCGTGGTGATCCCCAGCAACAGGGTGACGATATGCGGCGTGGTATTAAAGAAAACCAGATGCCGTTTCAACGCCCCGGCCAGCTCCTCTTTGCGCGGATAGAGCTTTTTCAGCACCGGAATCAGCGCGTAAACAAAGGCGAGATTCATCTGCCGCTCATAGTTCCAGGAGAACTCCATCTGGAAGGAGCGCCAGAACACCCGGCGTAAATCACGCGGCGTAATACGGGTTTCTTCCTGCTCCTGCGGCGGTAGGGTCTCTTCAGAAATCATCTTCGTCGTCATCGCTGACTCCTTGTTCTGTCGTCGTACGAGGTGAGCTAAACGCGGTGACGTTAACCATCACTACCGCCACGATGGCGCCGAGAATGGCGATGCCGGTCACCGGGATTTTCAGGTAGGCCATCAGCACGAAGCCGAGGAAAAAGTACGGCGCGACCTTCTTATTAATCAGTAATCTGGCGAGCATCGCGAAGCCCAGCGCAGGAATAATTCCGGTCGCCACGCTCAGTCCGTGTTTGATAAATTCCGGGATCGTATCGAGCAGGGATTTCACCGCATTGCTGCCGACCAGGAACGACACGGTCACCACCGTCGCCAGCATCAACGACAACCCAAAACCGGCAATCAGATGCATTCGTTCAATGCCGCGCGTATCCGCTTGTTCCGCATAGCCGTCAGCCTTCTGGCTAAGCATCGGAATAAACATCCCCAGATAGACGTTTTTCAGGATCAACGTCAGGGTGGCAATCGGCAGGCCGAGCAGCAGCGCCGTTTCCGTTCCCGCGCCGGAGGTAATGGCGAACGCCACCCCAAGAATGCCGCCGGTGACCACATCAGGCGGGATCGACGCGCCGACGGAGAAGGAGCCAATAAAGGCCAGCTCCAGCGTCGCACCCATGATCACGCCGGTCTGCACATCCCCGAGCACCAGCCCGGTCAGCAGCCCGGTGACGATAGGCCGTGAAATCAGCGACGTCCCCAATGCGTATTCTGATTGCGCAATAAACGCCACCAGACCGAGTAACAGAGCCTCTACCATAATCTGTCCTCCGGAATTAAACACATTCCGCAAAAAGCTGTTTGCGATCGTTAGGGACCTGGCGAATTTCAACCTCAACGCCATTCCCAACCAGTTGTTGCAGCTGTTCTATTTCTTTTGGCAGTAAATTAATTGCCTTAGAGATATTCTGGCTGCCCTCTTTCGCTTTAATCCCGCCAAGATTAATGCTCTTGATATTTCCCACCGCATTGGCAATACGCCAGGCATCGTCCACCGATTCAACAACAATAAATAAATTATATTTATCGGTAACGCCGCTTTTAATTGCCTCAATGGAGTCATCAATATTTTTAATCACCAGTTTTACCGACGGCGGCTTAGCGAGTTTAATCGTCGTTTTACGCAGTTCATCGTTAGGGACATTATCGTTAGCGATCAAAATACAATCGGCACCGACATATTGCGTCCAGGAAAAGGCTACCTGTCCGTGAAGTAATCGATGGTCTACCCTTAAAAGCGTAATCATAGTGTTCCCTCATTTCAGAAGTCTTTATCAGTGGTCATCGCACTGGCAATCGTCTGATTGCAGTACTGAATGCTCTCTTTGGCGCTTATTAATGCTTCAGAAATTAGCTTTTCGGTATTTTCTTCCCCTGCCGAAATAAGCAGGTCAATAATTAATGGTAGATTTAAACCGGACAATAAATGAAAGTGTGGGCGCGATAAAAAGCGCACAAACTCATTATTGACGCTACCGGCGAAGATATCCGTAATCACTATCAGTTCATCCTCGGCGGGAAAACGCGCCAGCAGCGTCTCCACCTGCTGCGTCAGATCGACTTCCTCCTCCACATAGGCGCACAGGGTATAAATATTCGGCTGTTTACCGAGGATCAGCTCCACGGAGTTCAACAGACCGTTAGCAAAGGTGCCATGGCTGGCAAAAATATAGTGTCGTTTCATCCTTACCTCGAAAGCGCATTCCACTGCTTTCTTAATTGCAACCGGCGTGCCAGAAACAGTGGCGCGCCGGTTAACGTAAGAACGAAAAGACGAAAGGAATTAAAACTCTTGATCTTCCTGAATAAATTCCGTTTCCCGCGTCAGGATATCGTGAATGTAATACAGCTCAACCGGGGGGATTTTGACACTATACCCACTCTCAATGACACTAAAGGCCTCGCGTAGAATAACCAGCTCACTCTGCGGACACTGCCTTCCCGAGTAATGGGTCGGTGAAGCGTTGCGAATTAACCGCTCAATCAGACAGCTTATATGCACATACAGCGCCACCTTACGATCGTTGGGCACATCGCAGCCGGCCAGGTGCTCATAGCGCAGTAAAAACTGCTCAACCTGATTGATCACCTTCCCGGTATCGAGGATCGTCACCGACTCGATCACCCTGCGCAGCGAGAAATTCTTCAGGATCAGGTTATTGATTTCGCTGACCTGCTCCGCAGTCGCCAGTTCGCCGAAGATACGCATCAGCGGCCGGCTCCCTTCGCCGGAAATCAGTGAGTCGAGCGAGATCCACGGCAGTTCTGCCAGATGCGGATCCAGGGTGCCGACGATCGCCAGCACCTCGTAGCGGCTCAGCATCGACTCCCGCCGTGCGGGATCGGCGAGAGTTTCCACATCGCAGGCGACAATATCAATGCCGAGCAATTCAGGAATACTGGCTTTTAACAGCGCCGACAAGTTAGCCGCCGCGCCCAGACCGGTGGCGCAGGTCGTGAGAATCGCCCGCGGTTTGTCGGTTTGCGGGTAGTAGAGCTGATGCTCAACCGCGAGGTCATCGCCAATCTCACGGACGATATCCTCCAGCATATCGCCCTGTAAAATGCGCTCGCCAACGTACATCGCCATCCCGGTCGAGACGTTATTAATAATCGCCATCGGGGTGGTCAGGCGGCGGTTAAAGTGGCTATGAATCGCCTTCAGAGAACCCATATCGACCAGAATGATCAGCCCGGAGGCCAGCGCGTGGCTCTCAATGTAGCTTATCACCTGGTCGGCGATAGCCTCCGGCGTGACGTCGAGCGGCATATCAAATGACTCAAACAGCTGGCTTTTCAACAGCCGGTTCGCCACGTTAGCGATACTGCTGGCGGTGGCGTAGCCGTGGGCCACAATTATCGCGCGAGTCACCTGCTGCTGGCTGATTGCGCCGGTTTTTTGCAGCCACAACACCAATAACAACAGGTCAATGCGCCGGGGCTCGATATCCAACTTCAGCGCCAGCGCGGCGAGGATCTCTTCGCAAAAGCGATACAGCAGCGGGAATTTCTGCGCCAGAAAGTCCTCCAGTTGGCGGCTTTTCTCGCTGCTCATCCGGGAGTGTGCCTGGCGGGAACGATGTATCAGGTAGTGGCTCAGGGCGTAGATACAGTTGCCGTTAAACTGGATATTGAAACGCTTTTCAAGGCGATAAAACTCTTCCCGCACCTGGTGGGTGATCAGCAACAGCATATGCGAGCTGTTGGCATCGTGATTATCAAAAATTAGCCGGTCAAAGAGGGTTTCAATCTCCTCGCCCATGCTTTTTTGCGCCTCTTCCCAGTGCATTTTTTTACTCAGCACCGCCTCGTACAGCGCCAGAACGCGGCATTGAGTATCGTAAATCAGCCCCTGCACCGGGTCGCGCGCGCGCAGCAGCCAGACCAGGCTGGTCTGCGGTTCGACGAGCAGCGGCTCCTCCTGGCCCATCGGTTCACTCAGCGCAGGCGTTGCGGCCATGATATTTTCCGGCAGGTCATGCAAAGTGACGTTAAGCACCTCGCTACCGGGGCATTTAGCCCATGCCGACGCCACCGCGTACTTAATCACGTTCTTCAGTTCACCCACGTTGCCGCGATAAACATAGTGAGCCAGCACCTGTAAAAGCCGCGGCGTCAGCTGGAGCCGGGCGGCGAGCGTGCGCGCCTCCTGCCAGAAAAACTGCAACGTTAACGCCTCTTTCTCGTGACGACTGCGGTTTTGCAAATCCGGCAGGCTGACGAGGATTGGAATGCGGCGAATAAAAGTGGTCAGAAAAGTGCTGTGAATATCTTCGGTAGTGGCAAACACCAGCCGCAGCGAAATCGGCAGTCCCTGCGCCGTTTCCCCCACCCGATAGATCTCCTTGCGGTCCAGCCAGGTGAAAAGCTTTTCCTGCCCCTGCGCATCCAGGCGATGGACTTCATCAAGAAACAGCATACCGCCGTTTGCCGCCTCAAACGCCCCGGCTTTATCGCTCTGCGCGCCGGTAAACGCGCCTTTGACATAACCAAACAGGTTGGCGGCCAGCAGCTCCGGGTTGCTGGCATACTGGGCGCAGTTAAAGCTGATAAACGGCGCATCCGGCTCCAGCAATCCCTGAGCGATAGCGAACTCGTGCATCAGCTCCGCCATATAGCTTTTGCCGGTGCCGCTGTCGCCGGTAATCAGCAGCGGTAGCCCGCCGTTGGGATAAAACAGCGCGGTTTTCATCTGCTCAATGGGCTTACGCAGGCTGCCATCATGGCCGGTCAGTAGTGAAAAATGATCCGCCTGCTCCGGCTGCCGGTCGCTTTCAGCAAGCAGCTCCGCCATGCTGGCGTACTCGCAGCGGGAAAGGGGGAAGAACTGCTGGCGAAAGGCTTTTTTATGCAGAAAATAGACCGGGCGAGTGTTGATCTTCACCAGCACATCCTGGGTAACCAGCTGGTTCAGATAGTGGCTGGCGGTATTTCTTTGCATCGCAAAACGCTGGGCCAGATAGCTGGCCGTGAAGACTTCGCTCAGGTTATCCGGATCAAAAAAATCCGTCTGATTTTGCAGAAAAGCCAACAGTTCTGTTTTACGCATGCATCCCCCATCATCGCCATCGCAGGCACTTAGAGCCTCCCCCAGTAGGCGTTATTGGCGCAGGCAGTTTGAACACGGCCAGCGCGGAAGAACCGGAGCGTACACGTAGTACGTGAGGATTCTGAGCACTGCCCAGGTTCAAAATGGCAAGCAAAATAGCCCTAATGGGATAGGCTCTTATGATGCGGGAAATCCACCAACCATTGGCGCTTAATTCATTTTTTGCGGTTCAGAGCACAAAAAAAAACGGCGTCCAAATCCGCGGACGCCGCACAACAAACCGACTACAGCCGCGCCAGGGCCTCGCGCATTCCTGCGCTCAACATCACTTCCAGATACCGCGTGACTTGTTCAGCCAGTCCGGGAATCACCGTTAAATCCTCGCCCCAGTGCTTTTTATCCTGTAACACCTCCACCACCAGTTCATGCAGAGCACGACCGTTCGCCACCTGCGTCCAGCCTTCAGCAAAGCGGGTTAACCAGACGTCATCATCCTGTAGCGGATACGTCTGCCCGTCACGCTGGCCGCGATAGAAGGCAATCAGCGCCGCCAGAGCGAACGTCAGGCGCGGCGGAATCGCACCATGCTGGCGAATATTCGTCAGCAGCTGCGGCAGGATCCGGGTACGGAATTTGGTCATACCGTTAAGCGCAATCGACAAAAGCTGATGGCGGATATACGGATTAAGAAAGCGCCCGGTCACGGCATCGGCAAACTGCCGTAACTCGTCGGCAGGTAAATCGAGCGCCGGAATAATCTCTTCGCCGATGGTTTGTTGCACATAATGGCGAATGGCTTCGTCCTGCATCGCTTCGCCAACGGTATCCACGCCACATAGCCACGCCACGGGAACCAGCGCGGTATGCGCACCGTTGAGAATGGCGACTTTGCGCTCTTTGTAGGGGCGAATATCGTCGACGATGCGAATATTGAGCGGGCAGCGATCAAGGCGCAGTTTCTTCGCCAGCGCCTGCGGCCCCTGAATCACAAACAGCCAGAAGTATTCGGCGGTATCAAGGAACGCATCGTGATAGCCCAGCTCCGCTTCCAGCTTTTGCGCTTCATCGCGCGGGTAGCCGGTCACGATACGGTCAACCAGCGTGGAACAGAAGGTATTGGCCGTTTCAATCCAGTCGCTAAAAGCCGCAGGCAACTGCCACTCTTGGGCATAGCGCAGTACCAGCGCCTTCAGCGCCTCGCCGTTATAATCAATCAGCTCGCAGGGAATAATCATCCAGCCCTTATCTGCTGCGCCGTCGAAATGGCGGAACCGTTCGAGCAGGAGCTGGGTCAGCTTCGCCGGGAAGCTCACCGGCGGCATATCGTCAGGCCGGTCTCCGGCATGGTAACTAATACCCGCTTCGGTGGTGTTCGAAAACACGAACTCAATTTCCGGATTACGGGCCAGCGCGAGATAGTCGGCAAAATCCTGCCAGGGGTTGATCTCGTTATTAACGGAGCGAATAACCCGCGCCTCGCTCACCGCCTCGCCGCGTTCATCCAGTCCGCGGATCACCGTGGTGTAAAGCCCGTCCTGGGTATTGAGCGACGGCGGGAACTCGGTGTTGATCGGGCGAACGATGGTCACCCCGGCGGCCAGATCGGTTTGCTCATTCAGCAGATCCAGTTGCCAGTCGATGAACGCCCGCAGGAAATTGCCCTCGCCGAACTGAATCACCCGCGTCGGGTACTGAGCCCCCGGAAACTCTTTTCTGTTTAATGTTTTCATGGCCTTCCCTGCTAAAAATGAATGACGCCTTTGATCAGCTGGCGATTGTTAATCACTTCGCTTTCATAGATTTCAGCCAACGATTTGAAATCGTAACGGTGGGTCAGCATCATACTGGCAGTCACTTTCCCCTCAGCCATCAGCCGCCCGACTTTGGCAAAATCCTCTTCTGTCGCATTGCGACTCCCCATCATGGTCGTCTCTTTCTTATGAAACTCCGGGTCCGAGAACTGCAGTTCGCCTTTAAACAGGCCGACGAAAACAATGCTGCCGCCGTGGCGAATTAAATTCACGGTGTTATTCATCGCATGCTGGTTCCCCGTCGCGTCGATCACCTTCTGCGCCAGAGAGCCGCCAAACGTCTCACACAACTGCTCGGTAAACTGCGGGTCAGAAGGGTCGAGGGTAGTCAGGCCAAGATGCTGCGCCACATGATCGCGCCGCGCCGGGCTGGTATCCGCCACCACGACCTGCGCACCGTCGGCTTTGGCGATTGCCGCCGCGCCCAGGCCAATCGGTCCCGCACCAACCACCAGCACCTGCTCTCCCGGCTGAATATCTGCGCGACGCACCGCATGGGCGCTAATGGCGAACGGCTCAATCAGCGCCACCGCCTCAGGATCAACGTCATCAACCACCAGAAGGTTCTTCACCGGCACGCTGAGATACTCGCTAAATCCGCCGTCGCGATGCACGCCGATCACCGAAATCTTCTCACAGCAGTTTGTCCGCCCGCTCAGGCAGGCCGGACACTGACGACAGGCCACGTAAGGAATAACCGCAACCTGCTGTCCGCTCTTCAGATTAAGAATATTTTTACCGAGTCCAATTATCTCGCCGCATATTTCATGGCCAAGTACTCGCGGGTAGCTAAAAAAGGGTTGATTACCGCCCCACGCATGAATATCCGTCCCACAAATCCCCACCGCTTTTATTTTAATCAGAACTTCATCATTGCCAGGAATGGGAATCTGGCGTTTTTCCCAGTTAAGTTTTTTGGGTTCCTGACACACTAATGCATTCATCGACGTCATAATTATTACCTCCGTATTTGTTGGCTTAGATATCGATGAAAAAAACAATCCAGGATAAAGTCATTGCCAAAATTGTGAAACCTCGCGCACAAAACCGTTTTAAATCCGGTTTTAATATCTAAAAAACAGGGAGTCTATGTATGAGCCGTTCACAAAACCTTCGTCATAACGTGATTAACCAGGTCATTAACGATATGGCGCGCGGCTTTATCCCCTCGCCGCTGCCCTCGCAAAGCGCGCTGGCGGAGATGTACAACATCAGCCGCACCACCGTGCGCCATATCCTCAGCCACTTATGCGAGCGCGGCGTGCTGAGCCAGGTCAATCAGGATTACCTGATCCTCCGCCTGCCCGAAGTGCAGGACGGCTTCGACGGTTCCAGCGCCTCGCTGGCCGAACAAAATCGCCTCTTTGAGCAGGCATTTTTCACCATGATCAACCAGCGCCAACTGCGCGCTGGAGAGATGTTTTCCGAGCTACAGCTGGCGCGGGCCGCGGGCGTCAGCCCGGTGGTGGTCAGAGAGTTTTTATTGAAGTTCAGCCGCTACAACCTGATTGAAAGCGAAAAACGCGGTCAGTGGAATATGAAGAAGTTTGAGCAATCCTGGGCGGAGCAGCTGTTCGAGCTGCGCGAAATGCTGGAAACCCACGCGCTCCAGCACTTCCTCAACCTGCCGGATAACGATGCCCGCTGGCTACAGGCGAAAACCCTGCTTGAGCGCCATCGGGCGCTGCGGGACAGCATCGGCGACAGCTTTCGCATGTTCTCACAGCTCGATCGAGATTTTCACACGCTACTGCTTTCCGCTGCTGATAATATATTTTTTAATCAATCACTTGAAATCATTTCCGTTATCTTCCACTTCCACTACCAGTGGGATGAGAGCGACCTTAAGCAGCGCAATATCATCGCCATTGATGAACACATGACTATCCTGAGCGCGCTCATCTGCCGCAGCGATCTGGATGCCAACCTGGCGCTACGTAACCACCTGAACTCCGCGAAACAATCAATGATTAACTCCCTCAAGCAGAATGAATCCCTGCTTTATTAAGTACCGATTAAAAACAGCAAATGATTATCAGGAGCACAAATCTAAAAATGTAATCCAATGAGATGGAAAAGGTTATTTATGCTGATAACAAGTCGACTTACTTTACTGTTAAATGTGTGGGTGGTGTTTAAAACCGCTCAATGTCACTTGTCGTTCAAATAGAATAGCCAGGAGTCCGGCGTGGAACCCAAAAATATAGCTATCGACCCGCAAACCACCTTTGAAAAAGGGAAAGCGGAGACAATTTCAGTTCCGTTAAATAATACATTGCAGCGTAGCGCTCGCATTAAGAAAATTCAGACCACGGCAATGATTCTGTTATTTCTGGCGGCGGTTATTAACTACCTTGACCGAAGCTCATTATCCGTCGCTAACCTGACCATCCGCGAGGAGCTGGGATTAAGCGCCACCGAAATAGGGGCTCTGCTGTCGGTCTTCTCTCTGGCCTACGGTATCGCACAGCTCCCCTGCGGGCCGCTGCTGGACCGCAAAGGTCCGCGCATCATGCTGGGGCTGGGGATGTTTTTCTGGTCACTGTTTCAGGCCGTTTCGGGGATGGTGCACAGCTTTACCCAGTTCGTCCTGGTGCGCATCGGCATGGGGATTGGCGAAGCGCCGATGAACCCTTGCGGCGTCAAGGTGATCAACGACTGGTTTAATATTAAAGAGCGCGGGCGTCCGATGGGCTTCTTTAACGCCGCCTCAACTATTGGCGTCGCCATTAGCCCGCCGATCCTCGCCGCGATGATGCTGGTGATGGGCTGGCGTTGGATGTTTATTACCATCGGTGTGCTGGGGATTTTTGTCGCTATCGGCTGGTATATGCTCTATCGCAACCGGGAAGATATCAATCTCACCGCCGACGAGCAGGCATACCTGAATGCCGGAAGCGTGAACGCTCGCCGCGATCCATTAAGTTTCGCCGAATGGCGCAGCCTGTTCAAAAACAAAACCATGTGGGGAATGATGCTGGGCTTCAGCGGCATCAACTATACCGCGTGGCTGTATCTGGCCTGGCTACCGGGCTATCTGCAAACGGCCTATAATCTTGATCTGAAAAGTACCGGTTTTATGGCCGCCATCCCGTTCCTGTTCGGTGCCGCAGGCATGTTAATCAACGGCTATGTTACCGACTGGCTGGTTAAAGGCGGCATGGCCCCGATTAAGAGCCGCAAAATTTGCATCATTGCCGGTATGTTCTGCTCCGCCGCGTTTACGCTCGTCGTACCCCAGGCGACAACATCAATCGTCGCGGTGCTGTTAATCGGTATGGCGTTGTTCTGTATTCACTTTGCCGGAACCTCCTGCTGGGGATTGATTCACGTCGCGGTGGCCTCACGAATGACCGCTTCCGTCGGCAGCATTCAAAACTTCGCCAGCTTTATCTGCGCGTCCTTTGCCCCTGTGGTGACCGGATTTATCGTCGATACCACCCACTCATTCCAGCTGGCGCTGATTATCTGCGGCTGCGTCACCGCCCTTGGCGCGCTGGCCTATATTTTCCTGGTTCGCCAGCCGATTAGCGACCCGCGTAACGGCTAAACCTTACCGCCCTGCTGACGATGGGGCGCTAAATTCCACGCTCATCTCATACTGCTTTAAGGCCAATGGCGCATAGCCTGCGGCTTTAAACAGCGGGGTAAAGGTTTCCGGGATGGTCACCGACGTGCCGAGCCCCGGAAACTGGCGGGCAAGAGCAATCAGCATTTCCCGTCCCAGCCCGCGCCCGCGGGCGGCGGGTTCAACCCACAAAAACTGGAGCTGCGGCCTGCTGGTTAACGTCGCCAGCACGGCAAAGGCCCGCTGATTGAGGGTGAACGCCCGGCATGGCAGGGTGCTGAAGGTGAGCGGGTCCATCAGCCACGGCAGCTGGCCGTTGACCTCGGCACCGGCCCTGCGCGTCAGGGCCAGCACATCACAATCTTGCAACACGGGCGGCTCATCACTTCCGACCTGTGAACTTAAATAGCCACACAGCCCGTGCCGCACCTTGAAGCCGAGCGATTGATACAGCGCCATCGCAGCGTGATTTTCGCGGATCACCTCCAGCCACATCCGCCGCACTCCCTGAACCTGCAAAGAGGCAATCAGCGGCGTCATTAACCGACGCCCAAGCCCTTTACCGCGATACCCGGACCGCATCCCGAAAGCCGCTAACCGGGCTTCATCACCGCGTCGGGCGACAACGGCCATCGCTGCGGGTACATCGCCATCCAGCCAGACGCATGAATCCAGCAGGCTCAGCCCTTCGGCGCTGAAGCGCTGGACAAAAACTTCTACCGACAGCACGACGGGAACCAGGTAATCCTCAAAACAGTCGCTAAGGATAGTCGCCAGTTGCTCGATACTGAACTGGGTAGCCGGAACGGCGGTAAGCTCCATGTTTTTCTCCCGAAGGCTGCTATGCTGAGGTGATGAAAACTACCACTATAACCGCCACCACCACATTACGCCTGACTCAGGAGAACGATATCCCTCTCCTGCCCGCTATTGAACGCTCTGCCGCCCAGGCTTTTCGCCAAATCCCGGCGCTGGCCTGGCTGGCGCAAAGCGAGGTGATAAGCGCCGATCGCCACCGGCTGTTTCTTGAAACCGAACACAGCCTGTTGGCCGTGGCCGATGAGCAACCGATAGGCTTTCTGCTCACCGAACCACTGGATGATGCGCTGTTTATCGTCGAGATTGCCGTCCATCAGGCGTGGCAAGGACGAGGCATTGGCCGCATGATGCTGGAGCAGGTGATTGAGAATGCCCGAAGAGCGGAATATCCAGCGGTCACGCTCACCACTTTTCGCGAAGTGCCGTGGAACGCGCCGTTTTATACCCGCCTGGGCTTTTCGATGCTGGACGAGCTGACGCTGCCGTCAGGGCTGGCGGCAAAAAGGGAGCTGGAAACGGAACATGGACTGGCACCAGAAACGCGTTGCACCATGCGGCTGGCGCTGTGACCTCCGGCGCTGCTTTCATCGCCTGAATATGGTACAAAGTATCATTCAAAACTTACCCGCTGATACCCGTATGTCCTGGTCAATCGATATCATTTCCTGCATTACCGATCGCTTTGTTGAACTGACGGCGACCGAAAAGCGCATCGCGCAGTTTATTCTCGATGATGTCGCGGCGGCGGCGGAACTGCCTATCGCCGAAATGGCGCGGCTGACCAACACCAGCCAGGCCTCGGTCACCCGCTTCGCGCGGGCGCTGGGTTGCAAAGATGTTCGCGAACTGAAGATGAAGCTGGCGCAATCTCTGGCGGTCGGCCAGCGCTTTATTCTCGATGTCCCGGACCTCGAAGGCGTGCAGGGGATCTATGAGTCGATCATCGGCGTGCTGGAGACCAATCGTCGGGCGCTGGATATCGAAGCACTGAAGCGCGCGGTCAGCTGGCTGAGCGATGCGCGGCAGATTCTGGCCCTCGGCATGGGCGGCGGCTCCACCATCTGCGCCCAGGAAATTCAGTATCGTCTGTTTCGCCTCGGCCTGCCGGTAGTCAGCCAGAACGACGGCCTGCTGGTGCGCATGATGAGCTCGGCGGTGACGCCAAAGGATGTGGTTATCGTGCTGTCATTAGGCGGTTATACCCAGGAAATCATTGAAAGCGCGGCGATTGCCAGCCAGTACGGTGCGAAGGTAATCGCGATTACCCCAGCCGGAACGCCGCTGGCGGAGCAGGCGGATCTGGTGCTGCCGCTGCTGGTGCGCGAAAACGACTATATCTTCAAGCCCAGCACTTCGCGCTATGCGATGCTGGCGATGGTTGATGTGCTGGCCACCGAACTGGCGATGGCCAACAAAACCCAGGCCAAAGGCCGGCTGCGGCGTATTAAGCTGGCGCTCGACAGCCACCGCGGCGGCGTCGACCGCCAGCCGCTGGGTGACTAAACCGCGCTAGCGGCAATAAACCTCCCCGCCTGCTGGCGGGTGCGTTCCACCGCTTGTCCGGCGCGATAAAGATCGCTCCCCAACCCGGCTCCGGCACACCCGGCCTGCACCCAGGTCGTCAGATTCTCCGGCGTCACGCCGCCTACCGCCAGCACCGGCACTTCCGGCGGCAGCACCGCTTTCAGCGCGCGAATATAGTCCGGGCCAAAAGCGGAAGAGGGAAAAATCTTCAGCCACTGCGCCCCGGCATCCAGCGCGCTAAACGCCTCCGTCGCCGTCGCGCACCCGGCGCAGACCAGCATCCCGCGCGCCACCGCCTGGCGGATAACCGCAGGCTGGGTATTCGGCGTGACGATAAGCTTTGCCCCGGCGTCGGCCAGAAAATCGACCTGCTCAACCTTCAGTACCGTCCCTGCGCCAATCACCGCCTGCTCGCCAAACTGCGCCACCATCTGCGGGATACTTTGCTGCCAGTCCGGCGAATTGAGCGGGATTTCAATATAGCGAAACCCTGCGCCAATCAGCGTATCAATATGCTCTGCCGCTTCTGCGGGGCGAATGCCGCGCAAAATCGCCACCAGTTTAAGCTTGTCCATTCATTATCCTCGCCATGCCGCTCAGCAATGCCTCGTCGCCGCTACAGCTGTTGACCGTCATCCCGCACGCCATCATCGCCCGACGATAGCGGGCATTCAGCGCCGGGTCCCCCACCAGGCTGACGGTTGATATACGGTAACGCTGACCCAGGGTTGCGACCTCAGCGCCAATCAGCAGCCCGGAGAGATAGTCGCTGACCGATGTCGCCGCCAGCGCCCCCAATACCCGCGCCGCCCTGGCGACAAACAGTTCGCTAATTAACGAGGGCTGCGCCAGCCCCTTTTCCAGCCCCAGTTCAAAAGCAGCTTCGTCCGGCAACTGGGCCGTAAGCCCCTTGCCAAGCAGCGATTGCGTCATCAGCAGATGATGCAGCTCACCGGTCATCGCGGTAGCAAAGTGGCGCACCACGCCGCGCTCTACTTGCACCCATTTACAGTGGGTGCCCGGCATCACGTAGCACTCCGCCGGGGCCAGTTGCCACGCGCCCAGCAGCTGCGTCTCTTCCCCGCGCATCACGTTGTACTCCCCGACCTGTTCAATCTTGAGGCCGGGAATAATCCACACGCCTTCGGCAACGGCAAACAGCTGTTGCCCTGGGGCATCAATCGCCGCCGGACAAGGCAAGTACGGCACTGACTGCCAGCCCGCGTCACTACCGATCATCCCGGCCATCAGCACCGGAAGCTTCTCTGCGCCGCGCCAGGGAGCCAGGTGCTGCTGGAATACCTCCTCAGGCAGCTGTCCGTTGAGGCGAGTCACGCCCAGCGGCAGCTGCTTCGTCTCAACGCACTGGCCGTTGCGAATCAACCAGCCGCGCAGCTGGGTGGAACCCCAGTCGACGGCAATATAGTTATTTATCCCCATTTCCTTAGCCCCGCGACGTATTGCGTTTGCCAATCGGCAGCGGCGGCGCAGATGGGCGGCTTTCACGCTCCTGAGTGATCATCTCCAGCGCTTCTTCGCGGCTCATCTTGCTGGCAGGCGTAAGCAGTGTGACCACCACTGAGGCCACCAGGCTGGTCAGCACCGACGGAATACATGGGTTGCCCCAGAAAGCCATCCAGTCGCTGTCCATCAGTACCACCACCGATGCCCCTGCGCCGCCTGCCAGCGCGGCAACCGCGCCCTGCCAGTTAAAGCGATTCCAGAAGCGGCCAAGCATGGTGCAGATAAACATCCCGGACATAATCATTGAGATCATTTTGGTGATATAGCTGATGATGTCGTTAGAGGTAAGCGCGAACAGCAACGCCAACGCGATAACCAGCACGAGGAACATCCGTGACAGGCGAATCGCTTTTTCCGGCGCAGGCATATGACCGGTGACGAGGGTATAGAGATCGCGCAACATGATGGACACCGCGGCAATCGCGTCGGAGCTGCCTGACGACATATTGGCCGACATCCCGGCAATCAGAATTGCCATCGCCAGCACCGGCGGCAATACCTGCGTGGCAAACAGGAAGGCGAAACCGCTGTTTTCCAGGTTCGCATTCATGGTCCACACCGCCATACCGATAATCGCTGGCAGGAAGGAGAAGCCAAGGTACAGCAGACCCGTGATGGTGAAAGACTGACGTACCGAGGAGACCGTCTTCGCCGAATAGATTCGCTGACGGTAAGAAGGTGTCGCCAGCACGCCAACGCCGATGACTATCGCCAAAGAGAACGCAGGCAGAATACCCAGTTTATCCACGGCAAATAAACTTTGCGCCGCCGGGTCAACCGCTTGCTGAATATGGCTCCAGCCGCCAACGTGATGCACCGCCAGAATCGCCATCAGAATAAAACCGACAAACAGCACGATGGATTGAATGGTATCGATCCAGACTACCGCCGAGTAACCGCCGATACCGACATACACCACAAAGGCCAGGGCGATAATGATTTTGGCAACGTTAATATCGATACCACTGGCCCAGGCAAGATACAGACCGCCCCCTAAAATATGTGCACCAAGCCAGCCAATTGAGGCAATAAAAATAAGGATAGCGACCAGGTTTTTAATTATTTTGCTGCCGCCGGTGTAATAAGACATCTCTTCGCTCATGGTCATAAAGCGAAATTTACGTACCGGAGCAAATAGCCACGCCACCAGCAGGATCCCTATCGCGCCGCCAAGACCATACAGCATCCCCGCCCAGCCGTTAGTGTAGCCAAAGCCCACCGCACCAACGCTTGATCCGGTACCGACCATGGTACCGACGGTTGAACCCAGAGTCAGGATCATCGGCAGAGAACGGCCGCCCAGTAAAAAATCTTCACCCGTCTTTTGCTTACGCGACACATACCAGCCTAACGTAATCATGGCGCAGGCATAGACCGAGAACCAAATCAAAAAGGACATATTATTCATTGCTCACATCCAGACGTAATAAATAATACTCGTACTGCTGAATATTATAAGTTGATAGAAACAATGCCTGAAAAAAGGCAAAGCGACACCGCTGGTGCCAGCCTGTTTATTCAGTCTGGCGCCAATATCACACTTTTTTGCTTATTCCTCCCCGAGCGGAGAAGAATGCTATTTTTCGCGCGCGGTTTTACACGCGCGCCGCGTTATAACAGGTCACATCTACTTCGACTTTGCAATCCACCACCAGATCCGCCACGCAGCAGATACGGGCTGGCGGGTTATCGCCAAAGAACTCGCGGAACACTTTGTTGAAGGACTGGAAATAGCGCGAATCGGTGAGGATCACTTTGACGTGTACGACGTCGGCGAGGGTATAGCCCGCTTCGGTCATGATATCCACGCAGTTCTGAATCGCCAGACGCGCCTGGTCGACAATCCCCCCTTCCACCACTTCGCCATCTTTCATCGGCGTCTGACCGGAGACGTACAGCCAGCCACCCGCTTCCACCGCGCGGGCGAACGGCAGATGCTGCCCGCCGGTGCCGGTTCCGCCTTCCACGCCATAACGTTTAATACTCATCTTTCACTCCTTAGCTCATTCGGCGGCGCAGGAAACGCCCTGCGCGCCCGGTAATCTTTTTATCGCTGCCGTAGCTCATCACGCCGTTAACCATCACCGCTTCTATGCCGTCCGCCGGTTGTTTCGGGTCGGAGAAGCTGGCGACATCGCGCACCGTTTGCGGGTCAAATAGCACCAGATCGGCGAAGTAGCCCACTTTCACCAGCCCACGATCCGCAAGCTGAAAGCGTGCCGCCGAGAGGCCGGTCATTTTGTGAATGGCGGTGGTCAGCGGAAACAGCTGTTCATCGCGACTGTAGTGGCCCAGTACCCGAGGGAAAGCCCCCCACAGCCGTGGATGCGGCATCGGGTCGTTCGGCAGGCCATCGGAGCCGATCATGGTGACCGGATAACGCAGCACCCGCCGCACGTCCTGCTCGTCCATGTTGTAATAGATTGCACCTGCGGGCATTAGCCGCGCCGCCGCATCATGGAGGCTCACCTGCCAGCCATCGGCAATTTGCTTGAGGGTTTTACCGGCCTGTTCTGGCTGCGCTTCCGACCAGGTGATAACGATGTCGAACTCATCGGTCACCTGCTTCATATCCAGCGTCGACGAACTGGCGGAATAGGGGTAGCAGTCGCAGGCGATCTCCTGGCGCTGGCGCATCTCATCGAAGAAAGCCAGCGTCTCCTTCGTACGACCCCAGTTTTTCGCCCCGGCGCACTTGTGGTGCGAAACCACCACCGGCACGTTACCGTGGCGACCAATGCGAAACGCTTCGTCGAGCGCTTCCAGAATAGGTTCAAACTCCGAGCGCAGATGGGTCGTGTAAATTCCCTTCTCCGCCGCCAGCTCTTCCGCCAGCGCCATCACCTCTTCAGTGGTGGACTGGAACGCGCTGGCGTAGGCCAGACCGGTACTCAGGCCCAGCGCCCCCTGACGCAGGGCATCGCGCAGCTGAACACGCATCCCGGCGATTTCGCTTTCCGTCGCCGGGCGGAACAAATCATCCATATGATTGTTGCGCAGCGCGGTATGGCCAATCAGCGTGCCAACGTTCAGTGACGGCTTCGCCGCCTCCACCGCGTGGGCGTAAGCCTCAACGGTGGGATAAATAAATTGCTCCTGCTCGCCCAGCAAGTTCATCGGGTCCGGCACGCCGTCGCGCATGGTTGCCGTCGCCGCGCTGATCCCGCAGTTGCCAACGATCACCGTCGTCACCCCCTGGCTCAGCTTGGGCAAATACTCCGGCATACGGATGACGTTGATATCGTCATGGGTATGCACATCGATAAACCCGGGGGCCAGTACACGCCCCAGCCCCTCAACCACCTGCTCCGCCGCCAGATTCAACGCCGGGGCCATATCCACAATCCGATCGCCCTTCACCGCTACGTCACCACGAAACTGCGGCCCGCCGCTGCCGTCGATGACGGTGACGTTTTTGAAAAGCCAGTTAACTTTCATCGCAATTACTCCCTTTCAACTCTGCCGACAAGTTAACCATTTACAAGGCGGAAAAACAGTGGAAAACTACGCAAAAACCAGATCAATTTATGATACTTTTATTCATTAAACATAACGATCACATATTAAATTTATATTTATCAATAAATTAAAATTGATACCCAACTTTTATCCGAGCATAAACCCTGAAAGGATAGTGTTATGAAATACCATTCCGATACGCTTGTCCCGCACAAAGCCGCCGTGATGTCCGCCCCGGCAAATCTGCTGGCAGAGGATATCTGCCTCCCCGCCGCGCTGCTGAAAAAAACGGCGCTGGAAAATAACATCGCCTGGATGCAGCGCTACGCCGATGCGCGCGGCGTCTCGCTGGCACCGCACGGTAAAACGACGATGACACCGTGGATTTTTCAGGCGCAGCAGCAGGCGGGCGCATGGGGGATCGGCGTGGGTAGCGCCTGGCAAGCCAGCGCGGCGATGGCCAGCGGCGTGCAGCGCGTTTTGATGGTCAACCAACTGGTCGGCAAGGCCAATATGCAGGTGGTATCGCGCCTGAAAGGGCATTATCGGGCGGCGGATTTTATCTGCTGCGTGGATAGCCTTGCCAATGCCCGCACGCTGTCGGCGTTTTTCAACGAGCGGCGGCAAACGCTGGATGTGCTGATTGAGTTGGGCGTGCAGGGCGGGCGCTGCGGCTGTCGCAGCGTTGAGGACGCGCTGGCGCTGGCACAGGCGGTGGCGGAGCTGCCGGGCCTGAAGCTGCGCGGTCTTGAGCTGTATGAAGGGGTTTTGCACGGCGACGATCCGCAGCCGCAGGTTGAAGCCCTGCTGCGCCAGGCCGCCGAACTGGCCTGTCGAATGGCGCCGCTGGTTGAGGGCGAGTTTGTGCTGACCGGCGCCGGTACCGTTTGGTACGACGTGGTGTGTAACATCTGGCTGGCGGCGGAGAAACCGGCAAACTGCCGGATCGTTATCCGCCCCGGCTGCTATATCACCCACGACCGGGGGATCTACGATATCGCGCAGCAGGAGCTGGTGTCGCGGGATCCGATCGCCTGCGATCTGGGCGGCGACTTAGCCTCGGCGCTGGAGCTGATGGCGATGGTCCAGTCGGTGCCGGAAGCGGATCGCGCGGTGGTTAACTTCGGCAAGCGCGACTGCGCCTTCGACGCCGGACTGCCGCAGCCCATCGCCCTCTATCGTCACGGTGCGCAGCTATCCGCCGAGGGGATCGCGAGCGTGGGGATTATGGATCAGCACTGCATGCTGCACCTTGCACCGGGCAGCGACGTGCAGGTTGGCGATATTCTAGTGTTTGGTACCTCGCACCCGTGCCTGACGTTTGATAAATGGAAAACGCTGCTGCTGGTGGATGACCAATACAACCTGCTGGAAGAACTGGATACGCTGTTCTAAATGGTGCCTTTCCCGGAGGCGGCGCGCTGCGCCTGTCCGGGCTACCAGCCCATAAGCGGCTGTGAACCGTAGCCCGGGCAGGTGCGCCAGCACCGCCTCCGGGGATTTTCACAGCTCCGGGCTACCAGCCCGTAAGCGGCTGTGAACCGTAGCCCGGACAGGTGCGCCAGCACCGCCTCCGGGGATTTTCACGGCTCCGGGCTACCAGCCCGTAAGCGGCTGTGGATCGTAGCCCGGACAGGTGCGCCAGCACCGCCTCCGGGGATTTTCACGTTTTCACGGCTCCGGGCCATCTTACGACGCCTCTTCCTCTCCTCTCGCCCCGTTACCCAGCGCAATAAACTCCTCCAGCAGCGCGGTCAGTTGCTGCATTTTCTCTGCGGTGAACTCGGCTTCAATCAGGCGATAAGCCTCTTCTACCTGGGTCTGCGCACTGTCATATAGCTTCAAACCCGCTGGCGTCAGCGAAACGTACAGTTTGCGCTGATCGTTAATCGGCTTTAAGCGCAGCACCAGGCCATCGCGTTCCATGCGGGTGAGGATGCCGGTCAGGCTCGGACGTAAAATACAGGCGCGAAAAGCCAGATCGTGAAAATCCATCGACGTATTTTCGGCAAGGATACGCACGATGCGCCACTGCTGCTCGGTAAGATTATGGCGTTTAACGATCGGCCTGAAATGGGCCATCGCCGCTTCCCGCGCCTGCAATAGCGCGATGGTTAACGAATCATGCATCACATACCTCTAAATAAAACTACCATTCTGTTAATAAGTTAATAATTAGCGTTAATTGCCTCATAACGCAACCGGTTTCTGCCTCTGAAAAGTACCAGATGGTACAGGATGAAATCATTATCCATTGATTTACAAAGAATAAAAAATTATAAGTGTAAATTTATTGTTAATCGCATCACAAAATATTCACTTCTGTTTGCCAAACGTTTCTGCAAAGCATAAAAGATGATCATTAACATATTAATGAAATATCTTCGATTCCGAAATCAGCAGCAAAGGAGTGGTGAATGAAAGGTACCATCTTCGCCGTAGCGCTTAACCATCGCAGCCAGCTTGATGCCTGGCGCGAAGCGTTCCAACAGGCCCCCTACAAAACGCCGCCGAAAACCGCGGTCTGGTTTATCAAACCGCGCAATACCGTGATCGGCAACGGCGAGAACATACCTCACCCGCAGGGCGAAACCGTACAGAGCGGCGCGACCGTGGCGCTGATCGTCGGCAGAACCGCGCGCAAAGTGGCCGCAGAAGAAGCCGCCGCTTATATTGCTGGGTACGCGCTGGCTAACGACGTCAGCCTGCCGGAAGAGAGCTTCTATCGTCCGGCAATCAAGGCCAAATGCCGCGACGGCTTTTGTCCGATTGGCGAACTCGCGCCGGTCAACAACGTCGATAATCTAAATATCATCACCGAAATCAACGGTCGCGAAGCGGACAGCTGGAACACCGCTGACCTCCAGCGCTCCGCCGCCGAGCTGCTGAGCGCCCTGAGCGAATTCGCCACGCTCAACCCTGGCGACGCCATTCTGATCGGTACCCCGCATAACCGCGTCACGCTGCAACCCGGCGATCGCGTGCGCATTCTCGCCGAGGGCTTCCCGGCGCTGGAGAACCCGGTGGTCGCAGAAGGAGAGCTGGCATGAAACAAGCACGCATTGAATGGCAGGGACAGCAGCACGATGTTCAGGTTGATGAACGCGACCAGGTTCGCCTGGCTGACGGCAGGCTGCTAAACGAGGGCGAATTCCGCTGGTTGCCGCCCGCCGACGGCACGCTGTTCGCGCTGGGCCTGAACTACGCCGATCACGCCAGCGAGCTGGAGTTTAAGCCGCCCACCGAACCGCTGGTGTTTATCAAAGCGCCGAACACCTTTATCGGCCACCAGCAGGAATCGGTACGCCCGGATAACGTCGAGTACATGCACTACGAAGCCGAACTGGTGGTGGTGATCGGCAAAACCGCGCGTAAAGTCGCCGAAGCCGATGCCATGGAGTACGTCGTCGGGTATACCGTCTGCAACGACTACGCCATTCGCGACTATCTGGAAAACTACTATCGCCCGAACCTGCGGGTGAAAAGCCGCGATACCCTGACGCCGATCGGCCCATGGATCGTCGCGAAAGAGTCGATCCCGGATCCACATAACCTGGCGCTGCGCACCTGGGTCAACGGCGAGCTGCGCCAGCAGGGCACCACCGCCGATCTGATCTTCAGCATTCCGTTCCTGATCGCTTATCTCAGCGAGTTTATGACCCTGCAACCGGGCGACATGATCGCCACCGGTACGCCGAAAGGGCTGTCGGACGTGGTGCCGGGCGATGAGGTGATCGTCGAAGTGGAAGGCGTCGGCCGCCTGGTCAACCGCATCATCAGCCAGCAAGCGTATGAGGAGAAGCTGTAATGAAAAAGATAAACCACTGGATCAACGGCAAAAACGTCGCTGGCGCCGAGTATTTTCATACCACCAACCCGGCAACCAGCGAGGTTCTGGCGGAAGTCGCCTCCGGCGGCGAAGCCGAAGTCAATCAGGCGGTGGCGGCAGCGAAAGAGGCGTTCCCGAAATGGGCCAATCTGCCGATGAAAGAGCGCGCACGTCTGATGCGTCGCCTGGGCGATCTGATCGATCAGAACGTGCCGGAGATCGCCGCCATGGAGACCGCCGACACCGGCCTGCCGATCCACCAGACCAAAAACGTGCTGATCCCACGAGCGTCGCATAACTTCGAATTTTTCGCCGAAGTGTGCCAACAGATGAACGGCAAGACCTACCCCGTTGACGACAAGATGCTCAACTACACCCTCGTACAGCCGGTCGGCGTGTGCGCGCTGGTATCGCCGTGGAACGTGCCGTTTATGACCGCCACCTGGAAGGTTGCGCCGTGCCTGGCGCTGGGCAACACCGCGGTGCTGAAAATGTCCGAGCTGTCGCCGCTGACCGCTGATCGTCTGGGCGAACTGGCGCTGGAAGCGGGCATTCCGGCGGGCGTACTGAACGTGGTTCAGGGCTACGGCGCGACGGCGGGCGATGCGCTGGTGCGCCACCACGACATCCGCGCGGTGTCGTTTACCGGCGGTACCGCCACCGGGCGCAATATCATGAAAAACGCCGGGCTGAAAAAGTACTCCATGGAGCTCGGCGGCAAATCACCGGTGCTGATTTTTGAAGATGCCGATATCGAGCGCGCACTCGACGCCGCGCTGTTCACCATCTTCTCGATCAACGGCGAACGCTGCACCGCCGGCTCGCGCATCTTTATTCAGCAGAGCATCTATCCCGAATTCGTCAAACGTTTTGCCGAACGCGCGAACCGCCTGCGCGTCGGCGATCCGGCCGATCCGAACACTCAGGTGGGAGCCCTGATCAGCCAGCAGCACTGGGAGAAGGTTTCCGGCTATATCCGCCTCGGTATTGAAGAGGGGGCAACCCTGTTGGCAGGCGGCCCGGATAAACCGACCGATCTGCCTGCGCATCTGCAAAGCGGTAACTTCCTGCGCCCGACGGTGCTGGCGGACGTCGACAACCGCATGCGCGTCGCCCAGGAAGAGATTTTTGGCCCGGTAGCCTGTCTGCTGCCGTTTAAAGACGAGGCGGATGGTCTGCGCCTGGCCAACGATGTGGAATACGGCCTCGCCTCTTATATCTGGACCCAGGACGTCAGCAAAGTGCTGCGTCTGGCGCGCGGCATCGAAGCCGGAATGGTGTTCGTCAACACCCAGAACGTCCGCGACCTGCGTCAGCCATTCGGCGGCGTGAAGGCCTCCGGCACCGGCCGCGAAGGCGGCGAATACAGCTTTGAAGTATTCGCTGAAATGAAAAACGTCTGCATCTCGATGGGCGACCATCCGATCCCAAAATGGGGAGTCTGATATGGGAAAGTTAGCGTTAGCAGCAAAAACCACTCACGTACCGTCAATGTATCTTTCTGAACTGCCGGGTAAAAATCATGGCTGCCGTCAGGGAGCCATTGATGGGCATAAAGAAATCAGCAAGCGCTGTCGTGAACTGGGCGTCGATACGATTATCGTTTTTGATACTCACTGGCTGGTAAATAGCGCCTATCACATTAACTGCGCTGATCATTTTCAGGGCGTCTATACCAGCAACGAGCTTCCACATTTTATCCGCGACATGACCTACGACTACGACGGCAACCCGGAGCTGGGCCAGCTTATCGCCGACGAAGCGGTCAAGCTGGGCGTGCGCGCCAAAGCGCACAACATCCCGAGCCTGAAGCTAGAGTACGGCACGCTGGTACCGATGCGCTACATGAACGCCGATAAGCATTTCAAAGTGGTCTCTATCTCGGCGTTCTGCACCGTTCACGATTTTGCCGACAGCCGCAAGCTGGGCGAGGCCATTCTTAAGGCTATCGAGAAATATGACGGCACCGTGGCGGTTCTGGCCAGCGGTTCGTTGTCGCATCGCTTTATCGACGATCAGCGTGCGGAAGAAGGTATGAACAGCTACACCCGCGAGTTCGACCATCAGATGGACGAGCGCGTCGTGAAGCTGTGGCGTGAAGGTAAGTTCAAAGAGTTCTGCACCATGCTGCCGGAGTACGCCGACTACTGCTACGGCGAAGGCAATATGCACGACACGGTGATGCTGCTCGGCCTGCTGGGCTGGGATAAGTATGACGGCAAGGTGGAGTTTATTACCGAACTGTTCGCCAGCTCCGGTACCGGCCAGGTCAACGCCGTGTTCCCGCTGCCGGAACACGCCTAAGGAGAACACAGAATGCCGCATTTTATCGCCGAATGTACCGATAACATCCGCGAACAGGCCGATTTACCGGGTCTGTTCAGCAAAGCGAGCGAAGCGCTGGCGGCGACCGGCATCTTTCCCATCGGCGGCATTCGCAGTCGCGCCATCTGGCTGGATACCTGGCAGATGGCCGACGGTCAGCACGATTACGCCTTCGTGCATATGACGCTGAAGATTGGCTCCGGACGCAGTCAGGAGAGCCGTCAGGACGTGGGCGATATGCTGTTCGCGCTGATTAAAGCCCATTTCTCCGCGCTGATGGAGAGCCGCTATCTGGCGCTGTCGTTTGAAATCACCGAGCTGCATCCGACGTTGAATTACAAACAGAACAACGTGCACGCACTGTTTAAATAAGGCGCGCTCGGTCAGTCCCCTCACCCCTTTGGGGGAGAGGGTTAGGGTGAGGGGGGCTCTCTGCGGCCTGATGCCCTCACCCCGGCCCTCTCCCACAGGGAGAGGGGGAAAACCACCCCGGCTTCCGGCACATAACACAAAGCGACACGAACCGTAGGCCGGGTAAGACGCACTCGCGTCGCCACCCGGCGCAGCAGCACCGAACGACGTAACAGGAAGCAACTATGCTCGATAAACAGACCCATACTCTGATCGCCCAGCGGCTGAACCAGGCGGAAAAACAGCGCGAACAGATCCGCGCTATTTCGCTGGATTACCCAACGATCACCATCGAAGACGCCTACGCCGTACAGCGCGAATGGGTCAACCTGAAAATCGCCGAAGGGCGCGTGCTGAAGGGTCACAAAATCGGCCTGACCTCAAAAGCAATGCAGGCCAGCTCGCAAATTAGCGAACCGGACTACGGCGCGCTGCTCGACGATATGTTTTTCCACGACGGCGGCGATATTCCTACCGACCGCTTTATCGTCCCGCGCATCGAAGTGGAGCTGGCCTTCGTGCTGGCCAAACCGCTGCGCGGCCCCAACTGCACCCTGTTCGATGTTTATAACGCGACCGACTACGTGATCCCGGCGCTGGAGCTGATCGACGCCCGCTGCCACAACATCGACCCGGAGACCCAACGCCCGCGCAAGGTTTTTGACACCATCTCCGATAACGCCGCCAACGCCGGGGTGATCCTCGGCGGTCGGCCCATTAAACCCGACGAGCTGGATCTGCGCTGGATCTCCGCCCTGCTCTATCGCAACGGCGTGATTGAAGAGACCGGCGTCGCCGCAGGGGTGCTCAATCATCCGGCCAACGGCGTGGCCTGGCTGGCAAACAAGCTCGCACCATACGACGTCCAGCTGGAAGCCGGACAGATTATTCTCGGCGGCTCCTTTACTCGCCCGGTTCCGGCGCGCAAGGGCGACACCTTCCACGTCGACTACGGCAACATGGGCTCGATTAGCTGCCGCTTTGTTTAAGGGGAACATGATGAATAACGCCTTTAAAGACGCCTTAAAAGCCGGTCGCCCGCAGATTGGCCTGTGGCTGGGGCTCACCAGTAGCTACAGCGCCGAGCTGCTGGCCGGGGCCGGGTTCGACTGGCTGCTGATCGATGGCGAGCATGCGCCGAATAACGTGCAAACGGTACTGACCCAGCTCCAGGCGATCGCCCCCTACCCCAGCCAGCCGGTGGTGCGTCCGTCGTGGAACGACCCGGTACAGATTAAACAGCTACTGGACGTTGGCGCACAAACCCTGCTGGTGCCGATGGTGCAGAACGCCGACGAAGCGCGGCTGGCGGTGAAGGCTACTCGCTATCCACCTGCAGGCATTCGCGGCGTCGGCAGCGCCCTCGCCCGCGCCTCGCGCTGGAACCGCATCCCCGATTACCTCCATCAGGCCAACGACGCGATGTGCGTGCTGGTGCAAATCGAAACTCGCGAAGCCTTGAAAAACCTGGCGCAAATTCTCGACGTTGAAGGCGTGGACGGCGTGTTTATCGGCCCGGCGGATCTTAGCGCCGACATGGGCTTTGGCGGCAATCCGCAGCACCCGGAAGTGCAGGCCGCCATCGAACAGGCTATCGCGCAGATTCGCGCAGCGGGCAAAGCGCCGGGGATCCTGATGGCTAACGAACAACTGGCAAAGCGTTATCTGGAACTTGGCGCGCTGTTTGTCGCCGTCGGCGTCGATACCACCCTACTGGCGCGTGGTGCCGAAGCGCTGGCGGCACGATTTGGCGCGGAAAAAACGACCAACGGTTCGTCAGGCGTCTACTAACGCCGGGTGGCGCTACGCTCCTACAACAACATCGAACCGTAGGCCCGGTAAGCGCAGCGCCGCCGGGCAAACAGCAGTACCCTACAAAATTCCCATTAGAGGAAAAGACAATGAGCGACACATCATCAGCACTCCCGGAAGCGCAAGATCCTGCCAATCAGCATAAACAGCTAACGGCGCAGCAGCAGTCGGTTATCAACAAGCTGTTCCGCCGCCTGATCGTATTTTTGTTCGTGCTGTTTATCTTCTCGTTTTTAGACAGGATCAATATCGGCTTTGCCGGGCTGACCATGGGGCAGGATCTGGGCCTCAACGCCACCATGTTCGGCCTTGCCACCACCCTGTTTTACGCCACCTACGTGATTTTCGGCATCCCCAGCAACGTGATGCTCAGCATCGTCGGCGCTCGCCGCTGGATTGCCACCATCATGGTGCTGTGGGGCATCGCCTCTACCGCCACCATGTTCGCTACCGGGCCAAACAGCCTCTACATCTTGCGGATGCTGGTGGGGATCACCGAGGCCGGTTTCCTGCCCGGCATCCTGCTGTATCTGACCTTCTGGTTTCCGGCCTTTTTCCGCGCCCGCGCCAACGCGCTGTTTATGATAGCGATGCCGGTAACCACCGCACTGGGCTCTATCGTCTCCGGCTATATTCTGTCGATGGACGGCCTGCTCAATCTGCACGGCTGGCAGTGGCTGTTCCTGCTGGAAGGCTTCCCGTCGGTGCTGCTCGGCATTATGGTCTGGTTCTGGCTCGATGATTCACCGTCGAAGGCTAAATGGCTGACAGCGGAGGACAAAAAATGCCTACAGGAGATGATGGATAACGATCGGCTCACGCTAGTACAGCCGGAAGGGGCGATCAGCCATCACGCCATGCAGAAACGCAGCCTGTGGCGCGAAGTGTTTACGCCCATCGTGCTGATGTACACCCTGGCCTACTTCTGCCTGACCAACACCCTCAGCGCGATCAGCATCTGGACGCCGCAGATCCTCAAAAGCTTTAACGAAGGCAGTAGCAATATCACTATTGGCCTGCTGGCGGCGATCCCGCAGATTTGTACCATTCTGGGGATGATCTACTGGAGCCGCCACTCAGATAGACACCAGGAACGAAAACATCACACCGCCCTGCCGTTCCTGTTCGCCGCTGCGGGCTGGCTGCTGGCGTCGGCCACCGATCACAGCCTGATCCAGCTGCTGGGGATCGTGATGGCCTCCACCGGATCGTTTAGCGCGATGGCCATTTTCTGGACTACCCCAGATCAGTCGATCAGCCTGCGCGCCAGAGCGATCGGTATCGCGGTGATCAACGCCACCGGCAATATCGGATCGGCCATCAGTCCGCTAATGATCGGCTGGCTGAAAGATGTTACCGGCAGCTTTAGCAGCGGTCTGTGGTTCGTCGCCGCCCTGCTGGTGATTGGCGCGGTGATTATCTGGGCTATTCCGATGAAAGGATCGCGTCCTCGCGCGACGCCGTAAGGAGCCACTATGTGCCAGAGCCCTGTCACCAATATCGATATCAACAAAGAGTACGATGAGAGTCTGGGGACGGAAGATGTGCATTATCAGTCGTTTGCCCGCATGGCGGAGTTCTTTGGCCGCGATATGCAGGCGCACCGTCACGACCAGTATTTTCAGATGCACTTTCTTGATACCGGGCAGATTGAGCTGCAGCTCGACGAGAGTCGCTACTCGGTGCAGGCGCCGCTGTTTGTCCTGACGCCGCCCTCGGTGCCGCACGCGTTTATCACCGAGTCCGATAGCGACGGCCACGTGCTGACAATACGAGAGGATCTGGTCTGGCCGCTGCTGGAAGTGCTCTACCCCGGCACGCGGGAAGCCTTCGGCCTGCCGGGCATCTGCCTGTCGCTGGCCGACAAGCCCGAAGAGCTGGCGGCGTTGGCGCACTACTGGCGGCTGATTGAACGCGAATCGACCGCGCAGTTGCCGGGGCGCGAACACACCCTGATGCTGCTGGCGCAGGCAGTGTTCACTCTGCTGCTGCGCAACGCAAAGCTTGACGATCATGCCGCCAACGGGATGCGCGGCGAGCTAAAGCTGTTCCAGCGTTTTAACCAGCTGATCGATAGCCACTACCACCTGCACTGGACGGTACCGGATTACGCCAGCGAGCTGCATCTGACCGAATCCAGGCTGACCGATATATGCCGCCGCTTCGCCAACCGCCCGCCAAAGCGACTGATTTTCGACCGGCAGCTGCGCGAAGCCAAGCGGCTGCTGCTGTTCTCTGATAGCGCAGTCAACGAGATAGCCTGGCAGTTGGGCTTTAAAGACCCGGCCTATTTCGCCCGCTTTTTTAACCGCTTAGTGGGCTGCTCGCCGAGCGCGTTCAGAACGCAAAAAGTGCCGGTGTCATGATCCCCCTCACCCCGACCCTCTCCCCAAAGGGGCGAGGGAGAAAACCAGATCGGCGCTGTATTAAATGCTGTATCGATCGGTCCCCTCTCCCTATGGGAGAGGGCCAGGGTGAGGGGCAATCGTACGCTATAACAAACCAAACGGCACTCGGATCACATAACTCAACCCCGCCCGAAAAGTACCCACCGTTGACCTAAAAGTCTCTTCACGAAAGCCGCGTTAACCGCTTCAATTGAACAACAAAAACAAAACATAAATTTAACATCACTTTCCGATTAATACTGAAGAGGTCATCCCTATGAAACCTGAAAATTTCCGTGCAGACGCTAAACGCCCGTTAACCGGTGAAGAGTACCTGAAGAGCTTACAGGACGGCCGCGAGATTTATATCTACGGAGAGCGCGTTAAAGATGTGACTACGCATCCGGCTTTTCGTAACGCCGCCGCCTCCGTCGCGCAAATGTACGACGCACTGCACAAGCCCGAACTACAGGACACCTTGTGCTGGGGCACCGACACCGGCAGCGGCGGCTACACTCATAAATTCTTCCGCGTGGCGAAAAGCGCCGACGACCTGCGCCAGCAGCGCGACGCCATCGCCGAATGGTCGCGCCTGAGCTATGGCTGGATGGGCCGTACCCCGGACTACAAAGCTGCCTTCGGCTGCGCATTAGGCGCGAATCCGGCGTTTTACGGCCAGTTCGAACAAAACGCCCGCAACTGGTACACCCGCATTCAGGAAACCGGCCTGTACTTTAACCACGCCATTGTTAACCCGCCGATCGATCGTCATAAGCCAGCAGACGAAGTGAAAGACGTCTATATCAAGCTGGAGAAAGAGACCGATGCCGGGATCATCGTCAGCGGTGCGAAAGTCGTCGCCACCAACTCGGCGCTAACCCACTACAACATGATTGGCTTCGGCTCGGCGCAGGTGATGGGTGAAAACCCGGATTTCGCACTGATGTTCGTCGCGCCAATGGACGCCGAAGGGGTCAAACTTATCTCCCGCGCCTCCTATGAGCTGGTGGCCGGAGCCACCGGATCGCCATACGATTATCCGCTCTCCAGCCGCTTCGACGAGAACGATGCGATCCTGGTGCTGGATAACGTGCTGATCCCATGGGAAAACGTGCTGATTTATCGCGATTTCGATCGCTGCCGTCGCTGGACCATGGAAGGCGGTTTCGCCCGCATGTATCCGCTCCAGGCCTGCGTACGTCTGGCGGTAAAACTCGACTTTATCACCGCCCTGCTGAAACGCTCGCTGGAGTGCACCGGCACCCTGGAGTTCCGTGGCGTGCAGGCAGAGCTTGGCGAAGTCGTGGCCTGGCGCAATATGTTCTGGGCGCTGAGCGACTCGATGTGCGCCGAAGCGACGCCGTGGGTCAACGGCGCGTATCTGCCGGATCACGCCGCGCTGCAAACCTATCGCGTGATGGCGCCGATGGCCTACGCCAAAATCAAAAACATTATCGAACGCAGCGTCACCAGCGGCCTGATCTATCTGCCGTCCAGCGCCCGCGATCTCAACAACCCGCAGATCAACGAATACCTGGCTAAATATGTGCGCGGATCGAACGGCATGGATCACGTCGAGCGCATCAAGATCCTCAAACTGATGTGGGACGCCATCGGCAGCGAATTTGGCGGCCGCCATGAGCTGTATGAGATCAACTACTCCGGCAGCCAGGATGAAATTCGCCTGCAGTGCCTGCGCCAGGCGCAAAGCTCCGGCAACATGGACAAAATGATGGCGATGGTCGACCGCTGCCTGTCTGAGTACGACCAGCACGGCTGGACGGTGCCGCATCTGCACAACAATACCGATATCAACATGCTGGATAAGCTGCTGAAGTAATTCGCAGCAGGAGGTCACAATGCAATTAGATGAACAACGTCTGCGTTTTCGCGATGCCATGGCCAGCCTGTCGGCCGCAGTTAACGTCATCACTACCGAAGGCGAGGAAGGCCGCTGCGGGATCACCGCCACGGCGGTCTGTTCGGTGACCGATACGCCGCCGTCGGTGATGGTCTGTATCAACGCCAATAGCGCGATGAACCCGGTGTTCCAGGGCAACGGCAAGCTGTGCATCAACGTACTCAACCACGAGCAAGAGGAGATGGCTCGCCACTTCGCCGGAATGACCGGAATGTCGATGGATGACCGCTTCGGCCTCTCCTGCTGGCAGAAAGGGACGCTGGGTCAGCCGGTCCTGAAAGGCTCACTGGCAAGTCTCGAAGGCGAGATTAGCCAGGTGCAGACCATCGGCAGTCATCTGGTTTATCTGGTGGAAATCCGCAACATTACCCTCAGCCAGCAGGGCCACGGGCTGATTTACTTCAAGCGCCGTTTCCATCCGGTAATGATGGAGATGGAAGTGGTGGCGTAGTTTTTCCTCGTACTCTCCCTCTCTCACGCAGAGAGGGAGATGATTACCCCCTCTTTTATGAATATTATCCTTGTGATCTCAATCACATATTCACGCCCGCATGGCTTTATGCCCAACCGCTTACCCCCGCAAGTGACCGCTTAACCCCACATACAACCACTCACAGATTTACCCAACTTTACGCGCGCAAAGATCTGGCAAGATCGTCCCCAGCATAGCGAATCAATACCTCCTCAAACCCTAACTTAAACCCAAACGGCTTCGGCCCATTATTCATCTCAATAAGCCAGGTTTTACTATGGATACTAAAAAGTTATTCAAGCACATACCCTGGGTGATTCTTGGAATCATCGGGGCATTTTGCCTCTCGGTTGTCGCCCTGCGTCGTGGCGAGCACGTAAGTGCGCTGTGGATCGTAGTGGCGTCGGTTTCCGTCTACCTTGTCGCCTACCGTTATTACAGCCTGTACATCGCGCAAAAGGTAATGAAGCTCGACCCTACGCGCTCCACACCGGCGGTGATTAACAATGATGGTCTGAACTACGTCCCGACTAACCGTTACGTGCTGTTCGGCCACCACTTTGCCGCTATCGCCGGTGCCGGTCCGCTGGTGGGCCCGGTGCTCGCGGCGCAGATGGGCTACCTGCCGGGTACCTTGTGGCTGCTGGCAGGCGTGGTGTTGGCAGGGGCGGTGCAGGACTTTATGGTGCTGTTTATCTCCTCGCGCCGTAACGGTGCTTCACTGGGTGAGATGATCAAGCAAGAGATGGGGCCGGTACCTGGCTCAATCGCGCTGTTCGGTTGCTTCCTGATTATGATCATCATCCTCGCGGTACTGGCGCTGATCGTAGTAAAAGCGCTGGCAGAAAGCCCGTGGGGCGTGTTCACCGTCTGCTCAACCGTACCGATCGCGCTGTTTATGGGGATCTACATGCGCTTCCTGCGTCCAGGGCGCGTGGGGGAAATATCGGTTATCGGTATCGTCCTGCTGGTGGCTTCCATTTACTTCGGCGGCGTGATTGCTCACGACCCGTACTGGGGCCCGGCGCTGACCTTTAAAGACACCACTATCACCTTTACCCTGATCGGCTACGCGTTTATTTCCGCGCTGCTGCCGGTGTGGCTGATTCTGGCACCACGTGACTACCTCGCCACCTTCCTCAAAATCGGCGTTATCGTCGGCCTGGCGCTGGGTATCGTTATCCTCAACCCGGACCTGAAAATGCCGGCAGTGACTCAGTACATTGATGGTACTGGTCCGTTGTGGAAAGGCGCGCTGTTCCCGTTCCTGTTTATCACCATTGCCTGTGGCGCGGTCTCTGGCTTCCACGCGCTGATCGCTTCCGGCACCACGCCGAAGCTGCTGGCTAACGAAACCGACGCCCGGTTTATCGGCTACGGCGCGATGCTGATGGAGTCCTTCGTGGCGGTGATGGCGCTGGTAGCAGCATCAATTATCGAACCTGGCCTCTACTTTGCGATGAACACCCCGCCAGCAGGCCTTGGCATCACCATGCCGAACCTGCACGAAATGGGCGGCGAGAACGCCGCACTGATTGCCGCACAGCTCCGCGACGTGACCGCTCACGCAGCGGCGACCGTTAGCTCCTGGGGCTTTGTGATTTCACCTGAGCAGATCCTGCAAACGGCGAAAGATATCGGCGAACCGTCGGTACTGAACCGCGCAGGCGGCGCGCCGACGCTGGCGGTCGGTATCGCTCACGTATTCCACAAAATCATGCCGATGGCGGATATGGGCTTCTGGTACCACTTCGGTATTCTGTTTGAAGCGCTGTTTATCCTCACCGCGCTGGATGCCGGTACTCGTGCAGGCCGCTTTATGCTGCAGGATCTGCTGGGCAACTTCGTACCGTTCCTCAAGAAAACCGACTCGCTGGTGGCGGGCATTATCGGCACTGCGGGCTGCGTCGGGCTGTGGGGCTACCTGCTGTATCAGGGCGTAGTTGATCCGCTGGGCGGCGTGAAGAGCCTGTGGCCGCTGTTCGGTATCTCTAACCAGATGCTGGCCGCCGTGGCGCTAGTCCTTGGCACCGTGGTACTGGTCAAAATGCAGCGCACCAAATATATCTGGGTCACCGTGATCCCGGCCGCATGGCTGCTGCTGTGCACCACCTGGGCGCTGGGTCTGAAACTGTTCAGCACCAACCCGCAGATGGAAGGCTTCTTCTTTATGGCTCAGCAGTATAAAGAGAAGATTGCTTCCGGCGGCGAACTGACCGCGCAGCAGATTGCTAACATGAACCATATCGTGGTGAACAACTACACCAACGCGGGTCTGAGCATTCTGTTCCTGGTGGTGGTCTACAGCATCATCTTCTACGGCGTCAAAACCTGGCTCAACGTGCGCAACAATAAAGTGCGCACCGACAAAGAGACTCCGTATGTGCCGGTACCGGAAGGTGGCGTGAAGACCTCTTCACATCACTAAACCTGATGCCGGATAGCGCAACGCCTATCCGGCCTACAGAACGAGCATTAACGTAGGCCGGATAAGGCGTAAGCCGCCATCCGGCTTTATTCGTTACATGGAACCTATATGTTTGGTAACTTAGGTCAGGCTAAAAAGTACCTCGGTCAGGCGGCAAAAATGCTGATTGGCATTCCGGACTATGACAACTACGTTGAGCATATGCAGACCAACCATCCGGATAAACCATACATGACCTACGAAGAATTCTTTCGCGAACGCCAGCAGGCCCGCTACGGCGGCGATGGCAAAGGCGGCGTACGCTGCTGTTAATGGAGGCAACAATGGCACCGATTGCAGTTACCCTGCTGACCGGCTTTCTTGGCGCAGGCAAAACCACCCTGCTGCGCCATATTCTCAACGAAGAGCACGGTTTTAAAATCGCCGTTATCGAAAACGAATTTGGCGAAGTTGCCGTTGACGATCAGTTGATTGGCGATCGCGCGACGCAGATTAAAACCCTGACTAACGGCTGTATTTGCTGTACGCGTTCGAATGAACTGGAAGATACCCTGCTCGATCTGCTCGACAGTCGCGATCGCGGGGAAACTGATTTTGACCGTCTGGTGATTGAGTGCACCGGCATGGCCGACCCCGGCCCGATTATTCAGACCTTTTTCTCCCACGATGTGCTGTGCGAACGCTATCTGCTGGATGGGGTGATTGCGCTGGTTGACGCGGTGCATGCCGATCAGCAGATGAATCAGTTCACCATCGCCCAGTCGCAGGTGGGCTATGCCGATCGCATCCTGCTCACCAAAACTGACGTGGCAGGCGACAGCGACAAGCTCCGCGAACGGCTGACGCGCATTAACGCCCGCGCGCCCATTTACACCGTGACTCACGGCGACATCGACCTGAATCTGCTGTTTAACACCAGCGGTTTTATGCTGGAAGAGAACGTGGTAAGCAGCAAACCGCGCTTCCACTTTATGGCCGACAAGCAAAACGATGTTTCGTCGATTGTGGTGGAGCTGGATTACCCGGTGGATATCAGCGAAGTGTCGCGAGTGATGGAAAACCTGTTGCTCGACTTTGCCGAACAGCTGATGCGCTACAAAGGGATGCTGTGGATTGATGGCGAACCAAACCGCCTGCTGTTTCAGGGCGTCCAGCGGCTATATAGCGCCGACTGGGACCGTCCGTGGGGCGATGAGCCGCCGCACAGTACGCTGGTGTTTATCGGTATCAATCTGCCGGAAAAGCAAATTCGTACGGCGTTTGCAGGATTGCGTAAGTAACCCTTTGATTGCTGACAGAGTGCAGCACTATTGGAATCACCCGGCGGCGCTTCGCTGGCGCGGGCCGACAAAAAATCATAACCTGATGATATTGTGATTTTTATAGGCCGGGCAAGGCGCTAGCCGCCGCCCGGCAGAAATGTGAGCACTATGGAAAACCTGCCTGATGGCAGGTTTTGTATTCACACAGTTATTTATGCACCACTACCAGCTTCTGATTCACAAACTCTTTAATCCCCAGATCGGAAAGCTCACGGCCAAATCCGGAGCGTTTGACGCCGCCAAACGGCAGCTCCGGCGCGGTATCGGTTAACCAGTTGATATAGACCATCCCGGTTTCGATTCGCGACGCCATCCGTTTCGCCCGTTCGATATCCTGACTGAACACTGCGCCCCCCAGGCCATAGTGCGAATCGTTAGCCAGTTTCACCGCCTCATCGTCATCTTTCACCACGTAAATTTGCGCCACCGGGCCAAAAAACTCTTCAAAATATGCCGGATTATCGCGGGTGATGCCGGTCAGAATAGTCGGCTCGAAAAAGCTACCTTCCCGCTGCGCGGGTTTGCCGCCCAGGTGCAGTTTGGCGCCTTTTTTCACCGCCTCATCCACCTGTTTGGTCAGGGTTTCCAGCGCGTCTTTTGAGGAGAGCGGACCCAGCGTCGTGCTCTCGTCTAGCGGATCGCCCATCTTCACCTGACGGAACGCATCGGCAAATTTACTGAGGAACTGGTCAGCAATTTTTTCATGAAGAATAAAGCGTTTTGCGGCAGTACAGACCTGTCCGGCGTTGTTGAGTCGGGCCTGAACACCAATCTTCACCGCTTTCTCCAGACTTGCGTCGTCGAGTACCACAAACACATCGTTACCGCCCAGTTCAAGCGTCGCTTTCTTGATGTATTTAGCCGCCTGCGCTGCTACCACGCTCCCGGCTTTTTCCGAGCCGGTCAGCGCCGCGCCCTGTACCCGATCGTCGGCGATAATCTTCGCCACCTGATCCTGAGAAATAAACAGATTGGTCCATGCCCCTTCTGGCGCACCGGCTTCACGCACCAGATGAGCAAAAGTTTCCGCACAGTGCGGAACGATGCTGGCATGCTTGGCGATCACCGGATTCCCCGCCGCCAGATTTGGTGCCAGTACGCGCATTAGCTGGTAATAAGGGAAGTTCCACGGCTCTACGGCCATCAGCACGCCGACAGGATGGTGTTCGACCCACGCCTCGCCCAGCTCTGACTGATACTTCACCGGGGCCAGAAACTGTTTCGCGTTGTCGGCGTAGTAGCGGGCAATTTGCGCGCACAGCTTAACCTCGCCGCGGCTTTGCTCGATGAGCTTCCCCATCTCCTGGCTGGCGATTTTGGCCAGTTCGTCCACCCTGCTGTCAATCAGATCAGCCAGCTTACGCAGCACCGGCAGCCGCTGATCAATATCCCCTTTCGCCCATTCGGAATGATAAAGCGCATCTGCTTTTTGCAGCGCCGCCTCCACGTCCGCATCGCTGTGAGCGGGATACTCTTTGATGAGTTGGTTGTTCGCAGGATTCACCGTCTGGTAAGCCATATCGTATGTCTCCTTGTTATCGCTATTAATACAGTCATAAATGCTGCACTGGATATTAAGGGTAGTCGAGATGGCCAGGGATGAGTGTAAACTCAGGTATATCCGGAATTTTCCAGGAAAAGAATAACGATAATCACCGGACAGACTTTCTCCGGGGAACTCAACAGAACAGTAATGGATTAGTGATTATTGACCGTGATATCCGCTTCCGGCAGACCGGTAATTCTCAGCACCGTGTCCAGCGCCATGCCATCAGCAAGCATGGTTCGGGCAATGCGTAACGCTTCGGCGCGCTGGCCTTCTTCAACCCCTTCAAGGCGGCCCTCAAGCCGACCTTCCCGCTTGCCCTGCCTGCGCCCCACTTCACGTAATCTTTCGGCGATAGTCATTAACTTCTCCTTGTGCTGCGGCACCCGCTGGGCCACTTCGCGGATAAACCTACCCAAACGAAGCGCTTTGCTTGAGTGAATAAGATAATTAAACAGCGTTTTTAACTGCCTGTCATTAGCGTATCCGCTAAGCAAAATGGTCGTCAGATATTCAACAATACCCAGCAGATCGCGCTGGCGAATATGCTTTTGCATCAGCTCCAGCAACGCGATTCGTCGATGCTGCACAATTTCATCATCAGGTACAACCGTAATGTCCACCAGCGGAAATGGCGCAACATACAGCTGCTTCGCCAGCGCCGGGTCGGCAAATTTATCGAGCCAGGATAGCGAATAAGGATAGGGCGTCACCACGCCGTGATAAAAAAGAATCGGCACCACCAGCGGCAGCGTTTTATGCCCGTTATCCAGATGACGCTGCATGGCGGCGATAGCGTAGCGCATCAGCCTGAACGCCATATGCGCATCGGGTGAGCTTTGATGCTCTATGACGACGTAGATATAGCCCTCGCCCGATGCGGTTTTCAGCCGCCAAAGAACGTCAGAGTAGTAAGCCCGCAGGCTCTCCTCAATAAAGCTGCTGGATTCCAGCGTTAACGAATCCAGGTCGCAAAGCTTTCTTAATGCGGGCGGCAAATGGATATCAAGAAAATCCCGCGCGGTATCGGCATGACGTAAAAACTGTCTGAAGACCGCATCATGCAGTGTCGACGTAGTACCCTTTTCCATGGTTATCCGCCTGCGTGAGAAATTCTGTCGCCACTCTACTGCGCCATTTTTCTCACAACACGCCCTGATTTCGACGTTTAGGAGCCGCGGCGAAAGATATCTTCTCCCGGCTGCAAACGCGGCATTTTTATCGAAGGCGGCTCGCATTTCTTCCTCGGCCTACAGGCGTGTTATAAACGAGTATCCCTCTACCAAGGAGCCCTCCGTGAGCCATACGCGTGATATCCCGCAAACCTTCTGGCGTGACGAGCAGTTTCCCTGGCTTGAGCTGCGCAGCACCTGGCGCAGCCGTCAGGCCTATAAACGTCATCGCCATCCGCAGCTCTCGGTGGGAGCGATTATCGACGGGGAAACGCGCTGTATCTGCAACGGACGAGAGTATCTTCTGCGCCCAGGTGAGCTGATTATTATCCCCGCGCAGGCGCCTCATAGCTGTAATCCGCTTAACGGCCAGCCGCGCAGCTATCATATGCTTTACCTTGATATCTCTTGGTGTCGACTACAGTTGGGAAACATTCCTCACCCGGCCCAATTGACAACACCGCAGTTAGTCATTCGCGACGCTGGGCTCTTCTCCCAGTATCAGCAGATTGTCGCGATTATGTGCCAACAGCAAACAACGGCGCTGTCCACCAGCATCGCGCGATTGCTCCAGGCTCTGCCCCTACACCCTGCCGTACCGCAGGCGTTAAGCAAAACCAGCTCACAGCTATTCAGCCGCCTGGCAACCAATCTGCAAGAACCGCCGACGCTGGATAGCCTCGCCAACGAGTTCGCCTTGCGTAAAGAGACGCTGATCCGCGCCTTCAAGCACGATACCGGCCTGACGCCCGCCAGTTTTATCAATATGGCGCGCATCGAGTTCGCCAAAACGCGCCTGCGCGCCGGGGATAATATTGCCGACGTTGGCTATCAGGCCGGATTTGCTGACCAGAGCCACTTTCATAAGACTTTTGTCAGCTACACCGCCGCCACGCCGCGCCAGTATGCGCAGGGCCGATCAATATCAGACAATAATTAGCCTCCGCGCTGGCGTAGGGTGATCTCAGGTTATTACTGAGGTTGCTATGGACATACTCGCTACGCTCTTCCCTCCCGCCTTCCCCGCGCTGGCGCTCTCCCATTTCGTCGCCCTGCTGAGCCCCGGTCCGGATTTTTTCCTGCTGGTAGGCTACGCCATCCGCTATCACCTGCGCGGCAGCATCGGCCTGTGTATCGGGATCGCCGCCGGTAACGGGCTATATATTGTGCTGGCGATTATCGGATGGGGGATCCTGCGCCACGCGCCGCTGCTGTTTACGATCATTGAATTGCTGGGCGCGGCATATTTACTGTGGATTGGCAGCCTGCTGCTAAGAAGTCGTCCGGCGACGCTGGATTTACACAGCGCCGCAGCATCTCGCCCGTCGCTGACAAAACAGCTTATGCTGGGGCTCGGTTCATCGTTGCTCAACCCGAAGAACGCCCTGTTTTATCTGGCGCTGATGACCTCGCTGCTGGGTCCGAACGTGACCCTGGTACAGCAGACCACCAGCGGAATCTGGATGACCAGCATGGTGCTGCTGTGGGATGTCTTACTGGTCTCGTTGATTGCACTCCCGTCGGTACAGCGTCGCCTTTCCGCCGTCGTCTGGCGAGTAGAGCGGGTCGCGGGCGGGATATTAATGGCGTTTGGCTGCTGGATCGTGTGGCAGTTTATTTTTAATTAGAATTTCGCCGCCATTGGATAATTACAAAGCCTCGCCGTTCTCGATTAGAAAACTAACGAGGCTTGAATCTATCACCATCTGAAATGGTTATTATTCTGGACTATTTGCTGTCATCATATCCATCGGTACAAATATCCATTGCTGAGCTTCCGAACCATTATACTCATACAGAATAATGGGATTGCCCGGTGCAGTACCTCGGTTATTACTATCAATAACAAAGTTCAGGTTTTGTTTACTTCTGATAAAGCGGCGAGTGCTGACTAGATCCCACCGCTGCGTCATTTTATTTGCCCGAACCTGTAGCTCGATGGCAGCACCGGAGCCCATTTGCTCCCTGCGAATGCCTAATAACAGCTCATCACTGGCGACCAGCGAGATCTCACCAGTTTTGTCATCAACCGACCACAAGATTTTATTTAGCGGTGAGGCCGCTGGTAATATAACGACCTGAGCCCCGCTTTGCTGGTCGCTAATACCTAACACCATCTCTTTCTTCGCTGCATATTTGAGTATACCAATCATGTTCAACTCCTTTTATAAAAAGATCAGTGACTGAAGAAAATAAACTTATTAACCATCTCCCTTGAAATAAACAATGCACCATTTATCTTCATATATAATGTGATTAGGATCACCGTTCCATAATTAACCTAAGAAAAATCTCATTATACATTCATGCAATAAATGAATTTAACATTAATTATTTATAAAAAGGATTTAATCTATGTATATTAAATTAACGCTCATATCTCCCCACTCAGCCGAAAAATTTATCATCCTCTGAATAGTGGCAGAACCAAAGGGGCATATTTTACGCATGCGCCGTCAGGTTATATGCTTAAGCTTATGGAAAAAATCGCTGAACTGAAACGCGCCAAACTACTGGCGCTCTCGCTGCTGCTGATTGCAGTGGCTATTTTTATCACTACCCTCGTGCTGCCGCCGACGCCGTGGGTCGGTGCGCTGAAGGCTATCTCCGAAGCGGCGATGGTTGGCGCGCTGGCGGACTGGTTCGCGGTGGTGGCGCTATTTCGCCGCATTCCGCTGCCGTTCGTTTCGCGGCATACGGCAATTATCCCGCGCAATAAAGACCGGATTGCCGATAATCTCGGCTATTTCGTGCAGGAAAAATTTCTCGATACCCCGTCACTGGTGGCGTTGATTCGCCGTTACGAACCAGCGCTGATGCTGGGTAACTGGTTCAGCCAACCGGAAAACGCTCGCCGGGTGGGCCAGCACCTGCTGCAGGTGATGAGCGGTTTTCTCGAGCTGACCGACGATGCGCGCATTCAGCGCCTGCTGCGCCGGGCGGTGCACAAAGCCATCGATAAGGTCGATTTAACCCAAACCAGCGCCATGATGCTGGAGGGGCTGACCCGCGATAACCGTCACCAGAAGCTGCTGGACTCACTGATTAGCCAGCTGATCACCCTGCTACAGCGCGACAGCTCGCGGGCGTTTATTGCTCGCGGCATTATCCGCTGGCTGGAGACCGAGCATCCGCTAAAAGCGAAAATTCTGCCTACCGAGTGGCTGGGCGAGCACAGCGCGGAAATGGTCACCGATGCGGTCAACACGCTGCTTGATGAGGTCAGTCAGGATCGCACGCATCAGATTCGCCAGGCCTTCGATCGCGCGACGCTAAAATTGATCGACAACCTGAAGTCCGATCCGCAGATGGCAGAAAAAGCGGAGAGCATTAAAGCGTATCTGAAGAACGATGAGACCTTTAATCGTTATCTTGGCGAAGTATGGGCCGACCTGCGCGGCTGGATTAAAAATGACGTCAATAGCGAAGATTCACGCATCAAGCAGCGTATTGCCGAAGCCGGGCAGTGGTTTGGCGAAACGCTGCTCCACGATGAGGCGCTGCGCGAGTCGCTGAACGAGCATCTTGAGCAAGCGGCCCATCGGGTGGCCCCGGAGTTTGCCGCCTTCCTGACCCGCCATATCAGCGATACGGTCAAAAGTTGGGACTCACGCGATATGTCGCGGCAAATCGAGCTGAACATTGGTAAGGATCTACAGTTTATCCGCATCAACGGGACGCTGGTGGGCGGCACGATTGGCCTGGTGCTGTGGTTGTTTTCACAAATCCCGTCACTGCTGCATCTTCATATTTAATGGAAATGATTGTTTCAAATACATATTTATCATAAATACAAATTAACACCTGAAAAGGCATGGATATTTCTGTTGACCCTAAATTTATTGCAGTGTGAAGTGCTGGAATAGTGTGCGCCTGTTAAGCGTGCATCGCAAAACTCAACAAGGAGCTCCCTGATGTTGCAATGGATGACCCGCTTTTTTGCCCGCCATTCCACCACGCTGTTCTTCCCGGCAGCGCTGATCTTGTATGATTTCGCGGCTTACCTGACCACCGATCTTATCCAGCCGGGTATCATCCACGTGGTGCGCGATTTCGACGCAGATGTGGCGCTGGCTCCCGCGTCGATCAGCCTGTATATGGCCGGTGGCATGGCGTTACAGTGGCTGCTCGGGCCGCTCTCGGATCGGATCGGTCGTCGTCCGGTGCTGTTGACCGGCGCGCTGATCTTTACCCTTGCCTGCTTTGCGACCATGTTCACCACCTCGATGGAGCAGTTCCTCGCCGCGCGCTTTATTCAGGGCACCAGCATCTGTTTTATCGCTACGGTTGGCTACGTCACCGTGCAGGAAGCATTCGGTCAGACCAAAGCCATTAAGCTGATGGCGATTATTACTTCGATCGTACTGATTGCGCCGATTATCGGCCCGCTCTCAGGTGCTGCGCTGATGCATTTCGTTCACTGGAAAGTGCTGTTCGGTATTATCGCGGCAATGGGGTTTATTGCCTGGCTGGGGCTACTACTGAATATGCCGGAAACCGTGCAGCGCGGTGACCTTCCCTTTAGCGCCAGCGGCGTGCTCCGCGATTTCCGCGATGTTTTTCGCAACCGAATTTTTCTGTTCGGCGCTGCCGCGCTCTCGCTAAACTACATCCCGCTGATGAGCTGGGTTGCGGTCTCGCCGGTGATCCTGATTGACGATGGCGGATTGACCACCTCAGAGTTCGCCTGGACCCAGGTTCCGGTCTTCAGCGCGGTGATCGTCGCTAACTTGTCGGTGGCGCGCTGGGTGAAAGACCCGACCCGCCCGCGCTTTATCTGGCGCGCGGTGCCCATCCAGATGACCGGGCTGGCCGTGCTGATCCTCGGTAACCTGCTGTGGCCGCACGTCTGGCTGTGGTCGGTAATAGGGACCAGTTTATACGCCTTCGGCATCGGGCTTATCTTCCCGACGCTGTTCCGCTTTACGCTATTTTCCAACGATTTGCCAAAAGGGACCGTCTCGGCCTCGCTAAACATTGTGATCCTCAGCGTCAGCGCCCTCTCCATCGAAGCGGCGCGCTGGCTGTGGTTTAACGGCGGCAAGCTGCCTTTTCACCTGCTGGGTGTGGCGGCGGGGATCGCAGCCGCCTGCTGCCTGGCGGGATTATTAAATCGCCTTCGCCAGCATCAGCCTTCGTCGCTGGCGACAGAGAAATAAACCTGTTTTAGCTATGGTGCTCGCATTTTTGCCGGGTGGCGGCTAGCGCCTTACCCGGCCTACAAAATACTGTGGGGCGTTATTTATCAAGCAATACGGGTAAATCCGGCTTCCAGATCGGCAATCAAATCCCCCACATCCTCCAGCCCGATATGCACCCTCACCAGCGTCCCGCTGAAGTCGACATCCCCCGCCGGGCGAATGCTGTTCAGTTCCTCCGGCTGGTTTGCCAAAATTAACGACTCAAACCCACCCCAGGAATAGGCCATATGAAACAGAGAGAAATTATCGAGGAAATTCGCCATCTGCTCGTCGGTCAGTCTGTTTTTCAGCACAAAGGAAAAAAGACCAGAGCTTCCGGTAAAATCACGCTGGAAATATTCATGGCCCGGGCATTCCGGTAACGCCGGATGGTTGACTCGCGCCACTTCCGGCCTTGCCGACAGCCAGCGAGCAATATGAATACTGCTCTCCTGATGCTGCTTAAGGCGAACGGCCAGCGTACGCAGCCCACGGCTGCCGTTGTAAGCGGTGTCGGCATCCAGCGTTTGCCCCATGAGATATGAATTCTCACGCAGACGATCCCAGCAGCGAGCGTTGGAAACCGCGGTGCCCAGCATCCCATCGGAATGACCAATGGTGTACTTTGTTCCAGCCTGTATGGAAATATCGACGCCATAATTCAGAGCTTTAAACAGCACGCCCGCCGCCCAGGTATTGTCGATCATGATGATAATTTCAGGGTTAACCGCGCGAATAGCTTTCACCATGCCTGGCACATCCTGCACTTCCATGGTGATGGAACTGGGAGATTCAAGAAAAACCACCCGGGTTTCAGGGCGCAGAAGGTCCACAATACCCGCGCCAATCATCGGATCGTAATACGTGGTCTCAACATTGAATTTGCTCAGAATCTTATTGCAGAAATCCTGGGTCGGCTCATAGGCAGCCCCGGTCATCAGGATATGGTCGCCACTCTCGACGAACGCCAGAATCGCGTTAGTCACCGCCGCAGCGCCGCAAGGATAGAGCGCGCAGCCCACACCACCTTCTAAATCACTCATCGCTTTCTGAAACGCAAAGTGGGTATAAGTCCCACGACGACCGTAAAACAGTTCTCCATTAGCGCGATTCGCAGTGGCAAATTTTTTGTCCTTCACGGTATCAAATACCAGCGAAGAGGCGCGCTGAATGACCGGGTTTACCGCCCCCTGAGTGTAACGTTTGTCACGTCCAGCGACGATCAGTTGCGTTTCGAGCTTGATAGAATCGTTCATAATATCTCCTGTTAACTGCTTAATCCGTATGGAAAACCTACACCGCCGCGACCGGCGAGTTCGCCTCAGCAATCACCTGCTTTTTCCCGGCAAACCTCTCCACTATCTGCGCCGCGTTTAAATCGTGGATCACGTTGATAAGCGTCGCCGGAGCGTCCGTTATCGCCCCCAGCACCACCAGCATTGGGATAGCTTCCATTGGTAGCCCCAGCGTAGTGACAATAAAGATTTCCCCAAGAAATGCGCCACCCGGTACGCCGCCGACGATGATGGCGGAAAGCACGGCGATCAACATCGTCAGGAAGAACGTCTCAGCGGTGAATTCCATTCCCAACACCGAGTAAATAAAGACAATTTTCAACGCCGCAATCATCGCCACGCCGCCTTTATTCAGGTTGACCAGCAGCGGAATTGAGACGTCGACGATTTCCGGGTTAATCCCCATCGCTTTACCGGCACGTAGCGTGACGGGTAAGGTTCCTAATGAAGAACAGGTTCCCAGTGCGGTAACCGATGGCTCGATAGCGTTACGCCAGAAAGCCTTCACCGCTGGAATACCGCCGCCAATGTACGAATAAAAAATCGAGCCAAAGATGTAATAGACCAGCGTGGCTGCCATAAACAGGCCGATAGCGCGGGCAAAGGTCAACAACAGCGCGGAGTCCTGACTTGCCATGGTCGCCGCGAAATAACAGCCGAGACCCACTGGCGCGACCTTCATGATGATGGAAACAATCTTCATAATGACGGTGTTGATATCTTCCAACAGCGACGCGATGCGTTTACCCGCCTGCTCCGATTGCCCAATGGCAATACCGGCGATAATCGCCATCACGATCAGCGCAAGAATATTGGACTTAGAGAACAGCCCGATAAAATCGCTAGTGGTGATCATGCTGACAAAGTCCATCTTTCCGCTCCCTGCCTGTACAGACTGAGAGAGATCGATAGTGACGCCTTGCGCCGGGTTATACCAAAGCGCGAGCGCCACAATCCCGGCAGCGGGAATAAACGCCATCGCGATAGAAACAATAAAGATAATTGCCATAATACGCCCCAGCCTTTTCAGGTCGGTCATACTGGCAATAGAGGACATCACGCTGATACCGACCAGCGGAACGATAATCATAAATAACAGGTTTAGAAATATCTGACCGACTGGCTGCAATTTGCTTGCTAATGCTGGAGCGTAAATACCTAACAGCCCACCAGCAACCAGAGCGGATAAAAGAATAATAGAAGATTTGTAGGGTTCGAGTCGTGTCCACATAACCGGCACCTTTTAATTTAAATTATATTAAATGAGATTAAATTCACAATTTGATGATTTTTTGTCTTTCCTCCCTTCATTTTGTGATGCAACTCACTTAAGTTGTTATTTATTCACTTTAAACGCGTTTTATTTCCTATTAATCAATAATTACATGTTTAAATTGCCAATGTAACCGCCTATTCGTACCGTTTTTGCAAATCACTTGTGAATAAAAGGAAAAAATGAGCGCACAAATATCCCTAAAAAATTTAGAATTTTTTATCAAAATCGTAGACTGTGGAGGATTATCTGAGGCCGCGGCACAGCTCAACGTGTCGCCTTCGGCAGTCAGTAAAAGCCTGGCGGCAATGGAAAACTCGCTAGGAACCACCTTAATTAAACGTACGACCCGCAGTATTACTCTGACCGATGCAGGGCAATATTTGTTTAACCGCGCTAATAAATTACTGCAGGAGTTCGATGAAACGCTCAATACCACTTCCAGCTATGACCAAAATCCGCAAGGGGAATTACGTGTCACATGTTCAATTGCATTTGGTTATTCCCACCTGGTCAACCTGGTTGATAAATACCGCACGAAATTTCCGGATGTGAATCTTTATATCGACCTGAATGATAATTTTATCAATCTGAATGAAACTGATTTCGATATCGCTCTGCGTATCTCGACCGCACCGCCGCAAAACTACGCCATGCGCAAGCTGGTACCGATCCGCTGGGCATACTGCGCTTCTCCGGGTTATCTCGCTAAAAAAGGGATTCCCCAACGCCGAATTGATTTGGCAGGCCACGATTGCCTGGTGTACCCCGGCCTCACGCCAGTGCTGAAAATAGCTGACGAGCAGGATCGCATGCATCAATTGAAACTTCATATGCCTATTCAAGCGAACAGCAGCCTGGTGCTGTTGAAGTCCGTGTTAGAGGATCAAGGCGTCGCATACCTGCCAACTTATTTGATTGGCGGGCATATTCAAAAAGAGGAAATCACGCCGCTGCTGCTTGATGGCACGATTACGTGTGAAACGCACGCCCTGTATGCACTCTATTTTCCCAGCAAATACAGTAATCCGAAGGTGCGTTCATTTATCGATTTTCTGGTTGCGGAATTGGGAACGCTGCCCACATGGGATAACTGGATCCCCGGATGAACGTTTGCGCTCCCCGTCAGTCTTCGACCCTTACCTGATAAACACCAAACGCGCCGGACTACCGGCGCTCCAGCTACTGCTGTTGGCCATCGCGTTGGGGCGGTGCACTTTGGACAGGAAAAGCGTCTCGCGACCTCCTGGAGGCGCGCTACTCCACGGTCCAGGCTTCGCTAAAGCTCTCGTCGGCGAACAGCTCCGTCAGGCCGCTGATCTGTTTAAGGCGCAGTACCTCATCGGCATCCATACCGAGCTCTTCGCCAATGCGCCGATCGTCCCATCCCTGACGGTGCAAATCGCGGACGATATCCGACATCGCCGCGATCTGGTGCTTTCCTCTGGCGCGATTATGACGAATAGTGGCGGCAATACGCTCTTTCTGCCCCTCACGTTCAGCATTAATCAGGGTCACCGGAAGATAGCCATGCAGGCGTCGACTCAGCTCCGGACGCGTCTTACCAATCAGGTGGCGATGAAAACCATCCACGACCAGATGCCGCCGCTGCTGGCGGGCCACCACCACCGGTTGGGTGAAACCATCCAGTTCGATGGATCGCTCCAGAAGTTTCTTTTCTACCGTCGCCATCACGTTAGGATTATAGTCATTTGCCTCTACCGTTTTGGACTCGACCCACAGTACGCAGTCAACCGGTTCGCGGCAAAACGGGCTGTGCTGATGAATCAGGCTCTTCAGCTCATTAATCGCTTTGATTTTCAGGTCAAGATCGTCAAACGACTCGAGATATTCGATCACTGTTTTAGCCACATCCGGTGACATCAGAGCGTCCTCCACTCTTTACGTTTATTGCTCATAAGCCGACAGTATCGTTCATAGTGCTTAGGCTGCGTCGGGCTGAATGACAGCATCCGGCACCAGAAATCGTTTTTCAGTAACGTTTTGCAAATCCGCCGCCATGAGGGAACATCGCGATAGCCGAGGTCTTTTTCCTGCTCATCGGGGATATCGTCGGGGAAACCACGGGTCTGGTACCAGTGCAGATAGATAGCGATTTTATTGCGGTAATGTTCAGCGGTTTTTTCCGGCATGCTGTCGAGCAGGAAGAGCGCATATTCGCGCCAGCTAAAGTGCGCGGGCTTGCGGATTTTCGTCTTCAGAGCAAAGTAGTCGCCGCTGGCGTTGGCGTAAATCGCGCCGCTATGCGCGCCGCATACTCGTCGGCACATGCGCTCCCACGTCTCCGGCTCCAGAATGTGATACAGCCATAGACCGCGCCGCTGCTCAGGGCCAAAAGGCTCGCAGACGCGCATATTCTTTAGCGGTACTCCGGCGCGATGCATCAGGTCATAAAGCGGGTTGTAGGGCAGCCTCGACTTGTGGTTAAAAATCCAGATATCGCGAGTACGCCAGTCATAGAGCGGATAGCAGGTATAGCTGAACCCCTCAGGCGAGGCGGTCGTCCAGGGCTTATCGTCCTCAAAACGCAGTTTAGTTGGCGAGGTCAGCGCCATATAGCGATGCAGCGACTCATCGGTACGAATGCCGATTAGCGAAGCGAGGCTCCGGCCCGCTGCCAGCCAGTGCGAGAACGCTGGAACAAAAGCTTCAAAGGTCATTTCGGGCTGATAAAAAGGGAAAAAACCGGCATCGGTGATCGCGTCATCGGGCGGTTGCCTCACCCATTCAACGCCGGCCCGCCAGGCAACCCATTCCGGCTCATGCTGCGATACGCCGCTCACCGTCGTCATGGGCAGCGCCACCCAGTAGAACTGGCTCACCACGTCCTGATAGCGATCTTTCATATTTTGCACGTGCTGGATAGTTAATAAATACTGCGCTTCCCAATCCACGAACAATACCGCAAACTTTTTCCCTTTTTGACGCGCGACGACCGCCGCCAGATGAAATAATACCGTTGAGTCTTTACCGCCGGAAAAAGATAAACAAACCTGCTCGAAAGTATCAAATACCCAATCCAGGCGCATCAGAGCAGCGTCAAAAACATTCATATTCAGTTTTACGCGTTTCATCCTTCGCCCCTGATAAATGAATCGCTGTCAGAATATACTTATAGATAAATTCCGTAAGCCAGATGACCTTAAATCAGGTCCATAGATTATTCAAATAGATATCCACATGCTGAAAAAAAGCGAGCGCAACTAAATGTTATTCACATCGAAAAAAGATATTATCCCATTTAAATTCATAAAGTTACGATAACACCCCTTATTATCTTCATTTAACCCGCAAAGATGTGATCTCTATCACATTTACCCCTTGGGATATTGTATCGATATCATCCCTTGCAGGGAGAAAAACATCACACCTTAGCGCAACTGCATCGCCAATATCGGATATAATCCCGACCCTGTTTAACGCTAGCGATATTTATAAAGGAATGCTATGAGCGATATCGATCTCAGCCCGGCACAACGCGATCTTCTGCGCGAGAAGCTATGTAAATACTGCGAAGAGAATTTTGAACTAGAGCTGGAGCAGTTTGACGCCGAGTTTTTCGTCGATTTTATCGCCAAAGAGCTAGGGCCGATGTTTTTTAACGCCGGGATTGATACGGCAATTAGCACCCACGTCGCCTGGAGCGATCGAATTCAGGAAGAGATGGATCTGAAAAAAGTCTATTAGCGCCAACCGTCCAATAGCTCGACATGAGTGGGAGATCAATAAAGACTTACTATTAATATGGTTATAATGCGGGTTCTTTCATCATCTCCCGTGTACGGGGAAGGAAAACCATGTCGCTTATCACCGATCTACCCGCCATTTTTGACCAATTCTCCGAAGCTCGCCAGAAGGGCTTTCTCACGGTCATGGATCTTAAAGAACAGAACATTCCTCTGGTCGGCACCTACTGCACCTTTATGCCGCAGGAGATCCCGATGGCCGTGGGCGCAGTGGTGGTTTCACTGTGCTCCACCTCTGACGAAACGATTGAAGAGGCGGAGAAAGACCTGCCGCGCAACCTCTGTCCGCTGATTAAAAGCAGCTACGGCTTTGGCAAAACCGACAAATGCCCCTACTTCTACTTTGCCGACCTCGTCGTCGGTGAAACCACCTGCGACGGCAAAAAGAAAATGTATGAATACATGGCCGAATTCAAAGCCGTGCACGTCATGCAGTTGCCGAATAGCGCCAACGACGACGCCTCCCGCGCGCTGTGGAAAGCAGAAATCCTGCGCCTGCAACGGGCGGTAGAAGACCGCTTCGGCGCGCCGATTACCGAAGCCGCGCTGCGCGAAGCCATTATCCTTAAGAACCGCGAACGCCGGGCGCTGGCGAACTTCTACCGCGTCGGGCAGCTCAACCCACCTGCGCTCAGCGGCAGCGATATTTTAAAAGTGGTCTACGGCGCGACTTTCCGCTTCGACAAAGAGGCTCTGATTAACGAACTCAACAGCATGGCCGAGCGGGTTCGCCAGGAATGGCAAGAGGGCAAACGGCTGGAAGCGCGACCGCGCATTCTCATCACCGGCTGCCCGATTGGCGGCGCGGCGGAAAAAGTGGTGAAGGCGATTGAAGACAACGGCGGCTGGGTCGTCGGCTTTGAAAACTGCACCGGCGCCAAAGCCACCGAGCACTGCGTCGACGAAACCGGCGACGTCTACGATGCCCTGACTGACAAATACCTCGCCATCGGCTGCTCCTGCATCTCACCTAACGACCAGCGCTTAACCCTGCTCAGCCAGATGGTAGAAGAGTACCAGGCCGACGGCGTGGTGGATGTCATTTTGCAGGCCTGCCACACCTATGCAGTGGAATCGCTGGCGATTAAACGCCACGTGCGTAACCAGCACAACATTCCCTATATCGCCATTGAGACCGACTATTCAACAGCGGATATCGGTCAGCTCAGCACCCGCGTCGCGGCCTTTATTGAAATGCTGTAGGGGGCATGAGTGACGTTTACCGTAGGGATTGATTCCGGCTCTACCGCCACCAAAGGCATCCTGCTTCAGGACGGCGCGATCCAACGCCGTTTTCTCTGCCCGACGCCGTTTCGCCCCGCCGATGCCATCGTTGAAGCGTGGGAAACGCTCTGCGCCGGGCTGGATGAACGCCCGTTTTTAACCTTAACTGGCTACGGTCGCCAGCTGGTGGATTTTGCCGATAAACAGGTGACTGAGATCTCCTGCCACGGTCTCGGCGCGCGCTTGCTCGCTCCAGAGACCCGCACGGTTATCGACATCGGCGGCCAGGACAGCAAGGTTATCCAGTTGGATGACGACGGCAATCTCACCGACTTTCTGATGAATGACAAATGCGCGGCGGGCACAGGACGCTTTCTGGAGGTTATCTCGCGCACGCTTGGCGCTAGCGTCGAACAGCTCGACAGCATCACTGAAGGCGTCGAGCCGCATGCGATCACCAGCATGTGCACGGTGTTTGCCGAATCCGAGGTGATCAGCCTGCGTTCAGCCGGGGTGCCGCCGGAAGCGATCCTCGCCGGGGTGATCAACGCCATGGCCCGGCGCAGCGCCAATTTTATTGGCCGCCTGTCGGCACAGGGCCCGCTGCTGTTTACCGGCGGCGTCAGCCACTGCGCAGCGTTCGCGCGAATGCTGGAAGGCCACGTCGGCATGGCGGTGCATACCCATCCCGACGCCCAGTTTGCCGGGGCAATCGGCGCGGCGCTGATCGGTTTACGTCAAAGGAGCCGCAGATGACGGAATATCTGTTTTTATTTCACTCGACGGTGGGCGTGGTGCGCACCCGCAAAGCCTTGCAGGCAGCGGGAATGACCTTCCGGGTGAAGGACATTCCGCGCCAGCTGCGCGGCGGCTGCGGGCTGTGCATTTACCTGAGCTGTGAAGAGGGAGAGGAGCAGCGGTGGGTTATTCCCGGCCAGACGGAAGCAATATTTCGCGTCGAGGACCAGGAATTCCAACCATTGCACTCGTTCCCTGCTCAGCACATTACTGATAGTTGATGGTGAACTCTACCGCCGTATCAGCCTTACCTGCCCGCAGCGTACTTTCATTGTTGCGGGCATAGCGCGCTCTGAGCGGTATCGCGTAGCTGGCGGTGGTTTGCAGCAGCGTCAGGCCAGAGTCGGTTAGCGTATTGGCTTTAGAATTGGTTAACACATTCACGTTATCGCGATTTTGGATCTCCAGACACATACCTTTTGCCATATCAGTATCATCAGTCAACGCTGCACACTCGCCGCCCGCAGCCAGCGTTTGATAACCACTCACCGGATTAAGCAAAAAACCAATGCTATTGGCCATATCTGGCCCGGCAATCGTGTAGTCAGTGGCGCTTCGCCAGCGGATCACCGCCGTCGACGACGAGTCGGACGCGTTGCGGTTGTAGCGCCCGTACATCGGCGGACAGTTCAGGAGGTTAATGTTGAAATCTACCCACTCGGTGGTCGTTGATTGCGCAATCGAATGTTCCCCCATTGGCACCGTCACATCCGGCGTCTGGCAGGTACCGGCAACAACATTCACACTACCTGAGATGTTCCAGCGGTAGCCATAGTCCTGGGTCACACCGGTGGCATTCGTGGCCTGAGCAGAACGAGTAATCGCTGGGTAGTTAAATGCCACCATCCAAACGCCTGGAGATATATCCCCGACTTTCACCAGCAGAAGTTCAAAAGCCTGATCGGAGAAAACCGTGCCAAAGCGCCTCGATTCGGTGTCAGGAATGTTCGTTCGAGTGGTAGAGGAATCCGGCAACCCATATAACGATGTTGAATTATTATTGTAGGTAACAGCGACAACCACACCAATCCCGGAAACCCCTGAACTGTAAACATTGAGCCCCTGGTACTGCCCGACAACAGCAGGCAGTGCGCCCTCAATATTTAATGAATGGACAAGTTGAATTAACTCCCCACCGGCCACGTTCGAAATACAGTCATCAACACCGATGACCTGCGTATCGGCATCAAAAATATACTGTCTGTAAAGTACAGACCCCACGGGTAAATCACGTAATGCCGAAACCATCAGGGCTTTGCCTAAAACCGAGACATTTTGCTCAACGTAAGACGTACGACCAGAATAGTTTTTCGTACAGGTAATGGACGCGAATGAAACAAACGGCAGCAGTAATAACCCTGCCAGCCCCCATCGTAGCCAGCTTTTAGTTGGCATACTTAGTCCTCCCTGGAAATTAGCGGCATTCAGCATTAATGTTTACGATCTCCGACGACGATGCCGGAAGCGAGTAGTTGATGGCGCAGGAATCCTCTTTCTCCGTTCCCCAGCGCACGCGCAGTTGGCCTGAAGCATGAGAAAGCCGGGCAAAAATACGTTGCCCCTGACCGACCACGCCAACCACGTTTTGCTCCGCATCCAGCACATCGGCGCCAAACGGAATTGCCTGAGCGTTAGTCAGTCGAATCATCGCCGCCTGCCCTTGTACGGTATCAAAACGCAGCTTGACCACCGCCCCGCTATAAGGCGCGATTTTCTGACTGGTGTTTTCCAGCTCAACGTTCTCCGAAATACCTTTTGGATCAATCTCAATCAGATTGTTTTGATAGGCATTCAGGTAAGGAACGATAGCGTAGCCAAAGCGGTCGACCGTGACGCCAGGATAACCACTCACTTTTGCCCCCTGAGCGCCTTTAGCCTCGACCAGCGCCATGGTGTCAGCGGTATAAGGGGTCAACGTCACGCCGCCGCTGTGCACAACCGCACCGCCGCTCATGCCAAAAGAGTAGTTGCTGTAGTGTTTACCTGTTCCCGCCTGCGCCTGGAGCATCGCCAGCGAACTGCGTAACGAGGTATTCAGCGAACCGCTCGTTGAGCCACCGTTATTGGTATTTGATGCTGAAAGGCCATAGCTCAGCGAATTATCTTCCAGCGCCGTGCCGCTCACCCCAAGCTGCTCGCGCACTACGCCGCCGGGATCGTGATTCAGGTTCAGCGACATCTGGCTGAACGGCGTTGAACTGCCGAGCGGGATGCTCAACGTCAGCTGATAGTGGTTTTCATAATCACCATCGCCATTACGGTTACGGCTGACGCTTAGCCCGTAACTCACCCGTCCCAGGCTGTTGTTATAGCCAAACTGGTACTGGCGATCGGTGCCTTGATTGTTGTCCCAGTAATCCTGCTGCCAGGCATTGAGATAAAAATTTCCCCATCCCTCAGGCAGGTTCTGGCTGGCGCTGATGCTCAGGCGGCTTTTTGGACGGTGAATATCCCACGTACTCTCGCCATATTTCTGCGCATCGCGGATCTGCATCGCCGTCATAAAGTCCAGGTATTCTTCGGTCGAATAACGGTACGCCGCGACGTTAAAATTACTGCCCGTCGACATAATAAACTGGCTGTACTTCAACTGATAACTTTGCCCTGACATGCGTTTGCCATAGCCCAGCAAAGGCTTATCCAGCTGAGTTTGCGCCTGAGTGGCGTCAAGAGAGAATGTCCCCACAGGCGTACCCAGTGACATACCCAGGATACCGGCCTGATAATCTTCATTCCCCTGAAGCCCCGCATAGCCGGTAAAAAAATTGTTCAGCCCGCGGCTCCACGTCAGTTCACCGAAAGCTGGCTCACTTTCCACCTGATCTTTGCGCAGTTTGCCCATCGTCGCGCTGTAGTGGTTAGTGCCAGAACGCAGCAAATTACTGGTCGCCGCGTAGGGGATTATCTGCTGCTGCTCGGAGCCATCCGCTTCCTTAATCACCAGCTGCAGGTCGCCGCCGTAGCCCGTAGGATAGAGGTCGTTAATTTCAAACGGACCGGGCGAAACGGCCGTTTCGTACAACAAACGTCCCTGCTGAAAAATTTGCACCTTCGCTGATGTGCGAGCGGTTCCACGCACAACTGGCGCATAGCCACGCTGGGAATCGGGTAGCATCTGCTCCTCATTCGCCAGTTGGATGCCGCGAAATGCAAGGGTATCAAACAGCTCACCCCGGGTATTGCGGTCACCTATCGACAGGCGTCCTTTTATCGCCGGAATATCGCGCTGAACGTAGGTGTTTAGCGCCTGGTAGTGACTTCCCACATCATCCTGCCAGCTCCAGTTGCCATTGTGACGAAAATACCAGTTACCCAGGTTAAAACCCGTCGTGATCCCCGTATAGGCACTGTCGTTTTCCGTTCCCCGATTTTGCTGGTGATAATAGTTTGCGTTGTAAGTTAGCAGCCCTGCGGTTACACCGTTGTTCCATAACGCCGGGCTGACATAACCGCGTGGATTGCGCATCAGATAAAGCGTCGGGATCTCTAAATCCAGCGTCTGGTTGCCGGTATCAAACTCCATCTTTACCTGCGGAATCATCACCGTCACCGATAGGCAATCGTCATCAGCGCTATCGGCTAAAAGCCTCTGCGCGTCATCACTAAGCTTCTCAACATTCAGCGGTAGCGTGCGCCACGCCCCGGTCGTCAGGCAAATAGCGCCCGAATTAGCAGGCGGCGAACTTTCGCTCACCGTAATATCCTGAAAACCCTGATATTGATTATTAATTCGCAGTTCTATGCGGTATTTACCGGGTACGGCCCTGTTACGTTCGTAATGGGTCAGATTTATTTTTTTCTGGCTACCCTGGCTCATAAACGTGCTATTAAACTGCACTTCATCTGCGTCCTGCGCGACGGCAAAAGGGCTAAAACTCAGAGTAATCGCCATGGCCAACGGCGTCGGTTTAAAATAGCAGGAACGAATCATCAAAAACCCCGTTCTATTCCATTACTGTTTACAGGGCGGCGACGTCAATAAATACCGCAGCAATTTATTTCGTATCGGGACTCACCGGGCGCAATGCACCGTAGTCATTGATAATCATGGGGTACCAGCTAGGGGTCACGCGCTCCAATGTCCAGGTATGAGTTTCACCTGGTGTTAACATGCTGCCTGCCCCTAATCTTTTCTCCCCCTTTTCATCTTCCGAAAAGTAGGCCACCGTCACATGGTACGGCGTAGCATTGTGCGCGGTAACTTTATTTCCCTGGCGCTTCCAGACAACTTTTTCCGGTGCTTCACTCGCATTTTTAATTAATTTTTGTGGGCGATAAAAGAGTTTCAGCCGAGAGCGAAAGGCCATCGATAGCATATTTTTCTCTGCTAGCTCACCTTTCACCGTTGGCGGAATTTCAAGAACATTAAGATAAAAAATAGATTCTTTATCCTGCGGCAATACTTCACCTGTATAGCGAATACGTAGCGTTTGCCCTTTCCCGGCATTAACGCGATTAATCGGCGGGGTTAATACAAACGGCGCGGTTGCCGTATCCGGGGTTGAAGTTGGATCGCCATTATCCACCCAGGACTGGATAAGTACCGGCATACTGCCTTTATTTTCCATCATCACGGTGACTTCCCGCTCGGTTGCCGGGTAAATAACACGCGTTCCGGAGATAACCACTGAGCCCCAGGCAGGAAAGACCGCAGTTATCGCAAACAGCATAGTAAGAATGCTTTTTTTCATTACGGAATCCTTCCTGTTAACCGATGGAATTCCTTCCATCGGTGTTTCACATGTCATCCAATGACGATGAATTTACTGATAGTTAATGCTGAAGCTGACGTTGCTGGTTACAAGACCTGGAGTCGTTGCACCGGTCGCATAGTACTGAACGGCATAAGGCAGAATGGTGGTACCAGTACTCGCCCCGGCAGTATTCGGAATAACAACCGGCGTGTTGGTTGAACTTTGCGAGTTATGGCCCACCTTAATAGCGCTATCGCTTTGAACATCAACCAACTGCAGTTGGACGTTGCCAGCACCGGTTGAAGTGGTATTCACCAGGTTATTGGTAACGCTGTCTACAGTTGCGCCACCTTCAAAGTAAGCGGCCGCCGTAGACGTGGTTACCAGGCCGGTACAACCAGAAAGCTCGATATTAAATTGAGTACGACCACCAGTGGTGCCCGAAGTCGCCAAAGACGCGGTTGAAAGTGTCGGTAATACGACCGTAGCCGGAGATGCTGAACCATCAATAGCAATCTGGCAGGTAGAATCAGTTAAACTACCCTTGAAATTGATTTGCCCATCAGAGGCCTGAGCGCCCGCAGCAACCAGGCAGGAAACCACAGCGGTAGATAATAATAAACGCTTCATATTTAACTCCATGTTAAAAAAGTCCCTGGATAAGGGGATGTCATTTATAAAAAACACTTCCGTTGGAATTTAAACGCCAACATACACGGTCCCATAGCAGTCAATTATTTATTAGCACTGATATAGTAATATTAGTACTGATAAAGTTGCCACCTGGTTTATATATTTACAAAATAAATATCTGCACAACCAACAATCAAGATTGGTAGAGTATTTTTATATTATCAGAGGTAATTCTGTACCCTTTCCCAGGGATTCGCTCAATCATATTCTCGTCAACGCCAGCTAACATCAGGTTTTGCTTTAAGGCTGATATCACCTGCACTAATCTGGAATGTGACGAACTCAACCCATTTTTATCCCAGACATGATGCATGATTTCATTATCGGTAATAACTTCCTTTTGATGTTGCATTAGAAGAAAGAATAAAAGATTAGACATAGTACTACGTAAAGCAATAGGACTATCCCCATGCAACTGACTAGAAACACTAACAATTTTAAGTGGGCTATCGAAACAGAAAATTGCATCATCAATCAGAAAACCAAAAACAGAGAATGACATTCACATATCCTCATATAATTATCCATAATTATATATCAAGTGAATATAATTTTTTCCCGGCGCAGCCTAATAATAATCTTATTTCCTGAAATGATTATAATCCCAATATTAAAAAAACCTCAAGATTCATTACTTTTAGAGTAAAACACTATTGAAACCAAAAAATCAAGAGTAAAAAACTGATGAAATTCAGAATTGTGAAGTAAAAAACCAAAACACTTAAAGAATAATCTCAATGAGATAATGCAAAATATTAAAAACATAAAACTTTATTTAGCAAAAAATCAGGATAAAAAACCATTGCAGAAGAATGTAATTTAAAAATCAACAAATTACAAACACATGAAATGCCCGGATAAAAGTATGAACTAAATTCATTTTATGTAACAAAAACCAAAAGCATTCGTATTTATGATTGTTTACCAACCAAATATTCTTTTTATTTATTTAAAATAAGCTCGCTCTTATTCGATATTATTTTAGGGGGAATAAAAAAGACCTCCCCCTTTCATTTTCAACGAAACGTTAAACCAAAATTATTATTCCTAAGCCAAAATACGGATTACTCCGTCATCACAAACCGCGTCGGCGTAAAACAGTTCAGGATTCGATGCACCAGAAAAACCATCGTCAGCGTTGCCACCAGCGCGACGGTTACGGAGGTGATGCGGTACAGATCGCTGAATATCAGATCCTGGTCCGGATGCAGGTTCTGGCCGAACATAATGCCGATGGTGGTTATGCTGGCAAAGCCCACTCCCGCGCCGACTTTCTCCATCACATGCAGGCGAGCGCTAAAGGCCAGGCCGAGGCCAATCAGCGGCATCATCAGCACCATATGGTTGCTGAAATCATAGATAACCAACTGCACCAGCAGAATATAGAGACAGGCGAGCACCACCCCCACCACGCGCCAGATCGAGCTGATCACCGCGCCGCGATAGTGCATCGGGAAGAGAATTAAAATCCCCGCCATCAGCGCCGACAGGGAATCACTCAAATCGCAGACCTGGAAGATAACAAAGATCATCGTCGCCACGGTGCCGGAGAGCAGCGATTCATGGCGAATACGCGCGGCATCTTTTTCAATGCGCGGCGGTGGCTTGCGCGGTTCCACGTCCGGGATAAAGTAGTTCAGCAGCGCGCTGAGGGCCACCGCCATCACGCAGGCCTCCATGTTGGAGAACATCAGCGTGTGCCAGTTGCTGGTGGGATAGCTCATAAAGTTGAGCATCGTGCTCTGACACACCACGCCCATCGAACCCAGCAGAAACAACGGCCCCTGGCTCATAAAGCGAAAACGCATCACATACAGGCCAAACACGACCAGGGTCATAATCACTGGCCACTGCGAAAGATAGCCGACGATCAGCACCATTTCGACGCAGTTCACCGCTGCGCTAAATACAAACTGCCGCGCCACATGACGGTTAAATACCGGCACCAGCGACAGCAGCATCAGCGGGTAAACCACGAAAAAGACGCCGTACTGCACGTCGTAGAAAGTCGAAATGCTCAGCGCGATAGTTCCGGCGACGGCGATGCGCAGCGTCTGGCGAAAATCATTCGCCGTGTAGACGATATTGCCATGCGGGGTAAAGACCCGCGCCAGAGTATTAATAGACATAATGCAGCAGGCTCACCAGATGGATCTGCGCCCCAGCAAAGGTGCGGGCAAACGGGCCATCGCTATTATAGAGCTGCACCGTGGCGCGCGCGCCGGTGGGCAGCGGCTTGTCCAGCGGCTCCTCCAGCGCCACGTGGATACGCATGCGCTGGGCATCGCGCACCCAACGGGTGGACTGCTCAGGCTGCGACAGCTGGCCGTTGACTTCTTCCTGCCCGGCCAGAATCCCGGCATCGCTGCTGGTAACGCGCGCTTTAAAGACTTTACCCGGCAGCGCATCAAATACCACCGCCGCATCGGTATTCACGCCGGTGTGGCGCAGGCTCTTCTCGCGGAAATCGGCAACAATATCGGTGTGATTGCTCACCAGCGCCAGCAGCGGGGTGGCGGCAGTGGCGTACAGTCCGGGATTGAGCTGAAGGTTGCTTACCATGCCGTCAGTTTCAGCGCGAACCTGCGTCCAGCCGAGGTTAAGCTGCGCCTCTTCCAGCGCGTTGCGATACTTTTGCAGCGTCACGTTACGCGCATCATCGCGTTCGCCGCGCTGGATCAGCAGATTCTGGATGCTGGCGCTGAGCGCGCTGACCGACTGTTCGCTGGTCTGCCAGGTGGTGCGCACCTTATCCAGGTCCGACTGGGAGACGTTCTGCATGGTGCTCAGCCGCTGATAGCGGTCAAGCGTAACCTTGTCGTTGCGGGCGGTGTACTGGGCGGTGCGCAGGTTGGCGCGGGCAGAGGCGATCTGCGCGTCCAGCTGCTGGTTGCTCAGCTTCGCCTGCTCAAGAGCGATTTGCGCGGCCTCTACTTTGTTGATAAACGGCGTCGGGTCCAGCTCATAGAGCAGATCGCCCTTCTTCACCTGGCTGTTGTTATGGACATAGACATGGGAGACATAGCCGGAGACGCGCGATGATACCGGCGTGACCACGCGCATCACGGTGGAGTCCGGGGTGAGCGGGATCCAGATATCGGCAACGATAAACCAGGCGAATATCGCCAGGAACGCGGCAATACTCACCCTTACCCAACGGGCAAACTTCTGTTCAGGGGTCATCATAGTTTTTTAGATCTTATTATCTTCTTCGCGGATAGTCCGCAGATTGCAGGCGATGTGATTTAACGTGGCGCTGAAGGTGGCGAGTTCCGCCTCGGGAATGGTTCGGGTGACGCGATTTTGATAAGTCTCAATCACGCGGTTCAGCTCGTCCAGCCTCGAGCGGCCTTCCGCCGTCAGCGTCAGCAGGCGTATGCGTTTGTCATAGGGCGATGTAGAACGCAGCAGATAGCCCTGCTTTTCCAGCTGCGTGAGGGTGCGCATCAGCGGCGGCAGTTCAATGCCCTGCACCTCCGCCAGTTCGCTGACCGAGACGTTATCCCCCAGCTGATGCAGCTGCATCAGCACCGTCCAGCTTGACTGGGTCAGGCCGGTATCGGTAATGGCAGAATCGATAATCGCGCGCCACTGGCGCACCACCATCGCCATGCGCATCCCCATCGGGCGGCGGGCAAACAGGTCGTCTTCGGTCATCTTCTTTTCCTCATTTAACGATAAGGAAAATAATACTTATCATGGTAAGTATCAAGAAACGAAGGATAGAGAAGCATGAAATGATAAATTATGTGAATGTAAATTCCCGATAGAGTATCGGTTTGGTAACCCGGACAGGCGCGTCAAGCGCCGCCTCCGGGAAAACCCCGGTCGCGCTGACGCTTACCGGGGCTACGAACGCGCGCTGGGTGAAAAACCGCACGTTTTAATTGATCTGATCCCGGCGCAATCCGACGTCTCTCAACTGTTCATCGCTCATTCGCCGCAAGATCCGTCGCGTTTGCATCCGAAGCCACCATTTTCTGATCGCCCGCCCTAAAAATACCAAGCCGATAAACGGCTGTTTTGCCCGGTTCTCGTGAAATTCCATCCTCTGCCTCCTCGCCTTGCCAGAGGCTTTATCTTCGCGGATCCGGGGCCAGACAATACAGATTCACAAAACACTTTTCTTTAACATACAGATTGATTAAAACGATATCTGCGTGCGGTTTTCACCGCCTATCTGTACTGGTTTATCCATCTGTATGGCAACAAAAAGGGATACAGCATGACTCGCTACCAACATCTGGCCAATTTGCTGGCTGAACGTATTGAACAAGGTCTGTATCGCCACGGCGAGAAGCTGCCCTCCGTGCGCAGCCTGAGCCAGGAGCACGGCGTCAGCATCAGCACCGTCCAGCAGGCGTATCAGACGCTGGAGCAGCGCCAGCTCATCACCCCGCAGCCGCGATCCGGCTATTTTGTTGCCCCGCAAAAAGCCCAGCCGCCGGTACCGCCGATGTCACGCCCGGTACAACGCCCGGTGGAAATAACCCAGTGGGATCAGGTGCTGAACATGCTTGACGCCCGCAATGACAAAACCATTATCCCGTTCGGCGGCGGCTCCCCGGACGTATCTCAGCCAAGTTTAAAACCGCTATGGCGCGAGCTCAGCCGGGTGATCCAGCATAATATTATCGACGTGCTGAGCTACGATGAGCTGGCCGGACGCCGCGAACTGCGCGAGCAGATCGCCCGCCTGATGCTCGATGGCGGTTCAGTCGTCACCGCCGACGAGCTGGTGATCACCAGTGGCTGCCACAGCGCGCTGTCGCTAGCCCTGCTCGCGGTGTGCCAGCCCGGCGATATCGTTGCCGTCGAATCCCCTTGCTATTACGGCACCATGCAGATGCTGCGCGGCTTAGGGCTAAAAGCCATTGAGATCCCCACCGATCCGAATAGCGGGATCAGCGTCGAAGCCCTGGAGCTGGCGCTGGAGCAGTGGCCGATCAAAGGGGTCATTCTGGTGCCGAACTGCAACAACCCGCTGGGATTTATCATGCCGGACGCCCGCAAACGCGCCGTGCTGTGCCTCGCCCAGCGCCACGATATCGTGATTTTTGAGGATGATATTTACGGCGAGCTGGCGACCGACTACCCGCGCCCGCGCACCATCCACTCGTGGGATATCGACGGCAGGGTCATACTCTGTAGCTCGTTTACCAAAACCATCGCGCCCGGCCTGCGCATCGGCTGGGTCGCCCCGGGCCGCTACTATGACCGGCTTTTACAGATGAAATACGCCGCCAGCGGCACTAACGTTCCCTCGACTCAGTTGGCGGCCTCCATCTTTATTCGCGAAGGCCACTATCACCGCCACGTGCGGCGAATGCGGCAGATCTACCAGCGCAATATGGAGATCTACACCTGCTGGCTGCGAGAATATTTTCCCTGCGGCATCTGCGTCACCCGTCCAACCGGCGGCTTTATGCTGTGGGTCGAACTGCCCGAGCAGGTGGATATGGTCTGCGTCGCCAAACAGCTGTGCCGCATGAAGATCCAGGTCGCGCCGGGATCGCTATTTTCGGCATCGGGGAAGTATCGTAACTGCTTAAGGATCAACTGCGCCCTGCCGCCGATTGAGAAGCACCGGGAGGTGATGGTGCAGCTGGGCATGGCGGTGAAGGTGGCGATGGAGTGGGAAGCGGAGTGAGACTGCGCAGACGGAGGCTACAGCTTCCCCGTCGTCTGCGGGCCGGTAGCCCGGACAAGGCGCGTCAAGCGCCGCCTCCGGGGAAGATGTTTCTATTATTTTAACCACGCAGGAATATTATATTCAGGTAAGTATTCGACTGCATAAGAATCTTTCCTGTTGCTACCTTTTTGGCAAGTAAGCTCATAGAAACCCCATTTATCATTTTTATCTGAATAAAAAACGGTATATTTATCAGAATTAAATCCAAAGTATTTTTCATTTTTATTATTCACTTTTAGATCACCGCATTTTGCTTCATCATGCCATTCATAGTTGATGGTTCTGTTTAACACATAGTAAGCAACATCACCAATCAACTTAGGAACGAGTAGAAACAAAAAAACTGACATAATAAAGGCACCCGTTAATGTAAATATTCGATACCCTTTCGCTTTATCACCGTAAGTGATAAATAATCCATAACAAATTGGTTGTGATAGCCATAAGAAGAACATAAGGAACGCCGTGGCTTTCCAGCAATATTCTAACCATGGCGAGGAAGATAGCGCCAGATTGCTGATTTGCCAGAAAATACTGGCTGAATAACTACTGGTAAATGTAAAAACACCTGAAAACACGGTAACTGCCAAGCCGATAATTTTAAGGGTTTTTGCTGTATTATTTCTAGCAAGATCTAAAACCGTCAAAATGCTGCTAATGAGGATAGAGACTGAAAATAAAATTGCTAACCAATACGTTATGGTGTTGACAAACACATTAGCAGACAACAATAAAAGCAAAAAAATTGACCATGCAGTTAGCGATAGAATACCAGCAAACCGAGTCAATAAATGGTCATTGCCTGTGCGTACAAAGAAACTGATATATTCCCTGATTCGAATTTCTTGAGTGCAAGAGAATATTAAAATAGATATAAAAAGAAATGCAACCAGGTAACTTTTTAAAGGAAACTTATAGGGAATTAAATAGATTGCGATCATGCCGTAAACAACCACCGCAGCATCCAATTTTTTCCGTTTAAAATGCTGAAAAAACATCCTCCATACTTGAATAATTTCCATATTAAAACCTCATTTATTTGAACATAACATTCACGAATGTTTCTAAAACAGTGAGTTAACACCAATAATGCACACAGACCGTAATGATTTCTCCTAATTTTCTGTGTAGAATTTGTCCATTGCTATTTGATGAGACAACCCAATGGCTGACCTGAACCTGAGTACCCTGACGGAAGCAGACATCATCACCAAACGCGTTATGCCCGCCATCCTTGATGCTGGCTGGAACGACACAACGCAAATCAGACAAGAGGTCAAACTCCGGGACGGTAAGGTCATCGTGCGCGGCAAAGTCGCGGCGCGTAGAACGGTGAAATCCGCCGATATCGTGCTGTATCACAAGCCGGGGATTCCACTGGCGGTCATTGAAGCCAAAGCCAACAAACACGAAATCGGCAAAGGGATGCAGCAAGGCATCGAGTACGCGCGCCTGTTGGACGTTCCTTTCGTCTTCGCCACTAACGGCGACGGTTTTATTTTCCGTGATGCCACGGCAACTGAAGGCGAGCTGCTCGAAAAACACATTACCCTGGATGAGTTTCCATCCCCAGCCGAACTTTGGCACAAGCTCTGCGTCTGGAAAGGCTACACCGAAGCCCAGCTCCCGGTGATTACTCAGGACTACTACGACGACGGCAGCGGCAAAGCGCCGCGTTATTACCAGCTACAGGCCATCAATAAAACCATTGAAGCCGTTTCCGCCGGGCAGAACCGCGTTCTGCTGGTAATGGCGACCGGAACGGGGAAAACCTACACCGCCTTCCAGATTATCTGGCGCTTATGGAAAGCGAAAAGTAAGAAGCGGATCCTGTTCCTCGCCGATCGCAACATTCTGGTCGATCAGACCAAAAACAACGATTTCCTGCCCTTTGGCACGGCGATGACCAAGGTCACCGGGCGCACCATCGACCCGGCATTTGAAATCCATCTCGCGCTGTATCAGGCCATTACCGGCACGGAAGAAGAGCAGAAAGCCTTTAAGCAAGTTGCGCCGGATTTCTTCGACCTGATTGTGATCGACGAATGCCATCGCGGCAGTGCCTCGGAAGACAGCGCGTGGCGCGAAATCCTCGACTATTTCAGCGCCGCCACGCAGATTGGCTTAACCGCCACGCCGAAAGAGACCCATGAAGTCTCCAGCACCGATTACTTCGGCGACCCGGTCTATATCTACTCGCTGAAAGAAGGTATCGAAGACGGCTTCCTTGCCCCTTATAAAGTGGTGCGCGTCGATATCGACGTCGACCTCCAGGGCTGGCGTCCCACCAAAGGCCAGACGGATAAAAACGGCGAGCTGATCGACGACCGTATTTACAACCAGAAAGATTTTGATCGCACGATGGTGATTGATGAGCGTACCGAACTGGTGGCGAAAACCATCACCGATTACCTCAAGCGCACCAACCCGATGGATAAAACCATCATCTTCTGTAACGACATCGATCACGCGGAGCGGATGCGCCGCGCGCTGGTCAATCTCAACCCGGAACAGGTCAAGAAGAACGACAAGTACGTGATGAAAATCACCGGCGATGACGACATTGGCAAAGCCCAACTGGATAACTTTATTAACCCCAAAAAGGCCTATCCGGTTATCGCCACCACCTCCGAGCTGATGACCACCGGCGTCGATGCCAAAACCTGCAAACTGGTGGTACTGGACCAAAACATTCAGTCGATGACCAAGTTCAAGCAGATCATCGGCCGCGGCACCCGCATCGATGAACGCTACGGCAAGCTATGGTTCACCATCCTCGACTTCAAAAAGGCTACCGAACTGTTCGCCGATGAGCGCTTCGACGGTATCCCGGAAAAGGTGATGGACACCACGCCGGAAGATATCGCCGACCCGGAGTCTGATTTTGAAGAGCAGTTCGACGAGCACGAAGAAGAGACTGAAGATGACATCACCGGTGCCGATGAAGATCCCGCGCCGTATACCGTCACCGGTTCAGACGATGTCGGCCCGCTGCCGGAAGATGACGAGAACAAAGTGCGCAAGTTTCACGTCAACGGCGTCGCCGTCGGCGTGATTGCCCAGCGCGTGCAGTATTACGATGCCGACGGCAAGCTGGTCACCGAATCCTTCAAAGACTACACCCGCAAAACGCTGCTCAAAGAGTACGCCTCGCTGGATGATTTCACCCGCAAGTGGCAGAACGCCGAGCGCAAAGAGGCCATCATCAAGGAACTGGAGCAGCAGGGGATCATCTGGGAAGTGCTGGCGGAAGAGGTCGGTAAAGAGCTCGACCCGTTCGACATGCTGTGCCACGTGGTGTATGGTCAGCCGCCGTTAACCCGCAAAGAGCGGGCGGAGAACGTGCGTAAGCGCAACTACTTCACCAAATACTCCGACGCCGCGCAGACGGTGCTGAATACGCTGCTGGATAAATACGCCGACGCGGGCGTGCAGGAAATAGAGAGTATTCAGGTGCTGAAGCTCAAGCCGTTCGACAGCATGGGTACGCTGCCGGAGATCATTAAAAGCGGATTCGGCGACCGTAACGGGTATAATCAGGCCATCAGCGAGCTGGAGAGCGAAATCTACCACTTACCGCCCCGCTCCGCGTAACCACTCCCCTTTTGTGCCTTCTGCTGCCACCGCGTAGCAGAAGGCCTTATTGTTAATGAAACATGGAACACATCATGTCAATCAGCTCGGTTATCAAATCCTTACAAGACATTATGCGCAAAGACGCTGGCGTGGACGGCGATGCGCAGCGTCTCGGCCAGCTCTCCTGGCTGCTGTTTCTGAAAATCTTTGACGCCCAGGAAGAGGCGCTGGAACTGGAGCAGGATAACTATCAGTACCCGATCCCGCAGCGCTACCTGTGGCGCACCTGGGCGGCAAACGCCGAGGGCATTACCGGCGATTCCCTGCTGGAATTCGTCAACGACGACCTGTTCCCGGCGCTGAAAAACCTCACCGCGCCTATCGATAAAAACCCGCGCGGCTTTGTGGTCAGACAGGCGTTCAGCGATGCCTATAACTACATGAAAAACGGCACCCTGCTGCGTCAGGTGATCAACAAGCTCAACGAAATCGACTTCACCAGCGCCAGCGAGCGCCACCTGTTCGGCGACATTTACGAACAGATCCTCAAAGATCTGCAATCGGCGGGCAATGCCGGTGAGTTTTATACCCCGCGCGCCGTCACCCGCTTTATGGTCGATCGTGTCGATCCGAAGCTCGGCGAGTCGATTATGGACCCGGCCTGCGGCACCGGCGGCTTCCTCGCCTGCGCGTTCGATCACGTAAAAAACAACTACGTGCAGAGCGTGGCCGATCACCAGACGCTGCAACAGCAGATCCACGGCGTGGAGAAAAAACAGCTTCCGCACCTGCTGGCGACCACCAATATGTTGCTGCACGGCATCGAAGTGCCGGTGCAAATTCGTCACGACAACACCCTCAACAAGCCGCTGTCGTCGTGGGATGAACAGCTGGATGTGATCGTCACCAACCCGCCGTTCGGCGGCACCGAAGAAGACGGCATCGAGAAGAACTTCCCGGCAGAAATGCAGACCCGCGAAACGGCGGACTTGTTCCTGCAACTGATTATTGAAGTGCTGGCGAAAAACGGCCGCGCGGCGGTGGTACTGCCGGACGGCACGCTGTTTGGCGAAGGCGTGAAAACCAAGATTAAAAAGCTGCTCACCGAGGAGTGCAACCTGCACACCATCGTGCGTCTGCCGAACGGCGTGTTTAACCCGTACACCGGGATCAAAACCAACCTGCTGTTCTTTACCAAAGGCCAGCCGACCAAAGCGATCTGGTTCTACGAGCACCCGTACCCGGCGGGGGTGAAGAACTACAGCAAAACCAAGCCGATGAAGTTTGAAGAATTCCAGGCCGAGATCGACTGGTGGGGCAACGAGGCTGACGGCTTCGCCAGCCGCGTCGAGAACGAGCAGGCGTGGAAGGTCAGCATCGACGAGGTGATTGCCCGCAACTTCAATCTCGATATCAAGAACCCGCACCAGGCGGAAACTGTCAGCCACGATCCCGACGAACTACTGGCGCAGTACGCCAAGCAGCAGGATGAAATCCAGACCCTGCGCCACCAGCTGCGCGATATCCTCGGCGCGGCGCTCTCCGGTAAGGAGGCCAACTGATGGCGGTGGAAAAACTGATTGTCGACCATATCGACACCTGGACCACGGCGCTGCAAACCCGCTCCACGGCGGGGCGCGGCAACTCGGGTAAGATCGACCTGTACGGCATTAAGAAGCTGCGCGAGCTGATTCTGGAGCTGGCAGTGCGCGGGAAACTGGTGCCGCAGGACTCGAACGACGAACCGGCGTCGGTGCTGCTGGAGCGTATTGCGGAGGAAAAATCCGAGCTGGTGAAGCAGGGGAAAATTAAGAAGCAGAAGCCGCTGCCGGAGATTAGCGAAGAGGAGAAACCATTTGAGCTACCGGAGGGGTGGGACTGGGCAAGAATCAATGATATTGCTTTATTTACAAATGGATATGCATTTAAGAGTAGTGAGTTTCAAGATTCTGGAGTTGGTATAGTCAAAATAGGTGATATTGACATTTCAGGATTTATTTCTACTGGAGGCATGTCATATGTTAGTGAAAAAAATATAAATGTATTACCGGAAGAAATGAGGGTTAATCCTGGCGATATGGTTATTGCTATGTCTGGAGCGACAACAGGGAAGCTAGGGTTTAATAAAACAAAAAACACGTTCCTTCTAAACCAACGAGTCGGTAAAATTGCGCCTTACTCAGTTGATAAAGAGTTCATTTATCACTATTTATCTACAAGAATTGAAGCGAATCTATCTATTTCTTTAGGCAGTGCAATACCAAATATTAGCACAGCACAAATAAATAGTATTATTATTCCAATACCCCCATCAAATGAACAAATTAAAATAACCGCCAGAGTTAAATCACTTATTTCCCTCTGCAATCAATTGGAGCAATCATCCCTAGCTAGCCTGGACGCCCATCAACAGCTGGTTGAAACCCTGCTAACCACACTAACCGACAGCCAGAACGCCGATGAACTGGCCGAAAGCTGGGCGCGTATCAGCGAGCATTTCGACACGCTGTTTACCACCGAAGCCAGCATTGACGCCTTAAAACAGACCATTCTGCAACTGGCGGTGATGGGCAAACTGGTGCCGCAGGATCCGAACGACGAACCGGTCTCTGAACTGCTCAAACGTATTGCGCAGGAAAAAGCGCAACTGGTGAAAGACGGGAAAATTAAAAAACAAAAACCGTTGCCACCGATTAGTGATGAGGAAAAACCATTTGAATTGCCAGATGGATGGGGATGGTGCCTATTCGAAGACGTCGTTGATATCCAAAGTGGTATAACTAAAGGAAGAAATTTAGCCAACCGAAAGCTGATTTCAATCCCTTATCTACGTGTGGCTAACGTTCAGCGTGGTTATCTTGACCTTTCAGAAGTTAAAGAGATTGATATCCCTGAGGAAGAGAAGGATAAATATCATGTTATTAAAGGAGACCTTTTAATAACAGAAGGTGGTGACTGGGATACTGTTGGTAGAACAACTGTGTGGTGCCATGATTGGTATATAGCAAATCAAAACCATGTTTTCAAAGGAAGAATTATAGGACAAGACATTGATCCTTACTGGCTTGAGACATACATGAATAGTCCTTATTCAAGAGATTATTTTGCTAGTGCAAGCAAGCAAACAACCAACTTAGCATCTATTAATAAGACTCAGTTAAGAGGTTGCCCTGTAGCGATCCCTCCAAGTAGTGAAGCAGATAAAATCATGCTCAAATTGAATGATTTTAATGAATTATGTGAAAAACTTAAATTAAAAATTCAATCTGCCCAACAAACCCAGCTCCACCTGGCCGACGCTCTCACCGACGCCGCCATAAATTAACCCGCCCCCAGAAACCAATAAAGCGGCTAAATAGCCGCTTTATTCCCATCACCAGAAATAATCCATCCCCGCATCCACGCCCTTATTTTCATTCATTTTCAGCTGGACTTTCCTTCTATTCCCTGATGATATGTACAGGTATTTTTCGCAAGACGCCCGTGCTGCAACACGAGCGCCTCGCTAATCACAATCCCTATTGAAAAGGAATAGAGACCATGACTACCCCGCATTCTATTGCAGAATTCACCGATCCAGAAGTCTCCCCGGAAAATAACCGTAAAGGTACCGTCAGTTACGCGAGCCGCTTTGAAGATCATCAGCGTATCCCGGCGATTATCATGAAAGGCCAGTGGCTGGAAGCCGCCGGTTTTGCCACCGGCACCAAAATTGATATCAAAGTGATGGACGGCTGTATCGTACTGACGGCAAAGCAGCCGGAGCCGGAAGAGCCCGCATTGCTACAGTCGCTGCGCCGGGTGTCTAAATTATCCGCGCGTAAGCAGCGTCAGGTGCAGGAGTTTATCGCCGTCATTGCCGATAAGCCCTGCAAGCGGAAACCATAAAATCAGCCATCCGGCAACCTCCGCGCTGCCGGGTTGACGCTCGAGGCTACGCCGCCGCGCTATCCATCTGTTTTTCAAACGCCTGGCGAATCAGCCCCATAACATACGGCAACTGGGCAATATCGCTGAAACCGACCTCTACATCACCATTGCCCCAGCGACCAAGATCCGTTACATCTTTTGCCATCCCTTTCGGGTCAACCAGCTCATGGAATGGCATATTCAGCGACAGGCGCAGTCGGCTTTTCTGCGGTACCACGTCGACAAAATTGGTCTCTGCCTTGAAAGCAATATACAGCTTCAGCACGTCCTGGGTGATGCTTGCATCCAGCTTTAAAATTTCCGGCGCCAGCTGGTCAAACAGCATCCGGCTGTGCGAACCTACTTCCAGTTGATGGAAGTCCGTCAGGCTGTAGTTCATGGTTTTTTCTGGCTGCTGGCGATACTGGCTCAGCACCTCTTCACTCAGCGCAGGCGCGCACCAGACCTGAACGGCACGCTTCGCCAGACGCTCAGCCCGCGCATCCATCGCTGCTTCATCCCATTTCTCGCACAGCCCCAATCCGGCGTTTAAATGCAACGGACTTTGTTTAAAGCCACCCTCAATATCGCGTTTTTCCACAAAGGCTTTATCACTGTAACGCGAGTTATAGCCGGTTAACGTCAGATTCCCCAGCGTATGCAGCCGTTCTTTATGTATCCGCTGCCAGTCGCTGCCCAATTCTTCACGCCATTTTGCCGGCAGATTTTCATTCTGAGGCATAATGTGTTCAATCGTATATTCATCCACCGCTACGCGCTCTTTACGCTGATAATTTTCCAGGCGACGTAGCCAGTAACTGCGGCTGCGGAAGTTATACAGATCGCGCTCTTTTAATTTAAGACTGAATTCATCATCATCCGGAAATCGTCGGTAGCTCGGCAGTTCCATTAAATGCGCCTGAATACTTTCCAGATAGTTTTCTTTATCCAGTACCCGATAAAACGTGGCGAAGGTTTTATTTAGCGAGTTAGTGGGAATGGCGCACACCGCGCGGCGGAAAACATACGACTCAATCAGTCTTATTGCATCCAGGAAATCATCGCGCGATAAATCATCCTCACGGTAATCGTGATACAGCACCAGCAGGAACGGATAGGCAACATCCACTTTTAATTCCCGCAAATCCTGAAACGCAATCGCGAGTAGTTTATCGCTTTCTTTGCCCAGCGCCATCGCACAAAAATATTCCGCATAGCGTTGAATATCCGCCACCAGCGCATCGACACCCGCTTCGGCGATAGCCTGGCTACGCGCATGCAGTTTAAAGGCGTCATAAACTTCATCAGTACGGGGAATATCCCCTGTTTTGACCGTCAGATAATGGCGCATAAAGCTATCGAAATATTCACTGTAGCCTTTCTGCCCGAAGGCAATTTCCATCGGCCGCCAGTGGTCATCATACAGCCGCGCCTGATGCTCCGGCTCCAGCCCCATCAGAATAAAGTTACGCACTAAATCGGCCTGGCTGAGCGCTTTCCCTGTGGAGTTCATGCTTTCAAAGATCAGCTGCGGATTGTCCTGCCCACGATTGAGCGCCACGTCGACAATCAATAGCTTTGATAACCCGCGACACAGCGAAATCAGGTCATCGCCTAATTTACTGATTTGCTCATCGAAGAATTCAAAATTGGCCGCGATACGCTGCGAACCGTTTTCAGGCAGCGGTTTTTGCTTAATCAGCGCCAGCAGGCTGTCTTTATCGGTCTCCGTCAGCAGCAGCTTATAGCCTCTCTCCCCGGATTCATAAGGGTTGAGCAAATAGTAATTACGTAATTTCATGGCGGAGAAGCCATCAATTAACTCTTCATCACCAAGGTGGCGGGATAGCGCTTCGAGCAGCAGCATTGCGGTGGTCAGACGCTGCTGACCATCAATAACCAGCAACGGAGAAATCCCCGAAACCTGATACAGCCCCTGCTCAATATAAACAACGGAGCCAATAAAATGGGCCGAAATATCATCACGCTGCCCGGCACGAAGAATATCGTCCCAAAGCTGGCGGCATTGCTGCTCAGACCATGAATAGGTGCGTTGATAGATCGGGATAACAAATTGCTGTGAGCGTTTGAGAAAATCAAGTAATCGGGCTTCTGTGGCTTTCATTTTTAGCATTCTCTTCCGTGAAGCATTAAGTACAACAATAATAACCACGCCCATTAATAAGTTAAATGTAAATACTGAATACAGGGCAGGATTGTGAACCGGCACAGAGCATTTCAGCTGTCTGCAGGTCTGGACGTTAATCGCCACCTCAAGGGAACAACGCACAATGCAGCTTCAGGTTTCCTTCCCGGTGGCGCTGCGCTGACCGGGCTACAGGTATCCAACCATCTGCGGACCGGTAGCCCGGAAAAGGTGCGTCAAGCACCGCCTCCGGGATTTTCCCTTCCCTGAGAACAAAAATCCTTACAGTGTGTCAGCAGAGCAATATGCTGAATAATCAATTCATCGCAGTAAACAATTAACAAATGACAACCAAAATTAAAATAATCAGCATATAAATCATCACCACCGCCAATATACTTAAATATATGATTTATCATAAAATACATATCATTTGTGTTTATAAAATCTTGCGTAATTGCCTTCCCATCATAATCCCGATACATTCACCTTCTCCCTGCAAGGGAATTCTAAATATAAAAACACAACAATATAATCGGGATGAATGTCATGAAAATAACCAAAGACCAGGTGGTTTACGCCATGTCGCGGGATAACGCCCCTGTCGCCTCCGTAAGTAGCGGTAGTGAGGTGCTGTTCGAAACCTGCGACTGCTTCTCTGATCAAATCACCTCTGCCGATGCCGTATTCAACGAGCTGGACTGGCAGCGTATTAACCCGGCGACCGGGCCGGTGTACGTTGAGGGTGCCGAGCCGGGCGATGCGCTTAAGGTTACGATCAAGCGTATTACCCTGACAGGTCAGCAAGCGGTGATGGTCACCGCGCCGCAGCTGGGCGTGATTGGCGACGAACTCGATGCCCCGAAGGTCACTATCGTCCCCATTGAAAACGACCATGCCGTACTGCCCGGTAACGTGCGCGTTCCGCTCAATCCGATGGTTGGCGTGATCGGTGTCGCCCCGGCTGGTGAAGCCCTCTCCTGCGGCACGCCGGATAGCCACGGCGGCAATATGGACTGCAAAATGATTACCGCAGGCAGCACGCTGTGGTTGCCGGTCAACGTGCCCGGCGCGCTGTTCGGACTGGGAGATTTACACGCCGCCATGGGCGATGGCGAAGTCTCGGTCTGCGGTCTGGAAATCCCCGGTGAAGTGCTGGTGGAGCTGACGGTGGTCAAAAACCGCAAGCTGCCGCTGCCGATGCTCGAAAACAGCGAGACGCTTTTCACCCTTGCCTCCGCCCTGACGCTTGATGAGGCCGCCGCGATGGCGACTCGCCATATGGCGCACTTTATCGCGGATAACACATCCCTGACGCTGGCGGAAGCCATCAGCATCCTGAGCATCGCAGGCGATCTGCAAATCTGTCAGGTGGTCGACCCGCTGAAAACCTGTCGTTATGCCTTACCGAAATCAGTGGCTGAACAGCTCTCCCTGCGTATTGAAGGGGAGCAGGCATGAGCGTCGAACAGTTTGGCTATAAGCAGGAGCTGCACCGAGCGCTGACGTTCCGCGACCTGCTGGTCTACGGCATGATTTTTATGGTGCCCATCGCGCCGTTTGGCGTCTTTGGCTACGTCTGGGACGGCGCGCAGGGAATGGTGGCGCTGGCCTACCTCATCGGCATGGTGGCAATGTTCTTTACCGCCATGAGCTACTGGTCGATGTCGCGCGCCTTCCCGGTTTCCGGTTCGGTATACGCGTATGCCCAGCGCGGCATTCATCCCATTGTCGGCTTTTTTGCCGGTTGGCTGATCCTGCTAGACTATATTCTGGTGCCGTCGCTGCTCTATATCGTCAGCGCAGCCGCCCTTGCGCCCATGCTGCCTGGCGTTCCGGGCTGGCTGTGGATCGTCGGTTTTATCGCCATCAACAGCCTGATTAACCTGCGCGGCATTACCTTTACCGCGCGCGCCAATAACACGATTTTGATCGCCGAAATCGTGGTGCTGTCGGTGTTCGTCGTGCTGGGGCTGATCGCGCTCTATTCCGGCGCGGGCGCAGGCCATTTGACGCTCGACCCGCTGTATAACGCCGATAAGTTCAGCCTGCCGCTGGTGATGGGCGCGGTCTCTATCGCCGTCCTCTCGTTCCTGGGTTTCGACGGGATCTCCACGCTTTCGGAAGAAACGAAAGGCGGCGTCGATACCGTGGGCAAGGCTTCGCTGGGCGCATTAATGCTGGTGGGTTCGCTGTTTATCCTGCAAACCTGGATTGCCGCCGATCTGGCGCAGGGGATGACGTTCAGCAGCCTCGATACAGCTTTTTACGACACCGCGAATCTGGCGGGAGGCAACTGGCTGAAGTACGTCACTATGTGGTCAACGGTGATCTCCTGGGGGATTGCCAACGCGCTGGTGGCGCAGGCTGCCGTGTCGCGCATTCTGTTTGCGATGGCGCGTGATAAGCAGCTGCCGAAACTGCTGGCGAAAGTACATCCGCGGCTGAAAACGCCTTACGTCAGCACCCTGTTTGTGGCGCTGATTTCCCTGGTTTCCGGCCTTTGGTTCTATGGTGATATCGATAATCTTAGCCGCCTGGTGAACTTCGGCGCATTGATGGGTTTCCTGGTGCTGCATATCGCCGTGATCAACCATTACATCATTCGCAATAAGTCACGCAATCTGGTGATGCATCTGCTGTTCCCGGTGGTGGGTCTGTGTATCATCGGCTTTGTTATCTATGAGATGGACGCTCAGGCGAAGGTGCTCGGGCTGAGCTGGCTGGCAGTGGGCGTCGTCTATTACGTCATGATGCGCCTGGTGCTCAAACGTAATATCGAACTAAATCTGGAAGGGTAGCCTCTCCCCGGCTCGCGCTGCGCTTAGCCGGGCTACGGGTTCCCAGCCGTCTGCGGACCGGTAGCCCGGACAGGCGCGTCAAGCGCCGCCTCCGGGGAAACAACGCGCAATGCAGCTTCAGATTATCTTCCCGATGGCGCTGCGCTGACCGGGCTACGGGTTCCCAGCCGTCTGCAAAACGGTAGCCCGGACAGGCGCGTCAAGCGCCGCCTCCGGGGAAACATAAGGCAGGTTATTTCTTATTAAGATCGCGAATCATCGCTTCTCTTAAGATTGTATTCAAGCGGGTTTGGTAGCCTTTCCCAGGGCGTTTAAGCCACTCCATGACATCGGCATCAATGCGCACGGAAGTCTGCGTTTTTAGCGGTCGATAAAATTTGCCGCGTACCGCATCTGACCACTGTTCATCCTCCGTTGCCGGGATATCACTGTAATCAATTTCATCATCCGTTTTCTTCGCCAGCGCTTTAAGTTCAGCATCTCGCTCGGCTGTAAGCGCAACCGGGTTATCGCGTTTATGTTTAACCATGTTCATAACGACTCCTCTCTTTGCTGCTCGCCTTCCGGGCACTGATAATACGAACGACCTCTGTTCCACTTTCAAAACGGATTGTATATACAAAAAAGTACATACAATTATCTGGAGATAACACTCTCAACGTTGGAAAAAACTTCACATATTCAGAGGCAAGTTTGTAAAGATTCTCTCCCCGGTGGCACTGCGCTTAGCCGGACTATAGGTTCCCAGCCGTCTGCGGACAGGTAGCCCGGACAGGCGCGTTGAGCGCCGCCTCCGGGGAAACAATGCGCAATGCAGCTTCAGGAAGGCGCTACTGTTAGTCCTCGCCAAAAAACACCATGCCTTTATAGGGTTTCTCCCGGCAGGCGGTCAGGCGCTGGGCGAGGCTGCCGACGTGCAGCTCCAGCTTGTGGCCGTCCGGGTCGAGGAAATAGTGCGATGCGCCTTCGCTTTTATTCACCTTCCATACCGGGACGCCAGCCGCATTCAAACGCTCGGAAAACGCCACAAAGTCTTCTTGCGCAATACTAAACGCGTAATGGGTGTAATCGCTCTCCTCGGGCGGGATAACGCGCCGCTGCGGGTCCAGCGACAGGCACAGCCACAGATCGCCGCAGGAGAGATACGCGCCGGTGTCCCAACGCGCGTGCAGCGTCATCCCCAAAAGCTGCTGATAAAACGCCACGCTCGGCGCCAGCTCGCTGACCGCCAGGGTCAGGTGATTTAATCCGCTTAACATGGCTTATCCTCTAATGACATGACGATTTGCTGACGCAGCCACCGATGCGCCGGGTCGCGGTGCCAGCGCTCGTGCCACAGCATCAGCATATCAAACCCGGCCACCGCCAGCGGCAGTTCAACCACCGTCAGGCCGCCTGCTCCACGCACCAGGCGCTCCGGCAGCACCGCCACCAGCTCGCTATTGCGCAGCGTCTCCAGCATAAACAGGAAATGTGGCACCGAAAGGACAACCCGCCGCGCCAGACCGAGGTTCGCCAGCGCGGTATCGGTTGCCGCGCTGAATCCCCCGCCGTCCGGCGAGACGATCACCTGATCCAACTGGCAGAACTGCTCCAGGCTTAACGCGGATTGCAACGCCGGATGCCCCGCTCTGCCCGCCAGCACGTAGCGTTCGCGGAACAGCAGACGCTGATGCAACCCCGGCGGCGCACCATCGTGAGTATGGAAAAACAGATCTACTTCATCGCGATCCGCCTGCTGAATCAACCGCGAGGGTTGTAGTTCAAACACCGCCAGGCGGCTGGCTGGAGAAGCAGTACGCAGCGCGTTGAGCGCTGGCAGCAGGATCGCCGAGGCCATATAGTCCGTTGCCGCCACCCGCCAGGTCTGCGCCGCCGTCGCCGGGTCAAAAGTCTGAACTGGCGCGACCGCCAGCTCCAGCGCCAGCAGCGCATCGCGCAGCGGTCCGCGCAGTTCATCAGCGCGGGCGGTAGGCTGCATCCCACGCGGCCCCGGCAGCAGCAGCGGATCGGCAAAAATCTCCCGCAACCTCGCCAGCTGAACGCTGACCGAGGGCTGCGACAAATTAAGACGCTGCGCCGCTCGGGTGACGTTATGTTCGCTGAGCAGAACGTCGAGAGTGCGCAGCAGATTGAGGTCCAGACGCTGAATATTAATCATCACTATACCTGTCATTGAGGTAATTCATTTCTACTATAACGCCGTGCCCTCTACTCTGCAGCTCTCCATGACTCAGAGGTGATCTCAATGAAAGTGTTACTGATTTATGCCCATCCCGAACCGCATTCGCTTAACGGCGCGCTGAAAGATTTTGCCGTCCAGCATCTGCAAAATGCCGGTCACGAAGTACAGGTTTCCGATCTTTACGCCATGCGCTGGAAGGCGGGATTTGATGCCGATGACAGCAGCGCTTTGCCGGTCGGAGATGCCTGGCGGGCAACGCGGGATTCACAATATGCCTTTGCCCACGGCACGCAAAGCGCGGATATCACTGGCGAACAGGAGAAGCTGCTGTGGGCCGATACGGTGATTTTTCAGTTCCCGCTGTGGTGGTTTTCCATGCCCGCCATTATGAAAGGCTGGATTGACCGGGTTTACGCTTATGGGTTTGCCTACGGCGTCGGCGAACATAGCGAAACGCACTGGGGCGATCGCTACGGCGAAGGGACGTTCGCGGGCAAACGGGCGATGCTGATCGTCACCGCCGGAGGATGGGCGGAACACTACGCACCGCGCGGGATTAACGGTCCTATCGACGATATACTGTTCCCTATTCAGCACGGGATGCTGTTCTACCCCGGTTTTGACGTGCTGCCGCCGCTGGTGTTTTACCGTACCGACAAACTCGATGAACATCGCTTTAATACGCTGCGCGACGAACTGGCTCAGCGGCTGGATACACTCACCGAAACCGCGCCAATTCCCTTTCGCCGTCAAAACCACGGCGACTATCTGATCCCCTCTTTGGCTCTGCGCCCGGAGCTAGCTCCGGGTGAAAGCGGCTTAGGGGTTCATCTACACCATAATTGATCTATACGCGAAATAATTCGGCCTGCGCTAACCCCCGCAGGCCAACTCACGAGGTGGGAAGTTAGCATAAGCTAAAATCGGCCTGCGCCTGCGCCAGCTTTTTCGCGGCCTCTTGCAAAGGCTCGCGCAGCATCGACATCTGCCGCTCAGACTCTAGGCTAAAACGCTGCAGCTCTAACGCACCTTGAGTTAAGACAGCCTCCAGCGCCACCCGCCGTGCGGCGAACTTCGCCTTCACCGCGTTGGTGTCGCTGAGCGGTACCGCTTCGGCCGCGTTGAAGAAAAAGCGCCGTTCGCAACTGGCCTTCCACTCCAGAACCGCCTGGGCCAGATGATTTCCAAAACCTTTAACTGTTATTAACTTTCGTTTGCTGACATCTGCCGCAGTTTTAATACCGGACGAAAGCAGCGCCGCCTTGCGTGTAGGGCCGACGCCGTGGATCGACGCAGAGGCAATCAGGCATGTTGCGAGAAATTTATTCCGTTGGCGTTCCCGCGCCGTTTTTTGCAGATCGTCGAGCTCTGCCTTTTCCGCTGCCGGCAGACCATCAAGTTCTTCTTTGCGCAGCATCAGCGCCGCGCGTTTGGCCATAAAACCTTCGGGCCCGCAAGAGTGCTGCGCCTGATTGACGAGCTGCCGATACTCATTTTCAGCAAGATCCATCGCCGTACGGCGCTGCCGTACTTCCTCTTTGCGCATCAGCTCACCGATATTTTTTACCCCCCAGACCGCCAGAGCGCCGCCAATCAGCGACCAGAGCCATCCCTGCGACATATAGAAAACTTTCATCGTCACAACCATTATCACGATGGCAATAAACGCCACCACGAATTGAGCGACGGTAACCGCTTTTTTCCCTGGGATATTCTGCGGTAACGGGCGAGGCGTGACCTGATAATGTAAAGCGGAGGGAAGATTCAACGGCCGCGGCGGCGATGTTGCCGCGATCGCGCCCATCACCCTGGCCATAACAAAATTACCCGCTGACGTTCTAACGGTAACATTCAAATCGATAAAATAGCTTATTCCCTGATCTTCAAGCTCGCACCAGGGGCAGTGGGTTAAATGGCGGGGGAAAACATGCATTGCGGACGCGGCGCATTTTCTTAATTGCTGGCGCAGCTCATCCAGCGCGCTAACCCACTGCCGCGCCGTCGGGCGCCCTTTTTCAACCCCTTGTTCGGTGAACGCCAGATGAAACATAGAGGCCAGCGAATGGGGAAGTATCGATATGGGAATAGAGCGCGGAGGCGGCCGAAAGCCGCGCTGCTGATTATCGCTGGCGTAAGCGTAACGAAAATGCGCAATATCCGATTCCAGCGCATTACCCGCCTTTTTTAACAACGGGATACCGGAATAAGGGTGCCGACCGCCAAACAAAACATGAAAAATAAGCAGCGCGAGACCGAAGTTATCATGATTTGGCGTACGGCTAAAACCGGAGAAGGAAGGTAATGATTGCAGCTCCGGCGGAGTAAAATGCGCCACGCCGACCTCGCAAAGGTGCAGCGTGCCCTGTTCATTAATCTGGAACGAATCACTGTCTATCAGAACAACTTTGCTGTCTTTCCCCACCATAAAGCTGTTCTGATTCACATCACCGACAATATGCCCGTGAGCGTGGACAGTTTCGAAAGAGGCGGCGATATTGCGAGCAACATACAGCAAAAAATCCCATGCTGAATCAGGGTAATGCTGCCGCCGATGCGCGGGGCTATAGACCATATGGATCGGCTCTTTTCCTGTGACTTTAGGCATCAGGAAGCCCACCACCTTACCTCCGTGCCCGGCGTGCAAGGTCGTCTGCGGCCAGGCAATATAACTAAATAGCTGCTCGTCTGCTGTTGCCGCCATAAAGCTCAGCTTAGCCTGCTTCAGGTTATCCGGCGGCGTGTGATAAATCTTGGCAACGCTGTCGCGAAAATCCTTAACCTCAAATACCGAGCCTTCACCACCCTTGCCTAACTTCCTCCCCAGCGTCACCGCATCGCCGGTGGATGTATATAAATGTCCTTTCATGGCACCCACAACGCCAGCGCCAGCGTTTTATCATCATCCGTGCGTTCATTAACCGACGGGCTGCCCAAAAATTCGACCAACAGGTCCGGTAACATTGCCGCTTGCTGCGGTGAAACGCTGGCCATCACGTTGAAAAATGGCGTAAAAAAAGGCTCATGAGGAGTATTGTCCGTAAGATTAAGCGCCAGCCGCTGGATACCGTCGGTAAACGCCGCGACCTTCAGCGCCCGCGCTGGCATGAAATGCGTCTCCAGTACGTTCACCGCGTCTTCATCCGTCACAAACCAGGTCATATTGGCATACTCGCCGGTCATCGGTACCAGCGGAACCTCCAGCCCTTCGCCGCAATCCACGGCTACGCCGCCGTCGCCAATCTGCATGATAAGCGTCGCGTTTTCCATAGAAAGTACGCCTAAAAAAGTGCAGGCATAATCGCGCGCTATCAGTGAGTGGGCGGCGGCCACCGCCAGAATTCGTTCCTTTATGACCAGTACGATATCAACTGCTAACGCTTCATTAAGCTCAAACGCGCCCTGACGTACTCGGTTAGTCAGCCAGGCCGATGCAGCTTCAACGGCCAGTTCCGCCCCTTCACCGCCCCGCTGCGCGCTGCCTGCGCCGTCGGAGACAAACATTGAAAGCAGCGGCTGCCCATCGTTGAGCATATCAACCCTTGCCAGGCTGCGGTCCTGGCAAGGGGTTTGGGTGCTGAGATGAGACGTACCGACGTTGGAACCATAAACCAGACACCAGGTCACACTGACGCCCAACCTTTTGGCGATTCAAGCGCGACTTCGGTTCCCGGCGTGGAGCGGGAAACGGAACGCAGCGAGCTGGAAAGCCAGCTAAACAGTTCACGGAACTGCAGTCCCTGTAACGATAGCGGCTGCCGTACGCTAATTTTCGCCAGCGTGTTCATATCCGCGCTTTGTACGCCAATGGAGAAAAAGGCGAACTTTTTGGCGGCTTCGCCTTCGCTGACCATGGCCGCCGCCGACTGCCAGCTATCCGTCGGCCCGCCGTCGGTGATCAGAAAGACCCACGGGCGATAATATGAAATACCGTTGGCACGATATTCGCGCTTGCGCTCTTCAACCATGTTGAGCGCCTGAGTGATAGCCGCCCCCATTGGCGTATCTCCCTGCGCGTAGAGAATTGGCGGGAAGAAGCTTTCCGCGCTAGTGAACGGTTGTTCCACTTTTACCGGGCCAAACGTCACGATGCTTAAATCCACACGCTTCATCGCCAGCGCATCTGAAAGCAGTTCATCGCGAAAGGTCATCAGACCGGCATTGAGTTCATTGATAGGGCGGCCGATCATCGACCCTGAGACATCCAGCAGCAGTACGCAAGGGCAGCGTGGCTCTGGATTACTGGCAAAATCACTGGTACCAAAGGTAATTTGTTCGCTCATGAGAATTCCTTTCTTTATTTGAGTGGTGTCATCACAACGAGGTGGATAATCCATCCCATACCTAACGTTGGCAGAGGTGATAATAACCTGGGAAATTAAAAAAACAGTAAATAATAAATGGGTTAGCGCAGAGCAGGCGGCGAAGAATACCACCACAATTAATAAGGTGAATTGTGAGCCTCCACGCAATAACCGAATCCCGTCCCGGTGCGCCTCTTCGCATATTGATAGCGATCAAGAATAATCATACCGTCTGGTCGGTATGATTCGGGCCATGAATACAGAAGCCCAACATCGAAAGAAAGACCCCGTTCGTTTATACAAGCAGTTGCTGGAATCAGCGGCCACCATTGCCGGTCGTGACGGCATCGCCGCTCTCTCGCTGAACGCCGTTGCGCGCGAGGCTGGAGTGAGTAAAGGCGGTCTACTGCACCATTTTCCCAACAAACAGGCGCTGATTTTTGCCCTATTTGCTCGTCTGCTGGCGATTATGGAAGAGGCGATCGCCGAGCTGATGGCTGCGGATAATATCTCTTATGGCCGCTTTACCCGCGCGTATCTGCGCTATCTGTCGGCCCCTGAGCTGACGGACACCCAGGAGAGCCGCCAGTTAATGGTGCTGTCGCTGGCAATGCCGGATGAACCGGTACTGCGAAAATGCTGGCGCGACTGGATGCTTGACCATCTGGCGAAGGGCGATGAGCTGGACAATAGCCATACCGGCACTCTGGTGCGCTATGCGGCGGACGGCATCTGGCTATCGGAGTTAACTGAGGGGCGCACGATGAGCGCCGGGCACCGGCAGTCGCTGGTCAGCGATCTGACGAAGATGACGCTTCCTGCGTGAAGCATATATACACTAAATAATTCGCGTTGCAGGAAGGCGGCAAGGGAGCGAATCCCTGGGAGCATAGATAACTATGTGACCAAGGTGAGCGAGCGCAGCCAACGCACCTGCAACGTGAAGTATGACGTGATAGATTGAGGCCGCGATGCGTTATAACATCCATGGCCGTCTTATTTATGATGCAACGGACGGCACACTAACTCTACCGGGAAGCGATGAGGCGGACAGCCAGCTGTCAATTACCGCCAACGCGCTGCTGTGGTTTTTCCTGCGCCATACCGCCGTGGTTAGCCGTGATGAGGTGCTTAAAAAGGTCTGGGATGATAACGGGTTAACTTCGTCGAACAGCAATCTCAATCAGTATCTGAGCATGCTGCGCAAAACCTTTCGCCACTACGATATCGATAACATTATTGTCACCGTGTCGCGCGGCCTGCTGCAGCTCAATCCGGATCTCACCATCGAGATGCTGGACGCTATCCCTGAACCAGCACCGCCGCAGCCCGCTATCGATCCTGAGCCAGACCAAACCGCCGCGCCGCCAGAACAAAAGCCTGTTTCCACGCGGCACGCGCGCGGCACCTGCTGGTATCTCGCCGGAGGCTGCCTGCTGACCATCGCCCTGCTGCTGGTGGTGTGTAGCTTTCTTGGCACCAGCGAGTCGCGCCCCATCATGCTAACGCAAATGAGCCACAGCCAGTGCGAGCTGCTGGCCAGCGATGAGATGCTGCGCTCCGTTGCCGGAACCGCCTATGGCAAGAATTTTGATGCCGTACGCCAGCGCCTGAAGCTGGAGTGCAAACCCGGCGAACGCTTCGTCTTCTTCTATGGCGACCGGCTGGAAACCAACGGCCTGGGTCGCGTATTCCTCGCCCACTGCGCGATGCACGAAGATAACCCGTTCAGCTACTGCGATAACTATTTTTACTATTCATGGAAGCCGCAATGAGACTCGCCCCTCGCCCTTTTTTCGCTCTTTCCAGCCTGGTGTTTATTGCCGCCACTGGGTTCTGTGCCTGGAAGCTGCTGCCCGTAGACAATGGCGGGATCATGAGCTGTTCCACGAAGGCGATTATGCGCTTTGAAAACATGGAAAAAGAGAACGTGAACGGCAATATCCATTTCAATTTTGCCGCCAACGGTAAAGGCTCGATGGTGGTTGAAGGCTATACCGACTCCGCCGCCGGTTGGCTTTATCTGCAACGCTACGTCAAATTCAGCTACACCAGCAAGCGCATCTCCACCACCGAGCGCCACTACCGCATCAGCAAATGGGAATCCAGCGCCTCATCCATCGATGAGTCACCGGACGTTATCTTCGACTACTTTATGCGTGAGATGTCCGACAGCCACGATGGTCTGTTCCTCAACGCCCAGAAGCTCAATGAGAAAGCGATTCTGCTCAGTTCTATTAACTCGCCGCTCTACGTCTGCACGCTGAAGTCCGGCAGTAAACTTGATTAAGCTCACAGTGTCTTTTTTCCTGCTCCGCCTCTCCCACTAAAACCGCACTTTTTGCATTTAGCCTCACCGCCAAAACACGATCTTTCCCGCACTTCACGAAGGGTTAAATTACCCCTCTCCTGCAATAAATTAGCAACCTGTTAACATCTATCGGCTTCCGACTAAATGGTGAAAAAAACGCCATAACCGTCGCCAAATCTTCCCCTCAACTGCAGCACAAACAGATAAATACCAACCTCATACAACCTAAATCACAGAGTAAAAAACTAAAAATACCCGCCTCACGGATTTAAATTTCACTTCACCGCCCACGCCCTATAGTGAACCCCGAACACCGCTTCCGCGTCCTGACGCCGTTACGCGGACGGTTTTCCCGAATCACAAAACCTGTTCTGGAGGAGAAAACATGGGTGATGCATTAGGGCTTATCGAAACCAAAGGTCTGGTGGCCTGTATTGCCGCAGCGGATGCCATGTGCAAATCCGCCAACGTCGAGCTGATTAGCTATGAAAACATCGGCTCCGGTCTGGTCACCGTGATGGTGAAGGGCGACGTCGGCGCGGTGAAAGCAGCAATAGATTCCGGTGTGGAATCCGCGCAGCGCATAGGGGAAGTGGTGACGTCGCTGGTGATTGCGCGTCCACATAACGACATCAACAAAATTGTCATTAAACACAGGGCTTAAGGCCAGGAGAACGCAAATGGGTGATGCATTAGGTTTGATTGAAACCAAAGGTCTGGTGGCCTGCATTGAAGCGGCAGATGCGATGTGCAAAGCCGCCAACGTTGAGCTGATTGGTTATGAAAACGTCGGCTCCGGCCTCGTCACCGCGATGGTGAAAGGCGACGTCGGCGCGGTGAAGGCGGCGGTTGATTCCGGCGTGGAATCTGCGCAGCGCATCGGCGAAGTGGTGACCTCACTGGTTATCGCCCGCCCACATAACGACATCAACAAAATCGTCTCGCATTACAAAATGGCCGAATAACCGGAGAAAACCTGATGAAAGAAGCACTAGGGCTTATCGAAACCAAAGGTCTGGTGGCCTGTATCGAAGCGGCAGATGCGATGTGCAAAGCCGCCAACGTCGAGCTGATTGGCTATGAAAACGTCGGCTCAGGCCTCGTCACCGCGATGGTGAAAGGCGACGTCGGTGCGGTGAATGCCGCCGTGGATTCCGGTGTGGAAGCGGCAAAACGCATTGGCGAAGTCGTCACCTCTCGCGTCATCGCGCGACCGCATAACGATATCGAAAAAATCGCGTCGCAGCACAAAGCATGACCTGACAGGGCGCGCCCCGTCTCCACTCTTTTAGTCTGATGAAGGATAGACTCATGATTGAACTGGATAACGATTTGCAGTCCCGGCAAAACGCCCGGGAGCTGGTGCGCAATGCCAAAAAGGCGCAGGCGATTCTGGCCACCTTTTCGCAGCAGCAAATCGACGCCATCGTGAAGAACGTGGCCCAGGAAGCGGCGCATCATGCCGAAGCGCTGGCGAAAATGGCCGCGGAAGAGACCGGTTTTGGCAACTGGCAGGACAAAGTGCTGAAGAACCGCTTCGCCTCGCTGCGCGTTTACGACGCCATCAAAGATATGAAGACCGTCGGCATCATTCATGACGATCAGGTGCAAAAGGTGATGGACGTGGGCGTGCCGCTGGGGGTGATTTGTGCACTGGTGCCGTCCACCAACCCGACATCCACTGTTATCTACAAAACACTGATCGCCCTGAAAGCTGGTAACGCGATTATCTTCTCCCCGCATCCGGGCGCACGTCAGTGCAGCTGGAAAGCGATTGAAATCGTCAAACGCGCAGCCGAAGCGGCAGGCGCTCCGGCAGGCAGCGTCGACGCAATTAGTCAGCTGACCCTCGAAGCCACTTCAGAACTGATGCACAGCAAAGACGTGTCGCTAATTCTGGCCACCGGCGGTGAAGGCATGGTGCGCGCAGCCTACGCCTCCGGCACCCCAACCATCAGCGGCGGTCCGGGTAACGGCCCTGCATTTATCGAGCGCAGCGCCGATATTCACCATGCGGTGAAAGATATCATCACCAGCAAAACCTTCGATAACGGCGTGATCTGCGCCTCCGAGCAGTCAATCATCGTCGAACGCTGCATTTACGACGACGTTCACCGCGAGCTGGAAGCCCAGGGCGCGTACTTTATGAACGAAAGCGAAGCGGCAAAAATGGCGGCCCTGCTGCTGCGTCCGAACGGCGCGATCAACCCGAAAACAGTCGGTAAAACCGCGCTGTATCTGAGCCAGATGGCCGGATTCTGCGTTCCGGCCAGCACCCGCGTGCTGATTGCCGAGCAGACCACGGTATCGCACTCCAACCCCTATTCGCGCGAAAAACTGTGCCCGGTCCTCGGCCTGTACGTGGAAGAAGACTGGAAAGCGGCCTGTCACCGCGTGGTGGAATTGCTGACCAACGAAGGCCTCGGCCACACGCTGGTGATCCACACCCGCAACCAGGACGTTATCCGCCAGTTCTGCCTCGAAAAACCGGTTAACCGCATCCTGATCAACACTCCGGCGGCCCTCGGCGGTATCGGCGCGACCACCAATATTACTCCGGCCCTGACTCTGGGCTGCGGCGCGGTAGGCGGCGGTTCCAGCTCCGATAACGTCGGGCCGATGAATCTGCTCAATATTCGCAAAGTGGGCTACGGCGTGCGCTCCATTGATGAACTGCGCGCCCCGAGCAGCCGCCCGGAACCGCAGCCCACCATCGTCAGTCCGGCAGATAACCCGAACCGCAGCATCTTTGACGACGATCGCTTTAACTCCCCGGCAGCTGTAGCGCCAGTGGCTCACGCCGCCAGCAGCGCGGATGACCGTTTTGCTACCGCAGCGACCGCTGGCGCAGAAAGCGAGATCAACGAGCAAAACGTGGAGCGAGTCATTCGCCAGGTGCTGGAGCGCCTCGGTAAGTAACACATTGATATAAGGCGATAAAAACAATGATTCTCGCAAAGGTAGTTGGACATGTCGTCGCCACGCAGAAGTGCGATGAGCTACGCGGAAGCAACCTGCTGCTGATCAGCAAATTAGATGATGACCAGCAGCCGATGAAAGACCAGACCTGGGTTGCCGTTGATAGCGTCGGTGCCGGTATGCACGACATCGTGCTGGCGGAAGAGTATCTGGCGCTCAACAAAGACCGCTACAAGGCCATGTCGGTGGTCGCCATTGTCGAGAACGTGTTTCGGGACGCTTAAGGAGTCAATAACCCAATGAGTGAATTTTTGCTGAAACCCCGGATCCGCTTTGGTCAGGACGCGCTTTCCATCCTGAACGAGCTGCCCGCCCGCAACGTGCTGCTGGTCACTGACCAGGCGATGGTCAAATTTGGCCTCGCCGATCACGTCACGCAGATCCTCAATGCGCGCGGCATCGCCTTCCAGGTCTGGGACGACGTGGTCGCCGACCCGGATATCGCCACCGTGGTGCGCGGGATGAAACGGATGGATAACAGCTATCCGGATCTGGTTATCGCGCTGGGCGGCGGTTCGGTGATTGATGCAGCCAAAGCGGTTATTTTCGCCCTGGCGCAAACCCGTCCGGACGCTCACCGCGAGCCGCCTTGCTTCGTGGCGATCCCCACCACCAGCGGCACTGGCTCGGAAGTCACCGCCTTTTCGGTAGTGAAGGCCCACGCCGAGAAGCTGGTGCTGGTGGACCCGTCGTTGCTGCCGGATATCGCTATTCTCGACCCGGCGCTGGTGGCCTCGGTGCCGCCCGCAATCACCGCCGATACCGGAATGGACGTGCTGTGCCATGCGCTGGAGGCCTATGTCTCCCGCGCCGCCAGCGACTTTTCCGATGCGCTGGCAGAGAAAGTGGTGCAGCAGGTGTTTCGCTACCTGCCGACCTGCTGGCGTAACGGTCACGATCTGCTGGCGCGAGAAAAAATGCACAACGCCTCCTGCATGGCGGGCATGGCCTTCACCAACGCATCACTCGGTATTACCCACAGCCTGGCCCACGCGCTCGGCGGTGTTTTCCGCGTACCGCATGGCCGTGCCAACGCGTTGCTGATGGCGGAAGTGGTGGCCTGGAATGCGGATTATCACGGGCTGTGCGATACCGATGCCGCCCGCAAATACGCCCGACTAGCCCATCTGCTGGACCTGCCTGCGGCCACGACCCGCCAGGGCGTCGGCAGCCTGCTGGTCGCCATTCAGGCGCTAAAAGACGAAATGACCATGCCGGTCGGCATTGGTGATACCGGTGTTGATGCGGCTGATTTTGACCGTCGTCTGGCAGAGATGGTCGGCCAGGCACTGCGCGACAGCTGTACGCCGACGAACCCACGCGCGCCGGACGCTCACGCACTTACCGAACTCTATCGCCGGGCGTGGACCGGCAACGCCGTTCAGGGCCACTGATAACAAGATTTGGAGAACCTTACCCATGGCACACTACAGCTTAACGCCGCGCGTCAAAGTGTTGGCAGAACGTTTACTCTCACAAAAAAGCACCCTGTGCACCGAACATGCCACCACGCTGAGCGCCCTTGATGGCGATATCGCGGGCATTCCCGCCGCCGTCAAACCGGCGCGCCGTTTCTATGAGCTGATGCGCCAATTACCACTGTGCATCAGCGCCGACGAACTGATCGTCGGCAACCAGACCCGCAAGCCGCACGGGGCGATTTTCCACGACGAAAGCGCCGCCCAGCGCCCTTCAGCATTCCAGTTCCTTAATCTTAGTAACGACCTGGATTCACCGGACTACAAACTGGTGGTCGAAAAAGGCGTGCTGGCGATTAAACACCAACTGGAAGAGAAAACCCGCGCGCTGGGCAGCGCCGTCAGCCGCAGCGGCATGGACGAAGTTAACGGATGTCGTGCAGCGATTTACGCCTGCGACGCGCTGATGGCGCTGGCGCAAAACCTGGCTAACAGTGCCGAAACGCTCGCTGCTGGCGAAACCAACGCTTACCGCAAGGCGGAGTTATTAGAGAGCGCCGCCATTTTGCACCACGTTCCGGCTCACCCGGCGCGCAGTTTCAAAGAAGCCTGCCAGGCATTCTACCTGTTCCAGCTGGCGCTCCAGTTGGACAACGGCAGCTACGCGGTCAACCCGGAAGGGGCCGATAAAGCCCTGCATCCTTACTACCAACACGATATCAACAGCGGTGCGCTGTCTCAGCAGCAGGCGTATGAAATCGTCGAGTCTTTGTGGTTCAAATTGGCTGAACTGAGTGAAGTCCGCGCCGCCTGCGCTATCGACGGCTACCCGATGTTCGATGCCATGCTGCACGGCGCAAGCCTTGAGAATGCGCGCATCAACGAACTCTCTGACATGTTCCAGAGCGCCCAGCAAAATCTCAGCGCCCTGCATCTGCCGGTACGTCTGTTCAACGGCGCGAACCCAGTTTCCGCCGCACCGTTCGCTGCCTGTAGCGAAACGTCGACGGCTGAAGGTTTAACCCCGCGTATGCAGCGCCTGCGCAACCACTACCTGACCGTGCGCCCAAGCGTCTCCATCTACCGCGCGCTGGCCTTTACCGAAGTGGTGAAAGCCAACCCAGGGATGCCAACCATTCTGCTGCGCGCCAAAGCCTTCCGCCACGCCTGTGAAACCGCGCCAATTCTGATTCAGGACGACGAACTGATCGTCGGCCATCCATGCGGCAAGCCGCGTGCGGGCGCGTTCTCGCCGGATATCGCCTGGCGCTGGGTACGCGACGAGCTCGATACCATGAGCACCCGTCCGCAGGATCCGTTTGAGATCAGTGAAGCAGACAAAAAGACCATCCGCGAAGAGATCGTGCCGTTCTGGGAAGGCCGCTCGCTGGATGAGATCTGTGAAGCACAGTACCGTGAAGCGGGCGTGTGGGCGTTCAGCGGCGAAACCTTCGTCAGCGACCTCTCCTATCATCAGATCAACGGCGGCGGCGACACCTGCCCAGGCTACGACGTGCTGCTGTTCACCAAAGGGATGAACGGCATTAAAGCCGATGCCGAGGCGCATCTCGCCAGCCTGAGCATGGAGAACCCGGAAGATATCGACCGCATTTACTACTACAAGGCGGCGATTGAAACCTGCGAGGGGGTCATTAACTACTCTCACCGCATCGCCGCGCGCGCCCGTGAACTGGCAGCTATCGAGCAGAACGCCCAGCGTCGCGCCGAACTGCTGACCATCGCCGAAGTGAACCAGAACGTTCCGGCTAACCCGCCGAAAACTTTGCAGGAAGCGCTGCAAAGTATCTGGACCGTGGAATCACTGTTTGAAATCGAAGAGAACCAGACCGGCCTGTCGCTGGGTCGCGTCGACCAGTACTGCTATCCGATGTTCGAAGCCGATATCCGTGAAGGCCGCCTGACTCACGATAGCGCGCTGGAGATGATGCAGGCGTTTATCATCAAGTGCGCCGAGCTGATGTGGATGTCCAGCGAGCTGGGCGCGAAATACTTCGCCGGTTATCAGCCATTTATCAACCTGACCGTCGGCGGTCAAAAACGTTCCGGCGGCGATGCCTGTAACGACCTGACGTACCTGATTATGGACGCCGTGCGCTTTGTGAAGGTTTACCAGCCGTCGCTGGCCTGCCGTATTCACAACCAGTCGCCGCAGAAGTACATGGAAAAAATCGTCGATGTGGTGAAAGCGGGTATGGGCTTCCCGGCCTGTCACTTCGATGACTCGCATATCAAGATGATGCTGCGCAAAGGCTTTGATTTCGAAGACGCGCGCGACTACTGCCTGATGGGCTGCGTGGAACCGCAGAAATCCGGCCGCATCTACCAGTGGACATCAACCGGTTATACCCAGTGGCCGATTGCCATCGAGTTCGTCTTAAACCGTGGTCGCATGGTGTTGTTTGATAGCTATCAGGGCCTGGATACCGGCGATCTGCGCGACCTGCACACCTTCGAAGAGTTCGATGCAGCGGTGAAAAAGCAGATTGCCCACATCGTGCGCCTGTCGGCTATCGGTACGGTTATCAGCCAACGTGTACACCGCGACGTGGCACCGAAGCCGCTGATGTCGCTGCTGGTGGAAGGTTGCATGGAGCAAGGTAAAGACGTCGCCGCCGGCGGCGCGATGGTCAACCACGGTCCGGGGCTGATCTTCTCCGGTCTGGCGACCTACGTCGACTCCCTCGCCGCGATCCGCAAGCTGGTGTATGAAGATAAAAAATACACCCTTGAGCAGATGCGCGACGCGATGCTGGCGAATTTTGAAGGCTATGAAGACTTGCGCCGCGACTGCCTGAACGCGCCGAAATATGGCAACGATGATAACTACGTTGACCAGTACGCGCTGGACATCACCGAGTGGACCGAGCGCGAGTGCCGCAAGTACCAGATGCTCTACTCGACCCTGAGCCACGGCACGTTGTCTATCTCCAACAATACGCCAATTGGCGAGCTGACCAACGCCACACCGAACGGCCGCCTGGCGTGGATGCCGCTCTCCGATGGTATCAGCCCGACTCAGGGCGCGGATAAGCAAGGCCCGACAGCGGTCATTAAGTCAGTAAGCAAGATGAACGTGGAGACCATGAACATCGGCATGGTGCACAACTTCAAGTTCCTCAAAGGGCTGCTGGATACTCCAGAAGGACGCCATGGCTTGATTACGCTGCTGCGCACCGCGTCGATTCTTGGCAACGGCCAGATGCAGTTCAGCTATGTCGACAACGAAGTGCTGAAAAAAGCGCAGCAGGAGCCGGAAAAATACCGTGACCTGATCGTCCGCGTAGCGGGCTATAGCGCCTACTTCGTGGAACTGTGCAAAGAAGTTCAGGACGAGATTATCAGCCGTACGGTAATTGAGAAGTTCTGATAAAAAACACGGACGTTTTTGGACACGGATGTCCCGATCGTATTTCTGGAGGTAAATGTGAGCGCAAAACAAGAATTAACCGGGCGAATTTTCAATATTCAGAAATATTCGATTTATGACGGTGATGGAATTCGCACGCTGGTTTTTTTTAAAGGCTGCAATATACGCTGCCCGTGGTGCGCCAACCCGGAAGGGCTTAATAGCCAGTTTCAGGTGATGTTTTCGCAGGATAAATGCATTAACTGCGGCGACTGCGTCAACGTCTGTCCGGCGGGTATTCATTATCGGGCAGAAGATAATGGCGAAATGAAGCACTTCGTCAACCGCAATAAAGATTGCATCGGCTGTCGCAAGTGCGAAGAAATTTGCACCCAGAGCGCGCTGGATATTATGGGCAAAGATGTCACCGTCAGCGAGCTGATGGAGATAATCATGCAGGATTATGATTTTTATATCGCTTCCGGCGGCGGCGTCACCATCGGCGGCGGCGAGATGAGCCTGCAAACCGATTTTGCCGTCGCGCTATTTAGCGAATGCAAAAAGATGATGCTCAATACCGCTGTTGAAACCCAGGGTACAACCCCACTGGCTAATTATCAAAAGCTGGCGCCGGTAACCGATACCTTCCTGTTCGATATTAAGCAAATTAACAGCGAGCACCATAAAGCCTTATTTGGCATTGGCAACGAAGGGATTCGCCGCAATCTGGAATGGTTGGTTGATTCGGGCGCTAACGTGATTGTGCGGATGCCGCTGGTGCGCGGTTATAACGACTCATGGGAAGCCATTACCGGAGCAATTGATTATGTGCAGAAGCTGGCGAAGCGCGGCAATATCCGCCGCATCGACATGCTGCCGTACCACCAGCTCGGGCGCAAAAAATATGAGCGCCTGGAGATGCCCTATCCCATTACCCAGGACCCGACTTATTCCGCCGATGAGTTGAACCGGCTGGAAACGTTCTTCACGCAGTTTGATTTTGATATTCGCTTAGTTCGTCACTAAAGGAGCCGATAATGAAAAGTTTAGGCGTAATTGAAACGCGAGGGTTAGTTGCCGCCGTTCAGGCCGTGGACGCCGCCTGTAAAAGCGCAGGCGTGGCCTGCATCGGCTACCGTAAAGTCGGTTCAGGGCTGGTGAGCGTCTGCTTTGAAGGGGAAATCAGCGCGATTCACACCGCCATCGAGCGCGGCGTGGCCGTCTCTATCGCTATCGATCCGCAGGCCCGCTCGCTGGTGATCGCCCGCCCTGAGCGCAGCGTGGTCGAAGCCCTGAGCAGTTTAAAAGGCCACCCGCCGCGCGCTGAGGTCAAAGTCGACGCGCCGGTTGAAATGAAAGATGAAGTCGGAACTGCTGAGCCGCTCCCGGCAGAAAAAAAGGATGCGGAAGAACCCGTCGCCCCGCCCACAGCGCAGCCCGCACCGGTCCCGTCGGAAGATAAAAACCCGGCGATGAGGAAAGGGAAGAAGGCATGATCGATACTCTGCTACATGAAAAAATCGCCGCCCGCCTGAGCCATGTTTCTCCGGCTATCCCGGTCGGCATCTCTAATCGCCACGTGCATCTGGCGCAGCAGGACGTCGAAGCCCTGTTCGGTAAGGGTTATGCCCTGACGCCGTTTAAGCCGCTGCGCCAACCGGGGCAGTTCGCCGCCCAGGAGTGCGTCACTGTGGTTGGTCCGAAAGGCTCGCTGACTAACGTTCGCGTCCTCGGCCCGACGCGCCCGGTTTCGCAGCTGGAAATCTCTCGTGCAGACTGCTTTACCCTCGGCGTCAAAGCGCCGGTTCGCGAATCGGGTCAACTGGAGAACGCGGGTAGCGCATTGCTGATAGGCCCCGCTGGCCACGTCGAACTGCGCTCTCAGGTGATCTGCGCCTGGCGGCATATTCATATGTCACCGCAGGACGCCCGCCAGTTGAACGTTGCTAACGGTCAAAAGGTCAGCGTGCGCAGCGACGGCGAGCGCCAGCTGACTTTCGATGAAGTGGTGGTGCGGGTGCGCGAAGACTTTGCGCTGGAGTTTCATATTGATACCGAAGAGGCCAACGCCGCCGGATTGAAAAACGGCGCGCAGGTCACGCTCATCGGTTAACGGAGGCCCGCCATGACTGACCAACAGATTGAATGCCTGGTTGAACGCATACTCCAGCGCCTGAAACCGCCGGTACTGGTAATGGTGGCCGCCGCAACGGGATATCGGCATGCCATTCGCCAGCGGCTGGCGAGCTGCGGCGAAAGTCTGCATCTGGCGCTGGATAGTGGAATTGAAGACGGTGAGCAGTGGCAGGCTCTGGGTAAAACGCTGCCTGCGGCCGACTGGCAAGATACGCTACCCTTGGTCCCATACAAAGCGCTGCTGCTGCCGTTTCTCGATTATCCGCTGGCAGCAGATCTGGTGAATGGCTCCCTGCGCAGCCCGCTTGCCCGGCGCGTGCATGACGCCCTGCTGAGCGGCCTGCCGGTGCTGGCCCTGCGCTACCATTGCGACCCTGCCAGCGAACTGAACCAACTTCTGGGCGCGCAGCCGAACTCCGCTTACGCCGGGCATATGCAGGCCACGCTGGCCCGCCTGGCGGACTGCGGCGTCACGCTGTGTACCATGAATGAGCTGCTGGAAAGACTGGCGTCAGGTAGCGAAGCAGCACCGGTACTGACGAGTACCACGCGGCGTTATCTCACTGTCACAGACGTGGTGAATAATCCGGCGCTGGCCTGCGCACCCGAAGCTCAGCTGACCGATGCCGCGATCGATTTTTTAAAAAACAGAAAAAAAGAACCTTACCTTAAATAGTAAACCCGGAGTTTAACTTATGTCTTCAAAAACAAAGTGTTGGCTATGGATGCTGTTGGTTATTGTTTCCGAAACCTCAGCCACATCCACGCTCAAAATGTTCGGTAGCAGCGAAGGTACCACCAAAATACTGTTGCTCGGGCTGCTGATTGTTCTCTATTGCACCTGCTACTACTCGCTATCACGGGCGGTCAAAGATATCCCTGTTGGCCTGGCCTACGCCACCTGGTCCGGCACCGGCATTCTGGTCGTCTCCACCCTGGGTATGGCTTTCTACGGTCAGCATCCGGACACCGCCGCCATTATCGGCATGGCAATCATCGCCAGCGGCATCGTGATCATGAACCTGTTTTCCAAAATGGGCAGCGAAGAGAGCGCGGAAGCGCCTGCTGAGCCGGTCGCTTCATCTATGGACAAAAAAGTCGCCAACTAACAGGAAAGGAAAAGCATATGTTTAATCTCGGATTTTTATGGCTGGCGCTGTCTATCGGCTCCGAAATCACCGGTACGTCAATGATCAAAAAGACCAATGGCTTTAGCAAGCTGGCCCCGTCGGTGCTGGTGATTTGCGCCTATGGGCTATGCTATTTCGCCCTCACCCGCGCGATGAGCACCATTCCGGTGGGCGTCGCCTACTCGCTGTGGTGCGGCTTTGGCATCGTCGGCGTCACGATTTGCTCAATGATCCTCTATAAACAAAAACCGGATATCCCGGCAATCCTCGCCATGGTGCTGATTATTTCCGGCGGCATCATTATGAACGTCTTCTCCAGTATGTAACGAGATTCGGGCTGCTTTGAGCGAACATGCAAAGAAGCAGTCCGAAAACGCCTGCAACGTCGTCAAATAGTCGTTAACGCTTCGGAAATTCTCCTTATGATTGGTACAAACTCCCTCCTGCCACAGCGGCTGCAAATCCTTAAGGATGCGTACCTGTCGGCAAAACCCAGCATTACGATCAACAGAGCGCTGGCCTATACCGAAGTATTCAAGAGCCATCCCGAACTGCCGAGGAATTTACTGCGGGCAAAAGGTTTTCGCCGCGCCTGCGAAACCGCACCGCTGCTTATTCAGGATCGCGAGCTGATTGTCGGTCACCCCTGTGGTAAACCGCGCGCAGGCTCCTTTTCGCCGGATACAGCGTGGCAATGGGTCGCGGATGAATTAGAAACTATCGGTACCCGGCCGCAGGATCCTTATTTTATCAGTGAAGAAGATAAACGGATGATGCGGGAGGAGCTATTCCCTTTCTGGCAGGGTAAATCTCTGGCCGAAGAGTGCGAAAAAATAATACGCAAAGAGAATGAAGAGTTATGGGAATTTGGCGCACAGGCAACCATTAGCGACCTGACTTACCATATTACCAGCGGCGGCGGCGACACCAGCCCAGGTTATGACAATATCTTATTCCCAAAAGGGATTTACGGCTTAAAAAGAGAAGCGGAGCTCTCTCTCGCTGAATTATCCCCAGAGAATAAACAACACCAGGATAAAATCGCTTTCTACCAGGCGGCGATAGAGTGCTGCGAAGGCATTTTAACCTATGCTGCCAGGCTCTCAGCCCATGCCCTTGAACTCGCAGCAAAAGAAACCGACCCAAAGAGAAAAGACGAATTAAAATCGATTGCGGCGGTGAATGCCCGCGTGCCCGCGCATCCTCCTGAAACATTCCATGAGGCATTGCAGGCAATATGGACGATTCAATCGCTCTTTTTACTGGAAGAGAACCAGTGCAGCACCTCACTCGGACGCATTGACCAGTATGTTTATCCGTACTTTGCCGCAGGAATAGCCTCAGGCAAAATGGATAACCAGCAGGCGCTGGAATTAATGGGCTGTTTCATTATCAAGTGCTCCGAAATGATTTGGTATACTCCAGGTGCGACAGCCAAGTATTTCGCGGGTTATATGCCATTCATTAATATGACCGTTGGCGGTCTGAAAAGAGAAGGCGGTGACGGCACTAACGACCTGACATATCTTATTATGGAAGCGGTTGAAAAAGTGAAGGTTTATCAGCCATCCCTCGCCTGTCGGATCCATAATCAATCTCCGCAACGTTATTTAGATAAGATTGTCGATATTATTAAAACCGGCATCGGCATGCCCGCGTGTCATTTTGACGATGCGCATATAAAAATCATGCTCAGAAAAGGCTTCGATTTTGAAGATGCCCGCGACTACTGCCTGATGGGCTGCGTGGAACCGCAAAGATCGGGGCGCATCCACCAATGGACTGCTGGCGGTTTTACCCAGTGGCCTATTACCCTTGAAATGGCGCTCAACCGCGGCGTACTCAAATCTTATAGTGACAAGCGCTGGCTGGATACCGGTGATGTCGATGCCCTGGCGACCTGGGACGAATTTGCAGCCGTGGTCAAGCGCCAGCTTGATTACCTGATCGAGATGAATGCAAAAGGCACCAATATTATTCAGCGCGTCTTCCGCGATATCACCCCTACGCCGTATATGTCTCTCTTCGTTGATGGCTGTATGCAAAATGGGCAGGATGTCACCGCCGGAGGCGCAGTGTTGTATGACGGGCCAGGAACGATTTTCGCTGGTCTGGGCACTTTTGTGGACAGCATGGCGGCCATTAAGAAACTGGTGTATGACGACAAAAAATATACCCTGACCGAACTCAGGAAAGCGCTCGATGCAAATTGGGAAGGATATGAACATATCCGACGCGATTGTAAACATGCGCCTAAATATGGCAATGATGATAGCTATGCCGATGATATTGCCGTAGATATTGTTGATTACACTGAAAAGAGAATGAATCAGCATCGCTCCCTTTATGCCAGACATATCCACGGAACGCTGTCACAATCGTTTAATACGCCGCTGGGTGGCATGATCGGCGCAACGCCGGATGGTCGAGAGGCTTTTGCGCCGCTCTCTGATGCCATGAGCCCAACCCAGGGAGCCGATACCCAAGGCCCTACGGCGGTCATCAAATCCGTCTCCAGAATCAACGTCGAATCCATGAGCCTGGGGATGGCGCATAACTTTAAGCTCAGCCAAAGCGCGCTGGATACTCCGGAAAGTCGCAATGGCATTATTACTCTGCTGCGGACGGCCTCGGTGATGGGAAATGGGCAGATGCAGTTTAACTGTATTGATAACGCAACTCTGGTTAAAGCACAGAAATGTCCGGAACAATATCGTGACCTTATCGTTCGCGTCGCGGGCTATAGCGCGTTTTTTGTTGAGCTTTGCAAAGACGTTCAGGATGAGATTATTAGCCGTACCGTAAATCATTAAAAACTCAATGGGAATTGATCCTCAATAACCACGATGGATTTAAAAACACAAAATGTTATAACAAAGCCTGCTATTTAAAAAAACAAGACCAGCGTCAAAGTTTAAGAATACGCTTATCCATAAATAATATTTTGTGATTTTAATCGTGGTTATTTTCTCATTTTTCTTTATTTTTATCACACCCCATCACACACAGAGGACGATGTAATGACGCAAAAATCGATTTATCGCCTCATTGCCCAGGGTGGCCTGGACGACTGGTATAATTTGGATCATCGTATCTCCAACGACTTCCCTCGTTAATTCTCCGCTGCTGCCTGCTCCCTAAAAAATTTATATCAACACTGCGTTTATTCGCTATTTGTTGCGCCTGTCATTTGTCGCCGAATAGCCAAACGCGGCACAGCATCCCCATGGAGAAAATAAATGAAACGTATTCCTGAACCGTTCCGTATTAAAATGGTCGAAAACATTCGCATGACCACCTTTGACGATCGCGTCAAAGCCCTGGAAGAAGCGGGATATAACCCGTTTTTACTCAATAGCCAGGATGTTTATATCGACCTGCTGACCGACTCCGGTACCGGAGCAATGAGCGACCATCAGTGGGCTGGCCTGATGATGGGCGACGAGGCTTATGCCGGGTCGCGCAACTATCAGCACCTGTGCGAAAAAGTCAAAGAGATCATTGGCTATCCGTATACCATTCCGACCCACCAGGGGCGCGGCGCGGAGCAGATCCTGTTTCCGAGCTTGATTGCCCGCCGCAAGTCGGCGCATCCGGTATTTATTTCCAACTTCCACTTCGACACCACCGCCGCCCACGTCGAGCTTAACGGCGCGAAAGCGATTAACGTAGTGACGCCAAAAGCCTTCGATACCACCTCGTGGTACGACTGGAAAGGTAATTTCGATATTGATTTGCTGAAGGCGACCATTGCCGAACACGGCGCGGAAAACGTCGCGGCGATTATTACTACTGTTACCTGTAATAGCTCCGGCGGACAGCCGGTATCGCTGGCCAATATGCGCGAGGTGTATCAAATTGCCCGCCAAAATAATATTCCAGTGGTGATCGACTCCGCCCGCTTCTGCGAAAACGCCTGGTTTATTAAACAGCGCGAAGAGGGCTACGCGGATAAATCGGTGAAAGAGATTATTCTCGAGATGTACGAATACGGCGATATGCTGACGATGTCCGCTAAGAAAGACCCGATGGTCAATATTGGCGGGCTGTGCTGCTTCCGCGATGATGAAGACTTATTTAACGAAGTGCGCATCCGCTGCGTGCCGATGGAAGGCTTCGTCACCTACGGCGGTCTGGCGGGACGCGATATGGAAGCACTGGCTATCGGTCTGGAAGAAGGGACCAATGAGGATTACCTTGCTTATCGCATCAATCAGGTGGAGTACCTCGGCGAACGCCTGCGCGAAGGCGGCATTCCGATTCAGTATCCGACCGGCGGCCATGCGGTATTCGTCGATGCCAAACTGCTGCTGCCGCATATCCCGGCAGAGCAGTTCCCGGCCCACGCGTTGAATAACGAGCTGTACCTGGAAGCGGGTATTCGCAGCGTGGAAATCGGCTCGCTGCTACTGGGCCGCGACCCGGAAACCGGTAAGCAGAAAGCGTCGCCGATGGAGCTGTTGCGTCTGACCATTCCGCGCCGCGTTTATACCAACGATCATATGGACTATATCGCTGATGCGCTGATTGCCGTTAAGTCCCGCGCCGCAAATATTAAGGGTCTGACCTTTACCTATGAACCGCCTGTGCTGCGCCACTTCGTCGCCAGACTGAAACCGGTGAAATAACCCAAGCCCTCGGCGCTCTCGCAACGGGAGCGCCTTAAACTTCAAATAACGACTAATTAGCTCAATCACTCGGGTTGCGCTTGGGTAGCCGTTTGCCCGCAGCCCGTTACTTAGAGCCTATCCCAGTAGGCGTAATTGGCGCCGACAGTTTGAACACGGCCAGCGCGCAAGAACCGGAGCGTACACGTAGTACGTGAGGATTCTGAGCACTGCCCAGGTTCAAAATGGCAAGCAAAATAGCCCTAATGGGATAGGCTCTTAATAGATAGCCACGTGAGGAATAACCTTATGGCTACATTATCGGTCTCAAAAGCGGTCTCAAAAAATACACCATCGCTGATTGGCGGGGCGATGATTATCGGTGGTACCATTATTGGCGCAGGTATGTTCTCTTTACCGGTCGTCATGTCTGGCTCCTGGTTTTTCTGGTCGCTGCTGGCGCTTATATTTACCTGGTTTTGTATGCTGCACTCCGGATTAATGATTCTGGAAGCAAACCTGAATTATCATATTGGCGCCAGCTTCGATACTATCACTAAAGATTTACTGGGTAACGGCTGGAATATTATTAATGGTCTCACCGTCGCCTTCGTATTATATATTCTGACCTACGCCTATATATCCGCCAGCGGTTCGGTTATCCAGCATACTTTTGCACAAATGAATCTCGCGGTACCGGCGCGCTTAGGCGGCCTGGCGTTCGCACTGGTGGTCGCCTTTATTGTCTGGCTGAGCACCAAAGCGGTAAGCCGGATGACCACTATCGTGCTGGGCGCCAAAATCCTCACCTTCTTTATGACCTTCGGCGGGCTGATGTGGCACGTCGAGCCCGCGATTCTGTTTAACCGCTCGGAAGCCAATGCGTCATATTTGCCCTACGTGCTGATGACGCTGCCGTTCTGCCTGGCTTCATTTGGCTATCACGGTAACGTCCCCAGCCTGATGAAGTATTACGGTAAAGATCCGCTAATCATTCGTCGCTGCCTGCTGCTTGGCACACTGATGGCGCTAGTGCTGTATATCATCTGGTTGGTCGGTACCATGGGCAATATTCCGCGCCCGGCGTTTATCGATATCGCCGAGAAAGGCGGCAATATTGACGTACTGGTGCAGACCTTAAGCGGCCTGCTGAACAGCTCCACGCTGGACTTACTACTGACCGTCTTTTCCAACTTCGCCGTCGCCAGTTCGTTTCTGGGCGTGACTCTCGGCCTGTTCGATTACCTGGCGGATCTGTTTAAGTTCGACGACAGCCCTAAGGGGCGTTTTAAAACCGCGCTGGTTACCTTTGTGCCGCCGATTGTCGGTGGGCTGCTGTGGCCAAACGGCTTTATTTACGCCATCGGCTTCGCTGGTCTCGCCGCCACCGTGTGGGCTGCTATCGTTCCCGCTCTTCTGGCACGAGCCTCACGAAAACGGTTTGGTAGCCCAAACTATCGGGTATGGGGTGGCAATGCCATGATTATCCTGATTTTATGCTTCGGAGGCGCTAACGCGATAATTCATATCTTATCCAGTTTTAACCTGCTGCCGGTTTATCGCTAAATAAAAAACCGCTTTTACTGCTACTGCTTTTCGTGGCAGGATAAAAAGATGAACAGAAACGTTGTCGTAACTCACCCTTGTCGTTGGTGGCTGCCTGCATAACAGGCGGCATGATTTAACGTTTCCCATATTCAGAGCCGCCGGAAGGCGGCTTTGTTGTTTCTGAGTGGCGCCTTTCGGCTTAATCACAGCATAAGGAGTCACTCATGAGTACGACACAAACTATTCTGACCGGCGACCGTCCAACCGGCCAGCTGCACCTCGGCCACTACGTCGGTTCCCTGCGCCAGCGCGTGCAGCTCCAACATGATCACCAGCAATTTATCCTTGTTGCTGATCTGCAGGGGCTGACCGATAACGGCAGCAATCCGCAAAAAATCAGCAGTAACATCTTTGAAGTGATGGCGGATTATCTGGCCGTCGGCATCGACCCACAAAAGACGACCATCTGTCTGCAATCGGCCCTACCGGCGCTGGCGGAGCTCAGCGCGCTATATATGAATATCGTCACCGTCGCCCGCGTTGAGCGTAATCCGACGGTCAAAAACGAAATCGCCCAGAAGGGATTTTCCCGCTCGCTACCGGTGGGCTTTTTGGCCTATCCCATCAGCCAGGCTGCCGATATCAGCGCCTTTAAAGCCGAACTGGTGCCGGTTGGCGACGATCAGCTACCGATGATTGAACAGACCAACGAGATCGTGCACAAAATGAATAGCCTGACGACGACGCCGATCTTACAGCACTGCAAAGCGCTACTCAGCGATGTCAGCCGCCTGCCGGGCATCGACGGCAATGCAAAAATGTCGAAATCGCTGGGAAATACGCTCACGCTTTCAGCCAGCAAAGAGGAGATCCACCGCGCGGTCAGCGCCATGTACACCGATCCGAATCACCTGCGAGTTGCCGATCCGGGCCAGATTGAAGGTAACGTGGTCTTTACTTATCTCGACGCCTTTCATCCCGATAAAACGTTGGTTGCGGATATGAAAGCACACTATCAGCGTGGTGGTCTTGGGGACCGACAGTGCAAGAATGAGCTGGAGTCCTGTTTACAGGAGCTGCTGGCACCGATACGCGAACGCCGGGCGACCTATATTCAGGATAAAGGCATGCTGCTGGAACTACTGCGCCGGGGAAGCGAACGGGCACACCAGTTGACTCAACAAACGTTGCATGAGGTAAAACGAGGTCTGGGGCTGCCGGTGCTGTTTTGAGAGTCAGAGATATCTTCGCAGGCTCCACGAGCTCGCAGCCTGATGCGGCTATCTCCCCGGTGGCGGCTGACGCCTTACCGGGCTACGGGTTCCTAGCTGTCTGCGGACTGATAGCCCGGACAGGCGCAACGCGCCGCCTCCGGGAAGAACTCAGCCGCTTAATTGCCGTCGCCTTCATGCATCTTCACACAATTTCGCCCATCACGTTTGGCGACATACAGCGCGCTGTCGGCGTCGCGCAGCAGCAGGTTGTAATCCGGATGACCGGTGTGGACGGCGTAGCCAATGCTGGCGGTGATCGAAATTTCGGTCTCAGCACCGACGCTAAACGCCAGTTGGCTGATTTTTTTACGCAGCCGCTCGAGGATAGTAAAGGCTTCCGCCGCGCCGGTTTCCACCAGCACCAGCAGAAACTCCTCACCGCCGTAGCGGAAAATGTAGTCACTGGAACGAATGTTATCGCTGAGCAGCTCCGCAACGTGCTTGATCGCCCGGTCACCGACCATATGACCCCAGCTGTCGTTAATTTCTTTAAAGTGGTCGATATCAATGATCGCCACCGTCATCGGCAGCTCATACTCCATCGCCAGCGTCACTTCATGCTTAAGGACTACCGGCAGGTAGCGGCGATTCAACAGGCTGGTCAGCGTATCTTTGCCGCTTTGCATCTGCGACAGGCTGCTAAACAGAACCCCAAGCTGGCTACCAATCTGCTGACAATGGATATGGATACCCTGTAGCAGACTTTGCGTATTTTTGTACTCTGAATCGTCTACCGAAGATTTCCAGGCGGATAACAGGGCATCCACCTTGCTAATTAAGTCGGCGATTTCCTGCATTTGCGGATTTTTATTAAAATAACGCACGCATTTATGGCGGAACCACAGGCCAAATTCTGACTCAGATAATAACGCTCCGTTAATATCTGTCTTATTATCGCTGACGATATTAAAAATTGCGGTATTTTCCCACCCAGAGAGCGAAGCCTGCTGCTTACCATATTCCAATGGCACATTATCCATCAGGCTATACAGGCGATAAGCCTCTTCATTTTTCGTCGCACGGTAGTGCGATAGGGTATAGGCGTGGCACATCATCTCGACCGCCATATTAATAGCCATGATGGCGTAGTAGATGGCGGCGACGCTGGTATCACGGTCAATCTCGCTATCGCGGATATTTTCAATCAGCCCGGCCTTAAGCTGCCGCGCGCCGCGCAGGACGGCCTCAGCCGGAATGCCAATTCGCGAATGGATGCTGCCGATCAGGTACTGCCGCTCCGCCAGCGCCTGCAGATTTTCCTTCTCGCTCATCAGGATATCTCTCACCCACCCAGCGAGCGAGCTACTTAGCCGCTCCTGGACTAAATCATAGGTGAGATGCCTGGCGATATCCGGGTCCTGAAAAATAAAGTCATAAAAACGGGTCGCTAACGCCTCCGCCTGCTGCTCAGCAATATTTTTAAGAACAGCCTTCACTTCCGGCGTCAGGCTGTCGTACAGCGGCAACCATTCCTTAAAAATAATGGAGATATATTTCTGGCTTTCATCTTTCATTTGAATAAAGCGCTCGCCTGGCGTTAGTGTATTTTCAGGGCCGAAGATCATACAACAGTTCTCCGGGAGCAACCAGATTAAAAATGCGACAGCCCCCCACCAATAATACCCTCTGGTTATTAGCATTGAGAAATGGCTTATAAGTATGATGATTTAATGAAGAACGATGAAGATTGTATGAGCAAGGCCCAGAGCATTAAACCCAATAAGCATCATGGGTAATATTGCCTCACCGCGCCTCAGCTGTTTTTTTTATGTTAACTCTGCGACAAGTCCATGTTTTGTATATGGACATATTCATTGCGGGTGTTAGTATTGCATTGACGGTAGCAATAGATATGCGTGTTTCATTTAAGGCGAGGATTGCTGATGATGACCACATTAATCGCACCTCTTTCTGACTGGCCAGCAGCGTCACACGACGTCATGCGCCGGTTGGCCTTTTCCCCCATCCCTTCTTTTCCTGGAAAGACGATACTTCGCTACGCGGAGGAGAAACGCGCACCACTCAGCAAACGGAGCAAAGCGAGTCGCGTATGGACAAAATCAAACGGCGTTGGACAGGATACGTTATTGGTTTACTGGTGGTCATTGCCGCCGCGGCATGGTGGATGTTGCGCCCACCAGGGCTTCCGGCAGGCTTTGCCAACAGCAACGGTAGAATCGAGGCGACCGAAGTCGATATAGCCACCAAAACCGCCGGTCGTATCGACTCGATTCTGGTCAAAGAGGGACAGTTTGTGCGTCAGGGCGAAGTCTTAGCCCGCATGGACATCCGCGTTCTCAATGAACAACGACTGGAGGCCGCCGCGCAAATTAAGGAAGCGGAAAGTTCGATTGCCGCAGCAAAAGCGCTGCTCGATCAGCGTCAAAGCGAAATGCGCGCTGCCGAGGCGGTCGTGAAGCAGCGGCAGGCTGAACTCAATTCCGCCGCCAAACGCCATGTCCGTTCCAACACCCTGTCGCAGCGTGGCGCGGTCTCCGCTCAACAGCTTGATGATGACCAGGCGGCGGCGGAAAGCGCCAGGGCTGCTCTGGAATCAGCGAAAGCGCAGGTCTCTGCGGCCAGAGCAGCCATTGAGGCAGCCCGCACCAGTATTATTCAGGCGCAAACCCGCGTTGAGGCAGCTCAGGCTACCGAGCGGCGGATTATCGCCGATATCGACGATAGCGAACTGAAAGCGCCACGTGATGGCCGCATTCAGTATCGTGTTGCCGAACCGGGAGAAGTGCTGGCGGCGGGCGGTCGGGTGCTGAATATGGTCGACCTATCTGATGTCTATATGACCTTCTTCCTGCCGACCGAACAGGCGGGCCTTTTGGCGCTCGGCAGCGAAGCACGCATTATCCTCGATGCCGCGCCGAATCTGGTTATTCCTGCCAATATCAGTTTTGTCGCTAGCGTGGCGCAATTTACCCCCAAAACGGTGGAAACCAGCGACGAACGGCTGAAGCTGATGTTCCGCGTCAAAGCCCGCATTCCGCCGGAGCTGCTGGAACAGCATCTTGAGTATGTGAAAACCGGCCTTCCCGGCATGGCCTGGGTGCGTCTGGATAGCCAGAAGGCGTGGCCTGAAGCGCTGATGGTGAGGTTGCCGCAATGAAAACCGTCGCCCGTCTGGAAAACGTGAGCCAGCACTTTGGCACGACCACCGCGCTAAAGGATATTACGCTGAACATTCCCGCCCGCTGTATGGTGGGCCTGATCGGGCCAGACGGCGTCGGCAAGTCCAGCCTGCTCTCGCTGATTTCCGGCGCGCGAGTCATTGAGCACGGTAACGTGATGGTGCTCGGCGGCGACATGAGCGATGTGCGTCACCGCCAGGACGTGTGCCCGAAAATCGCCTGGATGCCGCAGGGGTTGGGGAAAAACCTCTACCACACCCTGTCGGTCTATGAAAACGTCGACTTCTTCGCTCGCCTGTTTGGTCATGATAAAGCCGAGCGCGAAAACCGAATCAATGAGCTTTTGCAAAGTACCGGTCTGGCACCGTTTCGCGACCGTCCAGCGGGGAAGCTCTCCGGCGGAATGAAGCAAAAGCTTGGCCTGTGCTGCGCGCTCATTCACGACCCACAGTTGCTGATCCTTGATGAACCAACCACCGGCGTCGATCCCCTCTCCCGCGCGCAGTTTTGGGATCTGATCGACAGCATTCGCCAGCGCCAGCCGGAGATGAGCGTGCTGGTCGCCACCGCCTATATGGAAGAGGCTGAACGTTTTGACTGGCTGGTCGCCATGAATGCGGGAGAAGTTCTGGCGACCGGCAGCGCAGAAGAGCTAAAAGTGCAAACGGCGAGCCAGACGCTGGAGCAGGCATTCATCGCCCTGCTTCCCGAAGCCCAGCGCCTGGCGCATAAAGAGGTGATCATTCCACCGCGCAACGCAGAGGAGAGCGAAATCGCCATTGAAGCTCGCGGCCTGACGATGCGCTTTGGCAATTTTGTCGCCGTTGATCACGTGAACTTTCGTATCGCCCGCGGCGAAATCTTCGGTTTCCTCGGCTCCAACGGCTGCGGTAAATCAACAACCATGAAAATGCTGACCGGGCTGCTGCCGGCCAGCGAGGGCGAGGCCTGGCTATTTGGCCAGCCGGTCGACCCGAAGGATATTGAAACCCGCCGCCGCGTCGGCTATATGTCGCAGGCCTTTTCCCTCTACAGTGAACTGACCGTTAGGCAAAACCTCGAGCTACATGCCCGGCTGTTCCATATTCCGGATGCGGAGATCCCCGGCCGGGTCGCCGAAATGAGCCAGCGTTTTATGCTGCAAGACGTTGAAGACACCCTGCCCGCCTCGCTGCCGTTAGGTATTCGGCAGCGGCTATCGCTGGCGGTCGCGGTAATTCACCGTCCGGAAATGTTAATTCTTGATGAACCCACCTCTGGCGTCGATCCCGTGGCCCGAGATATGTTCTGGCAGCTGATGGTCGATCTGGCCCGTCAGGATCGGGTGACAATCTTTATCTCCACCCACTTTATGAATGAAGCCGAGCGCTGCGATCGCATTTCGCTGATGCATGCTGGCAAAGTGCTGGCCAGCGATACGCCGCAGGCGCTGGTCGAACAGCGCGGGTCGGCCAGTCTCGAAGAGGCCTTTATCGCCTGGCTACAGGAGGCAGCAGATGCCGCACAGCCGCCAACTGCTGAGGCTGCGCCGATTCCCATGATTGAACACAAAACCGAAACCATTGCTCCGCGTCAGGCGTTTAGCTTGCGCCGCCTGTTTAGCTACAGCCGTCGCGAAGCGCTGGAGCTACGTCGCGATCCGGTACGATCGACTCTGGCATTGCTGGGCACGGTGATCCTGATGTTTATTATGGGCTATGGGATCAGTATGGATGTCGAGGATCTGCGATTTGCGGTACTCGACCGCGATCAAACCGTCAGCAGCCAGGGCTGGTCGCAGAATATCGCCGGTTCACGCTATTTTATCGAACAGCCGCCGCTGCAAAGCTACAGTGAACTGGATCGGCGGATGCGCAACGGCGAGCTAGCGGTGGCTATCGAAATTCCGCCTAATTTTGGCCGCGACATCGCTCGGGGAACGCCAGTGCAAATCGGCGTGTGGGTTGATGGCGCAATGCCAAACCGGGCGGAAACGGTGCGCGGCTACGTGCAGGCGATGCATTTGGCCTGGCTTCAGGAGATGGCCGGTCGCCAGGCCAGCCCCAATCGCGATACCTCGCTGATTTCTATTGAAACCCGCTATCGCTATAACCCGGACGTGAAGAGTCTGCCGGCGATTGTTCCAGCGGTTATTCCGCTGCTGTTGATGATGATCCCGGCGATGCTCAGCGCGCTCAGCGTAGTGCGTGAGAAAGAGCTGGGCTCGATCATCAATCTGTACGTGACGCCGACCACCCGCAGTGAATTTCTTCTGGGCAAACAGGTGCCGTATATCGTGCTGGGGATGTTTAACTTCTTTCTACTATGTGCACTGTCGGTGTTTGTCTTTGGCGTACCGCATAAAGGGAGCTTCCTGACGCTTACGCTGGCCGCACTACTCTATGTCACTATTGCCACCGGGCTTGGCCTACTGATCTCAACCTTTATGAAAAGCCAGATTGCGGCGATTTTCGGTACCGCGATTATTACGCTTATCCCGGCGACGCAGTTCTCGGGGATGATCGATCCCGTCGCGTCTCTGGAAGGACCGGGCCGCTGGATTGGCCAGATTTATCCAACCAGCCACTTTCTGACCATTGCGCGAGGAACGTTTTCCAAAGCGCTAAATCTGACGGACCTGTGGGCATCCTTCATACCACTGCTTATTGCGGTTCCGCTGGTGCTGGGCCTGAGCGTGTGGCTGCTGAAAAAACAGGAGGGATAATGCGCGGATTACGCAATATTTATAATTTAGGCATGAAAGAGCTACGCAGCCTGCTTGGCGATAAGGCGATGCTGACATTAATTGTCTTCGCCTTTACCGTCTCGGTTTACTCCTCCGCTACCGTTATGCCGGGGTCGTTACATTTAGCCCCTATCGCTATTGCGGATATGGATAAATCACAGCTCTCATCGCGCATTATCAACGGTTTTTATCGTCCCTGGTTTTTACCCCCTGAGCTGATTACCGCTGATGAAATGGACGCTGGGCTGGATGCCGGGCGATATACATTCGCGATTAATATTCCCCCTAATTTTCAGCGTGATGTTTTAGCCGGACGCCAGCCGGAACTGCAGGTAAACGTTGACGCGACGCGAATGAGCCAGGCGTTTACCGGCAATAGCTATATCCAGAATATCGTAACTGGTGAGGTGAATAGCTTTGTCGCCCGCTATCGGGATAACAGCACGTTGCCAGTCGAGCTAGCCGTCAGGATGCGTTTTAACCCGAATCTGGAACAGGAACGTTTCGGGGCCGTAATGGCGATTATAAACAATATTACTATGCTGGCCATCGTGCTTACCGGTTCGGCGTTGATACGTGAACGAGAGCATGGAACCGTGGAGCACCTGCTGGTGATGCCGGTGACGCCGTTTGAAATTATGATGGCAAAGATCTGGTCAATGGGTTTGGTGGTGCTGGTCGTTTCTGGATTATCGCTTATATTGATGGTCCAGGGAGTGTTGCAGGTACCGATTGAAGGCTCTATACCGCTGTTTATGCTTGGAGTAGCTCTGAGCCTGTTTGCTACTACCTCAATTGGAATATTTATGGGAACAGTGGCCCGCTCGATGCCGCAGTTAGGACTGTTGATGATTCTGGTGCTGCTACCACTTCAGATGCTATCCGGGGGATCAACGCCACGAGAAAGTATGCCGCAGGCGGTGCAGGACATCATGCTCACCATGCCGACAACTCATTTCGTCAGCCTGGCGCAGGCAATTCTATATCGAGGCGCAGATTTTGCGATTGTCTGGCCGCAGTTTCTGACGCTGCTGGCTATCGGTGGCGTATTTTTTACGATTGCACTGCTGCGTTTTCGTAAGACTATCGGCGAGATGGCCTGAGTTTATGCCGCTACCGCTGGTAGCGGCTATCGATTTATTTATTGCGGTTCATAAAGCGACGCAGTAGCCAGGTAAACCCCATAGCCATGCTGAACAGAATGACCAGCAGCAGCACCCAGCAGACCGAGATTCGCAGTAACGTACTCATCGTCATAAATGGCTGAAGATACACGGTAAATGAGTGCTCAACAGGTTTTCCCAGCAGCATCATTATCCCATCAGCTAACCAGACAAGCGCCCGACAAACCAACCAGATGATAGCTGGCCAACAGAGCAAAACCAGAAAGGTGAAGCGCTCTTGTATATATTTTATAAGTTGGCGCAAAGGAGGCCAGTTGATCAGAATTTTCATTTATATTCTCATATTGCCAGCCGGTAACATGCATTATTCGTCTGAAGACGTTACCGGGTTAGCTTCCATACAGGCAATGCACCCTATATTTTTATCAAATTTGAATTAACTTAAACCAGATCGAGTTAACAAAGTGTTAAGAACACTAAGTCATTTGCCTGAAAAAGTCCAGCCATTATAGCCATTACCAGGTATAGAATGAGAATATCGCATCAGTTTGTTAATATAATTACATTAACGCAACTGAATATTTTAATAAAACTTACGGTCTATTTAATTTAAACAAAACATTAAGGAATGGGTTTATATTTATTTAAATTATATTAATAAAATTAAAATAATAAATAAAACAGTCCTCGCTCAATGAGTTTATTCATTTCATTACTTATTGGGCGATTATTTTCCGATAAAAATGATGTTGAAGTAAAAATTTCCCTTAATCGTAACTACTAACGATAACCTTTCGAGTTAAATCTCCTGGAACATTAACTGTTTTGGTGACTACACCACGTGAAATAGAAGAAACATATTTCGCATCAACAGGATACAAGTCATGACCGCATAACTGTCGCAGTTGCCCGGCAACAATATCAGTATGACAGGTAAGTGATACAACTTGCCCAGTGATGGTGAGTGTTGCGGTATCAGCAGCAAAAGTTGCTGAACTCACTCCATGAGCTAAAGTCAAAATCCCAATCAGCGCCATTTTCATTGGTTTTGTAGCTCGTAACAGGATAGTAATAGAAAGATAGAAGTAAAGTGATGATAAAACCAGACGTTATAAGGAATATAGTCGTGCTGTAGTGCCAGATAAAACATTCATGCCACCAACTGGCTTGAAGATTCCTCATACCATAAAAACGCAAAAAGCCCATCCGTCAGGATGGGCTCTTCACTTAATTAATGCCTGGCAGTTCCCTACTCTCACATGGGGAGACCCCACACTACCATCGGCGCTACGGCGTTTCACTTCTGAGTTCGGCATGGGGTCAGGTGGGACCACCGCGCTGTCGCCGCCAGGCAAATTCTGTTTATCTGTATCAAGCTGAAATTCTCTCAATTCCGCCAAAACATCTTCGGCGTTGTAAGGTTAAGCCTCACGGTTCATTAGTACCGGTTAGCTCAACGTATCGCTACGCTTACACACCCGGCCTATCAACGTCGTCGTCTTCAACGTTCCTTCAGGACTCTCAAGGAGTCAGGGAGAACTCATCTCGGGGCAAGTTTCGTGCTTAGATGCTTTCAGCACTTATCTCTTCCGCATTTAGCTACCGGGCAATGCCATTGGCATGACAACCCGAACACCAGTGATGCGTCCACTCCGGTCCTCTCGTACTAGGAGCAGCCCCCTCAATTCTCCAGCGCCCACGGCAGATAGGGACCGAACTGTCTCACGACGTTCTAAACCCAGCTCGCGTACCACTTTAAATGGCGAACAGCCATACCCTTGGGACCTACTTCAGCCCCAGGATGTGATGAGCCGACATCGAGGTGCCAAACACCGCCGTCGATATGAACTCTTGGGCGGTATCAGCCTGTTATCCCCGGAGTACCTTTTATCCGTTGAGCGATGGCCCTTCCATTCAGAACCACCGGATCACTATGACCTGCTTTCGCACCTGCTCGCGCCGTCACGCTCGCAGTCAAGCTAGCTTATGCCATTGCACTAACCTCCTGATGTCCGACCAGGATTAGCTAACCTTCGTGCTCCTCCGTTACTCTTTAGGAGGAGACCGCCCCAGTCAAACTACCCACCAGACACTGTCCGCAACCCGGATTACGGGTCCACGTTAGAACACCAGCCATTAAAGGGTGGTATTTCAAGGATGGCTCCATGCAGACTGGCGTCCACACTTCAAAGCCTCCCACCTATCCTACACATCAAGGACCAGTGTTCAGTGTCAAGCTATAGTAAAGGTTCACGGGGTCTTTCCGTCTTGCCGCGGGTACACTGCATCTTCACAGCGAGTTCAATTTCACTGAGTCTCGGGTGGAGACAGCCTGGCCATCATTACGCCATTCGTGCAGGTCGGAACTTACCCGACAAGGAATTTCGCTACCTTAGGACCGTTATAGTTACGGCCGCCGTTTACCGGGGCTTCGATCAAGAGCTTCTCCGCGAGGATAACCCCATCAATTAACCTTCCGGCACCGGGCAGGCGTCACACCGTATACGTCCACTTTCGTGTTTGCACAGTGCTGTGTTTTTAATAAACAGTTGCAGCCAGCTGGTATCTTCGACTGATTTCAGCTCCATGAGCAAGTCACTTCACCTACCATCAGCGTGCCTTCTCCCGAAGTTACGGCACCATTTTGCCTAGTTCCTTCACCCGAGTTCTCTCAAGCGCCTTGGTATTCTCTACCTGACCACCTGTGTCGGTTTGGGGTACGATTTGATGTTACCTGATGCTTAGAGGCTTTTCCTGGAAGCAGGGCATTTGTTACTTCAGCACCGTAGTGCCTCGTCATCACACCTCAGCGTTGAATAACGTTCCGGATTTACCTGGAACATCCGCCTACATGCTTAAACCGGGACAACCGTCGCCCGGCTAACATAGCCTTCTCCGTCCCCCCTTCGCAGTAACACCGAGTACAGGAATATTAACCTGTTTCCCATCGACTACGCCTTTCGGCCTCGCCTTAGGGGTCGACTCACCCTGCCCCGATTAACGTTGGACAGGAACCCTTGGTCTTCCGGCGAGCGGGCTTTTCACCCGCTTTATCGTTACTTATGTCAGCATTCGCACTTCTGATACCTCCAGCAACCCTCACAGGCCACCTTCAACGGCTTACAGAACGCTCCCCTACCCAACAACGCATAAGCGTCGCTGCCGCAGCTTCGGTGCATGGTTTAGCCCCGTTACATCTTCCGCGCAGGCCGACTCGACCAGTGAGCTATTACGCTTTCTTTAAATGATGGCTGCTTCTAAGCCAACATCCTGGCTGTCTGTGCCTTCCCACATCGTTTCCCACTTAACCATGACTTTGGGACCTTAGCTGGCGGTCTGGGTTGTTTCCCTCTTCACGACGGACGTTAGCACCCGCCGTGTGTCTCCCGTGATAACATTCTTCGGTATTCGTAGTTTGCATCGGGTTGGTAAGTCGGGATGACCCCCTAGCCGAAACAGTGCTCTACCCCCGAAGATGAGTTCACGAGGCGCTACCTAAATAGCTTTCGGGGAGAACCAGCTATCTCCCGGTTTGATTGGCCTTTCACCCCCAGCCACAAGTCATCCGCTAATTTTTCAACATTAGTCGGTTCGGTCCTCCAGTTAGTGTTACCCAACCTTCAACCTGCCCATGGCTAGATCACCGGGTTTCGGGTCTATACCCTGCAACTTAACGCCCAGTTAAGACTCGGTTTCCCTGCGGCTCCCCTATACGGTTAACCTTGCTACAGAATATAAGTCGCTGACCCATTATACAAAAGGTACGCAGTCACCCAACAAGTGGGCTCCTACTGCTTGTACGTACACGGTTTCAGGTTCTGTTTCACTCCCCTCGCCGGGGTTCTTTTCGCCTTTCCCTCACGGTACTGGTTCACTATCGGTCAGTCAGGAGTATTTAGCCTTGGAGGATGGTCCCCCATATTCAGACAGGATACCACGTGTCCCGCCCTACTCTTCGAGTTCACAGCCTGTGCGTTTTTGTGTACGGGAGTATCACCCTGTACCCTGCGACTTTCCAGACGCTTCCACTAACACACAAACTGATTCAGACTCTGGGCTCCTCCCCGTTCGCTCGCCGCTACTGGGGGAATCTCGGTTGATTTCTTTTCCTCGGGGTACTTAGATGTTTCAGTTCCCCCGGTTCGCTTCGTTAAGCTATGTATTCACTTAACGATAGTGTGACGGATCACACTGGGTTTCCCCATTCGGAAATCGTCGGTTATAACGGTTCATATCACCTTACCGACGCTTATCGCAGATTAGCACGTCCTTCATCGCCTCTGACTGCCAGGGCATCCACCGTGTACGCTTAGTCGCTTAACCTCACAACCCGAAGATGTTTCGTAAAACACTTCGTGCTGCAAAAATTTGAGAGACTCGAACACACCGTCATGCTGTTCTTATTACGGAGAACAGACGCAGCGTGTCGTTTCAATTTTCAGCTTGATCCAGATTTTTAAAGAGCAAATATCTCAAACGTAACTCACTGAGTTAGTTTTGAGATATCGGTGGGTTGTGTCTTTCACTCACAGCCAGCAAGTGGCGTCCCCTAGGGGATTCGAACCCCTGTTGCCGCCGTGAAAGGGCGGAGTCCTAACCGCTAGACGAAGGGGACACGAGGTGTCGCGACTTCGCAGCCGTCTTGCTTCTTTACATTCATCAGACAATCTGTGTGAGCACTACAAAGGCAGGTTCTTTAAGGTAAGGAGGTGATCCAACCGCAGGTTCCCCTACGGTTACCTTGTTACGACTTCACCCCAGTCATGAATCACAAAGTGGTAAGCGCCCTCCCGAAGGTTAAGCTACCTACTTCTTTTGCAACCCACTCCCATGGTGTGACGGGCGGTGTGTACAAGGCCCGGGAACGTATTCACCGTGGCATTCTGATCCACGATTACTAGCGATTCCGACTTCACGGAGTCGAGTTGCAGACTCCGATCCGGACTACGACATACTTTATGAGGTCCGCTTGCTCTCGCGAGGTCGCTTCTCTTTGTATATGCCATTGTAGCACGTGTGTAGCCCTACTCGTAAGGGCCATGATGACTTGACGTCATCCCCACCTTCCTCCAGTTTATCACTGGCAGTCTCCTTTGAGTTCCCGGCCGAACCGCTGGCAACAAAGGATAAGGGTTGCGCTCGTTGCGGGACTTAACCCAACATTTCACAACACGAGCTGACGACAGCCATGCAGCACCTGTCTCAGAGTTCCCGAAGGCACCAATCCATCTCTGGAAAGTTCTCTGGATGTCAAGAGTAGGTAAGGTTCTTCGCGTTGCATCGAATTAAACCACATGCTCCACCGCTTGTGCGGGCCCCCGTCAATTCATTTGAGTTTTAACCTTGCGGCCGTACTCCCCAGGCGGTCGACTTAACGCGTTAGCTCCGGAAGCCACTCCTCAAGGGAACAACCTCCAAGTCGACATCGTTTACAGCGTGGACTACCAGGGTATCTAATCCTGTTTGCTCCCCACGCTTTCGCACCTGAGCGTCAGTCTTTGTCCAGGGGGCCGCCTTCGCCACCGGTATTCCTCCAGATCTCTACGCATTTCACCGCTACACCTGGAATTCTACCCCCCTCTACAAGACTCTAGCCTGCCAGTTTCGAATGCAGTTCCCAGGTTGAGCCCGGGGATTTCACATCCGACTTGACAGACCGCCTGCGTGCGCTTTACGCCCAGTAATTCCGATTAACGCTTGCACCCTCCGTATTACCGCGGCTGCTGGCACGGAGTTAGCCGGTGCTTCTTCTGCGAGTAACGTCAATGAATGCGGTTATTAACCACATCCCCTTCCTCCTCGCTGAAAGTACTTTACAACCCGAAGGCCTTCTTCATACACGCGGCATGGCTGCATCAGGCTTGCGCCCATTGTGCAATATTCCCCACTGCTGCCTCCCGTAGGAGTCTGGACCGTGTCTCAGTTCCAGTGTGGCTGGTCATCCTCTCAGACCAGCTAGGGATCGTCGCCTTGGTGAGCCGTTACCTCACCAACAAGCTAATCCCATCTGGGCACATCTGATGGCATGAGGCCCGAAGGTCCCCCACTTTGGTCTTGCGACGTTATGCGGTATTAGCTACCGTTTCCAGTAGTTATCCCCCTCCATCAGGCAGTTTCCCAGACATTACTCACCCGTCCGCCGCTCGTCACCCGAGAGCAAGCTCTCTGTGCTACCGCTCGACTTGCATGTGTTAGGCCTGCCGCCAGCGTTCAATCTGAGCCATGATCAAACTCTTCAATTTAAGTTTGATGCTCGTGAATTAAACTTCGTAATGAATTACGTATGTTCACTCAGAGACTTGGTATTCATTTTTCGTCTTGCGACGTTAAGAATCCATGTCACTTTGAGTGCCCACACAGATTGTCTGATAAATTGTTAAAGAGCAGTGCAACGCGGCTTTCGCTCACCGTTGCGAGGTGGCGTATATTACGCTTTCCTCTTTCAGAGTCAACCTCTTATTTTCAGGTTTTTCTCTTCAACCAACCCGGCTGTTTGTGTGAAGTGATTCACATCCGCCGTGTCAGTGGGAGCGCATTATAGGGAGCTCCCCGGATATAGCAACCCTTAAAATACAAAAAACTTATCAAGCGTTCATAATTTGAACTTTCAGAGTGAAGCCATATCGATAAAAGCAAAGAAAACCCAGGCTCCATGCGGTCTGGAGAGATTCATCGTCAAACATGAATTTTCGCGAAAATTAACGCTAATCTCGCCCCCCCCCTCCAGACCTCCCTTTTCTTTTCTTATGTAGCTACCTCAAGTGATGAATTAAGCAACACCCTTGACCCATGACAAGGCAGCGCGAGGTCGCGGCTTTCTATAATCAGGCCCGTTTCTTCTTATTGGTGTGAACCTATGGCTTATCAACTCAACATTAACTGGCCCGAGTTTTTAGAAAAGTACTGGCAAAAGCAGCCGGTAGTATTAAAGAAGGCTTTCACAGACTTCATCGATCCGATTACGCCAGATGAGCTGGCAGGGTTGGCCATGGAGCCGGAAGTCGATAGCCGACTGGTGAGCCTGACGAACGGGCAATGGCAGGCCAGCAACGGTCCATTTGAACATTTTGATGGTCTCGGCGAAACGGGCTGGTCATTGCTGGCGCAGGCCGTAAATCACTGGCACATGCCTGCTGCTGAACTGGTTCGTCCTTTCCGCGTGCTGCCGGATTGGCGCTTAGACGATCTTATGATCTCTTTTTCCGTACCGGGCGGCGGCGTTGGCCCGCATATCGACCAGTACGATGTCTTTATTATTCAGGGTATGGGTAGCCGGCGCTGGCGCGTGGGCGACAAACTGCCGATGCGTCAGTTCTGTCCGCATCCCGCGCTGCTGCATGTTGATCCGTTCGCACCGATTATTGATGAGGATCTGGAGCCTGGCGATATTCTGTATATTCCACCGGGATTCCCGCACGACGGTATTACCCATGAAACGGCGCTGAACTACTCCGTCGGCTTCCGTGGCCCTAATGGCCGCGATCTGATCAGCAGCTTTGCCGATTATGCGCTAGAGAACGATCTTGGCGGCGAGCACTACAGCGATCCTGATTTAACCTGCCGTGAGCATCCGGGCCGGGTAGAAGAGTATGAGCTCGAACGTCTGCGCGACATGATGATCGAGATGATTAGCCAGCCGGAGGACTTCAGGCAGTGGTTTGGGCGCTTTGCCACCACACCGCGTCACGAACTGGATATTGCGCCTGCTGAACCGCCTTTTGAAGAAGAAGAGATTGTCGATGCGTTAATGGGCGGTGAAATGCTCACTCGCCTGAGCGGCCTGCGCGTATTGCACATCGGCGAGAGCTTCTTTGTGAATAGTGAGCAACTGGAGCCTACAGAACCCAATGCCCTGGATGCGCTTTGCCGCTATACCCTTTTGGGCAAAGATGAACTGGGTGAAGCTGCGCTGAAAAATCCTGCCTTCACTGCCGACCTGACCCGTTTGATTAACCAGGGCTACTGGTTCTTCGACGAATAGCATTTCAACATCAGTTCATATATATACCCTAAATAATTCGGGTTGCGGGAAGGCGGCAAGTAAGTGAATCCCCGGGAGCTTACTTAAGTAAATGACTGGGGTGAGCGAACGTAGCCAACGCACATGCAACTTGAAGTATGACGGGTATAGAAGGCGCGAATAAAGCGCCTTCTTCTTTTATATCGCTATAGCATCATTTTCCAAGCAAAGTCTCGTACTGAGCCTGGAACTGCGGCGCGTTCCATGAACCATCAAACAGGGTGTATGTGATATATCCTTTATTCAACCAGCCCGAGTCATTATCCCCTTCTGCTGGTTTCATCGCTTCCGGGTTCATCGTCTGTTTTGCCGTTCCGTCCGCCAGCAGTTCATAGCCAATCTGCGGCGCAGGGTATTGTTCATTCTCAATATAATGAACACCTTTGATTTCAGCCGACGGCAGCGGCGGATAGTTGATACTCAACCCCGATCCCTGCGGCAAAATTGGACTACCCGGTTTATGGGCGGCATTAAGTTTATCCACCAGCGTAACGACATAATCCACCGAGTCAGGCCAATATTTATGAGTACTCGGCCACTTGTTTTTCATCTCTTCTTCTGTGAAACGATAGCCGATGCTGGCGGCAATCGCCGGGAAACCGTAGCGCAAGGCGCGAACCGCCGCGCTCACAGTACCGGAGTTAACCTGTGCCATGCCGGTATTAGGGCCATCATTGACGCCCGAAATCACCAGATCCGGCGGCGCGTCTTTCAGCACGCCCCACAGGCCAAAATCCAGCGCATCAGCGGGTGTTCCGGGGAAGCAGTAGCGCTTGTCAGCAGTTTTTTTAACGTCAAAAACTTTCCCCGTCTTAAAGGTGATTGCCGAACCGATACCGCTCTGGTTGGTTGCCGGGGCCACCATCCAGACGTCATACCCTTTTGCCGCCAATTTTTCCTGCAACGAAGTGGTGCCAACAGACTGACAACCATCGTCATTAACCAGCAGTATTTTCAGCGGTTTTTCAGCAGCCTGAACTGAGGCGGCGGATAGCGCCAGAATGGCGGCAGTCAGGATTTTCGTTCTCATATTCATTCCTTATTGGGTAGCAGAGATATTTCTTAGGCGCAAAAAAAAACCTAAGCCCCCTGCCGCAAGCCAAATTGGCGTACAGGGGGCTTAGGTTTTGCCTGTGGTCAGTAACAATCCCAAAGTGAAGGAAAAATAACGCCTGATGAGTGAAGAGTCCAGCGTATGACGCTGTATTTTGTGACAGACTTCAAGCACTGAATGTTATTTCAATAAAAAACCACCAATTAATCCGAAATTTAATCATGAGAAACTTCTCAATCACAAAATCAACTCCATGAAGATGATCACATTTATTGACATCAATAATCACAAGGGATGTTTTTTAGAATATTTGGTGATACCGTAGTCGATGTTGGATTGTTACTGTTAAAGAACAGGCGAAACCTACGTCAGAAAGTTCGAGCACGCATGATGTTATTTATGCTTCGCATCGGATATCTGAGGTAGGTTTTTTTTTGCTTATAAAAAGACCATGCAAATGGAGAATAATATGAAGAAGTGGCTAATCGCATTAATGATGACGGCAGGAGCGGCAACCTGTTCCGCCGCTGAGGTCAAAAATGATGACGGAGTAAATATCTATTTTGCCCGCCATGGCAAAACGCTGCTGAATACTTTCGATCGCGTTCAGGGTTGGGTAGATTCACCGCTTACCGAAGACGGTATCCGCGTCGCACGCTATCTTGGCGAAGGGTTAAAAGACATTCCATTTGATAGCTTCTATTCCAGCGATGCCGGACGCCAGCGTGAGACCATGCAGGTAATCCTTAAGCAAGCCGGAGTGAGCAATTACCAACTTACTGAACTAAGCGGCCTGCGCGAAGCGTTCTTCGGCGGTTTCGAAGGTGGCTATAACAAAGATATGGCCGACGCAGGGGCAAAACAGTTGGGTCTTAAAGATGGCGCCGCGCTTTTCAGCCAAATGAAGGCCGGCACTCTATCTGTTGATACCAACCAGAATGCACTAGCGGCTGCCGACCCTAAAGGGATGGCGGAAGATTATCAGCAGGTCAAAACGCGTACTCAGGCAGCCCTGCATACAATCGTTGAAAACGCGCAGGCCCGCGGTGATAAAAACGTGCTGGCGATTTCATCCGGCACTGCAATGCAGATAATGATTTCAGATTTAACGGACGATAGCGCGAAAAACAAACCACTCGCCAATGCTGCAGTGGTTAAAATTGTTTATAAAAACGGGAAATATACCGTTCCTGAAATCGGCACCATGAAATATGTCGAAGCCGGAAAACAATCTCTCGATAAAAAATAAAACCAGCATTTAGTTATTCATTACTGCAGGCTGCAGGCGAAATTGTCTCGCCCGGATCGCTGCGTCCCTACCCTGGGGTTTATTATGAAAATCAATACAATTACAGTCGCCATTATGATGCTGGCTATTCCCACCAGCGTCTGGTCCTCCACGACCAAAAACAGCATTCAAGAACGCGATATGGTTAATACCGTGCTCGACGACCCGTTATTTAGCCAGTCGCACATGTCCTTATCTTTTAAAAACTACTGGAAATATCTCAAGGAAGAAGAAACCGAGCCGAAAAAGGTCCATAACGCCTGGGGTCAGGGCGTCGCAGTGGATTACCAGTCAGGTTATTTTGCCGATATTATCGGTTTTGATGCCACCTACTACGGGGCGATGAAACTCGGTGCCAGCGATTACTTTAACTCCCGTGGCGTACTCTACAATGACGGCAGCGGTAATAAAAAAAGCAACGCCGAAGGTTTTTCAAAAATTGGCCAACGCAACGTCAAGCTGCAATACCGCCTGGAAGACGTCAACCTGAATGCCCGTTGGGGCTGGCAGACGATGAAAAACTACGGCGTCATCTCCAACTCCACCCGCCTCTCACCGACGACCTATTTAGGCTGGACCGGCGCGGTGAACTATGGTCCGTTTACGCTACGTGGTGCGTACATCGAAAGCTCGATGGATCGCAACTCACCGGATAAGAAACGCTTTCAGACCAATAGCGGACAATATATTAACCACATCGCCAGCGGCGATATTCTGTGGCAAAGCGAGCTCTTGAACATGCAGTACGCCTATGGTGAAAGCGATAACTATCTGCGCCGCCATATCCTGTTCACTAATCTTAAGCCGATGAAAGCACTGAATATTGGTACCCAGGTGTACGCCACCCATGCGCTGGATGAGTACAAAAACATGCCGGCCAATAAGCGTGATTTTGACGACGACGCCTGGCATATCGCTATGGACGTTAAGTGGCAGGCCGACAACTGGAGCACCAAATGGGGCCTGGGCTATACCGATGCCAATAAGGCTAATGAAGTGGGATTCTATCCACGTCACATGAGCAAAAACTCGCGCGGCACCTTTACCTCAATGGCCTATGCAGGTAATGACTATATGCGCGACGGCGAACTGGTGCTCTCCAATATGTCGGATTACAACCTGACGCCAGAACTGGCTATCGGCCTGGCCGGTAACATTGCCCAGTTTAACTACCGTGGCAACCATGTTCGTACTGGCGAAATCAACGCCTTTAGCCGCTGGGTGCCAACGCATCCGAGGTTGAAAAACCTCACCGTCTGGGCGATGTTCGGACCGGGCTGGTCTTATAAAATGAATGGCAAAACCCCGGTGCTGACCGACGGTCATTACAGCCGGGCCAACTCGCTCTCCTCGGAAGTGATTATCGAATATAAGTTTAATCTGTTCTGATATGCTCGCCCCGCCGCCATTGGCGGGGCAAACCTTCACAAATTACTTCTTCACATCATTGAGTTCATCGTTATAGCTTTCCCGCGTCACGCATACGCAGAGAATGGTAATCAGCGCCATACAGGCAAGGAACAGCGAGATAGGCCACGACTCGCCGCCGGACCACACCAGCAGCAAAGTGCCAATCATCGGCGTTAAGCCGCCAACAATATTCGCCAACTGGAAGCCTAACGACACGCCGGTATAGCGCACGCTGGTGTCAAATAGCTCCGAAAAGAAAGCGGGTTGAACGCTGAACATCATCCCCAGCCCAATGGAATAACAGAAGGTGGTGGCGAACATAAACATTTTCACCGAGCCAGAATCGATCATCCAGAACAGTGGGAAGGCAAAGATCAGCGTGATGGCAGCCCCTGCAAGATACACCGGGCGACGGCCAATTTTATCGGATAGCCAGCCAAAGAATGGGAAGGTAAAGATACCAACGAAGCTAGCTAACAGTAGGCCATTTAGCGCCGTTTCACGGGTGAAGTTCAGCTCTCTGGTGACGTACGACATGAAGAACGCCACCGTCAGCCAGCCCAGCACAATCTCCCCCATGCGCATGCCCATCGCCAGGAACACCGCTTTGCGATGGTGCTTCAGCACGGCAAGAATCGGAAACTGTTGTTCCGCCGCTTTCGGCGCGTTCTGCTGCTGTTTCTGATTTTCCTGGAATACCGGCGTCTCTTCAATGCGCGAACGGATAAACATGCCGACAAACAGCAACGCGATACTTAGCAGGAAAGGCACGCGCCAGCCCCAGGACATCAGGTCATCTTCCGGCAGCATCACCACCAGCGCGAAAACGGCAGTCGCAATAAACAATCCAAGCACGTTACCTAACTGGACAAAAGTGCCAAAAAAGCCACGACGATTGCGTGGCGCATATTCGGTGATAAGCGTGGTCGCCCCGCCCCACTCGCCGCCGATGGCGAATCCCTGACAGAGACGTAGAAAAATCAAGATCAGCGGCGCGGCGTTGCCGATGGTGTCATAGCTGGGAATTAAACCAATGCAGAACGTCGAAATTCCCATAATCATCAGCGATAGCACCAGCGATTTTTTACGGCCAATTTTATCGCCGTAGTGGCCAAAAACGATGGCCCCGATGGGTCGGCTCACAAAGGTGATCGACAGCGTCAGGAAGGATACCAGCAGCGCCATCAGCGGTGAGAGATTGGGGAAAAAGAGCGACGGGAACACCAGCGCGGCGGCGGTACCGTAAATAAAAAAGTCATAGAACTCGATGGTTGTGCCGGATAAACCCGAGCCTAGCACGGTGATCAGCTTTCTTCGTTCATGCTTTTGTAGCGATGTTTGTTCGTCTTTTGCAGGGGCAATGGCTGGCGAGGTAAGCATAGTCATCATTAAATCCTCTGTCCTGAATCATTATTGTTAAATCGGGCGGCGCCTGGCTAACAGCAGTGGCGAAGGGAAAATCGCCAGCAAGCTAACTCGAATTAGCTAATTATAACAAGATACAGAGATTCACAACGTGAATGCTAAAAGAGTGTGACCCGGATCGGTTAAATTTTAACACTCATGCAAATCACCGATGCCGGTAAGGCGATCTAAAAAAAGACATAACTCATTAAAAATAAATAAAATATCCGTTAATTAGTGATCAAGGATAATCAATCCACTTCTCTTCACCCTTTTTTCCCCACCTTCTCAACGCTTTTACAGGCATTTATCCCCCACACTCAGAACAAATTAAATAAAAATTTAAATATCAATAACTTAACAAAACAATATTGATTGCCATCACAAAATCCCGGTAAAGGGTTTGTCCCTGTCTTTTTTTACCCTAATTTGCTAATTCGAGTTAGCTAATGAAATCAGCAACCAAAGAAGCGGCTGATACGGCACGAAACCATGCGCAGCACGATGAACGATAACTAAGCTACCTATCCCCTACAGGAGAAATTCACATGTTGAATTTAACGTTACCCGCGGAAGCCGAGTTTATTACCCCGAAATCAGGCGAAGTTTTGATGGTCACCAATGCGGATCTCCGCGAACCGGCTAACGTCACCTGCTGGCCCACGCAAAAATTATTTGAACAGCGTCTGGAAGCGGTGCTGGAAACATTAGGCTACCGCCTGCGCCGCGCCCATCCGGTCAATGAGAGCCGCGGTCACGGGTTTATCAGCAGCCAGAAGGAAGGTAGCGATCTGTTCGCCCAAATCGATCCGGATGCGCCGGTTATCATCCTGCTGACCGCCTGGCAATACTCTCACCATCTTGCCCCTTCGCTGGTGCATCATCGCGGCCCCATTTTGCTGCTCGCCAATTTCGATGGCACCTGGCCGGGCCTGGTCGGCATGCTCTGCATGGCCGGATGCCTCACCAGCCTTGAGCGTAACTACTCGCGGCTATGGTCCGAAACCTTTGCCGATGACGCGTTTATTCGTGGCTTAGAGACCTGGCTGCGCGATGGCCATCTCAGCCATAAGCTCGGCTATCTGCACCCGGTCGCCCCCAGCGCGCCGCTGCTGGCCAGCGAAGCCGGGCAGATTGGTGTCAAAGTTGGGCAGTCGATCCTCAAACATAAAGCCATTGTCGGCCTGTTCGACACCTTCTGTATGGGGATGATCAACGGCGTGTTCCCGCAAAAAGCAATGATCGACGTGGGGATGCCGGTGGAGTCGCTGTCGCAATCGGCGCTGCTGGTTGAGATGAATAAAGTACCGGCCGCCCTGCGCGAAGCCTGCCTCGACTGGTACGAAACCCGCGGAATGCAGTTCAAATTCGGCCCTGACAGCGCGCAGGATCTCACCCGGGAGCAGGTGCTGGAACAGTGCGCAATGATGATCGCTATGGCGCGTTTCGTGAAGCGATTCGGGCTGACGGCGGTTGGCGTACAGTATCAACAGGGGCTCAAAGACAGCTGTGCTGCCTCTGATTTTGCAGAGGGCGCTATCGGCAACGCCGAACGCTTCCCGATCCCGGATGAGCACGGCGAGATTATCTGCCCGGATGCGCCAATCCCCTGCATCAACGAGGTGGATATGGGCAGCGCCATCCCGCAGGTAATGCTGGCGAAGCTGCTCGGCGCGCTGGGTATGGAGAGCGAAACCACCCTCCACGATATCCGCTGGGGTAGCAAATACAACGGCACATTTTATTGGGATCTGGAGATCTCCGGCGCGGTCCCGTTCGCCCATCTGAAAGGCGGGATCGCCGGAGCCACCGGCTATCGCCAGCCGCCAATGTTCTTCCCCTACGGCGGTTCAACTATCGCCGGACAGGGCAAAGCCGGACGCTTTATCTGGGCGCGCGCGCACTATGAAGGCACTCAGGTGATCCTGCACATCGGCACCGGCACCGCCGTCGAACTACCGCATGACGAATTCGAACGCCGCCGCAAGGCGACAAACTACGAGTGGCCGCTACTCAACGCCGTTCTCGACGGGGTTTCGCGCGACGATTTAATGGCGGGACACCAAAGCAACCATCTCAGTCTGGCTTACGTAGAGGAGGAGGTTTTATCCGAAGTGCTGAACGCCTTTATTGCCCAGGCGCTGACGCAAAATATAAAAGTCTTTATCGCAGGCGATGCTCATTTATTAATGAAATAAAAACTGATTCGCTTATGTAATTTTTACGTTGTTAGCGATCCTGGCAAACATCCGCTTAATTCGCCTCTTTATCGCCCATAAAGAGCGGGTCAACGCGCATCTGTCCGGGCGGGCCTTTTGCTTGCCCGGACGAGAGAGGATTATATGTATCAGCAGCAACATATTGAATTTATTATCCAAAAGGCAAAGAAACGACTCGACCTACAGGAAGCCCCCGGCTGTACCAAAGCGGGATGGCTCATGATCACCGCATTACTTATTGAGTCATGGGATATTTATTCCATGGCGTTTATCTTATTCGCCCTGAAAGACATTTATGAACCCAGCAGCTGGCTGCTCGGTTTTACCGCCGCCGGTACTCAGCTCGGCGCGGTTATCGGCGCGCTGCTCGGCGGCTGGCTGACCGACAAACTCGGACGGCGCAAAATTTTCCTCTGGTCGATGATTCTGTTCGCGATTTTCGCCGTTCTTCAGGGCCTGGCGCCCAATATGTACTGGCTGGCGATTATTCGCTGCCTCGCCGGGATCCCAGTGGGCGCGGACGTGGCCAACGGCTTTACCTACATCATGGAAGTCATGCCGAAAGGCAAGCGTGAAGTGATGGCGAACCGCTGGCAGTTTATGTTCGCGCTAGGGATTATCGCCGCTATCCTGCTGGTCACTACTCTGGTCGCGCTTGATGTTCACCCGGATATGATCTGGCGTATCGTGCTAGCGGTTCCGGCCATTCCTGCCTGTCTGCTGCTGTTTATGCGTCGGGAGCTACCGGAAACTCCAGCGTGGTTTGTGGAACGCGGCCGCTTTATCGAAGCTAAAAAAGCCTCCCGCGAATATTACGGCGAACAAGATGGCCGCCTGCTGGACGACATTCTGCCCAACGAAAACGTCGCTATCGCCGACCCGACGCTCAAAGAGACGTTGCACGATCTGTTCCGCCGCCCGTTTACCCGCCGCACAACCCTGTTCGGCTGGTTCTCCTGCGCCGTACAATCATTTGAGAACTATGCCTTCTCGTTCTTCCTGCCGCTGATCCTCGTCACCATCGGTATTTCCGGGCAGATCCAGAACAACCTCGCTCTGCTGGCGGTGAACTGCATCGCCGCGCTCTCGGCGTTCGTTGGCCCACTGCTGCTGCCGACACTCGGCCATAAAGGGCTGAGCAAATACGGCTTCCTGCTGGTGACCATTGGTATCTCGATTTCGGCGTGGGGCGTCTATAGCAGCAGCTTCGCTTTTATCATCTTCGGCGCAGCGCTGATGCTGTGGGGCCACTACTGGGACTCTGAAAGCGGGATGACGGTGATCTCTCTGGTGGCAAAACCGCGCTACCGCGGCGTGGCTTCCGGTATCGGCTACACCATCGTCAAGGTCACCGCCTTCGTCACGACTCTGGTATTCCCGGCCCTGTTTGAGGCAGTCGGCGTGCCAGTCGCCTCAATGATTATCGCTATCGCGCCGTTCTGCGCCTTCCTCGCCTCCATTTTCCTGCTACCGGAAGTCTTTGGTCATGCGGTGGGCGACGAAAACGATCAAGAACATGACGCCAGCCCGGCAATCGCCCTGCAGGGTCATGAATCCCCGGCCTCAACCTCTAAACATTAATCGCCCGGGCCGCAGGTGCGGCCCCCGCTGAACACATAAAGGAAGGAATCAGATGAACAGCACAAAAATGCCCGTGATTGAAAATATCGAACTGATGACCGCCCGCGTCCCGCTGCCGGAAGGTCCGTGGGGGGATCAGATTCACCACGTTACCGATATCGAAGTGGCGATTGTTGATGTCTACGGTTCAAACGGCCACGTCGGTACCGGTTTTAGCCACACTTCCGGCTGGTGCGGAAAAACCATCTCCGCGCTGATTGCTGAGATTATCCCGGACGTGATCGGCCAGCCGCTCTCGCCGCGCGGCCTGTGGCATCGTTCATATAAACATATTCACGACGTCGGCGGCGCGGGCGTCACCACCCATGCTCTGGCGGCGCTGGATATCGCCTACTGGGATCTGTTGGGCAAAACGCTTAACACGCCAATCATCGACATTATTGGCCGCGTGCGCGATCGCGTTCCGCTGTACGGCAGCGGCATCAACTTGCATCTGTCTATCGAAGAAGTGATCGACCAGGTCAAACGCTGGAAAAGCACCGGCTACCTGGCGGCGAAAGTGAAAGTCGGCAAACCGACGCTGGAAGAAGACGTGGAGCGCCTGCGTAAAATTCAGGAAGCGGTGCCGGGATTTCCGCTGGCGGTGGACGCCAACCAGGGCTGGAACTTCCCGCAGGCGCTACGCGCGTTCAAGCTGTTCGAGCCGCTCAACTTGTTATGGATTGAAGAGCCTCTGCCCTCCGACGATATCACCGGCCATCTCAAGCTTCGGGAACGCAGCACTACGCCTATCGCGCTGGGCGAAAACGTCTATAACTTAAACCAGTTCACGCAATACATCGAGAGCGGCTGTGCGGATTACATCCAGGCGGATCTCGGACGCGTCGGCGGGATCACTGGTTATCTGGATATCGCCGCCGTCGCCCGCGCGCACAACCTGCCGATGACGCCGCATTTTGTCATGGAGCTCAGCGCCAGCCTGCTGGCGACGGTACCGAATATCTCTTACGCCGAAATGACCGACGGCGGACGCTGGAAAGATCTGCGCATTATCGCCGAAGCGGGCGAAGAGGTGGACGGCTACTACGTGCCGAGCGAACGACCGGGCCACGGCATCATTCTCGATCGTGACTATCTCGCAACACACAAAATCTAACCACTCAGTGATGGGGAAAGGACAATGGAAGACACGTTATTCTCAGTTAAAGACAAGGTCATCATCGTGACCGGCGGCCTTGGACAGCTGGGGGCGCAGTACGTGAAGACCTTACATGAGCGCGGCGCAAAGGTGGCGGCGCTAGCCACCCGCGTCGATGCCGCACGTATCGATCGCGTGCTGGGGGCGATAAAGGACTCCGACCGCCTGCTGTGCGCGGAAGTGAATATTACCGACAAAGCCAGCATTAACCGGGTTCTTGATAGCATCGAAGCGAAATGGGGCGTGCCGGATGGTCTGGTGAATAATGCAGGTGTTGATACCCAGCCCAGCGCGCCGCCGGAAGTTTCCGGCCCGTTTGAGGAGTTTCCGGAAGAGGTATTCCGCGAGGTGGTGGAAGTGAACCTGGTCGGCACCTTCCTGATGACCCAGCAGGTTGGCAAGCGCATCAAACAGGCCGGCAAAGGCGGCTCGATTATCAACGTCGGATCGATCTACGGCGTGGTCTCCCCGGTGCAGGATATCTATAGCTACAAAAAAGAGGACACCGGCATTCCGTTCGTTAAACCAGTAGCCTATTCGGCGGCAAAGTCCGGGCTGTATAACTTTACCCGCTACTGCGCCACCTACTGGGGCCGCGACGGCATTCGCGTCAACACCCTGACCCTTTCCGGCGTTGAGCGTAGCGACCAGGATCCGCGTTTTCAGAAAAACTACACCAACCGCATTCCGATTGGACGGATGGCAAAACCGCATGAGTACAACGGTGCGGTGGTGTTCCTGCTCTCCGACGCGTCGGTCTATATGACCGGCTCCAACGTCGTCGTGGATGGAGGCTGGACCGCATGGTAAACGATAAATGGCAGGTTTTTCGCGGCATTATCTCCGCCGTGGTGACGCCGATGCATGCCGACGAGTCGGTAAACTATGCGGCGCTGGACACCCTCGCCCGTGCCCAGCTGGCGCGTGGTGTTGAAGGCTTTTACTGCTGCGGCTCCTCCGGGGAGGGGCCGTTACTGCGTTTCGATGAGCGCAGGCAGGTGCTGGCAACGCTGGTCCAGGCGGCGGAGGGCAAAGTGCCGGTAATTTCCCACGTCGGAACACCGCGCACCCGGGATGCCGTTGAGCTGGCCAAAAGCGCCGAGCAGGACGGGGCCAGCGCGGTATCGCTGGTTCCGCCCTACTACTACAAATACAGCCGCGAGGAAATTATCGCCTACTACCGTCGGGTACTGGACGCCATTTCGATTCCGGTGATTTTGTATAATATTCCGCAGTTTACCGGCGTCGAGCTTGACCATCAGACCGCCGAAGCGCTGCTCGGCGACGAGCAGGTACTGGGGGTTAAACATACTTCGCATAACCTCTATTCGCTGGAGCGGATGATCGCCCGCTATCCGGACAAAGTGTTCTTTAACGGTTTCGATGAGATCTTCCTTTCCAGCCTCGCGGCAGGTGCGACGGCCACCGTCGGCACCACGGTCAACCTCCAGCCGGAGCTGTTTCTCGCTCTGCGCAGCGCGTTTAAGCAGGGCGATATCGCCCGGGCGCAGCGCTTACAGCAGCAGATTAACGAAGTCGTGGAAAACCTGGTGGCGCGCGGCGTGTTCCAGTCGGCGAAGTATCTTGCCGGTAAAGAGACCGTCGATACCGGGCCAACCCGCGAGCCGTTTGTGGCGCTGACGGCAGCGCAGAAAGGGGAGCTGGATGAACTCTATCTGCGCTTACGGGGGTATATCGCCGATGCCCGGCAATGACAGGCTATGTACCCAGAGTCGCCTGAACGATAGCGCCGTTTGCCAGCAGGTGGCGCTGTTTTTACAGGAGACCGAAGGCGATGCACAGACCCGGGGGCTCTCGGTTGCGGTGGTGGGGCCGGAGGGCGAGCTTATCGCCTTTGGCGCACACGCTCGCTGTCCGCCGCTGCCGCGCCAGCTCGCACAGCGCAAGGCCTGGACTGCCCTGCGCTTTCGCCGCCCAACGGCAAGGCTTGCGGAAGAAGTCAGCGTTGGTAGCCTACGGCTGGAGGTATTTAATGACCGGCAACTGCTGGCAATGCCGGGCGGTGTGCCAGTGATGCTTGATGGGCTGGCAATAGGCGGCGTCGGGATCAGCGGCCTGCCGCCGGAATTAGACGCCGAGCTGGCAGCACAGTTTGTTCAGCGGCTGATGACATAAAGCATTCCCGGAGGCGGTACTGCGTACCTGTCCGGGCTACGCGGCATATGCCAGCTCCGACGCTCTTTTCCCCCTCTCCCTTCCAGGGAGAGGGGCGGGGTGAGGGTCTTTTACCGCGTCCACTTAACTCCGCTGCTTTTCCACCGACAAAGGGCGGTGAATCAGCGTCATTGGCACCGTGATCTTCACGTCGGCATTCTCGCCCTGCAGCTTCTGCTGCATCAGATGAAACGCGTGCTGGGCCCAGGCGTCCTCGTCCTGACGCATCGACCACACCGCATTCGGCAGGAAACCTAACATCTGATGTTCATCGAAGGTCCCAATCGGGATATCCGACGGAATAAAACCATAAGTTTCCCGCAGCGCGCTTAGCGTCCCCTCCAGAATCGGCAGCGATGAGGCGATAAACGCCTTCGGCGGCTCCCGATGCTGGCGTAGAAAATCGAGCATCAGCTGTTTACCCTCTTCCTGACGGTTATGGCTGGCCGATAAAATCCACTCTTTCCCGGCGGGCAGCTCGCTAAGATAACCCTGCAAACGACGCTGGATCGACGGCTGCTGGGTATCCCCGGCGATAAAAAAAATCGGCGAGACGTCTACCGCCTGAGTCATCGCCTGCACCAGCTTTTTACTGCCGTTATAGTTATCACTCACCACCAGCGATACGTCGCTCTCACCAAAATCACGGTCGAGCAGCACCAGCGGCCGCTTGCGCGCTACCTTCTGATGATGCAGCTGTGTTTCCCGATTAGAAGGCACGACAAATAATCCATCGACATTGCGCGCCAACAGCCCTTCAACCAGGCTGTTTTCATGCTCGCTGTCGCTGTAGGTACAGGCGATCATCAGTTGATACCCTGCCTGGCGGCAGCAGGCTTCCAGCTTTTCCGCCAGCGTGGAGAAAAACAGGTTCGACAGGCGCGGGATCACCAGCCCTAAGGTCTCGGTTTTATTGAGCTTCAGGCTGCGGGCGATGTGGTTAACGACCAGCCCGTTCTCAGCGATATAGTCATTAATACGCTGCTGCGTTTTGGCGCTGATGCGGTACTGCTCAGCTTTACCCCCCAGCACCAGCCGCACGGTAGTAATCGAGATTTCCAGCGCTCTGGCGACTTGCTCAACAGTTTTGGCCATAACATCATTTTCCATAACGAACAGAACTGCTTAATCATAAACTAATTCGAGTTAGCAATACATTAGATGGGCTGTTATTTTGAACAAGGCGTCGACCTGCTGAGGCAATGACATTATCGATATACAGTGGCGCTCGCCTTATCCTCCGGCACTGACTTTGATAAATGTGCCGGAGGGAATGTTTTCCGCGTTATTTCAGCGCGTTACTTTCCAGGTTTAACATCGGCTACCCAGGTGGGGAGATCCCATGTCCCACCCATGCGTAAATATCGACACATTCCGGTCGTCGCTTCGCGGCTTTTGCGAAACGTTGTACCATCCCACACCCAGTTTGCCATTCCCCAGCAATCACCGAGACCGCGCCCTTTCTGGCTCATGAAAATCTCACCCTCGCCATACTCGGATCCTGAAACGGTAATAAGAGCGGGATTGCCTTCAAGCTTGCTATCAACCACCCAATAACCGTACCCCTCGTTATATGCCGCCCGCCAGCACAGCGCTGAAATCAGCGAGTGGGCGTCATCCAGCGGCATCAGACTGATAATTTCTGCCTCCTGCCCCTCCTCTGGCTGGATGAGATCGCACCAGTCATCTTTGTTCAGCGTTGCCAGTAATTTTGGCTTCAGCACTGCCAGTTCAGGCGCTGTCAGCGCTCTTTCCTGAGCCTTCTCAAGCTTAACCTGGTAAATCACTGGCGCGGGAACGGCGGCCCGGACGCTGCTCTCCGGTTTATCACCTTTTTTGGTCAGCGCGCCCGGCGTGCCGATTCGCCCCTGAACATCATCCATTTTTAGCAGCACCGCATAAGCACCATCGCCGGAGAGCACAAACGGGTCCGGACCGCCTTTAAATTCAATTTTTCCACTGCCTTTGACCGCATTGATGATGCCCTGGACCTGTTTGTTCGACAGTGGCCAGCTCTCTTTTCCAGGCTTCACTTCGCCCGCAGGCTGGTCATTGATCCACAGCGTCAGCTTGTCAGGATAAACATCGCTATCGGTAATATCCGCCAGCATAAGTTCCCCAGACACCGCAGTCCCCGCTCCGGCCTGACGGGTCAGCAGTACTGAACCACCGGCACCTTCGTCGGGGCTGTATCCCGCCGCCCGGCAGGTCAACGTGTTATCACAAACCACTTCCCAGTCTTTATGGCTGAATGAAACGCCGCTTTTTTCCGCCAGCGCGGGGGCGCTGAGCACGGCTAATGTCAGCAGCCCTGCCCTGATTCCCTTTTTCATACCGTTTCTCCCTATCGGATAATTTTCCGTAGTCTGAACAATGCCCGTGACGGAGAGAAGTGTTTTCCCTTCTCTTTTATTCTTTTCAGACAATATCAGAGGTTGCAGGTCCCTTTGTCCTTCATCAAACATTCTCACATCACGATCAGTCCAGAGTGTTGGGTGAAAATATATTATTTGGCATCATCCAACATCATTTGATTATCAAAAAATATCATCCGGCGTGATGTTTAATCATCTTGTGATATTTCACTCTGTCGCGTTTTTCTGGTTGTTTTTATTCTCTCACTTCATCTTTCAAATTCATTTATGAATTGCGCCGTTTTGTTATTAACAGCGTCTTTCTACTGTTTATGAATTTGGATTCACGTTCGCTATCACGTTATAAATAAAATGAAGATATATAGATTTTTGGGCCTGTTGCCATCGTTATTTTTAGGGCTAGCGTGTGCCGCTGGCACATCCGCTATCGATAATTGTGAAGTGGGCTGCCCGACCGGCGGAAGCGCACAGACGCTGGTTCGCGAAGCCTATACGCTGAATAACAATAGCCGCAGCAAATTCGCTAATTGGGTGGCGTATAAAATCACCAAAGCCAGCCAGGCTAGCGGGCGCTCGCGCAGCTGGAAGCGCGATCCGGATTTACCCGCCGCAGATACGTTAGCCCCTGCTGCCTATAAAGGGGCAAGTACGGCGCTGACGGTCGATCGCGGACATCAGGCCCCGCTCGCCGGGCTGGGCGCAAGCGCGGACTGGCAGACATTAAACTATCTCTCCAATATTACGCCGCAGGAGTCCGGGCTCAATCAAGGTGCATGGGCAAGGCTGGAGGATAAGGAGCGCGCCCTTGCCGAGCGCAGCGACGTCACCGCAGTCTGGTCCGTAACCGGGCCACTGTTCGAACGACATATTGCCACCCTGCCCGCCGCGCCCGACGTAGAGATCCCTAGCGGCTACTGGAAGATTATTTTTATCGGCTCCAGTCCGGATAAAGGCGAATACGCGGCGTTTTTACTGGATCAGGCGACGCCAAAAAGCGCCAGTTTTTGTGATTATCAGGTAACGGTGGAAGAGATTGAACAACGAACCCATCCGGCGCTCTCTTTTTGGTCTGCCCTGCCGCCGGAGATTGCCCAAAGCCTGAAGACCCATAAAGGTACGCTGGCGAAGGAATTGGGCTGCTCTTGATTTGATATTTTCCTCCGGATTCAGGTATTAAGTTTGTATTATTGTTCAAGACTGTTTTTTGGTTATTTAAGCAATATCAGGAAAGGTATTTACCGTTGGAGCTAAATAATCGGGTTACGTATTTCATTCATTCTTAACATGCGGTTAAAGGCGTTTATTATGTTCGATTAAATTCTGGACTTTGCGTTTATTACTGGTTAGGTTTACAGGTGTTATTTAGCGCGGTGCGAATGTGTTGGCGCACACCCGCACCGCTGATCACAATTACTATTTACAAGGAATAGCAACCATGACTGATATCGATTGTATTGTAGATTCGCTTGATCCAGAAGTGTCGCCGAAGAATAAGCGTCAGTTGACGGTGAGTTATGTGAGGCGTTTGCCAGATCGTAGCCGTATTCCGGCGGTGATCATGAAAGGCGAGTGGCTGGCGGCAGCAGGATTTACGACCGGCACCAAAGTAGCTGTGCGGGTGATGAACGGCTGTATCGTGTTGACGACAATCGAGCCAGAACCGGAACTGGAAGCCGCGATGCGCAGAGTGGAGAAGCTGTCGGCCAGGAAGCAGAAGCAGGTCAGAGAGTTTATCGGGGTGATTGGAGGACGGGGTTAGAGAGATTATTCTCACAATGAGATTTCGTGTCTTATAGACTAAGAGCCTATCCCAGTAGGCGTTATTGGCGCAGCCAGTTTGGACACGGACAGCGCATAGAAACCGGAGCGTACACGTAGTACGTGAGGATTTCGAGCACTGCCCAGGTCCAAAATGGCAAGTGAAATAGTCCTAATGGGATAGGCTCTAAATGAGGAAACCGATCATGGAAACTTATCGACTACACCGCGGCAGGCTTATCGACCATATCCAGCTCGTTGTAAATGATTTCGAAGCCAGCAAAGCGTTCTATACAGCCGTGCTGGCGGTTCTTGAGATCCCTATCGTGAATACCTACGACGATTACTTTTGGGCTGATGAACTTGTTGTTTCATCAATAAAAAGTCCAGGGTCTGCCGGTATGCCGACAGGACGCCATCATCTGGCTTTCCAGGCCAGGGACCGTGAAACGGTGGATGCTTTTTACCAGGCGGCGCTGGCACACGGCGGGCGTGATAACGGAGCGCCCGGAGAGCGAACCTATCACCCCGGATACTACGCGGCCTTCGTACTCGATCCCGATGGTAACAATATTGAGGCGGTTTACCACGGAGAGGCTGAACGCAATGCGGAATCGGTAGAGATTAGTTTCAGTCTTTGAGCAGGACGGCCTCTGGACAGGGACCGTATTGGGCGAATGGCATTAAGTCAGACCAGGAATTCGCCATATCGAAGCCCTCATAATAATGAGGGCTACATAAAATAAATTCAGTGTTGTAGATTCATTACTTATTCATTTTATTAAGGAATAAATATGGGAGCCATTAACGAGATAGATATTGCAAAGCTGGTATTACTACCCGCGATTTTATATGTTGCAAAAAAGATCATCGACTGGGCGGGAAAGGTGATGTCCAGCCCGCCAGCGAAGCGAATAATTCGCTTTGAAAAGGTACCTATTGAAACAAAAATAGAGGTGCTGAATAAAATCGCTGAAATAGCAAACGCTGAAATACTCGACACCAAGCTCTCAAGGACGCATCAGACGGTACAAATAAAGTTTTTGTATGAGCAGATCGGGATTACTCTTCCTGTCTGGCACGCCCATAAGCTGATCGCTTTTATCGCTGATAAAAATATCGGCTCATATGATGTACGATTAATGAGCTTCCTTAAAAACCCATCCTTATATCGTTGTGAAGAAAAGCATTTTTCTGTAGATCCTAAAAAAATCAAAAATTTCCACATCGTTAGCGGGATTTTCTGGCTATTTTCAATAGTCATTTTTGCTTGCGCCTGGTGGACAACAATACAATCGTTACTGGCCAGCGGGGCCATAAATTCGGTTATCGCATTTTCACTGTTTTACTTTATTTCCGCTATTGTGGTCACTGGCTTTATCTTTAGCCAGGTTGGGGATACCTGGCAAAGCACCAGATTCGCCAGGCTGTTTGAAAGGTGGTGTGAGGAGGAAGCGCGGGTGGATAGTGTTGAGGGTGCTGTGCTAACCACATCGGAGACAGAAGAACAGATACCTCAATAGGCGGTTTTCAAATGATGAAATGCAGATACAAAAAAGATTTTTAGTGGACTGATTGGGTGATTTGGTGATTTGGTGATTTGGTGCGAAGGCCGGACTCGAATTTCACACCTAATAGACTGATATTAATGTAGTTTACAAGCAGGAATAATTATTTATACCCGCACTTGTACCCACAAGTTAAAATCCGTACAAAAAATAGACATTGCAAGTGGGTATAAAACCATACCAGTAGAACACCGATATGGCTATCAAACAAAGCAAGATGTAGGCCAATAGTATAACATAAATCCCCCCCACATCGGTTCTGCTATGAGCTATGATTGAAAAAAGTGGATACATAAAGTGAGCATTAGGTTGTAATGGTCAAGTTAGCTATTTCTTATTTACTGATTTCTTTCTGTAATCTTTCCCATAGAGGCTTTAACTGTTTTCTTATTGAGTTCGAATTCATTATACGAGATGCTCTGTATCCGTATGTCAAAAAATTCCGTTTCCCTACGTGAGCATAGCGAGCATAAATTTTTTCTTTAAAAAGTTCTTTTTTAGATAACCCTTTTAACTTCCTTATTTTATTCTTACGTTTCATGGTTGCTTTCGCAAGGCGTACACCTCTTTTCATCCTGTCAGAGTAACGTGATAGAGATGATGATCTCAGAAAAATATTGTCACCATCGAATAAAAAACCTAAATACTGCAGGGGTTTATCGCACCTTATCTTTGTTGGGGAAACTGAGAACTCTCTAATTTCTGTTTTTTTGATGTTAAGTGATACTTTAAGCTTAATTAATCTTTTCTCTGCCTCACCAGCAATATTATTTTTCTCTTCCGTTGGGACAATGAAAAGCATATCATCACAGTATCGAAAATATACGCCACCTAAAGATGAAACATATTCATTCATCTCAATATCAAAATTAAGCATATAAATATTAGATAAAAGAGCACTTATTGGTGATCCTTGTGGGATACCAAAACCCGCCTTATTAGAGACTATTAATTTGCCTTTTCTAACTTTATTTCTGAAATCTACGAAAGTACATATTTGCCTTCTTGTTTTCTTTGCGTTTTTGGCATTATTTTTAGGGATTCCCATTAGATCATATACTTCGTTTTTATCGACCTTTGAATACTTAGTAATTGCTTTGAATACGGCGTAATGATCTTCAGGCAACTTATCTTTACCTAGTAACCTGCACCAGGCTTCTTTCAGAAAACCATGATCAAGAGTATCGAAAAACTTAGACAAATCTAAAGCAACTGCACTACAGTTACCCCTTATTTTAATCTCTCGAAAAGCCTCATATGCAAAATCAATGTTACTTTTATTTAATGTTCTAAATGCTAGCACATTTTTATTTACATTATGCAACTGCAACTCTTTTTCATAAAACTCACTGAGAATAGCTGCATAGTAAGAATAAATATGACTATCAACATGGGATGAATAAGCTATTGGTCTTTCTTTCAATATCTTATTTATGGCACTCGTGCCTTTGTCTTGTTTTATTTTATAGGAAGCTGATGTAAACGTAATAAAAGGAAGAAATGAGTGAGTCGCAATTAATTCAGGGTTGCTCACTATGTCTAAAGCATGCTCTAACGAAACAGGTTTATCGAAATGAAGGTAGCCACGTCGTCTATACCATGAGTGTTCACGTGATTCCATTTTGTAAGTTCTCAAAAATTGTGAAACCGGGGCAATTTTGAACTGCGGTCATTCAACGTACATTGCCCCGGCTTAACAAAGTGGTCTTTATCCAACCTTCTCATACACAATTGGCTACTTGTAGCCAATTGTGCATTTCACCGCAAATGTTAGAAACACTGTATAATGTAATCAGCATAATGGAGACAGTAATGAGCATCATCCACTTGTTAGTCAGCCTCTGGTCGGTGTTCAGCGAAGGTCGCTGGCCGGGAGTTGACAAACTGTACATCACCCCTGCGCCTATGCGTAGGGCAGTGAATTTATAACATTTATTATGTTTCAAGTGCAACTCTAAGATAGATTGTACTTGTGCACTTCACAAATCAGCCAGACTGGCGGATTCCTCCGTAATAAAAAGTTTCTCTAATACCGCATGCTATATAATGTCAACCGCCGAGTAAAAATGGCAGAACTTAACCAAAGAAACTGTAGAGGCAACATTTGAGCCTTACTCAGGTTATCGTACCCATACCCCACAGGCTTTTTTTGTGGCATCCAACCCTTGCGAAGCAACAGTCTACCATCAGCTAAGCCTTCACGGCAGGGCCCCAGTAACCCGGCACGCACGCATACTGTCGATAGCCCGAAAATAGTATGATTATTCCTGCCAACTAGCTCCTCTGCAGTCATTACGAACCAGTTCGTACTTATCTATCAAAAAGTTAACAGCATCAGCGAGTGTTATACCGGCCTCAATATGTTCCTGAATGACAACCTCATCACTGAATGGTGTGTCGTTGAGTGTCAGGCCATAATGTTGTTCCAGCAGGCGTGCAAGCAGCATTTGCCAGACTGCCACAGGCGACAGATATAGCGTCGCCGCCTGCGGATTTGTTGCAGGTAGAGTTTTCATATTTGCTCTTGTGAAAGTAGTTAACGATGAGTGGGGTAAACGGCGATGTATACGTAGCCGCAACTGCCAAGGGTATCGGCTTCGCAGGTGAAACCGTTGTGGTACAGGGTGACACTGTGGGCATGGCGAGGATTCATTTCACCAGTGGTCAGCATCGGTTCCATTTGGCGGATAAAACGTGTGAATACTTCATCCAACTTCAAAGATTCTGCGTTACTGAATTCACCGGTAATGCAGGCCCGATCAGCCAGATAGTGCAGCCGGTTTCCCTCCTGTACCAGACGAGCACCAAAGCAAGGTGTCATATTACAATTCAGTCCCCATTTTAGAAATGAATCGTTCTCTGAGTCAGTAGATTTCATTGAAGTGCCCTCATATCCAGCCTCGCTCTGCAAACGACACAATTCCATCTGAACCGATAACCAGATGATCGAGTGTGTTCACATCAACCAGTGCCAGCGCTTCTTTAAGCCTGCCCGTAATGTTGCGGTCACATTGGCTGGGCTCCGGATCACCGGATGGATGGTTATGCGCCAACACAACGGCCGCAGCATTGAAACGAAGCGCTGATTTCACTACCTCACGGGGATGGACCTGCACATGGTTAATCGAACCGGCAAATAGCGTTTCACTCTCCAGTAAACGATGCTGGTTATCGAGATAGAGCACCATAAACACTTCCCGTTCTTGTCCTGCCAGCTGTAACCGAAGCCAGTCACGGGCAGCAGTACTTGAGGTAAAGGATATACCGGGCTGGCGCAGATATTTATCCAGCAGATTGGTAGCGCGTCGGATGGTCCGTTGAGCATAGGGTGTTAATCCGGATGTCGCGGTAAGCAGGTAATCATGTTGAGCCATAACCGCCAGCGGAAAAAGTTCAGGCTGTGATGATACCGGGGATAATGCGATATTCATGTCAGGTATTCCTCAGTCGATTAGATGCATAATGGCGCTGCATTCCGGATGGTTTAGCGCGTAGTCACGTAAGCGATAATAGTGCTCAGTCATCGCGTCACATTCGGTGCGACAAGCGTGGTGGCTGTATGCCATCAGGCAGGCCGCTATACCGGCAGCCTCTCCGCTCATCTCCGCATCGTTTCCATTCATCGGGTTGAACAACGTCCACTTCTCACCGTCGGGCTCCGGAGCCATAAATGCGCCGCCGTTGCTGAGTGTGTAAAAGCTCCAGACGCCGCCGCTGTAATCAGCGCACAGACGATCCATCCAGCCAAATATTTGGGGCTCAAGGGTTATCCATTGTGGGATAGATCCAAAGCGCTTTGGCCAGAAGCCGATACGTAACTCGTCAGGGACTACCGAGGCAGTAATTGCTGCCTGCTCAGCAAACTCAGGGTTGTGGGTATCCATTAAAATATCTCCTTATGCCGGAACGGTTGTTTAACGCCCGAAAAATTCGAGCATGTTTTCTGCCATAACCCACAGGGCGCGATTGAGTTTCACATCGCCGTCAATGCCGGTAACAGCACGGGTGCGGCTGCTTTTCCCCTGAGCGGTTCGCCCTGACAGACCTCCTTTCATCAGGTTCTCCAGCACGCGCTGGTATACGGTCCACAGGTCATCGCTGTAGTCCTCCCGGCGACGTGGGGTCAGCAACTGCGATACCGTGACCGGCTGGTGGTCTTCACCAAAGCGATACTTCAGCGCGGCATTCGCCAGGGCGTTCCGGGCTGGTTCTGGCAGTGCCAGTGACTGCATTGCATCGCGCTTCTCCTCCACCCGGTCAAACACACCGAGCACTTCGTAAGCCCCTTCAATCACCTTCTCAACAACATTCCCTTTATGTGGTACCCGCACTTCGCCAAATGACTGTCCGCAGACCAGACCGTTGGTACAGACGCCTCGAAATAGCCCCGGCAACATCTGGTATCTTGATGAGCCGTCATGGCTGTTGAGCAAAATGATTTCCGGCACCTGATGTCCGGTCAGTTGACCGGCACGACGCAGGCGAAGCATGTGTTTGGTGTGTTCCCGCTTGCTCTGGTCGCGAACCTTTGTCTGGCAGGCAAAGAACGGCTCAAAACCTTCGCGCTGCAGGCTTTCGAGGATGGTAATGGTCGGGATGTAGGTGTACGTGCGACATGAAGTCGTTCGAAGAATTGCTTTACCCGCAAGTATCGCGGTGATAAAGCCCGCTGTTCCGTCAGCGGTAGCCTACTGATCCAGGCTCGATGGGTAACTGTTGGGTCTGAAGCGATCGGGACAATGTAGCAGGGGCTGCAAGTACCAATGCGGCTCAGGCGCTAGGCTTGATGGTACGGTTAACACAAGTGAACTGCTGATAAACGTCGTCAACATTAAGCAGCTAAAGGTACTGAAAGGCTGTAGCCAAAAGGCACAGTAGCTGGATATTCCTTTTTATACTGGGGATACGCGGACAACAGAGCTACCGGCGGAGAAGCAGAACCTAACCCATCGTGTTCTTCGAACGGAACATGGTAAATCCGTATTGCCGCCCGGTTGGGCAGGGGCCTCGTAAGGGAAACCGTTGGCGGTGCGGATAGAGGAGGACTGAGAAAGCGAAGGCCATTCTGTAATGGAATGGATAGAGGTTGCGTCGATAGGCAACATTACCTCACGCGAAAGCGGGCAAACTTCAGTCTGGTCTTTCATCACGAGAGAGTCTGGCGAACCTTTAAAGGAGGGAAAGCAAATGACGGCGCAGCTAAATAGCTCTGGTGCACTCTCCGATCAGGCGACGCACTGGCACAGTATTGACTGGGCAAGATGCCACCGCGAGGTCAGAAGGCTTCAGGCACGTATCGTGAAGGCAACGCAGGAAGGCAGACATGGCAGAGTGAAAGCCCTGCAATGGCTGCTCACCCACTCGTTCAGCGGCAAAGCTCTCGCCGTTAAGCGAGTGACAGAGAATCGCGGCAAACGAACTTCTGGCGTGGATGGGATTACGTGGTCTACGCCGAAGATCAAGCTCAAAGCAGTATTATCACTCAGGCGAAGGGGCTATCGTCCTCAGCCACTGAGGCGGATTTACATCCCAAAAGCCAACGGGAAGCAGCGGGCACTGGGCATTCCCTGCATGATCGACCGGGCGCAGCAGGCATTGCATTTGCTCGCTTTGGAACCGATAGCCGAAACAACCGCAGACCCGAACTCATATGGGTTCAGGTCTGCCCGATCAACGGCTGATGCAATTGAACAGTGCTTCAAGGCTCTTTCACACACCGATTGTGCGGAATGGATCCTTGAAGCTGACATCCGTAGCTGCTTTGACGAAATATCGCACGACTGGCTGGTCACCAATATCCCGATGGACAAGGCGATCTTGCGAATGTGGCTGAAAGCTGGCTACTTTCACCATAGTGTCCTTTATCCAACAGCGGCGGGCACACCCCAAGGGGGGATCATATCGCCAACGTTGATGAATATGACTCTTGATGGATTAGAACACTTGCTGCGACTTAAATATCGCAGGAGTACCCGCAATCCGTCAAAGGTCAATATTGTTCGATATGCAGACGACTTCATCATAACCGGTGTGACACGTGAAATGCTGGCAGAAGAAGTTATCCCTATGGTCGAGCAGTTTTTGGCGGAGCGAGGTCTCTCGATGTCACCAGAAAAGACCAGGATCACACATATCAGCGATGGATTCGACTTCCTCGGCATGAACGTACGCAAATATGGGGGCAAACTGTTAATCAAGCCAGCTCCTGTAAGTGTCCAACGTTTCCTGCGCAAAGTAAGGGGAGTGATTAAGGGTAATGCAATGGTGCGACACGATACACTGATAAAGAAACTCAACCCGATGTTACGTGGATGGGCAAATTACTATCGGCATGTTGTGGCGAAACAAACATTAAGTAAGGTCAGTTGCGCGATATGGCATAGCCTGTGGCGCTGGGTAAAACGTCGGCATCCCCACAAGGGAACTGGGTGGATTAGGAGGAAGTACTTCCGAATCATTGGATCCCGGCACTGGGTCTTTGCCACGGAAACCGGCAGGATACTCCAAACTGGAGTCCCCGAGCTTCTGGAGCTTTACAACATTGACAGTACGCCGATCAGGCGGCACAGGAAAATCCGTTCTGATGCCAATCCATTTGATCCTAAATGGGAAATCTACTTCGAAGAGCGATTGGCCCTTGCAATGCAGAGGTCAATCAAGGGACGAACCCGGCTGATTCGAATATGGTTGGCTCAGGAACGACATTGCCCTGTCTGCCAACAGATGATCGGAGAATCTACTGGGTGGCGTCTCTTCCACGTGAAACGAACGATCGACGGTGGGCGAGATACCAACAGTAATCTGATAATGTTACATCCAGACTGCTACCAGATAGCCCGCGCACGCCGATTCAAAGTGGTGAAACCGGCTCCTCCAGTGGGGCTTTGAAAGGCTTGAGCCGTGTGCGGGGAAACTCGCAAGCACGGTTCTTAGGGGAGGATGCGGTGGTAACACCGTGTCCTTACCCGACCTGTCTGAACGAGATTCATGCTTGTCACTCCCGAACACACTGGGGACATGACTCATCAGCTCTTCGTGGGTCAGAGGCCGGTCACGGCGTATCTGGTTTATACGACCAAAGCGGCTGGCTAATCGCATAGCTAACTCCTTATCTGATAATGAAATAAAAACAAAAAGGCCATGTTCCCGAAGGAGCATGGCCTGTTGCTATCTGGTGCTGGTGTGTTGCGAGGTGGAGAGGACTGAAATGTAAGTAACTAATCGCTGTAGTGTGTGGTCCGGCACTCACTGAGGTCAGACAGCTCTTTTTGCGTATTCTTCAGACCCGGACTGAAAGTGCCTACTTTTTTATCGCTGACATAAACATCGAAATTTGCTGCCTGCCCCAGTGCGTCAATAAATGACACCCAGGCATTATCGCCATTCCTCCAGCCGAGGGATGAAGGTAATGAGAACTGACTGTTATCAATGACGACCGTTATTTCCGTCCCGTCGTCATGAGAACTTACTGATGTTCCATCAGGCAGAGTGAGATCAACACCGTGTTGCATAATATTCTGCGCATCCGGATTGCCAGTACAGTTCAGATTAAACACCACCTTCTCCGGGCTGGTAATGATATATTCGGTCACGCCCATCCCAAAACCACTCGTCCACATATTGGGAATAGCCTGTGCTGTTGATACAGAAGCCAGCATAGCTAATGTAAATATTACGTAAGGCAGTCGCATAATGTTGTCCTCAAATCATGTAATAAAGCTTTTGTTGTTTAAAACAATAAAGTAATGAAAAAACAGTTGGATTATTTTATTTGTTTGTAGCGAAACGCTTCTTTTCCAGCATAAATCCCGACAAGATCGTCATAACGAGGGTCCTTTTTATTCGGGCGGAACGTTACTTTCATATCGGGACTGCACATATCCTTCATGGTGAGATTGAATTCTTTACCTGGCGTAATGGTATACCCTGTTGCCACATCGTCTTTACTGGGAGTGATCCACCCCCATATCCCCCCCGGACAATCTCTGGAAGGTTTCGAGCGAACAACAATAAACCATCCCATTGAATCCACTTCCGTCGCTGTACACAGTTTTCTGACCTGTCGGTGGGCATCACACCAGAATATATTCCCACTTTTATTATTCACTGCCGCAGGCAGGAACCCGCTATAAGGACGTGCTGCGTGAGCATTACCTGCGATAAGTAAGGGAAAAAACATGACAGGCAGTAAAGACAATAATTTCAATTTTTTCATTAGATTAACCTTACATTCAATTGTGGAGACCATCTCTAATCAGTTTGTCCGGATTGCCCCCGACTTTCTGATGGAGAAAATGAATTCAGCGACTGCTGAATAAAACGGAAATGAGGTAAGGCAGAGATAAAATGTTTGTCCTCCGACAGCTGATAGAGAAGCTCACTGCGAATAAATGTTTCCCGCGATGGCCTTACCAGATGAATCTCATCCAGCCGGAAGACACGTAATTGCCTGTTATGTTCAGCGACAAGATACCAGTAACCGTCAAGAGCGATTAGCCGGTAAGGTGCGATGGCCTCATGACGCTCCCCTTCAGTCAGAACGGTGATGCGCTGACATCCCGAAATAGCTCTGACCAGCCTGTAGAAGCAGAGCTTTCCTGCCGGGGGATGAGGTCTGTCCTGATGCCATACCAGACAGGGTCGATCATCACAGTCCAGCAGGCTGCTGATCAGTCGCCGGTCAAAGCCAGGGAAAACCCCGGCCAGCCCCGTGCGGTGAGCAAAGGTCAGAATATCTATTTCCTGCCGCGTACTGTGAATATCCGAGCGCAGACTGCACTGCCCCTGGTAATAATCCAGGTCGAGATACATCAGACGTTCCCGAAAGTCACGACGCAGCGTGCGCTCTGATACCCCGAATTCAGTTGCCAGTTTGCGAATAAACAGAGTTTCACCGGACACCAGGCGGCTAATAATCAAAGACAACCTGACAGCAAGCCGGTCATGTCGCCGCTCCTGAAGCGTCATGAAAGATTTCTCCTGAGAAGTTAACTCTCTGAATTAATACTGATTACTTTAAAGGAAGGAGTGGACAGGGTATGGACAACATCGGAACTATTTTTTATGAGCAGTCCAGCCTTGTGGGCGCTCGTCTGACAGACAATGATGCTTCGCCTGATTTAATTGATGATAAAACGCAGTGGAAAGGACGTGTCCACAATCAACAAATCATTAACAACCAGTTCATCATTCGCAGAGAAAATTGCGATATCAGAAGAATATCCAGTCCCAGACGGCCCGTGCGACCGACACCACCGCATCACGCACGGTACGAATCACCGTTTTCAGTGGCGCAGGCAGGAATGACGATGACTCAACCGTATCAAAAACCCGGCCCACAGCGTCACCGAAACTGTCACGGGCCTGCGACTTTACCGGCTCTGTGCAGAGTCTCCCTTGCAGTTGTGTCACCACCGGGCTGGTGGCGCGGTCAGGCAGACAGCGCATCATGGCTGCCACCATCTCCTCAATGCCCCATCCAGTGCGGGCGGACACCACACAGACCGGATGATGCAGTTTAAACATCGCCATAATCGCTGCCTGCTTCGCTTTAAGATTTTCCAGTTGGTGCGGTGAAGGCTTGCTGGTGAGGGTATCCCATTCATGACAGGGTTCGATTTTGTCGGCCTGGTTAATCACAAACAGTACCTTTTGCCTGTAAGGTTGCATCACACCGTGCCAGAACTGCTCGTCCACAGTTAGTGCCCGATCATCGGCCTTAATGACCCACAGCACCAGGTCCAGCTCGGGCAGCATACGACGGTACAGGGCACGGTATTCGTGATCCCGCCACCCGTTTTCACCTACCCCCGGTAAATCGACAATCACCAGACTGTGACGACCGCTGCGCAGCCGGAAGCGCAGTACGTCGCGAGTACAGGCGTTCACGTCACTCACCGGAGACACCTCGCCCCGGAAAAGTTCGTTGCAGAGAGAGGATTTACCAGCACCACTTTTGCCCATGATGCCAATCACCGGCTCGTAGTGAGTCAGGTTCTGGATACGTTCAAGAATAAGCTGGCGAAGCGTGCGCGGAAGCGACGCGAGCGGTTGTTCAAAGGCCTGAAGGCCGTCAGGTTTATTCATACAGTAGTCTCAGCGTGAAAAATTAAAAACCCCGCGCTCCAGTCAGGAAAGCGGGGATTCACGGAGATAATATCTGTCTGAAATTATTTGGAATTTTAGATTAATACGTAAAGGAAGATGTGCAGTCTAGGGCTGAAAGATATCCGCTTAGTGCCAAGTATAGTCATTCACACCCTGAGAGTTACACTTTTAAGTGATTCAGGGTATGCGCTTACTGGTTACGAATATTGTGCCAGAATCATGTGGTTTGATGATTGCCGCTTTGCTTTCGAGCCAGTAAGTGCTCCACGTTCGCTAACGAATACTCAGGGCATGCAGAAAAACTGCTGACTATATTTCTTTCGAAGAGCGTGGAATGCATACCAATCCTCGATTTAAAGGAGCTGGTGATGACTGCGATTAATCAGTTTGCTGCTCATGTTGGTCTGGACTGGGCGGATAAAAAACACGATGTCTGCGTTCAGTTTAAAAACGGCGAGCGCATATTCCAGGTGGTTGAACACACTCCGGAAGCACTTGATATCTGGCTCAACGAGTTGCACCAAAAGGTGAAAGGCAGGATCGCTATCGCCCTTGAGCTGAAGAAAGGCCCGGTGGTGTATGCTCTCCAGAAGTACCCATTTGTCACTGTTTTTCCTGTGCACGCGTTGTCACTGGCCCGCTATCGGCAGACCTTCTGGCCAAGCGGTGCTAAGGATGATCCACAGGATGCTGAGTTAGCATTAGAGCTAATGCTACGCTATCCCCAAAAGATAAAAGCCATAGAACCCGACAATGGCAATATCCGATTACTTCAACAGTTAGTTGAGCAGCGTCGACTGCTGGTTGAGGACAAACGCCGCTTTGTGAATCGACTCATCAATACGCTAAAACAGTATTATCCTCAGCCCCTGGAGTGGTTCTCACATCGGGGTAGCTTACTGTTGTGTGAGCTGATTATCCGGTGGCCCAGTCTGCAACAACTGAAACGAGCCAGGCGCGACACGATTCGCAACTTTCTGAATGCCAAAGGTGGCCGCGCAATGGCCCTTACCGAGCAACGTGTTGCGAATATTGATAACGCGAACCCATTGACGACAGACCTGAGTGTTATAGAGGCTAATGCTTTGATGGCAACAGCACTGGCGACACAAATTAAAGTCGTGAGTGAAATCATCAAAACCTATGACGAACGAATCGAAACGCTGTTTGACACATTGCCAGATGCTGGGCTGTTCAAATCACTTCCGGGCATGGGGCCGTGTATGGGCCCACGTATGCTTGCTGCACTTGGTGATAACCGTGATCGGTTTAACAGCGCTGAAGAAATTCAAAACTATGCAGGTATTGCACCGGTGACCGAACGAAGTGGCCAGAAATCATGGGTTCACTGGCGATGGCAATGTGCCAAGTTCGTCAGGCAGACCTTTGTTGAATGGGCTGCCAAGACGGTTAATTCATCATACTGGGCCAAACTTTATTACCAGAGACAGCGAGAAAAAGGGAAATCGCATCAATCAGCAATCCGGGCTCTGGCGTTTAAATGGATAAGGATCATTTACCGCTGCTGGAAGACCAGAACCCGCTACGACGAAGCTAAATATTTGCTGACACTGGAAGCGCGAAAGTCGCCCTTACTGAAGCCATAAAAAAAGCTTGTCGAATGTCTCAGGGCGTGAAGCAGACCTTCCTATTTTGATTATGTGTCCCGGCAAGATGATGGTGTAAATATCCCGCAAAATCGTGCCATTCACTTTTAGAGAGCTTCAGACATATTGATTATGTCCTCTGAGGAAATCGCCTGCTCATTGTGGGTTTAGCATGCAATGAAAGGTTACCATAGAACATGATCTCGCTGACTAGAGGGCGAGTGCTTGCGGTTGAGTAATGTAATGAGAATTCAATATTCTGTTTACCCGCATAAATTTCTCGAATTTCCTCGCAATTGTCATAAGTCACCAACCATGGAGTCGCAATAGTTTCAACCTGAGCAGCAATTGATGCATGATCAGATGCTTTATAATGGTTGCGATAGAGTTGATTACCCTTGTGATAATACGGTGGGTCAAAATAAATCAAGCTACGTGCTGGCAAGTCTGATTTTAAGCCAGATATAAGATCTTGCGCATCTTCATTATAAAGAGAAATATGCCTTTTTAACCTGGCAATGTTACGAATTCTTAGAGAAAGATCTGGCTTATTAAAACGGGCAAACATTAACCATTTGCCTGTTTGAGCTTTCCCACCTATAAGGCCTCCCCGCAGGATTCCGGAACGGTTGGTCCGATTAAGGTAAAAGGTGGCAAAACCAACTTCTGTTGGACTATGGTTTTGAGGATCTGCATGGACCGCGCGTTGAGCCTCCCAAGTTTCTAGTGTTGGTTGAGCTTCATCAATAAGTCGTAATAGGTTATCTGTATCGTTCAGAACAGCCCACCAGAACGCATGAATTGCTGGGTCTAGGTCATTGAGCACTATACGATCAACATGGCCGCCACAAAGTAAAAGAATGGCAGCGCCAGCACCTCCGGCATAGGGTTCGACGTACCATCCGTCATTCAAGCCATTCTCTCGAATTAGCTGAGATAACCAAAGGCTTAACCTCCCTTTGCCTCCAGGGTAACGCAGAGGTGTGCCAAATGTCCCCCCTTTTGTCGGCTGATTATCTTCGCTTGCAATTAACCCGTTCATTATCAACTCTAAGTTAGTATCCTATAAGCATCGTAACTTACCCATTGAATGCTGGCCAGTACTTTTATCTGTTGTTGTTTTGCCGGGCATTCAACTTCACATCAACATACTCAGTAAAAATGACAATAGCTTAGGGAAGGTGTCAGCCATGCATAGCATTATTAACCAAGTCACTGCGAATCATCCACTCAGTCAATTGATTGGTGATGTCGATCAGTCTTTTGTTGGATACGTATACAACCTCCGCTATGACGAGGCTTATGTACAAACCAACGACAGTTTTAAGCATGCAATCAATGGATTAGCCCATAACTCATTTTTAGTCGCGGCAGGCTTCAATCCTAGCCGAATCAACACTGCCCCCATTATAGACCAAGAAGTTGTATTACTTCGTGTAATTGAACCTGCTGCATTACCACAGGATGCTGATATGGTCCGTACTCGCATTGAGCACCATCAGCGTCGGAGGGCAGAAGAAAAGTTACCCAATGATAGTAATGATGGACTCGATCCAATGACTCGTAGCGAATTACAGTGGGGTGGGTTGCGTTGCCGAGTATTGGGAACCTTTTTTATGCAAGATGATCAACTACGCCTCGGTAGTGATGTTGAAACATTTATGAGTTTGCCTCGTATGCGAGCATACAAGCCCCGAGGGGATGTTTTGGCTAGGATAGTCAATCATGTGAATCCAGAAGTTAGAGCGAAAGCAGCTGATGAAGCTAAGAAGGCCGGTTTTAGCGACGTACCTCAACCCATTGAAATTGGTTCCGTTCGATATACATCTACGAATAGATTACAACGCGACAGTGGTGAGTCAGTTCGGGTGGAAATCCAGCCAGCCGATTTTTTGGCTCGCCGTACCGCCGTGCTTGGCATGACTCGCACCGGTAAATCAAATACTGTTAAGACGACAGTTTCGGCTGTTGCCTTAGCTGCTATGAAATCAAACATCAACATTGGACAGCTTGTTTTCGATATAAATGGTGAATATGCAAATGCTAATCATCAGGATGATGGTAGCTCGATTGCTGATGTTTTTGGTGAGCGGGTTATCCGTTATCGCGCTCTTGAAACACCAGGATTCGAAGATCTGAGGATGAATTTCTATTCAGACCCTGGGCAAGCGCTGAGTTTGATTCAAGCGCTTTTCAAACAAGAGAAATCCCCATTCTCAGGTCAGGATCTAGATGCATTCATGTCTGCGACACTCGAAGAACCTGATTTGTCAGAAAAGGGTGATCACACTCGTTGGAAGCGCCACCTTTCTGTTTTTCAATGTATTTTATCGCGGGCAGGTTATCCTGTTCCTTCAGGACTAAAGGTAGAAGTACCTATCCCACAAGCCCTTATTAAGCGGATGAATACGTTCCAACGCTCGCAGGAAAACCCTGAGGTTGTTCCTCCTGCGTCTGACAAAATATCTCCAGCTGAAGCTTCAGCATGGTTTGAGCAGATTCGAATGATCAACCTCGGTTTGCGGGAACAGCAGGCAGAAAAAGGAATGGCTACAATAGGATTACAATCCTCCACACCAGGAAATTCTTGGGTTGATCCACTACTTGAGTCAATGCTGAATATGCTGGCCCGTGAAACAAGCAGGAAACAATCATTTGGTGGCTGGCGTGCAATACAAAAATATCGCTCTTACCACTCTCCTCGTCGTGTTCAAGATGTCACGACAGAAATTGTGCAGTATCTCGATTCTGGCAAGATTGTAATTCTCGATTTGTCAGCTGGCCCAGTAGAAATACGAAAGGTCCTGTCTGAGAGGATTGCTAGACAAATTTTTGAACGCCAAATGGAAGCTCTAAATCATGGAAAAATACCGCAAAATATAGTGCTTTATGTTGAAGAAGCTCATAATTTAGTTGGGAAGCAAGCTAATCTTGATTCGACATGGCCTCGTATTGCCAAAGAGGGCGCAAAAGCGAGAATAGCTTTTGTGTATGCAACTCAGGAGCCATCATCTGTTCATCCTAATATCTTAGCCAACACAGAAAATTGGTTCGTCACTCATCTAAACAATGATGACGAGCTGAAAACATTAGGAAAATTTTATGATTTTAAGGATTTCCTACCATCTCTTAAAAGTGCCCAAGATGTAGGATTCGCGCGTATAAAAACACTATCAGCCCCATTTGTTATTCCAACTCAAATTAAAAGATTCACTCCGGATGATATCAAGGCTCAGATATCACAGATAGTCGGACATAAAAATAAGGTAGGTTTCTAATGCCTTATATGCGTGAAAGTGCTGGAAAAGGTGGGCATGCAGATTTTGTGCGTAATCCAGATGTGCAGAGCTTTCTTTCGAATTGTGATTACCTGCGCCAACCATCTGATGAAGAAGCGTTAGCTCTGGCATCACGTTTTCAAGCAGCTCCCCTTCGTATGCCACCACAACTCCCAAAATTTGTGGTGGCTTCCGATGCGAGTAAGAGCGATACACCTATTAATGATAAGTTACCAAGCACTCAGATCGGATTCTTAAAAGTAAGTCATATCTTAATTAATATGGATGCTTACGCTGGTTTGCTGGATCCAACAAGCCATTTTGCAGATCCGTTTAAAGTGGCTGATATGCATCGCTCAGCATCTCCGGTAACATTCACAATGCCGGGAAGCAATATTCGATACAAGGGTATTACTAGTGTAAAACATGGTTTTCGGCATGCTTTGTTTGACCAAATGCAAGCTAATCGTGGTGACAATCAGGCCCCAATGCAACTGACCAATACCTTAAGAGAATTAGTTGGAACGACTATTTCGATTAAGGCTTGTCCATCATGTGGACATGATTTTTGTTTTGAATTTGCTGAAAAAGACATTGAAAAATGTCCTGATTGTGGCACTGATGTATTTATTACAGATTGGTTGCGTCTGCATGAAGGAATTAGTGACTATGGTGATAACAGCAGTGCAATGACGAGGATGATGAACGCAATTGAGCATCTCATGCTTGGTGCATACATTCTTCAGGTATTCGAAGTTCACCCAGGGGCGTTATCAGACATCGCATTTATTCTTGATGGACCTCTCGCCTTATTTGGTGAGCCAGCGAAACTTTCATTTCGTTTACAATCGCTTATATATAAAGTAAATACGCGGCTTGCCGAGCTTAACTTGAAATCAATGTTAGTCATTGGATTGCAAAAGACAGGGGGACTGATGAACCATGCGCTTTTGCTTGAACGTTTTCTTAGTGATGGGATGTTGCGCGTGGTTGATGATGATTATCGCAATACCTACATTACGGGTTCAGACAATCCCTCGGCCAATTTTGGTAATGAAACCTACTATGGGCAAGATTTTTTGTTTAAGACCGAGAGAGGTCGTATGTTCAATTTCGCGCTTCCATACCCATTTCAGGATAAAAATCATAATGGTGGTGGGCGAGCATTTGCACTAGCTAAGGTTGAAATTGAGCGATACGGTGACCAAGTGCAACGTGCATGTGATCTTATTAGACATTTTGAAATGGACCTATATGACAATGCGATTGTGCCAGTGGCTCTTGCACACAGACATGCATCAATTAGCCTCGTGCCTGGTGGGCAGGTACTGAATTTGTTGGTACGTGGTGGTCTGGACACAAAATAAGAGAGCGTTCAGAATTCTGTGTCACGTTAAAAATTCTACAGCGTCATCACTTCATTCAGTCGCCCATCAAAATAAATGGCTAACTGCGACAATGTCAAATTCCAGCTTTGGATGGGCATTGTCCATTTTTCCTGGGCATTCATCAGACCCAGATAAAGCAGCTTCAACAGGCTGTTTTCATTCGGGAAAGCGCCTTTGGTTTTGGTCAGCTTTCTGAACTGGCGATGTACCGATTCAATCGCATTCGTGGTGTAAATGACCTTGCGGATATTTGCCGGATAGCGGAAGTACGCTGACAAGTTTTCCCACTTGCGCCGCCACGACTGGAGCACCACCGGATATTGCTGGCCCCATTTTGCTTCCAGCTCATCCAGCGCCGTTTCTGCCGCTTCTTTCGATACCGCGCGATAGACTGGCTTCAGGTCAGCCATGAACGCTCTATGATGTTTTGACGCCACATATTTAATCGAGTTACGTATCTGATGAATAATACATAGCTGAACTTCCGTCTGCGGATAAATACTGTTTATCGCTTCCGGAAAACCGGTCAATCCATCCACGCAGGCAATCAGAATATCTTCAACCCCACGATTTTGCAGGTCGCTTAAAACCGACAGCCAGAAGTTCGCGCCCTCACTTTCTGACAGATACAGACCCAGAACTTCTTTTTTGCCTTCCAGATTAAGCGCCAGCACGGTATAAACCGCTTTGCTCTGATAACGACCATCCTCCCGGATTTTATAGTGAATGGCGTCCAGCCAGACGAAGGGATAAACCTTCTCCAGCGGGCGCTGCTGCCATTGTTTTAGCTCAGGAATGATTTTATCGGTGACGGCGCTGATAGTTGCGCTGGAAACACTGAAAGCATAAAGATCTTCAATCTCCCGGCTGATGTCCTGGTAGCTCATCCCCAGCGCGAACAGGCGAATGATCTTACGCTCTATCTCATCAGACAGCGTGGTCTGATGCTTTTTCACTAGCTGAGGCTCAAAAGTGCCATTACGATCACGCGGAGTCGTCAGCTCGAAGGGGCCGGTCGGGGCTTTAATGGTCTTTTTGCCTGTGCCGTTTTTACGGTTGGCTTCAACATCCTGAGCCAGATGGGAGTCAAGCTCTGCAGAAAGAGCAGCTTCGGTTAACTGTTTGATTAAAGGCGTTAAGATCCCATCTTTGCCGGTTAATGCCTGACCGGACTGGAGTGCTTTAAGCGCTTTGTCGAAATCGAAGGGCTGGGACATGTGTCATTCCTTTTTGATTGTATATTACTGGAATGACACAGAATTTCTAACACTCCCCAAAATAATACTTATAGTTTAGATAATCTAAAGCTAAGGCCAGAAATGGCCTTGCTTGTATAATGTTTTAACTATTCTGACCTGCTCCCCATTGCTTAACACGCATCGAAGTAAGTATGCATTCCAAACTTCCGCTCCTCGCTCACAGCGGATCTTCAACTCAGTTAGCTTATACGCTTCGAGCCAGAAGTAGACACTCTAGTAACCATGCAACCGCTCCAGCTTCCATACCTCGCCATATTAATCCTTCACAATGAGAAATCAGACGAAGTGACCACTGAGATCACAACGCTATTTAGCAGATCGCCGATAAGATTTTGATGACTGCCAGGCATGTTTCATCTTCTCAATAAACTCCAGCTTCTCTTCAGGTTGGACATTCCACACATCTATAGCCGCAATAATCATGTCATAACGCATAGACGTATTATAAGGGCGAAGATAGCCCGCTATTCGTCCTTTTCCTTTGAGATAGTCCCAGAGATATACTAACTGAGTTTCATCATCACGTGACATCCAGTCAAAATCTGTCAGAAAAAAATCATATTGCTCAAGCCAGCACTCATGCAGTTTTCTGAAATAAGAGATCTTATCTCCAAGTGAGCATGGAGCTTCATCAATGTACCTCATCACACCGTTGATCTGTTCACGCTCAGTTACCGGAGTGGGGTTGTACAGATCGGTACTTGCTCCCGCGTTCAGATAAAATCGGGAGAAAACGCGTTTCGGTTTTTTCGAAGCAGTGACCTGCGGATTTGTTATCAGGCCCCAATCAATATCTTCCAGGTCGATATTCAAATTAGAGAAATCAAGATTTGTGAAGATATTATCGTCCATTAGAAGAGAATTAAAACTACCAGAACAACCGACGTCATTCCCCAACCCACCAAGCATCAGCCCTGCAGATAATACTGGGTATTCAAAAATATAATGGTGAGCAAACCACGATGCTCTTGGTGTACCTTTGAAACAATCAAAATAATCTTTATCAATCAGTTGCAGATCGGCCCATTCTTTAAGTGTTTTCCGCGCAACTTTGATTCTGTTCTGATCGCCAGGAAAATGCCGTTCAAGTATCCGAGAGATCAAGCGTCGAAAATCATCCGGCGTATCATAAGTACTGCACAGTAACGAGTGATCTGAATCGAAAAACTTATCCAACATTTTTAGGTACATTATCTCATAGCGGATCATATCGTAATGCAACATCGTCTCTTCCCTCTAATTCTGGCTCCCGAACACAGATTAGCATGAGCATCTTTTAGGTAGAGGGAGGCGGGTCACAGGCTGAGGGATGACTGATTTTTTAATGATATCTTACTGATTTTATTGTGATAATTTCATGACTTTTTACTGCATTATTCCTGTGGTTTTTACTCTACGAATCTCCTCTACTCACCTCATTAGAATCGTTCAACAGCAGATATGAACATTTGGGTTTTTAGTATAATTAAGGGAACTCCCTGTTTCTATACCTCCCTGTTCACAGTTCCTTCCCCCCAACAAGCAACCCTGCCTGTATTCCCCTAGATACACAGTTCCCTTTATCTGCCGTATCCCTGCTTCTCTTAAAAATTACATCTCATCCCAATCCTTTGTACTCCACCTGACAAAGGATAAATCAATGCACACACCTTACCCTTTTAATTCCAGATACACGATGAACTGGTTTCTACTGTCTCTACTCAATGACCACCTGAATCAGCTACTGAAGCGATACTCCCGAATACAGGCACTCAGACTCGACCTGTTCTATCAGAAAGGTACAGAACGCTATAAACATTATTCATGGAACGAAACAGAGCAAGAAGTACGTATGCTGGTTGAACGCACACTACAGTATACAAATCTGGCAGGATATTTCTGGATACTCGAGAACTCTCTAGACCACGGGTGCCATGCCCATTTCGTGTTCTATCTCGACAGGCACCTTAATCAGGCTACCTACCCAATAGCTGAGAGAGTCGGAATAATATGGCGGGAAACAACGCAACGAGAAGGCTATTACAACCGCTGCGAATACAAACCCACTTATGACGTCAGTATTGATAGGCCGGTGAACTACGATGATACCGAAGCCATCGATAACCTGCGCTACATCATCAGCTATCTCGCCAAAGAAGAGCAAAAGGACGGTCATTATCATTACGGGGCCAGTGAGGTACCATCGCCCAGCGGACTGGGGCGTCCTCGCACGGTGTAAATCACGTTCTGCACTTTTTTACGTATCAATCCATTGATGTGGAAGGGCTGGTGGTAACGAGCAATCACCCACCAGTTCAGGATAATCCCACAATGGAAGACAGCATCATGACAAAACATATTTCTTTACTTGATGACCAACTGGTGGATATGCGATTCATCACTAAGCTTACAGGGTTAACAGATAAATGGTTCTACAAGCTGATAAAAGATGGACTGTTCCCGAAGCCAATTAAGCTGGGTCGCAGCTCTCGTTGGCGACGGAGTGAAGTTGAATCATGGCTTCTACAACGTATAGCGGTCTCACGCGGCTGCTGATACGACCAGCTCGCTCTGAATTTCATCGTAATAAGCCCACTTCACTTCCCGACTACTTCTGGCGCTAATCATTGTAATTCACCAGATATTGCCAGTCCCCCGTAAAACGCCCTTAACTTGATAAACCCGCCAGTCTGCCCGTATCGGGATTGACCACACCTGCGCGTCGTCTGGCGGTAAAGAACAATACTATGTCCGCAAAATCCTTTATTGCTCTCGATGGTAATCGATCGCCTAATCGAGGCCAGTATCGTACAAACGGTTCCCAACAACCGCTATACCTGCCACTTTTGTGAAAACACACTGCAATACCATTATGAGTACGACACGGAACGCCCGTAGTTTGAACAGTGACCAACACACTGACAGAGGGCGGCGAAAATGCTTTATGCAAATCTTGATGCAAAGGCAGCCAGACGAATTCGTAAGTTACGCTTTTACGTGGCAGATACTCAAAGCAGACTGGCATTGTAGCGACGATTACCACGGTGAACGCTATTGTATGGCATGTAGTACCTGAGACTTCAGCCGCCCAGTAGATATAGCATCATGAAAAAACTGAAATGCTTTCTTGCCACCAACTCACTGAGCTAGTATGCCTCTACCGATGTAACAATTAGAGCAAGCGTCAGTCAAAGTGCGAAACTGCCCTCACGTAGCTGCAAGTTAACACCAGGAAATCCTGGTTCAAACACGACCAGCTCTATGTTAGCGGCAAGCAATCGTTGAACTAAACGCATATGCAGCCGGAGATGAAAGTTAGGAAAAAGCAGAGGCTGATAAGAATTATGCACGTTGATCTGGGATCGTAATACCCCACTTAAAATGTACAAGGGGAGTAGTCTAATGATGTTAAATACGAACCTTCAGTATTGTTCATTCCCCAATTTTCCCATATTCTCTCATCATTAGTATTCTCTGCCGAATTTTGTAGGGCTAACTAGCTGAAATGAATGACAAAATTTTAACCTTGAAAGATGTGGTGGCTTACTTAAAGTTGGCAGAAAAAACAGCGTATAGGTTGACTAGCGAAGGCAAATTGCCGGGATTTAAGGTTGGAGGCTCATGGCGCTTCAAACGAGAGGATTTAGATATGTGGATTGAAGGTCAGAAGACTCAAAGCTACCCGAGTATCACAAAATTCAATCGTGGTTGATCAAGTGGATAAACTTGAAAAGTCGGTAGCCCTCAAAGGCCACTTGCCACATGCAGTGAAGCAAGCCGTTGTGCAAGCTCTACTGAAAGAAGGTGATATCGCCCGAACGTTGCTCAAGGATCCACAAGTTATGGCAAGTTATGTTGAGCTGATTTTCGACATGATGAAGCAGAATAAAAATATGAATATCTAAAGGATTTTGGGCTATCTATTACGTTTTAAAATGAGATAAATAATGATAAATGACCATGAAGAACTAGAACTTGCTAAAGCTCAGGCAAAAGAAATATGGAAGATCCTTGATTATGTTCGAGGAGCATCACCTATATCTAATTATCGCTCATTAGCGTATTCAATCTTCTTCGTACGCTATCTTCAATCCAATACAGGTCAGCATTTTGAGGCAGAAAGGTTCGACTCTTTTAATGTCATCGCCCAGTATTCCTACGATCTTGTAAACTATGCCGTTCAACTTGGATTGATTCATAGCGACGTATCTAAATTCTTAATTGATTATTTAGAAAACACACTCCGTTCATTTGCCAATATTGATGAGTCTTTTGTTCGTTATGCAATTAGAGATGGTCTACTCAATAAAACCCCTGCAATAGCGTCGCTTTCTTTGTCAGAACTGGATTTACTTTTTGCCGAGAATGAAGGTAAGTCAGGAGGTGAGTTTTATACCCCTAGAGACATCAACTTATTGGTTAAAATATTAGGATTGAGTTATCAACCAAAGTCAATATGTGACCCATTTGCAGGTGCTGGAAACACAGCATTTTCTTTTGCCAATACTGGTATTGAAAAAGTTAGGATTGATACTCAAGAAATTAATAGAGATGCTTACTTTAAACTAGTAATAAGTAGAACCATCAGGAAAATAGAAGGTCGAGACTATTTCGGCGATTCACTATCACAACCATTGTATCAAGAAAATAAATATGATCTGATAGTTTCTTTCCCACCTTTTGGCATGAAAATTCCTAAAGCCACTCGAAATAATATTTACTATAAAACCAGTAATAAGTGGCTGGATATTACTGAAATCTTGCCAGAAAGTAGAAGTGATTGGTTTATAACATTATCAATGCTTCCAGCCCTTTCTGAGGGGGGTAAGATACTAGTAGGTATGTCACTTGGGGCTTTGACAAGAGCAGGCTCTGAGGCAAAGGTCCGTGAGTATTTAGTCTCTCGCGGAATTATCGAACAAGTAATTCTTTTACCTAAAAATATTTATTACTCTACGGCTATCTCAACTGTACTTCTTGTCCTCAACTCAGGAACAAGTAACATAAATGACAGAAGTATTAAATTTGTAGATGCTTCACTGTTTTACGAACCTGCCCGTGGTCGAAACACCCTCACAACAAAAAATATAAATGAGATCGTAGAGGCTTGTCATAAAGATGGCCGATTTAGTATTAGTTCATCTCATACCCAAATAGCAAACAGAGACTTTAATTTAGATCCCTCTCTTTATGTACGTAAAGATCTCAAAATCAGTGAGGTTTCTTTAAAAAATTTTAGAGGATACTCTGACTTTAAAGTTTCTATACATCCTTCTTTAAATGTATTGGTTGGTGAGAACGGCGTTGGGAAAACTTCGATATTAGAAGCATTAGCATGTGGCCTTGGTCCTTTCCTTACTGCTATGCCTGATGCTAAAGGAAAACTAATAAAAAAATCAGATATCCATATAAGTTCAAAAGGAATCGCAAATTATGCTCGAATATCGATTGAAACAACATCAAGTTTAAGTTGGGATCTTGTGGCAAAGGGGGTTGATGTTTCCGAACCCCCTAAGATAGGAACATCAGCATTAACTAGCTACGCGACTCATCTTGTAGATAGTCACTCTGAATATCCACTCATTGCTTATTATGGGACTAACCGTGCTCTTACTTCTACCAGTTCTAAAGTTGCAATAAATCCATTCGAGAAAGAAAATCGTGGGGAAGGTTATGACTTTGCTTTAGATGCTAAAGTTAACTACGGCATCTTAAAGAACTGGTTTTCAAAAATAGAGGTTGATGAGCTTCGAAAACGTGATGAACTAAAAGACCATAAATTCATTCATCCGGCTAAGAGACTTGTTTCAGAGGCTGTTTACCAGATTGTTGATCGAGCTACATGCTTGGAGTTCGACAAAAATAGTAACGATGTTATGGTTCATTGGAAAAATGAGCAGGGAGAGTGCGTAATGCTTACATTGGAACAACTAAGTGAAGGGTATAGAAATATGGTATCCCTGACCATTGACCTAGTGAGACGTGCTTATTTACTTAATCCTACCAAGCCGAAACCGCTAACAGTCAATGGGATCGTTTTAATTGATGAAATTGAACTTCACTTGCACCCTAGATGGCAGCAAAAGATTTTAAATGACCTGACTAAGCTGTTTAAGAATATTCAGTTTATTGTCACGACACATAGTCCTCAAGTCTTAACAACAATCAAAGCCGATTGTATCCGTATTGTTTCCGTCAATGCTAACGAAGCAAAATTAGTGACAGGAACTACTACTTATGGTTCTGAAAGCTCAAGAATGTTGGAAGATGTTTTAGGTGGTAACAATCGCGCCCAACACCTTGATATTGTTAAAAAACTAAACCGTTATACGGAGTTAGTAGAGGCCGACAAATGGGATACAGATGAGGCATTAGAACTCAAAAAAGAGTTATATAAATGGGGTGGTCAGACAGAAGACGAGCTTCAAAAGTTAGAAACTGATATTCGAATTCGCGAGTTCGAGCGTGGCAATGAAAAAGATTAATAAGCTAGATGAGCCAAATCGACTTGGTGTGTTCAAAGCTACTCATCCTAATGCTTTGTGGGAGAGGGATAAAAATTCAATTGAAGAGGCTTTCCGTTGTTGCATTGCCAGATATCAAGAAACTCTACAACAATTACGTACGGACCAAGGTAATTTATGTGCATATTGTGAACAGGATTTAATGTCTGGAACTAATGGGGCATTAGATGACTGCCGTATTGAGCATTTTCACCCGAAATCTAAACGTGAACAGGGAGAACCTAATTGGGCTTTGGAATGGAGCAATTTGTTAGTTGTTTGCTGTGGCGGAAATCAAAGTAAAGTTGTTAATCCAGGGCAAAGATTTGATGCTGATCCCAAAAATTACTCTTGCGATGTACCAAAGAGTGACAAAATTTTAGATACAATTATATTAAATCCACTTAACTTACCTGAATTAAATATTTGGAAGTTTCATCGTTCTTCGGGGCAAATTTCCGTAAATGAAGATTCCTGTTTAGAATTTGGTATAAGTGTTGAAATGGCGCACCAAACAATTAAAGAATTGAATTTAAATTCCCCTCGATTAATTAGATTTCGAAAGGCTATTCTAAATAATCTCAACATTTTAATCACAGAAAGGCTGAAGAAGGGACAAACGGTAGAGCAAGCTGTTAGATTTATTGCCATATCACTCTTTAGAAAAAATGGAGCAGGTGATTGGCCCTCTTTTTTTAGTGCAACACGATATTATTTAGGTCAGCAGGCCGAGCTTGTTTTAGCCCAACCTATTTAACATACTTTCAACTAGTTAGAGAGGCTGCTTTTGGCAGCCTCTTGCAGAGTGCAGAATCGACTACAGGGGCGATGCTAGCTCAGAGAACCAAGCGTGAACTGATCTGTAAAATGTGCTGATTGACCAAAGCTCACTGCATGCAGCAATTAACAGAATGACCACTAAGAGGATCACTACAGTAGAAGTCATTCTTTCCACACGGCAGTATGATCCCATCGCATCTTTTACAGGTTGTCTAGCCAGTTCCTGATAATCCTGCTCATCCAGAAATCCGTATAATTTAGTTCTCCAGGTTGTTCTAACTCTTTCAAGCAATAAAATTGTTTGCCTATTAATATAGACAGACATTCCATAGGAAATAACTATATAAACCGCAATAGCACAAAAAACCAAAGCGTAAATATTTTGCAAACCAACTGATTTTACTGCATCCAGACTGTAGCGAATAACCAAGACACTAATTACAAGAGCCATATCTTTCCATAGGGAAGAGGACAAATCTCGGGATTGCTGAATGATCTTTTGTGTATCTTCAGCCAGCGTTTTCCGCAAATCACCCAAGGATTTCATAGTATCTTTACCACCAGTCCTGATATGGGCCTTATACATTAACCGTGCAGACTCCAAAGCTGATGAGAGTCGAAGCATCACTCCCTCACAAAAGTTCAGGTCTGAAGGCCACTCTCTAGCCAGCTCGCTGGACAAAAACGTATGTTTCAGCTCAGTTTCATTCCCCTCTAGAAAAATCCACTTTGCCGCTTCCTGGATAATATCAAAAGCAGGTAATGCTGCCGTCTCATCGCCGAATGCTATTTTTCTGGGAGGCTTTCCTGCAAGCCCCACCATCATTTCGTCAGCAAAAAAAAGTTCATTTGCAAAACATTTCAGCAACTCTCGGCATCCTAGCAATTTCCATATCTTGATTGCTTCATCAGTCTTCTCACTACAAGTTTCAAGTATCCAAGGGGCAATGGCATCTGGAGGAAGAAAAGTTGTTGAATAACATTTGATGATACTTTTTGTTACTGAAGGCTTAGTGATAGCTGTTGCATCACCAGCACTCACCGGCTGTATCTCCTTCCATGGATGCACATACCAGCTTATTGTCTGAAAGCCTTCAGTAATAAACAGCCCATAAATATGTTTGTACCGACAGAGTTTGCTATCTTGAAGTAAAAAAGTGCGCCATCCTTCTAAGGTAAAAAGCCTCAGTAGCCCCGGAATTTCATTATAAGTGATGGTAATGTAGTGCTTCTGCCCTGGGACCCCCTCTCTCGGATGAATAACATCTCTGCTCTCATCGATAAAAACGATCTTGAGATCTTCTGCATGTACATCCACTATTTCTCCCCATAAATCAAGGGATTCACTATCCATTGTGGCGGAAATAAAAAGCTTATGGATAGACACCTGCTGGTCCTCTGTGATCACAAGGTCAGATAAATGTCGTGAGTGGCATATAGCCTTACCGATTTTTTCCAATATCGATATCATCTGTTACCAATCCTGCCGTCACAATTACAATTCGTTTTCGCCCGTCTTCCATATTTTCTACTGCTGGTGCATTGTCTTCATCGTAGATAATGATTACATCTTCCAATGTTTCCAGTTTTCTCTTCCGGGGCTTCTGAATGTTATCCGGAATGATGCGGAAAGATTCACCTGAAATTCCTAAATCCTTTATTTTACGAAAAAAATACTTAACCAGAGGGTGTTCTTCCTCCAAGGGACCAAAAATCTGGGTCAACAATGGCAGTGCTTCATCAGTATTAAAATCCTGTTCGCCATGGCGTAAAGTTTCATAAATTTTGTTTACTCCGCTGCGCTTGATCTCTTCAGGTAGTAAGTTTCGATGCTTTTTATATACATCTTTTAATACAGTAACTAGCTTATCGCTGAGCTGAGTTGGGTCATTGACGCGCTTAACCTGTAGAAATCGTTCAAAATAGACAGAGATGTTAGTACGTTTGCTGCGATCTCGTACGACAACTAATCCGCCCGGCAAATCTTCATTCAGCCGTACCAGTGCGATTTTCTGCATGGCTTCGGCTTTTTTAACGAAACTTTCGCGAAAGCGTTCGAGTTTAGGTACCTGAAACTCATCTCCTTCAACATCCAGCACATAACGGACTACATCTTCATTGTCATACTTAATCAACGCATACAGTTTCTCATCGTTGAGTGTATGAAGTTCAAAAAGGAAAAAAACGCCCATACTGGCATTCTTGGTATGGTGGTGAGACTGAAAATCGCTTGCCAATAAGGAGGATTGCTCAGTAAAGCAGCCGATATCGGTGTCTGCATGTTCCCTGATGATCCTCAGGATTCGCTCTGTATTTGACAACTCCTTAAAATGAAACATATTGCCACTAACTGCAGATTTGATACGTTCCAGAAAGAAATCAACATGCTCCGGAGGGGAAATTTCGCTGAGTAAAACAGGGATTTCCAACTCACCGCCAACCACATGAAAAATCATCCTTTTTATTGATAATGCATTGATTTCTTCATCCGTTAAAAAACTCATTTTTATTTCTCAATATTGTATTTTTATTTACTACCGTGAGCCATCTTACCTAAGCGTAGAACGTGGCGGAAAACACGATAACAGTATTGCATAGCTTATGGCGTAGCTTATCCTCGCCCCAGACAGAATAAACGTCAAAATAAAATAATGAAAATATGATCGAGACAGCATTAGCTGCCTCGCTTTCTTAGACTTTTTACATTACTAGGGCAAAATCAAACGGACTCACCCCCTTCTCCCGATTCGCATCCAGATAATTTGCCCACCACTGCAGCATCAACCTGCGCTCCCCCAGATGTTCCGCTTTATGGATGTAGGCAGCCCTAACAGAGCTACGCTCCTGATGACTCATCTGCCGCTCTACCGCATCTCTCGACCAAAGCCCCGACTCAATCAACGAACTACACGCCATCGTCCTGAAACCATGCCCACAGACTTCCGTTTTGGTGTCATACCCCATAATTCGCAAAGCCTTGTTCACCGTGTTCTCACTCATGGGTTTACACGGATCATGATCACCAACAAAGATCAGCTCTCGATTCCCATTCATGCTTTTAATCTTTTCCAGGATAGTTAAGGCTTGCCGCGATAAGGGAACAAGATGTGGAGTCCGCATCTTCGAACCACGCTGAGAATGTTTAACGCCTTCCAGCAGTTCACGCTCACCTGGAATAGTCCACATGGCCGTTTCGAAATCTACTTCTGACCAACGGGCAAAGCGCAGCTCGCTTGAACGGATAAAAACTAACAAGGTAAGTTCGACAGCAAGTCGGGTTAATGGCCTTCCAGAATAGCGATCGATGCGGTGAAGTAATTCAGGAATACGGTTAAGCTCCAGTGCAGCACGATGCTGTCTTTTAGCCGTAGCAACCGCACCGGCAATTTCTTGCGCAGGGTTGTAGTCGATTAACCCACTCTGCACAGCAAAGCGCATAATCGCGGTAGTTCTCTGTTGCAAACGAGCCGCAACTTCGAGTCGTCCGGATGATTCCACCGCCTTGATGGGGACAAGCAGATCCCGCGTCTTCAGTTCCGCAATGTTCCGCTTACCGATAGCAGCAAAGAGATTATCTTCCAGGCTTTTCAATACACGAGCGCTATGCGATGTAGACCACTTCTGATTGCTGGCGTGCCAGTCTCTGGCTACCACTTCAAACGTTATCGCCTCTTGTTCCTGCTCTACCTTAACGGCTTTCTTGTTTTCACTGGGATCGACACCATTCGCTAATAGCTTACGGGCCTCATCCCGGCGTGCCCGGGCATCCGCCAATGACACTTCTGGGTATTTCCCCAGCGCCAGCATCTTCTCTTTAGCACCGAAGCGATAACGTAGCCGCCAGTATTTGGAGCCGTTAGGATGAACCAGCAAAACCATGCCTTCACCGTCAGTAAGTTTATAGGCTTTTGCTTCAGGCTTAGCCGAACGAACCTTCACATCACTCAGAGCCATGATGAGTATCCTTTCAAGGGTTCTGTGTGGGTACAAACATTATCGAACCGCGATATACCCGCAGTTGTACCCGCATCAGTAAGTTGATGTAGATTGAATCAGGTTGACTTAGGTTGAGTGAAAAAGCGAGGAAAGCCTTGCGGATACTGGATTTCAGGCACAAAAAAAGACGTCCGTTGACGTCTATTGATGTTCCGATGGTGCCGAAGGCCGGACTCGAACCGGCACGTATTTCTACGGTTGATTTTGAATCAACTGCGTCTACCGATTTCGCCACTCCGGCACGGAAAGGTATGCGGAAAACGTTGTGGATTATACCTGTCGCTGGCTGCTGCGCAAGCAGCAGAGTGCGATTGCCACGCTAAGTGTTGAAAAAAACAGCGCCAGCCGCATTTTGACGAACATTCAATACGTTCCCGATACAAACTACGCCCCCTTCCCTCTCCCACCAGCGACGTTCTTTTTCTCCGAGTCTGCTCGCAAAATCCTGCAAACGGCTCAATACGGTTTACATTTTCGCCAGTTTGTTATCAGATCCTGTTATTAGTACGCGTAATAACGCCTGTACTTTCCCAAACAGGATACCTGCAATGCGCTTCTATCAGATCGAACCGACGCTGGAGAACTACTGGCGCGGCATTATTCTTTTTGGCAAAAACGTCGCCTCCTATAAGTTCGCGCTGGCTCATGCGCTGTACGATATCCGTCGAGACGGTAGCGATCTGATACGCCTTGAGGATCTGGCTGTGCCGTTCAGCCAGCATCTGTGTCGCCATCTTGGGCACGCGCCCAAACAGATCACCTCTCCAAAAAGCCAGTATCTTAGTGCCTGTAACCGCTTCAATCGTAATGAAATAAACCAGGAGCAGCTCACCGCTGCGACGGTAAAGCTCGGCTTTAGCGTGGTGCTGGACAAGTTTCATAACGTCAATCAGGGTGAAATCGCCAAACGCTTTTTTATCGACGAGCGCAAAACGCATAAAGGCATCCGCCTGACCGACAACTTTTATTATCTGACGGAGCGCCAGCAGTACCAGAACCTGATCCACGAAACTGACGCACGCTGGCGTCTGGTGGAGCAGGCATGGGCCATGAGCATCGCCAGCAACCTGATCGCCATAGAATACGATGCCGCCGAACAGCAGCTATTTAGCACCCTGAATACCCGACGGGTCGCTATCTCTAGCTGTCGCGACAGCCTGAACGGCTATCAGAAGGGGCGCTGCTTTTACTGCTATGCGCCAATTAGTCTTGAAACTGGGGATGAGAACCTGGCCGATGTTGATCACTTTATCCCCTGGGCGGCGCGTAGCGAGGTAGCAAATATCAATGGCGTCTGGAATCTGGTTCTCGCCTGTAAGAGCTGTAATCGCGGTGAAAATGGCAAGTTTATGCGGGTACCGTCGGTAAAACTGCTGCGCCGCTTGCGCGACAGAAACGAATATTTTATTACCAGCCACCTCCCCTTGCGTGAAACCTTAATCCGTCAGACCGGTAACACGACCGCCCGCCGCGATGACTTTCTCGCCAAAATCTGGAACACTGCTCGTATAACGCTCCTTCATGAATGGGAACCTCAGGCCGCCGGAACGGATATTTTCTGATGACAATCAATTACTACCAGCAGAACGCTGACAACTTTGTAGCTTCAACCGTGGCTGTCGATATGACCTCTCTTTACGCGCCTTTTATCGGGGCGATTAAACCGAACGGACTGATCCTGGATGCCGGATGCGGCTCCGGACGCGATGCAAAAGCCTTTGCGGATATGGGCTATCGGGTCGAGGCTTTTGATGCCTCACCAGCAATGGTTGAGCGAGCAGCGCAATTTAGCGGGCTGGCCGTGCGTCAGGCGACCTTTCAAAGCATCACGGAGAGTGCGCGCTATGATGGCATCTGGTGCTGCGCTTCGCTGTTGCACGTTCCCGCCGAAGAACTCGACGGGGTGATGCAGAAACTGGCTACGGCGCTTAAACCGAGCGGCATCTGGTACGTCTCATTCAAATACGGTTCAGGCGAGCGAGAAAAGGACGGTCGGCGTTTTACCGATCTCGATGAAGCGAGTCTGACGGCCCTGGTCGAACTGCAGGCGGATATCCGTATCGCCAAAATGTGGCAGACGGTGGATAAGCGCCCGGAACGGAGCGAAATCTGGCTTAACGCGCTGTTGCTTAAAAGCTGAATTATCAAGATGACTTCTCCTTTGTGAAGAGGTCATCTTGCGCAATCTCAACCCCCCTTCCCCCTCCTTCTGCCAAGCGTCCCCTCGCCTCATGCTCTACACTTCCTTCTTAACGATGCCAAAACTACGCCAAACCCAAGGAATCTGTTATGAGCACTATTAAAAGTTACGCCGCCAAAGAAGCGGGAGCCGATCTGTCGCTGTGGGAGTACGATGCCGACGACCTCAAGCCGGAAGATGTCGAAGTGCAGGTGGAGTACTGCGGGATCTGTCACTCTGACCTGTCGATGATCGACAACGAATGGGGCATGTCGAGCTATCCGCTGGTAGCCGGTCACGAGGTGATTGGTCGCGTGGCGGCGCTGGGCAGCGCGGCGCAGGAGAAGGGCCTTAAAATCGGCCAGAAAGTAGGTATCGGCTGGACGGCGCGCAGCTGCGGCCACTGCGATGCCTGCATCAGCGGCAACCAGATCAACTGTCTGGAAGGCTCGGTCCCTACCATCATTAACCGCGGCGGCTTTGCCGATAAACTTCGCGCCGACTGGCAATGGGTGATCCCGCTGCCGGAAAACGTCGATATCGAATCCGCCGGACCGATGCTCTGCGGTGGCATAACCGTCTTCAAACCGCTGCTGATGCATCACGTCACGGCAAACAGCCGCGTCGGGGTGATCGGCATTGGCGGCCTCGGCCATATCGCCATCAAGCTGCTGCACGCGATGGGCGCGGAAGTCACCGCCTTTAGCTCAAATCCAGCGAAAGAGCAGGAAGTGCTGGCAATGGGCGCCGATCGCGTCGTAAACAGCCGCGATCCTGAAGCCTTAAAAGCGCTGGCCGGGCAGTTCGACCTGATCATCAACACCGTTGCCGTCGACCTCGACTGGCAGCCGTACTTTGAAGCGCTGGCGTACGGCGGCAACTTCCACACCGTCGGTGCGGTAATGAAGCCTTTCCCGGTCCCCGCCTTTACCCTGATCGGTGGCGACCGCAGCATCTCTGGTTCGGCTACCGGTAACCCGTCCGAGCTGCGCAAGCTGATGAAATTTGCCGGACGCAGCAAAGTCGCACCGACCACCGAGCTGTTCCCGATGTCGCAAATCAACGAAGCGCTGAAGCACGTTCGCGAGGGCAAAGCTCGCTACCGCGTGGTGCTGAAAGCCGACTTCTAATGATATCCGTGACAGGGGCGTGACATGAACGCTCCTGACTCAGGACTTCACCGCCGGGCGGCCCGTCTGCCCGGTATTTCGCCCTCTGGTCATTAAACCGTCATCTCCCCGCCATCCTTTTGCAGTCAATCCTTCTCAAAATCCGGGCTTCTACAAACGCCTGAACGAGACGTCTGCCACCATGAGAAAAACCTGGCTCCCCTGGCTGATACTGTCGCCTTCCCTGTTGTTTTTATTGCTCTTTACCTGGTTCCCGCTGGGGCGTTCGGTCTATGACAGCCTGTTCGATACCCGCATGGTCAGCGATGGCGGCCAGTATGTCGGGCTGGAGAACTTCAGTCGCCTGTTCGCCGATAGCGTCTTCTGGCAATCGCTGGTGAATAACCTGCTTTATATCCTGCTGACGGTAGTGCCGGGCGTAACGCTCGCCCTGCTGCTGGCGGTCGCCCTGACCGAGAATCACCGCGTCAACCGCTGGCTACGCACCGCCTTCTTCTTCCCGATGATTATCCCGATGGTCAGCGCCGCCGCGCTATGGCTGTTTATCTTTATGCCCGGCCTTGGCCTGCTCGATCACTATCTGGCGAAGCTGTTTGGCCCGCTGAATAACAACTGGCTGGGGCGCAGTAATAGCGCGCTGCTGGCCCTGTCGCTGATTGGCGTATGGAAGTTCGCCGGTTACTACATGCTGTTTTTCCTTGCCGGACTGCAAAGCATCCCGGCATCAACGCGCGAAGCGGCGATAATGGAAGGCGCTACCCGAACGCAGGTGTTCTTTAAAGTGACGCTGCCGCTGCTGCGCCCAACCCTGAGCTTCGTCATTACCACAGCACTGATTTATTCCATCACCCAGATCGATCACGTGGCGGTGATGACCCGCGGCGGGCCAGATAACGCCACCACCGTGCTGCTCTACTACATCCAGAATCTCGCCTGGGACACCCATGATTTAGGTAAAGCCTCCGCCGCCACCTTCCTGACGCTGGCCGGGCTGTTCGCCTTCTCGCTGATTAACCTCAAACTGCTGGAGAAAGGAGCGCACTATGAGCGCTGAAATCTCGCCGTTGGTGCTGCGTTCGCAAAGCGCATCACGCCCGCTATGGCTGCGCCTGCGCCGCTCGCAGCCCTTTACGCTCACGGTATTAATGTGCTGCCTGGCGCTACTGTGGGTGAGCCCATTTTTATGGATGCTGGCGACCTCGTTCAGCGCCACTACCTTCGGCGAGGATATGGCCTCCCTGCTGCCCCGGTTACCGCTGACGCTGGATAACTTTCGCGATGCCTGGGCCAGCGCCGACTGGCTAAGCCTCTACGCCAACACCATTATCTTCGCTTTCGGCACCTTCTTTGTGCAGCTGTTGACCATCACCACCGCCGGCTACGTCTTCGCCTGCCACGAATTTCGCGGCAAGAAGACGCTATTCCTGATGTTCCTCGTCCAGTTGATGATCATGCCGGTGGTGATGATGGTGCCGAACATGCTGACCCTGAAAACCTTCGGCCTGCTCAATACCCTTACCGGGGTGATGATGCCCTACTTCACCTCGGCGTTCGGCGTGTTCCTGATGCGGCAGGCGTTTCTCGCCATTCCTAAAGAGCTGGAGGAGGCGGCGCTGATGGAGGGCTGTCGCTGGTGGCAGGTGCTGTTTCGCGTGCTGCTGCCGATGTCCTGGCCGTCGGTACTGGCCTTCGCCACCGTTAGCATTACCTACCACTGGAACGAATATCTGTGGCCGCTAATGATGCTGAACGACCCGGATAAACAGGTGCTGACCGTAGGGCTGGTCTCTTTCGCCATGGGCGCAGAATCCGGTGGTCAGTGGGGCATCATCGGTGCCGGAACGCTGATGGTCTGCCTGCCGCTGATGCTGGCATTCATCCTTTTCCAGAAACAGTTCCTGCGAAGCTTCGGCTTCTCCGGGATCAAATAAGGAGTTATTCATGCTGTTAGCGCAAATTTCCGATACTCATTTCCGCAGCCACGGTCAGAAGCTGTACGGCTTTATTGACGTTAACGCCGCCAACGCCGACGTGGTTTCCCAGCTAAATGCCATGCAGGAGCGCCCGGATGCGGTGGTGGTGAGCGGCGATATCGTCAACTGCGGCCGCCCGGAAGAGTATCAGGCCGCTCGCCAGATCCTCGGCAGCCTGAACTATCCGCTGTATCTCATTCCCGGTAACCATGACGATAAAGCGCTGTTTCTGGAATACCTGCATCCGCTGTGCCCGCAGCTCGGCACCGACGCGCAAAACATGCATTACGCAGTAGATGACTTTGCCACTCGCCTGCTGTTTATCGACTCCAGCCGGGCGGGGACGTCGAAAGGCTGGTTGACCGACGAAACCATCAAATGGCTGGAAGCCCAGCTGTTCGACGGCGGCGATAAACCGGCGACGGTGTTTATGCATCATCCGCCGCTGCCGCTGGGCAATGCGCAGATGGACCCTATCGCCTGTGAGAACGGCCACCGTCTGCTGGGGCTGGTTGAACGCTTCCCGTCGCTGACGCGCATTTTCTGCGGCCATAACCACAGTCTGACCATGACGCAGTATCGCCAGGCCATCATCTCCACCATTCCGGGAACCGTCCACCAGGTGCCCTATTTTCATGAAGATACCCGTCCGTATTACGACCTCTCCCCGGCGTCGTGCCTGATGCATCGCCAGGTGGGCGAACAGTGGGTGAGCTACCAGCATCCGCTGACCCACTACGCCGGACCGTGGATGTACGACGAAAATATCAGCTGCCCAACGGAAGATCGCTAATCGCCATGCTTAGTCTGCAAAACATCAGTAAACAGTTTGACGGTAAACCGGCCCTCAGCGCCCTGTCGCTGGATATTCACGACGGGGAATTCGTGGTGCTGGTAGGCCCGTCCGGCTGCGGTAAAAGCACGCTATTGCGTCTGCTTGCCGGACTGGAGCCGGTCAGCGAGGGGGAGATCTGGCTGCATGATGAGAACATCACCGAAATGTCGCCCAGAGAGCGCAATTTCGCGATGATCTTCCAGAACTATGCCCTGTTTCCGCATCTGTCGGTACGCGACAACATCACCTTCGGCATGAAGGTGCGCAAAGAGGAGAAAACCAGCTGGCAGCCGCGGGTGGATAAAGTCGCGCAAATGCTGCAACTGGATACCTTGCTGGAGCGCAAACCGGCGAAACTTTCCGGCGGCCAACGGCAGCGGGTAGCGATGGCGCGGGCGATTGTGCGCAATCCGCGCCTGTTCCTGATGGATGAGCCGCTCTCCAACCTCGATGCCCGCCTGCGCAGCGAAGTGCGCGACAGCATTATGGACCTCCACCAGCAGCTCAAAACCAGCACCGTCTATGTGACTCACGACCAGACGGAAGCGATGTCGATGGCCGACCGTATTGTGGTGATGAACGGCGGCCTCGTGCAGCAGGTCGGGCGACCGGAGTATCTCTACGCCAACCCGGCCAATCTGTTTGTTGCCGGGTTTATCGGCTCCCCGGCGATGAATCTGCTCTCACTGCCCTGCGCTGACGGCGAGGTACTGCTCGGCGAACAGCATCATCCGCTGCCGCCGCGCTACCGCGAAGAGTCCCAGGTATGGTTAGGCATTCGTCCGGAACATATCAGCGACCGCGTGGAGGAGAGCCATTTGCGCCTGCCTGCCACCGTGCTGCAACGAGAACTGATGGGAGCGGATTATCTGCTCCACGTCAGCACCCCCATCGGCACTTTACGCTTTAGCCGCCGCCATCGCGGCGCGGTGCCGGAGAAAGGCGATTCACTGCTCCTCGGCTTTTCGCCCGGTGATATTCATCTTTTTCATGCTGAGAAACAGCATAATTTACTCCAGGAGATTGACCATGTTTAGGCCCTTGGCGACCATCACCGTCAGCCTTAGCCTCGCCCTGAGCGGCGCGGCGCTGGCGAAAGAGAAGATCGATTTCATGTTTCCAGCGCCGGTGGACGGCAAGCTGACCATGGAGATGACCCGCGTCATTAAGCAATTCAACGAGTCGCAACAGGACGTGGAAGTGCGTGGGATCTTTACCGGCAACTATGACACCACCAAGATCAAAGCCGAATCCGCGCAGAAGGCCGGGCAGCCGCCTGCGCTGGTGATTATGTCCGCCAACTTCACCACCGATCTGGCGCTGAAAGATGAGATCCTGCCGATGGACGAACTGTTCCAGTATGGCGATCAAAAAGCGGGAGATTTTCTGGTGAAGGAGTTCTGGCCTGCGATGCATAAAAACGCCCAGGTCATGGGTACCACCTATGCGATCCCGTTCCATAACTCGACGCCGATCCTTTATTACAACAAAACGATGTTCGATCAGGCCGGGATCAAACAGCCGCCGCAGACCTGGGCCGAGCTGCTGGCTGACGCCAAAAAGCTGACCGACGAGAGTAAAGGCCAGTGGGGGATCATGCTGCCGTCGACTAACGATGATTACGGCGGCTGGATCTTCTCGGCGCTGGTTCGCGCCAACGGCGGTAAATACTTTAATGAAGATTATCCGGGCGAAGTGTATTACAACTCGCCGACCACCATCGGCGCCCTGCGCTTCTGGCAGAACCTGGTTTATAAAGACAAGGTAATGCCTTCCGGCGTGCTGAATTCGAAACAGATCAGCGCCAGCTTCTTCTCCGGCAAAGTCGGGATGGCGATGCTGAGCACCGGCGCGCTGGGCTTTATGCGCGAGAACAGCAAAGATTTTGAGCTGGGCGTGGCGATGCTACCGGCCAAAGAGCAGCGAGCAGTGCCAATCGGCGGTGCCAGCCTGGTGAGCTTTAAGGGCATCAACGATGCGCAGAAGAAAGCGGCGTATCAGTTCCTGACGTATCTGGTTAGTCCGCAGGTTAACGGCGCCTGGAGCCGCTTTACCGGTTACTTCTCGCCGCGCAAGGCCGCCTACGATACGCCGGAAATGAAGGCGTATTTGCAGCAGGATCCGCGAGCGGCCATCGCCCTGGAGCAACTGAAGTATGCCCATCCGTGGTACTCCACCTGGGAGACCGTTGCCGTGCGTAAGGCGATGGAAAACCAGCTGGCGGCAGTGGTGAACGATGCAAAAGTCACCCCGGAAGCAGCCGTGCAGGCAGCGCAGAAAGAGGCCGATGCGCTGATGAAGCCGTATGTGGATAAGACCGCGCTGGCGGAAGTGAAGTAAGTCTTTCCCCTCACCCTAACCCTCTCCCCGATGGGGAGAGGGGACAGTTCAGCGCAGCTTATTCGGATCAGCGCGGTTGAGCATTTACGAAAGGATTCAGGATGTGAGACAGGAAAAAAAGCAGGCCATACGAGGTATGGCCTGTAAGTGAAACAACGATTAGATTCCTGCCGTTTCGCGGATATATTTACGTGCTTTTACTGCGTATTCGAATGGGTTAGCCAGCGCCGGATCCTGCTCGGCCTCAACCACCATCCAGCCTTTGTAGCCATGCTCGTCCAGCAGTTTGAACACCGGACGAAAATCAATCACGCCATCGCCCGGAACGGTGAAGGTGCCTTTCTTCACGCCATCAAGGAAAGAGAGCCCTTCGCGGCGCACCTGCTCAATCACCGGCGGACGCACATCTTTCAGGTGCACGTGGTTAATGCGTGGCAGATATTTTTCCAGGATCGCCAGCATCGGCTCCTCGCCGCCTTCTGAATACCAGGCGTGGCCGGTGTCGTACAGCAGGAAGACTTTGTCATCCACCAGCGACATAAACTTGTCGATCTCTTCTGTCGTCTGGATGCCGGTGCCCATATGGTGGTGCAGGCAGACCTGCATGCCTTTTTCTGCCGCCAGGCGACCAAGCGTGTTGTAGCCTTCTGCAACCTGCTGCCACTCTTGTTCGCTGAAGCACGGTTTCGCATTGCCAAGAATCGGTTTTTCCAGACCCTGGATGCTGCCGCTCTGCTCAGAACAGCCAATCACTTTTGCACCCATCGCATGGAGGAAGTTCATGTGGTTGACGAATTCATCAATGGTTTTTTCCCGCTGCCCGTCGGCAAAAAAGGTACTAAACCAGGCGTTGCAAATCTGAATACCGCGGATATCCAGCATCGGCTTGAGAACCGCCGGATCGCGTGGATATTTGCTGCCAACTTCACTACCGGTAAAGCCTGCCAGCGCCATTTCGCTGACGATTTGCTGGAAAGTATTCTCGCTGCCCAGCTCCGGCATGTCGTCGTTAGTCCAACCAATCGGGGCGATAGCCAGTTTCACGTTATCTTTGTTCATAGTAGGGGGCTCCTGCCGCTACGCCTTATCGGCGCAGCAATTCACGTTCGATGAGTTCACGGGTTTCCACTGCCTGGTATTTCATTTTTTCCGGGTAGCCAAACAGCGAGGTAGCCACAATCGGCTCACCACCGACCTTGAAGGTCTGCTCGGCAAATTTCATATCGCGCAAGGTACGGAACAGCGCGTCGAAATCGACATCCCCTTCCCCGACGCCCACATGCTGGTGAACGACGGCATCCACTCCCGGCGGATTAACGATATAGCGGCAATGTTTTGTATGGTTGCGGGTATCAGCAATCAGCACATGAGAAAGATCGCTTCCCGCGTAGCGCAGCATCTTCTCAACGTCACCCACACCTTTGTCATAGAAGAAGGTATGCGGAACGCTGTAGACGTACTTAACGTTATCGCTACGGAACGACTTCACAATATCGACGGTTTCGTTGTTCTCTTCACAGAAGTCCCACGGATGCGCCTGGATTTCAACGCGGATACCTTCGCGTTCGAAAATCGGCAATAGCTCTTCCATGGAGCGATAGAACATCTCATCGCAAATCTCTGGCTGATTAGGATCGCCGGAGAACTCGGTGTTGATCACCTGTACACCCATTTCAACCGCAATTTCGATCAGTCGTTTCCAGTTTTTCACTGCCGCCTGACGGCGCAGCTCATCCGGACCGGACCAGCGATAAACGCAGATAAATGAAGAGAGCTCTACGCCGGTTTCACGCAGCGCCTGCTTGTACTCAGCCATAATCTCCCGGCTGGCACGCGGGTGCTTGTAAAACGGGTTAATCTGCGGATGCGGCGATTGCTCAATGTACTTGTAGCCCCACTCCGCCACCTGGTGAACCATTCGGGTGACCCCGAGGTCTTTAATTACATCAACATCAAAGGCAATTTTCATCGTCGTTACCTGTGCAAAGAAATTCCGTCAGCAAAGCGTGCTTAGCTTTTGTAGAATGCCGGGCACTCCGGTAGCGTCACTTTTACCGGCTCGCTGGTACCCTGTGCCTTGATGCAGGCATCGGCGGCAACGGATGCAGCATAGCCATCCCAGGCCGATGGGCCATGCAACTGGCCTGCCTGAACATCGTTGATGAAGGCTTGCAATTCAACGTCATAGGCTTTGATAAAGCGGTCTTTCCAGTCGACCAGAATGGCGGTCGACAGGTTAGCGGATTTACGCATCTGCACCGCTGACGGCTCAGGCAGGCGAGCAATACCGGTTTCCCCAACCACTTCACACTGGATGTCATAGCCGTACTGGCAGTTCACAAACACTTCAACATCGATCAGGGTGCCTTTCTTGGTTTCGAACGACACAATCTGCGGGTCTTTCAGGCGCGCGTGAGTGTGTGAGGTCGAGCGCGGGAAGCGCACCTGCACCGAAAGATAGTCGTCATCCAGCAGCCAGCGCAGAACGTCTAGTTCGTGGATCAGGGTGTTTGTTATCGCCATATCGGTGGTGTAATTCTCGCCCACTGACTGGTTACGGTGCGCACAGCGCAGCATCAGCGGCGCGCCGATATCACCGTCATCGATCACTTTTTTCAGCGCCAGATAGCCTTCGTCATAAGGGCGCATAAACCCAACCTGCACCAGACGACGACCGGCTTTCATTTCCGCATCAACAATACGACGGCAGCCTTCGGCGCTCATCGCCAGCGGCTTCTCGCAGAACACTGGCTTACCGGCGGCGATAGCGGCCAGGGTGTACTCTTCATGGGTTGGGTCCCAGGAAGTGACCAGAATGGCGTCCACATCGCTGGCTTTAATGACGTCATGACCGTCGGCGTACACTTCTGCGTGTACGCCCGGCAGTGCGACCGAAGCACGCGCGTTCTCTTCGTTGATATCCGAAACCGCTACCACCGTAGCGCCCTGTAATACCTGAGTGCAGCGGCGGATATGTTCTTTACCGATAGCGCCGGCACCGATGACACCTAATTTGAGTGACATAGTTGGTTTTCTCCCGAGATTTGTAGGGTTCAGGGTTTGTGTTCTGTTTTAGTAATCCCGCGCCTGAGCGCGTTTTTCATTAATCATTTCGGCCACTTTGCGGATCCGCTCGGACAGCGCAGACTGCGCGACGCCGACGTTCCACCAGCTGCCGTATTTGTGCACCATGGTTTTCGGCAGCACTTTAATGTCGATCAGGGTGCTGACGGTTTCGCGGCGCGCGGCATCCAGCGCATGGCGTAGTTCATCCAGCGTCGTGACGCGCCAGGTTTTGCAGCCGTAGCCGGAGGCGACGGTGGCGAAATCCACCGGTACCAGGCCGCCCTGCAGCTGGCCAGACTCGGCGCAGCGGAAGCGGAATTCGGTGCCGAAGCTGTCCATTCCATGTTCCATTTGCAGGTTGTTAATGCAGCCGTTAGCCATGTTGTCGAGCAGCACGATGTTGATCTTCGCGCGCTCCTGCAGGGAGGTCACCAGCTCGGAGTGCAGCATCATGAACGAGCCGTCGCCGACCAGTGAATAGACCTCACTTTGCGGCTGCGCCAGCTTCACACCCAGCGCGGCGCTGACTTCATAGCCCATGCAGGAATAGCCGTATTCCACGTGATAAGTGTTGGTTGCCCGGTTACGCCAGACGCGCTGCAGGTCTCCCGGCAGGCTTCCCGCCGCCGCCACAATCACTGCATCCGCCGGTAGCGTTTCATTTAACACGCCGAGAACGCTGCTTTGCGTCAGGGTGGAGTCGGTTATCTGGCGGAATTCGCGATACACCGACTCACGATCCAGATGGTCGTCAATTTCCGGTACAAAAGATTTTTCCTGCCACACCGCCTGGTAAACGCGCTGAGTCTCTTTCAACTGGCGGCTCTGTACGCTTTCGATCTGCTCGCCCCACGCGGCCTGCCAGGTGTCGCCGGACAGGGCGTCATCCAGGGCGTCGAGGGCTTCACGAGCATCCGCCAGCATCGGAATACCATCGAGCTTCCAGGCATCGAAGTTGCTGACGTTAATATTGAGGAAGCGCACGCCCGGATGCTGGAAAATCCATTTCGACGAGGTGGTGAAATCGCTGAAACGCGTGCCGAGGCCGATGACTAAATCTGCCTCTTTCGCCAGCAGGTTCGCCGCCAGGCAGCCGGTTTCACCGACGCCGCCAACGTTAAACGGATGCGAAGAGACCACGCTGCCCTTCCCGGCCTGGGTTTCGGCAAATGGAACGCCATAACGCTCGGCAAAACGGGTCAACGCCTCACCTGCACCGGAGTATTTCACCCCGCCGCCGCAGACGATTAGCGGCTTACGGCTGGCTTTAATCGCCGCAACCGCATCCGCCAACTGCGCGGCGCTGGCCGGGCGACGGTCAAGACGATGTACGCGACGGGTGAAGAAGGACTCTGGATAATCCCAGGCTTCCCCCTGGACATCCTGCGGCAGGCAGAGCGTCACCGCGCCGGTTTCCGCCGGGTCGGTCAGCACGCGCATCGCGCTCACGCAGGCGCTCATCAGCTGTTCCGGGCGGGTAATGCGATCCCAGTATTTGCTCACTGCACGAAACGCGTCGTTGGTGGTAATGCTCAGGTCATGACTCTGTTCAATTTGCTGTAAAACAGGATCCGGCTGGCGAGTGGCGAACACATCGCCTGGCAGCAGCAGCAGAGGGATACGGTTGGCGGTAGCGGTTGCAGCAGCGGTAATCATGTTCGCCGCGCCGGGGCCGATAGAAGAGGTGCAGGCAATTATCTGACGGCGCAGAGACTGTCTGGCAAAACCGGTTGCGGCATGCGCCATCCCTTGCTCGTTACGCCCCTGATAGACCCGCATTTCACCGCTGTCTTGCTCCAGGGCCTGACCCAGCCCCAGAACGTTGCCGTGACCAAAGATAGCAAAGATGCCTTTTACGAATTTATGCTCTTCACCATCAACTTCCAGGTACTGGTTATCCAGGAACTTCACCAGCGCCTGCGCCATTGTCAGTCTCAGTTTGCCCATGTTGCCCAATCCTTATTGTTCAGTATTTGTGTGTGGGTTAGCGCCTTGACCCTGTGCAACAATACGGCTGATGACAGAGCGAAATCGTTAACGTCACTGGAATACTTTTGGATTATAGGCAAACATTTTTTTCATTAAATAGAAATACAGAAAAAATATTTCATTTTGCGAGAGGGATCAAACTCTCCATGCATTTCACCCGTTTCATTGCCATTATTCATATGGGGTGACGCCCGACCAACGGGGCTTCGCGTTTAATATCCCTTTAAAAATCATAGATAAAGAAACACGATACCCGTATACCCTCGCAAACTTCAGTCACAGCACAGGATCCACAGTAGAATGAGGCTCAGCGCGGCATAGTGGTAGATCCCTCACATTTTTGGTTTTTTAATTTCGATCTAGTTTGCAAATGAAATATTTATTTCTCAAACTAGGGGTAACCAATAACCCTCAGGCTGTTTTCGGAGACGCTGTCGGCATTCCGACCCTTCCGTACAGCAGAAATGCAAAAGGAAACCCTAGCTATGAATGCAGCAGTAAAGCGACTCGACGTCATCTGTATTGGCCGGGTGGCAGTCGATCTCTATGCCCAGCAGATTGGCGCGAGGCTAGAAGATGTTGCCAGTTTTTCTAAATACCTGGGCGGCTCTTCCGGCAACGTTGCCTTCGGCACAGCCATTCAGGGATTGAAATCAGCAATGCTCGCTCGCGTAGGCGATGAGCATAATGGGCGTTTTTTACGTGAAACGCTGAGCCGTGCTGGCGTCGATACCGAATATTTAATAACAGATGAGCAGCGTCTGACGGCGTTAGTGATGCTGGGTATTAAAGATCAGGAGACGTTCCCGCTCATTTTTTACCGCGATAACTGCGCTGATATGGCTCTTGCGCCAGACGATATTAAAGAAGAGTACATTGCCTCTTCCCGGGCGCTGGCGATTACCGGCACTCACCTTTCGCACGCGAATACCCGTGAAGCGGTACTGAAAGCGCTGGAATATGCTCGCCGCCACGGCCTGCGTACCGCGCTGGATATCGATTATCGTCCGGTGCTGTGGGGACTCACCTCCTTGGGCGATGGTGAAACGCGTTTCGTTGAATCAGGCCAGGTGACCAGCCAGCTTCAGGAAGTGCTACATCTGTTCGATTTGGTGGTCGGTACAGAAGAAGAGTTTCATATTGCCGGAGGCAGCACCGACACTCTCACGGCGCTGAAAAACGTGCGCAATGCCACCAAAGCGACGCTGGTTTGCAAACGTGGTCCGATGGGCTGCGTGGTGCTGGAAGGCGCCATTCCTGATAGCTGGGATAGCGTACCGTTACAGCAGGGCGTGCGGGTCGATGTACTCAACGTGCTGGGCGCTGGCGATGCCTTTATGTCCGGCCTGCTGCGCGGTTGGCTGAATGATGAAGGCTGGGTGCAGGCCTGCCGTTACGCTAACGCCTGCGGTGCGCTGGTCGTCTCTCGCCACGGCTGCGCGCCGGCAATGCCAACCAAAGTCGAGCTGGATGATTACCTGTCGCGGGCAGAATCCGTTCCGCGCCCGGATATCGACGACCGTCTCAACCATCTCCATCGCGTCACCAGCCGCCGTCAGGCATGGCCGGAGCTGTGCATCTTCGCCTTTGACCATCGCAAGCAGTTGGCAGATCTGGCGCAGGAAACCGGGCGCGATGTCGCCTGCATCCCACAGCTGAAGCTATTGCTGTTGGCGGCCGCGGAAAGCGCAGCTAAAGAAGCCGGTCTTGATGGACGCAGCGGCATCCTCGCCGACGGTACCTACGGTCAAAGCTCGCTGAATGCTATCACCGGCAAGGGCTGGTGGATCGGTCGGCCGATTGAGATGCCGAGCTCGCGCCCGCTGCGCCTGGAACACGGCAACATCGGTTCCCAGCTGATCGACTGGCCGCTGGAGCACGTGGTGAAATGCCTGGTCTTCTATCATCCGGCTGACCCGGCTGAGCTGCGCGCCGAGCAGGATGCGCTGCTGCTGGAAGTCTGGCAGGCATGCAACAAGTCCGGACATGAACTGCTGCTGGAAATTATCCTACCGGAGAACGGCCCGGATAAAGATGAGCGTCATTACCACGATATGCTGGAGCACTTCTATAAGTTGGGTATTCAGCCAGACTGGTGGAAGCTGCCGCCACTATCGAGCGCTCAGTGGGAGAAAATCAGCAAGCTGATCGAACGTGAAGACCGCTGGTGCCGTGGGATCCTGATCCTCGGTCTGGATGCGCCATCGGATCGTCTGCGCGCTGGTTTTGCCGAAGCCGCGAAGCACCCGATGATCAAAGGCTTTGCCGTCGGTCGCACCATCTTTGGCCAACCTTCACGCCGCTGGATGCAGGGAGAGCTCAGCGACGATGCGCTGATTGATGAAGTGAAACGTAACTACCTCACGCTTATCGGCTACTGGCGCGAAGCCCGCGGCTGATTCTGACCCGGCCCGCATTTTCTCTCGAAGATGCGGGCTTTTTTCTGGATCTTCGTGAAATGAATCGCGTATTTCATTGCAACAAATGAAAAATTCGCTTCATTTGATACACTGGAAATAATATTCCTTTTATTTTCTTAGAGCGCAATCTATGGCCAATAATCCGACCCAACTTACCATCTTGCAGGATGAAATCAGGCGTCGCTATGACACATTAAGCAAACGCCTGAAACAAGTAGCCCGTTATATTCTGGATAACAGTAATAGCGTGGCTTTCGACACCGTGGCCTCTATCGCGCAACAAGCTGACGTTCCTCCTTCAACGCTGATTCGCTTCGCTAACGCCTTCGGTTTCAGCGGCTTTAACGAAATGAAGCAGATGTTCAAGCAGCATCTGATGGAAGAGACGGCTAACTACACCGAGCGTGCCCGTCTGTTCCGCCAGACCACGACGGATGATTCTTCCCCGCCGGAAACACCGACCGAAATCCTCAATATGTTCACGATGGTTAATACGCAGGCGCTACAGCAGCTGGCGATGCAGACCTCCGGTGACGATTTGCAGCGCGCGGTAGCATTGCTGGCGGAAGCGGAAAATATCTATGTTATCGGCCTGCGCCGTTCCTTTAGCGTCGCCTCCTACCTGACCTACGCGCTGCGCCATCTGGATCGTAAGGCGTTTTTGATCGATGGCCTGGGCGGCATGTTCACCGAACAGTTAAGCCTGGTAGGGCCGAAAGATGTGGTTGTCGCAGTGAGCTTCTCGCCTTATGCCCGTGAAGTGGTTGAGCTGGTTGAGCTCGGCGCTCAGCGTAAAGCCCGGCAGATAGCGATTACCGACAGTCAGGTCAGCCCGCTGGCGGCCTTCAGCGACGTGTGCTTTGTGGTGCGCGAGGCGCAGGTTGATGGTTTCCGTTCGCAGGTGGCATCGCTGTGTCTGGCTCAGACGCTGGCGGTTTCTCTGGCGCTAAACAGCAGCAAAGATTCAGAAACGAAACAGCTGGCCTAGGTTTTTTGCCTTTTCCCGGGGGCGGCGCGCTGCGCCTGCCCAGGCTACCAAACCTCATTTTCACGGGCCGGCAACAATGGCTAAATTTAAGGCCGGTTAGCATCGCTAACCGGCCTTTTTATCATCGACTGTCATCTACAGATATCAATCGTGGCGAGGATACTCAGGGCTGTTGATCCATGCGTGATCCTCTTCCCAGGTAAACAACCACTTGCGGTCCGGACCGGCCATGACGTTCAGATAATAGCTGTCATAACCGGCGATGGTGGCGACCGGATGATAGCCTCGCGGCACCATCACCACATCGTGGTTGTAAGGGGCCATGCAGGCATCCAGGCTGCGGTCATCGGTGTAAACGCGCTGGAGCGCAAAACCCTGCGGCGGATCGAAACGGTGGTAATAGGTCTCTTCCAGGTGGGTTTCCTGGCCCGGCAGCGCCGTATCGTGCTTATGCGACGGCCATGAGCTGGTGGCTCCCTCATCGGTGTAAACCTCAACCACCAGCAGGCAGTCCGCCTGCGCATTGTCCGGCAGAATGTTGTGCACCAGACGCTGGTTGCGCCCTTTTCCGCGGTGCTCCACACCCACATCCTGCGGGGAAATCACCCGCGCGGGAAGCGTGCCTTTACCCGGTGCGCTGCATACGGCCAGCTCAAGATCGGAATCGGCCGTCACTTCAACTTTATCCTGCGGCGGCACATAGACTGACCACGGCGGCGTGCGCTCAAACGGCGACATACGCTGACCGAGATTCGGAAAATCAGCCTTCGTGGTTTTTACCGAAGCCAGCCCGGCGACCAGCACCAGGCACAGCTCGCGATCGCCGCTTTCCAGCGTAATGGTTTGCCCTTTTTTTAACATCCAGGCATCAAAGCCAACGTAGCGCCACCCCGCGCTCTGCGGGGTGATATGTTGGATTTGCCCTTCTTGTTTTGCTTTAGCCAGTAAAGACATGGCGTTCTCCTTCGCCGATTAACCTAACGTCGGCATGCTGAACTCAGATACGGTTTGCTGACCTTGCGGCCAACGGACGGTGGCGGTTTTCATTCGAGTATAGAAACGCACACCATCCGGCCCATGCACATTCAGTGCACCAAATACGGAGCGTTTCCAGCCGCCAAAACTGTGGAAGGCCATCGGAACAGGAACCGGGACGTTGACCCCGACCATTCCGGCCTGGACATCATGTACAAACTCGCGCGCGGTGTGGCCGTTGCTGGTAAAGACGGCGCTGCCGTTGCCGAATTCATGGCTGTTCACCAGCTCAAGCGCACTGTGGTAATCCGCCACGCGAACAATACCCAACACTGGCCCAAAGATCTCTTCACGCCAGATAGTCATCTCCGGCGTCACGTGGTCGAACAGCGTTCCGCCAACGTAGTAACCCTCTTCAAACCCGGGAACCCGCAGCTTACGGCCGTCGACGACCAGCGTTGCCCCTTCACTGGCGCCTTTATCGATATAGCCCAGCACTTTTTTCTGATGAGTGTCGGAGACAACCGGCCCCATTTCGTTCTCTTCTTTGCCGCGCATACAGCCAGGTCCGACCTTCAGCGATTCCACCAGCGGCGTCAGGCGCGCAATCAGCTTATCTGCCGTTTCATCGCCTACAGCAACGACGACCGGCAGCGCCATGCAGCGCTCGCCTGCGGAACCAAATGCGCCGCCCATAATGGCATTGACGGTGGCATCAAGGTCCGCGTCCGGCATGACGATAGCGTGGTTTTTCGCCGCGCCAAATGCCTGAACCCGCTTACCATAAGCGCTGGCCGTTTTATAAATATGCTCTGCCACGCCGGAAGAGCCGACAAAGCTCACCGCCGCAATACGCGGGTCCCTATACAGCTGCTCGGCATCTTCATTGCTGCAGTGCACCACGTTAAAGACGCCATCCGGCAGGCCCGCTTCCTTCAGCAGTTCCGCCATGCGCACCGCAGCAGTAGGCGCCAGGGCCGGCGGCTTGAGGATAAAGCTATTTCCGCAGGCCAGCGCCAGCGGGAACATCCACATTGGCACCATCGCCGGGAAGTTAAATGGTGTGATCCCTGCCACCACGCCAAGCGGCTGCATCAGAGAGTAACAGTCTACTCCGGTACCTACATCTGATGAGAACTCGCCCTTAATCAGATGCGGAATGCCGCAAGCAAACTCGACGACTTCCATACCGCGAGTCAGTTCACCCATAGCGTCAGAGAACACTTTACCGTGTTCACTAACGATAATCCCCGCCAGCTCTTCAGCATGCTGTTCAAGCAGCATTTTAAAATTGAACATCACGCGGGCGCGGCGCAGTGGTGTGGTACGCGACCAGCTTTCGAAAGCATCACGCGCAACCTGAATGGCATCAGAAACTTCCTGCGCGGTCGATAACGTGACTTCGCGGACCACTTTGCCCGTTGCGGGGTCGAATACCGGCATCGTCTTATTGCTGCCGCTGGTAACGGTTTTCCCGCCAATAAAGTTTCCTGTGATAGTCATGCTCTCGCCTCATAGTATGGGGTGTCGGGGCCAACGCAGTACGGCCCATTGCTGGATCTGCTGTGCTATAACCGTAGTAAAATGAAATTAATATTTCAATATTTGCGTATAATGAAATTCTATTTTGGTGATGGTGGTCGCACTTTCTTGTAAGAAAATGTCGCCTTACAGGCTAAACCACAACTGAAAGAGATTAGACGTAGAGCGTCCTGGAAACAGAAGTCATAAAAACACACCAGCAAACTATTTTGCGAGTCGGCTCAAAAAACCACCATTTCACTCATTGCTAATTTTGGAATAAACGTTTTGACTAAGGGGCAATCGAACGAACCCGATCCATCTTGTGTCAGGAGAGTCAAATGGCTATCGCACAGCAGCGTTTCTGTATCAATCGCAAGATCGCCCCCTCACTCAGTATTGAAGCCTTCTTCCGCCTGGTGAACAGCCTGGGGTTGAATAAGGTCGAGCTACGTAACGATCTTCCCAGCGGAAAAGTGACCGACGATCTCACCCCTCAGCAGGTTCGTGAACTGGCGGATCGCTACCATATTGAGATCCTCACCATCAACGCAGTCTACCCTTTCAACTGTCGCACCGAAGAGGTTCGCAGCCTGACGGAGTCGCTGTTGAAAGAGGCGAAAGCCGTTGGAGCGAAATCGCTGGTGCTGTGCCCGCTGAATGATGGCACCGAGGTTCCGGCGAGCGAGACGCTCAACGCCCTGCGCGATCTGGCGCCGTTATTTGCCTTCTACGGTATTCACGGCCTGGTTGAACCACTCGGCTTCCCGCAAAGTTCGCTGCGTTCATCGGCGCAGGCACAAACGCTGATTCACGATGCGCGCGTGCCGTTTAAGCTGCTGATCGATACCTTCCACCACCATCTTTATCCTCAGGCTGATGAAGAGTTCGCTCAGGTAGATATGGCAGAGATTGGCCTGGTACATCTTTCCGGCGTTGAGGACACCCGCCCCCGCGAGACGCTCACGGATAACGAACGCATCATGCTGACGCCGAAGGATCGGCTGCAAAGCTGCGAGCAGGTGAAGAATCTGGAAGCGCGCGGCTACCAGGGCGTGTATGCCTTCGAACCTTTCTCGCCTGAGCTGGCAAACTGGAGCGAAGACGACATCCGCCGCGAAATAGAACAGAGCATCGACTTAATTCAGCGCCACTGCGCCTGAAGTGAGTCAATGCCAGCGCGTGTGATTTCTCCCTCCATTTGTGGTCAGGTTGCCTATACTCGCAGCAGGATAAATGGAGAAATCGATCATGAGTTCACCTCTGCTGATTGCACACACGCTGGAAAAACAGCTGCATTTATTGCCCGCGATGGCCAACCGTCACGGCCTGATTACCGGCGCCACCGGGACCGGTAAAACCGTCACCCTGCAAAAGCTGGCGGAGTCTTTCTCAGAAATTGGCGTTCCGGTGTTTATGGCCGATGTGAAAGGCGACCTTACCGGTATTGCCGAATCAGGCCAAAGCTCGGAAAAACTGCAGGCGCGGCTGGAGAAAATAGGCGTGACGGACTGGCATCCGCACGCTAACCCGGTAGTGGTCTGGGACATCTTTGGCGAAAAGGGTCATCCGGTTCGCGCTACGGTTTCTGACCTCGGACCGCTGCTGCTGGCCCGTCTGCTCAACCTCAACGAGGTTCAGTCCGGGGTGCTGAATATTATCTTTCGCATCGCCGACGATCGTGGTCTGTTGCTGCTCGACTTCAAAGATCTGCGCGCCATTACCCAATATATTGGCGACAATGCCAAAGCGTTTCAGAACCAGTACGGCAATATCAGCAGCGCTTCTGTCGGGGCGATTCAGCGCGGTCTGCTCACTCTGGAGCAGCAGGGCGCAGAGCACTTTTTTGGCGAACCGATGCTCGATATTCAGGACTGGATGCGAGTCGATGCCAACGGTAAAGGGGTGATTAATATCCTCAGCGCCGAGAAGCTCTACCAGATGCCGAAGCTGTACGCCGCCAGCCTGCTGTGGATGCTCTCCGAGCTTTATGAACGGCTGCCGGAGGCCGGCGATCGGGAAAAGCCAAAACTGGTCTTTTTCTTTGATGAAGCGCATCTGCTGTTTAACGATGCGCCGCAGGTACTGCTGGATAAAATCGAGCAGGTCATTCGTCTGATTCGTTCTAAAGCCGTCGGGGTCTATTTTGTTTCACAAAACCCGGCGGACATTCCCGATGCGGTTCTCGGCCAACTAGGTAATCGCGTGCAGCACGCCCTGCGCGCCTTCACGCCGAAAGACCAAAAAGCGGTAAAAACTGCCGCACAGACCATGCGCGCCAACCCGGCATTCAGTACCGAACAGGCGATCCAGGAGCTGGGTACCGGGGAGGCGCTGATCTCCTTCCTCGATGAAAAAGGCAGCCCCTCAGTGGTCGAACGCGCGATGGTTATCGCCCCCTGTTCACGTATGGGGCCGGTCACCGACGATGAACGCAACGGGCTGATTAATCACTCGGAGCTATATGGCAAATACGAAGAAGAGATCGACCGCGAATCGGCGTTTGAAATGCTGCAACAGGGCGTTCAGAGCACAACGGAGCAGCAGCAGTCACCGCCCGCAAAAGGCCAGCAAAGCGGCGATGACGACGGCCTGCTCGGCGGGTTAAAAGACATTCTGTTCGGCACCACCGGGCCACGCGGCGGTAAGCGCGATGGCATCGTGCAAACGGCAGCCAAAAGCGCGGTGCGTCAGGTGACGAATCAGATAGTCAGGGGAATGCTGGGAAGCTTACTCGGCGGGAGAAAACGATAAAAAAACGCCCCCTTTCTACATCAGGAAGGGGGCGCGTTACATCAGGATTTGCGCATCATCAGCCAGAGGCTCAGCAGGAAGAAGCTGGCGCTCGGCAGTAGCGCACCGATTATCGGCGGAATGCCGTAGACCAGAGTTAACGGGCCGAAAATCTGGTCCAGCACGTAGAAGATAAAACCGAAGCTAATGCCGGTTACCACCCTCACGCCCATCGCCACGCTACGCAGCGGGCCAAAGATAAACGACAGCGCCATCAGCATCATCACCGCCACCGACAGCGGCTGGAAGATCTTGCTCCACATATTGAGCTGATAACGACCGGGGTCCTGACCGCTGGACTTCAGATAGGTGACGTAGTTATGCAGGCCGCTGATCGACAGCGCATCCGGGTCCAGCGCCACCACGCCGAGTTTGTCCGGCGTCAGATTGGTTTTCCAGGTCCCGCTGACCATCTGCGTACCGGTGACCTGTTTCGGGTCGGTGAGATTAGACTCATCCACCTGAGACAGACGCCAGAGCTTATTCTCGGTATCAAACTTCGCCGATGCGGCATAGCGTACAGACTGCAAGCGACGCTGGTCGTTAAAGGCGTAAATGCTCACGCCGCCCAGCTCATCGCTGCCTTTTACCCGTTCGATATAGACAAAGTTATGACCATCTTTCGCCCACAGCCCCTGCTGGGTTGAAAGCAGCGAACCGCCATACATCTGCTGAGCACGATAGTTACGCGCCATCTGCTCGCCCTGTGGCGCAACCCACTCGCCCATTGCCATAGTCAGCAGCACCAGCGGGATAGCGGTTTTCATCACCGACAGCGCCACCTGCAAGCGAGTAAAGCCGGAAGCCTGCATCACCACCAGTTCGCTGCGTTGTGCCAACATCCCCAGCCCCAGTAGTGCGCCAAGCAATGCCGCCATCGGGAAGAAGATTTGAATATCTTTTGGGACGCTGAGAATCGTGTAGATCCCGGCCCCCAACGCATCATAATTGCCCTGCCCGGCCTTTTTCAGCTGGTCAACAAACTTGATAATGCCCGAGAGGGAGACCAGCATGAACAGCGTCATCATGATGGTGTTGAAAATCGTCTTACCGATATAACGGTCAAGTACGCCAAACGCCTGCATCACGCCGCTCCTTTGTTAAAACGGGCACGGAAGCGGCGCATCGGCACCGTATCCCACAGGTTCAACAGCACAGCCAGCGCGAAATAGAGCAGGTTGACCGTCCACATCCAGAGCATCGGGTCCATTTTGCCTTTACCGCCGCTTGATTTAATCGACGTTTGCAGCAGGAAGAACACCAGATACAGCAGCATCGCCGGCAGCATCGACAGCACGCGCCCTTGACGCGGGTTGACCACGCTGAGCGGTACAACCATCAGCGCCATAATGAATACCGTCGCCACCAGGGTGAAGCGCCAGTGCAGCTCCGCGCGGGCACGATCGGTATCGGTACGCCACAGGGTGCGCATGTCCATCTGTTCGGTATCATTAGGGTCAGATGCGACGGCCTGATGGCCGACAACTGCCTGATAATTTTTAAAATCGGTAATGCGGAAGTCGCGCAGCATCGCGGTACCTTCAAAGCGGGTACCCTGATTCATGGTCACCACCTGCGAGCCGTCTTTACGCAATGAGAGCTCGCCGGTATCCGCCACCACCACCGATGGACGGGCATTGCCTTTCGGCCTGAGTTGCGCAAGGAAGACATCGTTGAAGCGGTTGCCATTGACGTTTTCGATAAACAGCACCGCGCTACCGTCGCTGGCTTGCTGGAACTGGCCCTGAGCCAGGGCCGCCATGCCGGGGTTGGCTTTCGCCTCCGCCAGTACTTCATCCTGGTGACGAGATGACCAGGGGCCGGCCCACATCACGTTGACTGCCGCGACGATGCCGGTAAAGAGTGCGAGGATCATGGCGGCTTTCACCAGAACAGCCTTACTCAGGCCGCAGGCGTGCATCACCGTGATTTCACTTTCGGTATACAGTTTGCCCAGCGTCATCAGCAGCCCGAGGAATAAACTCAGGGGCAGAATGAGCTGCGCCATTTCAGGTACGCCCAGCCCTAACAGCGAGAGCACCAGATTTGTCGGGATATCGCCATCAACAGCGGCACCGAGGATCCTGACCAGTTTCTGACAAAAGAAAATGAGTAGCAGGATGAACAGGATCGCCAACTGGCTTTTCAGCGTCTCACGAACCAGATATCTTATGATTATCACTATAAATACGCCCGTAAAAACCCGTTTTATTGCAGGAAAATAGCTTGTTTCATGGCTTAAACGTCATTTATTCTCTTTGGTCGTCGAAAACATCGCTAAGATTAAATGACTTGCTGGTTCTGCGTATCAGGATCTTTTCTGACGAACCAAGGCCGTAATAACGTTAAGATTAACACGAAGTCACCACAACAGCGGACATGAGTTACGAAAGCTTTCAATTTCTATACTCTATGGATTTCGAGTTGCAGGCAGGCGACAAGACTGTGAAGCCCCGGAGCTTACATCAGGTAAGTGACAGGGGTGAGCAGGCGCAGCCAACGCATCTGCAACTTGAAAGACGACGAGTATAGCTGTAGCCACCATTGTTGTCTTTAAGATTCAGGAGCATAGTGCATGGAGTTCAGTGTAAAAAGCGGTAGCCCGGAAAAGCAGCGGAGCGCCTGTATCGTGGTCGGCGTCTTTGAACCACGTCGGCTCTCCCCCATCGCCGAACAGCTCGATAAAATCAGCGACGGTTATATCAGCGCCCTTCTGCGTCGCGGCGAACTGGAAGGTAAACCTGGCCAGACGTTATTGCTGCACCATGTGCCGAACATTCTCTCAGAGCGCATTCTGCTTATCGGCTGCGGTAAAGAACGCGAGCTGGACGAGCGTCAGTACAAACAGGTCATTCAGAAAACCATCAATACTCTGAATGATACCGGCTCAATGGAAGCCGTCTGTTTCCTGACCGAACTGCACGTCAAAGGCCGCAATAACTACTGGAAAGTGCGTCAGGCGGTTGAGACCGCAAAAGAGACGCTGTACAGCTTTGATCAGTTGAAAACTAACAAAAGCGAGCCGCGTCGTCCGCTGCGTAAAATGGTCTTCAACGTCCCAACCCGTCGCGAGCTGACCAGCGGCGAACGCGCAATCCAACACGGTCTGGCGATTGCCGCCGGTATCAAGGCCGCGAAAGATCTCGGCAATATGCCGCCGAACATCTGTAATGCCGCCTACCTGGCTTCTCAGGCGCGCCAGCTGGCCGATACCTACAGCAAGAACGTCATTACCCGCGTTATCGGCGAACAGCAGATGAAAGAGCTGGGGATGAACTCTTATCTGGCAGTCGGCAACGGTTCGCAAAACGAATCGCTGATGTCAGTTATCGAATACAAAGGCAATCCGGCAGAAGACGCACGTCCTATCGTGCTGGTTGGCAAAGGCCTGACCTTTGACTCCGGCGGTATCTCTATCAAGCCTGCCGAAGGCATGGACGAGATGAAATACGACATGTGCGGTGCGGCGGCGGTGTATGGCGTGATGCGCATGGTTGCAGAGCTTCAGTTGCCGTTAAACATTGTTGGCGTGCTGGCCGGATGTGAAAACATGCCGGGCGGTCGCGCCTATCGTCCTGGCGATGTGTTGACCACCATGTCCGGTCAAACGGTTGAAGTGCTGAACACCGATGCCGAAGGGCGTCTGGTGCTGTGCGATGTGCTGACCTACGTTGAGCGCTTCGAGCCAGAAACGGTTATCGACGTAGCGACCCTGACCGGTGCCTGCGTGATTGCGCTGGGCCACCACATCACCGGCCTGATGTCGAACCACAATCCACTGGCCCATGAGCTGATTGGCGCGTCCGAACTGGCGGGCGATCGCGCATGGCGTCTGCCGCTTGGTGACGAGTTCCAGGATCAGCTGGAATCTAACTTTGCCGACATGGCGAATATCGGCGGCCGTCCTGGCGGCGCGATTACCGCAGGTTGTTTCCTGTCGCGCTTTGCGCGTAAGTACAACTGGGCGCACCTGGATATCGCCGGTACCGCATGGCGTTCCGGTAAAGCCAAAGGCGCAACCGGTCGCCCGGTGGCGCTACTGTCGCAGTTCCTGCTCAATCGCGCCGGGTTTACTGGCGAAGAGTGATGTAAAATGCCGGGTGGCAGCTTTGCCTTACCCGGCCTACAAACGGCATTTAACCATAGGCCCGGCAAGCGCAGCGCCGCCGGGCAAATCGTTTAAATCCACCACAAGAAGCCCCATATTATGAGAAACGCAACGTTCTACCTTCTGGACAATGAAACCACCGTTGATGGCTTAAGCGCCGTCGAGCAACTGGTGTGTGACATTGCCGCAGAACGTTGGCGCAGCGGCAAGCGGGTGCTTATCGCTTGCGAAGACGAGCAGCAGGCGATTCGTCTGGATGAAGCGCTATGGGCAAGACCCGCGGAAAGTTTCGTCCCGCATAACCTGGCAGGGGAAGGTCCGAGAGGCGGTGCGCCAGTGGAAATCGCCTGGCCGCAAAAGCGCAACAGCAGCCCGAGGGATATTCTGATTAGCCTGCGGCTCAACTTTGCAGATTTTGCCACCGCTTTCACAGAAGTGATAGACTTCGTCCCTTATGAAGATTCTTTGAAACAACTGGCGCGCGAACGCTATAAGGCGTACCGCATGGCTGGTTTCAACCTGAACACGGCAACCTGGAAATAATGGAAAAGACATACAACCCCCAAGATATCGAACAGCCGCTTTACGAGCACTGGGAAAAGCAGGGCTATTTCAAGCCTAACGGCGATGAAAGCAAAGAGTCCTTCTGCATCATGATCCCGCCGCCGAACGTCACCGGCAGTTTGCATATGGGTCATGCCTTCCAGCAAACCATCATGGATACCATGATTCGCTACCAGCGCATGCAGGGTAAAAATACCCTGTGGCAGGCCGGTACCGACCACGCGGGTATTGCTACCCAAATGGTGGTTGAGCGTAAGATTGCCGCCGAAGAAGGTAAAACCCGCCACGACTACGGTCGCGACGCCTTTATCGACAAAATCTGGCAGTGGAAAGCGGAATCCGGCGGCACCATCACCCGTCAGATGCGCCGCCTTGGCAACTCCGTGGACTGGGAGCGCGAGCGCTTCACCATGGACGAAGGCCTGTCTAACGCCGTGAAAGAAGTCTTTGTTCGCCTGTACAAAGAAGATCTGATCTACCGCGGCAAGCGCCTGGTCAACTGGGACCCGAAACTGCGCACTGCCATCTCTGACCTGGAAGTGGAAAACCGCGAGTCTAAAGGCTCGATGTGGCACATCCGCTATCCGCTGGCCGACGGCGCGAAAACCGCCGACGGTAAAGATTATCTAGTGGTCGCCACCACGCGTCCAGAAACTGTTCTGGGCGACACCGGCGTGGCCGTGAACCCGGAAGATCCGCGTTATAAAGATCTGATCGGCAAATTCGTGATTCTGCCGCTGGTTGACCGCCGCATTCCGATCGTTGGCGATGAACACGCCGATATGGAAAAAGGCACCGGCTGCGTGAAAATCACCCCGGCGCACGACTTTAACGACTATGAAGTCGGTCGTCGTCACGCCCTGCCGATGATCAACATCCTGACCTTTGACGGCGATATCCGCGAAAGCGCGGAAGTCTACGACACCAAAGGCGAAGAATCTGACGTTTACCCAAGCGACATCCCGGCAGAGTTCCAGAAGCTGGAGCGTTTTGCTGCGCGTAAAGCCGTGGTTGCCGCTGTCGACGCTCTGGGTTTACTGGAAGAAGTTAAACCGCACGACCTGACCGTACCTTACGGCGACCGTGGCGGCGTGGTTATCGAGCCAATGCTGACCGACCAGTGGTACGTCCGTGCCGACGTGCTGGCAAAACCGGCTGTAGAAGCAGTTGAGAACGGCGACATTCAGTTCGTACCAAAGCAGTACGAAAACATGTACTTCTCCTGGATGCGCGATATTCAGGACTGGTGTATCTCGCGTCAGCTGTGGTGGGGTCACCGCATCCCGGCATGGTATGACAACGACGGCAACGTCTACGTGGGCCGAACCGAAGACGAAGTGCGTCAGGAAAACAACCTCGGTGCTGAAGTCGCGCTGCGTCAGGACGAAGATGTTCTCGACACCTGGTTCTCCTCCGCGCTGTGGACCTTCTCTACTCTCGGCTGGCCGGAAAACACCGACGCGCTGCGTCAGTTCCACCCAACCAGCGTGATGGTTTCTGGCTTCGACATCATCTTCTTCTGGATTGCCCGCATGATCATGATGACCATGCACTTCATCAAAGATGAAAACGGCAAGCCGCAGATTCCGTTTAAGACCATCTACATGACCGGTCTAATTCGTGATGATGAAGGCCAGAAGATGTCCAAATCCAAGGGTAACGTGATTGACCCGCTGGATATGGTTGATGGTATCTCCCTGCCGGACCTGCTGGAGAAACGTACCGGCAACATGATGCAGCCGCAGCTGGCTGAGAAAATTGCCAAACGTACCGAGAAACAGTTCCCGGACGGCATCGAGCCGCACGGTACCGACGCCCTGCGCTTCACCCTGGCGGCGCTGGCCTCGACCGGCCGCGATATCAACTGGGATATGAAGCGTCTGGAAGGTTACCGTAACTTCTGTAACAAGCTGTGGAACGCCAGCCGCTTTGTGCTGATGAACACCGAAGAGCAGGATTGCGGCTTTAACGGCGGCGAAATGACCCTGTCGTTGGCGGACCGTTGGATCCTCGCGGAATTTAACCAGACCATCAAAGCATACCGCGAAGCGCTGGATAACTTCCGCTTCGACATCGCCGCGGGCATTCTGTACGAGTTCACCTGGAACCAGTTCTGCGACTGGTATCTGGAGCTGACCAAGCCGGTCATGACCGGTGGTTCCGAGTCTGAACTGCGCGGTACCCGCAATACGCTGGTGACCGTTCTGGAAGGTTTGCTGCGCCTGGCGCACCCGATCATTCCGTTCATCACTGAAACCATCTGGCAGCGCGTGAAGGTTATCTCCGGCATTACCGCTGACACCATCATGCTGCAGCCATTCCCGGAATACGATGCGGCCCAGGTTGATGAAGCCGCGCTGGCCGACACCGAATGGCTGAAGCAGGCGATCGTTGCCGTACGTAATATCCGCGCGGAAATGAACATTGCGCCGGGCAAACCGCTGGAGCTGCTGCTGCGTGGTTGCAGCACCGACGCGATGCGTCGTGTGAACGACAACCGCAGCTTCCTGCTGAACCTGGCACGTCTGGAAAGCATCACCGTGCTGCCTGCTGATGATAAAGGTCCGGTTTCCGTGACCAAAATTATCGATGGCGCCGAGCTGCTGATCCCGATGGCTGGTCTCATCAACAAAGAAGATGAGCTGGCGCGTCTGGCGAAAGAAGTGACCAAAATCGAAGGTGAAATTGGCCGCATCGAAAGCAAGCTCTCCAACGAAGGCTTTGTGGCCCGCGCACCGGAAGCGGTTATCGCCAAAGAGCGTGAGAAGCTGGAAGGTTATGCACAAGCGAAAGCGAAGCTGATTGAACAGCAGGCCGTTATCGCCGCGCTGTAATTTCTGGTTAAAGAAAATAAGGCCGGAGCTCGCTCCGGCCTTTTGCATTTTTGCATTAGAGGAACGGCAGCATCGGGAAAAATCCGCCGCACAGTTTTTCGGTCACCTTAGGCTGAGGTGCCGCATCCGGCTCCATATTCAGAGAATCAAGCTCGCCGATCGCCGCAGTATTGGCAGCGATATAGCGCATCAAATTAATCTTTAACCATGGATACGTCAGCCCCAGCGTGAATAGAGGGAGAAACGTCAGGCCCAATAAACGCGGCGCAAGACCAGAAAACGTCAGGGTTGAACGGAATTGAATACCGTCTCCCAGTACCAGATTATTCAAAGCATGATTGCGTAGCGCAGCCCAGGCGTATGCTGCTGATAACACCAGACCGATCATGAAAAAGAAGTATCCGCCCGCAACCGCGCTAAGATGCTGCAAGGCCATAAGCAGCGCCGTACTTTCAGTGCACAGACCAAACATACAGCCAGTAATCATCTGTGAGAATGCGGAAAGTAAAAAAATAATGAAAATGAGAACAAATGGCAATGAAATTGCCGTTGCCCATAAAAATATAACCACACAGCGTTTAGTACTGATATGGATATCAAATTTATTTTTCCCGAGCGCCGCTCCTTTTCCGATTATCTCTAGCCAATGACTATAAACGATGCCACTGATAACACAGACACTAAACAGCACCAGCAGAGTAATTAAAATAACACTAATGATTATATTTCCGGTGCCATAGAAAATATCAAGACTGCTTTCATACATCGTGATGATGACAAGCAGTAGTATAAGCATCAGTACAGGCATACCGAGCATAACCCACCACGCGCGAAGCGGGTGGCACTGAAATCCAAAACGAGTTTTACCAAAAGAGGTCATCATTGCGTGATAGCTTAGCCCCTTTGTTATCATTACAGGCAACAGGATGAGGAACAGCAGCATCTCCCCCCCTTCACTTCCGGGATAAAATATGGCTAACGCTAAACCGAGTATGACTAGTACGACAAATATCAGCACCCAACTGAGTAAAATCGTAATACCGCGACCATGGTAGCCAAAACGAGTACCGTTTACCTCCATATTCTCGCAAAGATAGCGACGACTACGCACCCAGGCCCACGGAATAAATATCCCGCAAGTAATGATAGACAATATGACATTAACCAAACAAATAACAAAATAGGGCCATATCTGACCATGAAAAACAAAACGATAGCTATGGCTTTGTTGCTGCCCTGAGATCATACTCATAAATACGTCGTCCTTGTCATTTAAACCATATATGAAAATAATAAATCAAGCGCATCTGAAATAAACAAACAGAATATATTATCTTTTCATTGTTCGGCAATGCATTTAACGCTCTCCTTGCGCCAGTAAAAAAATAGTGGTATTAAAGCAGCGTATAGTTATTTAAGTTAAAATTGAGTGATTCTATGAATCTTGCCGCGCCACAGACCTTCACTTTACGCCGCATCTCTGCGCATGATAATGCCGCGATAGCAGCCGTTATCCGCCAGGTCTCCGCAGAATATGGCCTGACCGCCGATAAAGGCTACACGGTGGCCGACCCTAATCTGGATGAGCTTTTCCAGTTGTATAGCCAGCCGGGCTCTGCCTATTGGGTGGTCGAGCAAAACGGTCTGGTCGTTGGCGGCGGTGGGGTTGCGCCATTAACGTGTAGCGAATCCGATATCTGCGAGCTGCAGAAAATGTATTTTATGACCTCTGCGCGTGGTCAAGGGCTGGCGAAAAAGCTGGCGCTGATAGCGCTGGATCATGCCCGCGAACAGGGGTTCAAACGCTGCTATCTGGAAACGACCGCCTTCCTGAAAGAAGCGATTGGATTATATGAGCATCTCGGCTTCGAGCATATCAACGGGCCGCTGGGCTGTACCGGACATGTCGACTGCGAAGTCACAATGCTAAAGACTTTGTAGTTCCCGTTAAGACAAACGCATATATCTATCGAAAAAATAAATGAATTTAATGCAAAAAGAGCATTATTCATGGCAAATTTTCGGTAATACACTGCCTGAGTATTGGATCTTTTTCCCTTTTAGCCTGTCGCCACAACAGGCGTTGCTCAGGATAGAACATCATGACAAAAGTCCCCTTCCTGCTGGCCGGTAGCCTGATCCTTGGCGGCATGGTTGCCAGCGTTTACGCCGACGAACTTCCCGGTAATACCGAAGGTGCCCAGGTTATCCGCGTGGAAAAAACGCAGGGCCGCATCGATGCGCTGAACGATATTGTTTATAGCCAGGTGAAAAGCACCGTTGCCGTGCGTCAGCTGCATATGTCGCTGCTGGTGCCGCGTAATGGCAACCTGAAACCGGCAATCGTCTATTTCCCCGGCGGCGGTTTCACCAGCGCGGCATGGAATAAGTTTATCGAAATGCGTATGGCGCTGGCAGATGCAGGATTTGTGGTCGCCGCAGCGGAATACCGCACGGTTCCCGATACCTTTCCGGCTCCGGTTGTTGATGGTAAAGCGGCAATTCGCTACCTGCGCGAGCATGCGACGGAATACGGCATCGATCCGGCCCGCATTGGCGTTCTGGGCGACTCTGCCGGAGGCTATATGGCGCAGATGCTGGCGCTGACCAATGGCGATAAAACGTTCGAGCGCGGCGATAATATGGCCCAGTCCTCAGACGTACAGGCCGCCGCAACGCTGTACGGCATTTCAAACCTGCTGAACATCGGCGAAGGCTTTCCGGAGGCGATACAAAAAGTGCATCAGTCACCGGCGGTCACTGAAGCGCTTCTGGTTCACGGCAGCGCCTTTCGCGACTGGCCGGGCGCGACTATCGGCAGCGATAAGCAAAAAGCGCTGGCGGCCAGCCCCATGGGCCATATCAGCGGTAAAAAACCACCTTTCTTAATTATGCACGGTAGCGCCGACACGTTGGTTTCGCCGCTACAAAGCAAACAGCTCTATAACGCGCTGAAAAAAGAGGGTAACCAGGCGGACTACGTGTTGCTTGAAGGCGCGGAGCATGGCGATGACAGCTGGTATCAGAAGCCAGTTATTGAGCGAGTGGTGAACTGGTTTAAAGCGACTCTCGGCGCACCGAAAGCCGCCGCTGCTGCGGAAAAAGATAAGAACGCGAATCTATAGTGATTGTCAGGCCGCAATAGCTAAACGGCGGCCTGAACTTTTTAAGCAGGCACGCCGCTGTGAAAACGAAATTCCGCTTCGGTTGCGTTAATAAGCGCCGCTTCCGCCTCGCCAAGCTGTCGCACGCGTTCGCTAATATCGTCTTCGGCAATTCTCTGCGCTAAATCCAGATAGTCTTGATAGTGACGCGCTTCGGAACGCAGTAACGACAGGTAAAACTTCTGCAGATCATCATCCAGCCATGGCGCCAGCGCGGCAAAACGCTCGCAGGAGCGGGCTTCAATATAGGCACCGCAGATTAACTTATCGATCAGCATCACCGGTTCGTGAGAACGTACTTCCCGGCGCAGCCCGCGGGCGTAGTTGCTGGCGGTGATTTTGACGTAAGGTATGTCGCGGGAGATCATGATTTCGCGCACCTGCCAGAAGTGATGTAGCTCTTCTTTGATCAGCAAAATCATACTGTCGAGCAGTTGACCTCCCCAGGGATCGTCGGTCTGCGGCATGGCGCTTTTATTTATCTGCTTATGCAGCGCGACAAAATCCGGCTCCGGACCCCAGCGATAGGTGAAGTCCTCATAGGGTTTCAGGCAGGCCAGCAGTTCATCCGCACCTTCTTTATCCGCCACGTACCGACGCACCAGCAGCATGGCGTTCTGCGCCGCTTTCAGCTCGCACACCATATGATCGGTGAGCAACAACGGCAGATTTTCCGGCTTCCGGGCTTCATCAATCCACGCCTGAGGAGTTGGGCAGTGCAGAAAATCTAAAATCGGGGAGAGTATGTGCGGGTAATCCATTGAAGTTCCTTGCTATACGGCGGCATACCGCGCCGCCGTATATCTCTGCGGCTTAGTGGCGAACGCCGTCGTCGTCTTCATCAACGAGATCTTCGTCGTCGTCACCTTCTTCATCTTCACCGTTAGGATCTTCGTAGTAGGTGCCCCAGCCGTCGTATTCAACTTCATATTTTTCTGCCAGCGTCATCAGTTGCTCAACCTGAGTATCGATCAGCTCAGCATTCAGCGCGGACTCACTGAGGATATCGCAACAAATAACAGTATCACCTTCTTCGACTTCCAGCTCTTCTGGCTCGGTCACTTCATAACCCAGTTTGAAGGCTTCTACCGCCACTTTCTCCAGCGTTTCGAAGTCGTCGGCAGAGAGATGATGCTCAATGGTGTACAGCGCGTCCGGATCGCTGCCATCTTCAAGCAGCTCTTCGATAATCAGACGCGTTTCTTCACGCTGTTCTTCCAGTAGTTCCGGGTTTGCCATGGCTCGTTCCTCATAATGTGTCGCAGATACTTCTATTGTCACATACCGCCGTGATTGCCTCCACCTTCTGAGAGAAAGATTTATGACACGGGGTTGCAAATGAATATTCATACATATAAAGTGAATTTTAATTCAACAAATGGCCTGAGCCATGTGAGGGAAACATGTCTGCGTTTTATCAGAAGCATTTTTTAAAGTTGCTTGATTTTACTCCTGCCGAAATCACCGCCCTGCTTGAGCTGGCGGCCAGACTGAAAGCTGATAAGAAGAACAATATCGAAATTCAGCATCTCACCGGTAAAAACATCGCGCTCATCTTCGAAAAAGACTCTACCCGCACCCGATGCTCTTTCGAAGTTGCCGCATTTGACCAGGGCGCTCGCGTCACTTACCTCGGGCCGAGCGGCAGCCAGATTGGCCATAAAGAGTCGATCAAAGACACTGCCCGCGTGCTGGGCCGGATGTATGACGGCATTCAGTACCGCGGTCATGGCCAGGAAGTGGTGGAAACGCTTGCGGAATATGCCGGTGTTCCGGTCTGGAACGGCCTGACCAACGAATTTCACCCAACCCAGTTGCTGGCAGATCTGTTAACTATGCAAGAACACCTACCGGGCAAAGCCTTCAATGAGATGACCCTGGTCTACGCCGGCGACGCGCGTAACAATATGGGGAATTCGATGCTCGAAGCCGCCGCGTTGACCGGGCTGGATCTGCGTCTGGTGGCCCCGACGGCGTGCTGGCCAGAAGAGAAGCTGGTCGCACAGTGTCAGGCGCTGGCGAAGAAAAATGGCGGTAACATCACCCTGACCGAAGATATCGCTGCGGGCGTGAAAGGCGCTGACTTTATCTATACCGACGTGTGGGTATCGATGGGCGAAGCCAAGGAGAAATGGGCCGAGCGGATAGCACTGCTGCGCGATTATCAGGTGAACAGCAAGATGATGGCGCTGACCGGCAATCCGCAGGTGAAATTCCTCCACTGCCTGCCCGCGTTCCACGATGACCAGACCACGCTCGGCAAACAAATGGCGGCGGATTACGGCCTGCATGGCGGAATGGAAGTGACCGATGAGGTGTTTGAATCCCCGGCGAGCATTGTTTTTGACCAGGCGGAAAACCGTATGCATACCATCAAAGCGGTGATGGTCGCGACGCTGGGAAAGTAACTCTTCTTTAGCGATATTTTCCCGGAGGCGGCGCTTGACGCGCCTGTCCGGGCTACCTGACAGCACTAAACCGTAGCCCGGGTAAGGCGTTAGCCGCAACCCGGGGGATTTTTTACGCCATCAGCATCTTCACAACAGCTTTGCGCACTTTTGCCGGTGCGCCGACGGCGCACAGCGGTTTATGCACTTCGCCAGGATAAAACACCACAAAATCCCCTTCGCTGAGGATCACGGTTTTCTCCTGCTCGCCTGCCGCCAGAAATGCGATATCTTTGTCCGCCAGCCAGTCGGTATCCGGTGCACCGGCAGGCAGGTTGCTAAAGGTCATTCCTTCCTGCCCGTTCAGGACAATCTGGATATCCAGATAGCGGGCGTGATACTCAGCGCGACGGTCGGCCATCGGCTCGGTAGTATCTTCAGAAATCAGATAAAACAGGTTATTGCCGTCAATATCATGCTTGCCGAGCGGTGTCGCATCAGTGACATGAGCTTTAACGTGGTCGATAGCCTCGCGCAGAGACTCCGGCAGCCAGCTTTGTAGATGGTGAATGTTTCCAACAATCATAATAATCCTCGAATATAAAACAGCTTTTCATTTTCCGTTTTTATACCCCCCTTCCCACTGCCATACCACTCCTTTTTTATGGTTTTTTGCGCTGACGCAACGTTATCCAGGCAAACGTTTACCTGTTTGTGGATTAATCGCTTGATCCGAAATATGAGCTGCGTATAATGCCACCCGTTTTGCCGGGAGGAATTATGGTTCAGTGTGTACGACATCGCGTCTTACCGCGTCTGAAAACAGACGCTGGCCTGCCGTTTTTCCTTTCCGTTGCATCCGTATTCGTAAAGCCCCTTATTTAAGGGGCTTTTTTTTTTGCCCAGGCGTCAGGAGATAAACATGGCTAACCCGCTATTTCAAAAACATATCATTTCCATAAACGATCTCAGCCGCGAAGACCTTGAACTGGTACTGGCGACCGCTGCAAAACTGAAAGCCAATCCGCAGCCGGAGTTGCTCAAACATAAAGTGATTGCCAGCTGCTTCTTCGAAGCCTCCACTCGTACCCGCCTGTCATTTGAGACCGCGATGCACCGCCTCGGCGCCAGCGTGGTCGGCTTCTCAGACAGCAGCAACACTTCGCTGGGCAAAAAAGGCGAAACTCTGGCCGACACCATTTCAGTGATTAGCACCTACGTCGACGCCATCGTCATGCGCCATCCGCAGGAAGGGGCGGCGCGCCTGGCGACCGAATTCTCCGGTGGCATTCCGGTTCTCAACGCCGGTGACGGCGCGAACCAGCATCCGACGCAAACGCTGCTGGATCTGTTCACCATCCAGGAAACCCAGGGTCGCCTCGAAAACCTGAGCATCGCCATGGTCGGCGACCTGAAATATGGTCGTACCGTCCACTCACTGACCCAGGCACTGGCGAAATTTAGCGGCAACCGCTTCTACTTTATCGCCCCGGACGCGCTGGCCATGCCGCAGTACATTCTCGATATGCTCGACGAAAAAGGCATCGCCTGGAGCCTGCATAGCGCCATCGAAGAGGTGATGGAAGAAGTGGACATTCTGTACATGACCCGCGTGCAGAAAGAGCGCCTCGACCCATCGGAATACGCCAACGTGAAAGCGCAGTTTGTTCTGCGCGCCGCCGACCTGGAAGGCGCACGAGCAAACATGAAAGTGCTGCACCCGTTGCCTCGCATTGATGAAATCACCACTGATGTCGATAAAACGCCGCACGCCTGGTACTTCCAGCAGGCCGGTAACGGCATCTTCGCCCGCCAGGCGTTACTGGCACTGGTACTGAATAGCGATCTGGCACTGTAAGGGGAAAAAGAGATGACACATGATAATAAATTGCAGGTAGAAGCCATCAAACGCGGCACCGTTATCGACCACATCCCGGCGCAGGTCGGCTTTAAGCTGCTGACGCTGTTCAAACTGACCGAAACGGATCAGCGCATCACCATCGGCCTGAATCTACCGTCAGGTGAAATGGGCCGCAAAGATTTAATCAAAATCGAGAACACTTTCCTGACCGATGAACAGGTTAACCAGCTCTCCCTGTACGCACCGCAGGCTACGGTGAACCGTATTGATGAGTATGAAGTGGTGGGTAAATCTCGCCCGAGCCTGCCGGACCGTATCAACAACGTGCTGGTGTGCCCGAACAGCAACTGTATCAGCCACGCTGAGCCGGTCTCTTCCAGTTTTGCGGTGAAAAAACGCGAAAACGATATCGCGCTGAAGTGCAAATATTGTGAAAAAGAGTTCTCGCACAATGTGGTTCTGGCGAACTAATTGAGGTTGGTATTGTGTACCCGGCTCCCTATAATGGCCGGGTCTCTTACCCCCTCATCTTTCAGGCTATCGTGCAGTTAGCGATGTAAAAGATGGGCGTAACTACTTCATTATGCTGTTATTCAGGAGAAATCATGTCTAAAACTATCGCGACGGAAAATGCACCAGCAGCCATCGGCCCGTACGTTCAGGGTGTTGATCTGGGTAGCATGATCATCACTTCCGGCCAAATCCCGGTCGACCCGAAAACCGGCAGCGTGGCGGAAGACGTTGCCGCTCAGGCGCGTCAGTCTCTGGACAACGTAAAAGCTATCGTTGAAGCCGCGGGCCTGAAAGTGGGCGATATTGTTAAAACTACCGTTTTCGTGAAAGATCTCAACGATTTCTCCACCGTTAATGCCGCGTATGAAGCCTTCTTCACCGAGCATAACGCCACCTTCCCGGCGCGTTCCTGTGTAGAAGTGGCGCGCTTGCCGAAAGACGTGAAAATTGAGATTGAAGCGATCGCCGTTCGTCGCTGATATCTTTATTCTGAGCAAATCAGGACGCTCATTTATCATCGCCATGGAGGGCGGATAATGGCAAAAGCACGCTTTACCGATGAACAAATCGCTGATTTTCTTCAGCAGTCTAAAAACGGCGTCCCCAACAAAGTCTTGTGCGAAAAATATGAGTTTAGCGTCAGCACCCTGCGGCGCTGGCAAGAGCTGCACGCCGAAAATGTACGTGCCGAGTTGAAACAATTAGAGTCGACGGCCGCAAAAGTATTCCTGTGCTTCGTCATTACAGCCCCAATCCTCACCATTATGTTCTCTAGATCTATCGGCGCATGCGTAATGTCCGTTTTCCTGGTGTACTGCGTTGGCTACATCCGCCGCTTTCGCCAAATATCGGCACAACACATCCGGGAAGAAAATATCTTTCTCTCCCGCTCCGGACGCGGAGCGAGAAATGCATTTTATCAATTCAGTTGGGCCTTCATCGCCCTTTTTGTCTTTAGCGTTGGATATTTCATTGTGCGTATAGCCTGAAAGATTATCGGCCTGGATAAAAACGCGCCAGGCCGATAATGAGCGAAGAAATTACTGCCAGCCGTAGCGGCGGCTGTAAAAGCCCTTAACCATCTGGGTCAGCGTCATATAGCCCGCCAGAATGGCAATCAGCCACGGGAAGTAGCTCAGCGGCAGCGCCTGAAGCTGCAAATAGCCCGCCAGCGGCGAGAACGGTAGCGCAATCCCCACCACCATCACCAGCAGCGTCATCACGATCAGCGGCCAGGCCGCGCGGCTCTGAATAAACGGGATCCGCCGTGTGCGGATCATATGCACAATCAGCGTCTGCGACAGCAGACCGACCACAAACCAGCCGGACTGGAACAGGGTCTGAGTTTCCGGTGTATTGGCATGGAATACCCACCACATCAGGCAGAACGTCAGAATATCGAATATCGAGCTTATCGGCCCAAAGAAGACCATAAAGCGCCCGAGATCCGCCGGATTCCAGCGCTGCGGTTTACGAATCTGCTCGTCGTCCACGTTATCAAACGGAATCGCCACCTGGGATACATCGTACAGCAGGTTCTGAATCAGCAAGTGCAGCGGCAGCATTGGCAGGAACGGCAAAAAGGCGCTGGCGACCAGAACGCTGAAGACGTTACCGAAGTTAGAGCTGGCGGTCATTTTGATGTATTTGAGCATGTTGGCGAAAGTCCGGCGGCCTTCGATAACCCCCTCTTCCAGCACCATCAGGCTCTTCTCCAGCAGAATAATATCCGCCGCCTCGCGGGCGATATCCACCGCGCCGTCAACGGAAATACCGATATCCGCCGCGCGCAGCGCCGGTGCGTCGTTAATGCCGTCGCCCATAAAACCCACCACGTGCCCTTCACGTTTGAGCAAGGTGACAATGCGCTCTTTATGCAGCGGCGCCAGGCGAGCAAACAGGGTGGTGCGTTTTGCCAGTTCGGCCAGTTCATCATCGCTCAGCGCTTCAATCTGGCTGCCAATCACCACGTCGCCCGCATCCAGCCCCACTTCATGGCAGACTTTTGCCGCCACCAGCTCGCTATCGCCAGTGAGGATTTTCACCGTGATGCCGCTGGCCTTCAGCGCTTTTAGCGCCGGGGCGGTGGTCTCTTTCGGCGGGTCAAGGAAGGCAATGTAACCTTCGAGGATCAGGTCTGACTCATCCGCGCGCTGGTAGTCGCCCTCGCGTGCGGGTAGATATTTGGTCGCTACCGCCACCACGCGCAATCCCTGACGGTTTAGGGTATCGGTAACGCGACGGATGCGTCGCAGCATGGTGTCGTCCAGCGGTACGATGTCACCGTTGTAGCGCACCTGGGTCGAGACGTTGAGGATCTCCTGCAATGCCCCTTTGCAGATCAGTTGATGGACGTTGTCCTTCTCCTGCACCACCACCGACATGCGGCGGCGCTCAAAATCGAATGGGATCTCATCCACTTTCTGCCAGCGCTCCGCCAGCCCGCGCGCCGACTCCAGCTCGACGCCTTCCAGCACCGCAGTATCAAGTAAATTCTTCAGCCCGGTCTGGTAGTGGCTGTTGAGCCAGGCGCTATGCAGCACACGTTCGCTCACCTTGCCGGAGACATCGGTATGGTTCTCCAGCACGATTTTATCCTGAGTCAGGGTGCCGGTTTTGTCGGTGCACAGAATGTCCATCGCGCCAAAGTTCTGGATGGCATCGAGGTGTTTGACAATGACTTTCTGTTTCGACAGCTTCACCGCCCCGCGCGCCAGCGTCGAGGTGACGATCATCGGCAGCATTTCAGGAGTCAGGCCGACAGCGACAGAGAGCGCGAACAGCGCCGCTTCCCACCAGTCGCCCTTGGTATAGCCGTTAATCAGCAGCACTATCGGCGTCATCACCAGCATAAAGCGGATCAGCAGCATGCTGACCCGGCTGATGCCTTTCTGGAAGGCGTTCGGCTCACTTTCCTGCTCGCTGACCCGCCCGGCCAGTTGACCAAACCAGGTGCCGCCGCCGGTGGCGAAAACAATAGCCTGCGCCGAACCGCTCACCACGTTGGTGCCCATAAAGCACAGGGTGTCGCACTCTAGCGGGTTCGTTTGCAGCGGATCGCGGGTGCGAGCGACTTTCTCGACCGGCAACGATTCGCCGGTCAGCGAAGCCTGGGCGACAAACAGATCGCGCGCCTGAAACACGCGCAGATCCGCAGGGATCATATCTCCCGCCGACAGCTTGACGATATCGCCCGGCACCAGTTGATCGATCGGCAGCTCACACCAGCGGCTTTCACCCTGCTCATTCACCACTCTCAGCACCGTCGCGGTGTTGCTGACCATCGCCTTCAGGGCATCCGCCGCCTTGGTCGAGCGGGCTTCCTGAATAAAGTTAAGCAGCGTAGAGATCCCCACCATCAGGGCGATAACCGCCGCGGCAAACAGATCTTCCGTTGAGTAGGAGACAATCCCCAGAACGGTCAGCAGCAGGTTGAAGGGGTTGCGGTAACAGCTCCACAAGTGTACCCACCACGGCGAGGGTTTCTGCGCCGGGATCTGGTTTTCGCCGTGCTGGGCGATTTTCTGCGCAACTTCGCCTTCATTCAGCCCTTCCGGATGGCTGGCAAAAGCGCGCCAGACTTCATTTTCGTCCATTGCCGCGACGTTCAGACACTGCTTACCAAGCGAATCCGGAATCGGCGCACTCGCCAGATTGCGGGCATCGGGCAGCGGATCGCGCTGGACCAAACGGCGCGGGAGATGACGGCCAAGCTGAGCAAACAGCTGGCGGGTAAAATTTTTCAGCATAAACAGTCCCTCCGCGTTCGCGCGAGCGAACGCAGAATAACCAACAGGTGCGAGCAAGCTCTACCTGTCAGGCATGTTATTTTTATGGCAGGGACATCAAAGACATCACTGCTTTACGCTTTCCGGTAAAGCAGTGCTAAGCAGGCTTACCGGAAAGAAAGGTGACTCCATCGAGGATGAGGAGTGGGATCGGGGTCCATAAAATCTCCGGTAAGTGAATACAAACGGCGCGAATTATAACGCTACCAATAATCTATTTGTGGCTATTATGGCGATGATACCCCCCGGAAACTAAACCAGATGTAAACCAGACTTTGCTCATTGTGGTTTCGTTGAGTAGCATTAGGCTCACTTTAATCGGACCACGACGAGAACCTTGCATGCAAAACCGGCTGACCATCAAAGATATCGCCCGCTTAAGCGGCGTCGGGAAATCAACGGTATCGCGCGTACTCAATAACGAAAGCGGCGTTAGCGAGCGCACCCGCGAACGGGTAGAAGCGGTGATGCAGCAACAAGGGTTCTCTCCTTCGCGTTCCGCCAGGGCGATGCGCGGCCAGAGCGACAAAGTGGTGGCGATCATCGTCACTCGTCTGGATTCGCTGTCGGAAAATCTCGCCGTGCAGACCATGCTTCCCGTCTTTTATGAGCAGGGCTACGACCCGATTATGATGGAAAGCCAGTTCTCCCCGGCGCTGGTCGAAGAGCATCTCGGCATACTCGCCCGGCGCAATATCGACGGCGTGGTGCTGTTTGGCTTTACCGGCATTCATGAAGAGATGCTCACTCCGTGGCGAGAGATGCTGGTGCTGCTGGCCCGCGACGCACCGGGGATCGCTTCCGTGTGCTATGACGATGAAGGATCCATCAAAATGCTGATGCAGCGTCTGTACGATCTCGGGCATCGCCATATCAGCTTTCTCGGGGTGCCGCATAGCGACATCACCACCGGGCAACGCCGTCACCAGGCCTATCTCCATTTCTGCCAGAAAAAACATCTCACTCCCCTCGACGCGCTGCCGGGTCTGGGAATGAAGCAAGGTTATGAGAATGTCGCCAGCGTGCTGTCGGCTGACACCAGCGCGCTGGTGTGCGCCACCGATACCCTCGCCCTTGGGGCCAGCAAATATCTCCAGCAGCAGGGAATCGACAATCTCCAGCTTGCCAGCGTCGGTAGCACGCCGTTAATGAAGTTTCTTCACCCGGAGATCCTCACCGTCGATCCCGGCTACGCCGAGTCCGGACGACGGGCGGCGCAGCAGTTGATCGAGCAGATCGCCGGGAGCAGTGAACCCCGCCAGATAGTGATTCCTGCCGTACTGAATTAAGCCTGTCTTAACGATTTATGTGATCTTCGCTGCGTTTCGGGAACGTTCCCATTTTGCAATTCAAACGGAGCGGTTAGGATTCAACCCAAGTTAAAACACAACCTCTCCCTCGGTCATGAGGCCTCATCATGAGTAAAGTGAATCAGCAGGACATCGATAAACTTATCGAGCTGGTGGGCGGGCGCGACAATATCGCCACCGTTAGCCACTGTATTACCCGTCTGCGCTTTGTGCTGAATAATCCAGCCATTGCCAAACCCAAAGAGATTGAACAACTGCGCATGGTGAAGGGTTGCTTTACCAACGCCGGACAGTTCCAGGTGGTGATCGGCACCGAAGTCGGCGATTACTACAAAGCGCTACTGGCCACTACAGGGCAAGCCAGCGCCGACAAAGAACAGGCCAAAAAGGCCGCGCGGCAGAATATGAAGTGGCATGAACAGCTCATTTCACACTTTGCCGAGATCTTCTTCCCGCTGCTGCCTGCGCTGATCAGCGGCGGCCTAATCCTGGGTTTTCGCAACGTGATCGGCGACCTGCCGATGAGCAACGGCCAGACGCTGGCGCAGATGCACCCGTCGCTGAAATCCATTTATGACTTCCTGTGGCTGATTGGCGAAGCGATCTTCTTCTACCTGCCAGTGGGGATCTGCTGGTCAGCGGTGAAAAAAGTGGGCGGCACGCCGATCCTCGGCATCGTCCTGGGCGTCACTCTCGTCTCTCCACAGCTGATGAATGCTTATCTGCTGGGCCAGCAGGTACCGGAAGTGTGGAACTTCGGCCTGTTTACCATCGAGAAAGTTGGCTATCAGGCGCAGGTTATCCCGGCCTTGCTGGCGGGACTGGCGCTCGGCTTTATCGAGACTCGCCTGAAGCGCATCGTGCCTGACTACCTCTACCTGGTAGTAGTGCCAGTGTGTTCGTTGATCCTGGCGGTATTCCTCGCGCACGCTTTCATCGGCCCGTTTGGCCGCATGATTGGCGACGGCGTGGCCTGGGCCGTGCGCCACCTGTTGACCGGCAGCTTCGCGCCGATTGGCGCCGCGCTGTTCGGCTTCCTGTATGCACCGCTGGTGATTACCGGTGTCCATCAGACCACCCTGGCTATCGACATGCAGATGATTCAAAGCATGGGCGGCACGCCGGTATGGCCGCTGATTGCGCTGTCCAATATTGCCCAGGCATCGGCAGTGGTGGGGATCATCATCGCCAGCCGCAAGCAGAATGAACGCGAAATCTCCGTTCCGGCAGCCATTTCCGCCTACCTCGGGGTCACGGAACCGGCAATGTACGGTATCAACCTTAAGTACCGCTTCCCGATGCTCTGTGCGATGGTCGGTTCCGGTCTTGCCGGACTGCTGTGTGGGCTCAACGGCGTAATGGCCAACGGCATTGGCGTCGGTGGCCTGCCGGGCATCCTCTCTATTCAGCCGAGCTACTGGCAGGTCTTCGCGCTGGCGATGGTCATCGCCGTGGTGGTGCCGATTGTCCTGACGACGGTCGTCTACCAGCGCAAGTTCCGCCAGGGCACCTTACAGATTGTCTGATTTCTTATTTTCGGGGCGCGCTGTCGCCCCCTTTTTGCAGCAGGAACGCGATATGAAGACCCTTCCCCTTTGGTGGCAAAACGGCGTTATTTATCAAATCTATCCGAAGAGTTTCCAGGACACGACCGGTAGCGGTACCGGCGATTTACGCGGCGTCACTTCACGCCTCGACTATCTGCAAAAGCTCGGCGTTGACGCCATCTGGCTGACGCCGTTCTACGTCTCGCCGCAGGTCGATAACGGCTACGACGTGGCCAACTACACCGCTATCGACCCGGCCTACGGCACGCTGGACGATTTCGACGAACTGGTGGCTCAGGCGAAGGCGCGAGGCATGCGTATCGTGCTGGATATGGTGCTAAATCACACCTCCACTGCACACGCCTGGTTCCAGGAATCACTCAACAAAGAGAGCCCGTATCGCCAGTTCTATATCTGGCGCGATGGCGAACCGACCACCCCACCGAATAACTGGCGTTCCAAGTTTGGCGGCAACGCCTGGCAGTGGCATGCGGAAAGTGAGCAGTATTACCTGCACCTGTATGCTGTTGAGCAGGCGGACCTGAACTGGGAAAACCCAGAGGTGCGCGCGGAGCTGAAAAAGGTCTGTGAGTTCTGGGCCGATCGCGGCGTCGACGGCTTGCGCCTTGATGTAGTGAACGTGATTTCCAAAGGGCAATCCTTCCCGGATGACCACCAGGGCGATGGTCGCCGCTTTTATACTGATGGTCCCCGCGCTCATGAGTTCCTGCAGGAGTTCAGCCGCGATGTGTTTACCCCGCGCGGCCTGATGACCGTTGGCGAGATGTCCTCCACCTCACTGGAACACTGCCAGCAGTACGCCTCGCTCGACGGCAAAGAGCTATCGATGACCTTTAACTTCCATCACCTCAAAGTGGACTATCCCAACGGCGAGAAGTGGACGCTAGCGCGCCCGGACTTTGTGGAGCTGAAGTCGTTGTTCAGCCACTGGCAGCAGGGAATGCACAATCGGGCCTGGAACGCGCTGTTCTGGTGTAACCACGATCAGCCGCGCATCGTTTCCCGCTTCGGCGACGAAGGCGAGTACCGCGTCCCGGCGGCAAAAATGCTGGCGATGGTGCTGCACGGTATGCAGGGCACGCCGTATATCTATCAGGGCGAAGAGCTAGGTATGACTAACCCGCACTTCACGCGCATCACCGATTACCGCGATGTGGAGAGCCACAATATGTTTATCGAACGCGCGGCGCAGGGTCAGGATGCCGATGAGCTGCTGGCGATTCTGGCGAGCAAATCGCGTGATAACAGCCGTACGCCAATGCAGTGGAATAGCGATGAAAACGGTGGTTTCAGCGCAGGCGAGCCGTGGATTGCGCTGAGCGATAATTATCGCCAGATCAACGCCGAAGCGGCGCTGGCCGATCCGCAGTCGGTGTTTTATGCCTACCAGCAGCTGATTGCGCTGCGCAAAAGCACGCCAGTACTGACCTGGGGTGATTATCAGGATCTGTTGCCAGAGCATCCATCGCTGTGGTGCTATCGCCGCCAGTGGCAGGGGCAAACCCTGGTTGTCGTCGCTAACCTGAGCCGCGAGTTCCAAAGCTGGCAGCCGGAAGGCATTGACGGCGACTGGCGGGTGCTGATGAGCAACTATGCAGAAGCCGCTAACCGCCCATCCGACATGACCCTGCGCCCGTTTGAAGCGGTGTGGTGGTTGCAGGAGTAAGTGAGCTCCAGGCTACCAGGGCTGCGGAATCATGTGATCGGGTAACCCGGGTAAGGCGTTTACGCCGCAACCCGGGGAAAAACCGTCCCCCGCTCGCGCTACGCTTAGCGGGGCTACAACTGCCGGACAGCACCCGCTGGTTTTCGGTAGCCCGGACAGGCGCGTCAAGCGCCGCCTCCGGGAAGAAGACGGTAGAAACATTAGATGCGGTCCGCCGCTGACAACGTCGCGCTGGCCTCCGACGGTGTTGAAGCCTGCTCCTCTTTCGCCTTCAGACGATCCCATGTGCGGAAGAACGGATAATAGATAACCAGCGAAATCGCCAGGTTCACCACCTGTAGCACCGCGCCAGAAATATGCCCCCCCGTCGCCAGGTACCCGCTCATAAAGATAGGCGTGGTGAACGGCAGCGCTATCCCCGCAGGCTTGACCACCAGTCCGGTCGCCATTGCGGTATAAGAGACAATCACCAACAGCACTGGCGTCAAAATAAACGGCAGGAAGAAGTACGGGTTCATCACCAGCGGAATGCCGAACACCATGGGTTCGCTGATATTAAACAGCGCACCCGGCGCGGCGATTTTCCCCAGCTGTTTCATCTGCTGACTGCGGCTGCGCAGCAGCATAAAGATCACCAGCCCCAGCAGCGCCCCGGTACCGCCTGGGGCAATCCACAAATCATAAAACTGCTGAGTAATGATATGCGGGATCGGCAGCCCGTTCTGAAACGCTTCAAGGTTCTCCGACATATTCGACAACCAAACCGGGCGAATAAACACCAGCACGATAGTGTCGCCGTGCAGCCCCAGGGTCCACAGAATACCAATCAGGATCACCGAGATAATCATCCCCGGCAAAGATCCGCCGACGTGCGACATTGGAATACCAATCAGCGTGGTGATCATGCTATTGATATCGCCGAACGGCGAAGCTTCGACAATCAAACGCAGCGCCAGCACAACGGCCAGCACGCAGAAACCAGGGATCAGGGCGAGGAAAGATTTCGCCACCGCAGGCGGTACGCCATCCGGCATGCGGATCACCAGATTACGGCTGGCTACCAGACGGTAGATTTCAGTGGAGAGCAGCGAAATCACAATCGCCACAAACAGCCCCTGGCTGCCAATCATCCCCACCGGCAGCACGCCTTTAACGATTTGCGCCGCCGAACCATCTGCGGGGGTAAACAGCGTCACCTGCGGGATGGTCATGACAAACGCTACCAGCGACATCGCCCCGGCGCTTAGCGGGTCCAGGGTACGATATTTTTCCGCCAGTCGGTAAGCTATCCCGAAGGCCGAGATCAGCGCCATAATGTCGTAGGTCGCTTTGACGGGGTACAGCATCTTGTCGCGCCAGGCATCACCAAACATGCTGGCCATCATCTCGCCGTAACCCGGAATCGGCAGATAAGCAAAAATAAGGAAAAACGAACCAATCAACATAAACGGCATATTGAGAATGATGCCGTCACGTACCGAAAGGACGTGCTTCTGGCCGCCGATTTTCAGCGCGGCGGGCATGACATAACGTTCAATAAATGAAGTACGAGACATAATGGTATCCCCGAAGGCGGAAAAGTTTAGTTAAACTGCGTTAACCAGGGGCGGTTGAGGGTTAACACCTCATCAAGCAGCGCCTGGGCATCGGTCACATTGCCGACCAGTGGATTACTCACCAGCGCCAGCAACGCGCTATCGCGACAGCCGTGGACCGCCGCCTCAATCGTCAGCCGCTCAAACGCCTTCACCTGTTGGGTTAGCCCGTTCATCACCGGGGGCAGCGCGCCAAAAGCCAGCGGACGTGCACCTTGCGCATCAATGATGCTATTAATCTCCACTACCGCATCATCATCAAAACCGTGAATCGCGCCGTTGTTGCGGGTATTCACCACCATCTCTTTGCCAAGGTTATTGTGGATGGCGTTAATCAGCTCCACCGCCACTTCGGAGTAATAAGCCCCGCCGCGAAAGCTCAGCTGTTCGGGCTTTTCATCCAGCTCGGGTCGGGCGTAAATATCAAACAGCTCCTGTTCCACCTTCATCACCTGCTCTGCACGGGTGCCTTTGGTTTTGGCCGCTTCAATCTCTTCCGCCAGCATGGTCGGGGTCAGCCAGAAATAGCGATGATACGGACACGGAATCGCCTTCAGCGCCCGGAGAAACTCCGCAGGCCACGGCAGCGATTTGATATTGTTCATCGACAGCGACTGACCATCGCACAGCATGTCGAGCACCTTGCCGGTCACATCTTCCCGCCCCTGCATCACCTTATGTACCCAGACCATATGATTCAGCCCGGCGAAACTCAGCCTGACCTCCTCTTCTTTCGCCTCCAGCATGCCGGCGATCATGTGCTGCATATTGATCGGCACGTTGCACAGGCCGATGATTTTCGCTTTGCTGTAGCGGCTAACCGCTTCCGTCACTATCCCTGCCGGGTTAGTAAAGTTGAGGATAAAGGCATCAGGCGCCAGCTCTTCAACCTTACGCGCGACCTGCAAAATCACCGGAATGGTGCGCAGGGCTTTGGCAAATCCGCCGACGCCCGTGGTTTCCTGGCCGAGCAGGTTGTACTTCAACCCCAAACGCTCATCCGCCGCTCGCGCCGCCAGCTGCCCGACCCGCAGCTGGGTCAGCACAAATTTAGCGCCGCGGATGGCCTCATCCAGAGCAAAATGCACGCTGACCTTCACCTGTTCAAGACCGTTACGTTTTAGCATGCGCTGGGTCAGCGCGGCGATAATCGCCACTTTCTCGCGCCCGGCCTCAACATCGACCAGCGCCAGCTCCGTCACCGGGATCTGCTGATGGCGAAGGATAATCCCTTCAATAAGTTCCGGCGTATAGCTGCTGCCGCCGCCGATAACGGCAATTTTCAATGCTTGCATGATGGCCTCATTTTTGGCGTACAGATCCCCGCACGCAGCCGCAGTGGCTTCGTGAAATGAACGCGGTGATGGGAAAGAGTTAGTGGTTCAGTAGCGCGAGCGCTTTATCCAGAACGGCGGCCCCACGCATCATGCCGTAATCCGCCATATCGATCACCGCAACGGCTTTACCGTGCGGCGCGGCAAGCTCCGTCAATCTGGCCGCTTCATATTTCACCTGTGGCCCCAGTAAAATCACATCAGCATTCGCTAACTCGCGTTCAAACTCGGCGACGGGAACGGCATAGATCTCCAGCGTCAGCGCGCGCTGTTGCGCCTCGGCCTTCATTTTGTTGACTAGCATACTGGTGGACATTCCGGCGGCGCAGCACAGTACAATACGTTGCATCATTCCTCCCGTTGGGTTTTGCTTGAGCGATCGCTAAATAGACACCATCGACTATATGACGAGGTGAGGTATGGGTGAAGGCTATATGAAAATTTTTTTCATGTACGTGATCGGAACGTAACTTTTCACCCTTTTACTCATGCAAAAAAAGCAAAGTTGATAATAAACCCAGGCATCACGAGTGATTAAGTGGTATAAAAAGCCATCATTAATTGAAAAATATTTTCATTCCGGCGATGACGGAGATAAGGGCTGAGACCATGGATATCGTAGGGCAGTTGCAGGAAGGGATGACTCGCTTTAGCGCTCAGGAATCGAGAGTCGCGGCGTTTATTCTGGAGAATTTAAGCTTTACCGCCAGCGCATCAATTGATGAACTGGCGATACGCGCTGGTGTCAGCCCAGCGACCATTACCCGCTTTGCTCGCTCCGTGGGCTGCGATGATATCCGCGATTTGCGCAAACAACTGGCGCAGGCCTGCGAACGTCGCACCAGTTGGCTCAGCGAAGACAGTGCAACGCTGCCCGCCGCATGGCGCGATAAGCTCAGCCTGATTAACGAAAATCTGGAGCAGCAGCTGGTTGGCACCCCGGAAGCCACGCTGCAAAAACTGCGTACCCGTCTGCAGAATGCCCGCGCCGTACACTGTTTCGCCCTTGGCGCTCAGGACATCGCGCTGGCGACGCTGCTTCAGCATCAGCTGCTGTCGATAGGGATCGTGATTAATCTGTGTCAGGACAGCGCCCTGATGCGCATGATAGCCAGCTCGCTCAGCGACGATCATCTACTGCTGGTGCTGGCAACCGGCGAAGCTGATGCTATTTTGCAAGGCGCTACCCTGCTGGCCCGCGTACAGGAAGCGACGATTTTTGCCCTCACCCCGGCTAATCATACGTTGAGCAATATGGCTTCCGCCCTGCTGCCGTTGCCTGAAAATGCGCAGGCCGCGCGCTACGCTATGCTGCTGCTGGTCGACCTGCTTAACGATACGCTAATCGCCTGAAATCCCTCTTATCGGCCTGAGCAATAGCTGTTCAGGCCCAATTTTTGCTTATTAAATAGGCAGATAAATTTACATTAAGCGCTAGCGCCCATCATTGCTACTCTCCTCTTTTTACTTTGTTCTGCATCAATAAAATTGCAAACATCTTTGATGCAAAGCACTACATATAGAACTTAAAATGCGCCCCGGCCCTACATATTGTATTAATAGTCTATTATGTCACCACAACCCATCGTACTCTGGCGGTGATGGGATGTGGATAAAAAGGGCCGGAATCGAAGGGAAGCGGCGGCAGCTGTAGCGTCTCATGACTTCGGTTGACCTTCCGCCACTGTGGATAACCTGTTCTATAAAAAAGTATGGAGTGATCATGACACCGCATGTGATGAAACGCGATGGCTGTAAAGTGCCGTTCAAGTCAGAGCGCATTAATGAAGCAATTCTACGTGCAGCTAAAGCAGCGGGAGTCGATGACGCAGACTATTGCGCCACCGTCGCAGAAGTCGTTAGCCAGCAAATGCAGGGCCGCGCCCAGGTTGATATCAACGAGATCCAGACCGCCGTTGAGAACCAGCTGATGTCCGGTCCGTACAAACAGTTAGCGCGCGCCTACATTGAATATCGCCACGACCGCGATAGCCAACGTGAAAAGCGCGGTCGTCTGAACCAGGAAATTCGCGGCCTGGTTGAGCAGACCAACTCGGCGTTACTCAACGAAAACGCTAACAAAGACAGTAAAGTCATCCCGACCCAGCGTGACCTGCTGGCGGGCATCGTCGCCAAGCACTACGCGCGTCAGCACCTGCTGCCTCATGACGTGGTGATGGCCCACGAGCGCGGCGTGATCCACTATCACGACCTCGACTATTCGCCGTTCTTCCCGATGTTCAACTGTATGCTGATCGATCTGAAAGGCATGCTGACCCAGGGCTTTAAGATGGGCAACGCCGAGATTGAGCCGCCGAAGTCTATCTCTACCGCAACCGCGGTAACGGCGCAGATTATCGCTCAGGTCGCCAGCCATATTTATGGCGGCACGACCATCAACCGTATTGATGAAGTGCTGGCGCCGTTCGTTGCCGAAAGTTTTAACAAGCATCGCAAAATTGCCGAAGAGTGGCAGATCCCGGATGCCGAAGGCTATGCCCGTTCTCGTACCGAGAAAGAGTGCTACGACGCCTTCCAGTCTCTGGAATATGAAGTGAACACGCTGCATACCGCTAACGGGCAGACGCCGTTTGTAACCTTCGGTTTCGGCCTCGGCACCAGTTGGGAATCGCGTCTGATTCAACAGTCCATTCTGCGTAACCGCATCGCGGGCCTCGGTAAAAACCGCAAAACGGCGGTGTTCCCGAAGCTGGTATTCGCGATTCGCGACGGCCTGAACCACAAGTTTGGCGACGCTAACTACGATATCAAACAGCTGGCGCTGGAGTGCGCGAGCAAGCGCATGTACCCGGATATCCTCAACTACGATCAGGTCGTGAAGGTAACCGGTTCGTTCAAAACTCCGATGGGCTGCCGCAGCTTCCTCGGTGTGTGGGAAAACGAAGATGGCGAGCAGGTTCACGATGGCCGTAACAACCTCGGCGTTATCAGCCTCAACCTGCCGCGCATCGCGCTGGAAGCGAAAGGCGATGAAACTGCGTTCTGGAAACTGCTGGACGAACGTCTGCAGCTGGCGCGTAAAGCGCTGATGACCCGTATCGCCCGCCTCGAAGGGGTGAAAGCTCGCGTTGCACCGATTCTGTATATGGAAGGGGCCTGCGGCGTACGTCTGAAAGCGGACGATGACGTTTCTGAAATCTTCAAAAACGGTCGTGCGTCGATTTCTCTTGGCTATATCGGCATCCATGAAACGATCAATGCGCTGTTCGGTGACGAACATATGTACGACAGCGCTGCGCTGCGCGAAAAAGGCGTCGCCATCGTTCAGCATCTGCGCGAAGCGGTAGACCAGTGGAAAGACGAAACCGGCTACGGCTTTAGCCTGTACAGCACACCGAGCGAAAACCTCTGCGACCGCTTCTGCCGTCTGGATACCGCCGAGTTTGGCGTAATTAAAGGCGTGACCGATAAAGGTTATTACACCAACAGCTTCCACCTCGACGTGGAGAAGAAGGTGAACCCGTACGACAAAATCGATTTTGAAGCAGCCTACCCGCCAGTGGCTAGCGGAGGTTTTATTTGCTACGGCGAGTACCCGAATATTCAGCACAACCTGAGAGCGCTGGAAGACGTGTGGGATTACAGCTATCAGCACGTGCCGTATTACGGAACCAATACGCCAATCGATGAGTGTTACGAGTGCGGCTTTACCGGCGAGTTTGAGTGTACCAGCAAAGGCTTCACCTGCCCGAAATGCGGCAACCATGATGCCTCCCGCGTGTCGGTGACCCGTCGGGTGTGCGGTTATCTCGGCAGCCCGGACGCCCGCCCGTTCAACGCCGGTAAGCAGGAAGAAGTGAAACGCCGCGTTAAGCACCTGGGTAACGGGCAGCTCGGTTAATTCTTCCCCTCACCCTAACCCTCTCCCCAAAAGGGAGAGGGAATCGCCCAGTCGCTGTTTGACCATTCGGAAGCCGTTCCCTTTACAAATGCAAAACACGCCCAACGTTTTCGCAAAGCAATTAGCGTCAGAGCAAGGCGGCAAACGAGGGAATCCCCGGGAGCGTACATTAAGTACGTGACCGGGGTGAGTGAGCGCAGCCAACGCGGCTATGGCGTTAATTGAGAAGCGAAAAATGAATTATCATCAATACTATCCCGTTGACATCGTCAATGGCCCCGGCACCCGCTGCACCCTGTTTGTCTCCGGCTGCGTTCACGAATGCCCCGGCTGCTACAACAAGAGCACCTGGCGGCTAAATTCCGGCATGCCGTTTACTGCCGAAATGGCCGATCGCATCATTGCCGACCTCAATGACACCCGCGTTAAGCGCCAGGGGATCACTCTTTCCGGCGGCGACCCGCTGCATCCGCAGAACGTGCCGGAGATCCTCAAGCTGGTTCAGCGCATCCGTGCCGAGTGCCCGGGTAAAGATATTTGGGTATGGACCGGCTACAAGCTGGACGAACTCAACGCCGCGCAGATGCAGGTGGTGGATTTAATCAACGTGCTGGTTGATGGTAAATTTGTGCAGGATTTAAAAGACCCGGCGCTGATCTGGCGCGGCAGCAGCAACCAGGTTGTGCATCATTTGCGTTAATTCCAGCATGTCGCTCATCAGTTAATCCTCACCATCCCGCCTTTGATGGTCAGCATCCCGCCACCATCCACGGTTTGCATCGCGCTGGCTTTGCTGGTCAGAGTCGCCTTAGCTTCATGGCTGATAGTTGCGGCTTTCTGGGTCAGCGAGGCTTTGGCTTCACTGGCGATGTTGGTGGCATCCAGCTTCATGCTGCCCAACGCGCTGGCGTTAAGACCCGCCCCGCTCTTGATGTCCAACGTTTTACCGCTCTCCAGGGTGAGCGTGCCGCTGACCTTAATCGTCAGATTGCCGTCGACGTTCAGGGTGTAGTTGCCCTTCACTCTATGCGTCTCGTTGCCGTCGATGGCATGTTCCTGATCGCCCTTCACCGTCACGCTGCGTTTATTTTTCACACTCAGGATCTCATCATGGCCAACGGTGGTTTTGCTGTCGTTTAGTACGCTGAGCTGGAAATCCTTCTGCGCCTGCATCGCCAGCAGTTCAGCGTCTTTTTTGTCGTCGAAGCGCAGTTCGTTAAAGCCTTTTTCGCTATGGGTTTTAATCCCCGACTGCGTCTGGTTCGCAGGAAGCGCATACGGCAATGCGTTGGCGCCGTTGTACACGCAGCCGGTAATTAACGGTTTATCCGGGTCGCCGTCGATAAAGCTCACCACCACTTCCTGACCGATGTGCGGGATAAACTGCGCGCCGAAGCCGTTGCCGCTCCAGGCTGTGGCGACCTGCAGCCAGCAGGAGCTGGATTCGTCGTTTTTGCCTTCCCTGTCCCATGGAAACTGCACCTTTACCCGACCCAGATTATCGGTCCAGATCTCCTCCCCCTGCTTGCCGACCACCGTCGCCGTTTGCGTATGCATAAACGGCTTCGGCGTGGCGCACTGCGGGCGATACGGCGTGGCCTTCGGGATGGCGGTAAAGCGGTTGCGATAGCGCTCGCCGTCGTACTCGTGGCTAACGGTGGTAATTAGCCAGTCGATGTTTAGCGCCTTGTCGTCGTGATCGGTTAACGTGAACCAGTGCCCGGCCATCAGCGCCGCGCAGTCGCTTTCACCGACCAGCCGTTTGGCCTGCGCGAACAGCGCCGCTTTCGGCTGCTCATAGCTGAAATCGCTGGTCTGGAACCCCTGCGAAGTCGCCTGCAAACGCAGCTCTGCCGAACGAATCATTCCGCTTTCCCGCCTGCCGCTCTGCTCCGCCTGATACTTCACCTTTTTATCGCCAGTAATCGGCGGGAAGGCGCTGTTATCATCCGCCAGCACCAGCGTGTGCTTGCCTGATGCGTGGGTAAAGAACCAGAAAATTCCCTCCTGCTCCAGCAGCCGCGAGACAAAATTAAAATCGCTTTCGTTATATTGCAGGCAATATTCACGTTTTATTGGTTTGCTTTTCAGCTGGAATTTATAGTCGCTAAATCCAGCGTCCTTAAACACCTTCTCGACGATCTCCTGCGCGCTGAGGTTCTGAAACACACGATTATGGCTGGCAAGCGTCAGCCACCACAGCCAGGGGCGCAGGACAAACTGGTAGCGGTCGGCGTTACTGGTCGCCGGAAGCTGGTGCACCTCGGCAATCAGCCCGTCGTAATCAGCGTTGTTGATGGTGGCGGTAAGATGGGTTGCCAGCGCGGTGTCAAGGGTTAGCGGCGCGGAGGTGGTTCCCGCGACGGTGGCGGCGGTCAGGCCGTTAAGTTGGGAATCGGTATGGGCGGTCGCAGCGGTAAGGCCAGCTAGAGTTGGGGCGGTGAGTTTTATGATGGTGGAATCTGGCATGGGGAATTCCTTTTATTTTTGAGTGTCTTTTAATATTTTTTCATCCGGCACGCGATACACCACCGTGGTCATCCGTGCTAAAAACGCCGGACGAAAATGACGCAACAGTTCCTCTCGCAATTCCTCATTAAACCGCTCGCTATTTAATTCAGAAGCCAGCGTGTCGAGAACCAGCTCCGCGCCGACATTGCTGGTCACCAGCATTACCGTATTTTTGAAATCAACGATCAGCCCGGTGCCATCTTCCATCACGCCTCTGTCGAAAACGTTATAGAACGCTTCCAGCACGTCCGGGTGCGCTTTTTCGATTTCATCAAGCAGCACCACCGAATACGGGCGGCGGCGCACGGCTTCGGTTAACGCTCCGCCGCTGCCGTAACCGACGTAGCCCGGCGGCGCGCCTTTCAGCTGGCTGACGGTATGCGCTTCCTGGTATTCAGAAAGGTTGATAGTGATCAGATTCCGCTCGCCGCCGTAGAGGGTGTCGGCCAGCGCGTAGGCAGTTTCGGTTTTGCCGACGCCGGTTGGCCCTACCAGCAGGAACACGCCGACCGGCTTTTGCGGATCGGTCAGGCCGCTGCGGTAAGCAAGCAGCCGCTGGGCAATGGTTTCCAGCGCGGTTTGTTGCCCCTTCACCCGCTCGCTCATCCGTTCGACCAGCGTACGCAGGGCGTGGGCTTCATCAGTCAGCATCTGGCTGAGCGGGATGCCGGTCCAGCCGCCGATCACCGCCGCCACGATGGCGGGATCCACGCAGTCCGGCACCTCGTCATGCTGCGCCAGTGCCACCCGCGCGCAGGCGGTGTCGAGCACGCTGATGGCTTTATCCGGCAGCTGACGTCCGGAGATGTAGCGCTGGGAGAGGCGCACCGCCTCGCGAATAGCGGTATCGAGGATCTGCACCCCGTGTTGCGCCTCCAGCTTGTCGGCCACCGCCCGCAGCATAAGCACTGCGCTGTTCTCATCCGGCTCTTCAATCTGGATGCGCTGAAAACGCCGGTCCAGCGCCGGGTCTTTCTCAAAGTACTTTTTGTACTCCTGCCAGGTGGTGGCGGCGATAGTGCGTAATTCACCGCGCGCCAGCGCTGATTTCAGCAGGTTGGCGGCATCGCTGTCGCCCGCGCCAAGCAGCGTGTGGGCTTCGTCGATAAACAGAATAATCGGCTGCGGGGATTTTTTTACCGCCTCGATCACCCCTTTAAGTCGTTGTTCAAATTCGCCCTTTACGCCCGCCCCGGCCTGCAACAGACCGAGATCGAGGGCCAGCAGCGATACGTCACGCAGCGGCGGCGGCACGCTGCCTTCGGCAATGCGTCGCGCCAGCCCCTCAGCGACGGCGGTTTTCCCCACGCCCGGTGCGCCAACCAGAATCGGGTTGTTTTGCCTGCGGCGCAGCAGGATGTCGATACACTGACGGATCTCCGCATCGCGCCCGATGATCGGATCGATCCGCCCTTCCCGCGCGTCCCGGGTCAGATCGTGGGTGTATTGATCCAGCACGCCGCCTTCACGCTCCGGGTTTTCTCCCGTATGCGTGTCGCTTAATTCTTCAACGGAGCCACAACACCAGCTTTGCCACTGGCTTTCCATCACCCCTGCCGGAAGCTGCAACAGCAGCGGCATTCCCTGCGCCAGCTGGGCGCGCAGACGTTCTCGGGTGAGTAAGGCCTGCAGCAACAACGCTGAACGGACCTTCGGAAGACGCTGAAAGGTCGCCAGCAAAATTGCCCCTTCCAGCAGCTCCACCAGTTGCACGGAAAACACCGGCATCCGCGTACAGCCGGATTTGAACTGCGCCTGGGCGCTGCGGATCTCTTCACGCAACTTGTCGACGGAAATCACCGCGCTGCTCAGGCAATACGCCAGGTCGCAGTGTTCATCATCGAGTAATGCCAACAGCAGATGCTCCGGCTCAACAAACCAGTGTCCCTGCGCCCGGCAGCGCTCGGCGGCCTGCTCCAGCGCACGAAAGCAGACCGGATTGAGTCGTTGCACCAGCGCTTTTAAATCCATTTTTGATTCTCCTCAAGATGCTGTTGGCGGCGCGAGTGGAATGAATGACTTCACCATCAGCGACCTTTCTGGTCCATCGCCATATCCCAGACCGAAGAGACGTTGCCTTTTTTCTCACCATCCAACTTCTGAGCAACGATTTCCCATTTAATTTTGGTAAAGTTCAGCGACATCGTTTCAACCGGCTTGCCGCCGGAACCACCGCTAACGCTCAGATGTGAGATAACAACGTTCATTAGGGTATACACGATAAACGGCAGCATTTTTCCGTCATCATTACGGCACAACGTCAGCACAGCCTCTTTAATCATTTTCCCGCAACAGCAGTACTCATTGAGTACGGGTGTGGAAAGATCGATAAACTTGGTCAGCGACATTTCACCGACATGCGCCCGCCCAGAGGTGCGCTCAGTGTTACTGACGTCGTTGGTAACCTGCATTGCCACGTTATGGCTGAAGGACATTATTTCTATCTGATCTTTAAATCCATCAGCCTGGCTTTCGCCTTTAATGTCATCGCTCAGCTTTAAAAAAATCGCATCCATGGCCTATCTCCTTACTTGATCAGATGGGGATGTCGATTGGCTGGATAAATCAGCTAAAAGACCCGCCATCAACGGCAGTTCTTTTTCTTAATCATGCTACCTATTTTCCACAGATTATTTTTATGCACAGATTCCTAATGCAGCTGAGTTTATGCTGAATGTTCTCTGCATATTTAATATGTTTTTAATGCAATAGTATTCCTTATGCTACTTCTGTCGTACTCTCATTCTCAAAAAAAATATTTACGAATAGTTATATGCAATATAAAAAACACAACCAAAAATAAATATCAACTTTATTTTTCACTTTTCACACCAAATCAATACATTTAATAAAAATCAATTAACTAAAAATTAACCAATAAAAATCAACAGTATAACCAACGGAAAATCAAAATTATTATATTTAAATGCAAAATCATTCACCAAATCAATTTATGATATGTTAAAATTTTTATTCTGTAATATGTAATGAATAATGATTTGAATCAAAAAACAAACCACCGTCATTAATTATCTTCTTTATAGTGACATCCCCCTAAATAAATCAGAGAGATATTAAAATAATTTCACATATCGCCAGGATAATATCTCTCATTTTTTAATTTTACTGAATAGCCGCTTTTCATTCTGGCAAAACTGCTGTCCGAACAGGAATAATCAGGAGGAAAACGATGGAGCATCTTCAGGCATCACCAGCCACGATTCAGACGGATAACCTCAGTGCAGACGCGATCCGCTGCTCACCGGAGATGGACAACACCACCGCATTTGCCCATCGGGAGCAGGCGTATCAGATGATTAAACAGGTGGCGGATTATCTGGCGCGCACCGAGCCGCACAGTCCGGTACCATATTTGCTGTACCGCGCTTTTGCCTGGGGGCACACGCCGCTACCGGAGCTGCTCTCAGAACTGATTACCGGCGATGAATCCGCCCGCCGATTGTGGCGGCAACTGGGGGTATTACCATGAGTTGTCCAGGAGTCTGTTCTGGCGCATTGTTGCAGTGCTCATTTGGCGTTGCGCCCTCAACACTGATGGTTATGCCTATCAACCGCACACTCGTCAGCGGCCTGCCGATGGCGAATATTATGGATAACAAACCGTTTGTGAACATTATGCCATTCGGGATGTGCCTCAGTATTGCCAACCCGACGGTTGCCGCCGCCACCGCAGCAGCGCTTGGCGTCCTGACGCCGATGCCCTGTATTCCTGCAACGCCCGCACCATGGATGCCCGGTTCGCCAACGGTGCTGGTAGGAAATATGCCCGCCCTCACCGCCCAGTCGCAGTTAATCTGCATGTGGGGTGGCGTTATCCAGATTAGCTATCCAGGCCAGGTAACGACGGTCGTGGCGTGATTTTGTGAACGGTGACAGATGCATAAAATGTGGCGAAGGGCCGTACGGTAAAAATCAAAACCGGCTGACGCACTCCATCGCCACCGTTTTAAACTCATCAAAACTGCGGGTGGCGGCAAGGCGGGCCATGGCGCGTTCGCGCAGGAAAGTGACGAAAATATCGTAGATCGCCATCGCTTCTTCATACTCGCTTTTACTGATCGCGAGCAGGAAGATGATATGTGCGGTTTCATCGCCCCAGGCGATACCGTGCGGAGCGATCACCGTATAGACCACGGTCTTTTTCGCCAGTAGTCCAAGGGCGTGGGGTAACGCAATACCGTCACCAAGCATGGTGCTAACAATAGCCTCACGCTCCACTACTGAATCATGAAATTCCGCATCAACAAACCCCTCCTGCTGTAGCTGCTGGCACAGGGTGGCAAACAGCGTTTGCTGGTCCATCGGCGTATCAATCACCTGAAAATGAACTTCATCGAAATACTTGTCCAGCATCCACGGGCGGGTCCTGTCCACCAGCACCAGCTTGCCGATTTGATCGAGCTGATAGTCGGTAGGAAACGGCGCGATGGTCACCACCGGCTTATCTTTTTCGCTGATGCGTACGGTGGAGATCACAAAATCTTCTGCGATCTCTTGTCGTTGCTCATACTCGCGCTGCGACAGCGTGGCGGCGATCTCCAATTGCGGATACTTACGTTGCAGAATGGCTTCAATCATCCGCACCATCGCGTTGCTGGTATCGCACACCAGCAGCACCTGCGGCTGACGCTGATAGCCAATATTGTAGTGGCGCTCCAGTCCGACGCCGATATGCAGCACCAGAAAGCCAATCTCGTTTTCGCTGATGGCATAGGGTGTATATTTCCCCCAGCTGGACACCGCCGCCAGGGTCATATCCCACGCCATCGGATAGTGCTGCTTGATGTTATCAAGCAGCGGGTTAGGGATCATTATCTGGTAGCGCACGCGGGTGATCATGGTCTTAATATGCGTCAGCAGGTCGGCATGCAGCTGGTCGTCATTCAACAGGTTGTAGTTATATTGCTGATTGATATAACGCAGGATGTAGTTCACCAGCGCTTCATCATCATCAGCGCTGATGGTCCCCGGATCGACGTCTTGTACCTGACGCGCGGCTAAGTGCACGCATAGCCACTCCTCTTCCGCTGGCGCAAGCGGTTTATCCGCCAGTTGCTGCATGGCATTTGCCAGCTCCCGCGCGGCATCACGAACGTTATGCGCCACATCATCGGCGCTGAAATCCGCCAGCGGATACCCTTCGCTCACGCGGCGCACCACTACTGCGCCGTACAGGCAGACAAAACGCTCGCCCACGTCGGTCAGGCGGATCTGGTGGCGGGTCAGCGTCTCTTGCAGTATCTGCTCCAGCCGCTCCGGCACGCCGGGAGTCAGCGCTTCTTCGCTGAGCTGCGGATTCAGCGCTCCCTGCTGCGTCAGCTCCCACAGTAGATCGGTCAGACAAGCGCGAATCGACACTTCGCTGCCAAACAGCTTCATACCGTGGCGTGGACGCGTCTCCAGAGTCAGCTGATAACGCTGAAAACGTTCGCGTACCTCGGCCATGTCGCCTTGCAGCGTCGCCCGGCTAACGAACCACTCATCGGCCAGATCTTCCAGCTTGATAGAGAAGGCCGAAGTCAAAAAGCGCACCAGCAAAAAGTGGATCCGATCTGCCGCTGTGCGCGGAATATGCTGCGCTTTTGGCGCGCTCTCTTCCAGGGTCTGATAGCGCAACGGATCGTTAATGACCAGTTGATAACCGCTGCCGCGGCTAAGAGTAAACTGCGCCCCATAGTGCAACAGCAGCTCGTTCAACGCGGTGATATCAGCGCGTACCGTCCGGGTAGAAACCGACAGCCGCTGCGCCAGCTCATCCTGCGGCAGCGTTTCGTTTTGCAGCAGGGTAAACAGCTGCGCTAAACGTGGGTTGGGAAATCGCATGTCGGTTCCTTTTTCTTACGGCTCAGGGTTGAGCAGATATCACCATCTGAGACGGGCTGCCCACCGGGGTATAGTCTGGCGAAAACGTCAGCTTGCCGTCCTTCGGCGCGACGCTAAAGCGGGTGATGTTGTCGCTACGCTGGTTCATGACGTACAGCCACTGGCCCTGGTTATCCAGAGTTAAGGTGCGCGGATAGTCGCCGCGGGTCCAGATATCCTCCTGATGGCTCAGGCTACCGTCGGCCATCACCGTAAAGTGGGCGATGCTGTTATGCAGGCGGTTGGCGACGTACAGCTGTTTACCATCCTGACTGAGGACCAGCCCGGCGGCAAAGCTGGTGCCTCTATACTCTTTGGGCAGCGCGGAGACCGTTTTCCCCTCGCGTAGCAGTCCGCTTTGCCTATCAAGATGATAGAAGGTGAGCGTCGAGGCTTCTTCGTTAATCAACCATAGCCCATCACCCTGCGGTGTAAAGACAAAGTGGCGCGGGCCAGCGCCAGGGGACGACGCGGCGATAAACGGCGGATCGTTCGGCGTCAGCTTGCCGCTGGCGTTATCCATCCGGTATTGGTAGATCCTGTCCAGCCCCAGATCGGTAGAGTAAACATATTTACCGCTGGGATCGGCGGCGATCATATGAGCATGTGGGCCGTTATGATCGCTAATGGCAAAGCTGCCTTCAACGGCTGCTGCTGGACGTTCAGCCCCCGCTGGCCCTTGATCCTGGTGGACATCTACCGATTCGCCCAGGCTGCCATCTTCTTTCACCGGCAGCACCGCGATGGTACCGCTAACGTAGTTCGCCACCAGTAGATGACGGCTATCGGGAGTCAGGGAGAGATAAACCGGCCCGGCCCCGCCGGAAGCCACCTGATTCAGCTCGCTCAGTTCACCATTGCTGGCGATACGCCACGCCTGCACCACGCCCTTTTCTACTTCGCTGGCGGCGTACAGGGTTTTACCATCTGCCGAGACGGTAAGCTGGGCGAGGTTCGGCAGCGTGCTAACCAGGGTTTTGTCACTCAATACGCCGGTTTGGCTATCGACTGTAAAACGGTATAGACCTTCCCCATTAGGGTTGTAGGTGCCGACCCAGGCGTAGTGGGTTTGCGCAGCGGCGCTAGCGGCGAGCAGGGACAGTGAAGCAACAAGCAGGTGACGGGCGGTAGGCATGGTGACTCCTTGATGGTTCGGTGGGGATTTCCCCTCACCCCGGCCCTCTCCCTAAAGGGGCGAGGGAGAAAACCGAGCGGTCCCCTCTCCCCTTTGGGGAGAGGGTTAGGGTGAGGGGCAATCGACGCTATTTAACTAACTGCTTCGTCATCTCCAGCAGCTGACGCACATCTGCCGGACGAGTATTGCCGCTGGCTTTATCGATAATTGAACTGTAGATATGCGGGATAATTTTACTCACCCCTGCGTCCAGCGCAATTTTCAGGATTTCGCCGTAGTTTTCCAGATCGATCCCACCGGTTGGCTCCAGCCAGAAATCATGGCGAGCGCAGGCCTCGGCTACCGCAATAAACTCATCGCGATGCTTTAACCCCCCCATCGGGAAGTATTTAATCGAGCTGCCGCCCATATCCTTCAACAGAGCAATTGCGGTTTCTAGCGGCACAATGCCGTCCGGTGCGCCGCTGCTCAGCGGGCCGGTTGAGATCTTCACCATGCCCGGCGTGCCGGTTGGCGACACCAGACCGTTGACCACGGTTTCGTTCTGCCCCAGCAGTGCGCGGCTGGTGGCCACGCCAGTAAAGACCTGATTCACGTGCTGCGGCTGCACCTGACGCGAAATTTCGCTGACCATCGCCGACTGGTTCGGATCGCCCGCCCCCAGCCCCACGGAAAGCGCGTTATCAATCAGCTGCGCGTACTCACGCATATCGGCCACCGCGCTGGCGATATCGGGATAGTTTTTAGAGAGCACGCCGACCAGCACATGACCTTCCGCCGCTTCATAAATCTCGCGAGCGTTGTCTTTACTGCCCGCCAGCACGTTCAGGCAGACGCGGTCACGGTAAAAGTTAGGGGTCAGTTTCATGCGTTTTTCTCCTGGTTCAGAACCTCAGCGATGCGACGGGAGACAATCTCCAGTTGCTGCGCGTTGACGCTGCGCACATCGGCTTCAATAATCCCTTCGTTAGCCTTATAGCCGCGGAAGTAAATAGCGTATTCACCCTGCTTCAGTGCGTTCACCAGCTCGCTGGTGTCCACGCCGGTCACGGCTTCATCAAATTTAATTTCAGCACGCGCGATATCACGACCGGCACTATCCCAGACGACTCGCGCAGTCACGCCGTTGAGCGTATTGAGCTGGTTAATAAACGGTGTCATCTTCTCCACCATCTCTTCACCGCTCTCTTTGGTCGCCGTCAGGTAGTGTTCGATGGCGCAGGTCAGGCCAAGGATCCCCTCTTTGCCGACCTTCATCGCCCGGCCAATACCCATCGACTGGCGTTTGACCCACTCAACGTACTGAGTTTTGCCAATCACCAGTCCGCTGGTTGGCCCTTCGATGGCCTTCGCGCCGCTGTAAATAACCAGATCCGCACCCGCACGGTAGTAAGCCTGTAAATCCTCTTCTGCCGCCGCATCAACGATCAGCGGCAGATTATGGAGCCGTGCCACCGCTGCCGCCTGCGCCACATTGAGCATGCTTTTCTGCACGCAGTGGTGAGATTTGATATACAAAATCGCCGCGGTACGCGGAGTGATCGCCGCCGCCAGCTGCTCGGCGGAACATTCGTTGGCGTAGCCCGCTTCCACCAGCCTGCCGCCGCCCAGCGCCACCATGGTACCCACCGGCGCGCCAAAGTTGACGTTATGGCCTTTCGGCAACACGATTTCGTTGTTTTCAATCGGCGTCACGTGCAGGTTTTCCAGCAGCCAGTCGCTGTCTTTCACCAGCACTGCTGCCACCGACTGGGCAATGCCTGCTGATGCGCAGGAGACGACGGTCGCCCCTTCCACGTCCAGCAGTTTCGCAATGTAAGCTCCCGTTTTATTCACCAGATCTTTCATCTCGAAGTACTGGTTCATGCCCGCCATCGCGGCTTCAACCACTTCCGGACGCGGAGTGGATACGCCCAGCGCCGTCATGCGCCCGGAGGTATTAATCACCTGTTTTAAATCGTATTTCTCAAAAATCGAAGGCATTTTCCGCGCTCCCTTGTTCGGTCAAATAGCCCTTGCCCGCGCGAATCGCGGCAAGCGGCAGCAGAATCTTGTCGGCCTGAAGACTCTCTTTTTCGGCATCCACCAGCACCGTTGGCGTCTGCGCGAGGGTGAACAGCGTGAGATCGGCGTCATAGCCCACGTCAAGCTGCCCTTTGTGCGCCAGGTGAAGACCGTCGGCGACATTTGCCGTCACGCAGTCGATAACCTGCGGTAGCGACATACCGATAGCGAGGAATTTGGACATCACCAGCGCCAGCGAGCGCACCGGGCCGTCAATACGGTTGCGGCAGTAGATATCGGAGCTGATAGTGTGCGGCAGAATGCCCATCGCAATCGCCCGGCGCGCGACTTCAAAGCTGAAGCTGGCAGTACCGTGACCGACATCGAGGCGCACCCCGCGCTGTAAAGCCCGGGTAATCGAGCTTTTCAGCTCGCCGGACGGCGTCAGGATGCGGTTGGGTTTGCCGTTGTAGCAATGGGTAATAATGTCGCCAGAAGTCAGCAGGTCGGCGATTTCATCGAGGTTCGGCGGATTATTGCCGATATGCACCATCAGCGGCAGGTCACCATTTTCCTGCTGGATAGTCTTCGCACGCTCCAGCGGCGTAATGCCGTTTTCGCCCACCACGCTGCTGCTCATCCGCGCCTTCAGGCCGACGATGAAATTCGGGTAGCGGTTGACCGCCTGCTTCACCGCATCAGCATCAATATTCGCCATATTGGCCAGTTCGTTCTGAGCAATCAGCCCGACGCGGGAAATGTTGAGCAGCGCATAAACCTCGGTCGCCGCTTTGCGGGTTAACTGATAGAAATCGTCAACGTCGTCAGCGCCGGTGCTGCCTGCGTCAACCACGGTGGTCACGCCGGTGGCAATGCCCACGCTGTCCGGCTCATCGTGATAAATCGGTGAGTTCGGGTAGCAGTGGACGTGAGAGTCAATCCAGCCTGCGCTGACGTAATAGTTGCCGTCCAGCTCGACGGTTTTTCGCGAGGGCGCGCTAATCTCGCCCAGCGCCGCGATCTTTCCGTCCCGAATGGCAATATCCGTGATGGTATCGTCAACGAGGCGCGCGCGGCGCAGGAGTAAATCAAACATAGCTATCTCCTGTTAGAGCGGGCGCAACGGCGCCCGCAGGACTTAACTAATCGCAATCGGGAAGAGGGTACCGAGGATCATCGCGCCAAGGATCGCGCCGCCGGTAATCGGCTTCTGCCAGATATAGAACAGCAGCGCGCCCAACAGAGAACCGATACCGATAGGAATCGATGCGCTCATCGCGCTGAGGATAATCAACGGTCCAAGGAAGCGACCGGAAGCATTACCCGCGCCCATCATGACGTCGGCACCGTAGGTAGAGTCACTCTGGTTGATGGTGAATTTACGCGCCAGAATGATGATGTAGCCAATCGCCAGGCCAATGACCAGACCGGTAACCAGAGAAGCAATAAAGTTGGTCACCGGGAACATGATGCCCGCGCCGAGCAGCAGCGCTGGAACGCCCAGGCCGACACCGGTCTGAATCGCCCCGCCGATATCCAGAATCCCCACCAGCGAGCCTTCAATAATACGAGCAAACAGGAAGCTGGCGCCGAACGCCGCCACCGCGCCGTAGGCTCCGGTATCAATTCCCGCCTTCAGCATCGCCACGAAAGCCACTTCGTTAAACGCGCCGATGCCGTAGAGGTAGTACATATGCGTCCCGGCGAAAACACCGGAAGAGAGCAGACCAACAAAGATCGGGAATGACCAGTCGGCATACCAAAAACCTTTATTTTGTTCCATTGCGAGGCTCCTGTTATTTACCGCTGAGCGAGTTGTGGATCAGTTCCAGCCAGTTCGGCACGGTCATATGGAAGGATTCAATCATCTTCATATCGAAGCCGCGGAAGAAGCCGCTCAAGACAAACAGCGCGACAATAGCGACCATCATCACCTTAGTGACGCGATGCCAACCGCTCTCTTCCACACCCTTACCAATCAGGATACCCAGCACCAGCCCCGGTACGGCGTTACCCATAATCAGCTGCGCCGCGCCGCCGAAAATCGTCGCCCAGAAGCCCGATTTCTTACCTGCATCAATCGCCGCCAGCCAGAAGATAACCGGCATCACGATGTTCACCAGCAGGTTTGCCGCCGGTACCAGCACTTTGACTGCAGTTACCTGCAGCGCTTCCGGTACTGAAGAGGCGGTCAGGTTAAGGAAGGTGACGACAATCATGCCGATGATGCCGCAGGAGATAGCCATCTTCCTCGGATCGTGCAGCGTTTCGCCGACGTTACGGTTTTTGATCATCAACGCCGCCGCGCCCCAGTTGGGAATAATGCGGTGATCGACGTCCTGAGTGAAGGAGCCTGCTGCGACGGAAGAAGCCCAGGCGTTAAAGAAGAAACCAAGGCCAAAAGAGAAGTGGGAAGCCGGATCGCCTTCACATGAATTCAGCTCGCCCAACGTACGAAATGCGCCCATCCCTTGCGTGGTGGGCGCATGAAACATACGTGCCGCTCCGGCGCCCACGCCGACGCCAACCAGGCCGCCGATGATGAGCGATTTTATTAAAATTATCAGGAACATAATCTGACCCTTTGGTAAAATCAGGTTTGCGTGACGAAATCCACTTTATCGAGATTAATGGCGGTCACGGTGACGGTGACGTTCAGCTCAACGCTGTAGGTCCGTCGTTCACGGCGCAGAAAGAAGAACAAGAACGCCTCTTTCCGTACCGCTTCTCGCGCATGAACAACCTCCACATCCTGTGGTTCAATACGCAGTAAGATGTGCGGCGACGTTTTCATTACCGCCGCCTGGACATGGTTCAGAGCATCGGCGAAAGCGCGTGTTTTGCTCTCGCCTTTGCCGGTAACGCTCACCGTGGTGGTGAATTGCTCTTTCATACTCACACGCCGTATTTCTTCTTCCAGGCTTCAACCAGGCGCTCGCCCAGCTCTTCTTTATCCATAAAGCCGAAGCCCAGAACGTTGTAACCTTCGTTGATAGCGGTGACGCCCTCATCAACGGAACGCATGCCATATTTTGCTTTGTAGCCGTGCTTATTCTGTGCGGTGATAGCCCCTGCTCCGCCGCTGCCGCAGAAGGAGATACCGAAAGTGGCGTTTTCGGCTTTCATCATGTCGCCCAGCTTCATATCCGCGGCGACGCCCGGTACCACAACGGCACGAGCCCCGGCTTTTTCCGCACCTGCGGCAACTTTTTGTCCTTTACCCAGGCGATCGCCAATGACTACGGTGATTTGTTCCATGTTTTGCTCCTTACAGGTTTTCTTTTGCGACTTCGAAGTGGACGGACAGCAGCCAGGCTTCTTCATCTGGCAGATTGCCGAATTGCGCGACCACTTCGCGGGCCAGCATCATTGAATCTTCTGAAATCTCTTCGAACAGGCTGGCATCCACGTCCGGCAGCGGCTCGCCGCTGATTGACCGATGGGCCATCGCCCGCACGTGGGAAGTCAGCATTTGCTCCTGAACGTCGTTGGGGACGATATTGCGGCGGCTTAACAGTGCGAAGACCTGCTGCAGCATCTCGTCGGCCAGCCTTTCGGTTAGCGTGGCCTGCTCCTCTGGGACGTGTGTTACCGCTCCGTTATTCACTTGAATTACCCCGTTGATGTCTCTGGGGATAACACTAATGCCAGGGGGAAAGAGTTTGTAGCGAGTTGTTTTCCACTTCGAAGTGGAAAGGAAGAAGGCAGGCGTGATCCATTTCACATAGTTATTGTGAATGTATTAATTTCAATGAATGCACGTGATGAATATCACAAGTTCATCGGTTTAAAAGTGGCTAAAACAGACGTGCAGGAAAAGTGAAAAATGTGATGGTGAAGGGTTTTTGGGGAATCCATCCGCTTGCGCGAGCTTTAAGAACAGGTTTGGGTTTGGTAGGCCGGGCAAGGCGTTAGCCGCCGCCCGGCAGAAATACCAACGATCTAAAGACGATTAACGGTACTTCTTGTGGTACTCATTGCGGGTGGTTTTAAACTCTTCCGCTGCGGCCTGGGCCTCTTTGACTTTGCCTTCGTCAGCCAGCTTCAGCGCGCCGTCGATCTGGCCGATTAGCACATCAAAACCGTGACGATAGTCTTTCATTTCCGCGCTGTCAGAAGCTTTACCTTCCAGCTTCGGCGGCGTCTCTTTCTGCGCGTCTACCGCCGCAGTACGCATCTTGTTCAGCGCGGTTTTCAGCTCACCGGCATCCGAGGTTTTTTGCACCACTTGCAGGTTCTCAGCAAGGGTATCCATGTCTTCGCCCAGATCGGCGAAAGCCGATGCCGAACCGAGCGCAAAAGCCGATACAGCCAGCATCGTTAATAGTTTTTTACGCATTGCTCACTTCCTTTTTTATTATTGACACACAGGTGTTATTGCCCGGCGATCTTCATCTCCGGCAGCAGCACGGAACCACACTGAATGTTGCTGCGCGTTTCGATATCGTCGCCGATGGTCACGATATTACGCCACATATCTTTCAGATTTCCTGCAATGGTGATCTCACTGACGGGATACTGAATTTCGCCGTTTTCTACCCAGAAGCCGGATGCGCCGCGTGAGTAGTCGCCGGTGACGCCGCTAACACCCTGCCCCATCAGCTCAGTCACCACAAGACCGGTGCCCATCTCTTTAAGCAACTTTTCAAAACTCAGGCCACGGCCGTTAATGCGCCAGTTGTGGATCCCGCCCGCGTGGCCGGTGCTCTTCAGCCCCAGCTTACGCGCGGAATAGTTGGTCAGTAGCCACTGGGTCAACACGCCATCTTTAATAATGTCGCGACGCTCTGTACGCACGCCTTCGCTATCAAACGGGGTGGAAGCCAGCCCTTTCAGCAGATGCGGATGCTCTTCAATCGTCAGCCAGTCCGGCAGGATTTGGCTACCCAGCGCATCGAGCAGGAAGGTGGATTTACGATAAACCGAGCCGCCGGCAATCGCTCCGACCAGGTGACCAAAAAGCCCGGTCGCCACTTCGTTGGCGAAAATGACCGGCGCTTTCATCGTCGACAGTTTACGCGGAGCCAGGCGCGATAGGGTGCGGCGGGCGCACTCCTCACCAACCCACTCCGGCGATTGTAAATCTTCAAGCGCCCGGCCGATGGTGTAGGCGTAATCGCGCTCCATGTCGCCGTTTTCTTCGGCAATCACGCAGCTGGAGAGTGAATGACGAGTTGAGCAGTAGCTTTGCAGCATGCCGTGGCTGTTGCCGAACACCTTAATGCCGTAGTGGCTGTTAAAGCTGCCGCCTTCGGTATTGCTGATGCGTTTATCCGCTTTCAATGCGACCTGCTCTGCACGAGAGGCCAGCTCAATCGCTTCGTCCGGGGAGACTTCCGCCGGGTGGAACAGATCGAGATCCGGAGCCTCAAAAGCCAGTAGTTCTTTATCCGCCACGCCTGCGAACGGGTCCGGTGAGGTATAGCGCGCGATATCCAGCGCCGCCTGTACCGTACGGGCAATGGCCTGCGGGCTGAGGTCGGTCGAGGAGGCGCTGCCTTTGCGATTCTGGTGATAAACGGTGATGCCCAGAGCACCATCGCTATTAAATTCTACGTTCTCCACTTCACCGTAGCGGGTGCTGACGCCAATGCCGGTGGTTTTGCTGACGGAGACTTCAGCCCCGTCGGATTTGCCTGCCGCCAGTTCCAGCGCCGTGGTCACGGCTTCTTCCAGCGTCTTACGCTGTTGTGCAACTTGAGAGATAACTTTCATTGCTAATGCCATAATGTAAGAAGGAGTTAACTGAAGTCTAACAGAGAACCATTTTTCAGTGCGCGCCTTAACTGGTAACATTAGCCTCTTTTTTAAGGAGCCTGAGATGACAAAGCAGCCCGAAGACTGGCTCGACGATGTCCCTGGTGATGACGTCGAAGATGAAGACGATGAAATTATCTGGGTCAGTAAAAGTGAAATTAAGCGCGACGCCGAAGAACTGAAGCGTCTTGGCGCGGAAATGGTAGAGCTTGGGAAAAACGCGCTGGATAAAATCCCGCTGGATACCGACCTGCGCGATGCCATTGAACTCGCCCAACGCATCAAGAAAGAAGGCCGCCGCCGCCAGATGCAGCTGATTGGCAAAATGCTGCGTAACCGCGATGTCGATCCGATTCGCCAGGCGCTGGATAAGCTAAAGAACCGCCACAACCAGCAGGTTGCGCTGTTCCACAAGCTCGAACAAATCCGCGATCGTCTGATTGATAATGGTGATGACGCCGTTGCTGAAGTGCTGAACCTGTGGCCGGACGCCGACCGTCAGCAGCTGCGTTCGCTTATTCGTAACGCCAAAAAAGAGAAAGAAGGCAATAAGCCGCCGAAGTCCGCGCGTCTTATCTTCCAGTATCTGCGTGAACTGGCCGAGAGCGAAGGCTAATTCCGAATGACTCCCCCGGATTAAGGTCTGTGCCTGATCCGGGCGACCAAACCGATCGTACATCTTTTAAAATCGGTTTTAATTTTTCATTTTCATTTAAGATCACTTCTTAATTTAACGTTTATTTCACAAAACCAGTTATCTTTTCCAGACAATCTCTCGATCCCTCTACGCTATCAGCGACTCCGCAATAAATTCAACAATCTGTTTTTATTCGATTAAATAAAAAAACCTTTCTTTAAAACGCTAACGTTACCAGCAGTTTGCTTATCTTTGATCCACCTCTCAAAACGATTTTTGTATTTCATTCATTATTATAATGAAAAATTAATTTCATTAACGCACAAAACAAGAAGTCATACGCAAGCGCACTCTGGCCAGTCAGTTCTGTTAATTAAAACCAGGCATCTGCAGTGGCGGAAGGTTTGGCGTCATTACAGTAAGGCACATGTTTTACTTAAGAGAATTCAATCCCTTATGGAGAAAACTTATGTCACTCACCACCAGTAATGATGACCTCGACGCGCTGGTCGCCCGGGTACGAAAGGCGCAGCAGGCGTATGCGAACTTTCCTCAGGAGAAAGTCGACAAAATATTCCGCGCTGCCGCTTTAGCCGCCGCTGATGCCCGCATTCCGCTGGCGAAAATGGCGGTCGCCGAGTCCGGCATGGGCATCGTGGAAGATAAAGTGATTAAAAACCACTTCGCGTCTGAATATATCTACAACGCTTATAAAGACGAAAAAACCTGCGGGGTTCTTGGCGAAGACGAAGCCTTTGGCACCATGACCATCGCCGAGCCCATTGGGCTAATCTGCGGGATTGTCCCCACCACCAATCCGACTTCTACCGCTATTTTTAAATCGCTAATTAGCCTGAAAACCCGTAACGGCATCGTCTTCTCGCCGCATCCGCGGGCGAAAAACGCCACCAACCGCGCGGCGGAAATTGTGCTGCGCGCCGCAGTCGAGGCCGGTGCGCCGCCGGACATTATTGGCTGGATTGATGAACCGACCGTGGATCTGTCTAACCGCCTGATGCACCACCCGGATATCAATCTGATCCTCGCCACCGGCGGACCGGGTATGGTGAAGGCCGCCTACAGCTCGGGTAAACCGGCAATTGGCGTCGGTGCAGGTAACACCCCGGTGGTCATTGATGAAACCGCTGATGTAAAACGCGCGGTGGCCTCCATCCTGATGTCCAAAACCTTCGATAACGGCGTGATCTGCGCCTCCGAACAGTCGGTGGTGGTGGTCGATACCGTCTATAACGCGGTGCGCGAGCGTTTCGCCAGCCACGGCGGCTACCTGTTACAGGGAAAAGAGCTGAAAGCGGTTCAGGGCATCCTGCTGAAAAACGGCGCGCTAAACGCGGCGATTGTCGGGCAATCGGCGGTTAAAATTGCCGAAATGGCCGGGATAAGCGTGCCTGCCGATACCAAAATCCTGATTGGCGAAGTTAAAGCTATCGACGACAGCGAGCCTTTTGCCCATGAAAAGCTCTCCCCGACGCTGGCCATGTATCGGGCGAAAGATTTCGCCGACGCCGTGGAGAAAGCGGTGAAGCTGGTCGATATGGGCGGCATCGGCCACACCTCCTGCCTCTATACCGACCAGGATAACCAGGCTGCGCGGGTGATGACCTTTGGCGAAAAAATGAAAACCGCGCGCATCCTGATTAACACCCCGACCTCCCACGGCGGCATTGGCGATCTCTATAACTTTAGTCTCGCGCCTTCCCTGACCCTGGGCTGCGGCTCCTGGGGCGGTAACTCTATCTCAGAAAACGTCGGGCCGAAGCATCTGATCAACAAGAAAACAGTGGCAAAGCGAGCTGAAAATATGCTGTGGCATAAACTTCCGAAATCCATCTATTTCCGCCGCGGCTCTCTGCCTATCGCGCTGGATGAAGTGATCACCGATGGCCATAAGCGCGCGCTGATCGTCACCGACCGCTTCCTGTTCAACAACGGCTACGCGGATCAGATCACCTCGGTGCTGAAAGCGGCGGGCGTCGAAACCGAAGTCTTCTTTGAAGTGGAAGCCGACCCGACGCTGACCATCGTGCGCAAAGGCGCAGAGCTGGCTAACGCCTTCAAGCCAGACGTCATCATCGCCCTGGGCGGCGGCTCGCCGATGGATGCGGCGAAAATCATGTGGGTGATGTACGAGCATCCGGAAACCCACTTCGAAGAGCTGGCGCTGCGCTTTATGGATATCCGCAAGCGTATCTACACCTTCCCGAAAATGGGCGTCAAAGCCCGGATGGTGGCGATCACCACCACTTCCGGTACCGGCTCCGAAGTCACGCCGTTTGCGGTGGTGACCGACGATGCCACCGGGCAGAAATATCCACTGGCGGACTACGCCCTGACCCCAGATATGGCGATTGTCGATGCTAACCTGGTGATGGATATGCCGAAGTCCCTGTGCGCCTTCGGCGGCCTGGATGCGGTGACCCACGCTATCGAAGCCTATGTTTCCGTGCTGGCCTCAGAGTTCTCCGATGGCCAGGCGCTACAGGCGCTGAAGCTGCTGAAAGCGTACCTGCCAGCTTCTTACCATGAAGGCTCGAAAAACCCGGTGGCCCGCGAGCGCGTCCATAATGCGGCAACCATCGCCGGGATCGCCTTTGCTAACGCCTTCCTCGGGGTGTGCCACTCCATGGCGCACAAACTGGGCTCGCAGTTCCACATTCCGCACGGTCTGGCGAATGCGCTGATGATCTGCAACGTCATTCGCTATAACGCCAACGATAACCCGACCAAGCAAACGGCTTTCAGCCAGTACGACCGTCCACAGGCCCGCCGTCGGTACGCAGAGATTGCCGATCATTTAGGCCTGAGCGCGCCGGGAGACCGCACCGCGGCGAAAATCGAGAAGCTGCTGGCGTGGCTGGAGAGCATCAAAGCCGAGCTGGGCATTCCGAAATCCATCCGCGAGGCGGGCGTGCAGGAAGCCGATTTCCTCGCCCACGTCGATAAGCTGTCCGAAGACGCCTTCGATGACCAGTGCACCGGCGCTAACCCACGCTATCCGCTGATTTCTGAATTAAAACAGCTGCTGTTAGACAGCTACTACGGAAATAAATACGAGGAAAAATTACCGGCCGCTGCCGCAGAAAAGCCCAGTAAAGCGGAGACTGTCGCGCAGAAATAATCAGTTAATCAACATTCAAAAGAGTGGCTGACCCGGCGGTAAGTGATTACCGCCGCTCAGAGCCAGATTTTAGAGAGAGTCGAAAGATATCATCATGGAGAAAAATATGACTACTGTACCAAGATTGAAATATTTCGTTGATGGTCAATGGCGCGTTTCGCAGACCGAACGCTATATGGACGTCTACAACCCAAGCACCGGCGAAGTCATGGCTCAGGCCCCATGCTGCACCGAACAAGAAGTGCTGGATGCCGTTGCTGCGGCCCGCAAAGCCTTCCCGGCGTGGTCAGATACTCCGGCGATTAAACGCTCGCAAATTATGTTCCGCGTTCGCGAATTATTAATGCAGCATCAAGAACGCTTAACCGAGCTGGTGGCAAAAGAAAACGGTAAAGCCTGGGGCGATGCCCAGGGCGACGTCTTAAAAGCCAAAGAAGGCACCGAGCTGGCTTGTTCTATCCCCACGCTGCTGGCGGGTGAAAACCTGATGGATGCTTCCGCCGGTATTGACACCAACCTGTACCGCGAACCGATTGGCGTGTTCGCTGGTATCGTGCCGTTTAACTTCCCGGCGATGATCCCGATGGGATGGATGGCGCCATTATGCGTCGCTTCCGGTAACACCATGGTCATTAAAGCCGCCAGTATGACGCCGATGACCTGTATGGAAATCACCAAACTCTATCAGGAAGCGGGCGTGCCGGATGGGGTTATCAACGTCGTGACCTGTTCGCGTAACGAAGCCGATATTCTGCTGACCCACCCGGATGTTAACGGCGTCTCCTTCGTCGGTTCCACCTCCGTGGGCCTGCACGTTTACTCCAAAGCCGCCGCCCATGGCAAACGCGTCCAGGCGCTGTGCGAAGCAAAAAACCACGCACTGGTGCTGGCTGACGCGCCGATTAACCGCACCGCCGCAGGGATTATCAACGCCGCCTTCGGCTGCGCGGGTGAACGCTGCATGGCGCTGCCGGTCGTCGTGGTGCAGGAAGAGATCGCCGATAAGCTGATTGCCGCCGTCGTCGAAAAAGCCAAACAGCTGAAAATCGGCCCCGGGTATCTGCACGATACCGATATGGGTCCGGTGATTTCCAAAGATCACAAACAGTCGGTTATCAACTGGATTAATAAAGGCATCGAAGAAGGCGCGAAGCTGGTGCTCGATGGTCGCAATACCACGGTGCCGGGTCTGGAAAAGGGCTTTTACGTTGGTCCAACCGTGCTGGATCATGTGACCGAAGAGATGGGCGTCGGGACCCAGGAAATCTTCGGGCCAGTGCTGTGCTTTAAACGGGTGAAAACCTTCGAAGAAGGTCTGAAGTTAATGAACAATAACCCGTTCGCCAACGGTTCAGTTATTTTCACCCAAAGCGGCTACTACGCGCGTGAGTTCCAGAAACGCACCCACGGCGGCATGGTGGGAATTAACGTTGGTATCCCGGTACCGGTTGGAGTGTTCCCGTTCTCAGGCCATAAACAGTCATTCTTCGGCGACCTGCACTGCCTGGGCAAAGACGGCGTGCGTTTCTATACCGAATCAAAATGCGTGACCTCGCGCTGGTTTGATGAAGAAGAAGCGAAACGTGAAAAAGTCGACTCCTGGGACGGTACGATTTAATCGGAAATATAAATATTATCCTAAATAATTCAAGTTGCCGGGAAACCAGCACACCAGTAGCTTGAAGTATGACTAGTATAGCTCCCTCCAGATATTGCCCCGGCAATATCTGGAGCATTAATAGGATTTTTTTACTCTGCACGTGTCGCTGAGTTTCAAATGACGAATGCACACTAAAAAAATCCTTAATATTAAATGGAGTTTCCTATGACCCAGGCCTTCTCAATTCCACGCAGTATTATTTATGGCGAAGATGCTTTAGAACATCTGTCGACGCTGAGCGGTAAAAAAGCCGCATTAGTCACCGGCGGAAGTTCAATGAAGCGTTTTGGTTTTCTGGATAAAGCCATCGGCGAACTAAATAAAGCAGGTATGGAATGCATTGTTATCGATAATGTCGAGCCCAACCCGTCCATTAAGACCGTCTGGCGCGGCGCAAAAGAGATGCTGGCGTTCGAACCGGACTGGATTGTGGCGATTGGCGGCGGCTCCGCGCTGGATGCCGCCAAGGTGATGTGGTGTTTCTATGAGCACCCAGAGCTGAAGTTTGAAGACATTATCCCCGTCGGCTCCATGCCGCCGCTGCGCAACAAAGCCCGGTTTGTGGCCATCCCCTCCACCAGCGGCAGCGCCTCTGAAATCACTGCATTCTCGGTGATTACCGATACGGCGAACCATATCAAGTACCCCATTGTTGCCGCCGACCTGGTGCCGGATATCGCCATTCTTGACCCCACAATTCCGGCCAAAATGCCGCCGCACGTTACCGCTCATACCGGGATGGACGTCATGACCCATGCGCTCGAAGCTTATGTGTCCACTGCAGCCAACTCGTTTACCGATCCCTATGCCATCGAGGCCATTCGTCTGGTGTTTGAGCATCTGGAAACCGCATACCGCTCACCTGATGATTTAAACGCGCGTATGCATATGCATAATGCCTCTGCGCTGGCGGGGATTGCCTTTACTAACGCATCATTAGGGTTAGTGCATTCGATGGCGCATAAAATAGGTGGTGAATTTGGAATTACCCATGGCCTGGCGAACGCCATTATGTTGCCTTATATCATCCAATATAATGCGAAGTTCACTAAAAAATATCGCCAGCTGGAAGAGGCCTTAGGAATAAATAATTTGATTGAGGCGCTCAATGAGCTGAATAAGCGTCTGGGCATTCCGAAAACGTTAAGTCAATGTGATGAAGTTGAGATCAATGAAGTCACCTTCGTTAATGTACTCGACAGAATGAGCGGTAATGCCGTTGACGATCCGTGCACGTTAACTAACCCTAATTATCCTTCAGTTCAGGATGTGAAGGGGTTATATACCAAAGCATTTTACGGCGCATGATGCTCATCGCACCCGTTTTTTAAGCTAAAAAGTCGTTAAAGAAGGCCGCATGGGTAACCAGATCCCCTGCGGCCTTCTTGTTTCTGTAAGCATATAACATTCAACGCAAAACCAAAGCTGAATCGTTAAAGCTAAAATTGATTAAATTCACATATTTTTTAGTAACAACACATTGTTGTTACCGATTAAAGCGATCAATTCCTCATTTACAAACATGAAATAGCGTGTTTTCTCACCAGGTGAGGCACTTCACATTTTCATCATCCACTTGCCACTAAATTCCTTACATCAGCAACACAATCGATTCAGCAAAAGGAATGAAAAATGAAAAAGACATTAGCTTTGACAGCAATTGCGATGCTTATCTCTGCGCCAGCCATGGCTAAAACGTGGGTGCTGACAAGCGCTGAAAGCGGCATGGATAAAGGAAATTGGCAGATAACCAGCGACCAGCTGAAGATTAAAGATCATCATTTCAGCATTGAGCAAAAAGTCCTTCACGGCGGTAAACAAGAAGGCAGCAAAATCCTTGTGATCCAGAGTAAAGACGGCCTGACTATCACTCTAAGCCCAACTCGCGGCATGAACTTGCTGAAAATCGAAGGATTCGGTTCACGAATGGGTTGGGATTCGCCGGTGAAAGAGGTAGTCAACCCGGCCTTTATTAACCTCGAAAGCCGCAACGGTCTGGGATGGCTGGAAGGTTTCAATGAGATGATGGTGCGCTGCGGCTACGAATGGACCGGTCACCCGGTGACTGCTGATGGGCAGATTTATACCCTGCATGGCAAAGTCGGTAATACGCCCGCCTCACAGGTGGAAGTTGAAGTGGCAGATACCGCGCCGTATGAAATCCGCATTCGCGGACTGGTGAAAGAGAGCACTTTCAAGAAAGCAGATTTGCAGACCATGACCGAGCTGCGCTATGTGCCCGGCAGCAACAGCTTCAGCCTGCATGATGTGTTAACCAACCATGCCGACTATCCGCATGACTATCAAATTATCTACCACAGCAACTTCGGCAAACCGATTCTCGAAGAGGGTGCCCGCTTCCTGGCACCGATCGCCAGCATCAGTCCGTTCAATGATTATGCCAAAGCCGGTTTAAAAACGTGGCAAACCTACGCAGGCCCGACTAAAGATTTCGATGAAATGGTGTTTAATATGCAGCCGTTAGCGGACGAGAATCACCAGACGCTAGCTGCAGTGGTCAATAAAGCCGGAGATAAAGGGGCATCGATTCAGTTTGATACCCGCCAGCTGCCGGTGCTGACGCTGTGGAAAAACACCGATACCGAGAAACAGGGCTACGTTACCGGTATTGAGCCGGGCACCAGCTACGCCTATCCGGTAACCATTGAGCGTGAACAGAAACGCGTTAAGCAGCTTCAGCCTGGGGCCAGCACCCAATTTGACCTGACCTATACGCTGCTGCACAGTAGCGAGCAGGTGGCCGACGTTGAGAAGAAAATTGCGGCGATTCAGGGCGATACCAAAGTGGCAGAAAACGAAACGCCGATCGCGAAGGAGTAGCGCTGTTTCCCGGAGGCGGTGCTATGCATCTCTCCGGGCTACCGGTCCGCAGACGGTGATGCACCTGTAGCCCGGGCAGGCGCTTTGCGCCGCCCCCGGGGCAGAGTGGCTGAATTCCCGGAGGCGATGCTGCGCATCTGTCCGGGCTACAGAACTACAGAACCTTGAACACACCAACCTGATCCATGACCACCTGACGCAAACCCTGCGCAAAGCGCTGATACTGCGCCTCATCAATCGGCTGCGGATAACTCAACACAATCAGCTCATGATCGGCTATCCCTTGATGATAGGTCGGGTGGCTATGTGACCAGGTATTCGCGTAAAAGCCCATCGTTTCATAGAAGCGCAGGCGCTTGTGGGCTATCTCGCTGGTCAGCGGATCAATTTCCAGAATAGTTAGCGGTTCACGTTTGAGGATTTCAGCCAATAGCTGCTTGCCGTAGCCGCGCGAGCGCAGCGTATCGTCAATAGCCAGATGCTCAATATAGCTGTAATCGGCAAAACGCCAGCAACCGCTCAGCCCGATAAACAACGCGTCGTCAAACCAGGCTTCCAGCACATAATTCTGATTGTGAAGCGCCTGCAGTTTAGCATCGGCTTCACGTTGTTCATGCCACGGAAACGCCCGACAGTACAACGCATCGAGCGCGGGAAAATGAGCGGAATTGGGGGAGGTCACTCTTTCAGAGATCAACATGACGGCTCCTGGTCACAAAAGACAGCTGCCCTCGCGTGGAGGGCAGCCAAACGAAGAGTATTGCTTACTCGGTCGCGGCGGCTTTTTGAGCCAGTTTATCCAGCAGCTTCTGATGGATACCGCCAAAACCGCCGTTACTCATCACCAGGATGTGGTCACCCGGATGCGCCGTTTTGACAATCATATCCACCAGCGTATCAACATCAGCGCTCCAGTGAGCAGGCTGTATGCAGGCCTCGGCAACTTCAGCCACCAGCCACGGAATATGCTGTGGCTGCAGCAGGAAGACTTCATCTGCACGCCCGAGAGACGGCGCCAGATCGTCTTTGCTAAGCCCCATCTTCATCGTGTTGGAACGTGGCTCAAGCACGGCAAGAATACGCGCAGTGCCGCCGACCTTGCCGCGTAATGCCTGCAGGGTCGCCAGAATCGCCGTCGGATGGTGGGCAAAGTCGTCATATACGGTAACGCCGTTGGCTTCGCCGCGCAGCTCCAGACGACGACGGGCATTGATAAAGCTGCCCAACGCATTGGCCGCGTCAGCAGGCAGCACGCCCACATGACGGGCGGCGGCAATCGCCATCAGGCCGTTATGCATATTATGCTCTCCGACCAGCTCCCATTTCACTTCACCGACTTTCTCGCCGTCCAACCACACTTCCCATGAGGAAGCATCGGTGGTGAGTTTTTTCGCCTGCCAGTGGCCCTGCTCGCCGACCAGCTCCTGCTCGCTCCAGCAGCCCATCGCCATCGTCTGTTTTAGATTGATGTCATTTTCCGGCAGGATAATCTTGCCTTTGCCCGGCACGATTCGCACCAGGTGATGGAACTGTTTCTGAATCGCTTTCAGGTCGTCAAAAATATCCGCATGATCAAACTCAAGGTTGTTGAGAATCAGCGTGCGCGGGCAGTAATGAACAAACTTGGAGCGTTTATCAAAGAAAGCGCAGTCGTATTCATCGGCTTCAATCACGAAGAATGGGCTGTCGCCAAGTCGCGCGGAAACATCAAAGTTACCCGGTACGCCGCCGATGACAAATCCCGGCTTATAGCCGCAGACTTCGAGGATCCAGGTCGCCATTCCGGCAGTGGTGGTTTTTCCGTGCGTCCCGGCTACCGCCAGCACCCAGCGATCGCGCAGCACGAAATCGTGCAGCCACTGCGGCCCGGACATGTACGGAATGTTGTTTTCCAGCACCGCTTCCACGCATGGATTTCCTCGCGTCATCGCGTTACCGATGATCACCAGATCCGGCTGAGGATCCAGCTGGCTGGCATCATATCCTTGAATTAACTCAATTCCTTGATTTTCCAGCAGGGTACTCATTGGCGGATAAACGTTCGCATCCGACCCCGTTACCTCATGACCGAGGGAACGCGCCAGCATCGCCAGCCCCCCCATAAACGTGCCACAGATTCCTAAAATATGAATGCGCATTCGTCATTTCCTTCTCTTATCTGAAGCACAGTTTACCGGGATGTGGGGGGGGAAAGAAATGCATTTCAGGCGAATCCGTATTTTGCTGGCGCGATTCACCTGTGCGAGATTTTTTTATTCTTTGTTAAGATTGTTGCGTTCGTTTTACTTCACATAAACATGCAGGGAACGGGTTATGAAAACGTTAGGTGAATTTATTGTCGAAAAGCAGCACGAATTCTCTCACGCGACTGGCGAGCTGACTTCGTTATTATCGGCAATAAAGTTAGGCGCCAAGATCATCCACCGCGATATCAACAAGGCCGGTCTGGTCGATATCCTGGGTGCCAGCGGTGCTGAAAACGTTCAGGGCGAGGTGCAGCAAAAACTCGACCTGTTTGCTAATGAAAAATTAAAAGCAGCACTGAAAGCACGCGATATTGTCGCCGGGATCGCCTCCGAAGAAGAAGATGAAATCGTCGTCTTTGAAGGGTGTGAACACGCTAAATACGTGGTACTGATGGACCCTCTGGATGGTTCCTCTAACATCGACGTTAACGTCTCCGTCGGAACGATTTTCTCTATCTACCGCCGCGTCACGCCGGTAGGTACGCCTGTTACCGAAGAAGATTTTCTGCAACCGGGCAGCAAACAGGTCGCGGCAGGCTATGTGGTTTATGGTTCATCGACCATGTTGGTCTATACCACCGGCTGCGGCGTTCACGCCTTCACCTATGACCCGTCTCTTGGCGTCTTCTGCCTGTCCCAGGAGCGCATGCGCTTCCCGGAAAAGGGCAACACCTACTCCATCAACGAAGGCAACTACATCAAGTTCCCGATGGGTGTGAAGAAGTACATTAAATATTGCCAGGAAGAAGATATCGGCACCCAGCGCCCGTATACCTCGCGCTATATCGGCTCTCTGGTGGCGGATTTCCACCGCAACCTGCTCAAAGGCGGCATCTATCTCTACCCAAGCACCGCCAGCCACCCGGACGGTAAGCTACGTCTGCTGTACGAATGCAACCCGATGGCGTTCCTTGCAGAACAGGCGGGCGGCAAGGCCAGCGACGGTAAAGAGCGCATTCTGGATATCATCCCGGAAAGCCTGCACCAGCGCCGTTCCTTCTTCGTCGGCAACAACCATATGGTTGAAGACGTTGAGAACTTAATTAAAGAGTTCCCGGACGCGTAATCAGCTCGAAGATACCCCTCTCCCCCGTGGGGAGAGGGGTAGCCCCAAATCACGCCACGCTATAGCGCTGAATCAATGTCTGCAACGTATTCTTCAGCACTGCGCTGCGCGCCTCCCCCAACTCACTTAGTACGCTCTCTTCAAAGCGCGCCGCCTCGGTGTTCAGCTCGCGCACCAGCCGACGCCCTTCCTCCGTCACCGTCACCCAACTCTGCCGCCGATCGCCGCTCTGGCTTTCACAGCGCTCCACCTGTTGCTGTTTCTCCAGCCGATGCAGTAGTCGGGTAATGGTCGGCTGCTTGCTCACCGTTTTTAACGCCAGCTCGCTGACGCTGGTTGGCCCATTGCCTTCCAGCACCGACAGCACGCGCCACTCCAGCACCGAGAAGCCGCGCGCCTCCACTACCGTGTGGAACTCCGATGACACCACCAGCCACGCTTGCCCCAGCAGCGCCGGTAAATAGCTGTTAATGAATGTCGGTGAGCCTGACATCGGTACCTCCTGCGGTTAATAGCGCCCGGACAGCAGCGAACCAAAGCCCGGCACCCTGGTATCCAGGCGCAGACGGTTGAGCATCATCCATGTAGTGGCGACGGACGACGAGATCACCGGCAGTCCCACGCGATCCTCAATCAGTTGGATAGAGGGCAGCGACGGCATCTGAACACAGGCCGAGGCGACAATCGCATCAACATTGGTATTGAGCTTTTTAGTCAGCTCAACCGGTGCCAGCGGATTCTGGCGGCCTACTTCGAGGTTATCGGGGATCTCCAGCGACAGGCTATCCACCACTTCGATCCCTTCATTTTCAATGTAGTCGATCACCAGTTGCGTCAGCGGCTTCATATACGGCGTGAGGATCGATACCCGCTTCGCGCCGATCGCCTGTAGCCCTTCCACTAGCGCGCCCGCGCTGGTAATCACTGGCGACGGATGACCGTTTTCCACGGTCCGCGCGTGCAGACGCTCTTCGGAAATGCGGTGGTAGCCTTTACCCATACTCATGATGGCCACCAGGCACGCGTAGCCCAGCACGTCCACAGCGGCGTCGGACAGTTCCAGCGCGCAGCGATCGCTGTCCGCGTCCATCGCCGACAATTCCTCTTTCGATACCTTCTTCATGCGCATCCGGCTGGAGTGGAAGGTAAAACGCTCCGGGGCAATCGCCTCTCTGGCGCGCAGGATCGCCGGGATCTCCGTCTCCATGGTGGTGTTCGACGACGGTACAATCTGGCCAATACGGAAATGACGTGGGGTCTGCATCAGTTTTGCTCCTGGAACGGCTCCGCCGCTTCATTCTGACCGCTAAAATCCAGTGAACTCTCAACGGAATCATGGAAAGTCGCCGCGTTCTGGGCGCGACGGTTAACCTGCAAATCGAAAATATCGAAACGGTTATAGTGGCCGGTGATGTCGTGCATCTGCCGCGGCTGAATACAGCGGTTGAGGTCAATCTCGGCGTAGACGATGCCCTCTTTATCAATCAGCGGTTCGTCCACTACGCGTCCGTCCGGGCCAATCACCCCGGAGAAGGCACTATTCGGCCGCGCCAGCAGTTCACGCGCTTCGGGATGGGTTTGCGCCATTGCCTCAACGATCTCTTCGCTAACGGTCGAACAAGCGATCACTGTAAACACCTTGCCCTCAAAGCAGTGCGCCGAGGCGCGCAGGCGAATAGCCTCCGCCATGTCGTAATCCTTCGGCGCCACCGGCAGCGCGATATAGCTGGCCACGTGTACCAGTTCGCCCTGCGCCAGCAGCGAAAAACGCGCCAGCGTGTTGGTGTTCTCGCCGCAGGCCAGCGCCCCCAGCGGGCCGATGCTGGTTTTGTGCACTCGCAGCGACGACGCGTCGCCGTTGGCCCACGTCAGTTTTTCCGCCCAGGTCGGCACCAGTTTGCGATGGCGGCCAATAATTTTGCCTTCGTCGTTGATGGTCACCAGCGTGTTATAGAGCGTGGCGATACTCTGCGGATGGCGTTCGTTGACGCCAATCACTACGTTCACCTTATGGCGTGCGGCGGCCTGGGCGATTTTACGAATCTCCGGCCCGGGTACTTCAATCGCGCTACGGCACAGCTTTTCAAACCACGGGCTTCCTTCCACCGGGTTCATCACCCAGCTCCAGTACGGATAACCGGCGATAAACACTTCCGGGAAGGCCACCAGCTTCGCGCCGTTGCTTGCCGCTTCGGCAATCAGGCAGCAGGCTTTATCAACGGTGGCGTCAGTGTCGAGAAACACCGGCGAGGCCTGTACGGCTGCGGCGGTAAATTTGGCTAATTCCAGCATCATTCGTTCTCCTCTTACACCGCCACAACCGGGTGGCGCAGCTTGCCGATAAACTCCACTTCGGCGTCAATCACATCGCCCGGCCAGACCCACTCCTGCGGGCTGCGGCCCGCGCCAACGCCTTCCGGCGTGCCGGTGGCGATAATGTCGCCCGGCTCGAGGGTGATCCCTTTGCTGATGTCGGCAATCAGCGTTGGTACTTTGAACAGCATGTGGCAGGTGTTGGAGCTTTGTTTGGTGACGCCGTTCACGCGCAGGCTGAGGTTGAGATTGTGCGGATCCGGAATCTCATCAGCGGTGACAATACACGGCCCGAACGGCGCATAGGTGTCCTGACCTTTTGAGTAGATCCACTGTCCGGCGCGGCGGCAGTCGCGGGCGCTCATGTCGATCATCAGGCTGTAGCCGAAGACATAGTTCAGCGCCTGCGCTTCGCTAACGCGTTTGGCGCGCGAGCCGATAATCACCGCCAGCTCAACTTCCCAGTCCAACTGCTGGGTGATCTGCGCGTTGTGTTCAATGGCATCATCCGGACCAATCACCGAGGTCGGCGGCTTGGAGAAAATCACCGGCTCTTTCGGCAGATCTTTGGAGGTGTCCAGCGTGCGGCTGGACTCCGCCACGTGCTCAACATAGTTCAGGCCGATGCCGAAGATGTTTTTGCGCGGACGCGGGATCGGCGCCAGCACTTTCACGTTGACCAGCGGCTGAGCACAGCCGACCGGCCAGTTGCCCTCACAGGCGTTCAGCAGTTCCGTGCCTGCTGCCACCGCCGACGGACCAAGGTCGATGAAATCCAGCATGTTGTCCGGTAGCGACTGGCTGCGGTACTGCGCCAGCCTGGCTAAATCCACCACATAATCCCCGACGATTGCGCCCAGACGGGACGCGGCGTTGACGTTGCTACGGTAGGTAATCAGGCGCATTATTTTTTCTCCTCAGACACTATTTTTTGCTGACCATCGTTGTCCAGCAGCGCGTCCTCGTAATAGAGGCTGAGCGACTGCATCACGGGCAAGTCGTTGAAACAGAAAAGGCACGCATCGTCGGTTTGCGACAGGTTGACGTGCTCATGGAAGGCCCAGGACGGCACGCAGAAAATATCGCGCTCCTGCCAGTCAAAGCGCTGCCCGTCGATAATCGAGTAGCCTTTACCCTTCGCCACCTGGTACATAAAGCTGCCGGTATGGCGGTGCGCCTTGCCGACAAATCCGGGCCGCAGGCGCTGCATACTGGCGCCGATGGTCGGCATCACATGGCCACCGGTCACCGGGTTGGTGTAGTGCATCAGTACATCGTCAAACGGCGAGCCGTCGCTAACCTTCGCCGCACGGCACAGCGCTTCGTAAGTTGGTTGCCACTGATACTTAAACAGCGGCGAATAGGGTTTATCCCAACCGACGTTGTGCGGGCGCAGCGCGGCGGCGGCCCACAGCGCCACGCGGTCATCAACCGGCGCGGTGACCTGCTGATGCATATCCGGGTGTACCTTGTAGAACCCGGCCTCCATCGCGTTAACCAGCGGAATATCCAGCCCGTCCTGCCAGATACACTGCAGGCCGTCGGCTTCTACACCGTGTTCGTGCCAGGTGCCGTTCGGCGTCAGCACAAAGTCGTTGGCCTCCAGCGGCATCTTGTGACCGTCGACGATGGTGTAAGCCCCGCGCCCTTCCATAATGAAGCGGAGCGCCGATGAAGAGTGCGCGTGCGCCGACGCCGCTTCGCCGGGGTGCATCACCTGGAGGCCGGAGTAGAGCCAACCCACCGCCGCCGCCACGTCCTGACGGCCAGGGTTATTCAGATAAATGACGCGACGCCCGGCTTTCTCCGGGGTCACCAGCTCCACCGAACGCAGCACGTGCTCGCGCAGATCCTGGTAGCGCCACAGCACCGGTACGGAAGCGGATTTCGGCTGCCATGGTTCGATTTTGTTCGCCACCGTCCACAGCGCGCCGGTTTTCAGCTCCGAGAGTTGCTGGTAGTAGGCCACCAGCTCCGGGGTATCTTCTACGTCCGCGCGACCGGCGGTGCTTTCACGAAAGTCGTCATATTTCATGCTGATTTCTCCTGTGGATGTAACGCGCGCTGCAACAAATCGCGGCCATAGCGATAGGCCGGATGCCAGGCCACCTGATTCCAACCATAGCGGGCGCATTCGCGCTGTAACCAGTTGGCATCCGCCAGCGCAGGGCGGCCAATGGCGCACAGATCGGCACGCCCGGAAGCGATAATGCTGTTCACCTGATCCGCATCGCTAATCGCGCCCACCGCCATGGTGGCAACGCCGCCTTCATTGCGCAGACGGTCGGCCATCGGCGTCTGGAACATACGGCCATACACCGGTTTTTGATCGACAGAAACTTCGCCGGAGGAGCAGGTGATCATGTCCACGCCCGCTTCGCGCAAACGGCGGGCTATCTCTACCGCCTCGTCCACCGTAGTCCCCCCTTCCACCCAGTCGGTCGCGGAGATACGTACCGAAATCGGTAAATGCTGCGGCCACACTTCCCGTACCGCGCGAAACACCGCCAGAGGGAAGCGCAGACGGTTTTCCAGCGAACCGCCGTATTCATCCTGGCGCTGGTTGGTTAACGGCGAGATGAAACTGGAGAGCAGCACACCGTGCGCCGCCTGAATTTCCAGCCAGTCAAACCCGGCTTTGGCGGCACGACGAGCGGCATCGGCAAACTCAGTAATAACCGTTTCCAACTGTTCCGCCGTCGCCTCCGCCGGCACCTGAGACACGCCAGGACGGTACGGCAGCGGCGACGCGGAAATTAGCGGCCAGTTGCCCTGCGCCAGCGGGTGATCCGGCTTCTCATCCCCACGCTGGGTGGAACCGCGACGCCCGGAGTGCCCCAGCTGTACACCAATGCTGGCACCGCTGTTTTGATGGACAAAATCGGTCACCTGCCGCCAGGTAAGCACCTGTTCGTCGTTCCACAGCCCCGGACAACCGGGTGTGATGCGCCCCTGCGGCGACACGGCGGTCATTTCGGTCATGACCAGCCCCGCCCCGCCGACGGCACGGCTGCCCAGATGCATCAGGTGGAACATGCCCGGCACGCCCTCTTTCGCCTGGTACAGCAGCACCGGCGAAATCACGGTGCGGTTTTTCAGCGTCACGCCGCGTACCTGATATGGCGTGAGGATCGGCGGTACGCCCGGCGCTTTCGCCAACCACTGCTCGTATTGATTTAACCACTGCGGATCGCGCAGTCGCAGGTTCTCGTGAGAGATACGCTGGGAGCGGGTCAGCAGCGAGTAGGCAAACTGCTGCGGGGCAAAATTTTCGTAGCGGGCGACGTTCTCAAACCACTCGGTGGAGTTACGTGCCGCGTTCTGGATTTTCAGCACCTCGACGCTACGCACCGCCTGATAGTGGTCGAGGCCGCGACGCAGGTCGCCGCTGGTGTGCTGTAAGCTGTTAGCCAGTTCGATAGCATCTTCCAGCGCTAACTTTGTGCCGGAACCAATTGAGAAGTGGGCGGTGTGAGCAGCATCGCCCATCAGCACCAGCGGTACTGGCTTCTTCTGATGTTCAATCCAGTGCACCCAGTTCTCGCAAATCACCCGCGGGAAACGGATCCAGATCGCCGCGCCTCGCAGGTGGGCTGCGTTGGCCATCAGCGGCTGGCCGTCCAGCCACGGGGCGAATAGCTTCTCGCAGTAAGCAATGCCCTCTTCCTGACTCATCTCATCCAACCCGGCGGCCTTCCACGTCTCTTCGGTGGTTTCGATAATAAAGGTCGATAACCCCGGCTCGAACTGGTAGGTATGTACCTGGAACCAGCCGTGCGGCGATTCGGCGAATAAAAAGGTAAAAGCTTCAAATACTTTGCGCGTGCCCAGCCAGACAAAACGACACTGACGGTTGTCGATATCCGGCTGAAACTGCTGCTGATAGCGGCTGCGAATACGGCTGTGAATGCCATCGGAGGCGATCACCAGATCCGCCTGATAACGCGCCACCAACGCTTCTTCATCTTCCACCAGGGTGTCGAACACCAGTTCAACACCGAGCGACTGACAGCGCTCCTGCAAAATGTTGAGCAGCTTTTTGCGGCCAATACCGATAAAGCCGTGACCGCCACTACGGTTCACCGAATCCTTAAAGTGGATTTCGATATCGTCCCAGCGGTTGAACTGCCGGGCAATCTGCTCGGCGCTCACCGGGTCGGCCTGGCGCAAATTTTCCAGCGTGGCGTCGGAGAACACCACGCCCCAGCCGAAGGTGTCGTACGGGCGGTTACGCTCCACCACCACGATGTTGTTGGCAGGGTTTTGCAGCTTCATCAGTAGGGCAAAGTAAAGCCCCGCCGGACCGCCGCCGATACACACAATGTTCATAGACTCTCTCCTGATGATTGCAACGCGGCCAGCAGCTCCGCCGGGATATCGATAGAACGATGGGTTTCAAGGGAGGTAGTCACCAGCGTCTGGGTAACCTGCATGCGCAGCTCGCCTTCAAGGCTGGTGCAGTTCAGCGCCAGCTTCAGCGAGCGCGAACCAATGTGAATCACTTCCAGATGGAGAATGACGTCGTCGCCCATACGGCTGACGGCTTTAAAATCTGCTTCCAGGTGCACCGTCGGCATGCCGAAGCGGCGCTCGCCGATAAAACCGGCAAAACCATACGGCAGCAGCGAATCAACCCACGCTTCCAGCAGGTTGTTGAACATCACGAAATATTGCGGATAGAAAACAATCCCCGCCGGATCGCACTCGGCAAAGCGAATGCGGTGCGGCTGGGTAAAGGTTGTAGCACTCATAAAAGCTCCTTAGTTCAGCGCCAGGCGCACCTGGCACTCGCGCAACTTATCGCCATGTTCATCCGCCAGCGCCGCATCGCGCAGCTCGCGCAAAGTGGCGGGCGGCAGACGACAATCGTGGCGCTCCACAATGCCGATTAACGTCTGGTAGTTACGTAACCCGCGGGCGTGGGTATCGCCGTAGCCTTTCACCAGCCGCTGGCACTGCACGATTTCCAGCGCCAGCGCCGGGTTGAACGCCGCCGCGCGGATAACGTACTGCAGCCATTCGTCAATACGCGCCGTTTCCAGCTGGTAGCGCAGGGTCAGGCGACGCCCGCGACGCCAGCGCGCCAGCGTCCACAGCAGCAGGTAGCCACGCAGCGAACTGGTGGTTACCACGCGTCCTTTGCGTGTGGCATTGCTCAACAGCCGCTGACAAAAGCCCGGCTGTTGCAGCCAGCGCCCCAGCCCGGTGGGCAGGGTTTCGCAGATCTCTTCCAGCCGTGGGTGCATGTATTCGTTGATACTCAGATGTTGGTTTTCCTGCAGCTTCACGTCGCTGCGGATACGCTCAAAGCGGCTACCGCGAATCTTCAGGTCCGCCACGCGAATGGTGTCTTCCCACGACATCCACAGCGCCAGATGACGCGCGGCCTCACGCAGCAGCAGCTCATCGTTACCGCCGGGCGCAGCGGTCAGCGAGGCCAGACGATCGAGATAGTTCAGCGCGTAGGCCACGTCCTGGTAATCCAACAGGCGGCGCACGCCTTCAATGGCAGTCGGCTGTGCGCTTTCCGGCAGTTCCTGATGGATGCGCGTCAGCAACGCCGCCACTTTCTCATTGGAAGGCTGAGGCGCCTGAGTGGTGACCACTGCCGGTTCCGCCTCTTCCAGACGGGTGTTCATCACCCCCTGGGCGAAGGCGACAAGGCTGGTTTTCACCCCTACGCCGCCGCGAGTAATGGTTTCTTCAAACTGCTGCTGGTTGAACGGCAGCACGCCAGAACCGCACAGCGCGCCAAAGAGTACGGCGCTAATCACGCTGCGGCTCTCTTCCGCCGTTTTCGCCATGTCGAAGCGGATAAATTTGCGCGCGGCCCTGCTGGCGTGGTCGATCAACGTGGTGTTATTCACACGACCGTCGCCCATCGCCGTTTTTTCACCAATGGAGTAAACGCGGTGGGTGGAGGCGATCAGCGTGGTGCGCTGCTGCGTCACTAACCCGCGCTGCACCGCGCGCCCGGCTTCCATCAGCTCGGAGGCCAGCACCACGTCTACGTCGCCCGGCATCGGCATCAACGCCAGCACCGGCGGTTTATCCAGCTCGTGCAGGCCGGGAAACAACTCGACGTAATAAATGGTGGAGCCGGTACGTTGCGCCACGCCCGGTACCGAGGTGGTCTGGGCGAAATAGCCGTTCTCTTCGCCCAGGTTGACAATCCAGTCGGCGAGCACGCCGCCCCCTTCCCCGCCCATCGCCAGAATGGCGATTTTGATGGGCTGTACTTTCGGCATCTGAGTGCTCCTTACAGGCTAACGCGGGCCAGGCGACGGGCGTTCCGGCGCTGTAACCAGTTGATTAATGGACGACGAATCGCCTCTCTCCAGCGTTCGCTGCGCCCCGGATGGGTGACGATGCGCGCTCGATAAAACGAGGGGCACAACACGGCGGCATGCGACACTTCGCCGCACAGGCCGCAGCCGACGCAGCTGTTGATCACCGTTGCGACCGGGTCGGTGCGCAGTGGATCCGGGTTCGGTTTAATCGACAGCGACGGACAGCCGGAAAGACGAATGCAGGAGTGGTCGCCGGTACAGGTGTCGCTATCCACGCCGAAGCGCTCCGCCACCACGCGTTTGCCGCTCTCCAGCGCTTTACGCACCTGCTGCTTTTCGCGGCGCTGGCGGTTGAGCATGCATTCGCTCTGGGCAATCAGCACCTTCGGGCCCGGCGTTTTGCTGGTTAAAGCGTCGCGCAGAGTAGCGGTCATAGTTTTCAGGTCGTAGGTGCGACGCACCGTTTTCACCCATTTCACGCCAACGCCCTTCACCGCCTGCTCAATAGCGTGACCGGTACTGCGGGTGGCGTTTTGCGCGGTGGACGACAGAATGTCCTGTCCGCCGGTGGCCGAGGTGTAGCTGTTGTCAACCACGATGGTCAGGTTGTTGCTCTGGTTAAATACGCTGTTGGCGATGCCGCTGGTCAAACCGTTGTGCCAGAAACCGCCGTCACCCATCACCGAGATGGCGCGCTTGCCGTCTTTGCTATTGAGCGCCGCAGCTCCCGCGCCGCCCAGGCCGTAGCCCATGGTGGTATTGCCGAGATTAAACGGCGGCAGAATCGAGAACAGATGGCAGCCGATGTCGGCGCTGATGTGGTGCGGGCCAAGCTCGCGCTCAATCAGCTTCATGGCGGTAAAAATCGGCCGCTCCGGGCAGCCGGTGCAGAATCCCGGCGGGCGAGCGTGAATCGCATCAGCCAGCGCAGGCGGCGCGGCGTTGACGACGTCCGGCATCACGTTGGCCAGCGGAATACGCACCTGGCGCGCGGCTGCCAGGGCATCCGGCTCCAAACGATCGTAACGTTCAAAGAAGGCGCGCAGCCCCGCCAGCACGGTGGCGGTGTTGTACTCGCCGGCCAGCGGCAGCAGGTCTTTACCGTGCAGTTTGGCGCTTAGCCCCTTCTGGCGCAGGATGTTAGCAATATTCTGTTCAACGAAGTTCGGCTGTCCCTCCTCCAGCACCAGCACCGCACGCTTGTTGCAGCAGAACTCGTCCAACTCTTCTTCTACCAGCGGGTAGGCGACGTTCATCACGTACAGCGGGATTTTGCTGTTGCCAAACACATCGGCCAGATCCAGCTGGTTAAGAGCGCGAATCAGCGTGTTGTAGTTGCCACCCTGTAGCACGATGCCAATATCATCGGCGTCAGAGGAGAAGAACTCGTTCAGGCGACGTTCGCGAATGAAGCGCACCGCAGCAGGCCAGCGCTGATCAACTTTCTCTTTTTCATGCAGGAAGCTGGCGGGTGGCAGCACGATGCGGCTGACGTCGCGCTGCGGATTTTCCAGCGCCTGTTTCACCGTAAACGCCGGAGCACGGTTTTCCGAGGTGACAAACTGGCCGTGAACGTGACAAGAACGAATGCGCATTTGCAACATCACCGGGGTGTTGCTGGCCTCAGACAGTTCAAAGCCATCCTTCACCGCCTGCACGATGCACGGCAGGTTCGGGCGCGGGTCGAGCAGCCACATCTGCGATTTCATGGCGAACGCATGGCTGCGCTCCTGCATGATTGATGAACCTTCGCCGTAGTCTTCGCCGACGATAATCAACGCTCCGCCCAGCACGCCGCCGGAGGAGAGGTTGGCCAGCGCGTCGGAAGCCACGTTGGTGCCAACCGTCGCCTTAAAGGTCACCGCGCCGCGCAGGGGGTAGTTGACCGACGCCGCCAGCGTCGCCGCCGCGGTAGCTTCGCTGGCGCTGTTTTCAAAGCGAATGCCATACTCGTCGAGGATCGGTTGGGCATCGGCCAGCACGTCCATCAAGTGGGAAATAGGCGCGCCCTGATAGCCAGCCACGTAGGAGACACCGGATTCCAGCAGCGCTTTAGTGACGGCCAGAATACCTTCGCCGCTAAATACAGAACCTGCCGGTAAAGTCAGTTTCTTTACCTCTTCAACAAACGAACGTTCAGCCATCACAACCTCACTTTCATTTCAATTTGGTCTGATTAACTTGTAAGCAACGTGCGAAGGAGGGGCAATCCATGATTTGTCATGGAATTGTCATTTGTGCGGAAGATGGATAGCGATTGCAGAAGGGGGATAAAAATGGGGATGGGTGAGGGTTAACGCACCGTAATTTAAAAGCGTGTAGGCCGGATAAGGCAACGCCGCCATCTGGCACTGTGCGCCGAATTGCCTGATGGCGCTGCGCTTATCAGGCCTACCATTTTACCGTTTCGGCAACAACATCACCGTCACCGCCGCGACCAGCGACACCAGCGCAAACGCGCCAAAGTTCCACGACAGCGATAGCCCGCTGCTGGCTATCCACGCGCCAAACAGTGGCCCGCTCATCGCGCCGATACGCGCAAAGCTCAGCGCCCAACCGGTGGCCGCCGCGCGGCTGTTGCCCGGATACCAGGTCGCCAGATAGCCGGTCAAAATAAGCGATGCAGAAATACTGCCGACACCTGCCAGCGCGGTCAGCAGAATGTTGACCGGCAGCGAGTGCGGGAACATCAGCGCGCAGATGCCCGCGCCGCCCACGAGGTAAGAAAGCGCCACCGCCCGCTTCGCGCCGATACGATCGGCAATGCGCCCGAGGAACAACCCGCCCACCGCCGAGGCGAGGCTAAACACCACCAGAAACAGCAGGCTCGGCCCCAGCGCATAGCCGCTTTTGCGCATGATGCTCGGCAGCCAGGTGTTGAGACCATAGACCAGCAACATGCCGCAGAATAAGGCGACCCAGAAGCAGGCCGTGGCGCGCAGATAGTCGCCCGAGAACAGCAGGCTGCCGGTTTTACGCCAGCCCTCCTGCTGCAGACGCGGCGTTTCCGCTTCCGGCAGCGGAACGCCGAGACGCGATGACAGCTCACGCGCCTCAATCATTCGCCCACTGCTGACCAGATACTCTAGCGACTCCGGCAGCAGGCGCGACATCGGCCACAGCACCAGCAGCGGCAGTGCGCCCACGCCAATCACGCTGCGCCAGCCGAAATGGGGAATCAGCCACATCGCCACCAGTGCCGAGCACAGAATGCCCAGCGAGTAGCCAGAATACATAATCCCGTAGTTGTAGCTGCGCCGCTCCGGCGGCGAATATTCAACGGTCAGCGCCGCCGCCACCGGGATCACCCCGCCCAGCCCCAGCCCGCCGATAAAGCGCGCCACGCCGAACAGCAGCGGCGTCGGCGCCCAGGTAGTGGCAATCATCGAAAGCGAGAACAGCCCGACGCACAGCAGCAGCATCCGCCGACGCCCGATACGTTCGCTCAGAGAACCGGCAGCGAATGCGCCGAAGAACATTCCCACCAGCGCGTAGCTACTGAGCGCCCCCAGCTCCAGCGGCGTCAGCCCCCAGCCAGCGTCTTCCGCCATACTGGAAAGCACCGCCCCCATCACGCCAACATCATAGCCTTCAAATAAAATACTCAACCAGCACACCAGTAATACCCGGCGGGTCACGGCGTACGGACGCACCGCACTCTTTGTCATCGCAATGGTCATGGCAAACTCCGGTTAGTGGACACACCATCAGCGATAAGAAAAGTGGCGCAAAGGATCAATCCTCCCTCCGTCGGCCAGCAGTTATATCTGCACAAGCCGGATAATCACCGCGCAAAATGGCATTTCTCCGCCCTCAGCGATAACAAAATCTGCGCGATCCATCTCTCGTTATCGGAATTTGCTCTGACATAACTTCTGAATTCCAGTTAACGTGTATGCGTTAGCAAGTTGTTAATGGAATGTTGATTAAAGCAACGCGTTCGCGTATGACGGCCAGAAATCAACAACAGGCAGGACGTTTCACCTTTACGTCGTCTCCACGAGGAGTCTGTTATGTTGATCAACGATATCGTCTCACCGCGCCTGTCCGCTGCGCTTAGTCATCTCAATTCGTCCGCCAACTTGCTGTTTACCTCCGCCACGCTGGAGCAAGCAGGTGCCGTCGTAGGACGGATCTTCAAACCTTGCCAGGTGGATCTGGTCGATCGCGGCGCACGCGCCGACGTGCGGATGCACCACATTCCGATGGGTGAAATCTCACTTAACCGCCTGCGCTACAGCTCGCGGGTGGATATCGCGCCGTGCCTGATGAAGGATTTTTTTCTGGTGCAGATGCCGCTGCACGGTAGCGCCACAGTGGTGAGCGAAGGTCAGGAGATCCTATCCGGTCCGCAGCTGGCCACGGTGATTAACCCGGAAGACGTCACCCGTATGCGCTGGGAGCCTGGCAACGATCAGTTTCTGCTGCGCATCTCCCGCTCGCTGCTGGAGAACATGCTGGTCGGCCAGCTTGGCCAGCCTCTGAACGAACCGCTGCGCTTCGAGACCGCGTTTCGCTGGCAGGATAATCCGGCGTGGTGTGCGCTCATTGGTTATCTGCTGGAGTGCGCCAGCCAGGGGCTGGACCTGGAAAAACACCGTCTGATTCGCCAGCAGATGGAGCAACTGGTCGCCACCACGCTGCTCAATAGCCACCAGCATAACTACCGCCAACCCGCTGACAGCAAGCGTTCCAGCATTCGCCCGGCCCACGTCCGCCGCGTGCAAGAGTACATTCACGCCCACGCGCACGAAACGCTGAGCGCGGAAGCGCTGGCGGGGATTGGCGGCGTTAGCCTGCGTGGACTGTATGCGGGGTTTAAAAATTTTCTTGGCGTCAGCCCGATGCAATATCTGCGAGATACCCGTATGGAGCGGGTGCGTGCCGAGCTGCTTTCCGGCGAGGTAAACAACGTAACAGGCGCTGCGCTGCGCTGGGGATTCGCCCATATGGGGCGCTTTAGCGCCGAGTACAAAGCGCGCTTTGGTGAGACGCCCAGTCAGAGCATGCGTAAGCGCTAACCGGCAATATACTCGTCATACTTCAAGTTGCATGTGCGTTGGCTTTCCTCGCTCACCCCAGTCACTTACTGGAGTAAGCTCCTGGGGATTCCCTGCGTCGCCGCCTTCCTGCAACTCGAATTATTTAGAGTATACACGTCGTGCTTCAAGTTGCAGATGCGTTGGCTGCGCTCGTTCCTGCAACTCGAATGACTGCGTGTATTTGTGTTGAAGTTATTCGCTAATCAACGCCAGTACGCGTAACGGGCTACCGGAACCCTGCTCAATTTTGAGCGGGGCCGCGATAATCACCGCACCGCGCGTCGGTAATTGATCGAGGTTGGTCAAGCATTGCAGGCCATATTTATTAGCGCCGTGCATCAGGGTATGGCAGGGATAGGGCACCGGCCAGGCGTAGGATTGCCCGGCGTCGGTGTTAATGGTTTCCACGCCAAAGCCACGTACGTTGCGCGCTTCAATCAGCCATTCGACGGTTGCCTGCGCCGGGCCTGGCGTGTGGGCGCCATCTTCGCGCATGTTGAGGAACGCCGCGCCGTCATCAGCCTTTTTCGACCAGTCGGTGCGGAATAGCACCCAGGCGCCTTCCGGGATCTTCCCGTGCTGTTTTTCCCAGCTTTCCAGGTAATCTACCGACAGGATCCAGTCCGGATTTTCCGCTACCTCGCGGCTGGCATCCACCACCACCGCCGGGCCGATGAACGCCGCAGGGTTGATGGTATCAACGGTATTTTCATGATGCTCACGACCGCTCACCCAGTGCGCCGGCGCATCAAAGTGAGTGCCGGTGTGTTCGCTACAGGTAAAGTTGTTCCAGTACCAACCGGGGCCATTTTCATCGTAGTGGGAAATGGTCTCTTTTTTAAAGCCCCAGGCCTGGCCGAACTGCGGCGGCAGCTGCAGCGTCGGGAAGCGTTCGCTCAGCGTTTGCGTTAAATCGACAATCCGGATCGCGCCCTGAGCGATCCCCTCAGAAAATTCAGTCAGCAATGCTTTGTTCATACGCGGTCACCTGTTTGGGAAATTGAAATTAACAAACAAGTAACATTGTAAGCAGGCCCGGCAAACGCTCTATCCATTTCCTGAAGCTGTTATCCAGAAAGTGAAAAAACTTCCGTTGGCGTTACATTCCTGGGAACTGGCTCTTAAAATTGCCCAGTAGCGTATAGAGCTGATCTTTTTCTTTCACCGGCAGAGCGGCCATCAGTTCGTTCAGCCAGCCCTGGTGCGCCGCCGCCATCAGATCAAACTGCTGTTTGCCGGACGCGGTCAGTTTGATCCGACACGAGCGACGATCGTTGGGATCGTACACCCGCACCGCCATGCCCTCTTTTTCCAGACTATCGGCAAGCCCTGTAATGTTGCCGCCCGTCACCAGCATCAGTCGCGACAGTTCGCCCATCTTGATACCGTCCGGGAAGCGATCCAGCTGCGCCAGCATATCAAAGCGCGGCAGCGTGCTGCCAAACTGCTCACGCATCCGCTGACGAAGTTCGGTTTCAATGATGTTGACGCACGATAACAGCCGCAGCCACAGTTTGACATCGCGCGAGCCGGCTTCAAGTGAAATAGCAGATACATTTGATTTCATTAATTATTTACCTCTTTTTCTCATCACATCCCAGCCTAATCATCACATTTTATTATGTGATTGCTCTCACAGGTGGGTGATTATTAAGCAATCGATATTGTTTAAGCATAAAATATTCATGTATAAAATATATACCCATTGCTTAGTTGTGTTAAGTCATCACCTACTTTCGAAAGGAGCCACCTCATGGCAAACACTAAAGTAAACCGGATCCTGAATAACAATAAGTTTAAATTGGGTTTCTTTGCAGCGAACTGCTCCGGCGGTATGGCTGTCACCAAAATTGAAGATCGCTGGAACAACTCCTGGGAAAACAACCTGAAAATGGCACAGCTCGCCGATGAAGCCGGGATCGAGTTTCTGCTGCCGATCGCCCGCTGGATCGGCTACGGCGGCGAAACCAACTTCCACGGCAACGTGCTGGAGACCGTCACCTGGGCCTCCGCGCTGCTGGCGGCGACTCGCCATATCAGCGTCTTTTCTACCGTTCATACCTCTTTTAACCATCCAGTGGTAGTGGCAAAACAGCTGGCAACGATGGATCACATCAGCCAGGGCCGCGCGGGGCTGAACGTGGTTTGCGGCTGGAACCGCCCGGAATATGAAGCGCTGGGCGGCGACCTCGCCTACGATCACGAAAGCCGCTACGCCTACGGCCAGGAGTGGTTTGAGGTGATCCGCAAACTGTGGCGCGAAGAGAAAGCCTTCAACTGGGACGGCAATTTCTTCAAGCTGAAAGACACCTACGGTCTGCCGTTACCGCTGCAACAAGACATCCCGATATTTAACGCCGCCGGTTCCGGCGAAGGGCGCGATTTCGCCATTCGCAACGCCGATTTCCTGTTCACCTCCGCAATCACCCTGGAGCGCTCCGCAAAAGAGATTGTCGAGTTGAAGCAGAAGGCCCTCGATGCCGCACGCCAGAAAGCGCTCAATATTCTGACCTTCTCCTACGTCGTCTGCCGCCCAACTCGCGCGGAAGCCGAGGAGTATCACCACTACTATTCCCAGCAGAACGCCGACTGGGCAGCGGTGGATAACATTATTCGTCTGATGTTCGAGAACGCCGAATCGTTCCCGAAAGATCAGCTCAAACTGATTCGCGACCGCTTCTCTGCCGGCCACGGCGGCTTCCCGCTGGTCGGGACGCCGGACGATGTCGCCGACGGCCTGGAGCAGTTGTATCGTACCGGTTTCTCCGGCACCACGCTGTCGTTCACCGACTATGTCAGCGAGTTCCCCTATTTCCGCGACAAAGTGCTGCCGCGCCTGGAAGCCCGTGGCCTGCGTGAGCCGTTCCGTCCGTATGATTCCGCCTCAGGAGAAGCCGCATGAGTTCTCTGTCTGCTGATGAGTTCAAACTGGGCATGCGTCAACTGACGCTGCCGGTGGCGGTGATTACCGTCCATTCCGACGAGCAGCGTAACGGTTTAACCGCCTCGTCGTTCTGCTCGGTGAGCGTCGATCCACCGCGCGTGTTGGTCTGCGTTGGCAAAAGCGCCAGCGCCCATCGCCAGCTGAACGTTGGCGAGGGGATTGGCATCAACGTGCTGGCCAGTGAACAGCTCGACCACGCCATGCGTTTCGCCAGTAAAGCGTTTCACGGCGAGCAGCGCTTCAGCCAGGGAAACTGGTATCCGCTGAAGTCAGGCGCACCAATGCTGGAAGGCACCGCGGTGAGCTTCGACTGCGTGGTGGATCAGATCATTGATGACACCACCCACAGCATCGTGACCGCCACGGTCGTCGCCGTTGAGCGGAACGACCGCGATTGTCTGCTCTATCGCAACGGTGAGCCAGTGCAGACCCGTCGTATCGCCTAGTTCCGTTCCTGATAAGCCTGGTCGATGTATTCCAGAAACGATTATTTTATACCCTAATGGATTTCGAGTTGCAGGAAGGCGGGTCAATTCCGATGTGTCGACTTGGTTCCTCCCTGCAACTGGAAAGACGGTAGGTCGTTAAAAGGTAGAAAATCATGTCCGTATCATTTACCAGGCTCTCTCGCAGAGTCGGGGGGCTTCTTGCGCTCATTTTACTGACCCATGCTCCGGCAGAAGCCGCTACACCGTCGGTGGCAGAGCCTGCTGGCATCAACCTCGGCCTGACCAGCTTTTTTGACGGCTTCCCGGCCGCCGCGCCGGGACAGCTGTCCTATCTGGGCTATTATCGCTATACCCATGCGAATGCGATTAAAGACAGCGCCGGGAATAAAATAGATGCCTTTGGCAAAAGCAATGTGGATACCTGGCTAACCAGCCACCAATTTCTCTATACCTTTGCACACTCCCCGTTTGAGAATGCCTCGCTGGGTTTAGACCTGATTATTCCGATCGTCGGCTTTCATACCGATTTCGGCGATGCTCCGGCAAAATTGCAGGCCAATGACGCTGGGTTTGGCGATATTTTTATCGGCACCTATCTGCAAATTAACCCGGTGATGGATGCACAGGGCACGCCGCTGTTTGCCCAGCGTTTTGAAATCGGCTTCAACGTGCCCACCGGAAAATATGACGCGAAGCAGGACATTAATCCGGGGGCGAACCAATGGTCGTTTACGCCAACCTGGGCCGCCACCTGGCTCTTTGCCCCGCGCGCCTCGTTAAACTGGCGTTTACAGTACCTGGTGAACTTCAATAATACCAACCCGGCCAGCAGCGCCCCGCTGGACTGGAAAGGCGAAAGCGTGCAACGCACCCGCGCCGGTCAGCTGGCCTGGCTCAACTTTGCTGCCGAATATGAAGTGGCGCCCAAGTGGCATCTGGGTATTAACGGCTATTATCTGAAGCAAATTTCCGACGATAAAGTAAATGGCGATGACCTACCAAACTCACGCGAGCAGGTATTAGGCATTGGCCCCGGGCTGATGTGGAATCATTCGGCCAATAACACCCTGACGCTAAACTTCTACACCGAAACGGCGGTGGAAAACCGGCTCAGAAACAGCGCGATCGTGAACCTGTTTTATATTCATGGATTTTAAAAAAACCAGTGCCTGATGGCGTTTTGCTCATCAGGCCCGGTCACTTCACCACTTGTCGGTCGCACCAGCATGATTGGCTGGCACGTTATTCACTCGCGTGACCGGTGAACTCTGCCGATTCTCCCACAGCACCGTCAGGCCGCGCTGAAGCGCAATAAAGACAAACAGCAGGATCCCGATGGCGATTTTGGTCCACCACGAACTCAGGGTGCCGTCGAAGTTGATGTAGGTCTGAATCAGCCCCTGAATCGCCACGCCAAACAGCGTGCCCAGCACCGTTCCTACCCCACCGCTTAACAGCGTGCCGCCGATAACCACCGAAGCAATGGCGTCCAGCTCAACGCCAACGCCCGCCAGCGCATAGCCCGCTTGGGTATAAATGGAGAAAACAATTCCGGCCAGCGTCGCCAGCCCGGTGGAGAGCATATAGATGCGAATGGTGGTACTGCGCGTAGAGATACCCATCAGATTCGCCGAGGTGGCGCTGCCGCCAATGGCGTAAACCTGATTGCCAAAGCGAGTGCGGTGGGCCATAAAAATCCCGGCGACCACTACCAGCAGCATCAGTAGACCCATCGCGCTTAAGCGACCGCCGCCGGGGATCATCCATGCCAGGCTGGAAAGGGTGTCATAGACCGGGTGATCGATGGGAATCGACTCTTCAGAAACCAGGTAGCTGACGCCCCGCAGGAAAAACATTCCGGCGAGAGTGATGATAAACGCCGGGATCTTCAGCGCATCGATCAGCAAGCCCATAAACGCGCCAAAGGCGCAGCCCATCACCAGCACCAGCGGAAACGCCACCAGCGGCGAGATCCCCCAAAAGCCGATCGCTTTGGCAAGAAAGACCCCGGTAAACGCGATCACCGAACCCACCGACAGATCGATCCCGCCGGAGAGGATCACAAAGGTCATGCCGACGGCAATGATCCCAAGGAAAGCGTTATCGGTCAGGATATTGCAGATCACCCGCGTCGAGGCAAAGCCGGGAAATTGGGTCAGGCAGTAGAGATAGCCCAGCACAAACACCGCCAGAGTGATCATTAACGGTAAATTACGTTTTATCATGGCCACGTATCCCCTTCAGTAAGCTGATAAAGCGCGGCGACTGAACGATCAGTACGCACAGCACCACCACGGCTTTGACCACCTGGTTAAGCTCCGGCGGAAATCCTGACAGCAGGATCCCGGTATTCATCCCCTGGATAATCAGTGCCCCGACCACCGAGAGCAGCAGGTTAAAGCGCCCGCCCATCAGCGAGCCGCCGCCGATCACCACCGCCAGAATAGCGTCCAGCTCCAGCCATAATCCGGCGTTATTGGCATCGGCACCGCGAATATCCGCCGCCACGATAATCCCGGCGATAGCCGCACAAACGCCGCTTAATACGTAGGCCAGCATCACCACGATGCGGGTATTCACCCCGGCGTTTTTCGCCGCACGGATGTTAATGCCCACCGCTTCAATAAACATCCCCAGCGCGGTCTTACGGGTAAACAGCCAGAATAGCGCCAGCGTAACGATGGCAATGATCACCGGCGTCGGGAACAGCAGCAGAGACCCGCTGCCGAGCCAGGCAAGATGTGGAGAATCAAATGTCACGATCTGCCCGGAAGTGATCAGTTGGGCAACTCCGCGTCCGGCCACCATCAGGATCAAAGTGGCGACGAACGGCTGGATCTTCAGTATCGCGACCAGAATCCCATTCCACAAACCGGCCAGCGCACCGGCCGCCAGTGATGCCAGCAGCACAACGGTCAGGCTATGGCCCGCCACGGTCATCGACGCCGCCGTGGCTCCGGCAATCGCCATCACCGCGCCCACAGACAGGTCAATCCCACCGGTGGCGATAACCAGCGTCATACCAATTGCCAGCAGAGCTACCGGCGCTGCACGATTCAAAATATCAATCGGGCTGCCGAACAGCCGTCCTTCCTGCAACACTATCTGGTAGAAATGCGGGGCCACCAGGCTATCAACGACCAGCACCAACAGCAGCGCAATAATTTGCGGCATCCCTTTTGGCCAGCTAAAGCGTCGTTTTGGCTGGTCGGTTTTCGGAACAGATCGAGGCATCATCGGTTACTCCTTATGCCGCAATAGCGTTCATGATCGCCGGGACGGAGAGCTCGCTCAGAGCCAGTTCCGCCACCTGTTGGCGATCGCGCATGATAATCACCCGGTCGGCATAACCCACCAATTCTTCCAGCTCCGAAGAGATAACCAGCAGCGCCAGACCATCGGCGCAGAGGGTTTCAATCAGGCGGATGATCTCCGCATGGGCACCCACGTCGATACCGCGAGTCGGTTCATCCAGGATCAGAAACTGCGGTTTGGTCAGCAGCCAGCGCGAGAGCAGCACTTTCTGCTGATTGCCGCCGGAGAGGAACTCGATCGGCTGCTCGGCGCTGGGGGTACGGATCCCCAACTGACGGATAAAACGCTCGGCAATCTCATTTTGTTCGCGCCGACCAATCGGGCGCAGCCAACCGCGCTGTGCCTGGAGCGCGAGAATGATATTTTCCCGCACCGAGGCGGCGGCGATGATGCCGTCGGTTTTACGATCTTCCGGGCAAAAGCCGATTCCAAGGCAGGAGGCCTGATGCGGCGAGCGCAGGGTTTGCGGTTTGCCTTTGATCCACGCTTTGCCGCTGTCGGCGGGTTTGATGCCGAAAATGACCTCAGCGGTTTCCGTGCGCCCTGAGCCTAGCAGACCCGCCAGGCCGACGATTTCCCCGGGGCGAACCTGCAGATTAAACGGGGCGATGGTGCCTTTTTTGCCAAAACCCTCGAAGGCGGCAACCGGTTTGTCGCTTAGCAGAGTGCGGCCCGCACGCTGCAGGGCGTTATGCTCCAGCTCGCGGCCCAGCATCATTTTCACCAGTTCAATTTGCGGCAGCTCGCGGGTTTCCCGACAGCCGACGAAGCCGCCATTACGCAAAACGGTGATCCGGTCGCTGACGGCATAAACCTGGTCGAGGAAGTGGGTGACGAAAATCAGGCTGACGCCGCTATCGCGCAGTTGGCGCATCAAGGTGAAGAGCATCTCCACCTCCTGGGTATCCAGACTGGCGGTGGGTTCATCAAGAATTAAGACTTTTGCTGACAGATCGATCGCCCGACAGATAGCAACAATCTGCTGCATCGCGACCGAAAAGCGGTTGAGCGGTTCGCGCACGTCGAGGGAAAAACCGTAGGATTCCATTAGCGCCGTGGCGCGCTTTTCCATCTCTTTGCGCCGCAGCAGGCCAAAACGCCGTGGTTCACGACCAATAAACAGATTATCCGCCACCGACATATTCGGCAGCAGGTTCACTTCCTGGTAAACGGTGCCGATCCCCAACTGCTGGGCATGGGCGGTATTCTTCGGCGAGATCTCCTGACCTTCCAGCCAGATGCTGCCGCTGTTGGCATGGTAAACACCGGTCAGCGCTTTGATGAGCGTTGATTTTCCAGCACCGTTTTCGCCGAGCAGCGCCATAATTTCACCACGCCGCAGGCTGAAGTTAACGTTATCCAGCGCTTTCACGCCGGGGAAATACTGGCAGAGCCCCTCAGTGCGGAGGATTTCCAGGTTGGTTTCAGTGGTCATGCTGCGCTCCCCCTCACCCTGGCCCTCTCCCCGAGGGTGAGAGGGAACATATTGTGCCCAACTAGCAACCCGCACCGCCCGACTCCCTCTCCCTTTCAGGGAGAGGGTTGGGGTGAGGGTATCAGCCGCTTAGTAGCCCATATTTTTCTTCTTCTCTAACTCTTCTTTCGCCGTATCCGGTAAGTAGAGCGTCGATTTGGTGATGGTCACTTTCTCCGGCAGAGTGCCGTCTTTTTTGTATTTCTCCAGCGCGTCAAACGCCGGGCCGGCCATATTCGGCGTCAGCTCTACGCTGGCGTTCGCTTCACCGGCCATCATCGCTTTATAGATATCCGGCACGCCGTCGATAGAGCCGGTCAGAATATCTTTACCCGGCTTCAGCCCGGCCTCTTTAATCGCCTGAATCGCGCCGATCACCATGTCGTCGTTATGGGCGTAAACCATGCAAATGTTCTTGCCGTTATTTTCCGCTTTGATAAAGCTCTCCATCACTTCTTTGCCTTTACTGCGGGTAAAGTCGCCGGACTGGGAGCGGATAATTTTTATATTGGAGGCTTTAGAAATCGCTTCAGCAAAGCCTTTCTTACGGTCAATCGCCACGCTGGCCCCGACGGTGCCCTGTAGCTCAACGACGTTACACGGTTTACCGTCAACGGTTTTCACCAGCCACTCGCCAATCAGCTGGCCTTCCAGCACGTTGTTGGCGGTGACGGTGGTCATGTAGAGATCTTTGTCTTTAACATCAATAGAACGGTCGAGCAGGAATACCGGGATTTTTGCTTCTTTCGCTTCTTTTAGTACCGGTTCCCAGCCGGTCGCGACCACCGGGGCAATAAAGATGGCGTCGACGCCCTGAGCAATAAAGGAACGTACGGCTTTAATCTGGTTTTCCTGTTTTTGTTGGGCGTCAGCAATCTTCAGAGTGATGCCGCGCTTGGCGGCTTCCTCTTTCGCAACGTTGGTTTCAGCCGCACGCCAGCCGGATTCAGAGCCGACCTGAGAAAAACCTACGGTCAGAGGGGCAGCCATAGCCATAGACGACATAGCTGCGGAAACTGCTGTGACAAGAAGTAAGCGCTTCCACATAAGAGGATCCTCGTAGGGTTATTGTTGGTTAAAGCCTCACCTGCGGACAAACTATAGACAATCGGAGATGTAACTGAATGCGTTACATCACACTTCAAAAAAGTTAATCAGGTGTTAACTGACGTGATTCACGGCAGTAGAGAGCCGGTGAGGCTTCGCGACCTACGCCATCCTCACCATTTATGCCGGAATTTTTCACACTTTGAGATATCAAGCATATGCGATGAAAACGGTTACATAAATTTATTCAGGATGCAGCTATGTTTATGGATTTTCAGGTTGTCTTGCGGCAAAAAATTCAGACTTCGCCCACCTGTTCTGGGGAAAAAGAAGCAAAGACATTCGATGTGAGTTGGCTATAATACCGGGCACTTGTTTGCCATACATTTTAAAGGAAACAGACATGAGCTTACTCAACGTACCTGCGGGCAAAGATCTGCCGGAAGACATCTACGTCGTGATCGAGATCCCGGCGAACGCAGACCCAATCAAATACGAAGTCGACAAAGAGAGCGGTGCACTGTTCGTTGACCGTTTCATGTCCACGGCGATGTTCTATCCGTGCAACTACGGTTACATCAACCACACCCTGTCTCTGGACGGTGACCCGGTAGACGTTCTGGTCCCGACGCCGTATCCGCTGGAGCCAGGTTCTGTGATCCGCTGCCGTCCGGTTGGCGTTCTGAAAATGACCGACGAATCCGGCGAAGATGCGAAACTGGTTGCGGTACCGCACACCAAGCTGAGCAAAGAATACGATCACATCAAAGATGTGAACGACCTGCCAGACCTGCTGAAAGCGCAGATCACCCACTTCTTCGAGCACTACAAAGATCTCGAAGCGGGCAAATGGGTAAAAGTTGACGGTTGGGACAACGCTGAAGCAGCTAAAGCTGAAATCGTTGCTTCCTTCGAGCGCGCTAAGAAGTAATCTCTTTCAGGCAGGGCGCCCGCCCTGCCTGTTTGCAGCAACGGATCGCTGCAGCCTTGCACAAGAGGGAACCTTGTGAAAAACACCCGCTATTTCACCCTGAATTTTACCGGATTTACCCCTGCCGCTTCTGAGAAGCAGAGCTATCTGCGCCTCGTCGCTGGTGACCACGTTTTTTATACCGATACGCGTTACTTCCAGGATCCCACGCTTTTTGAGCAGCTTAAGCTCAACCAGCCGCTGCATATTGGCGCTCGCCGCCTGCCGGACGGCAGCTTCTGGATCCACTGGCTGAGCGACGGCAACGTTCTGCTCGAACCGGCCAGGCCGTCGCTGAAAGGTAAACTACTGGCGTTTTTTATCGGCACTCTGGCGTTTATCTCTATCGCCTGCCCAACCTACATTTATTTAACCGCAGTCTGGGCTGTCATCACTTTCGGTGTCATCGCGGCGCTGGCGCTGGGAGTTGCGCTGGTGGGGCTATGCGGCCTGGTGCACCGCTTTGCCCAAACGGCACATCCCGAAATGCGCGAGCTACTGCTGAAAATGGAACGGGTCCGGCGCGGAGATTTCTCCTTCTGTCAGCCTGTAGCGACCGCCACCAGGCGCAGCATCCCCCCCTTTCCCGACGATACTCCCGTTCCAGAGCGCTTCAGCGTTGAAGAAGGGATAATCAAAAGCCTCTATTTTAAGAAGTGGTCCACCGGCGCAGGAAAAACGCATCGCGACTATCACGGCGTCCTGTTCCAGTGCAACGCCGCGCCGCTCTCTTTCTCCTGGCAAACCACCGGCACCCGATGGGACCTCCACCCTCTTTTTTACCGCCGTCATCCGCCTTTTCTGGCTGGCGGCGATCGAATAATCGCCGTATATCGGCGCGACAATCGCGATATTCAAGCGCTCTATAACGGCAGCGATGGCGGCGCTTATCTGAAAGCTCATCCGTTCTATCCCGGTGAACAGCAAATGTCGCTGGTCTATAAGGTGTTTTATAGCATCGCGCTGGTCATGTTCCTGTTTATGTTCGGCCTGGAGATGAATGATATGCGAGCATCCGGCTGGGACGGCTGGAAATTCGCCACAGAGATGCTCGACCTGTTTTCCTTAACGTTGTTGTGCATCGGCGGGATAATCGCGCTCCTCGAACTGTGCAGTCTGGCGACCCGTATGCTCTCAGGCCGCGTGGGCGACTGGCTAACGTTACAGCGTGCATTTAAGCGCTACCTCGGTCGCGCCAAAGCTAATACCACGCTTCAGGAGCTGATGTGATGTTCAGCACGATAAAGCGCCGGTTACTGTTTCTCGCGATAGTCACGCTGGCGGCGTTCCTGTGGTCCGCGACGTTTTCGTTTAACCTCTTCCTGCCCAACATCTCGTGGCAGCAGCACCAACTGAGCGGCGAGGAAAAAGAGGTTGAAGACCCGATTATCAGCAGCTTTACCAACGGTGCGCTGTTTATCAGCCACGAACAGCTGTTTACCGTCAAACGCTATGAGCTGAATAAACAACAGCGGCGCGTTATTCACCATTACAACCCGCCGCTTGAACGAATAACGCCTCTTATGTCCCAGTTGCTTAATGTCCGTCTCGTGGCAAAAGAGCAGCTGGAACGCGATATTAAAGGCCGGTATAACCGGTTTACTTCTACCGACCGCGGGGATGACAGGTTTAACATTCCTCTGACCAGCATCATGCATCTCGCTCGCCAGGGCCAGCTCCAGACTTCCGCGCTATGGCTGGGAAACATCGACGCCCCTGTTTGCACGCTTCAGGGTGAGTGCTATCTGATTGCCGATGGGCCTTTTCACGCCAACAAGAGCGTCTGGTATAGCCCGGGCGGCGGCATCAACTGGCAGCAACTGACACAGTGGCGCTTTCCTGAGCCAGATATACCGTCACACTTTTATTCCCAGAAACTGGTCAGCGCCGAGGCAGGCAAGCTATGGCTGGCGGATCAGTACACGCTTTCCGTTTCAGAAGACCAGGGACAAAGTTGGCAAATCGCAGCCGATATTCGCCCGCTACTAAAGCGCAACACTATCCAGTGGGACAATAGCGCAGAACAGTCTGCCAGGCTGAGCCAGCTACGCTGGTATATCGATAACCACCAGCGGCTACTGGCCGACGTCACAGTTTCGCTTCCTGAAGGCCGGGGAGAACGCCGTTTTCTCTATCAAATTATCTCCGCACAGCAGGAGCAAATTCTCGCCACCAATATCCGCGATATCGCCCGTTCGCCGCAGGGGGAGATTTTCCTCGTTAGCAGAATAAGCGCTTCACGCTATGGCCTGTATCGGCTAGAGGAAAATGGTACGTCGCAGTTGGTGCTTGAGCATATCGATCGGTTAGGGAAAATTTATGCCGGGAACAATCTTCTGGCGGTAGAAAAAGATATCGGCGACAGAACACATTTGTATCTTTCCCGCGATGACGGCAAGAACTGGCAACGCTATAAGCTACCGGGGAAAAACGTGGTATTTGATGGCGCTGGCGATCGGTTTATCCGTTTCCCTGAGTATTACCGTACGTTGAACTATCAGATCGGTACATTTGAATAATCTGCCTGTCCCTATTTACGGAGAGTTGAGCAAAAGGAGACTTCATGGCTCAGAGAACAATAGCTATAACACTGCCGGTATTTATTGCCCTGATGCTATTACCGGGACATACCAGCGCCGGGGCGTCCTTAACACAGGATGAATTAAAGAAAATAAGCCGGGAAGATGATGATTTCGACGATCGCACAGAAAAGACCATTATCGCCGGACCCGCAACAATTTCATTAAATGGGATTGCTGTACTAAATTTACCAGAAAATTATATTTATGCTGAAGAGATAAAAACCTACGGCAATCCGCTGAAAAACACCTCAGAATTCAGATGTACCAGATATATATCACCGCGTAATAGCAGCAAGAACAGGTTATGTATAAAAATTGCCAACGTCGGTTATTTAAGACTATCGGATGATCTTTCTCTTTTGAAAGAAAGGGCTGAACAGCTACAGCTGCGAATTCCACCGAAGCATACCTGGTCCTTTCCTGAAACAATCGATTTTAACTGGCTACAGTTGCCTGATTACAATAAACAAAATCATACCTTGTCCTGGGCGTATCGCTATGTGTACGACAACAAAACTAAAACGTATGAACGCCCGGAAAGCTTCACCGATCAAGAGATAAGCGCGGTCATGTTTGGCCAGCGGCACATCATCTGGCTAACCAATGGCGATTATTATGGCGCAGAAAAATTCCAGCCGCAGCTAGCCGATTGGGTGAGCAGAATAACCTTTAATAGCGCTTACCAGTATCAGGAAAATCAGGTTCCTGCCTGCGGCGATCTACCACCAGGCGACAGCGCGCTGGAAGGTCTCGCATACGACTACTCTGCCGATCCTAAACGTTGTTTCCCTTATCCGATGGAGTATTTAATTAATGGTTTGCCTGAGTATACCGATGGCAATAAGAACATTTATGATTTTATTTCCCGGACACGAATGGCAAGAAAAGCCGTATGGATTAAACGGAGCTACTAATATATGGATATTAAAAAATTACGCTTTTGTGGTCTGACATTCGCCCTGTTTCTCACCGGCTGTGATAACAGAGAGCAGCAAACCACCTATCCGGTTACACAGCTGAACGACCAGCAGTGGCTCCCGGAAATTCAGAAACGTTTTGATATCGCTAACCGCTACGCCAATCAGGCGGTATGTATGATTACCCGAGAAAGGCTGCAAGCGGAGTTCACCTCCTGGTATCGACCGACTGCTGGAGTCCCGTGGTTTATTCAACAGGGCCTGGTTGAGGAGAAAATTGAGATTGAGGCAGGTAAATATACCAACTACTACTACCGGCTCACGGATAAAGGTGCCTCCAGTAGCCCAAGTTGGCCCTATAGCGAGAGAACCGGCCTGTGCTTCGGTAATGTGCAAGTGGAAAAAATTAGCCAGATAAGTCCATCAAATGACCAGAGAGCCGTCACAGTCGATTTCATTTACCATATCGCTGCCGTTCCTGACTGGGCGCAAGAATTAATGCCACAGTTTTTTCCGCAGATGAAAGAAGGCAAAATCACTGGCAGCGCCCGATTCGATATGGCGGATAAAACGCATCTACGCAGTCTGTCCGGTATCGGCAATTATTACGTTGGTGAAGACAAGTTATTCAATGTGAATTGATAAGGATCTTACCTGTGCTATGGAAGAAAACGCTCTGCGGGTTATTTATCTTCACGTTATTCGGCTGCGACGATCGGGATTATCTGGCGGATATCAACACGCAGTTGATAACCTGGACCGACAAAGCGCACTGCTTCGGGATTCGTAAGCCGGGGATTTCCTTTCCCTGGGATATCAGGCAGCCGGAAAGTCAAAGTGCCGATAGCATAAAAACCCAGCAGACGCTGGAGAATCTTGTCACTTTGGGGCTGCTCGCCACGCAAACCCTCGCCTATGAAAATAATAAAACGTTGACGATTAACCGCTATATCCTCACGGCTGAAGGGCGTAAATACTGGCGGAAACAAACGTCCTCATTCTGCTTCGGTTCGATAAAAGCCCTAAAAACCACCGGGACGGAAGATGTGAAGGCCTGGTTTGCCGGGGGACCGGGAAGTAAAGGCAAAAAGATCGACTATGACTACCAAATTGAAAATGTCCCCGCCTGGGCTCAGAAGGATATTTTTGAACAGATGTATGACATTCAACCGCTTTACTACAGTGGTCATACGCATTCAGCCACTGCCATTTATGATAAAGAAAGCGCCAGATACCTTACCCTGCGGCATACCGGTTTAGCTGAGATCGGCTATCCACACATGTTCTGGCCGAAAAATCAGGAATAGCTAATTTGCCGCATTTCCCGGGTGGCGGCTTACGCCTTACCCGGGCTACAGGTTTCCAGCCGTCTGCGGGCCGGTAGCCCGGACAAGGCGCGCTGAGCGCCGCCTCCGGGGAACTAAGCGCTACGCTAAGCCGGGCGGCAAAAACCAGCCGGTGCTAACCCGCAAAAAACAACGCCACCCGAAGGTGGCGTTATCGTTATTAATACTGGTCTTTATCCAACCAGTTGCCGCTTTCTATCAGCGTGAAGCCCTCGACAGGGCGCTGATAGACATACATCCAGGCGCTACCATAGGGCGTCTGGATCAGGTGACGAGCATACTCGCCGCCTTTGGTACGCAGCGCATCTAATTCGGCCAGCGTCGATGCGTCAATACGATAGACCTCACCATGTACCGTGCCATCTCCGGGCACCGCGCCTGGATAGTGGCCCAGGCTATACAATTGATAATCGTTGACACTATGATCGCCCAGCCACTGAGCGTTGGTCATCCAGTGGCTGTTGCCTTGCTTGCGTCGTAAACTGCCGTAAACAAATATTCGCATTGCTAAAACTCAAACTGATAGAGCACATCGAGAGCCTGATCTACGCCAGACACGGCTTCCATATATAGCTTAGGCATCAGACGATAGCGTAACGTCAGCGTCGCCAGGGAGTCAAAAATCCCGACCCCATATTTTACCTGCAGACCCGGCAATACATAGCCGCTAACTACCACCTGGGAGGAGTCGCCCACTCCCTCGGTGTCCAGCGCCAAATTGCTTACGCCAAACGTCTCACCGATTTTACCCACAACCTGACCACTTTGTGCAACCCCCATACCAATAAGCATTGAGGTCATGGCCGCACTATCGCTCTGTCCGCTGCTTAAACCCTGCCCTCGCAGCAGGTAAGAAAGCGCTTCTTGCTGCGACATCACCGGGTCGGAGAAGATCTCCGCCTTCGGCTGATCGGCTGAGCCCGTTACGCGAACCCCGGCGATCACGTCGTCTTCTGTGGCATCCGGGTTGCGAATAGCTTCGATATTCAACAACGGCTGATCCGGTGGACCGGAGAACAGCAGCTCGCCTTTACGCACGATCAGATCCTGCCCATAGGCATGGAAGCGACCGTCCGGAATGTTGATCTGCCCGTTCAGCCCCAGCCCTTGTTTATCCTGAGCCACCTTCAAATCGCCGGTTAAACGCGCTTTCAGGCCGAATGCTTCCAGACGAACGTTATTACCGACGTGGATCGTCAGGTTACTGTTGATGGGGATACCGGCGCTCTGCTGCTTAATCGGTTGCAGGTTTTTATCCAACATCACCTCGTCAGAAGAGACCCCGACGGCGCTCTCCGGAACATCTTTGACGATGATACGCGCCCACGGTATATCAACGTTGCCGTCAAGGCTGAACAGGCTTGGCGTGGCAGTGAAGACCACATCCGGCGACACGTCGAGACGCACCATCGGCGGCACGGTAATTCGTACCCGGCTGCCCTTCGCCGCAATTTGCGCACGCCAGTTGTCAATCTGCGTCCAGTCGGCGTTGCCGCTAAGCGCAATCTGCCCCTGTCGGGTATTCACCGTGCCCTGTAGGGTCGAGCGGGTACCGGTGAAATTCATCGCCAGCTGGCTCGGCTGCATATCAAACGGCATAAAGTTGCCGTCAATATCCACGCCGTTGAGCTGCATCTGACCGAACAGTTGCGGGCTCTGGAGGTTACCACCAAGAGTCAGACGCGCGTTAAGCTTCCCTTCGGCCTTCTCGCCGCGCGAGAAGATAGGGTTGATCATCGCTAGCGAGAAGTTGCTGATATTAACGCTACCGCCCAGATTACGGCGACCCTGCGGATCGGTGACATCAACCTGTCCATCCAGTTGACCGTTATTGGTCAGGCGAATCAGCCAGCCCAACTGAGCACGGTTATTATGCAGATCGGCAGTGAGGTTCAGCGTATCGAACGCCACCGGCAGCGGCGCATCGTTAATGGTCTGAGTCACCTTCACGTTACGCCCGTTCAGCGTCACTTTGCCCTGCGGCAGCCCCTCTTTGGTGGTGTCCCAGCTCACGTCAGCGTTACCGCTAAACACGCCGCTGGCCAGCGTCTCTTCTGGCATAAACGGTTTGAGCATCGCCAGGTCGAAACGGTTGAGGTTGACCACTGCATGCCCGATTGCCCCGGCGTCGATAGTCTGCGGCACGCACAGCTCGGCGTTCGGGTTGGTCCAGCAGTGTGGCCCGATACTGATTTTCTGCTCGAGGTTACGGTAATCCAGCGCAATATCACGCGTCAGCGCAACCGGCCCGACCGGCGTCTGGAAGCGGGTATTGCTCAGCGTCCCTTTCCAGCGCTCCTCTTTACGGTCAAAACTCCCCGCCAGCGACAGCTGCCCTGATACCGGGTCACCCTGCACTCTCAGCTGCAGGTCGTGCTGCTTCTCGTTGCCCTTGGCATTGAGCTGCACCAGGCTGATATTGACGCCCGGCTGGCTAATACGGTCAACGCGCACATCGAGGGTGCCGCCAATTTGGTCGGTTGATTTAACGTCGCCCTTCACGTTCACCTGAGCAACGGACAGCTCCTGCCAGCGCAGCGCACGGGCGGTGATATCTGCCAGCAACTGCGGCGCATCAACGGTGCCGCGCACTTTCACCAGCCCCTTCGCCGTGCCGCCGAGGCCCGGTAGCGCGTTGTCGAGATGCGGGGCATCAATGGTGGCGTCGAGGTTAAGGTCTTTGACCCCCAGCTCGCCTTTCACGTCGGCACTATTAGGGCCTAGCGCCAGATGCAGACCGGGGATTTTCCACTGCATATAGCTGTTGCCCTGCAGCGAGCCACTCACATCAACTTTATTTTGTTTCACGTTACCGGTGATCTTCAGCTCCGGCACCGACATCTGCCAGCTACCACCGTACAGGCTGCCCTGAGTCTTAATCAGACCGTTGAGCTTCGACGGCCAGTCCGGCACCTCTTTGGCGGTATTGATGCCGTCAAGGGTCAACTCGCCGCGCCAGCTGATTGCCTGCTGCCAGTCGAGCAGCGCTTTCAGCTCGGTCTTCCCTTCCAGTGCGGCGACGGTCAGCTTATCGAGATTGACCTGCTGCTCATTGCCCTTCGCGTTCAGGTTAATCTTCGCCGGAGGCAGGGATTTCCCTTTCACCGCAGTGCTGAAGGCCAGGGTGTAGTCGGTCATTTTGCCGTTAAATTTCAGCAGCACATCGTCAGCCTGGAACTCTTTCTCGCCGGTAAACGGCCAGTAGAGCTGCTTGCTTTTCACTTCCATATCCAGCGGCAGCCCAGCTTCCGCCAGCTGCGCTTCGGCGCGTAGCGTCATCGCCACGGAACCGGCTAAATCCACGCCGATAGCCAGCTTTTTACGTACTTCGCCGCCGACTTTCAGCTGTACCTTCTCGCCCTTGAGCGGGTCGATGTTCAGCGTACTGTTGAGGGTGATATCAACCGGCCAGTTGTCCTGCAGCTGAGCGCTACCGGAAGCGGTGACTTTCCCCTGGTCAGAGTCCACGTCCAGCGCGTCCAGCTTCATCTGCCCATCAATGCTGCTCACTTTAAGCAGCAGATTGTAGATGGTCATATCGGTATCGCCGGTCAGGCGCAGCTGTTCGCCGCGGAACTCCTGGATATTGAGATTCAGCGGCAGATGGACGTCGGCCATTTCCGGCAGCACCGGCTTCGAGAAGAGGTCTTTCATCGTCTCGCCGAGCGGCTTTTCTTGCGGCTGCGGGTTGTCAATTTTCGGCTCGACCACCTGCTCCTGGGCCACCTTCGCCACCTTCGGCAGCGCGATCAGCAGCCCTTGCAGGGAGGTCGGCGTCAGGGTCAGGTTTTTCTCCTGCCAGTTCAGACCGGTGGAAAAGTCGCGCAGCGAAACGGCGGTATCGTCGATTTTCACGTTAACGTTATGCAGCGCCACTCGGCTCAGGGTAATCGGATACGGGGTAGAAAGATTTAGCGGACCGCTATCTTCTTCCTCAACCGGCGCCGCTGGCGGCATCTTACTGGTATCGATCGCCACGTAGATATCGCGCAGCGAGATATCGTTAACGCACAGGCTGCTGTCCCACAGGCAGCGCAGCTTGACGCCAAGGTGAAACTGACCGGCGGTAACCGCCACGCCCGGCTGTTCAAAGCGTACGTTCTCCAGCGTCAGGTCGCGCCAGCCGCCGGTGGCTTTACCGATGTCCAGCCCCGGCACCCAGCGGTCGGCGGCTTTAATCACCAGATGCAAGCCGGTGGTGGTGCCGACCAGAAATCCAACCGTCCCCAGCAGCAACACCAGAAAGATCAGCACGCCGAGGCTTATTTTCTTCCATAAACTCATAATTCTGGCCCCAGACCGATGTAAAACTGTAAACCGTGCTCTTCTTTGTCGCCTATCGGCCTGGCAATATCCAGCTTGATCGGCCCGACCGGTGACTGCCAGCGCACGCCCATGCCCGCGCCGGTTTTGAAATCACTCTTACGGATATCGCTCACCGCTTCGCCGCTATCGACGAACACCGCCCCCCACCACTTGCCGGTCACGTTGTACTGATATTCCAGCGAGCCAGTGGCCAGCTTCGAGGCCCCCATCAGCTTGCCATCATCGTCTTTAGGCGAGATAGATTTGTATTTATACCCACGAATGCTGCGGTCGCCACCGGCGAAGAAACGCAGGTCTGGCGGGACCTTGCTGAAGTTATCGGCTTCAATCCAGCCGAGGTTTCCGCGCACCACGAAGCGGTGGCGATCGTAGAGGGTACGGATCCAGACGTCCTGCGCCTGCATCACGATAAAGTTAATGTCCGAGCCCCACATGGTGTTGGAGTAGTCCACCGAGTAGCGCTGCGAATCACCCCAGGTCGGCATCAGGCCGCCACGCGAGCGGGTCCGGTTTACCGACACGCCGGGGTAGATCAGCATGGTGGTGTTGGTGACGTTGGCTTGGGTAAAGTGGTCAAGGCTCCAGCGCAGGTTGAGCGCGCGCTGCCAGCCGCTCGACATCTCCCAGTAGCGCGACACGGCCAGAGTTGTGGAATCGGCTTTGGTGTCGTTAAGATCCGTACGCTTGAAGCCGCCCTGCATCAGGTAGTACTGCTCAAGCGGGCTTTTTAACAGCGGGACTTTATAGCTGAAATCGAGCTGCTGTTCAGGGGCGGAAACGCTGAGGCTGGAGGTCAAGCTATGACCGTAGGAGTTCATCCACGGCTTTTTCCACGTCCCTTTGACACGCGGCCCGACGTCGGTGGAATAGCCGACGCCGGTTTCAACGGTATTCTCTTTACGTGGGGAGACCACGCCTTGTAAAGGCAGAACTTTGGTCTGACGGGACTTTTCAAACTGCGGTGCCACAACGACAGAGCTAAACCAGCCGGTTGCCGCCAGGCGGCGGTTGAGTTCGGCTAAATCCTGCGAGGTGTAGTAGTCGCCCTGCTTAAACGGCACCAGGTTTTGCAGGTATTCGTCGCGAATCTGCGAACCTTCAAAGGTCACGGGGCCAAAACGGTAGCGTTCGCCGCTGTTGTAGTCGATATCCCAGAAGGCCTGATGTCTGTCGAGAGAGACGCCGAGCTGGCTTTTATTAAACTCGCTATCAAAGTAGCCTTTACGCAGCGCAACGCGGGTCAGGGAGCTTTTGAAGCCATCATAGTCGCTGTGATTTAGCACGGTGCCGATAGCCGGGCGCGTTTTGAGCAGATCCAGATAGTCGCTGTCGGTTCGGGCCCCACCGCGCAAAATCACTTCGGTGCCGCCAATACGCACCGGCTCGCCGGGCGTCACTTTAGCGATCAGGACCTGACGCCCCTTCGCCGGCGGCGGACGTAAATCAAAATCGATCGTTGGTTCGTAGTAGCCCAGCGCTTTCAGGCCTTCGCGGATGGCGTCATCAACGCGCGCACGGAAGCGCCGGTCCGGCGTCACTTCATCGCTCTGGATCGTGGATAGTTGGGCGCGGACGTTTTTTTCCAGTTCCCCGGATAACCCCTCAACCTGCAAACGCACGCTCGCTGCGCTGGCGACCCCGCTGACCAGCAAAAGGCTGGTGATACATAACTGGCGGATTTGTAGCACGTTTTCTCCTGAATATCCTTGTTTCCCCCCGAAGGAAACGAAAGTGCCGCTCCACGGCTTAACAAAACCCTAACAACTAAGGGTTGAAAAAGTGACGATAGCCCAAATTATTCTTATGGTTAAATCTAGACGTATTGAGCGTGTCTATTGTGTTAAAAGACACGCTTCGTTACAACCTTAACCACATTAACCACATTTTCTGTTTTGAGAGGCCAACCGTGAGTCTATTTGATAAAACGCATCTTGTCGCCCAAGCGGATGCGCTGCCGGGGCGCAACACGCCAATGCCGGTAGCCACACTCCACGCCGTTAATGGCCACTCGATGACTAACGTACCTGCAGGAATGGAAGTCGCCCTGTTTGCCATGGGCTGTTTCTGGGGCGTCGAACGCCTGTTCTGGCAGTTGCCTGGAGTTTACAGCACCGCTGCTGGATACACTGGCGGCTATACGCCAAACCCGACCTATCGCGAAGTGTGCAGCGGCGATACCGGTCATGCCGAAGCCGTGCGCGTGGTCTACGATCCGCAGGTCATCAGCTATGATCAGCTGCTACAGGTATTCTGGGAAAATCACGACCCGGCACAGGGGATGCAGCAGGGTAACGACCACGGTACGCAATATCGCTCCGCGATTTATCCGCTGACGCCAGAGCAGAGTGAAGCGGCGAAGGCCAGCCTGGCGCGTTTTCAGGCGGCAATGAATGAAGCGAACGACACTCGCGTGATCACCACCGAAATCGCCACAGCGAAACCGTTCTATTATGCGGAAGATGACCACCAGCAGTATCTGCATAAGAACCCGTATGGATACTGCGGTATCGGCGGGATTGGCGTTTGTTTGCCGCCGCAGGCCTGATTTCACAGATCGGCAGGCCGCCGGATTGAATAATTAACGCTCTGGCGGCTTTACAGTACCTTACGCTATACTACCCCGTGTTATCGCCGGTCCAGAGCCTTCGGACCGGTTTTTTGTGAATTCCACTTAGCGTTATCCACTTCCCTTCCGAGGATCTGATCTCAACGGTCAGATAAGATATGTTAAACAGTATTTTAGTAATACTTTGTCTGATAGCCGTCAGTGCGTTCTTTTCGATATCGGAAATCTCGCTGGCCGCGTCACGTAAAATCAAACTCAAACTGCTGGCCGATGATGGCAACGTCAACGCTCAACGCGTGCTCAAAATGCAGGAAAACCCCGGTATGTTCTTCACCGTGGTGCAAATCGGCCTTAACGCGGTAGCAATTCTCGGCGGTATCGTCGGCGACGCTGCATTTTCACCGGCTTTTCACGGCCTGCTGAGCCGCTATTTATCCCCGGAGCTCTCCGAGCAGTTAAGCTTTATCATCTCCTTTACCCTGGTCACCAGCCTGTTCATCCTGTTTGCTGACCTGACTCCGAAACGCATCGGTATGATTGCGCCCGAAGCCGTCGCTTTGCGCATCATCAACCCGATGCGCTTCTGCCTGTTTATCTTCCGCCCGCTGGTGTGGTTGTTTAACGGCATGGCCAATAACATCTTCCGCATCTTCAAAATTCCAATGGTGCGTAAAGATGACATTACCTCCGATGATGTCTACGCGGTGTTTGAAGCCGGGGCGCTGGCCGGGGTGCTGCGTAAGCAGGAACATGAGCTGATTGAGAACGTGTTCGAGCTGGAATCACGCACCGTGCCTTCATCAATGACCTCGCGTGAAAACGTCATCTGGTTCGATCTGCACGAAGATGAACAGAGCCTGAAGAATAAGGTGGCGGAACATCCGCACTCCAAATTCCTGGTCTGTAATGAAGATATCGACCACATCATCGGTTACGTTGACTCCAAAGACCTGCTGAACCGCGTGCTGGCGAACCAGAGCCTGGTGCTGACCGGCGGCGTGCAAATTCGCAATACGCTGATTGTTCCGGATACCCTGACGCTATCCGAAGCGCTGGAAAGCTTCAAAACCGCCGGTGAAGACTTCGCAGTGATCATGAACGAATATGCGCTGGTGGTCGGGATTATCACCCTCAACGACGTGATGACCACCCTGATGGGCGACCTGGTTGGTCAGGGGCTGGAAGAACAAATCGTCGCGCGCGATGAAAACTCCTGGCTGATTGACGGCGGCACGCCAATTGACGACGTGATGCGGGTGCTGGATATCGATGATTTCCCGCAGTCCGGCAATTACGAGACCATTGGCGGCTTTATGATGTTTATGCTGCGGAAAATCCCCAAACGCACCGATGCGGTGAAATTCTCCGGCTATAAGTTCGAAGTGGTGGATATCGACAACTATCGCATCGACCAGCTGCTGGTGACCCGAATCGACAATAAACCGACGGTGCTGGTACCTAAACTGCCGGATGCCGCGGATAAAGAAAAAGAGTCGGCGTAATTTTTTCTCGAACACAATCGTGCTCGCGGTTCCTGCCGGGCGGCGGCTAACGCCTTGCCCGGTCTACAAAACCCACACTATCAACGAATTCCGCATTTGTCGTAGGCCCGGTAAGGCGCTAGCCGCCACCGGGCGATTCCAGAGAAGTGCACTTTACCAATAAACTGAGGTGGATTAAAAATCCGCCTTTTTTATTGCCCGAATGTGAAGCGGCTCACGCCTCACTGGCGATAGCAGATTTTTACTGCTCCATAGCGAAACTTTCATGACTCCCCCTTACGCAAAAAGGTAACTTTGCTCGCGACAACACGATCATATTCCTGCATAAAGGAAGCGAGGGTTACCATGATAGAATCAAATAAAAATTACTATATAAGCTGTCTATTTTTCCTGTTCTTCTTTATTGGCTGGGGATGCTGTTACCCCTATTTATCTCTGTGGCTGACGGAGACTATCGGTATTAATTACACCGATGTGGGTCTGGTTTATTCCTTCACTGCGATTATTGCCGTTTGCGTTCAGCCATTATTCGGCTTTGTCTCTGATAAATTAGTTTACCGTAAGAATCTGATGTGGATGCTGGCGATAATTATTACCTTATTCGCGCCCTACTGGATTTACGTCTTCGCCCCCCTATTAAAAATTAACGTCTTTCTCGGCGCGCTGGCAGGAGGCATCTATATTGGTCTGGCCTACGGTGCAGGCTGCGGTATTTGCGAAGCCTACATTGATAAGGTCAGCCGCGCTTCCGGGTTTGAGTTCGGCCGCGCCAGAATGTTTGGCGGCATTGGCGCCGCTATCGGCACCTTTGCGGCAGGTAAGCTCTATGGGATCGACCAGAATATGATTTTTTGGCTGGCCAGCTGTGCCGGGGTTTGCCTGCTGGTGATTGTCTGGAAAATGCAGATTGATACTCGTAAGCAAGGTGCAGTGCAGTCTGGCAAGGCTTCACCGGTCACCTTAAGCGATGCCACATCGCTGCTGAAAATGAAGAAATTCTGGTTCTTCGCCATTTATATGGTTGGCGTTGGCGCGGTGTATGAAACCTACGATCAACAGTTCGCCATCTATTACAGCCACTTCTTTGAGAGCAAAGCACGCGGCGCAGAGGTCTTCGGCTATTTAACCACCGGTCAGATTTTCCTTGATGCCATCGTGATGTTCTTCGCCCCGTGGTTCGTTAATAAAATTGGCCCGAAAAACGCCCTGCTGTACTGCGGGATGATTATGAGCCTGCGTATTATCGGTTCCGCCTGGGCTGTTGGTCCGGTCTCCATCAGCTTGATTAAACTGCTCCACGGTTTCGAAAGTTCGGTCCTGCTCGTTGCAGCATTAAAATATATTTTTGCCAATTTCAACCCGCTGCTTTCCGCCACCGTTTATTTAATCGGCTTCCAGTTTTCTAAAAGCTTTAGTTCTATTTTCCTTTCTACCGGTATCGGTCATATGTACCAGAGCATGGGCTTTACCAGCAGCTACATCGTTCTCGGCGGTATTGCGCTGTGCTTTACGCTGATTTCGTTTATTACTCTCGACAAAGCCCGAACTTTTGTTCCACAGCCGGTCCCCGCGCATTAATTTAAGGAGGTAAATTTTATGTCTGCTTTATATTATGGTGTTGCTTATTACGATGAATATATGCCAGAAGATCGGCTGGCGAAAGATATCGCCTTAATGCAAGAAACGGGCATTAACGTGGTACGTATTGCCGAGTCCACCTGGAGCACCCTTGAGCCGCAAGAAGGAGTGTTCAACTTCTACCATATCGACCGGGTACTGGACGCCATGCACGAAGCCGGGATCGCGGTAATTATCGGCACGCCGACCTACGCCGTCCCGACCTGGCTGGTGGCGAAACACCCGGACATTCTGGTCACTACTGTGGACGGGCAGCAAAAATATGGCCCACGACAGATCATGGATATCGTTAACCCGACCTTTCGTCGCTATGCCGAAAAAATTATCCGTACTCTGATGGCCCACGTGCAACACCATCCGGCGATTATTGGCTGGCAGTTGGATAACGAAACCAAGCATTACGATAATATTGGCCGCTATATGCAGGAAGGCTTTGTGCGCAGCCTGCAAGAGCAATATCCCGATCTGGCGCAGTTGAATAAAGACTTCGGCCTGGATTACTGGAGCAACCGCATCGATAGCTGGCAGGATTTTCCGCCGGTCGAAAATACCATTAACGCCAGCCTCGCCTGCGCGTTCTCCCGCTACCAGCGCCAGCAGGTGACGGAATATCTGGCCTGGCAGGCGGAGATCGTGCGCGAATATGCGCAGCCGCAGCAGTTTGTCACCCATAACTTCGATTTTGAATGGCGCGGTTACTCCTATGGCGTACAGCCGCGAGTCGATCACTTCGCGGCTGCACAGGCGCTGGATATTGCCGGTGTCGATATCTATCACCCGAGCCAAAAGCACCTGACCGGGCGGGAAATCGCTTTTGGCGGTGCTATCACCCGTTCGCTAAAGCAGGGCCGGAACTACTTCGTACTGGAGACCCAGGCACAGGGCTTCGCCCAATGGACACCCTACCCCGGTCAGCTACGTCTACAGGCTTTTAGCCACGTAGCATCCGGTGCGGCGATGGTCTCCTACTGGCACTGGCATTCAATTCATAACTCATTCGAGACCTACTGGAAGGGGTTGCTAAGCCATGACTTCTCGCGCAACGCGACCTGGCAGGAAGCCACCACTATCGGCGCTGACTTCGCCCGTCTGTCACCACAGTTGGCGGATCTGCGGGCAGAAAACGACGTCGCGCTGCTGGTAAGCAATGAAGCGATGGACGCCCTAAACCAGTTCCGCCCCGGCGACGCGCAGGGCAATATTTACAACGATATTTTCCGCCGTTTCCATGATGCGCTTTACGACCACAATATCAGCGTCGATATCATCCACGACGTCAACGAAGAAACCTCGCGCTATCGCACGCTGGTTATACCCGGGTTATACGCCGCCGACGATGGCCTGCTGGAGCGGATCAACCACTATATTGAACAGGGCGGCAGAGCGCTTATCGGCTTTAAATCAGGCTTTAGCGATGAAAATGTGAAGGTGCGTAGCGGCACGCAGCCGGGGATTTTGCACCGGGCCTGCGGTGTGAGCTACAGTCAGTTCACCCTGCCGGAGGAGACCACGGTGGCCTCATGCAGCGCAGCGATCGATTGCAGCAAGGATAACCAGGCCGAGCTATGGATGGAGCTGCTGACGCCGGATTCCGGCACCTGCACGTTATTACGTTATCAGCATCCGTCGTGGGGCGAATATGCTGCCGCCACCGAGGCGGCTTACGGTCAGGGTCACGCGATTTACGTAGGCTTTCTGCCGCAGAAGACATTGATTAGCCAGCTGTTTGACGCCCTGACCGCGGGTCTGGATCTGCACTCGCGCACGTCTGAATATCGCTATCCACTGGTGGTCAAAAAAATGCGCAATCGCAATGGCAACAGCATCCACTTCTTGTTCAACTACTCCGGTGAGCCGCTGGAGTTTATCAGCGAAACGGCAGGCAAAGCGTTATTGAGCGGGGATGAAGTGCGCTGCGGCCAGCCGTTGCGTCTCAAGGCATGGGAATTTAGTATCATCGAAAGTTAATCAAGCAGCGGCGCTCAGGCGGGGGAAATATGGAGCTGGATATCAACGAGTTACTCAATTTCTCACCCTTGATGAAGACCTTTACCTTCAACGCCTGGGTTGTCGCAGGCTTTACCCCGATTACCCGTGGGTCAAAGCTGGATTACTACATTAACCGCCCGCAGGGAATGAAAGGCTATATCATCAATCTAACCTTGCGTGGGCAGGCGCGCGCCAAAGCGGGCGACGGCTCCCTTCTGTTCCGTGAAAACGATCTTTTGCTGTTCCCGCCCGGCGTGGCTCACCATTATGGGCGGGACGAACACAGCGAGTACTGGGATCATTTATGGATCTACTTTATCCCCCGGCCCTATTGGATAGACTGGCTGAAATGGGATCAATCCACCCACGGTATCGGCAAGACAACGGTTAACGATCCTGAGCAGTTGCAAAATCTGCGCGATCTTTTCTATGAGGTCATCCGTCATCACTCGGCATCTGCCCCACTCTCAGAAGCGCTGGCGATGAACGCACTGGAGCGCCTGATCCTCAGTTGCTTCCAACTACAGCCGATCAGCAACCGCCACGCTCACGATCCGCGTATTAACGCCATATGCGACTACCTTAACGAGCATATCGCGCAGGAGGTTAAGATTGAGACTCTGGCGGCGATGGTTTTTATCTCCCCGTCGCGACTGGCGCATCTGTTCAAAAATGAGCTGGGACAAACGGTATACGCCTGGCGCGAGACCCAGCGAATCAACCGCGCTAAGTGGCTGATACAAAGTACCTCGCTGCCGCTTAATAAAATCGCGCTGTCGGTGGGTTATGGAGATCCGGTCTATTTCACGCGAATTTTCCGTAAACATAACGGCATCCCGCCGGGCGAGTACCGTAAACGCTATGCGGAAATGAAGGGATAAGCCCAGAAACATCAACGGCTCCCGTTGGGAGCCGTTTGTTTATATCGATAGAGAAAATCACATATAATCGACAATAAACGTCACCCGACCGTTGGCGATTCCAGGCATCACCTGCGACTGGGTCTGGATATAGCGAGCAGCCAGCGGGATTGCAATGATAGGGTTTCCATTACTCGGAGCCGCAAACGATTTTGCGCTATTAAAGTCAAATGTTGTTGGCGAACCAGCAGCCTTTCCCCAACCTATTTCAATGCCGAATCCGACAGCGGCTGTTTTGCCATTCGGGGCACTGATATTCAGGATACCTCGGGAAGCATCCAGAACTTCATCACTGGTCGGCTGTAAATAAACGTTGAAGGTATTACCATTAGGCGTACCCGTTGGTAATGAACCTGAGCCCGTCACTTGCACAGTGGAATTACTGCTGCCATATGTACCGTGAAACTGCGAGCAGTTAGTCAGAATAATCGCCGCATCTTTCCACGCCGTCGTGGATCCCACGCCGCTAAACTCCGTAAGATCGTGACGTCCCAACTCTACGGTGACATCAGAAGCGCTGCAGGTCCCTTTAACAATATTAATGGAACCGGCAAATCTTAGCGTCCCAACCGTCATCGGCAAACCGGTATATCCAGGTGTTGCGGGAACATACGATTTTACAGTAGGCAGTATCGCACCATTTATCATCCCTGCAGATACGGGCCCGGTTTTAATGAGCCAGAGCTGGTAACCATGACCTTTACCTGTGAGATTCAATGTAAAGCTAGATTCAATCCTGGGGAATAGCGCCCCGCTGATAGAACCATAGCTGGTCAGCCCGGTCACCAGTGCGCCAACACCGGGAACGCTGGTTTGATAAACTTTGCCCCCCAAAGACCCGCTTGACCAGGACGATAGCGGCATCGGGGTAGATTCATAATCAACCCAGTTACTCAAATAATAGTCATCCGGTTCGCAAATCATATATACGTGGCCATCAGCGCGATATTGCGCGTTATAGATGACCGTACCGTCAGGCAGATCGTCGCCAACGGTAATCATGCCGCCATTCAGCGTTACCGTATCAGCAAAACTGTTTTTTGATCCAGTACAGTTCACATCAGCAAAGCTGGCCCCTGAAAAAGTCAGTAGGAAAAGCGTGATGGCCCTTATTACTCTTTTTCTGCTACTCATCATTTGGCACCTCCGCTACAAGTGGAATTCACGCGCACAAGGTTTTTCCCTGGACCCTCTTTAGGCTGTGGGGTGAGCAGATAGCTCACCTGGCAGCGCTGCGCCTGACCGCTTCCCCATTTCACCGTCAACGTGTCTCTTTGGTTTTCCACTCGAGCATAGATTTGCCCCATCTGGCCCACGCTGCCGATGTTATTGTTCTGACTATCAAAGACGTCTGCGCCAAACGGCACTTCCTCACCGCTATCACGCTTCGCAGTGATAAGTAACGGCGTGCCGCGACGGGTCTTAAAGACCACCCGGCTTACCGCTCCGGCATAAGGGGCCACCTTAGAGCTGGTATTTTCCAGTTCGACATCCTGAGAGGTCCCTTTCGGATCGATAGTGATTTCATTCATCTCGTAAGGGTTAAGATAAGGAATGGCCGCATGCCCCCACGGGTCGATGCGAACACCGGAATAACCGCCCACTTTAGCCCCCGTAGCCCCTTTCGCTTCGACAACGGCAAAGGTATTTCCGGTATAAGGCGTCATCACCACGCCATTTTGCCAGGCAATCACCGTGCCGCTCAGGCCAACGGATGTCGTCTGGTAATGTTCACCCGCGCCGTAGGTGGCAGTCATGTTGGTAAATGGCGAACGATAGCCGCCGTTCATAGACATGCTGCTTCCCGTTCCCTGGTTGTAGTTCATTCCCGTTACGCCATAGTTGAACTGATTATCACTTCCCAGAGTGCCCGACACGCCAACTTGTTCGCCGGTGCGTCCGTTGGTGCTATGGCTCAAGCTGGTGTTCAGGGTGGGTACATGGCTACCGTTAATGGAGCCTAGCGGCATCGTCATATTAAACAGCCAGTTGGTTTCTGTTCCCCCGCTGCTGTTTCTGACCCGCGCGGCGCTAATGTTATAGTTGATCGTACGCCAGCTATTGCTGTAACCCATCTGATACTGCAAATCAGACTTGCCGTAGTTCCAGTAATCCTGGGTATAACCCGTGACATATACCTGGCCCCATCCTTCTGCCAGTCCTTGGTTTACCGTGATGTTAAACCGGTTTTTGGGCCGCCAGATATTGTCAACTGAGCCGTCATGTTCCAGTTCGTCTCGCATCCGCATTGCCGTGCTGTAGTCGTAATAGCCGGAGGTGGAATAGCGGTAAGCCGCGATCGTCAGGTTGCTGTTAGTCTGCTGCAAAAATTTGCTGTAGCTAACGCGGTAGCTTTGCCCGGAACTGGCGGCAACTTCATCGGTATGCAAGTGCACTCGTGCCTGAGTGACGTCGGCGGCAAACGCACCAATAGGGGTACTGACCGCAGCCCCGAGCATGATCCCATAGTAATCACTGCCGCTACCCTGAATGCCGCCATATCCGGTTAAACTATTTGTTAACCCTTGCTGCCAGGTCGCCATATACAAACCCGGATCGGATTGAACGGATGGGTCATTCATCTTACCAACAACAACGTCATAGCGATGAGCACCGGGCCGCAGGAGTTGAGTCACTGAGGCATAAGGAACTTTAAACGTCTGAATCGAGCCATCGGCTTCCGTGATCGTCACATCCAGATCGCCACCAAAACCCGTGGGGTACAGATCGTCAATCACAAACGCACCGGGTGTCACCGTTGTTTCATATATCACTCTGCTGTTCTGAGATATCGTCACGCGAGCGTTGGTTCGCGCAATACCGCGGATATCCGGGGCATAGCCTTGCTGCGACTGAGGTAACATCCTGTCATCACTGACTAACTCAATTCCTTTGAACGGTAACGTATCAAAAACCTGTCCACCCGTTGACGTTTCCCCTACCAGTAAGCGTCCGGTGATCCGTGGAATATCGCGCTGAACAAAATTATTGATTGATTGGTAATTGCTGCCGCTATTCTCATCCCAGTTATAGCTACCATCATGGCGAAAATACCAGGCACCAATATTGAGCCCCGCATTAATCCCGGCATAGGCTGAGTTGTTCGTTTCGCCATTGGAGTGGGTTGAGTAAGTGCTGGTATTATAACCAAAAAGAAGTGCAGGAATGCCCGCATCCCATAACTCAGGGCTAACATAGCCGCGGGCCGTATTATTCATCATGGCCTGGGGAACGCTAATATCTAAACGCTGAACTCCGGAATCATAGACAACTTTTGCCTGAGGAATAAGCTGTGATAACGGATAGCACGACATGTTTTGTTGCAACGCCGCGGTAAAAGTAGAGGGAAGTTTGCTATAGTCAAAGCTTATTTTTTTAAGTATCTCAGCGGATAAACAGGGCAGAACCTGCTTAGTCTTCTGCTCAACAAATAGTACATTCTCATGAGCGGCGGCGATGCCATTCACATAAATTTCCGTCAAATGTTTTCCCGGGGTCGCTGAAGCCCCATAAGAAAAACGGCTTAAATCAATTGTATCAACTTCCGATGTATTCAGGAACTCAGGGTCAAAGGTCACCTTCTCGGCGGTGTCATCAGCCCTGGCAACCTGAATTATGGCCGTCATAACGGCCATTGCCAGCAGAGATAAATGGAAAATATGATGCATGGCAAACATTCCTGTTCACAGTTTTATTCCGTATCAACTCAGAGAACCGCTTTAATTTTTTTTACGGCACCCCAGTCATTAATATATTCATACGAAAGATTGGCGCCGCTAACGAGGGAGGCGTTACCTTTTAATTTGAAATTTAGATGATTCATTGGCGCTACCATTTCACCCGCAACGGTAGACTTTTTACCCCCTTGATTTACAGCAATAGAAACCAGGGAGATGTAATATGGGGATGTATTCTTCGCTTGCAGTTCGTTACCCACAATTGACCACTTAATATTCTCAGCAGCATCAGACGCTTTAGCTCTATCGGCAATAGCACTTGGGCGATAGAAAAGCTTTATACGAGTGCGAAATGCCATCTGCAAACGGTTAGGCACATTCTGTTTAGCGGGAGGTATCTCCAGAACATTGAGCCAATAAACCGACTCACGATCCTCTGGCAATTGAGGAGAGGCAGTATAACTAAGGCGTAGCGTCTGGCTCTTATCGGGTTCAATTCTATTAACTGGCGGCGTCAGAATAAATGGGGCGACAATTTTTTCAGGTTTAGCACTCACATCACCATTATCGATCCAACTTTGAACCAACACTGGTAGCGTTCCTGTATTTGATAGCTTAACCGTGACTTCCCGCTCCGTACCAGGATAAATAACTCGAGTACCATTCACAACTACACTGGCAATACCTGAAACAGGTAATAATAAGGAAAAAATAATCCCACCGGATAGCGCTAACTGACTCAATTTTCGCAGCATAGAATCTTCCTTAGATAAAAAAGGGGGGATCCTCCCCCCTGTACAGAAATTACTGAGGCTTACTTATACATCAGGTTGTAAACAACGGAGCTGCTTACGGTACCGGCAGTCGTCGCGCTTTCAGCATAATACTGAACAGCGTACGGCAGCAGTGCGCTACCTGCAGTGGCGCCCGCAGAAGTGTCAATTGCGACATAAGCCGTGTTGTTAACCTGGTCGGTATTACCCACGTTAATCACTGCATAGCTGTTAGATGCGTCTAACAGTTGCAGGCTAGCGCCGGTTGCGTTACCCGTCATATTCTTCAGACGACCAGTGCTCAGATCAACAGAGTTACCAGGCTGGAAGAAGGTGGCAACGGTAGAGTGACCAGCTGTACCAATAGAACATTTAGACAGGCTCATATTGAAAGCAGTACGCCCAGTCACATCACCAGTAGCAGCCAGTTCGTTAATACCAACGGTCGGCAGGGTAACGGTAGCATCAGCACCCTGACCTTCGATGTCGACTTCACAAGTTGTATCAGTCAGTTCGCCGTTAAAAGTAATAGTCCCGGTAGACGCCGCCTGAGCAGAGACCGCAGCTAAACCCAGTACCGCTGCAATAGAGAGAGTCATAATTGATTTTTGCATATTAATATTTCCTTATTAATAATAAAATTTTACCATCATTGGTAATTCATGATTTCAGGCGCACCCCCAGCATCATGCGAACTGGCACTGCTCATATTTAATACCCGGCGGTATCAACATGTTTATTCAATGGCTTATCAGAACACTCTTCTGCTTCTGATAATTATTCCGGCATAAAATCTGATAAAGATATCTGACGCCCTGAGAGTTCATTGGCCAAAAACCACAAAGCTTCATCGCCTCAATTTTAAAACGATATACAGAGGCTAATGACGTATCCAGACTGGATGCCACGCTGTGGTTATCCTTTCCGTCAATTTGCGCACAAATGACCGTTTCTTGATTTGCAGTAAGCGTACGGTAATTCCCTGAAATCGAAAATCGAATCAGACCAGAAACAATATTCTCCATGGTTTCCCTTTTAGAGAGATAACCAAACTCCCATGACTTATGAGAAGTACTGTGGGTAAGGTCAAATATCGGGATAATCAACCCATTACAATTCCTGAGTTTCCACACAATGTTCTTGAATGACCAGCAACAGTCAACATCAATAAGGATGACTGAACCGTTCACATCTTCAGGAAACTTCCCTTGAATAATATCCGATGGATTAAAAGACATTACTGCTTTCTTTAGATTTTTTAACGTTTCCCCCAATCCATAGGAAAAATATCCATCGTTAGAAATAATATAATAATTAACCATATAGCCGCCTGTTCCGTCAGGGTAGCAAAGTCATAGTCAAATTATGATGCTTTCAGTTCCGTCTACATCATACCCACAAGAAACATCTTATCTGGTGCTTATTTTGGCAAAATATTTTTTTATGAAAAAGCTTTTTTGCCACGAATAAACAAATAAAAAATTAAATCAAAAACCACTAGCACTTATCAAAATAAAAATACAACAATTAACAAAATAAAAGATAAATAAACCATAAAGATGCATCAAAAGCAGGTGTTAATTCCAAATATTCACAATCAAACGACCAATCAAACTTTTGGATTAAGATAAAAATAAATAATCACGATCCAGGCAGATAACAGCACCAATTGAATAACAACAAACCAACACTAAAGGAACAAATGTTAAACGGCACTAATAATCCTATCCAATATTTATAATCATCATCCAAACCTGAAAATCACATTAGTTACTGAAAAGTTAACCCATAACAATAATCCTAAGAATATAAATTTGTTCTACTCAGATATTTCTTGTCTTATCTCATCAATGTGAACTTAAGAGTTGAGCAAACGCTTAAAAGTCCTCAAATCCCGAAAACCATATGCGCTCTGCCCTACCACCACCCTTCACTCTAGAGGGAAGGAAACATTAACTTTCATAGCTAAACTCAGATGAGATGACACTTCATTAAGTAATAGCGGTGATGAACATGATCTGGTATCCATTTTTTTAATCGAGCTTCATCTCCAGGGTAACGGAGGCTCGTTCCGTTTACTGAACCTCGTAGAGATACGATAATGTGACACTGGTAAGGAGATTATTGATTTACACATAAGAATTCCGTCTCTTACTTAGCAATTAAGATGAAAGAAAGCACTTGCTTTATGGCTCATTTTTCGTGGCAAAGACCTTAACGGAATCCCCATAATAAAATTTATGTTATTGTGCTAATTAATTAGAAACAATTCACCATATTAATTAATGACGTATGCATGTAAATGATTTTACATTGAAATTGAGATTTTACTCATTTAAACAAAGAATAAATTAATAATTATTAACAAATTAAAAATAGAAAAAAAGAAAACACACTAACACATTGAAACAAAAGAATTTTATATTTAAAAACCCTGAACTGAAGAAAATTTAAACATTTAAATCCAGGTGTAAGGTTACTGCCAGATACAGTGCGGCTACCAATTGCAAACGCTGCGAAAGTTTACTTGATGAGGTTTTTACCCGCGTTTGGATAATACATCGCCAACGTATTGTGGAAAGTAAAGGCCCAGAAACATCAACGGCTCCCGTTGGGAGCCGCCTTTTTACCGTGTTGCCATACCACTATTCAGGTTAAGCCATCTCTGTTTGCAGACGGATAACCTGACGATTGACTTCGGACATCACTGACAAATGCAGCTTGTCCCTAACCTTCGGGATAAGGATTTTGCCCTTATCGAACTCAAAAGCGCCAACGTCCTTGATATACAAACGTCCACGGAACAGGATTTTCACGTACTTCGCTACTTGTAGCGGGTTGTAGCGTTGGAAAATTTTCATTGTTGTCTCCTGCCAGGGTTACGCTCTTGTGGTGCCACAGTTAGCCCACGTACCGGGAGCGCAAATTTTAATGCCCTGAAACTATAGTCCAGAATCTGAGTGATACCCAGTATGTATAAGTTTATTTACTCTTTGATGACATTAATTCAGAGTTTTCGTTTCAGGCATCCGATGAAGGTAGTATAAGTCGCCGATTTTGGACGAATTTGTGCGTTAACCCGCAAACTGGCACCATCATTGCGGGTAATGCTCATAGATCGCACTTATGATTAAAGAAGACCAAGTGGTCGGATCACCTGCAAAAATAATAAAAGGAAACACCATGACCCTACGTAGATTACTGGCCGCTTCATGTCTCCTCTTCCCACTGGTGGCGTCGGCACATAACTTTGTCGACGGTCAGCGCGTCGCGCCGGTCGGCGTGGCGGACCGGGGAGAATTAGTGCTGGATAATGATAAGTTTAGCTATAAAAACTGGAATAGCTCGCTGCTGGCAGGAAAAGTGCGCGTCGTGCAGCACATTGCCGGACGCTCATCGGCAAAAGAGAAAAACGCAACGCTGATTGAGGCGATTAAAAGCGCGAAGTTGCCGCACGATCGCTATCAAACCACCACCATCGTCAATACCGACGATGCTATCCCCGGCTCGAGTATATTTGTCCGCAGCAGTATTGAGAGCAATAAGCAGCTCTATCCGTGGTCGCAGTTTATTGTCGATAGCAATGGCGTGGTGCGCAAAGCGTGGCAGCTTAATGAAGAGAGTTCCGCAATCGTGGTGTTGGATAAAGACGGTCGCGTGCAGTGGGCCAAAGATGGTGCGCTCACTCAGGATGAAGTGCAGCAGGTGGTCGCCCTGCTGCACAAACTACTCAGTAAATAGAGACCCGGAAGCCGGGGTTGAGGAACGATTCACGCGGCGTGTAATCAAGGGTGCGCCCCTGCCAGTCGTGAACGTGCGCCCCGGCAGCGCTGGCAACAGCGTGACCAGCTGCGGTGTCCCAGGTACAGGTCGGCCCGAAACGCGGATAAAGCTGGGCCTGACCTTCAGCCACCAGGCAGAACTTGAGCGAGGAACCGATTGAGGTGGTCTGGTGTTCACCAAGCTGCTCCAGATACTCCTGCAGCTCCGGGTCATTGCCGTGGGAGCGGCTAATCACCACCAGCGGCGGGCGCGCATCACGAACCTGAATCTGCTTATGGACGCCGCACTCTTCTTTCCATGCTTTCCCCTTTTCCGCGCTGTACATCACCTTCATTACCGGGGCATAAACCACACCAAGCGTCGGTTTCCCGTTTTCAATCAAGGCGATATTGACGGTGAATTCACCGTTACGTTTGATAAATTCTTTGGTACCGTCCAGCGGGTCTACCAACCAGTAGCGCTGCCAGTGTTGGCGGATTTCCCATGCCGGCGGATCCTCCTCCGACAGAACCGGGATATCAGGAGTCAACGCCATCAGGCCGCTAATAATCACCTTATGCGCTGCAATATCCGCCGCCGTGACCGGAGAATCGTCCTTCTTGCTGGCAACATCCATCGGTTGTTTTCCATCGTAAACATCCATGATGGCATCACCCGCGATCCGTGCAAGCTGACATACTTGTTCTAACATTCTCCACCTCTTCTGGTTACAGTGGCGTTAACTCGTTGTTTTATTTATATCGCATCATGGTGAGTTCCGCTATCTGTGATAACGCTGGCGGTTTCATTGACCGTTTTTCTGGCATGATTCACATTTATGTAAGCAACAGAATGTAAAAACATTTTCTACTGTGTCATAGCTCATGAAAGGATGCCTCTGATGATTAAGTTTAGCGCAACGCTGCTGGCCACGCTGATCGCTGCCAGCGTAAATGCGGCAACGGTCGATCTACGAATTATGGAAACCACCGATCTGCACAGCAACATGATGGACTTTGACTATTACAAAGATACCGCGACGGAAAAATTTGGTCTCGTACGCACCGCATCTTTGATTGAAAAAGCGCGTCAGGAAGCCAAAAACAGCGTGCTGGTTGATAACGGCGATGCTATCCAGGGAAGCCCGCTGGCTGACTATACGGTTGCTGAAGGGCAGAAAAAAGGCGATATCCACCCGGTATATAAAGCGATGAATACCCTGGATTATGTGGTAGGCAACCTCGGCAACCACGAATTTAACTATGGCCTCGAGTTCCTGCGCAAAGCGCTTTCGGGTTCGAAATTCCCCTACGTAAACGCCAATATCATCGACGCCACGACCAACAAACCGATGTTTACCCCTTACCTCATTCAGGATACTCAGGTTCAGGATCATGACGGTAAAACTCACACATTGCGTATTGGCTATATTGGCCTTGTGCCGCCGCAAATCATGAGCTGGGATAAAAAAAATCTCCAGGGTAAGGTCACCGTCGAGAGCATTACCGAAACTGCCAAAAAATACGTTCCGGAGATGCGTGAAAAAGGCGCTGATGTGGTGGTGGTGATCGCCCACTCCGGCCTTTCTGCCGATCCCTATCAGGCGATGGCGGAAAACTCCGTTTACTATTTAAGCGAAGTTCCCGGCGTCGACGCCATTATGTTTGGCCACGCTCATGCGGTGTTCCCGAGCAAAGATTTCGCCGATATTAAAGGCGCAGATATCGACAAAGGTACGCTTAACGGCGTTCCGGCGGTCATGCCTGGAATGTGGGGAGATCATCTTGGGGTCGTCGATCTGGTGCTAAATAACGACAGCGGTAAATGGCAGGTCACCCAGGCGAAAGCCGAAGCTCGGCCAATTTATGATGCCGTTGCAAAAAAATCGCTGGCGGCGCAGGACAGTAAAATGGTGGCGGTATTAAAAGCCGACCATGACGCTACGCGCGAGTTCGTCGGTAAACCGATCGGTAAATCGTCGGACAACATGTACAGCTACCTGGCGCTGGTACAAGACGATCCGACCGTGCAGGTGGTGAATATGGCGCAGAAAGCCTATGTCGAGCGCCATCTTGAGGAGAATTCTGACCTGGCGGATCTGGCGAAACTGCCGGTACTCTCCGCCGCCGCGCCGTTCAAGGTTGGCGGACGTAAAAACGACCCTGCTGGCTTTGTTGTTGTGGAAAAAGGCGAGCTAACCTTCCGCAACGCGGCAGACCTGTATCCGTTCCCAAATACTTTGGTGGTGATGAAGGTCAGCGGTACAGAGGTCAAAGAGTGGCTGGAGTGCTCCGCCGGGCAGTTCAATCAGATCGACCCAACCAGCAGTAAACCACAATATCTAATTAACTGGGACGACTTCCGCACCTATAACTTTGATGTCATTGATGGTGTGGATTACCAGATTGATATTACTCAACCAGCACGCTACGACGGCGAATGTAATGAAATTAATCCGCAAGCCGAGCGGATTAAGAACCTGACCTTTAACGGTAAACCTGTTGACCCGAATGCCACATTCCTCATTGCCACCAACAACTACCGCGCCTACGGCGGTAAATTCAAGGGCACCGGCGAAGACCATATTGCCTTCGCCTCGACCGATGAGAACCGCACAGTGCTGATAGACTGGGTTGACGCACAGACGAAGAAAAATGGAGAGATCCACCCAACAGCGGATAACAACTGGCGCCTGGCCCCCATCCACAGTAAAACACCGCTGGATATTCGCTTTGAGACTTCACCGGACAATAAAGCCGCAGCGTTTATTAAAGAGAAAGCACAGTATCCGATGCATCAGGTAGATACCGACAAGATTGGTTTCGCCATTTATCAGCTGGATTTGAGTAAGTAATGACCTGTTAGCCGGGAACTCTCCCGGCTCACGCCACCTGCTCGTGGTTCGCCAGAACTGCGGGCAGATTCAGTTCTATCCAGTCTGCCAGTTCCGCCACCTTCTCACTCACCTGCTCGCCGAGCGGAGTCAGACTATATTCAACATGCGGCGGTACAACGGGATACGACACGCGATCGATAAACCCATCCAGCTCCAGCGCCTGCAGCGACTGGGCCAGCATCTTTTCGCTCACGCCGCCGATCTTGCGGCGCAGATCGCTAAACCGATGGGTGCCATCACGCAGGGCCACCAGAATCAGTACGCCCCAGCGGCTGGTCACATGCTTGAGCACTTCGCGTGAAGGGCACTGTTCGGCAAACAGGTTGCCGTTGCGTAGCTGCTCACTCAACGTCAGATTCGCCATATTCATACTTACCTTTTTGTACGTACTTACTAAAAGTTAGTTAAGGTGTTAGCTTACCACAACTACTTATGAACACGAAGGAGAAGACCCATGATCGCAATTACTGGTGCTACCGGCCAGCTTGGCCAACACGTTCTGGAAAACCTGTTAAACACCATCCCTGCCGGGCAGATTGTCGCTATTGTGCGTAATCCTGCCAAAGCCGAATCTCTAAGCCAACAAGGCGTAATGGTTCGTCAGGGCGACTACAGCGATGAAGCCGCGCTGACCGCCGCCCTGCAGGGTGTCGATAAACTGCTGCTGATCTCATCGAGCGAAGTGGGCCAGCGCGCCGTCCAGCACCGCAACGTGATTAATGCCGCTAAGGCCGCTGGGGTGAAATTTATCGCCTATACCAGCCTGCTGCACGCCGATATATCCCCGCTGGGACTGGCGGATGAACATATTGCCACCGAGAAAATGCTCGCTGACTCCGGCATTGCGTACGCCCTGCTGCGCAACGGCTGGTACACCGAAAACTACCTCGCCAGCGCGCCGCCGTCGATTGAGCATGGCGTGTTTATCGGCGCCGCCGGTAACGGCAAAATCGCCTCCGCCACCCGCGCTGATTACGCCGCCGCCGCGGCTCGCGTGATCGTCGAAGAGGGCCATGCCGGGAAAGTGTATGAACTGGCGGGTGACGACGCCTGGACGCTGAGCGAACTTGCCGCAGAGCTGGGCAAACAAAGCGGTAAAAACGTGGTATATCAAAACCTCAGCGAAGCCGACTTCGCCGCTGCGCTGAAAGGCGTCGGCCTGCCTGCTGGTCTGGCTGATATGCTGGCCGACTCTGATGTTGGCGCATCAAAAGGCGGCCTGTTTGACGACAGCCGCACCCTGAGCGCGTTGATTGGCCGCCCGACCACTACGCTGGCTGAGAGCGTCAAAGGCATTCTGTAACTGTTACATACTGGTTAATTTTTGTAGCATCCCGGCGGGCCATCCTCAATAATGAAAGGATGTTCGTCGGGAGTGATTACATGCAAGGCGTACCAGAACAGTTCAACGATGAAAAAGACAGCGCGCGCTTTCGCCACCTGGCGCAGGTGCCCGGCGTCGAACTGTACCATGCCCATATCTCCCGCTACGCCTTTGAACCACACACCCATGAAGCCTTTGGTATTGGCGCGATTGAACTCGGCGCCGAGCGTTTTCGCTATCGCGGCAGCCAGCACGTGGCGTCGGTCAACTCCATCGTCACCATGAACCCCGATGAACTGCATACCGGCGAGGCGGAAACCGCCGATGGCTGGCGCTATCGAATGATATATCTCGATCCGGATATGCTGGAAGAGGTGACCGGTGTGCGCCACTGGTGGTTCAGGGAAGTGGTACGTCAGGACCCGCTGCGCTCCCGGCAAATTGGCAATTTGATCTACGGCCTGTGGCACACCGACGATCCGCTGGCGCAGCAGGGTCTGCTGCTGGATTTAATCGACACCTTCCGTCCGTTCGCCCACCACGCCGCTATATTGCCCGAGGCTGCTCACCGCTTTGAGCGTGTACGCGAATATCTGCACGACAACTATATGCGTACAGTTACCCTGGATGAGCTGGCGCAGGTGGCGGCGCTCAGCCCGTATCATTTCCAGCGCCAGTTTAAGGCCCACTTCCACGTTACGCCGCACCAGATGCTGATGGCTATCCGCCTGTGGCGCGCCAAAGCTTTTCTCACCCGCGGCATGCCCGCCGCCGATGTCGCTCTCGCCGCCGGATTGGCCGACCAGTCGCATCTGACCCGCGCTTTCACCCGCCGCTATGGCATTACGCCAGTGCGTTATCAAAAACAGGTTCTCCCGCGCTAAAGCGCAATCTCATACAATATTCTCGCATTCACCCTACCTATACTTTCGCCAACAGAAATAGCGATGGAAGACTTGATGATTAGCGGTGTGCTGTATGCCCTGCTGGCAGGGTTGATGTGGGGATTGATATTCGTCGGTCCATTATTGGTACCGGAATATCCGGCGGTATTGCAGTCGATGGGGCGCTACCTGGCGCTGGGGCTAATTGCCCTGCCGCTGGCCTGGCTTGGTCGCGCCCGGCTGCGTCAGCTCTCCGGCAAAGACTGGTGGACGGCGCTGGGGCTGACCATGATGGGCAACTTAATCTATTACGTCTGCCTGGCCAGCGCCATTCAACGTACTGGCGCGCCGGTCTCAACGATGATTATCGGTACCCTGCCGGTGGTGTTGCCGGTCTTTGCCAACCTGCTCTATAGCCAGCGTGACGGTAAGCTACCGTGGCGACGTCTGTTCCCGGCGCTGATTTGCATTGCCGTCGGCCTGGCGTGCGTCAATATCGCCGAACTGCGTCAGGGTCTGCCTGATTTCAGCCCCTGGCGCTACGGCTCCGGCGTTGGTCTGGCCTGCATTTCTGTGGTCTGTTGGGCCTGGTATGCCCTGCGCAATGCGCGCTGGCTGCGGGAAAACCCCGATAAACCGCCGATGATGTGGGCCACGGCGCAGGCGCTGGTGACGCTGCCAGTTTCGCTGGCCGGATACCTTGCCGCCTGCTGGTGGCTGCACGGACAGCAGGTTAGCTTTCCGCTGCCCTTTGGCCCGCGCCCAACGGTGTTTATCACGTTGATGCTGGCGATCGCCGTGTTCTGTTCATGGGTCGGCGCGTGGTGCTGGAACGTAGCCAGCCAGCGCCTGCCGACGGTGATCCTCGGGCCGCTGATTGTCTTCGAAACCCTCGCCGGGCTGCTGTATACCTTTATTTTGCGCCAGAGTCTGCCGCCGTTTCTGACGTTCAGCGGCATTCTGCTACTGGTGCTCGGCGTGGTGTCCGCAGTGCGTGCTCGTCCGGAAAAGCCTGTATTACAAGAACTGGTCAGCGAGAAAAAATAGCCTGGTACCCTAAATGGGTATTCCCTTGCCAATAAGATGCATTTAAAATACATTTTATATTTTTGATAACGAGGTAACTGCATATGGCTTTCCGTGACCAACCTTTAGGTGAGCTGGCGCTGACAATTCCGCGCGCCTCCGCGCTGTTCCGTAAATACGATATGGACTACTGCTGCGGCGGCAAACAGACGCTGGATCGCGCGGCATCCCGCAAAGAGCTGGACGTCGCGGTGATTGAGGCCGAGTTGGCGAAACTGGCGGAGCAGCCGGTCGAGCGCGACTGGCGAGTGGTGCCGTATGCGGAAATCATCGATCATATTATCGTTCGCTACCACGACAGGCACCGCGAGCAGCTGCCGGAGCTGATTTTACAGGCCACTAAAGTGGAACGCGTTCACGCCGACAAACCTAACGTTCCTAAAGGCTTGACCAAATATCTGACCATGCTGCATCAGGAGCTTTCCAGCCATATGATGAAGGAAGAGCAGATTTTGTTCCCGATGATCAAACAGGGTATGGGCACTCAGGCTGGCGGCCCCATCAGCGTGATGGAAAGTGAGCATGATGATGCTGGCGAGCTGCTGGAAGTGATTAAACACATCACCAACAACGTGACGCCGCCGCCGGAAGCCTGCACCACCTGGAAAGCGATGTACAACGGCATCAACGAACTCATTGATGACCTAATGGAGCACATCAGCCTGGAAAACAACGTGCTGTTCCCGCGTGCCCTCGCAGGAAAGTAAATAAAAAGGCGCCCGTAGGCGCCCTCGACATTGTCAGTCTTATTGGCCACTCCGGGTGGCCTTTTTTATGACGGGCCGTTGCAAGCAACGTTGAAAATCTCTTCTGAAGATTTTTTTATTTCGCCAGACGTTTCTTACCAGCAAACAACCAACCTGCCCCCAGCAGAATAAACCACAGCGGGGTCACGATCAGCGCTTCGCGCGTATCGGCTTCCAGCGTCAGCAGCACCAACACAAAGACGAAGAACGCCATGCATACCCAGCACATCAGCTTGCCCAGCGGCATCTTATATTTAGACTGCTCATGCAGTTGCGGACGCTTTTTGCGATACACCAGATATGAGCACAGGATAATCGTCCAGACGAACATGAACAGAATCGCTGAAACCGTGGTGATCATGGTGAAAGCAGCAATCACGCTCGGGTTGACCATCAGCATCACCACGCCGCCAAGCAGGCACATGCAGGAGAAGGTCAGGCCTTTCGCCGGGACAGCACGCTTAGACAATTTGGCGAACATTTTCGGTGCCTGTCCATCCTGCGCCAGACCAAACAGCATACGGCTGGTCGAGAATACGCCGCTGTTGGCGGAAGAAGCCGCCGAGGTCAGCACCACGAAGTTAATCAGGCTGGCCGCCGCTGGCAGACCGACGAGAACAAACAGCTCAACGAACGGGCTCTTCGACGGTACCACTGAGCTCCACGGCGTCACCGACATAATCACAATCAGCGCGAAAACGTAGAACATAATGATACGCAGCGGGATGGAATTAATTGCGCGCGGCAGGGATTTCTCCGGATCTTTGGTTTCCGCCGCTGTAGTGCCCACCAGCTCGATACCGACAAAAGCGAAGACCGCTATCTGGAAGCCAGCAAAGAATCCGCTAATACCTTTCGGGAACCAGCCGCCGTCATTCCATAGATGAGCGAAAGAGGCTTCGACGCCGGTCGGTGACTGGAAGTGCATCAACACCATCACCAGACCAACCACGATCAGCGCCACAATGGCGACGATTTTGATCATCGCGAACCAGAACTCCATCTCACCGAACATCTTCACGGTGGCGAGGTTAAGGCTCAGCAGCAGCAGAATAACCGCCAGCGACGCAACCCAATCGGAAAGCCCCGGGAACCAGAACTGAGCGTAGGCGGTGATCGCCACCACGTCCGCCATGCCAGTGACCACCCAACAGAACCAGTAGGTCCAACCGGTGAAATATCCTGCCCACGGCCCCAGCAGGTCGGCAGCAAAGTCGCTAAACGATTTATATTCGAGATTCGACAGCAGTAATTCACCCATGGCGCGCATGACGAAAAACAGCATGAAGCCGATTATCATATAAACAAAAATAATTGATGGCCCGGCGAGGCTAATAGTTTTGCCGGAGCCCATAAACAGCCCGGTGCCTATCGCACCACCGATAGCAATAAGCTGAATATGCCGGTTAGTGAGATTTCGCCGCAGCGATTGTTCAGTCGGAGCCTGCTCGTCGGCAGCGACTTTGACCTGATCTACCATGTGATTTTTTCCTGTTGTACCTGTCTGTGTTGTTCGGGCTCTATTGGCCCTTAATTCGTCTTAACCCTGGAACGAGGGGTTTATCGATATTAGGTAAGAATCGGAGGGATGAATACTATGATTTAGAGATAATGTTAATTTTATGTTTAAAGTGAGTGTTATATCACTCCAGTTGCGCGAAAGAGCTCACAAAAATACACCCATAAAGCAGATATGCAATACAAAGCTCTAATAAATGCCTAACTTAAGGGTTTTACACTATTTAAAGCGCCCCCTCCCCCGAACGGGAGAGGAAGCCCCTGCTGTTTAGATAATATCCAGCAGTTCAACTTCAAAAATGAGGGTGCTGAACGGAGGAATGGATGCTCCCGCGCCGCGCTCACCGTAGGCCAGGTTGTGCGGAATGGTCAGTTCCCATTTGGAGCCCACCGGCATCAGGGTCAGCGCTTCAATCCAGCCACCGATAACGCCGGTTACCGGGAACTCAGCCGGCTCGCCGCGCGCGACGGAGCTATCAAAGACGGTACCGTCAATCAGTTTACCGGTGTAATGAACGCGAACGTGGTCAGTACGGGCTGGGATCGGGCCTTCACCCTGGGTCAGAACGCGGAACTGCAGGCCGGATTCGGTGCTGTTCACGCCTTCGCGTTCGCGGTTTTCATCCAGGTATTTCTCGCCATCCGCGGCCATTTCCTGGAAGCGCTCGCGACGCACGGCATCCGCACGTTCGTGGATTTCACGCAGCGCGCGATGAACGGCTTCCACCGGCACCTGCGGCTGTTTACCTTCCAATGCATCAGCGATACCGGCGACCAGCGCTTCCGGTAGCAGCCCCTGCAGGCCAGATTCGCTCAGCTGTTGTCCAACCTGCAAGCCGATACCGTAACTTGCCTGTGCTTCAGTCGTGTCAAAAGTCGGGGTTGCCATCTTTGTTCCTTTATTGGGTGAGAATTTCATACTCTACGGCTTCGCGGCAGAAGCGGAAAAAGCCGGTGGGAAGCATAGCAGCCACAGCACGACGGGTAAAACTTTGTCGCCTGGATGATGACAAATCTAAGGGAAACAGAAACAATAGAGAAATAAGGTTAACCTCACGAAACATATCTTTGTCTCGTCCTTCAGGAAGTTAGCCATCTATACTCTAGAGAGCAGGATAAAAATATGCGGAGCAGGAGGAAAGCCATGCCCGGGCGCTTTGAACTGACATCTACCCTGGCGAAGATCTGGCACGCCCCGGATCGTATTCGCATCATGGATCCATTACCGCCCATGCATCGCCGGGGCATCATTGCCGGTGCCCTGCTGGTGATTATCGGTATTCTGCTCCCGTCTGAAGATAACAGCAGCCCGGCGCAGGCCAGCCGTGAAGCAAATCTCGACCTGCAATCTCAGTCGCAGCCGCAATCTTCAGGCAATCAGGCCGTCCCGCTGCCGCCTATCACCAACACGCCGCCGGTCAACGACGCCGATCAGATGGCACCGGTCGCGCCGGAGCCCATTCAGGATGAACAACCGGACCAGGCACCACAGCAGACTGCATCTCAACCGTACCAGGAGCCACAGTCAACCCCCGGTATAGAGCAGCAGTGGCGGACCTATCGCATTGAATCAGGCAAAACTCTCGCGCAGCTATTCCGCGACCATAATCTGCCGCCAACCGATGTTTACGCCATGGCGCAGGTGGAAGGCCCGGGTAAACCGCTCAGTTCACTGCAAACCGGGCAGACGGTGCAGATTCGCCAGAACGCCAGCGGCGTGGTAACGGGGCTGACTATCGATACCGGCAGCGGCCAACAGGTGCTGTTTACCCGCCAGTCGAACGGCAGCTTTATTCGCGCCCGCTGAGAGAATCAGGCGTCACGAGAAGCCAACTCAGAATGGTTTCTTTGATGACCCGACGCCTGACTTCCAGAGCCTGCGGCGAGACCATACTGATGTGGTAAACCAGCCCTAAAGTATGCTGGTTAATTAAGTAATACCCCCCAAGGGCGGCAATACTAATATTGACCTGCAGCGGGTCGATATCGGCTTTGAAGATATTTTGTCGCTTCCCTTCGTCAAGCAGCGAAGCCATTAGTTGCAGGTGCGAGTGGTTAATTTCCGGCAGACGCGTTGATTTTGCATAATGAACCCCTTTGCTCTGGTTTTCACTATGAACGATTTTGAGAAACCAGGGATTATCGATGTAATAATCCCACGTAAAATCGATAATCTTCTCGATGGCTTTATTAGGGGAAAGCCCTGATACATCAAGATTTTTCTCTTTCTGGCGAATATCGTTCCAGATATATTCCAGGACTTCGATAAATAAATTTTCTTTATTACCGAAGTGGTGGTAAACGGTTTGTTTACTGCACTCTGCCGCTTTAACAATATTATCAACCCTGGCGCCTTCATAACCATATTCGGCAAATTCATTGACTGCGCTTAAAAGCAGTTTTTCTTTCAGGCTTTGTGCATTGCTGGTATCAAGATACATTCCGGTTCCCCATTCGCCCCACGCGGTACTTATCATAACGTTATTTTGCACCAGCTCCAGTAAAAAGCATAAAAACAATATAATTCAGTATGTTATTAAGAACCCAGTGATCAAACTCACAAACCAACCAACTAGATGGTTGATCTTTTAATGTTCCGTAGGCATTTTGATACCACCAGGGGATGCCCTTCTTCATTGTGAGGTTACAAATGACATCGAATAAATCCGTCGCCATCATCACCGGAGCCGCTCGCGGTATTGGCAAAGGCTGCGCGCTTGAGCTGGCTCGTGCCGGATTCAATCTTTTAATCAACGATCGTCCGGATGCTGAAAGTATTGAAAAGCTGAAAGCCACCCTGCAGGAATGCATCGCCGAAGGCGCGCAGGTTATCTGCTTCCCGGCGGATATTGCCGACCTGTCGCTGCACGAAGAGATGCTCGACGCCGCGCAAAATCAATGGGGTCGGCTGGATTGCCTGTTGAACAACGCCGGGATCTCGGTCAAAAAGCGCGGTGATATTCTCGACATGCAGCCGGACAGCTTTGACGAAAATATTGCCGTCAATACCCGCGCCCCCTTCTTCCTCGCGCAGTCGTTCAGCAAGCGCCTGCTGGCGCAGCCGAAGCCGGAAAACGAACTCCCGCATCGCTCGATTATTTTCGTCAGCTCAATCAACGCCATCATGCTGGCAATGAATCGTGGCGAATACACGATGGCCAAAACCGCCGTCTCTGCCGCCGCTCGCCTGTTCGCTGCCCGTCTGTGCGACGAGCAAATTGGCGTTTATGAAGTCCGCCCCGGGCTGATTAAAACCGAAATGACCGTTCCCGCCACCGCCTACTATGACGATCTGATCGCCAAAGGGCTGGTGCCGTGGGGCCGCTGGGGCTTCCCGGCAGATATCGCCTCAACCGTCCGCGCCATGGCGGAAGGCAAGCTGATCTACACCTGTGGGCAGGCCGTTGCGATTGATGGCGGCCTGAGCATGCCGCGTTTCTGAGGTCGAAGAATGAGAGATTTATTGCAACGCCCCGACCTGTTTAGCATCAATACCGCGACGCTCGGCTACAAAACGCCGCTGCCCGCCATCATTGATGCCTGCGCGGAGCGCGGGATTGGCGCGATTGCGCCGTGGCGAAGAGAGCTTACGGGCGAAAATTTAGCGGACATCGCCCGTCAGTTGGCGGCGAACAACATGGCGGTGTCCGGATACTGCCGCAGCACGTACTACACCGCGCCGACCCTGTCAGAACGTAAGATCGCCATTGATGACAACCGCCGTGCTCTGGACGATGCCGCAACCCTGAATGCCGCCTGCTATATGCAGGTGGTAGGCGGACTACCGCAGGGGAGCAAAGATTTATACGAGGCGCGGGAGCAGGTGAAGTACGGCATTCGTCAGCTATTGCCGCACTCCAGGGAAGTCGGCGTGCCTATCGCCCTGGAGCCGCTGCACCCGATGACCGCCGCCGACCGCTCCTGCCTGTGCACCCTGCGCCAGGCGCTGGACTGGTGCGATGAACTCGATCCCGACGGCGAATACGGGCTGGGCGTGGCGGTGGATGTTTACCACGTCTGGTGGGATCCGGATCTCGCAAATCAGATCCTGCGAGCGGGAAAACGCATTCTGGCCTTTCACGTCTCAGACTGGCTGGTGCCAACCACCGATCTGGTCAATGACCGGGGTATGCCGGGCGATGGCGTGATTAATATCCCGTCGATTCGTCGGCTGGTGGAAAACGCCGGTTTTAACGGCGCGGTGGAATTAGAGATTTTCTCACCGCACAACTGGTGGAAAAAGGATATCAACAGCACGCTGGATATTAGCGTCGACCGCATCGCGCATTATTGCTAAGGATGAATCATGAATGAACAACCCGTTCTGTTTAGCAGAGCGGCGGCTTCCTGTCGCCTGACGCTGAACCGTGAAGATAAATGTCACGCTATTAATGAAGAGATGATCGAATTACTCGATCGCTATTTAAACGAAATTGAAAATGACACCTCGCTGCGCCTGGTGGAATTAACCGCCACCGGGGATAAATTTTTCTGCGCGGGCGGTGATATTAAATCCTGGTCCGCTTATTCACCGCTGGATATGGGCCGAAAATGGATTAAGCGCGGCAACGAGGTTTTTTCCCGCCTGCGCAATTTACCGCAGCTTACCGTGGCGAATATTAACGGTCACACCATCGGCGGCGGCATCGAACTGGCGCTGAGTTGCGATGTTCGCATCGCCCGACCGACGGCAAAATTCTCCACCCCGGAAGTGATGCTCGGCATGGTCCCCGGCTGGCTGGGCATCGAGCGGGTGCTGAATCAGGTCGGTCCGGTGGTGGGTCGCCAGATGCTGATGCTGGGTCAACGTCTTAACGCCCAGGAGGCGCAATCCGCAGGACTGATTAATGAAGTCGTGGAAAAAGAGGCAGCGGAGAGCTGGCTTGCAAATCAGCTTAGTGCAGTAGAGAAATGCGGCCCGGTCGCCCTGGCGCATATTAAGCAGCTCATTCTGGCGTTGGAAAATAAACATGCCGACTACTCGCACCAACTACTGGCTGGATTAATGTCCGCCACCCAGGACTGCCAGCAGGCGACGCAGGCTTTTGCCAATAAAAGCCAGGCGAGTTTCCAGAATCAATAAGGAAAGGATGATGAATAAAATCACAACCGCCGACGCTGTCGCCGCGCAGATTAAAGATGGTGCCACCATTGCTATTAGCGGCAACGGCGGCGGCATGGTCGAAGCCGACTATTTACTGGCAGCGATTGAAAAACGCTTTCTGGAAACCGGGCACCCTCGTGACCTGACGCTTATCCATTCGCTGGGCATTGGCGATCGCGACCACAAAGGCACCAACCGCTTCGCCCACGCCGGGATGCTCAAGCGGATTATCGCCGGGCATTTCACCTGGTCGCCCAAAATGCAGGCGCTGGTGAAAAACGAAGAGATTGAAGCTTACTGCTTTCCCGGCGGCGTGATTCAGGCGCTACTGCGGGAAATCGGCGCTGGTCGGCCGGGACTTATTACCCACGTTGGGCTGGGATCGTTTGTCGATCCGCGCCATGGTGGCGGAAAGTCCAACGCCTGCACCACTGACGATCTGGTCGAACTGATTGAGATCGATGGCGAAACGAAACTGCGCTACCGCCCGTTTAAGGTGGATTACGCCATTGTGCGCGGCACCTACGCCGATCCGCGCGGCAACGTCAGTCTTGAAGAGGAAGCGATCAATATGGATAGCTACTCGATGGCGCTGGCGGCGCACAATAGCAGCGGCAAGGTGTTCGCTCAGGTACGCGACGTGCTGGAGTCGGGCGCAATTGCCCCGCGTAGCGTCACTCTGCCGGGGATTCTGGTCGATGGTATCGTGGAGTATCGCGAACAGCCGCAGACCTACCTCGGCGGCTACGATCTGACGATCAGCGGCCAGCATCGCCGCCTTTGTTCCAGTGATGCAATAGAGCTGGTCAGCCATCCGGTTCGTCGCCTGATTGCCCGCCGCGCCGCCCGTGAGCTGGTGGCTGGTGCATCCACCAACTTCGGCTTTGGGATTCCCGGCGGCATTCCCGGCATCGCCCTGCGCGAAGGTGTGCCTTATCAGAGCTTGTGGCTCAGCGTGGAGCAAGGCGTGCATAACGGCATGATGCTGGACGACGCATTTTTTGGCTGCGCGCGCAACGCCGATGCCATTATTCCTTCGCTGGACCAGTTTGAGTTTTACAGCGGCGGCGGGATCGATATCACTTTCCTCGGCATGGGTGAGATGGACCAGCAGGGCAACGTCAACGTGTCGCATCTCAACGGCAATCTGATTGGACCCGGCGGCTTTCTGGAAATCGCGCAGAACGCCCGCAAGGTGGTGTTCTGCGGCACATTTGACGCCAAAGGCAGCAGGGTTAACGTCACGCCAGACGGCCTGCAAATCGAGCAATCAGGGCAGATCCCGAAGCTGGTTACCGCGGTGGAAAAGATCACTTTCAGCGCCAGCTACGCCCGCCAGAGCGGACAGGAAGTGCTGTATATCACGGAACGCGCGGTGTTTCAGTTAACGGAGGCGGGCGTTGAGTTAATCGAGGTAGCCCCTGGCGTCGATATTGAGCGCGATATTCTGCCGTATATGGCTTTCCGCCCATTGTTCAACCAGCCGCGCCTGATGGACAGCGCGCTGTTTAGCGCGATGGGGGAAGCATGAGCCAGATTAATGACGCCATCCTTGACGCCCTGACGCATGTCTCTTTTCCTAAGGGATTCACTCAGGCAGAACCAAATTCCGTTCTGACGCTTGATAACGTCAACTACCCGGTATGGAAAGCCGATGCGCTGGTGGTCGGTAGCGGCGCTGCGGGGCTACGCGCTGCCGTTGAGCTAAAACGCCGCCAGCAAAACGTGCTGTTGGCAACCGCCGGATTATATATGGGGACCTCCGCCTGTTCCGGTTCGGATAAGCAGACGTTGTTTACCGCCGCCACCGCAGGCAATGGCGATAATTTCCTTAAACTGGCCGACGCGCTGGCCAGCGGCGGCGCCATGGATCACGACACCGCCTATGTGGAAGCGGTAGGTTCTCTGCACACGCTGGGCGGGTTGCAATTCCTTGGGCTGGAGCTGCCGGAAGACCGATATGGCGCGATTCTGCGCTATCAAACCGACCACGATGAAGCTGGGCGCGCCACCTCATGCGGCCCACGAACTTCGCGCCTGATGGTGAAGGTTCTGCTGGAAGAAGTGCAGCGGCTGCATATCCCGCTGCTGAGCAGCGCGACGATTATCAAGCTGCTGCGTCAGCGCGATGACTCAGGTAGCGAACGCGTTGTCGGGGCGATTATGGCAACCGGCTCCCGCGCCCATAATCCGTGGGGACTGGCGCTGGTCGTCGCACCTAACGTGGTGCTGGCCACCGGCGGCCCTGGAGAGTTGTATCGCGACAGCGTCTACCCCCATAAGTGCTTCGGTTCACTGGGGCTGGCGCTGGAGGAGGGAATGACGCTGGCCAACCTGACGGAAAGCCAGTTTGGTATCGGTACACCGCGCAGCCTCTTTCCGTGGAATTTATCCGGCACCTACGTGCAGGTGATCCCCTATATCTATTCGGTTGATAGCGACGGTAACGAGCATAATTTCCTCGCCGACTACTACCGCACCACCAAGGAGCTGGCGTCCAATATCTTCCGTAAAGGGTATCAATGGCCGTTCCATGCGACCAGGGTGATGGACTTTGGCTCCAGCCTGTTAGATATGGCGGTGGCGCATGAGCAGCAGTTGGACCGCAAAGTCTATATGGACTTTAACCGCAATCCTGAAGCGGTGCCGGGCGATCTCCCCTTCTCGCTGGAACGGCTCGAAGACGACGTGCGGGCTTATCTGGACAACAACGACGCGCTGGCGGCGCTACCGATTGAACGCTTGCGACAAATGAACCCGCTATCGATCGCCCTGTATAAAATGCACGGTCACGACCTGGCGCAAGAGCCATTGCAGTTCGCCATGAACAACCAGCATATGAATGGTGGTATTGAGGTCGACATCTGGGGGCAAACGTCCCTGCCCGGCTGCTTTGCAGTAGGTGAAGTCGCCGGAACCCACGGCGTCACCCGCCCCGGCGGCGCGGCGCTCAACGCCGGACAGGTCTTTGCCGTGCGGCTGGCACGTTATATTGCGCAAGCGGGCAGGCATGATCATCCGGACGATCTGCACGCGCTGGCTGCAACGGCGATGGCGACGGTCAGAGAGGTCATCGGCCAGGCGCTGGAGAATCAATCCGGAATGTCGTTACTGATGGTCAAAAAGCAAATTCAGGCGCGGATGTCCGATTCAGCCGGTTTTATTTGCCGTGCTGAAGATATTGGCCATGCCAGCCGCGATGCGCAGCTCCTGCTGGAGTTTGTCCGGCAGCATGGGCTGACCATCAACCACCCGGCTGAAATTGCAGAACTGTTTATGTGGCGGCAGCTAACGGTGACGTCGGCAGCGGTTCTCACCGCATTGGACCATTATGTCACGGCTGGCGGGGGAAGCCGGGGCGCAAGAATGATTCTGGATGCCAACGGAGAATGCCTGCCAGTCGCTCGCCAGGGCGCGGTAGAAGCCTGGCGCTTCCGCCCCGAAAAGAGCCATGATAAAGAGTGTAAAATCACGATCAAATATCATCAAAACAAATGGATTATTGCTGACAAAAAACTAAGGAGCCTTTGCGATATTAAGAATAATTATTTTGAAAAAAACTGGCCAGACTTTCTTTGCGGTAAAATCTATTTAAGCGAAAGTTCAAAGTAGATATTTAACACACCACCGCGCCCTACGGCCAATACATAAAAACAGCTCTGTGACATGCCTGACTTTCCCTGGTGAGTGAATCAACACCAGGGAATCAAAATATATATCTATTATAAAGGTCTGCCCATGAAGAAAATTAAAAATTATAGATGGCATATGATTGCACTCGTATGCTTTATTACCGTGATAAATTATTTAGACCGTACGGCATTAGGCATTGCCGCTCCCACAATAATGGAAACAACAGGGATTACCAAAGAGCAATATTCCTGGGTTGTCAGCGCTTTCCAACTCGCTTATACGCTTGGCCAACCCATTATGGGATTCTTTATTGATACCGTAGGATTAAAAATTAGTTTTGCCATCTGCGCCGCTATCTGGGGTCTGGCAACGATGGGACATGCTCTGACCGGGACATGGCAAGGTCTGGCATTTATGCGTAGCATCATGGGATTTAGCGAAGCCTCGGCAATTCCTGCAGGCGTCAAAACGGCTTCCACATGGTTTCCGGCAAAAGAACGTGGTATTGCCACTGGCGTCTTCAACATGGGGACATCTCTGGGGGCAATGCTCGCACCGCCGCTTATCGCCTGGTGCATCATGTTCCATAGCTGGCAATTTGCCTTTATTGTCTCAGGAGCCATGGCTTTATTTGCCGCCATCTTCTGGTTCATTTTCTATAAAGATCCAAAAGACGCCAAAGGATTATCTCAGGAAGAACGCGACTATATTGAATCCGGGCAAGAAAAACATCTTAGCTCGGAAAAAAAGGAGAGAGCTTCAGTTATCTCAATTCTTAAGCAACGTAATTTCTGGGGAATTGGCATTGCGCGTTTCCTGGCAGACCCGGCGTGGGGGACAATTAATTTCTGGGTACCGATATTCTTCGTTGAAACGCTGCATTTCAGCTTAAAAGAGATAGCGATGTTCGTCTGGCTGCCATTTCTTTTAGGTGATTTGGGTTGTCTGGCAAGCGGTTTTGTAGCGAAGTTCTTTAATGACAGGGGTATCAGCCTGATCAACTCTCGTCGTATTACATTCACTATCGCTGCCATCATTATGATGACAATTGGGTTAGTCAGTATTGTTGACAACCCCTACATCGCGGTGGTTCTCATCAGTATTGGTGCCTTCTCTCACCAGTTGCTGTCCACGGTAGCGGCAACATTGGGCGCAGATTTATTTAAAAAAGACGAGGTCGCTACCGTTGTGGGAATGGCCGGCGCATGCGCATGGTCAGGACAGTTGCTGTTTAACCTGTTCATCGGCGCTTTCGTCAGCATCATTGGCTTCGCCCCTTTCTTCGTTGCTCTGGCGTTCTTTGATATTATCGGCGCAATCGCGCTATGGGTATTAATTAAAGAACCAACGGTAACAACTGAAGAGATGCAGTTGGCGACCAACTAACGCTTCTTAATGAGGGCCAGGCACTATAACCTTGTTTATAGTGCCTGTTTATCTTACCGTGCCTGGCTTTTACTCGCCTTATTCACCCACCAGATCCCGGTACACACCAGTACCAACGCAACAACGTATTTCCAGTCCCAAATATTTTCGCCGAGGAAAATAGCCGACAGTACCGTGCCGGAAACGGGGATCAGAAAGTTAAACGGCGCGATCATGCCCACGCGATTATGCTTGAGTAAGATGCTCCATAGTGCAAAAGCGACTGAAGAGAGGAGCGTCAGATAGCCCAGAATCAACACGGATGCAGTGCCATGTACGGCGAGCGTTCCTCCGCTCAAATAGCCGCCAACTAGCAGGGCAATACCACCAAAAGACAACTGCCAGCCGGTCATCACCGTTGGGTCTACCGTCTGCGAAATGCGTTTACCGTAGAGCGTCGCCGCCGACAGAACAAAAGCCGCCAGCACCACAAAGCCATCACCCAGCCAGATAAAACTAAAGTCGCTTAGCGAGTGGTTAAAGTTCACCAGCAACACGCCAGTAAAACCAAGAATACAGCCGAGCGTTTTGTTGTAGCTTAGTTTGTCATTTTGGTAGATAAAATGTGCCAGCAGTACGCTGAAGAAGGTACCGGTGGCGTTCATAATCGACCCTTTGACGCCGGTGGTAAACGCTAATCCAATATAGAAAAAAATATACTGGATGGAGGTTTGCGTCAGCCCCAGCACCACCAGCTGTCCATACTGGCGGCCCTTCAGGCGACTGATAGGTTTATGCTGTAGCAGGGCGAAGAGCAGCAAGAGCATGCCGGCAAATAAAAAACGGTAGCCAGCAAAAACTATCTTTGACGCGATATCATCAGTGGCGATCTGAAACAGTTCATAACCGCTCTTGATCGCAGGGTAGGCGCTTCCCCACAACAAGCAGCAGAGGGTTGCACAGGCATAGGCTACATTCTTACGGGAAAAAATTGAGGGTGCATCCATTCACTTCACCAGAAATAAAATAGTGTTTTATTTTATTATCCAGAAAGTTGCTAAGAATAGCTACCATACAGGGAAAAGATTGGGCAAAGGTAGAAAAGCAAAACGCCGGCACAAGGCCGGCGTCTCGACGCGAGTTGAGTAAAAAATTACTCAGCTACAACGTTAACAACCAGTTTAGCGAAGACTTCGCTGTGAACCTGGAAGTCCACTTCGTGCTCACCGGTGGTGCGCAGAACGCCGTTCGGCAGGCGAACTTCGCTCTTAGCTACGGCAACGCCAGCTGCAGTTACAGCGTCAGCGATGTCGCGGGTACCGATGGAACCGAACAGTTTACCTTCGTCGCCAGATTTAGACGCGATGGTAACGGTGCCCAGTGCGTTGATTGCTTCAGCACGTGCGTTAGCAGCGTTCAGAACGTCAGCCAGTTTGGCTTCCAGTTCAGCACGGCGTGCTTCGAAGAATTCAACGTTTTTCTTGGTAGCAGGAACAGCTTTACCCTGTGGTACCAGGAAGTTACGAGCATAGCCCGCTTTAACGTTAACCTGATCACCCAGGCTACCCAGGTTTGCTACTTTATCAAGCAGAATAACTTGCATTACCTTATCCTCTTAAAGTCGTTAATAGACAGCGGCCGATTACTGATGACGATCGGTATACGGCAGCAGGGACAAGTAGCGAGCGCGCTTGATGCAGCGAGCCAGCTGGCGCTGGTATTTTGCACGAGTACCGGTGATACGGCTCGGGACAATTTTACCGCTTTCGGTAATGTAGTTTTTCAACGTTGCGATGTCTTTGTAATCGATCTCAACAACGCCTTCCGCGGTGAAACGGCAGAACTTGCGACGACGGAAATAACGTGCCATATGGCTAGTCTCCAGAATCTATCAATTCAATCTGCTCGGCATGCAGAACCATTTTGCTCAAGCCGTTCTTTGCCTTGTGGCAAGAAATGAACCCTCGAACGATTACTGCGCTACCGACCGTTATACTGTGAGTAATGGCCTGGTTTTCGTGTCCGCTAATAATAACGGGCATTTGGCACCATGCCTGCCGGTGAAAACCGGCTTCCTCCTGCACTGAACGATGCTCAAGCACGAACTGGCAGTGTGGAATTCCTGACGGGCTGACCTTACGAAGTGGAGTCCTGCAGATTATGCCGGACAGTTCCAGACGATTGGTCATCAGGATTACTCTTCAGAATCCCCAGCTTCGGAATCATCTGCGGTTTCGTTTGCGAAATCTTCGCGACGCTCACGGCGCTCGTCTTTCGCTTTAACCATCGGAGATGCTTCGGTAACTGCGTGCTTAGTACGCATTACCATGCTGCGGATAACGGCGTCGTTGAAGCGGAAGTTAGTTTCCAGCTCATCGATCGCTTCCTGCGGGGCTTCAACGTTCAGCAGAACGTAGTGAGCTTTGTGCAGTTTGTTGATCGGATAAGCCAGCTGACGGCGGCCCCAGTCTTCCAGACGGTGGATCGTACCTTCTGCTGCAGTGATTGCACCAGTGTAACGTTCGATCATACCCGGAACCTGTTCGCTCTGGTCAGGATGGACCATAAAAACGATTTCGTAATGACGCATCGAATTGCTCCTTACGGATTATTCAGCCTCCTGTCTGGGTCAGCCGCGGCCCATGGAGGCAAGGAACGTGATTAAAGGGCGGCTGAAAAATTGACGCGTCATAATACGTGCGTAAGCGGTTTAAGACAAGTGAATTGCGTAGATAATTCGCACTAAGCGCAAAGTCACACTAAACCAGTGATTTAAAATTCATCAATAACGGATGCGACAATTTTTTGAACAACTGCATCAGAAATGGTCGCGATACGCCCGGCAGACAGCTATTACACTTAGATCAGCAGCAATCCATAACCTAAAGGAGCCGGGTTAACGTCAGGACTGTCAGTAAGGAGCGTAGAGTATGAAATATATCCTCATTACCATGATGGCTGCGCTTTTGCTGAGCGCCAACGCGCTGGCCGCCATCAAAATCGATGGGCGTCAGGCACGCAACATGGACGATGTGCAGAGCCTTGGCGTTATCTATATCAACCACAACATGGCCACTGAGCAAGAAGCCGATCGGGCGCTTAGCCAGCAGAGCGATGCCGAGGGAGCGAAATATTTTCAGCCGATCCTGCTCCATGAGCCAGGAAGCAATGGCCTGATTCATGCCAGTGCAGCTATTTACCGTTAACTCCCCGTCTTTTTGACTTCGCCTCCATTGCGGGGCGAAGTCTTAATGCGATTGCGCATTATTTCGCTTCCTGGCTTATCAACAAAATTAAAAAAGGCTCCGGAGCCAGACCGGTTGATTCATCATTACGATGAAAAGCTCCGGAGCACGTACCTTACTTTTGCCCGTAATAGGCGTTTGGCCCATGTTTACGCATAAAGTGTTTGTCCATCAGCCAGCTATCGATGGGCTTTAGTTGCGGGTTAATCGCGCGGGCAATCCACGCCATTCTCGCCACCTCTTCCATCACTACCGCGTTATGCACCGCATCATGCGCATCTTTGCCCCAGGCAAACGGACCGTGCTGATAGACCACGATACCCGGCGTATGCAGAGGTTCAGCCTCGTCCAGCGTTTCGATGATGACGTGCCCGGTGTTCAGCTCATAGGCCTCTTCAACCTCCTGGGCACTTAATGCCCTGGTGCAGGGAATATCGCCAAAGAAGTAGTCCGCATGGGTCGTCCCTAGCGCGGGAATGGCTAACCCCGCCTGCGCCCAGGCCGTTGCATGAGTAGAGTGGGTATGCACCACGCCGCCAAGACTCGGATAGCGACGATACAGCGCCAGATGGGTGGCGGTATCAGAAGAAGGACGGTACTGGCCTTCTACGATATTACCGTCCATATCCACCACCACCATGTCGTCTACCTTCATGGTTTCATAAGCAACGCCGCTGGGTTTGATCGCCACTAGCCCGCGTTCACGGTCGATAGCGCTGACGTTGCCCCAGGTAAAGGTCACCAGCCCGTAGCGCGGTAGATCCATGTTGGCTTCAAAAACCTGCTGTTTGAGCTTTTGCATTACGCCGCCTCCACCAGACCGGCGCTTGCCATGCGCGCCTTCACCCAATCGCGAGCCTTCGCCACTTCGAGCGCAGGGTCGTCAGTGGTCTCACTCCACATCTCAATCAGATACGGCCCGCAATAGCCGCTCTGCTTGAGGGTTTCGAAACAGCGCTCGAAATCGACAATCCCTTCACCAAACGGCACGTTCTTGAATACGCCGGGTTTGGTATCTTTCACATGCACCGCCACGATGTGCCCGATCCCCGCCTGGAGTTCCATCTGCACGTCGTTATCCCACGCCGACAGATTGCCGATATCCGGGTAAAGCTGGAACCATGGATTGTTTAGGTAGTGCGCGTAGCCCAGCGCCTTGCTGATGGAGTTCATCAGCGGATAGTCCATAATTTCCATCGCCAGCGTCACCTGCGCGCGGCTTGCCATCTCGACGCTCTCTTTCAGTCCATCACGAAAGCGACGACGCGTCTCGTTGTTGGCTTCCTGATAGTAAACGTCGTAACCGGCCAGTTGGATCACGCGAATGCCGACGTCCTGGGCGAACTGGATCGCTTTACGCATAATCTCCAGCCCCTGCGCACGTACTGCGTCGTCTTCGCTGCCAAGTGGAAAGCGACGATGTGCGCTCAGGCACATGGACGGAACGCGCACGCCGGTTTCAGCAATCGCGTTGACCAACGCCAGACGCTGCTCGCGGCTCCAGTCGAGACGCGCCAGTCGGGCATCAGTTTCATCCACCGACATTTCGACGAAGTCAAAACCCAGCTTTTTCGCAAGCTTCAGCCGCTCCATCCAGCACTCTCCTGCGGGGAGCGCTTTTTCATAGATGCCGAGCGGAATTTGTTTCGACAGCATAGTTGCTCCTTAGCCCCAAAGCTGGGCAATAGAGCGTTTAAACTGACGCGCGGCTTCAACCGGCGAAGCGGCATCACGAATGCTACGACCAGCGATAAAGACGTGAATTGGAATGCCTTTGAACAACGGCAGATCTTCCAGCGCCAGGCCGCCGGTGACGGTAACCTTAAAGCCCATATCAGACAGGCGCTTGATGGCGCTGATGTCCGCCTCGCCCCACGCCACGCCTGCGGCCTGCGCATCGCGACTGCGGTGATACACGACCTGCCCGATACCCGCGTCGCGCCACTCCTGAGCCTGTTCCCAGGTCCAGTATCCGGTCAGTTCGATCTGCACATCGCCGTTAAACTCTTTCGCCACGTCCAGCGCGCCTTTGGTGGTGTTGATATCCGCACAGCAGATCACGGTCACCCAGTCAGCATTGGCTTCAAAACACATACGGGAGAGAATTTTGCCCGCATCGGCGATTTTGGCATCCGCCAGCACGATTTTATGCGGATACAGCGCTTTCAGGTCGCGAACCGCGCGAACGCCTTCGGCGACGCAAAGAATGGTGCCGACTTCAATAATGTCCACTTCATCAGCAATCAGGCGCGTCGTTTCATACGCAGAAGACATTGATTGGTTATCCAGCGCAACCTGCAACATAGGTAATGACATTTGATATTCCTTTTAAACAGCCGCCGCGGTGGCGTTATCAATTAAATCCAGCACTTCCTGCGCGGTGCGGCAGGCGCGTAAACGGTCGAAGTTGGCTTCATCGTCAAACAGATTAACGATCTGCATGATGCCCACTTCCTGATGAGTGTTGGCATCGACCGCCGCCATCGTTATCAGGATATCGACCGGGTCGTTATCTTCGTGGTTAAAGACCAGCGGCGTTTTCAGCGTCACCAGTGCAAAACCCGTTTTCTTCACGCCCTCTTCCGGGCGCCCGTGCGGCATCGCCAGGCCCGGCGCAATCACAAAGTACGGGCCAAATTGTTCAACTCCATCAAGAATGGCCTGATAGTAACGAGGCTCGACCACGTCAGCCTTAACCAACAGATCAACGCTCAGTTTTACCGCTTCCTGCCAGGTGCTGGCGTCGGCCTGTAAGAGGATCGAGTTATTTTCCGCCAGTGAATCTCGTAATTTCATGGTGCGTCCTTACTTCACGTCCTGCGGGAAATGTTCTTTGATCACTTCCAGCAGCTTCGGACCAAAGTCAGCAGGCGATAGCATGTTGCGTACGCCAACCACATATTTGTTGCCGGAGACGGTGATCTCACCGGCGATATGGGTGGAGGCAATGATGATGTCTGCTCCGCTTAATTCGCTTTTGTATTCACCCACCGCGCAGCTATTCACCGTGTGATCAATATTTGACTGGGTCAAAAACTGGTCCACTTTCATTTTCATGATCATGGAACTGCCTTGCCCGTTGCCACATACAGCCAGGATACGTACGGTCATAGTCAAAACTCCTTATTGAGCAGAAGCATCTGCCAGTTGTTTTTCCGCATCTTCTTCAGCACGCAGCGTGCGTCCTGCGAAGAACATATAAGCCAGTGAAATCAGAATAATAACGGCCATAAATGCGATGCCGACGGAGGCGAAGCCTTGCATCATCGGTGGCGCCAGGATGGACCAGTCCGCCATGCCCATCCAGGCGCTCATGCCCGTCAGCTTCACAGCCCAAACGCAGCCGAAGATCTCTATCATGCCCATCACCAGGCAAATCTTGAGCGCCGCGCGCCAGCCGCCAAAGTGGTTAGCAAACACGCCAATGGTGGCGTTAGAGAAGAACATCGGGATAAAGCCAGGAATGATCAGAATGGAAGAACCGATGCCCACCAGAATACCGACAGCGATCAGTTGACCGATGGTGCCCCACATAAATCCCCAGACCACGGCGTTCGGCGCAAAGCTATAAATCGCCGCGCAGTCGATAGCCAGTACGGCGCCAGGGATCAGACGCTGAGATATACCGTTGAAGGCCTCAGAGAGCTCGGCGACAAACATGCGCACGCCCTGAGTGATGATGAAAATTGCCACCGCGAAAGAGAAGCCGGTTTGCAGGATATAGACCGTCCAGTGGGTTTTACCCGCCATCGCCTGCACCGTGTCAATGCCGAAGGAGAGCAGGATCGCGCCGAAGAAAACCGTCATTACAATGGCCGTGGAAACGATATTGTCGTGGAAGATGTTCAGCCAGCCCGGCAGCTTAAGATCCTCAACGCTCTCTTCTTTTTTCCCCAGATATGGCGCGACTTTATAGGCAATCCACGAAGCGAACTGCTGCTGGTGGCCAATCGAGAAGCCGCAACCGTCGGTCACTTCCTGGGTCGGTTTGTACATCATGTTGGAGGTGATGCCCCAATACAGGGAGACCAGGACCGCCGTGCAAATAATGGTGGTCCACATCGAATAACCAAAGATATAGAACGAAACCGCAATCAGCCCGGCCTGCTGAAACATGATGTGTCCGGTCAGCATGATGGTGCGAATACCGGTAATGCGCCGCAGCAGGACGTAACAGATATTCAGCGCCAGCGCTAACAATACCGCATAGCCGACCCAACTATAGGCATCGCCCATACGCTCAATGGTTGCCATCATGGAAGCGTAGGTATCGGAAATCGCCCCGTTGATGCCGTAAACCTCAGACATCTTCGCGACGACCGGCTTGAAGGTGCTGGTCAAAATGCCGGAACCCGCCTGCAATAACATAAAACCGATAATGGTTTTAATCGTTCCTTTGACAATAACGCTGGCGCTTTTACGCAACAGGATGTAGCCCAGACACGTCACGATACCCAGCAGCAGCGGGGCATTGGTCATGACCTGGTTAAAGAAAACGGTAAAGATGTTGTAGAGAATCTCCATAACACGCTCCAGAAGGTGAAAGCTCTGAACGTACATTACGTCCAGGGTTTGTTGTTGCGATCACTCTAATAATCAAAAATAATCACAACAAGATTATATTTGATTAAATGTGACGCACGCCGCAAATAATTATTCAATCTGTACACGAATTAATTCTCATTTATCAAAACCAAAAATTAACCCATTAAAATCAACATAATAATAAACAACAGAGTCAATAAAGAAAGCCAGGCATCACCTGGGGAGCCCTTTTCCATCCCTGCAAAGCGTAAAATTCAGGATTGCATTCCTGAACAAACGATGGCAGCATTCTTCAAAACAAATCACAATGTGATTACTTTTGACAATATGTGAGGGAAAGCGCAATGAGTAAAGTACAAACCATCACCCGCGAATCATGGATCCTGAACACCTTCCCTGAGTGGGGTAGCTGGCTGAATGAAGAAATTGAACAAGAGCAGGTTGCACCTGGTACCTTTGCCATGTGGTGGTTGGGTTGTACGGGCATCTGGCTGAAATCAGAAGGCGGGGCCAATATCTGTGTCGATTTCTGGTGCGGTACGGGCAAACAAAGCCATGGCAATCCGCTGATGAAAACAGGCCATCAGATGCAGCGCATGGCAGGCGTCAAAAAACTCCAGCCAAATCTGCGCACCACCCCGTTCGTACTCGATCCGTTCGCTATTCGCCAGATTGACGCCGTTCTGTCTACGCACGATCACAACGATCATATCGACGTTAACGTTGCCGCCGCGGTGATGCAGAATTGCGCCGATAACGTACCATTTATCGGCCCGCAAACTTGTGTTGATCTGTGGATCGGCTGGGGCGTGCCGAAAGAGCGCTGCATCGTGATGAAACCGGGCGATGTGGTAAAAGTGAAGGACGTTGAAATCCACGCGCTCGACGCCTTTGACCGTACCGCACTGATTACCCTGCCAGCGGATCAAAAAGCGGCGGGCGTACTGCCGGATGGAATGGATCAGCGTGCGGTGAACTACCTGTTCAAAACGCCGGGCGGCAACCTGTATCACAGCGGCGATTCACACTATTCCAACTACTACGCTAAGCACGGAAACGAACATCAAATTGACGTCGCACTGGGTTCCTACGGCGAGAACCCGCGCGGTATTACCGACAAAATGACCAGCGCTGATATCCTGCGCATGGCTGAGTCGCTGAACACCAAAGTCGTCATCCCGTTCCATCACGATATCTGGTCAAACTTCCAGGCTGACCCGCAGGAAATCCGCGTCTTGTGGGACATGAAGAAAGATCGTCTGAAATACGGCTTCAAGCCTTTCATCTGGCAGGTTGGCGGGAAATTCACCTGGCCGCTGGATAAGGATAATTTCGAGTACCACTATCCACGCGGATTCGACGACTGCTTCACCATGGAACCGGACCTACCGTTTAAGTCCTTCCTGTAACACTTCTCCGGCGAGCGGTAATCGTTGACCGCCCGCCGGAAATTATCCCCGTCGGCATTAGTATTTTCACCTGATTTCAAATATCATCTTTGCTTATCACTTTTAATCGGATTTGCTCATGACGGAAGCGCAAAGACATCAAATTTTACTGGATTTGCTGGCACAAACGGGATTTGTCACCGTGGAGCAGGTGATTTCCCGGCTAGGAATTTCGCCAGCGACGGCACGACGCGATATCAATAAACTCGACGAAAGCGGCAAGCTGAAAAAAGTTCGCAACGGTGCGGAGGCTATCAGTGAGCAGCGCCCGCGCTGGTCACCTATGAATATTCACCAGGCGCAAAACCACGATGAGAAAGTGCGCATTGCGCGCGCGGCTTCGCAGTTGGTTAACCCAGGCGAAAGCATCGTTATCAACTGCGGCTCTACCGCATTCCTGCTGGGCCAGGAACTGTGCGGAAAGCCGGTACAAATCATCACTAACTACCTGCCTCTGGCCAACTATCTGATCGATCAAGAACATGACAGCGTTATCATTATGGGCGGGCAGTATAACCGCAGCCACTCCATCACTCTGAGCCCACAAGGTAGCGATAATAGCCTGTATGCCGGGCACTGGATGTTTACCAGCGGCAAAGGGCTGACCGCCGAAGGGCTCTACAAAACCGATATGCTGACGGCAATGGCGGAGCAAAAAATGCTTAACGTCGTCGGTAAACTCGCGGTGCTGGTCGATAGCAGCAAAGTTGGCGAGCGTGCCGGAATGTTATTCAGCCAGGCTGCACAAATCGACCTGGTGATTACCGGCAGGCAGGCGGATGAAGCGATCCTCAAGCAGCTTGAAGATCAGGGCGTTCAGGTGATTCGCGTTTAAAGATGACGCTGAAAGAACGCCACCGTCGCCGCTAATGCCTCAGGCGTAATGCGGTGACGGACGCCTTTCTGCCAGATACAAGTCAAATTGTCGGCCAGGTCGTTTTGCTGCAATGAGCGCTGAAGGCGGAACGTTTCTCCCGGTGGTACGACATCATCTTCGTCACCGTGCCAAAGCAACAGCGGTCGGCTGGCAAGTGTATCTAGCTGCTCGCTAACATCCCACTCGACCAGTTGTTTTACGCAAAAATCGGGCGACCGGAATAGGTTCTGCGAAAGCGAACTGAAATAGCCAGACCCCATCAGGCAGGCCACGCTTTTCAACTCCGGGTGATGGGTCATAATGCCCAGCGCCGTCATTCCGCCCATTGATGCTCCGGCAACCGCCAGTCTATCGTCAGCAAGCCATCCCTGTTCGCGAATCGCCTCCCGCAGCGCCGGGAATTCAACAAAATTCTGCATCAGGATCGGCCAAAACCGCTGCATCCTGCCTTGTTCATCGCCGACATAGCGCGCACCGTGTTCTGCAGCATCTGGCATTATCACCCGAAACCCGGCTTCTGCTAACGCGACAGCAAAATAGCTGTAGACCAGCTTAGAAGAAGTGAAACCATGATAAAAGACGATACACGGCAACGGTTTATTGGCCGCGTTCTGTGGATATGCATGCAGAATCTCCCCGCCCGCAAGGCTACGCATTTCTAGTGCAATCATTTATCGTCTCCTTTCTCTATAGTGATGTTGTGTTATTGAGCACGAAACTCGTTCGCGCATGATTCATAATGTTGAGAACCCGGTTACGCTTTCAGAATATTTTCATTCGAAAATCGCGTCCGAGATAACAATTTGGGAACATTCCCCGGAAATGACATTCAGGCTACCACTACACTATGACTATCAGGAAACGAGATATGGTTATGCGTAGGTTTACACCATGGTTACTGGCTATCGTCTTGACTGGCTGTAGTGCCTTACAAGGAACGCCAGAAGCACCACCGCCCGCAACCGACCATCCGCAAGAGATCCAGCGTAACCAGACGACGGGTCTACAAAAGATGGGCACGGTGAGCGTATTAATGTACGGCTCACCGATGGATGTAGAAGCTGCGTTAAAGGTCAAAGCAGAGAAAGCGAAAGCAGATTACTACGTCATCATCATGATTGATGACACGATGGTTCCCGGCCAGTGGTATTCGCAAGCGATTCTCTACCGTAAATAGCGGTTAATCTTTAAACGAGCTTTACACTGCTTTGCGCCCATTCACGTTTTCCTGTGCATAATAACGTTCGGCCAGCTGTAACCTGGCAGGACGTTAGCAACGGACTGCCCTCAGGACTACGTAAAATGGAGCTGACGATGAAACGATCTTTTACCCTACCCAGCCTAATGCTGACCTCGGCAACGGCCAATACCTCCGCGCAGTCAGCGGAATTTGCCAGTGCGGATTGCGTAACGGGCCTCAATGAAATTGGCCTGATTTGCGTTAACAACATCTCCGGTAGCCAGCAGGATGTTGAGCATGCCATCGCCGTACAGGCCGATGAGCAAGGTGCATCCTGGTATCGCATCGTCCAGATGTATGAAGAGCAACAGCCGGATAACTGGCGGGTGCAGGCCATTCTTTATGCCTGAATGTGCTAGCATGCGTTCGTGTTTCATTTCTCATGGCAGGAAGTCATGTTTACCCAGGGACGAAAGATCATTTGGTTGCTGCTGGCGTTAGCGCTATTCGCCGGACTGACCAGAATTGCCTTCTATGAAGGCTGGCTCCGCTTTAATTACCCTTCTCGTCAAACGTTCCCAATCCAGGGAATTGATGTTTCCCACCACCAGCAATCCATTGACTGGGCGCAGCTCAAACAACAAAACATTCAATTCGCCTTTATCAAAGCAACGGAAGGCGAGAGCTTTAAAGATAGCGCTTTTGATGCCAACTGGCGTAATGCCCGGAAGCAGGGAATCATCACCGGCGCCTACCATTTTTTTACTTTTTGTAAATCCGGTATTGCGCAGGCGGGCAACTTTATCGCCACTGTGCCCGTCAGCCCTCACGCGCTGCCGCCGGTGCTGGATCTGGAATACGGAGGTAACTGTATGCCTCAGAGCCACCAACAAATCGTTGCTGAAGTGCGGGCCATGACCGCCATGCTGGAGACGGTTTATCAGCAAAAAGTCATTCTTTATGCCACCCGCGAATTTTATGACGACCACCTACAGAATGAATTTAACGATAATCCGTTGTGGATCCGTGATATCTGGCGCCAGCCCAGGCTGGAAAGTTCGCGCCAATGGGTCTTCTGGCAGTTCGCTAATCGTGGTCGCCTTGCTGGAATAGACGCCTTTGTGGATTTGAATGTGTTTCAGGGCAGCGACGAGCAATTTACCGCCCTGCTCCATCCCTAGAAGGCACCGCCGGTCGCCCGGCTCAATACTTCGCTTAGCATCGGCTCGCTAAGCAACAAGCCGCCGCGCGCGTCGAGCATCATACGACACCAGGCTTCAGCCGTCGGTGGTGAAGCATAGCGCAATACCTGCGCGCCCACGCCTAACATATAGACCAGTTGGGTTATCTCCCTGGCCTGCCCTTCCGCTGGTCGCCGTAACCACTGTTGCAATTGCCGCCATGAGCGATCGAAATGACGATTTTGCCCTTTCACTTCCGCACATTCCGCCGCCAGAAGTTCCAGCGCCGCCGGTTGCTTCGTCAGAACGCGTATCACGTCCAGACACATGATATTGCCAGAGCCTTCCCAGATGCTATTGACCGGCATTTCGCGATATAAGCGCGGTAGTTCACTCTCTTCACAGTAACCAGCACCACCCAAGACCTCCATCGCCTCCGCGACAAACGGAATCCCGGATTTGCAGATAGCAAACTTCGCTGCAGGAGTGAACAACCTTGCCCATAGCGCTTCCTGCACATCATCACGCTTATCCCACGCGCGCGCGAGGCGGAACAAAAAGGCGGTTTGCCCCTCAAGCCGCAATGCCATTTGCCCCAGAACCTGGCGCATCATTGGCTGGTCGACCAGATTTTTTCCAAATGCCTGACGTTGCAGCGCATGGTACAGCGCCACTGAATAGGCCCGGCGCATCAACGCGTGACTGCCCAACGCGCAATCGAAGCGGGTCATACCGCCCATTTTGAGGATTTGCCGGACGCCATCCCCCTCTTCCCCAACCAGCCAACCGCAGGCATCAAAAAACTCGACTTCGCTACTGGCATTCGCACGGTTACCTAATTTGTCTTTCAGTCTTTCCAGACGAATACCGTTACGTTGTCCGTCAGGTAACAGACGCGGGACAAAAAAACAGGAAAGACCCGCGGGTGCCTGAGCTAATATCAGATGGGCATCGCTTTGCGGTACTGAGAAAAACCATTTGTGCCCAACCAGATGATAAAAGCCTCCGGCCGTTTTTTCTGCCCGGGTGGCATTGCTCAATACATCAGACCCACCCTGCTTTTCGGTCATTCCCATCCCAATAAGCAGCCCGCGTTTCTGGTTACCCGGCACAAGATGCGGATCGTAACGATCGCTCAATAATGGCGATAACCAGTCGCTAAATAGTGTCGGCAGCGAACGCTGCAATAGCGGAGTGGCGGCGAAGGTCATGGTGATGGGGCATAGGGTTCCTGCTTCCACCTGCGCATGCAGGATAAAGCGAGCAGCGCGGGCAACGAAGGAACCATCACGAGCCTCTTTCTGCCAGGCAAGATTATGGACCTGGTTAGCACACAACCCCTGCATCAGCAGATGCCATGCGGGATGGAAGCGCACATCATCAAGGCGTGAGCCTGTTGCGTCGTAACGCAAAAGCTCCGGCGGATTGCTGTTTGCCAGACGACCAAGCTCCAAAGATTCTGCGGTTCCCAGCTGCTGACCGATACTCGCCAGCAGGTCACCGTCCCAGCCAGCGCCTTCGCGCACCACCGCTTCACGCAAAGCGGTATCTGACAGGAATAAGTTGCTGTTACAAAGTGGGGTGGGCTGATTGAATACGGTGTGAGTTTGCCAGTGCATTGTGTTTCCCTCCTTCAATGGCGTTGCCATTAAGTATGGTCACGCTGGGCAAACCCGCTCGCGAAAGGAGTCACAAAAAACCATCCCGAAGGATGGTTCTGGTATTTAGCTTATGGCTACGGCGCTTAACTGCGCTGGCGCACCGCTTCAAACAGACAAATCCCGGTCGCGACAGACACGTTCAGCGACGAAACGCTGCCGGCCATCGGAATACTGATTAACTCATCGCAGTGTTCGCGGGTCAGACGGCGCATACCTTCGCCTTCCGCGCCCATCACCAGCGCCATCGGACCGGTCATCTTGCTCTGGAACAGAGTGTGGTCGGCTTCGCCAGCGGTACCCACGATCCAGACGTTCTCTTCCTGCAGCAGTCGCATGGTACGCGCGAGGTTAGTCACGCGGATAAGCGGAACGTTTTCTGCCGCCCCGCAGGCGACTTTTTTCGCCGTCGCATTGAGCTGCGCGGAGCGATCTCTCGGCACAATCACCGCGTGCACGCCAGCGGCATCGGCACTACGTAAGCAGGCGCCGAGGTTATGTGGATCGGTCACACCGTCGAGGATCAAAAGGAACGGTTGATCGAGAGAAGCGATCAGATCCGGCAGATCGTTCTCCTGATACTGGCGCCCAGGCTTCACGCGAGCAATAATCCCCTGATGAACAGCACCTTCGCTTTTCTCATCAAGATACTGGCGGTTGGCAACCTGAATCACCACTCCCTGAGCCTCCAGGGCATGGATCAGCGGCAGCAAGCGCTTATCCTCACGGCCTTTCAGAATAAAGACTTCCTGAAAACGCTCAGGAGCGCGTTCCAGCAGTGCCTGCACCGCGTGGATGCCGTAAATCATTTCACTCATTTATGTACTCGTTTTAGGTTCTGTTAGCCGTTCCCTTCACCCAGACGTTCTCCGCTACATTAGACGGAATCAGGATGAAGGGAATCCAATCACTCAGCGATTTTCTTTTTCGCCGCGCGCTTGGCTTTGGTCGCCGCAGCGATCTTTTGGGTTTTCACCGACGGTTTCTTCGCTTTTTTCTCGCCTTTTGGCTGAGCAGCCTTCGGTTGAGATTTGCCTTTCTCTTTGCGGAATGCGCTATCTGGCTCAAAGTTCACTTGCTTTCCTGCCTGACGGCGACGCCCGGAGGATTTGCCAGCGGAACCCTTTTTCGCCTTCTCTCGCTCGGTTTTACCCACGTTGCGCGGAGCGCGCTCGCTGGAGATAAGCGAGAAATCAATCTTGCGCTCGTCCATGTTGACTGCTTCAACGCGCACTTCTACGCGATCGCCCAGACGGTAGGTTTGGCCGCCGGACTCGCCGATCAGCCGCTGACCCACCTGGTCGAAACGATAGTAGTCATTATCGAGCGAAGAGACGTGCACCAGACCATCAATAAACAGCTCATCCAGACGCACGAAGAAACCAAAACCGGTCACGCTGGCGATCACGCCTTTGAAGACGTTACCCACCTGATCCAACATGAAATCACACTTCAACCAGTCCGACACATCGCGGGTAGCTTCGTCAGCACGGCGCTCCGTCATCGAACAGTGAGCTCCCAGTTGCAGCATCTCTTCCATGCTGTAGTGCCAGCCACCGGTCTCAGTGCTATTGCCTTTATGCCCCTGCTCTTTCGCCAGCAGATACTTGATAGCGCGATGCAGAGAGAGATCCGGATAACGACGAATCGGCGAAGTGAAGTGAGCGTAAGATTGCAGCGCAAGGCCAAAGTGACCGCGATTTTCCGGGTCGTACACCGCCTGTTTCATCGACCGCAGCAGCATGGTTTGCAGCATTTCTGCATCTGGTCGATCGGCGATCGACGTCAGCAGTTCGGCATAATCACGCGGCTCCGGCTTATTACCGCCAGGCAGTTCAAGTCCAAGCTCAGCAAGAACTGAACGGAATGCGGTGATCGCCTCCGTGCTCGGCTTATCGTGAATACGGAACAGCGCCGGTTCTTCAGCTTTCTCCACAAAGCGCGCAGCGGAAATGTTCGCCAGAATCATGCACTCTTCAATCAGCTTATGTGCGTCGTTACGCTGAGTTTGCTCGATGCGCTCAATGCGGCGTTCAGCATTGAAGATGAATTTAGCTTCTTCACTCTCAAATGAGATGCCGCCGCGCTCTTCACGAGCAACATCCAGCACTTTGTAGAGGTTATGGAGCTCTTCAATATGCTTAACCAGCGGCGCATACTGCTCACGCAGGTCCTGATCGCCCTGCAGCATATGCCAGACTTTGGTGTAGGTCAGACGAGCATGGGAACTCATCACCGCTTCGTAGAATTTGAAGCCGGTCAGACGGCCTTTTGATGAAATCGTCATCTCGCAAACCATACAGAGCCTGTCGACCTGAGGATTCAGCGAGCACAGACCGTTGGAAAGCACTTCCGGCAGCATCGGGACGACCTGAGATGGGAAGTAGACCGAGGTACCACGGCTGCGTGCTTCACCATCCAGCGGCGTGCCGGGACGCACGTAGTAGCTCACATCGGCAATGGCCACCCACAGACGCCAGCCGCCGCCGCGTTTCTTCTCACAGTATACGGCGTCATCAAAGTCGCGAGCATCTTCGCCATCAATGGTGACCAGCGGCAGATTACGTAAATCAACACGTCCAGCCTTCGCCTCTTCCGGCACCTGTTCTTTCAGACTTGAAACCTGTTTTTCCACCTCCGGCGGCCAGACATGGGGGATTTCATGGGTACGCAGGGCCATATCGACCGCCATTCCGGTTCCCATGTTATCGCCCAGCACTTCGACGATTTTACCCACCGCTTTGGTGCGGCGGGTCGGGCGCTGGGTGAGCTCAACCACGACCACAAACCCCATGCGCGCACCCATCACTGCTTCCGGCGGAATCAGGATGTCGAAGCTTAGGCGGCTGTCATCGGGAACAACAAAGCCCACACCCGCCTCGGTAAAGTAGCGGCCGACGATCTGCCCGGTTTTTGGTACCAGGACACGAACGATACGAGCCTCCCGGCGGCCTTTACGGTCCGCACCCAGAGGCTGTGCCAGCACCTGATCGCCATGAATACAGGTTTTCATCTGTTCAGATGATAAATAAAGATCATCTTTACGGCCTTCGACGCGCAGGAAGCCATAGCCATCGCGATGACCGATAACGATGCCTTTCAGCAGATCGAGACGCTCAGGCAGCGCATAGCACTGGCGACGAGTGAAGACCAGTTGACCATCACGTTCCATTGCGCGCAGTCGACGGCGCAATGCTTCTTGTTGTTCTTCGCCTTCGATATTCAGCTCTATTGCCAGCTCATCACGGCTGGCCGGTTTTTCGCGTTTTGCTAAATGATCGAGGATGAATTCCCGGCTTGGGATTGGATTGGCGTACTTTTCAGTTTCGCGGTCCAGGAAAGGATCTTGTGACATGTCGGTTCCTCCGTTGTCATCTCCAGTGAAGTTTACGTCACTCCACCAGTAATAATTTATAAAGTGGTTGATTCTTTTCAACCAAATCGGCCAACGTGTAGTTATCTAGTTCCTTAAGAAAACTTTGTGTGGCTTCTGCAAGCGCCTGCTTCAGGCGGCAGGCGGGCGTAATATGGCAAAATTCGCTGCTGCAATTGACCAACGATAACGGCTCCAAATCGCGGACAACATCGCCGACTCGAATCGTGTTTGCCGGTTTGCCAAGGCGAATTCCGCCGTTCTTTCCCCGTACTGCCGTGACGTAGCCGACACGACTTAACTGATTGATTATTTTTACCATATGATTACGAGAGACACCGTAAACCTCCGTGACTTCGGAGATACTGGTCATCCTTCCATCCGGCAACGACGCCATATATATCAGCGCACGTAATCCGTAATCAGTGAAACTCGTTAACTGCACAATCAACCTCAGGGAAAAGAAAAACAGGGTATGTCGATAGACGTAATTACTATTGATGATAAACCAGCCAGCGCTCAGGCCGCTAATTTATTTAAATGGGGCGGGCGAACAGCAAAAACAAGAGGCGCCTGAACGGCGCCCCTGGGGATAATTATGCGTCGAACGGGTCGCGCAGAATCATCGTCTCGGTACGGTCAGGACCGGTAGAGATGATATCAACCGGTACGCCGGTGAGTTCTTCAATGCGCGCGATATAGTTCAGCGCTGCCTGCGGCAGGCCGCTGCGCTCTTTCACGCCGAAGGTGGTTTCAGACCAACCTGGCATTGTTTCATAAATCGGTTCAATACCTTCCCAGTTGTCAGCAGCCAGCGGAGTGGTGGTCACTTCACGGCCATCCGGCATACGGTAAGCTACGCAGATTTTAACTTCTTTCAGGCCGTCCAGGACGTCCAGTTTAGTCAGGCAGAAGCCAGACAGGGAGTTAATCTGCACCGCACGGCGCACCGCAACGGCGTCAAGCCAACCGGTACGACGACGACGGCCGGTAGTAGCGCCGAACTCGTTACCCTGTTTGCACAGGAACTCGCCGATGTCATCAAACAGTTCAGTCGGGAATGGACCCGCGCCTACACGAGTAGAATAGGCTTTGATGATACCCAGAACGTAATCAACATAACGTGGGCCCAGGCCGGAACCGGTGGCCACGCCACCTGCGGTGGTGTTGGAAGAGGTTACGTACGGGTAGGTACCGTGGTCAATATCCAGCAGCGTACCCTGCGCACCTTCGAACATCACAAAGTCGCCACGTTGACGCGCCTGATCCAAAAGATCGGAGACATCAACAACCATGGCTGTCAGGATGTCGGCAATCGCCATTACATCATCCAGGACTTTCTGGTAGTCAACCGCTTCAACTTTGTAGAAATTCACCAACTGGAAGTTGTGATATTCCATCACTTCTTTCAGTTTGTCAGCGAAGGTTGCTTTATCAAACAGGTCACCAACGCGCAGACCGCGGCGAGCGACTTTATCTTCATAAGCCGGGCCGATACCGCGACCGGTAGTACCGATAGCTTTCGCGCCACGAGCTTTCTCACGCGCAACATCCAGCGCAACGTGATAATCGAGGATAAGCGGACAGGCTTCAGACAGCAGCAGACGCTCACGGACAGGGATACCACGGTCTTCCAGTCCTTTCATCTCTTTCATCAGCGCAGCAGGAGACAGCACGACACCGTTACCGATGATGCTGGTAACATTCTCGCGAAGAATACCTGATGGAATGAGATGGAGGACGGTTTTTTCACCGTTGATTACGAGAGTATGGCCTGCGTTGTGACCACCCTGGTAGCGCACAACATATTTAGCCCGTTCAGTCAGGAGATCGACGATCTTCCCTTTACCTTCGTCACCCCATTGGGTGCCCAGTACGACGACGTTGTTACCCATTTTTCAAAATCACCGTTTGCTTAAAAATGGATTCTACCATCGCTTTTTCAGAGTTACAGCACTTTTTGCACTCAAGATACGGTAAATTAGGCTACTTGTTAATCAGCCAATCGTTTTCCTCAACATGTAGTAGATCACGATACCGGCAACCACAAGACCCCCACCAAAACGGCGCAATAAATTATCCGGCAACTGACTCATCGTGGCGACCATTCGCCGCCATGCCCGTGGGTAAAGTAATGGCCCGAGTCCTTCAAGTACTAAAACCAGCGCCAGTGCCAACCAGATTGTTGAGTTCATTATTCACCTTTATATAAATATCGCGCTGTGTAGTACCAGTGGTTTATCAATGTTGTGTTTACTCTCACTTCATATTGTCCGGTATTTCCTCTTTATTATGAACTTATTTTATGAAACAAAATTCATAACCCATTGTATTGCAGGTTATTTTTAAAATTGCAAGTATGCCCGTGCGTATCAACTTTGGATACGAGCATAAAATAATTAGGATGATTATTATGAGAGAATTAACTGCAATCGAAATCGACGCGGTAAGCGGCGCAGGCTGGCTACAAGATGGACTGGCATCACTGGGGAGTAAAACAGGTGCTGCAGTATGGTCGCTCGGCAGTAATCTGAGCATTGATTTACCTATTCTGGGCACGGTAAACCTTGCAACCATCGCGCCGGGCCTGGGCGAAACGATCGGTAATACGATTGGTTCAACTATCGGTGGAACGATTGAAAGCACTCTGGCAAGCGTACCTGTGATCGGTGGCCTGCTGAATAAACTGCTGGGCAACTAAATTCACGCTCAGTTGTAAAAAAGGCGCCTTAACAGGCGCCTTTTTGCTTACAGAATCACTTATCAGTGGGTGGTCGCCGCAGGTGATTTCATATAGCGGAAGAAATCACTATCCGGGCTGAGAACCATCACATCCTGATTGCTCTGGAAGCTATTCTCGTAAGCACGCAGGCTACGGATAAAGGCATAGAAACCCGGATCCTGGCTGAATGCATCAGCAAACAGCTTCGCTGCTTCAGCATCACCCTCACCACGCATGATACGTCCCTGGCGCTCAGATTCTGCCAACGTTTTGGTGACTTCATAGTCCGCAGTCGCACGCAGTTTTTCAGCTTCTTCCTGACCCTGCGAACGGTGACGACGAGCTACTGCTTCACGCTCAGCGCGCATACGGTTATAGATCGCTTCAGAAACTTCAGCAGGAAGGTTGATCTGTTTGATTCGTACGTCGACAACTTCAATACCCAGTGCCGCCATACTATTCGGGTTGATCACCTTCACCTTACCGTTAGTTTCTGCTTCAACACGCTCTGCCGCTTTGGCAATCGCATCATCAGCAGCCGGGGTGCTGACTTCATCTTCTGTGCCTGCAGAACCAGAGTTCAGCGCATCACGCACTTCCAGAGTCAAACGACCACGTGAGTCCGTTACGATGTCTTTCACATCCAGACGCCCAATTTCAGAACGCAGACGGTCAGAGAATTTACGCTTCAGCAGAACCTCAGCCTGGGAGACGTCGCCGCCGCCAGTTGCCAGATAGTAACGACTGAAGTCGCTGATACGCCACTTGATGTACGAATCAACGATCAGGTCTTTCTTCTCTTTGGTCACAAAGCGATCGGCCTGGTTATCCATGGTCTGGATACGCGCATCCAGCATTTTCACTGATTCAATGAACGGGATCTTAAAGTGCAGGCCCGGCTCATAGACCAGTGGTTTGTTTTCATCGTCGCGCAGAACTTTACCAAAGCGCAGGCTAATACCGCGCTCGCCTTCTTTAACAACAAAGACGGACATGTAGAGCACCACCAGCACGATGACAATTATCGCGATAACAGATTTACGCATCGTTATTCCCCCTGACGCTGGTAGTCGTTACGCTGCGCGTTGGCGCGGCGTTGGTCCATAATGTTGCCTCCCGTAGAGGTCTGAGCGTTACTGGCGCTGCTTGAGCTGGATGCAGGCGGCAGACGCAGCAGATCGCTTGCGCCACTGCTATCACTCTTTGCCGCTGGTGCGCCAGCACCTTTCAGCATCTGATCCAGAGGCAGAACCATCAGGTTGCTCCCCTTATCGTTAACCAGCACTTTGCGAGTATGGCTCAGTACTTTTTCCATGGTTTCGATATACAGACGCTCACGGGTAATTTCCGGAGCTGCTTTATATTCAGGCAGGATCTTCGCAAAGCGAGCAACCTCACCCTGGGCTTCGAGAACGGTCTGAGTTTTATACGCACGCGCTTCTTCAAGGATACGCTGTGCCTGACCATTCGCTCGCGGCTGAACTTCGTTGGTGTATGCTTCAGCTTCACGAATGTACTGTTGTTCGTTTTCACGCGCGGCAATCGCATCGTCAAACGCGGCTTTCACTTCTTCTGGCGGACGCGCTGTCTGGAAGTTAACGTCCAGCAGAGTAATCCCCATGTTGTACGGACGAATCGTCTCTTCCAGTTCGCGCTGGGTATCGCTACGAATCACGGTACGGCCTTCAGTCAGGATACGATCCATGGTGTATTTACCGATAACACCACGCAGAGCGCTGTCGGTGGCCTGACGCAGGCTATCATCTGCGCTGGTAACGCTAAACAGGTAACGTTCCGGATCGGTCACGCGATACTGCACGTTCATCTCGACGCGCACCACGTTTTCGTCAGAGGTCAACATGACGCCAGAAGCCGCCAGTTCACGTACTGATTCAACGTTAACCGCCTGAACGTTATCAACGAAAGTGGGTTTCCAGTTAAGGCCAGGCTCAACCAGATGGCTGAATTTACCAAAGCGTGTGACCACACCACGTTCAGCTTCCTTAATGGTATAGAAACCGCTGGCTGCCCAGATAATCACCGCAGCGGCGGCAACGATGCCGACGACACGTCCGCCCATTGGGCCACGAGGCCCCTGAGAGCCGCTACCGCCCCCCAGTCCACCTTTTCCGCCACCCAGACCGCCGAGTTTTTTACTTAGCTTACGGAAGATATCATCCAGATCGGGAGGTCCCTGCTCGCGACCACCTTTGTTGCCATTTCCCCCAGAGTTGCCGCCTTGGTTATTGCTGCTTCCCCACGGGTCGCGGTCCTGTCCGTTATTACCGGGCTGATTCCACGCCATGTATATGCTCCATATTTGTTTTTGATATCCCCACAGGGGTTAATATCTTCAGGCAAGCTGCAAGGTCAAATCACGTATTCAACCAGCGCTGGCTCTTGTTTACAAAGGCGACGCCAGTCAACGATCGGCATGCGTACCTGCAGACCAACGCTACCGTCATCCTCCATCCACTCTTTTTCTATCGCCTGAAGCTGATAAAACCGGCTTCTTAGTCGACCTTCCTGCGGTGGTAAACGCAGCGTGTGCTGAGCTACTTCACCGGAAAGCCGTTCCGTTAAAGCCTGAAAAAGGAGTGGTACGCCAACCCCGGTCTGGGCGGAGAGCCAGACCCGGATCGGTTTATTCTCTTCATCCCGGTCAATACGCGGCTCAAAATCGTCCAACATATCGATTTTGTTCATAATCAGCAGCACCGGGATCTCATCGGCCTCGATTTCGGCGAGGACCGTATTCACTGCATCAATATTTTCCTGCACGCGGACATCGGCCGCGTCAATGACGTGCAGCAGCAGCGTCGCCTGACGTGTCTCCTGCAGAGTTGCTTTAAACGCCGCGACCAAATCATGTGGCAGATGACGAATAAAGCCAACGGTGTCCGCCAGTACGGTTTCGCCAACATCAGTGACATCAATGCGGCGTAGCGTCGGGTCCAGGGTAGCGAACAGTTGGTTCGCGGCATAGACCTCGGCTTCGGTTATCTGGTTAAACAGCGTTGATTTACCGGCGTTGGTATAACCTACCAGCGACACGGTAGGAATATCGGCTTTGGCGCGTGACCGCCGTCCTTGCTCGCGTTGTTTTTCAACTTTTTCCAGTCGCGACAGGATCTGCATAATACGGTTACGCAGCAATCGGCGGTCGGTTTCGAGCTGGGTTTCACCCGGGCCACGTAAACCAATCCCGCCCTTCTGCCTTTCAAGGTGGGTCCAGCCACGGACAAGGCGAGTCGCCATATGCCGCAACTGTGCCAGCTCGACCTGCAGCTTCCCCTCGTGGGTGCGCGCTCGCTGGGCAAAAATATCTAAAATCAGTCCGGTACGATCGATAACCCGACATTCGCATAAGCGTTCAAGGTTTCGTTCCTGTGCCGGACTCAGGGCATGATCGAAGAGCACGACCAATGCACCGGTCGCTTTTACGGCTTCCGCAATTTCGACTGCTTTACCTTCACCAACAAAATACTTCGGGTGCGGTGCTTTACGGCTACCGGTAATCACCTGCATTGCTTCGACACCGGCGGAAGAGGCCAGAGTTTCAAACTCCTGGAGGTCTTCCATATCTTTGTCTTGCGAAAAATAGATGTGTACCAGTACCGCCTGCTCACCGGCATCATAACGGTCAAACAAGCGTAAACCCCTTATAAAATACCAGCGGGGAACGCAGAAAACCTGGCTCCCCGACGTGGAAAAACAGCATCAGCCTTATTCGGCGTCTTCGCTGTCTTGCTGCGACGCAGAAGAGCCTTGCGCGCTACCACCGTGGTGATAGTTACTTGTGCCGCCGCCAGCATTATTGCTGTGGTGAGACACCGGGCGAGACGGGACAACTGTAGAAATTGCGTGCTTATAGACCATCTGGCTGACCGTGTTTTTCAACAGGATCACGAACTGATCGAAAGACTCAATTTGCCCTTGCAGCTTAATACCATTCACCAAATAAATAGAAACCGGAACGCGTTCCCGACGCAAAGCGTTCAGGAACGGATCTTGTAAAGATTGCCCCTTAGCCATTCTCTCTTTTCCTTATATGTATGCTTGTTTTGTACTCAGAACCTTACGATTCTTAAAAAAATTACGCACGATAACCGTTCAATTGTACACGTTCAGTCCAGGCTAGCACCAACTACCTGTAATACTTTGTTGAACGCCTGTTCAGGTTGTTCACTATCTAACCAGTGGACACCTTCCCAACCGCGCAGCCAGGTGACCTGACGTTTAGCTAACTGTCTCGTGGCGCAAACACCTCGATAAACCATCTCATCATACGGGATCTCGCCATTAAGGTACGACCACATCTGGCGATATCCGACACAACGAATGGAAGGCATATCCGTATGCAAATCTCCCCGGGCAAATAGCGCCCGTACTTCTGCTTCAAAACCCGAAGCCAACATCTGATGAAAACGCTGTTCTATGCGTTGATGGAGCAGTTCACGGCTCGCCGGGGCGATGGCGAACTGATGCACCTTATACGGCAGAGCGTCACCTGACGTTTGCGTCAGTTCCGTTAAAGTTTTACCCGAAATGAAAAAAACTTCCAGTGCTCGGGAAAGTCTTTGCGGATCATTTGGATGAATACGCGCCGCGGCAACCGGATCAATCTCCTGTAATTGCTGGTGTAACGCGTTCCACCCTTGCTCTGCGGCTTGTTGCTCAATTCTGGCTCTGACTGCAGGATCCGCCGAAGGTAACGGCGATAATCCTTCCAACAACGCTTTGAAATACAACATTGTTCCGCCGACCAGCAGCGGAATACGCCCGGCAGCGACAATATCAGCCATCTCTGCCAACGCATCGCGACGAAAATCTGCCGCAGAATAAGCTTCAGCCGGATCAAGAATATCCAGCAGTCGATGCGGCGCAGCGCTTAGCTCTTGCGCATCCGGCTTAGCCGTACCGATATCCATTCCTCGATAGATGAGGGCTGAATCAACGCTAATCAACTCTACGGGCAAAACTTTACGTAAAGCGATAGCTAACGCGGTTTTACCGGAGGCCGTCGGGCCCATTAAAAATATTGCCTTAGGCAGGCTCGCCTCGGTTACATCACTCATCTTTCAGGGCATTCATCGCCGAATGTAAATCAACAGGTTGTAACAGACCACCCGGCGGCGCTTTAACCAGCTGCGGGCACAAACGTTCTATATCCGCCAGGACAGCAATCGCCTGCGCCATATTCCACTGCCCGTGCTCACTCGCCAGATTGCGCGCTATCCACTGGGCAATATTGTTGACGTCGAATGTTTTTTGCTGCGCCAGGTAGCCTATCAGTTCAGGAATCAAGATTTGTAAATTTTGTTGTCTTAAGGGTAAAGGCACCGCCCGAATCGTCACGTGCTGCGCATCAGATTGCAGCTCAATACCGACCTGCGTCAGCGCCGATTGCGCGTTATCCAGCGAGACTTTTTCCCCTTCAGACACTTTTAGCCGCAGCGGGATAAGCAGCGGCTGGGCGCAAACCGCTTCTACGCCGGGCGTCAGTTGCGCCTGACGCAGCCAACGTTCTGCGACCGGCAAAGCCAATAACGCTAACTTGCCATCGCGCTCTAGCAGCGCGCAGTCGCCATCAACAATCGTCAACACGCGACCAAAGCTTTGACTGTGTCCAGCCAATCCTTCTGTCACTGGTGTGGGTGATACTGGCTTTCGCTCCGGGACCGGAGTATCCAGCAGTTGGCGATACAGCGCACCCTGCTGTTTTTGATAGCCTGGCTGCGCATGGGGCCAACTTGCTCCACTAGCGGAACCCGAAGCGGTGGATTCTCGCGAGCCTCCCGCATTAAAGCGCGGCACGGCAGTCTCATCATGATATCGGGGAGGCGCCGCTTCACGCGCAACCGCCGGCTGGGCGAAATGGTTGCCGCCTGCCGCAATGCGGTTCTCCGGAACCTGGCGAGGTGCAGGTTCATCGCCCTCTTCTGCCAATGGCGCACTCAACTGCTGCTGAAGCACGCTCAGCACGCCTTGATAAATAAAATCATGAACCAGTCGCGACTGATGAAAACGAACTTCATGCTTGGCCGGATGAACATTCACATCCACCTGGTGCGGATCGATTTCCAGGTAAAGCACAAAAGCGGGCTGCTGATTGGCCCCCAGCTTATCTTCACAAGCCTGACGAATTGCATGATTAATCAGGCGGTCACGCATCATCCGTCCGTTGACGTAGCAATACTGAATTTCTGCCAGCGCCGGATTCGTATGCAGAGGATCGGCCACCCAGCCGCTAAGGGTAAGATCGCCGTGCTGCCACTCGATAGCCAGGGCATGTTCAAGAAACGGCGTACCGCAAATCGCCCCCAACCGCCGTTCACGCTGACCATCCTGTGACACGGCGCGATACTGGCGCACCGCTTTACCGTTGTGGCTGAGGTTAATCGTGACGTCGAAACGCGCCAGCGCGATGCGCCGCACGATCTCGTCGATATGATTAAACTCGGTTTTTTCGGTACGCATGAATTTGCGGCGAGCGGGGGTGTTATAAAACAGATCCAGTACTTCCAGCGTTGTTCCCACCGGGTGCGCCGCCGGTTTGACGGTAACGTCCTGATCGCGCCCTTCTGCGTAGGCCTGCCAGGCTTCTTGCTGCTCCTCAGTACGCGAGGTTAGCGTCAGGCGGGCGACAGAACTGATACTGGCTAAGGCTTCACCACGAAATCCGAGGCTGATTATCGCTTCCAGATCATCAAGCGAGGCGATTTTACTGGTGGCATGACGCGCCAGCGCCAACGCCAGTTCGTCTTTTTTAATCCCGCAGCCGTTGTCGCGGATGCGGATCAACTTCGCACCGCCGCGCTCAATATCAATATCAATACGCGTAGCCCCTGCATCGAGGCTATTTTCAACTAACTCTTTGACGACAGACGCCGGACGTTCCACCACTTCACCAGCGGCAATCTGGTTGGCGAGCTGCGGCGGTAGAACCTGAATCGGCATAGCCGTCTCCTTAATTTAACAACGTTCCGTCTGATGACCCCGCGCTGGCAGTCTGCGCCGCCGTCCCGCGCGGCGCTGATTGCAGCGGATGCTGCATAAAGTAGTTACGCAGACCATTATAAATCGCCTCGGCGACCTGCTGTTGAAAAGCATCACTACCCAGCAATCTCTCTTCGCCGGTATTGCTGATAAACCCGGTTTCGACAAGGATTGACGGGATATCCGGCGAGCGCAGAACGCCCAGGCTGGCATGCTCAGGGCGACGTTTATGCAAGTCGCCGATTCGCTGTAGCTGGCTCAACACATTAGTCGCCACATCATACCCGACGCGCTGAGAATGGCCGAACTGTAAATCCAGCACCGCCTGGCTCAGGTAAGGGTCCGACTGACTATTCGCCAGCACATCGCCCGCGCCGCCCAGCAACTCAGACTGTTTCTCATGCTGTTCGAGCCAGCCGGCCATTTCACTGTTGGCACGACGGTTGGAAAGCACCCAAACCGAGGCCCCGGTTGCATCACGGTTTGGCGCAGCGTCAGCATGAATCGATACGAGGAAGTTAGCATTTTGCTTACGCGCTACGTCTGAACGTCCCATAACGGAAATGAAATAATCGCCATCGCGCGTCAGTACCGGCTTGAACTGCGGATCGGCATTCAGCAACGTGCGAAGCTTACGGGCGATAGCAATGGTCACATTCTTCTCTTTTGTGCCATTCGGACCAATTGCTCCCGGGTCCTGACCGCCGTGACCGGCATCTATAGCGATAATCACTTTATCGTCGGTCGATACGGTGCGAGTCGCGGGACGCGTGATGGTACTTGTGCTTGTGCTGGTCACCGCAGTCAGCCGATCGTTATCGGCTTTAAACGGATTACGCGCCGGTTCACTCGGACGAGAAGGTTGCACAATGGGTTTCTCAACCTGTTTCACTACCACTGGCGGCGGAGGTGGTGGTGGAGGCGCATCAGCATTGATGGTAAACACCACGGTATAGTTAGAACCATTCTGTTGCTTCACCGCACGAGTTTTCCCATCGGCGGTCAGATCCACCAGCAGACGCAGCGACTGCGCGTCCTGCGGCGACCCGGAACGGATACTTTTCACCAGATTATTGCCGCTAAACTGCAGCGGTAGCCCCTGGAGCACGCCAGTCTGTTTTATATCCAGCGCCACGGTTCGCTTGCCCTGTGGGCTAAACGAATATTCAGGATCGCCGATAAAACTAATGGTAATGCGGGCCTGCTGATCTCCATTTGAGACCTGGATGTCGGATAAACTTGCCGCGGTGGCCTGAATGCTAAACAGCATCAGTGCAGCGGCCAGCCAACTGGTTATGCGATACATCATCCCGTCGTCCTTCAGGCTAATTAGCCAAACGCGCCAATAGAGACTCACCCAATGTGGAGACCGCCGTTACGCGCGCCTCCCGCCCTTGAGCCTGGTATTCAAGGTGAATTTCAACATCCGGGTCAGGCAGTACACCTGTGCCTTGTTGCGGCCATTCCACCAGGCAGATGGCATCATCGGTAAAATAATCGCGAATCCCCATAAATTCGAGCTCCTCAGGATCCGCAAGGCGATACAGGTCAAAGTGATAGACCATCAGATTATCGAGACTATAGGGTTCGACCAGCGTATAGGTTGGGCTTTTGACATTACCACGATGGCCAAGCGCATGAAGAAAGCCGCGGCTAAAGGTGGTTTTACCCGCACCTAAATCGCCATACAAATAGATAACCGTGGCGCCAGTACACGCCTGCGCTATGCGGTCGCCAAGGTTTAAAGTCGCCTGCTCGTCGGGTAAAGAAATCACTCGGTTAATCATGGTCTACGTCAATCACATCCGGGTTAACAACACGCCTGAGCGTGGAAAAAAGATCGGTCGCCAGCATTCCGCGAGTGCCATTTCTGGCGGCCAGACGATCGGCGGCTTCGCCATGAGCAACGCATCCAGCGCAGGCGGCATCATACGGCGTCAGGCGCTGGCCTAACAATGCGGCAATAATACCGGTCAGCACATCGCCCATTCCACCGCTGGCCATGCCGGCATTACCCACGTCGATAATGCCCATCTCGCCTGATTCGTTCGCGACTATCGTACCCGCGCCTTTCAGCACTACGACACCACCATAACGTTTTACCAGACGTTGTGCAGAATGTAAGCGATCGCTTTCAATTTCTGCCACACTCGTGTTCAGCAAACGGGCGGCTTCGCCGGGATGCGGCGTTAGCACGCGATTGTGACGTTTATCGGGATTGATTGCCAGCAGGTTCAGCGCATCCGCATCCCAGACCATCGGTTTACGAAAATTCTCCGTCTGGCGCAGCGCTTTTTTGCCCCACTCGCTCTGGCCCAGCCCTGGTCCAATCGCCACCACATCGGCCCATTGCAAGCTCTCTTCCAGCGACTGAGCCGTCAGCTCGTGGACCATCAACTCTGGTCTGGCGGTTAGAATGGGGACGATGTTGTCTTGGTGAGTTAACACTCGCACTAACCCCGCCCCCGCACGCAGAGATGCCTCGCCGGTCATACGGATGGCCCCCGCAGTACCCGGTTCACCGCCGATAATCACCAGCTTACCGTGATCGCCTTTATGTGATGTGGGGCGTCGCGGCGGTAGCCAGTCGGCGAGTTGCGAGGCATCAAAGCGGCGCAGTACGGTAGCCTGACCAGCTAACCAACCCTCCAGACCGAGCGCGTGGTGATGCAAGCGGCCGACAACATCGCGGGCCTTACCGGTCAACAACCCAGGTTTAAGTGCGATAAAGATGATGGTGTGCGCAGCGTTGATAACGGCTCCCGGCGTCGCGCCCGTCTGCGCGTTTAGCCCGGATGGGATATCCAGCGCCATAACCGGTGCCGAATGTGCGTTTGTATGGTCGATAATCTCCGCGATGTCTTGTCGTGGAGCGCTATGCAACCCGGTACCCAGCAGGGCATCAATAATTAAAGTGATATTTTCCGGCCAGGGAATGTTAGCGGCATGAATCATACCGCCCGCACTGAGCCACTCTTCGCGCGCGGCGCTAGCCTCTTCCGGCAACGGTTTCTCGCTCTCCAGCGCCAGCAGCGTTACTTGAATCCCTTGCGCCTGCGCCAGGCGAGCCACCACATAGCCATCACCGCCGTTATTACCGTGACCGCAAAGAATCAGCCAGTGCTGACTATCAGGATATTGTGCACGAGCGAGTTGGAAAGCCGCTTCACCCGCGCGACGCATCAGTTCAAACAGCGTGAGCCCTAAACTATCTGCCGCTTCTTTTTCCGCCAGCCGTAGCGCATCCGCAGGCCAGATGATGTGTGGTATACTGTCAGCGTTTTTCGTCATCAGATGGTCCATCATGTCACAGCCCCTCGATCTCAATCAGTTAGCGCAACAAATCAAACAATGGGGCAAAGAATTAGGGTTCCAGCAGGTTGGCATCACCGATACCGATCTCAGCGCCAGCGAACCTAAACTGCAGGCCTGGCTGGATAAACAATACCATGGCGAAATGGAATGGATGGCGCGCCATGGCATGATGCGCGCGCGCCCTCATGAACTCCAGCCCGGTACGTTACGCGTGATTAGCGTACGGATGAACTATCTGCCTGCTAACGCCGCTTTCGCCCGTACCCTGAAAGATCCCTCCCTGGGTTACGTTAGCCGTTATGCCCTCGGGCGGGATTATCATAAGCTGTTACGTAACCGCCTTAAAAAACTCGGTGAGATGATTCAGGGACAGTGTGCTTCGCTCAATTTTAGACCGTTTGTCGATTCCGCGCCGATTCTTGAACGTCCTTTAGCTGAAAAAGCCGGACTTGGCTGGACAGGTAAGCACTCACTTATCCTCAGTCGCGACGCCGGCTCGTTCTTTTTCCTTGGCGAACTGCTCGTCGACCTCCCTTTACCTGTCGATCGCCCCGTCGAAGAAGAGTGCGGTCGCTGCGTCGCCTGTATGACTATCTGCCCAACCGGTGCGATCGTTGAGCCTTATACCGTGGATGCCCGCCGCTGTATCTCCTACCTGACCATAGAACTGGAAGGCGCAATCCCGGAAGAGTTTCGTCCACTTATTGGAAACCGCATCTACGGCTGCGATGACTGCCAGCTAATTTGTCCGTGGAATCGCTTCGCACAGCTAACCAATGAAGAAGACTTCAGCCCGCGTAAAGCGTTGCATGCCCCGGCGTTACTGGAACTATTCACCTGGAGTGAACCTTATTTTTTGAAAGTGACGGAAGGATCGGCCATTCGGCGTATTGGTCATCTGCGCTGGCTGCGTAATATCGCCGTCGCATTAGGCAATGCCCCCTGGAATGAAGCCAATCTGAAGACTCTGGAAAGTCGCCGAGGTGAGCACCCACTTCTCGATGAGCACATTGAATGGGCGATTGCGCAGCAAATTGAGAAGCGAAATAGCAACGTGGTTGAGGTGCAGTTGCCGAAGAAACTACGGCTGGTCAGGGTAGTTGAGAAAGGGTTACCACGAGATGCCTGATTCATTCACAGGGTGTGAATAAAAATAAAAACACATTGCGTTTCAACGTGCAGTCGTTCGTCAAGTGATCGAATTAACACTTTGAAATGAAATTTTATTCTTATATTTCAACAAAATAAGAAGATACTATTTATATAACGAAGTATTTTCCCGACTAATGGCAAAAGATTAACCTGTGGATAACTCTGTTCACAGTATTTTCCTGGGTACAACGAAAATCATCCCCGGCGCGATTTTGCGCTGTGGATAAAATGAGTATCGGAAGAAATTTTTGGAGCGGGAAACGAGACTCGAACTCGCGACCCCGACCTTGGCAAGGTCGTGCTCTACCAACTGAGCTATTCCCGCTTGGGTGTGGTGACTTTCAAATTTTGGAGCGGGAAACGAGACTCGAACTCGCGACCCCGACCTTGGCAAGGTCGTGCTCTACCAACTGAGCTATTCCCGCTTAGGATGGTACTTTTCAAATTTTTGGAGCGGGAAACGAGACTCGAACTCGCGACCCCGACCTTGGCAAGGTCGTGCTCTACCAACTGAGCTATTCCCGCATACTTCTGGCCATATTTCTATGGCGTCGTGATTTGCATTTCTGCTTCGTCACGGGAGGCGCATTATACGAGAATTCGATTTACCTGCAACCCCCCTGAGAGCAATTTTTTTTGTTTTTGATTCAAGTGACCACTTTATCACCAGACATACTCTTAAATTGCCTAAATAACCATCACATGCGGCAAAATAGCTTTTTCCAGCCCCACTAAAGGCGCAAAATCGTTCCCGTTTATGGGCAGACATCGCCCGCTGACGGTCAACAACGATGACAACCAGGGAAATAAAATGAAAAAAGCGCTTACCGTCCTGCTGCTGACTACGCTTGCCGCAGGAACAGCATCGGCAACAACGCTACATTTTGGGACAACCACGGCCAATGCGCCGTATGAAACCGTCAACAGTAAAAATCAGCCTGCGGGTTTTGATATCGACCTGGCCAATGCGCTCTGCAAGCAGATGCAAGTCGAATGTAAATTTACCCCCCAAAGCTTCGATACGCTCATCCCGGCGTTGCGATTTAAAAAGTTCGACGCCGTTATCGCTGGCGTCGAAGTGATTCCGATGCGAGAAAAACAGGTCGCTTTTACTCATCCCTATCGACAAGAGCTCTCTGGCGTCGTGGTGACAGCCAAAGATGCGGCCCACACCTTTGCCGATCTAAAAGATAAAAAGCTCGGCGTCGTGAAAGGTACAATTCACCAGCACTATCTGCGGGATAAGCAAAAAGCGGTGCACGCCATTGCGTATGAAAGCGACGAAAGCGCCTTAAACGCGCTGAAAGAAGGCGCTATTAGCGGAGTAATCGGCGACCAGGAAACGCTGACTAAATGGCAGCAGGATAACCCTGATTACGGCATCATGGATGAACGCGCAACGGATCCCGCCTACTACGGCAAGCAGTTCGCCATTGCAGTGCGCAAAGATGACCCGGAGCTGCTGAATAACCTCAATGCCGCACTGGACGTCGTCAAAGCGTCGCCAGAATTCCTGGAAATGGAGCAGAAGTGGTTTAAATAGCAGAAAGTATTGCCGGGGCGTTTCTGGCCCCGGCACAGATATCAGAGCTGAATGAAGTGCTCGCGGTAGTAAGCCAGTTCCGCCACCGACTCACGGATATCGTCCATCGCCTGATGGGTCCCTTGCTTCTTAAAGCCGTCAAGAATTTCCGGTTTCCAGCGACGCGCCAGCTCTTTTAGCGTGCTGACGTCCAGATAACGATAGTGGAAGTAAGCTTCCAGTTCCGGCATATATTTAAATAAAAAGCGACGATCCTGGCCGATGCTGTTACCGCAAATCGGTGATTTACCCGCAGGCACCCACTGTTTGAGGAATTCGATAGTCGCCAGCTCCGCTTCACGATCGCCCTCAGTGCTCGCTTTCACGCGCTCCACCAGCCCGCTACCGGTATGGGTGCGTACGTTCCACTCATCCATCAGCGCCAGCTGCGCATCAGACTGATGCACTGCGATCGTCGGCCCTTCCGCCAGGATGTTCAGGTTCGCGTCGGTCACCAGGGTGGCGATTTCAATGATGCGATCGCGCTCCGGATCCAGTCCCGTCATTTCAAGATCGATCCAAATCAGGTTGTTTTCATCTGCACTCATGTTATTTTCCACCCTTCTTACGTAACTATATTGATCTAAAATAGCGTGTATCATAGAGGTTTTGCCCACACAGGGCGACCAGGAGCCAGTTCGATTGAGTAAAAATAAACTCTCCAAAGGCCAAGAGCGCCGCGTGAAGGCCAACCACCAGCGCCGCCTGAAAACGACTTCGGAGAAGGCCGATTTTGATGACAATTTGTTCGGCGAGAAATCCGAAGGTATCGTCATTAGCCGCTTTGGTATGCATGCCGATGTCGAATCCGCCGACGGTAGCGTCCATCGCTGCAATATTCGTCGCACCATCCGTTCGCTGGTCACTGGCGATCGCGTCGTCTGGCGTCCAGGCAAAAGCGCAGCTGCAGGGGTTAACGTTAAAGGTATCGTTGAAGCGGTGCATGAACGAACCTCAGTGCTGACGCGCCCGGATTTCTACGACGGTGTGAAACCCATCGCCGCCAATATCGATCAGATAGTCATTGTTTCAGCAATTTTGCCTGAGCTATCACCGAATATTATCGACCGTTATCTCGTCGCCTGCGAAACGCTGAACGTTGAGCCGCTGATTGTGCTCAATAAGACCGATCTGCTGGATGAAGACGCCATGGCCTTTGTCAACGAGAAAATGGATGTTTACCGCAAGATAGGTTACCGCGTACTGATGGTCTCCAGCCGTACTCAGGATGGTCTGAAGCCGCTTGAAGAAGCGCTCACTGACCGAATCAGCATCTTTGCCGGGCAGTCCGGGGTGGGTAAATCCAGTTTACTGAATGCTCTCCTGGGCCTGCAGGAAGAAATTCTCACCAATGACGTCTCTGACAACTCAGGGCTGGGCCAGCACACCACCACTGCCGCGCGCCTTTATCACTTCCCGCACGGCGGCGATGTGATTGACTCCCCGGGCGTACGCGAGTTCGGCCTGTGGCATCTCGACGCGGAACAAATCACCCACGGCTTTGTCGAATTCCATGACTATTTAGGCCGCTGCAAATATCGCGACTGCAAACACGATACCGACCCAGGCTGCGCAATTCGCGAAGCGGTAGAGAATGGCGCAATTGCAGAGAGCCGGTTTGAAAACTATCACCGCATTCTGGAAAGCATGGCGCAGGTACAGGTAAAAACGCGTAAAAGCTTTTCATCAACCGATGACTGACATTTAAGCTGAGCATCGTTAGAATCGCCCCCTTTTTTCAGACCCTCGCTAATGCGGGTGGTCAGGAACGATAAATAATGGCCTGGAGGCTACCTTGTTAAACGATCTTAAACTTTCACTGCAATACATTCTGCCTAAACTGTGGCTCACCCGCCTCGCAGGCTGGGGTGCACGCAAGCGAGCAGGTTGGCTGACAAAACTGGTCATCGATCTGTTCGTGAAATACTACAAGGTCGATATGAAAGAGGCGCAAAAGCCTGATACCGCCAGCTACCGCACCTTTAACGACTTCTTCGTTCGCCCGCTGCGCGATGACGTGCGCCCATTAAACACCGACCCGAGCGTGCTGGTGATGCCTGCTGATGGCGTAATCAGCCAGTTAGGCGCTATTGAAGAAGATAAAATTCTGCAGGCCAAAGGCCACAACTACAGTCTTGAAGCTCTGTTGGCCGGTAACTATCAGATGGCTGCCCTGTTCCGTAACGGGAGCTTTGTCACCACTTATCTTTCACCGCGCGACTACCACCGCGTTCACATGCCGTGTAACGGTATTCTGCGCGAGATGATCTATGTGCCAGGCGATCTGTTCTCAGTAAACCATCTGACCGCGCAAAACGTGCCAAATCTTTTTGCCCGCAACGAGCGCGTTATCTGTCTGTTTGACACTGAGTTTGGGCCAATGGCGCAAATTCTGGTGGGTGCCACTATCGTCGGCAGTATCGAAACCGTCTGGTCCGGGACCGTGACTCCGCCCCGCGAAGGTATCATCAAACGCTGGACCTGGCCTGCCGGTGACAACGAAGGGTCTGTCGCGCTGCTTAAAGGCCAGGAGATGGGTCGCTTCAAGCTTGGCTCCACGGTGATTAACCTGTTTGCCCCAGGCCAGGTGAAGCTGGTTGAGCAATTGCAAAGCCTGTCGGTGACCAAAATTGGCCAGCCGCTGGCGATCGCGCCTGAAGCCGTCGCTCCCGTTGAGCCTGCACCGCCGTCGGAAGAAGAAGTCCGCGCCGAACACGCAGCCAGCCCGCTGGTTAGCGATAAACAAGACGAAGGTTAATTCCTGAGAGAAAAAGGTTACACCGTGCGCCTGATATACACTTTCCTGTTGGCCTTGAGCCTCAGTTTTGGGGCGTACGCAGCAACCGCCCCGGATGCAAAACAGATAGCGCAGGAACTGGAGCAGGCGAAGGCGGCAAAACCCGCCCAGCCTGAAACCGTTGAGGTTCTGCAATCTGCCCTGAACGCGCTTGAGGAACGTAATGCCTCCCTTGAGCGCGCTCGTCAGTACCAGGACGTTATCGATAACTTCCCCAAGCTGTCGCAAAACCTGCGCGCGCAGCTCAATAATCTGAGCGATGAGCCGCGCGAGGTTTCAACCACCCTCTCCTCTGATGCCCTGAACCAGGAGATTCTCCAGGTCAGCAGTCAGCTACTGGAAGCCAGTCGTAAGGCGCAGCAGGAGCAGGATCGCGCCCGTGATATCGCCGATTCACTCAACCAGTTACCGCAGCAGCAGACCGACGCCCGCCGTCAGTTAAACGATGTTGAACGTCGGGTTGGTGCGCAAAACAGCAATACGCCGCTGGCGCAGGCGCAGAATCTCGGACTACAAGCGGAATCTGCACGTCTGAAAGCGCTGGTTGATGAACTGGACCTGGCGCAGCTTTCCGCAAATAACCGCCAGGAGCTTTCGCGCATGCGCTCCGAACTGGCGCAGAAACAGAGTGAACAGCTCGACGCCTGGCTACAGGCGCTACGCAACCAGCTTAACAACCAACGGCAGCGCGAAGCGGAAAAAGCGCTGGAAAGCACCGAACTGCTGGCGGAAAACAGCGAAAACCTGCCGCCGGATATCGTGACCCAATTCAAGGTTAACCGCGAGCTTTCGCAGGCGTTGAATCAGCAGGCCCAGCGCATGGATCTGATCGCCTCGCAGCAGCGTCAGGCCACCAATCAAACCCTGCAGGTGCGCCAGGCGTTGAACACCCTGCGCGAGCAGTCTCAATGGCTGGGTTCTTCTAATTTGCTCGGTGAAGCTTTGCGTGCCCAGGTTGCACGCCTGCCGGAAATACCGCGCCCGCAACAGTTAGATACGGAAATGGCGCAACTGCGCGTGCAGCGCTTACGCTATGAAGATCAGCTCGGTAAACAGCCGCAGTTGAAGCAGATTCGTCAGGTGGACGGTGAACCGCTAACCAACGAGCAAAACCGCATTCTGCAAGCCCAGATGCGTACGCAAACTGAGCTGCTTAACTCATTGCTGCGCGGCGGTGATACGCTCATGCTCGAACTAACCAAGCTGAAAGTGGCTAACGGTCAGCTAGAGGATGCGCTTAAAGAGATAAACGAAGCCACCCATCGCTATCTGTTCTGGACCTCCGACGTCAGCCCGATTGGTTTTTCATGGCCGCTGGAGATAGTTCAGGATTTACGCCGCCTGATCTCACTCGACACCATGAGCCAGCTCGGCAAAGCCAGCATGATGATGCTGACCAGCAAAGAGACGATACTGCCGCTGTTCGGCGCGCTCATTCTGGTCGGGTTCAGTATCAGCTCACGCCGTCACTTCACTAGCTTCCTTGAGCGCTCCAGCGCGCGGGTCGGCAAGGTCACACAGGACCATTTCTGGCTCACGCTGCGCACGGTTTTCTGGTCGATACTGGTGGCCTCGCCGCTGCCGGTACTGTGGATGACGCTGGGCTACGGCCTGCAGGCGGCCTGGCCTTTCCCGCTGGCGGTAGCTATTGGCGATAGCGTCACCGCTACGGTACCGTTGCTGTGGGTGGTGATGATTTGCGCCACCTTCGCCCGCCCAAACGGCCTGTTTATCGCCCACTTCGGCTGGCCGCGCAGCCGCGTCAGCAAAGCAATGCGCTACTACCTGATGAGCATCGGATTGATTGTGCCGCTGATTATGGCGCTCATCACCTTTGATAACCTCAACGATCGCGAGTTTTCCGCCTCTCTCGGCCGCCTCTGCTTTATGCTGATTTGCGGCGCACTGGCAATGGTCACCCTGAGCCTGAAACGCGCCGGAATACCGCTGTATCTCGACAAAGAAGGCAGCGGCGACAATATGGTGAACCGGCTGCTATGGAATATGCTGCTCGGCGCGCCGCTGATCGCGATGCTGGCGGCTGCGGTTGGCTATCTCGCTACCTCACAGGCGCTACTCGCCAGGCTGGAAACTTCGGTCGCTATTTGGTTCCTGTTGTTGGTGGTTTATCACATCATCCGCCGCTGGATGCTGATTCAGCGCCGCCGCCTGGCGTTCGATCGCGCGAAGCATCGACGGGCGGAGATCCTCGCCCAACGTGCCCGTGGCGAAGAAGAAGTGCAGCACACCAGCAGCCCGGAAGGCTCAATGGAAGCCGAGGTCAGCGAAATCGATCTCGACGCCATCAGTACCCAGTCTTTACGCCTGGTACGCTCCCTGCTGATGCTGATCGCACTGGTGTCGGTCATCGTACTATGGTCAGAAATCCACTCCGCATTCGGTTTCCTGGAAAATATCTCTCTGTGGGATGTCACCTCTACGGTGCAGGGTGTTGAGAGCCTGGAGCCGATTACCCTCGGTGCGGTGCTTATTGCCATCCTGGTGCTGATTATCACCACGCAGCTGGTGCGTAACCTGCCCGCATTACTGGAGCTGGCAATTCTTCAGCATCTGGAACTGACGCCGGGTACCGGTTACGCCATCACCACTATTACCAAGTATCTGCTGATGCTGATTGGCGGCCTGGTCGGCTTCTCGATGATTGGGATTGAGTGGTCGAAGCTACAGTGGCTCATCGCCGCCCTCGGTGTCGGCCTCGGTTTTGGCTTACAAGAGATTTTCGCCAACTTTATCTCCGGCCTGATTATCCTGTTCGAAAAACCGATACGTATTGGCGATACGGTGACTATCCGCGATCTCACAGGGAGCGTGACGCGCATTAATACCCGCGCCACCACTATCAGCGACTGGGACCGCAAAGAGATTATTGTGCCGAACAAGGCGTTCATTACCGAACAGTTCATCAACTGGTCGCTGTCGGATTCGGTCACGCGCGTGGTGTTAACCGTTCCCGCGCCGGTGGATGCTAATACTGAAGAGGTCGCGCAGATTCTGTTGACCGCTGCGCACCGCTGCTCGTTAGTCATCGACACCCCTGCACCGGAAGCCTTCCTGGTTGACCTACAGCAGGGGATCCAGATTTTCGAGCTGCGTATTTTCGCCGCCGAAATGGGCCACCGCATGCCGTTGCGCCACGAGATGCACCAGCTGATTCTGGCGGGCTTCCGCGAACATGGTATCGACATGCCGTTCCCACCGTTCCAGATGCGTCTGGAAAGTATCGATGGCAGAAAGAGCAGCAGAGCGCTGACATCAGCAGGGAAATCCAGCCGCGCGCCTGGCGGTCTGTAAGAATGGCCTTGCCCGGCAAAGGGCAAGGCCAGCGCTTTAGCCTTCGGAAACCACAAACAATACCGCCGTACGTCGGCGGTAATTCTCATAAATCCCCAGCGCCAGCAGCGAAAAGAAAATCGGCCCGCCGACCATCCACAGCGCGCTGCTCCAGTCCCCTGCGTCCATCACCGGTTGAATCACGGTAAAGATATTCGCAAAAGCCACCACCAGCACGACAACAGCAGTCGCCAGCAGCGTCGATAGCCGATTTTTGAAAATCACAAAGGGGCGATCGAGATTCTGTTTAGCTTTAAAGAACGGAAACGCCAGCGTTAAAAACAGGTACGGCAGGGTCATTGAGACGTTCGCCATCAGCGTCAGTTTGTTATAAAACGCCGATGCGGTATCACCGCCGAAGGAAACCAGCAGAATAAACACGCTCACCAACAGGCACTGCCACCACATGGCATTAGCAGGCATCCCGTTAGCGTTAATCCGCGTCATCGATGAGGGCCAAAGCGCTTTTGGCGTGCCCTGAATAATCGCTTTCAGCGGTGAGTAGCTCAGGGTAAAGAAAGCGCCGGTATAGGCGAGGAACATCGACAGGCCGGTAATTCTGGCAAACCACAAGCCGGTCGCCGCAGCGATGGCAGGCGGCAAATGCATCGCATTGCCCAGCGTCGCGCCAAGGCTGGTCATCAACACGTAGGTGATATTACCAAGGTTAGTCGAGCGGTTGCTCAGCACCTGCTGCCAGTTGGCGCTTACGCCCCACAGCACAATCGCCAGCGAATAGCCGATAGAAATAACAATCGCGGCAATAATAATCCCTTTGGCAAAATTCTTTTCCGGCTTCTCGGTTTTATCCACCAGACCGCCAACCGCCTCAATACCGCCGTAGGCGAATATGGCAAAAACCACGAACGACAACATCGCCAGTCCAGATTGATATCCCGGATTTGGCGACACCGTAAAATCCAGCGGTTGGGCAAAATGGCCGCCATTAAGCAGCAAAATAGCCGCACTCACCAGCAACAGCACCAAATTAAGGCCCATCACCGCAATCCCGCCGACGGCGGTAATTTTAGCGATTTTATTAATTCCCTTTACCGCGACAAAAGTCACCAACAGCATCCAGCACGCGGCAAGAATACCGACCGTTTGCGTGGAAGTAAGTCCGGCAATGGTCCAGGACTGCGTTTTATCGGCGCCGAATAAGAAAGTGGAAAACGGCACCCAGATTTTAGCCGCCGTACTAACCATCCAGACCACATAAGAGGAAAACCACATGAAGGTGCCGATAAACGCAAAACGCGGCCCGACGCTATGGTTCATCCATGAATAAATCCCGCCCTCTTCTTTGCGATAGGTCGACCCCATCTCGGCCATCATCAGCGCGAAAGGAATAAAGAAAAATAATGCGGAGAAAAGGTAAAACGGCATCGCGCTATAGCCCATCAGGTAGAACGCGGAAGGACTATTTGCGAAACCGAATACGGAGGTGAAGATCATTAATATCAGCCCGATCAGGCTCATCTTCTTAATTTGCTGGTGCATAAATCTATCCAAATGCGGGCATCACAGGCAGGAACGCCAGGCCACAAAAAATTGAGCGCGGATAGTAGCAAAAGACCAAATCATTATTGTGGGTATAAGGGCTAAATGCCGGCTTCCCTCTTCATGGCGAAAAGGGAAGCGCAGGGGATAATCAGGCGCGGTCGACAGTAAAGGAGATAACGTCGCCGATGCTTTCAGCACCCAGCGCCAACATCACTACGCGGTCAACACCCAGCGCGACGCCTGAGCAATCTGGCAGTCCTGCCTCCAGGGCAGCCAGCAGGTTGCGATCGATCGGCTGCTGTGGCAAGCCACGAGCCGCACGCTTACGGTTATCCTGCTCAAAACGCTGTTGTTGTTCGCGCGCGTCCGTCAGTTCGTGAAAGCCGTTTGCCAGCTCTATGCCCTTGTAATAGACCTCAAAACGCTCCGCCACGCGGTGATCTTCGGTGCTAATTTGCGCCAACGAGGCCTGGCTTGCCGGGAAGTGATAGATAAAGGTCGGACGATCTTTACCAATATGCGGCTCAACGCCCATGACAAAGAGCAGTTGGAGCAGCGTGTCTCTGTCTTCTTCGGTATCAGCAATATTGCTCAGATCCAGCTTCGCCGCCACTTCACGCAGTTGCGTTTTATCCGCCGACAGTGGGTCGATTTCCAGGTGACGCTGGAAAGCTTGTTGATAAGAAAGGCTCTCCGCCGGCTGGCAGTCCAGCACCTGCTGCAACAGATCGTCGACTTCGTTAATCAACCGGTACATGTCATAGCATGGACGATACCACTCCAACATCGTGAATTCAGGATTATGGTGACGCCCCATCTCTTCATTGCGGAAGCTACGGCATAACTGAAACACCGGGCCGCAGCCGGCCGCCAGCAGGCGCTTCATGTGGTATTCCGGGCTGGTCATCAGATACAGGTTCAGTCCCTGAGAATGCCCCGGTCCTACGAAACGCGTTTCAAACGGGACCATATGGATATCCGTCACCGTCGCCTGACTCATGCAGGGCGTCTCCACCTCCAACACGCCGCGGTCGGTAAAGAAACGACGAATTGCCGTCATCACCGCTGCACGTTTTAACAGATTTGGAATGGACGCGCTCGGCTGCCAGGTTGCCGTTTCGCTCATGGTACTTTCTCCGATTTGAAACAAGGGCACGAAGTCTACTCGTAACTGGCAGGTGAAACAAATTTTGTGCGAATTCGCGAATCCATTACATATCGTTATATTTGTCGTTAACCGCAACGCATAAAAGAAATGAATAAACCGCCGCACAGATCGATAAAAAAATCGAACACGTCAATTTTCCCTGGTGACCCTACGGCTATACTCCTTAACCATAAAGGAGCAGTGATACATTTTCGCCAGCCCGGCGGCGAAATAAACAAAAACTGGAGGAATGTCGTGCAAACTTTTCAAGCCGATCTTGCCATAATTGGCGCTGGCGGAGCAGGTCTTCGCGCCGCAATTGCCGCCGCGCAAGCTAATCCAAATGCTAAAATCGCTCTAATTTCTAAAGTCTATCCTATGCGCAGCCACACCGTGGCCGCTGAAGGGGGTTCCGCTGCCGTCGCGCAGGATCATGATAGCTTTGAGTACCATTTTCACGACACCGTTGCCGGTGGCGACTGGTTGTGCGAACAGGATGTCGTTGACTACTTCGTCCACCAATGCCCGAAGGAAATGACCCAGCTCGAACAGTGGGGATGCCCCTGGAGCCGCCGCCCGGACGGCAGCGTCAACGTCCGACGCTTCGGCGGCATGAAAATCGAACGCACCTGGTTCGCGGCCGATAAAACCGGTTTCCATATACTGCACACCTTGTTCCAGACTTCCCTTCAGTTCCCGCAAATCCAACGCTTCGATGAACATTTCGTCCTCGATATTCTGGTCGATGATGGTCAGGCGCGTGGTTTGGTCGCGATGAATATGATGGAAGGCTCGCTGGTGCAGATCCGCGCCAACGCAGTCGTGCTGGCGACCGGCGGTGCAGGACGCGTTTATCGCTACAATACCAACGGTGGTATCGTCACTGGCGATGGTATGGGTATGGCGCTAAGCCACGGCGTACCGCTGCGTGACATGGAGTTCGTGCAATATCATCCGACCGGCCTGCCGGGTTCCGGCATCCTGATGACCGAAGGCTGTCGCGGTGAAGGCGGCATTCTGGTCAACAAGGACGGATACCGCTATCTCCAGGATTACGGTATGGGGCCGGAAACGCCGTTGGGCGAACCGAAAAACAAATACATGGAACTTGGCCCACGCGACAAAGTCTCCCAGGCTTTCTGGCACGAATGGCGTAAAGGCAACACCATTCCAACTTCGCGTGGCGATGTGGTTTATCTTGATCTGCGCCATTTGGGTGAGAAAAAACTACTTGAACGATTACCGTTCATTTGTGAACTGTCGAAAGCCTACGTCGGCGTAGACCCGGTGAAAGAGCCGATTCCAGTTCGCCCAACTGCGCACTACACCATGGGCGGCATCGAAACCGATCAGCAGTGTGAGACCCGAATCAAAGGACTGTTCGCCGTCGGCGAGTGTTCTTCTGTGGGCCTGCACGGCGCGAACCGTCTGGGCTCCAACTCGCTGGCAGAGCTGGTGGTCTTTGGCCGTATGGCAGGTGAGCAGGCCATCAAGCGCGCCGCTGAAGCCGGAGAAGCCAATAACGCGGCGCTGGACGCGCAGGTCGTCGATATCGAAAAACGCCTGAAAGATCTTGTGAATCAGGAAGGTAACGAGAACTGGGCGAAGATCCGTGACGAAATGGGTCTGTCGATGGAGGAAGGCTGCGGCATCTACCGTACGCCAGAGCTAATGCAGAAAACCATCGATAAGCTGGCCGAACTGCAGGAACGCTTCAAGCGTGTACGCGTCACCGACACCTCCAGCGTGTTCAATACCGACCTGCTTTATACCATTGAGTTGGGTCATGGCCTGAACGTCGCTGAATGCATGGCGCACTCAGCCATCGCTCGTAAAGAGTCCCGCGGCGCGCATCAGCGTCTGGATGAAGGCTGCACCGAGCGTGACGATGTCAATTTCCTCAAACACACGCTCGCTTTTCGCGATGCCGATGGCACCACGCGCCTGGAGTATGGTGACGTAAAAATCACCACTCTACCACCAGCAAAACGTGTGTACGGTGCTGAAGCGGAAGCAGCCGAGAAGAAGGAGACGACGAATGGCTGATATGAAAAATATGAAAGTCGAAGTGGTGCGCTACAACCCGGAAGTGGACATTGCACCCCATAGCGCTTTCTATGAAGTTCCCTACGATGAGCAAACCTCGCTACTTGATGCCCTGGGCTACATCAAAGATAACCTTGCGCCTGACCTGAGCTACCGCTGGTCCTGCCGCATGGCGATTTGCGGCTCCTGCGGCATGATGGTGAACAAAGTGCCAAAGCTGGCCTGCAAAACCTTCCTGCGTGAATACACCAAAGGCATTAAGGTTGAGGCGCTGGGCAATTTCCCGGTTGAGCGCGACCTGGTGGTCGATATGACCCACTTTATTGAAAGCCTGGAAGCGATTAAGCCGTACATCATTGGTAACCCGCGCACAACTGACCAGGGGCCCAACAAGCAAACCCCAGCGCAAATGGCGAAGTATCATCAGTTCTCCGGCTGCATCAACTGCGGTCTGTGCTATGCCGCCTGCCCGCAGTTTGGTCTGAATCCAGAGTTTATCGGCCCGGCGGCGATCACCCTCGCCCATCGTTATAACGAAGACAACCGCGACCACGGTAAAAAGGAACGTATGGCGCAGCTTAACGGCCAAAATGGCGTCTGGACATGCACCTTCGTGGGCTACTGCTCCGAAGTCTGCCCTAAACACGTCGACCCGGCGGCCGCGATACAGCAGGGTAAAGTAGAAAGCTCGAAAGACTTTCTTATCGCCACCCTGAAACCACGCTAAGGAGTGCAGTATGACGACTAAACGCAAACCCTACGTGCGGCCAATGCCGTCCACCTGGTGGAAAAAGCTGCCGTTTTATCGCTTCTATATGCTGCGTGAAGGAACAGCAGTACCCACGGTCTGGTTCAGCATTGTGCTGATTTACGGACTGTTCGCGCTGAAGCATGGCGCGGAGAGCTGGGCGGGCTATATTGGTTTTCTACAAAACCCGATAGTAGTCATCCTGAATTTGATTACGCTGGCGGCCGCATTGCTGCATACCAAAACCTGGTTTGAATTGGCGCCGAAAGCCGCCAATATTATCCTGAAGGGCGAAAAAATGGGGCCAGAGCCGGTTATCAAAGGGCTTTGGGTGGTGACCGCAGTGGTCAGCGTGGTGATTCTGTTTATCGCCCTGTTCTGGTAAGGAGACTGGCATGATTAACCCTAATCCAAAACGTTCCGATGAACCGGTATTCTGGGGACTGTTTGGCGCAGGCGGCATGTGGAGTGCGATTATAGCACCCGTAATGATACTGCTGGTCGGTATTTTACTGCCGTTGGGCCTCGCACCCGGTGACGCCTTCAGTTATGAACGCGTACTGGGCTTTGCCCACAGCTTTATTGGTCGCGCATTCATTTTCTTGATGATTGTTCTGCCGCTGTGGTGCGGACTCCACCGTATTCATCATGCGATGCATGATTTAAAAATTCACGTTCCCAGCGGTAAGTGGGTATTTTACGGCCTGGCGGCGATTCTGACCGTCGTGACTCTGGTCGGTATCATATTCATTTAAAACCGAGAGTCGACTCCGCGTTCACCTCGACCCCGGCAAGCCCGGTAGCATTTTGTTACCGGGCTCTCTTCTCAAGAAAATTCTGCCGCACTTTTCCTGCCGAAATCTACACTTAGCTTAAAAGCTGGCAAGGAAAAAATTATGCGTATGCTTCCCGTCATTGCGGTTGTTGCCGCTTCATTTCTGCTTGTTGCCTGTAGCACGCCCACGCCACCACAAGGCGTGACTGTTGTGAGCCCATTCGCCACACAGCGATATCTGGGGACCTGGTATGAGATTGCCCGCTTTGACCATAATTTTGAGCGTGGTTTAGAGAAAGTCACCGCAACTTACAGCCTGCGCGAAGACGGTGGACTGGATGTGGTCAATAAAGGATACAACCCCGATCGAGGCATATGGCAAAAAACTGATGGCGTGGCTTACTTTACCGGTGAACCCACACGCGCCGCGCTGAAGGTCTCATTTTTTGGCCCCTTCTATGGCGGCTATAACGTGATTGCGCTGGACAAGGATTACCGTTACGCGCTGGTTTGCGGCCCAGACCGCGATTATCTCTGGCTACTGGCACGCACGCCGAAAATCCCACAGGAAGTGAAACAGCAAATGCTGGATATCGCTACCCAGCAGGGCTTCGACGTGAGTAAATTGCTATGGGTCAATCAACACTATTAATGGGCGCTGATTTTCAAGCCAATAATGCCAATCACAATACACGCCAGGCTGGCAATGCGCATCGGGCTGGCGGATTCACCTAATAGCAGAATACCGGTTATCGCCGCACCAACGGCGCCAATTCCCGTCCACACCGCATAGGCTGTCCCTACGGGCAGGCTTTTCATCGCCCATGACAGCAAGGCCATGCTGACGACCATCGCAACAATGGTAATCACGCTTGGTACCAGGCGGCTAAAACCGTGGGTATATTTCAGGCCGACTGCCCACACAACTTCCAGCAGACCAGCAACAAATAACACTATCCAGGACATATGGCTCCTTGATGGGGCCGTCCCCAGATGTGAAACGCTTACGGGTCGTCCCGTAAGGTGGATGATAACTCGCAGAGAGTATACACAACGAGGATGAGTCGAGGAAGAACGGTACGACCGCTGGCCGTACCGTCATGGTCTATTGCTGAGCTTTGGTCGCGGCACCGGAAATCGCATCACCGCCATCGGAAATATCCTGACCTACACCGCGCGTGGTGTTACATGCAGTCAATACAGAAGAGAGAGCCAAAACCGTAAAGAACGTTGCAATCGCTTTTTTCACCATAATGTCATCCTTATTTACCAGTTTTAGTTATCGTGCCCTATAAGCATAGACAACCTGGTCCAGGATGAGGGGAGCTCAACGCTTTTTAAGAGAAAAAGAGATTACAAGTGTGAAGCAAAGAGATTGTGGGGATATGAATAAGAATTGCCTGATGAAATCAAATTAACCAGCAGCGTGAGAAATCGCGTGTCCTAAACTCTGAATATCTTCGCCAACACCACGAGCTGTATTGCATCCAGCCAACAGCGAGCAACCGAGAGCTAACAGTACCAACAATTTGATCGCACGGTTCATCTACCCTACCAGCTATGTCGATTCGTAGAGGGCGCAGCGTCGCGCTGCGCCAACCATCTCATTGCAGAAATTACTTCACGCGGGATACGTATTCGCCGGAACGAGTATCCACTTTGATGACTTCGCCAATCTGCACGAACAGCGGAACTTTAACGACTGCGCCAGTGGTCAGGGTCGCTGGTTTACCACCGGTACCTGCGGTGTCACCTTTCAGACCTGGGTCAGTTTCAACGATTTCCAGCTCAACAAAGTTCGGCGGAGTTACGGAAATAGGCTGACCGTTCCACAGGGTCACGATGCACTCGGCCTGATCCAGCAGCCATTTAGCGCTATCACCAACTGCTTTTGAGTCCGCAGCCAGCTGTTCGAAAGTAGAGTTGTTCATGAAATGATAGAACTCACCGTCGTTGTACAGGTAAGTCAGGTTCATATCGACAACGTCTGCACCTTCAGCAGAGTCAGTTGACTTGAAGGTTTTCTCAACGCGGGTACCAGTCAGCAGGCGGCGCAGCTTAACGCGCGCAAAAGCCTGGCCTTTCCCTGGTTTAACGAATTCACTGGCTTCAACTGCATAAGGTTCGCCGTCCATCATGATTTTAAGACCGGCACGAAAATCGTTGCTATAGTAAGTCGCCATAAGGCCCTCTGAAATTTTGTTAATTGGTAGCTAAGCCACAAAATGGCGCATATTGTAACCCTAAATACCCCATCCAGAGAAGATTGGTTAGCGCAACTTGCAGATGTTGTGACCAGTCCAGATGAACTGCTGCATCTTTTAAATGTAGACGCAGATGCGAATCTATTGGCAGGACGCGATGCAAAGCGCCTGTTCGCACTGCGTGTTCCACGAGCATTTATCGCTCGCATGGAACCAGGAAACCCTAACGATCCTCTTCTTCGTCAGGTACTTACCTCTCAGGATGAGTTTATTACTGCCCCCGGATTCTCCACCGACCCGCTGGAAGAACAACACAGCGTGGTGCCTGGTCTGCTGCATAAATACAGTAACCGTGCGCTCCTGCTGGTTAAAGGCGGCTGCGCGGTAAATTGTCGCTATTGTTTCCGTCGTCATTTCCCGTATGCCGAAAATCAAGGCAATAAGCGCAACTGGCAGGCGGCACTGGAGTATATCTCAGCCCACCCGGAGCTTGATGAGATCATCTTTTCCGGCGGCGACCCGCTGATGGCGAAAGATCATGAACTTGATTGGTTAATAACGCAGCTGGAATCTATTTCACATATCAAGCGCCTGCGTATTCACAGTCGCTTACCCATTGTCATCCCAGCGCGTGTTACCGATGCGTTAGTTGCGCGTATTTCTACATCATCGTTACAGGTGCTGTTAGTGAACCATATCAACCACGCCAACGAAATAGATGCAGAATTTCACGCAGCTATGAAGCGGCTTCGCATGGCTGGCGTCACGTTGTTGAACCAAAGCGTACTGCTACGCGGCGTAAACGATAACGCTCAGACCCTGGCAGACCTGAGTAACGCGTTGTTTGATGTCGGAGTCATGCCTTATTACCTGCACGTTCTGGATAAAGTTCAGGGTGCAGCGCATTTTATGGTTAGCGATGATGAAGCCCGGTCGATTATACGAGAGTTACTTACCCTGGTATCCGGTTATTTGGTGCCAAAGCTAGCGCGGGAAATCGGCGGGGAGCCGAGTAAAACGCCACTAGATTTAGGTTTAAAGCAGTGCTAGTTACATTTTCTGCCGAGCATCGCCCGGCAGACTGTCAATTAATCAGTTCATATCTGATCTGATATACAGATATTTAATAAAGTTTACATAACTACCAGAAAGTGAACCCAGTGGCCTATTAGGCGTAAATATAAAAGGAAGTTATAAGCTTATTCATTAGTTATTACTTACAAAAAGAGAGCAATTATGTCAGCTGCTATCATCACCAATAGCAAAGGTAGGATCCACTTAGGTAACTTAAACGCTGCATCAACACTTTTCATCTTATCCTCCTGAGTAAGCAAATTATTAACTTTATTTCTCTCTAACGGGGGCGAAGAGACATTATTTATTACTTGAATATTTGAAGTGTTTTCCGAGTTTTCCTCTTCCGTTCTGAAGAACGACGCGATATGCGATCCTGAAGCGAGAACAAACCCACGCTGCCTTACCGTCACTATAATATCTTGCGATAATCCCGCCTTAAGTAACGATTTTCTCAGTAAGGATATATTTTGATAAAAAGTGTTTTGAGATACAACAACACCTCTGGTCTTCCACACCGTATCCAGAAACTCCTCTCTGGATATAATTTTCCCATTACTTTCCAATAAAAGCTGGAGACAGCGTGCAGTAGGCGCGTTTAAGCTCACACCTTCGCCGTTCTCGCCCAGAGGTTGTAGTTCGTTTACATTTACATTAAAAATAACTTCATTATTAATGATATATTCATTGAATATCATAGTCCCTTTCCGCCCTCATTAACTATGTGAAATAACGATGAATTAAATTCAATTTCATCTTTAGAAATCAGGATACATCCCTATAAACCAACCAGATTAGATAATTTCAAGTATAAATTAACAACTCCAGACCTGGAGCAAAGATAAGGTTATCATGATATTTGAACTGAATGGAAGACCAATTTTACCACTATCCATTTCATCCATAGCTATTATTATCAACGTAATCATCATGTGAATTTACCACCTTCAAAAAACAAACTTTAAATTCAAGAAAAATTCACATGCACTTTATCGTTCTTCGACTTAGATTTGTCGTCGCTCCGGCACATTCAGTTCGCTGTATACACTATGTATACAATAGCTGCGGCGGGAGAAAGATAACGATAGTGCTCAGGCATAGATAGTGGATTGTTAATTATTACCCACACCACTAATTAACAATCGAGCCCAGCATCTATTCAGGACTTTAGTATCTATAAATGGATTAAATAAATGAAAAAAACAATTTTAGCTGTAATGGTCGCTGCTTCTGCAGTTCTGAGCGCTCAGGCAATGGCAACCAACACCGCTCAGGTAACTGTGCTGGGTGAAGTCTCTGATGCAGCTAACTCTTGCGTAGTGACCCCAACTGGTACCCTGAACAACGGTATCGTTCAACTGATCACTGTGACCACTGTCGAAGCGAATGCTGAAGCGGCTGGTGCACTGTTCAAAGCTCAGGACTTCGGTTTTGACGTGAAAGACTGTGCACAGGGCAGCAAAACGCCGGTTACAGGCGTGACTGTAAATGTTACTGGCGCCTCCAGCAGCGCTGCAACCATTCTGGACAACACTGCTCCAGGCGGTGCAACCGGTATCGGTATCGGTATCCAGCGCGTCAGCGATGCGCATCGTGTAGCCTTCGATGGTTCCGACACCATGACTGAAAGCTACTCTGCTACCAGCGGTACTCAGCTGAAATACACCACTGGTTATGTAAGAACAAACGCTGCCACCCCGGTTACCGAAGGTCCGGTTAAAGGTGTTGCGACCTTTACTATCGATTACACCCTCTAATTTTTTCCCAAAGGGCCCGCTTCACGGTGGGCCCTTTTTCGCATTCAGAGAAAAACCATGTTCAGGACCTTATTAAATCTCACCGCATCCTGTGCATTACTCCTCAGCAGTATTGCCCATGCCGGTATTGTGATTGAATCCACCCGCTATCTTTATAAAGAAGGTGCCCGCGAAATTACCGCGCAAATCGAAAATAAAGATGATATTCCCTATCTAATTAAATCCTGGGTTGAGACCCCTACCGGGAAATCCCCTGCGTTTATGGCCACCCCGCCGCTGTTCCGCCTTGAGGGAAAGCAGCAGAATACCGTGCGTCTGTTTTCTACGGGAAACGTTAATGCCCCAACTGACCGGGAGTCCATGTACTATTTTAACGTAATGGCTATCCCTCCGGCGGATGATGCCAAAGCGAATAACAACACCATTCAACTGGCAGTCCGCCACCGTATGCGCCTGGTCTACCGCCCCAAAGCGCTTTTTGACCTCTCCCCAAATACGGAAGCGAAAAAGCTCGAATGGCGTAAAGCCGGAACCAAACTGACGATCAAAAACCCGACACCCTTTTTCTTCTATTTCCACAGTATCCAGATTGGCGGGAAAGAAGTGAAACCGGAAGTAAACTCTGTCGCCCCAATGGCGACCAAAGAAGTAACGTTAAAAGGAAATATCAGCGCCTCCAGCATCACCTGGAAAGTCGTCAATGATTATGGCGGAGCAGGTTCGCTCTATTCCTCATCGCTGTAATAAGAAATTTATTTTATCATTATAGGGATGTGTCTATGCCAAATAAGAATAATGGATTATTCAAACTGTCCACGGTCTGTCTTGCAATGCTTCCGGCATTGCTTTCTGGTTTGAATAATAAAGCGCAAGCACGTGACTTTTTCGATCCCTCATTCATTAGTTCATTGAATGGTAGTGATCCATCAACGACACCGGACTTATCCATATTCCAGACTCAGAATGCGCAGGCACCCGGGGATTATCGAGTCGATATTATGTTTAATAGTCGCTATCTGGACACCAGGACGATGAAGTTTGTCACCAATAGTCGTGCGACTGGAAATAACCGCGAGCCAGCTCTGGTTCCCTGTCTGAGCCTGAAAGCGTTAGCGGAGTACGGCGTACGCGTTAAAGCCTTTCCTGAACTGGTCGAAGATAAAAACGGCTGTGCCAACTTTACGGTAATTCCTGACACCAAAACAGATTTTAACTTCACCGCCCAGCGTTTAAATATCTCTATTCCGCAGGCGGCGCTATCCACGACCGCGCAAGGGTATATTCCCCCGGATCAGTTTGATGATGGTATCAACGCTCTGCTGATGAACTATCAGTTCAGCGGCTCAAATGACATGCAGGCCAATGATGAATATTACAGCCTGAACCTGCAGTCTGGCCTCAACGTGGGTCCATGGCGTATCCGTAATCTGAGCACCTGGAACAAAAATAACGGTGATGCAGGAGACTGGGAATCGGCTTATCTCTATATGCAACGCAGCATACGCCCTATTAACAGTAATCTGGTTATGGGCGAGAGCTCCTCGCTCTCCGGCATCTTCGACAGCGTACCGTTTACCGGGATACAGCTGGCTACCGATACTTCGATGCTCCCGGAAAGTATGCGCGGCTATGCGCCAATTATTCGCGGCATCGCCAAAACCAATGCCCGCGTCATCATTAAACAGAATGGTTATCAGGTATACCAGACCTACGTGGCGCCGGGGGCATTTGAAATCGCCGATATGTACCCGAGCGGCGGCAGCGGCGATTTGTACGTTACCGTGGAAGAATCCGATGGCTCAAAACAAGAATTTGTCGTGCCGTTCGCCACGCTGCCGGTGATGGTTCGCGAAGATCAGTTGGAGTATGAAATCACTTCCGGTAAGTATCGCCCTTACGATGGCGGCGTCGATGAAACACCTTTCACCCAAGCTACTGCAACCTACGGCGTCTCCAGTAGCCTGACGGTATATGGTGGTGTCCAGGCTGCCTCGCGCTACCAGGCTCTGTCAACGGGTCTCGGCTATAACCTTGGCGAACTTGGCGCAGCCTCGGCTGACGTCACTCAAGCCTAGTCGAAAAAGAAAGACGATGAAAAAACTTCCGGACAGTCCTGGCGCATACGCTACGGAAAAAACATCGTGGAAACCGGTACCAACGTCACCATCGCCGGCTATCGCTACTCTACCCGCGGGTTCAATACCCTCTCTGAAGTGCTGGATAGCTATTCAAATGACGGCAACTATAGCTCGCGCTCTCTGCGCAACCGCACTAACCTGACGCTTAACCAAAGTCTGGGTAAAGGCCTGGGTAGCCTGTCCATAAGCGGATTAATTGAAGATTACTGGGACGATAAGCGCACCAACAAATCGATCAGTGTGGGCTACAACGGCGGCTTCCGCAATGTGAACTATTACCTGGGTTATAGCTATAACCGCTATACCTGGAGTGGGGATAACTCCGGTAAAGATGCTCAGGACGATCAGCGCATTACCCTAACGGTGACCCTGCCGCTTAGCAATTGGCTGCCAGGTACCTATACCAGCTATCAGTTAACTAACAGCAACCCGGGCTCCACCGACCAGTCGGTCTCTATCGGCGGTGTCGGGCTGGATAACGACAGCCTGGAATGGAGCCTGCAGCAAGGGTACAGCAACCGGGAATACTACAGCGGCGATATGCGCGCGACCTACAATGGTGCCCGCGGCAGCGTCAATGCTGGCTACAGCTACGATCGCGGTAGCGAGCGTATTGACTACGGCGCCAACGGCAGCATCGTCGCACATGCCGATGGCATCACACTTGGCCAGGACATCACTGACGCCGCAGTGCTGGTTAAAGCGCCAGGACTGGATAACGTTAGACTGACCAACGACAACACCCTCTCCACCGACTATCGCGGCTACGCCATCGTGCCGTACGTTACTCCTTACCGTCGCACCGATATTACGCTTGACAGCACTACGCTTGGCGAAGATATGGAGCTGCCCGAAACCACGCAAAGCGTCGTTCCGACGCGCGGCGCCATCGTGCGTGCCAATTATGCTGGCAATATCGGCCAGCGGGCATTTGTCCACCTGAAAACTGCCAGCGGTCAGGATGTGCCTTATGGCGCGATGGTACTGTTGGCCGGGGACAGCAAAGCGCAGCCAAATATCGTCAGCGACGCCGGGATGGTCTATATGTCTGGCCTGCAAGAGACCGGGATCCTTAACGTTCAGTGGGGCAAAAGCGCAGCGCAGCAGTGCAACGCCTCCTTTACATTACCGGCCAGGGAAGGCAAAGCGACTGGCATCAGTCAAATCGAAACGGTTTGCCGTTAGTCATTCATAGGGAATATATTGATGAAAAGAATAATTACTCTAATAACGTTACTAATAATTGGTGGCGAAGCTTCTGCTAAATGTACATATGACGGTAGTCCCAAGCGTCAAGGCTTAACACTGAACAAGGTCAAAATTCCGACTGATACCTCCATTCCGGTAGGTACTGTTTTGTATACGAGTAAGTTTGGTATTGGTGCATATAAAACATTTACTTGTGATAAAAATACCGATGACCAATATATTATTAATGTCGGTGCCGCCGTTGTTCCAGGCGTCACCGGTATTCAAGGTGGTACCGTATATGAAACGGGGATTGATGGAATTGGCTTTCAGATCTCGGACTTATTGCGCAGTAAAAATGGTTCGCTGGTTGCTGCCGAGGCTGGATCAACCCTGGTACCAATAACAAAATCATCTGAGAACAACTATCGATTTATTACCATATGGTTAATCAAAACTAAGACCGTTATTGACACTAGTACTAAGACCGGTTCAACCCCTTCGGTTTCCTTTTCAGTAGGTAATTTACAAACCAATCCGGTCGCGAACGATAGACTCTTATATGAAGCACTATCTATCACGATTAAAGACATCAATTATCGCACTACATCTTGTAATATTTCTACGCCACAATCGCAAGTTACGCTGAATCGCATCGACAAAGGACAACTCATGTCACTGCCTCGAGGGGCAACAACTCCAGCGCAGAAAAATATTTCTATGAATATTAGCTGCCCGAATGACTCCGTAGGTAATACTGTCACCTATTGGTTTAATCCTGTAGGAGGGATAAGCACCTCAGGTGATGGGGTTGTAGACAATATGCTTACCGGTAGTGATGCTGCGAATAAGGTAGGAATTATATTCAAACTATCGGGCAGCCCTGTTGTTTTCTATGATACTGATAGTTATAAATATAAAATAAACACCACAAATGACCTCAATAAAACCATCAATTTGACAACTGATTATTATCGACAAAGTGATAGTAGTTCCGATGTCACAATGGGTCTCGTTAAAGGGATGGTTGAGATTGTAATTCAGGAAGATTAAATCATCCCCATTACATTTTTTTGGGGGGGTGATACCTCCCTCCCCAAAAAAATCACAGGCACCTTTATGAATTACTTAAAGAAAATATAAACCACATACTATTTCACCTCTAAAGTTGACACCTGCATCTCTCAAGCATATGAAACCAAAGCCAGCCAAATAAATTCACATACAATTCATAATCATTTTATTGATCATCGTAAGACATTCACCTATCTTTCTACACCGGGCGATTAATTCCCCAGCAATGTTTAACATGTAAAATTTATTTAAATTTAAAGGAATAATAGCAATGAAACAATTAACCATTTTTGAAATGGAAGAGATTTCCGGCGGATATTCATGGGATTTTTCATCTTTAACTTCTGCAATCACCTCGATTGCATCGAATGGAGTTGAGGCGGCGGGCAGTGCTTTATTAGGCGGCGCACTTTATGGTATGTATGGCTCGATCGTTGGCGGCTCTCATGGCGGCAATGGCGGCGGTCTCCTGGGTGTTGGCACTATCGGTATGTGTATCGGGGGGGTTTGGGGTCTGGTTGTGGGCGCAATTGGTGGCGCTGCTACAGGTCTTGCACTGGGCTGGGATAAAAGTTTAGAACTGCTCGGGGGAGCGATGGAAGGAATAAATAAAGGAACTCTCACCCCTTGGCTTTCTTAAAACAGTTTTCGAAGTTATAGACTTGTAATTGGTCTTAACATATTCGATATATTTAACAAAGGTCTGTCCAGGCAGACCTTTTCAATAATAAAAAGCGGTACCCATGTCAAAGAATCTCTATCGCAAGGAAGCGATTGAATACAAAAGGAATCACTGGAAAGGGAAAGCCTTATTGCTCGCTGGCTTGCCTGCCTGGTTAATCATTCTGCTCGCAAGTGTGTTTCTAATCATACTTATAACCACACTTATTTTCTGCACATTTACTCAGCGCATCGATGTACGTGGTGAAGTTATCACTCTCCCACACTCCGTTAATGTCTTCGCCCCGCAGCAAGGCTTTGTTGTTAACCAGCACGTCAAAGTGGGTGATCTCGTCCATAAAGGCCAACCGCTTTATGAACTGGATGTTTCACGTAATACCATTAATGGCAATGTCAGCACGGCACAGATTGAGGTCATCAATGAGAAAATTGCTAACGCTCAGGATATCATTAGCAAACTTTCACATAATAAATCTGAAACGCTAAGCGCTCTGGAAAAGCAAATAAAAACCACCCGTGACTCACTGGTAGAAACAAATCGTATGCTGACAAACACTCAGGCGGGCTTAAAAAAAATGAATAATAACTTAGCCAGCTATGACAAATATCTGAAAGACGGTATGATCACTAAAGATCAGTATAACTACCAGCATTCATTATATTTCCAGCAGCAAAGTGCTTATCAGTCTCTGGTAAGCCAAAAGATGCAACTGGATTCCCAGCTTACGCAAATAAACAGTGATAAAGTCACGAAAGCGGCGGATTTTGATAATCAGATATCGAGCCAGCATAACCAAATTAATGACTATAAAAATCAGCTAGTGGAGTCAAACGCCAATGGCAATATTATTATCAAAGCCACTACCGATGGAAAAATAGAATCGTTAGCTGTGACCAAAGGTCAGATGGTTGAAAATGGTAGCAGCCTTGCCCAGATTAAACCTACCGGGGACATCGAGTATTACCTTATTCTCTGGCTGCCCAACAATACTATCCCCTACGTGAAGCCAGGTGATACGATTAATATTCGCTATGATGCATTTCCGGCGGATAAATTTGGCCAGTTTCCTGGAAAGGTGCTGAGCATATCTTCAGTTCCGGCATCCCGTCAGGAGATGGCCGAATATACTAACGTTAATAACGGCATTAATCAGCAGGAACTGGCGCTGTATAAGGCCATTATAAAAATTAAAAATAAAACGTTCAATTACAATGGAAAAACGCTCACCCTCTCTAATGGCCTGAAGGCTCAGGCGGTGGTTTTCCTCGAAGAACGCCCGCTTTATATGTGGATGTTTACCCCTTTCTATAAAATGACACAAAGCGTGAGTGGTCCGATCGATGAATAAAGAACTGTTTAAAACCATTACGGATAAACTCAACTTTTCACTCCGTCATAAAACGCCGGTTATATTACAGTCAGAGGCTGCCGAATGCGGAATTGCCTGTCTGGCAATGGTATGCGGCTTTTACGGCCTCAATATCGATCTGTTTAACTTCCGTCATCGCTACGGTAGCCCCTCTCAGGGCGTCACGCTGATGTCATTAAGTAAAACGGCGGAGCACGCCGGGCTAAAAAGCCGGGCACTCTCTCTCGACCTCGATGAAATCAAGCAGCTAAAGCTCCCCTGCATTATCCACTGGGGTATGAACCACTACGTTGTACTGACTAAAGTACGTAAAAGTAGCTTTATCGTTCATGACCCGGCGCTGGGAAAAAGGGTTATTGGTATTCAGGAGATGTCCAATAACTTTACTGGTGTTGCGCTGGAATTATGGCCAGATCAAAACTTCCAGCAGGAGCAGGCAAAGTCTCGTCTGCGGCTGCTGGACCTGATGCGTAATATCGTCGGCTTAAAATCCGTCCTGCTAAAGATCTTTGCCTTTTCAGTCGTTGTTGAAGCCATTGGTTTGTTGCTACCTATTGGTACGCAACTGGTGACAGACCACGTCATTATGGCCCACGACCAGAGCCTGCTTTCGGTCATCTGTATTGGCCTGGTGGTCTTTACGCTCTTCCGCACCTTTATCAGTATGCTGCGGGCATGGACCTCATTAACGTTAAATACCCTGACCAATATTCAGTGGAAGACTACGTTGTTCGATCATCTGACGAGCCTGCCATTATCCTTTTTTGAAAAACGTCATTTAGGTGATATTCAGTCTCGTTTTTCATCGCTGGATACTATCCGTTCAACCTTCACCAATAGCATTGTCACCGGAATTATCGATTCGATTATGACCGTCGGTCTGCTGGTCATGCTAACTCTTTATGGCGGCTGGCTGGTCTGGGTCGTGGTGGGCTTTACGTTATGCTACGCCATCATGCGTTTTGCCACCTACAGCTTCTATCGTCGCGTTGCCGAAGAGCAGGTTATCAAGGGTGCGCGATCCAGTTCGCACTTTATGGAGTCGCTGTATGGCATTTCGACTATTAAAGCGTTGAACTTAAAAGAGCGTCGCTCGCAGCACTGGTTAAATATTAATATTGATGCCTGCAATGCCGGGATTAAACAAACCCGCTTCGATATGATGTTTGGCGGTATCAATACCTTTATTACCTCAATCGACCAGGTCGCCGTACTCTGGCTGGGTGCCATTATGGTTATTGATAACAATATGACCCTCGGTATGTTTATGGCCTTTAACGCCTATCGCGGGCAATTCTCGCAGCGTGCATCAAGCCTGATCGACCTGGTCATGCAGCTGCGTATGCTGTCGTTACATAATGAGCGTCTTTCCGAAATTGTCTTTAGCGAGCCGGAAAAAGAGCTGCCTTCACGCCGCGTTTTTGCTGAAAATTCTGGCGTTAAATTAGAAGTGAAGAATCTCAGCTATCAGTACGATCCGTTCTCACAGCCTATTTTTTCTAATTTAAACATTACCGTTGAACCAGGGGAGTCAGTGGCTCTGATCGGCCCTTCAGGCGTCGGTAAGACCACCCTGTTGAAAGTGATGTGCGGACTGCTCGCTCCGACTAGCGGCGATGTAATAGCCGATAACCTCGATATTCAAAAAATTGGCCTTAATAACTTCCGTCTTGGAACGGCCTGCGTCCTCCAGGAAGACCGCCTTTTTTCTGGCTCACTTATCGATAATATCAGCGGCTTTGAAGATAACGCCGATATGGATTTCATCATCGAATGTGCGCGCAGGTGCAATATTCATGACGAAATTATGAAAATGCCGATGGGTTACGAAACGATTGTCGGTGAACTGGGTTTAGGCATCTCTGGCGGGCAAAAACAGCGAATCTTAATCGCCCGTGCGCTCTATCGTAAACCCAGCATTCTGTTTATGGATGAAGCCACCAGCCATCTCGACCTTAAAAATGAATCGGTCATTAACCAATCTATATCTGGTTTGAGTATTACCCGCATTATTGTTGCTCATCGGCCATCCACCATTGCCTCAGCCGATCGCATCATTGATTTATCTCAGCCCAGTTCATTAGCAACAGCGTAATCACCCAGGAAAAGGAGAACCATATGCAAGGAACATTTATTGGTTTTAATACCGCAGGGATAAAATATGAAGACAGTTTTTTAGCTTTAATGCTTAAAACTAAACAGCAAAACCAGCTCTGCCAGACCTATTATCTCCAGGCCCAGGTGCTTACTGACCTGCTATTAGTACTGCAAAACAGAATGATGATCGTACTGCAGCGCTTAAAGAATGAAGGTGAAGACTATCAGGCTGAGCTGGTTGCGTTTAATGAGCAACTTCTCGCCAATACGCCAACGGTAGATATGACTGAACTGGAGCAACCCAATCCAGAACGCCGCGTGATGTCCATTACCTTAAAGCCGGGCGAGAGCTGGTCAACGCTGATTCTGGTGCTGCAAAACGAACAAATCGCCTCGCTGCGCATTGACGATATGCAGGTCGAAGCATTGCTGATTGGAATTCAACAAGCGTTAAAAAACACCGGCGATGATGCAGTAATTGAGTATTTAGGCTCATCGCTGGATTTTCTGATGCTGTATGCCGTGGATTTAACTAATACCCAGAGCGTCGATTACCAACAATATCTTCAGGATGAGTGGAAGCTAAATTTATTTTCCCATTATCTGGGCGTACTATTTTGTTGTGATACAGATGAAGGTAAGAAGATTGTCTCTGGTGCCGTCATTAAAACCAGCGTTCCGCATCCATCAGAACATGAAAATAGCATCGTGATGCGCTTAGTCGAGAGAAGTCCAAAACTAAAAGAAATTCATGCACAACATCAACCCAGCCAAATAGTTAGCCAAATCATTCCGTCTCAGCCAGGGAAAATGATGACGCTGGAAGAGTGTTTACGTCCTTTGCATGCCTTCTACCTTGAAACCCAGGCGCAAATCAACGCTTAGCCCTGAAAGCCATAATAGAAAGCAGTGCCTCACTTAACGAAAGAGAGGCACCTGTTAAATCAATTCGGGCACTTATAAACCTGGCCATTCATTTGGCTATCGGTCGGGACAAAGCTCGACAGCAGGTTCTGCGTCGGGCTGCTGACGCCATAAATCACGTTGCCACCCATTTCTGCCGCCTGATTACGCAGGGCGTTTGCTGCGCCGCGCATAGAGCCACCTTCGTCGCCATTCTGCCCGGATAACCAGTTACTTTGCGTCCCCGTCGCGGTTCCTAACAGCTGGCATTCCGAACCCGGTTTATCTTCGATGAAGCGGACGTTCTGGCCCCCAGAGCTCAGTTCGTTGCTGGAGCTGCAACCTGCTAACAATAATGCTGCGCCGACAATCCCTGCTAAATATTTTACCTGCATGTTATTCCCCACGATCAATGAGCTGGACGCGCTGGCCCGGATGTACAACCTTATACTAAAAAGACGACAAAAAGAAAAACCCCCGAGCATTTCTGCCCGAGGGTTTCTTTGTTTCTAAGGGGTATAGCGCACGATTACATCATGCCGCCCATACCGCCCATGCCACCCATACCGCCAGCGCCACCTAAATCAGGTGCGTCGCTTTTCGGCAGGTCGGTGACCATGCACTCGGTGGTGATCATCAGACCAGCAACAGAGGCCGCGTACTGCAGAGCAGAACGAGTCACTTTAGTTGGGTCCAGGATACCCATGTCGATCATGTTGCCGTATTCTTCAGTTGCAGCGTTGTAGCCGTAGTTGCCATCGCCCGCTTTCACGGTGTTAGCCACTACAGACGGCTCTTCGCCACAGTTCAGAACGATCTGACGCAGCGGAGCTTCCATTGCGCGCAGCGCAACTTTGATACCCACGTTCTGATCTTCGTTCTGACCACGCAGGTCGCTCAGTTTGCTTGCCACGCGAATCAGCGCAACACCACCACCGGCAACCACGCCTTCTTCTACTGCAGCACGGGTCGCGTGCAGAGCATCGTCAACGCGTGCTTTTTTCTCTTTCATTTCAACTTCGGTAGCCGCACCGACTTTGATTACCGCAACGCCGCCTGCCAGTTTAGCAACGCGTTCCTGCAGTTTTTCACGGTCGTAGTCAGAAGTCGCTTCTTCGATCTGCTTACGGATCTGAGTCACGCGGCCCTGAATTGCAGCTTCCTCACCCACGCCATCAATGATGGTGGTGGTGTCTTTGTTGATCAGAACACGTTTCGCCTGACCCAGGTCTTCCAGAGTCGCTTTTTCCAGCTCCATACCAATCTCTTCAGAGATAACGGTACCGCCGGTCAGAGTTGCGATGTCCTGCAGCATAGCTTTACGACGGTCGCCGAAGCCCGGTGCTTTAACCGCTGCCACTTTCACGATGCCGCGCATGGTGTTAACCACCAGAGTCGCCAGCGCTTCGCCTTCAACATCTTCAGCAATGATAACCAGCGGTTTGCCAGCTTTTGCTACTGCTTCCAGAACCGGCAGCATTTCGCGGATGTTGGAGATTTTTTTATCAGCCAGCAGGATGAACGGGCTTTCCAGCTCAACAGCGCCAGTTTCCGGCTTGTTGATGAAGTACGGGGACAGGTAGCCACGGTCAAACTGCATACCTTCAACTACGTCCAGTTCGTCTTCCAGACCGGTACCGTCTTCAACGGTGATCACGCCTTCTTTACCGACTTTATCCATCGCTTCCGCGATCAGTTTACCTACGGTTTCGTCGGAGTTAGCGGAGATGGTACCAACCTGAGCAATAGCTTTAGAGTCGGAGCACGGTACGGACAGGGTTTTCAGCTCTTCAACAGCAGCAACGACAGCTTTGTCGATACCACGTTTCAGGTCCATCGGGTTCATGCCCGCAGCAACGGCTTTCAGGCCTTCAGCGATGATAGCCTGCGCCAGTACGGTTGCGGTGGTGGTACCGTCGCCAGCAGCGTCGTTCGCTTTAGAGGCAACTTCTTTCACCATCTGCGCGCCCATGTTTTCGAACTTGTCTTCCAGCTCGATTTCACGTGCTACAGAAACGCCATCTTTAGTGATGGTCGGTGCACCGAAGGATTTGTCCAGAACCACGTTACGGCCTTTCGGGCCCAGGGTTACTTTAACTGCGTCTGCCAGTACGTTTACGCCGCGCAGCATTTTCACACGAGCGTCGTTACCGAATTTTACGTCTTTAGCTGCCATTTTAATCTTTCCCTTAAATTCGTATGTTCAGTGTCGTTCGCGGATTACGCTTCAACAATTGCCAGGATGTCGCTTTCGGACATGATCAACACTTCTTCATTGTCGATCTTCTCAGATTTCACGCCGTAGCCATCGTTGAAAATCACGATATCGCCAACTTTAACGTCCAGCGGCTGCACGGTTCCGTTTTCCAGGATGCGGCCCTTACCGACAGCGATGATTTCGCCACGAGTTGATTTGGCTGCCGCAGAACCGGTCAGAACGATGCCGCCAGCAGATTTGGTTTCAACTTCTTTACGTTTGACGATCACACGATCATGTAACGGACGAATACTCATTTGATAGCTCTCCTTTGAGAAAGTCATTATCAGTTATGGATGACGCCGGTCCGCACACTGTTTTCCGGCTAGTGCCCTGAGAGATGGGGATGGGGATTTCCCGCTTCAAGGGGAAAACTAAAAAAAAATTTGCCGTCGTGCTCTTACGCACACAAAAATGCGGCTGCAGCCAGCCGTCATAAGCAAAAGCGATTGTGATACCATTCATTTTTTGCCGGGCGCAAGGTTGAATCATGAGTGGTTTGAAACAGGAGTTGGGGCTTGCTCAAGGAGTTGGGTTACTTTCCACATCATTACTGGGAACCGGTGTCTTTGCCGTCCCGGCACTGGCTGCACTGGTCGCCGGTGACAATAGCCTGTGGGCCTGGCCTGCGTTGATCCTGCTGGTGTTCCCGATAGCTATCGTCTTTGCCATCCTTGGTCGCCATTTTCCCAGCGCAGGTGGCGTCGCGCATTTTGTTGATATGGCCTTTGGCCCGCGCCTGGCTCGCGTTACCGGCTGGCTATTTTTATCGGTGATCCCGGTAGGACTGCCTGCTGCGCTGCATATTGCCACCGGCTTTGGTCAGGCGCTTTTTGGCTGGCATGATAGCCAGTTGCTGCTGGCCGAGCTGGGAACGCTGGCGATCATCTGGTGGGTCGGCTCACGCGGTGCCAGCTCCAGCGCCAATCTGCAAACGTTGGTTGCGGTCCTCATTGTCGCGTTGATCGCCGCTATCTGGTGGCGTGGCGGAATCAACCCAACGCAGATCCCCTTTCCTGCCGCTGCTGATATCGACAGTTCACAGCTTTTCTCTGCGCTCTCGGTGATGTTCTGGTGTTTTGTCGGCCTTGAGGCTTTCGCTCATCTGGCGTCTGAATTTAAGCAACCGGAACGTGATTTTCCCCGTGCGCTGATGATTGGCTTATTGCTCGCAGGTTCCGTCTACTGGGCATGTACCGTATTGGTTCTGCATTTTCATGCCTTTGGCGAAGAGATGGCCGCCGCTGCGTCATTGCCCAATATCGTCGTGCGTCTGTTCGGCGTTCAGGCACTGTGGATTGCCTGTGTTATTGGTTACCTCGCCTGCTTCGCCAGCCTCAATATTTATATTCAGAGCTTTGCCCGACTGGTCTGGTCGCAAGCGCAATACAAGCCAGATAGCTATCTGGCCCGGCTGTCGCCACGGCAAATTCCGCGCAATGCATTGAATGCGGTGCTGGGCTGTTGTGTGATCAGCGCTCTGTGCATTTATGCACTCAATATCAATCTCGATGCCCTGATCGTCTACGCCAACGGCATTTTCATCATGATCTATCTGCTGTGCATGCTGGCGGGTTGTCGGTTACTTCAGGGGCGTTATCGCGTACTGGCGGCGATTGGCAGCGTGCTGTGCCTGCTGCTGCTGGCGATGGTTGGCTGGAAGAGCCTGTACGCATTTATCATGCTGGCGGTGCTGTGGCTGTTTTTACCAAAGCGCAGATTAGCTGAGAGGATACTATAGGCCGGGGCTGCCCGGCCTGAGGAATCTTAGTCGCGGCGATCGTCTTTATGATCCAGACGGTCGCGCTCATCGTCTTTACGCTGATACTCACCTTCAAAAGTATCACCGCCGCCCGTTCCGGCGCTAAATCCACCGCACGGCATCCGGCTAAAGCGCAGGTGCGGCATCAGCTTCAACGTCAGGTGTTTCTGTACCGGCGGCAACAGCAACAGCAGACCCAGGAAGTCGGTAAAGAATCCCGGCAACAGCAGCAGCAGACCCGCGATAATCAGCGATACGCTTTTGATCATCTCAGCAGCCGGACTCTCCCCTGCCGCCATTTTCTGCTGCATCAGCATGAGGTTTTTAAAGCCCTGGTTTTTCACCAGCGATATCCCCACCACCGAGCTAAAGATCACCAGAATCAACGTCAGCAGCACCCCAAGCACGTGGGCGACCTGGATAAAGATCGATATCTCAATGTAAACGTATAAAAAAACGGCAATTAACGGAATCCAACGCACCGGCGTCTCCTTCATTAACAGACGCCGATGTCGGCGCCCGTAGTCATAGATGTGCTATTCGCATTAGTAAGATGTTGGGCCAAAGCGCCATTTTTCAATCGTAAAAAAAGCTTATTTTTTTCAAGAATGGAAAAGCGGTGATTCATTTCACAAATTAATAATTCTTATAGAATTCACTACATAATAAGTGATCAGGATGACTGATATTCGCTATCATCAGCATATGATCGTGGGCACCGGGCCGGTTAAAGAAATAATCTGCGGCTAGAAAATGCGCGAGATCTCATAAATTCTGCGTATTGGGTGAATTCATATAGCAGCTTGAAAAGAAGGTTCACATGTTAAACAACATTCGTATCGAAGAAGATCTGTTGGGTACCAGGGAAGTTCCAGCTGACGCCTACTACGGCGTTCATACTCTGAGAGCGATTGAAAACTTCTACATCAGCAACAGCAAAATCAGCGACATCCCTGAATTTGTCCGGGGCATGGTGATGGTGAAGAAGGCCGCAGCGCTGGCTAACAAGGAACTTCAAACTATCCCCAAGAGCGTAGCGAACTCGATTATCGCCGCATGCGACGAGGTGCTGAACAACGGTAAATGCATGGACCAGTTCCCGGTTGACGTATTCCAGGGCGGCGCAGGTACCTCCGTTAACATGAACACCAACGAAGTGCTGGCGAACATCGGCCTTGAGCTGATGGGTCACCAGAAAGGTGAATACCAGTACCTCAACCCTAACGACCATGTTAACAAATGCCAGTCCACCAACGATGCCTACCCGACCGGTTTTCGCATCGCGGTCTACGCCTCAATCCTCAAGCTGATCGATGCTATCAACCAGCTTGGCGAAGGTTTCCAGCATAAAGCCGTCGAGTTCCAGGACATTCTGAAAATGGGCCGTACCCAACTGCAGGATGCGGTACCGATGACCCTCGGCCAGGAATTTCATGCATTTAGCGTTCTACTGAACGAAGAAACCAAATGCATTCTGCGCACTGCTGAACTGCTACTGGAAGTGAACCTCGGCGCGACCGCTATCGGTACCCGCCTGAACACCCCGGATGGCTATCAACAGTTGGCGGTACAAAAGCTGGCAGAAGTCAGCGGCCTACCGGTTGTACCAGCAGAAGATCTGATTGAAGCCACTTCAGACTGCGGTGCCTACGTGATGGTACACAGCTCCCTGAAGCGTCTGGCGGTCAAAATGTCGAAAATCTGTAACGACCTGCGCCTGCTCTCTTCCGGTCCGCGCGCTGGCCTGAACGAAATCAACCTGCCGGAACTGCAGGCGGGTTCTTCCATCATGCCAGCCAAGGTTAACCCGGTGGTACCGGAAGTTGTGAACCAGGTCTGTTTCAAAGTTATCGGCAACGACACTACCGTCACCATGGCTTCCGAAGCCGGTCAGCTACAGCTGAACGTCATGGAACCGGTGATTGGCCAGGCGATGTTTGAATCTATCCATATTCTGACCAACGCCTGCTACAACCTGCTGGAAAAATGCGTGAGCGGCATCACCGCCAACAAAGCGGTATGTGAAAGCTACGTCTATAACTCGATTGGCATCGTCACCTATCTCAACCCGTATATTGGCCACCACAATGGCGATATCGTCGGCAAAATTTGCGCCGAAACGGGTAAGAGCGTCAGGGACGTAGTGCTTGAGCGCGGGCTGCTGACCGCAGCCGAGCTGGATGACATCTTCTCTGCGCAGAACCTGATGCATCCGGCCTATAAAGCGAAGCGATACACCGATGAAAGCGAACAGTAAGCTTTCCGATTAAACTAACCACAGGCATGTCAGCGATGACATGCCTTTTTTGTTCTTATAGTTCCACCAAATTACAACAATCCAATATCAACTTGTTAATAAAACAAGGAAGGCATATATGTTTAGTGCAGAACTCGTTATTGTCCTGCTGGCTATTTATCTGGGAGCCAGACTCGGAGGCATCGGCATTGGTTTTGCCGGTGGCCTGGGCGTCCTCGTCCTGACCCTCGTCTTTCAAATTCAACCCGGCGCGATCCCCTTCGACGTCATCGAAATCATTATGGCGGTCATCGCCGCTATCGCTGCCATGCAGGTCGCCGGGGGGATGGACTATCTGGTCAGCCTCGCCGAACGAATGCTCCGGCGTCATCCTAAATACATCACCTTTCTCGCCCCGCTGGTCACCTGGTTTATGACCGTGCTGGCGGGAACCGGGCATACCGCGTTCTCCACTCTGCCGGTTATCACCGAAGTAGCGAAAGAACAGGGTATTCGCCCCTCACGCCCGCTCTCGATCGCCGTGGTGGCCTCGCAGATTGCGATTACCGCCTCGCCGATTTCCGCAGCAGTGGTGTTCTTTGCCGGGATCCTCGAACCGCTGGGTGTGAGCTACCTGACCCTGCTGGCGATCTGTATTCCGGTAACCCTGGTTGCCGTCATGCTCACCGCCATCGTATGTAACTTCCTCGGCTGTGAGCTCAAAGATGACCCTGTCTACCAGGAGCGTCTGGCAAAAGGGGAAGTCAAACTGCGCGGTAGCCAGGTGTTTGAGCTTAAGCCACACGCCAGACGCTCCGTATTGCTGTTCCTGGTCGGTATTGTGGCAGTGATGTTCTACGCCACCGCCATCAGCGACACCGTTGGCCTGATTCAAAACCCGGTCCTGCCGCGTAATGAAGCGATTGTGGTGTTTATGCTGACCATCGCCACGCTGATTAGCATCACCTGCAAAATCGATACTGGTGAAGTGCTCAACGCCAGCACCTTTAAATCCGGGATGAGCGCCTGCGTCTGCGTTCTCGGCGTCGCCTGGCTGGGGGATACCTTCGTCAAAGCGCATATTAGCGATATTCAGACCGTCGCAGGCGACCTGCTGCACAACTATCCGTGGCTGTTGGCGGTGGTGTTATTCTTCGCCGCGACGCTGCTTTACTCCCAGGCCGCCACCACCAAGGCGCTGATGCCCGCTGCGCTGATGCTGGGCGTGACGCCGCTGACCGCCATCGCCTCGTTTGCCGCCGTCTCCGCGCTGTTCGTCCTGCCAACCTACCCAACGCTGTTGGCAGCAGTCGAAATGGATGACACCGGCTCGACCCGCATTGGCAAATACGTCTTTAACCATGCCTTCCTGATCCCCGGCGTGATCGCCATTACGCTGTGCGTGATCCTCGGGTTTATTTTTGGTGGCATTCTGCTGTAAATCTCTTCAAATTCGGGCCAGATCCTGGCCCGTTTCGTTAATCCCTTTACCTTGCGTGCTATAGTGCCTCTTTTCGCTGATACGAGGTTCACGATGACTACGCCTGATGCTGTTGTTGTACTCTGTACCGCGCCGGATGAAGCAACCGCCCAGGATCTGGCGGCCAAAGTGCTGGCGGAAAAACTCGCCGCCTGCGCCACTCTCCTGCCGGGAGCGACTTCGCTCTACTATTGGGAAGGGAAGCTGGAGCAGGAGTATGAAGTACAAATGCTGCTGAAAACCGATCTCGCCCACCAGCAGGCGTTGCTGGACTGCCTGAAGTCCCATCACCCGTATCAAACCCCTGAACTTCTGGTTCTGCCCGTCATTCACGGAGACAACGATTACCTCTCATGGCTCAACGCATCATTACGCTGATCCTGCTACTTTGCAGCACATCAGCCATTGCCGGACTGTTCGACACTCCTGGCCGTTCGAACTTTGTTTCTGCTGATCAGGCTTTCGCCTTTGATTTTCAGCAGAATCAACACGACTTAAATCTGACCTGGCAAATCAAGGATGGTTACTATCTCTATCGCAAGCAGATCAAACTGACGTCCGCCGATGCGACGTTTACCGAACCCTCTCTGCCGTCAGGAGAATGGCATGAAGATGAGTTCTACGGCAAAAGTGAAATTTACCGCCAGCGCCTGAGCGTACCGGTAACCCTGACTCAGGCAGCCGCAGGCGCAACCCTTACCGTGACTTATCAGGGCTGCGCGGATGCCGGTTTTTGCTATCCGCCAGAAACTAAAATTGTGCCGCTCGGCAAGGCGCTCGCCCTCTCCAGCAGCGACGCTGTAGCCCCGAAGCTCAATCCGCCTCTGCCACTGGAAACACGCCCGACGCTGCCGGTAGAGTCGCCGTCTGATCTTTCTTCTCCGGCCCCGGATAACAAAGGTTCTGACCTGCCCTTTACCGCGCTATGGGCGCTGTTAATTGGTATCGGCATCGCGTTTACCCCCTGCGTGCTGCCGATGTACCCGCTGATTTCCGGCATCGTGCTGGGCGGTAAGCAGCGGCTTTCCACCGCCCGCGCTCTGCTGCTGGCGTTTATTTACGTTCAGGGGATGGCGTTAACCTATACTGCACTGGGACTGGTGGTCGCCGCTGCGGGTTTACAGTTCCAGGCGGCGCTACAACATCCTTATGTGCTAATCGGTCTATCGGTGGTATTTATCCTGCTGGCGCTGTCGATGTTTGGTCTGTTTACGCTGCAATTGCCTTCGTCGCTGCAAACGCGTCTGACGCTGATGAGCAACAAACGTCAGGGCGGTTCGCCGGGTGGCGTATTTGCGATGGGGGCGATTGCCGGACTCATCTGCTCGCCTTGCACGACCGCCCCACTGAGCGCCATTTTGCTGTATATCGCCCAGAGCGGTAATCTGTGGCTGGGCGGCGGGACGCTGTATCTCTATGCGCTCGGTATGGGACTACCGCTGATCCTGGTGACCGTATTCGGCAACCGCCTGCTGCCCAAAAGCGGCCCGTGGATGGCTCACGTCAAGACCGCCTTTGGTTTTGTGATCCTCGCCCTGCCGGTATTTTTACTGGAACGTATCATCGGCGATCTCTGGGGCCTGCGGCTTTGGTCTCTGCTTGGTGTCGCCTTCTTTAGCTGGGCGTTTATTACCTCGCTTGGCGCCACCCGTCCATGGTTGCGCATTGTGCAGATTGTGATGCTTGGTGCCGCGCTGGTCAGCGCTCGTCCGTTACAGGACTGGGCTTTCGGCACAGCGGTCGCCCAACAGCAGGCGCATCTGGAATTTACCCGTATCAATAATATCGCCGAGCTCAACCAGGCGCTGACGCAGGCTAAAGGCAAACCGGTGATGCTCGATCTGTATGCCGACTGGTGCGTGGCCTGTAAAGAGTTCGAGAAATACACCTTTAGTTCGCCTGACGTACAGCAGGCCCTAAAAGATACCGTTCTGTTGCAAGTGGATGTCACAAAGAACAGCGCTGAAGACGCGGCTCTGCTGAAGCACCTGCAGGTGCTCGGCCTACCCACGATTCTGTTCTTCAACGAACAGGGAGAGGAACAGCCCGCACAGCGCGTCACGGGTTTTATGGATGCTACGGCATTCAGCGCCCATTTGCGCGATCGACAACCGTGAGCGACACTTTAGGAGGAAAAATGGAGGAGAAGACCGTGCAACGTGAAGATGTCCTGGGTGAAGCCATCCAAATCCTCGAAATCGAGGGTATCGCGAACACCACGCTGGAAATGGTCGCCGAGCGCGTGGCTTACCCGCTCGATGACCTCAAACGTTTCTGGCCCGACCGCGAAGCCCTGCTGTATGACGCGCTACGCTATCTCAGCCATCAGGTCGACGTCTGGCGTCGTCAGCTATTGCTGGACGAGTCGCTAAGCGCGGAGCAGAAGCTGCTGGCGCGTTACGCTGCGCTGACCACATGCGTGAGTAATCATCGCTATCCAGGCTGTCTGTTTATTGCTGCCTGTACGTTCTATCCGGACGCCCAGCATCCGATCCATCAACTGGCAGAGCAGCAAAAGCAGGCTTCGTTAGCCTACACTCATGAATTGCTTAGCCAGCTCGAAGTTGACGATCCGGGGATGGTTGCGAAGCAGATGGAACTTATCATCGAAGGCTGCCTGAGTCGCCTGTTGATCAAACGCAGTCAGGCCGATGTCGATACCGCACGTCGCCTGGCGGAAGACATTTTGCGTTTTGCTCAGTGTCGAATGGGCGGGGCTCTAACCTGATTCCGATATCTTAACCGATACATCACGCATATAATTTCCCCCTCACGGATATGCTGACAGGGTTTTATATGCGTTCTCTTCTTTGGGTTGCCATCATGGGGCTGTGTTCAACACCGCTTCTGGCAGCTTCCCCGCAAGGTTTTTCTTTCGCGCACAAAGACTGGGAACTTGCCTGCGACAACACCGGCACCTGTCGGGCTGCGGGCTATGGCACGACAATGGGTGAAGTCAGCGTCTTGCTGACCCGTAACGCGGGCGAGGCACAGCACGTCATCGCTCTCGCCACCTTCGCCCAAACCGAGCACGATATTCCGCCCGATGCGACGGTGAATTTATTCATCGACGGTCAGGATAACGGCGCGCTTGATGCCAACGACGAGAGCCATTTTCGCTTTGACGATACCCAGACCGCCGCGCTAATTCAGGCTCTGGAGCACAGCGGCAAAATTGAGCTGGCGCTTAACGACGAGCGCAAGCAGCTCTCCAGCACAGGCAGCAGCGCAGTATTTCTGAAAATGGATGAGTTTCAGCAACGTCTGGGCACCGCCGATGCGCTAGTGCGTAAAGGCGATGCCGGAGATGACAACATCCTGGCGGCAACGCCTGCGCCGGAAATTATCGCCGCGCCGGTCATTCACAATGCAGCCTCCACGGCACTCACGACAAAGCTACGGGAGAAACTCCTGCCGCGGCTGACGCCAGCGCTTAACAGTCATTGTGATGACTGGCAAAACGCAGATATCCCGGCGTCGGAACGACAACTCACCTCAACTCCGCTGGATAAAAATCATATGCTGATTGAGGCGCTGTGCTGGCGCGCGGCCTATAACGACGGCTACGCCATGTGGGTCGTGGATAAAACGCTGCTGACTCAGCCTCAACTGGTAACCACCGACGCCTCCAGCTATGCCGATGGTGTTATCACCTTTTTCCACAAAGGCCGCGGTATCGCCGACTGTATTAGCGGAGAAGAGCGCGTTTGGGATGGCAAAACGTTTGTCCAGAGCCTGAAATACACCACCGGCGACTGCCGTGAAATCGCCCCCGGCGGTGCATGGATGCTGCCAACGTTCGTTAGCCAGGTGATCCCAAAGCAGCAGAAAGATGCCGATAACAGCGCACTGAAGGCGTTGTACAGCGCCGTGTTAAAAGAGCAAAAGGCCAACCCGGAACTGGATCTCAATAAAATCGCCGAACAGTTCCCGCTAAGCGGTCATGTCAGCCATTTTACGCTGAGCTATGCAGATGACTCTCTGGTAACGACGACGAAGCCTTCCGCCGATATTAGCGATGATGAGTGGCAGGCGTTTCTCCAGTCCGATATCAGCGCCGACTCCGAAAACGGCAAAGTCAGCTTTACGCTAGTGGACCTCGACGGCGACGGCAGACGCGATTTAATCATCGACAGCTACGTCGGCGGCACGGGCCTCTTTAGCTACACCGGCGTATTAAAACGCGGGGATGATGCTTTTGATGCGGTCAATAACGACGACAGCGGCAACGGCGATGACTTTGACGCAGGCGTTCCTGGTGCACTCTATTCCCTTAACGGTCGCGGCGCTAACCAATGGAGCCATTGGGTGCGAATTAACGGCCAGGTGTATGCCCTCTGGTACAACGGCCAGTTTGGCGAAGATAATCTCTATCTATTACGCCCATTCAGCCCCTCCAGCAGCACCCCGGCGGTGACAATTCGCTATCGCTACAGCCTCGACGACATCAGCTCGCCGGAAAAAGACCAGCCGCTGACGCCTGCACTGAGCGACGGGGAAAAGTCAGATCTGCTGAAGTCGCTAGAAGTGATGCAGAGCAGCCTGCTGAAGGATAAGCCACAGAGCGACAGCGACGCGCCGATTTGCCCTATTCCCCCAGGTACATCAGCCGACGATGCGGATAGCTACTACAGCGGCGTGGCGTCTAATTATATTTATGAAACCGTGGCTTACATTCCGGTTTGGCTGAACGAAAAATGTTTTATCGGTACCATCTTTAGCCACCACGGTGCATACCGTCACAGCGTTGATGCGGAAATCACCATCAGCTCACCGCGCGATGATGAAGAGGTCATCGGCGACTACACGATATCCGGATTACGCCACGCCATCTCGGTGACCAGCGGCTGGAAAACCCGCGAAGGCGATAACGGCATGATGTGATTTTGGGCAAAAAAGCGCCTTCAGGCGCAGAATTGCCGCAAAGTTAAGCAACCGATAGATAAATCGAGAAATTTGATTGACGGAGCGTACGGATTACGGTTTAATGCGCCCCGTTGCCCGGATAGCTCAGTCGGTAGAGCAGGGGATTGAAAATCCCCGTGTCCTTGGTTCGATTCCGAGTCCGGGCACCACTATTTAAAGAACCCAGCCTATGGCTGGGTTTTTGCTTTTCTGCTTTCAGCTAAACATCGTCCTTCCAAGCTGATGCCCCGCTTCCAGATGAGCTTCCGCCGTTTCCAGTTCCGGCAACAACATCATCCGAGAACTCACCACCATAGCTCCGCAATAGTCAAAAATTCCATGGGAGATTTGTGCATTAAACGCATCCGTAAACCCATGCTTATCATACGTTTTCTGATTCGCTGCGCCTAAGGCAACCAGATGCACCCGCAGGTGGCCCAGCTTCTTCACTACGTTACCATCGGCGGTCTCCTCATAAGCCCAGCCATTTGAGAACACGCGATCGATCCATCCTTTTAGCAGCCCTGGCATCGACCACCAATAAATAGGGAAAACCAGCACCAGCGCGTCGGCGTTGTCGATCCGGGCCTGTTCAGCAATCACATCTGCCGGCGTGACGTCGGTTTGCAGGAAAGCTGCGATATCCGGCGCAGCAAAAACGGGGTTAAAACCTTCCTGAGTTAAATCAGCGAGTTCAGCAGTATTGTGCGGGTTAGATTCAGCGACCCCTTGGGCAATCGCCGTGGCGACGCTATGCGTCAAAGAAGTGTTGAGGGGGTGAGAAACCACGATTAATGCATGCATGACGGAGACTCCAGTTGCCATATGACGATATCGGACGTAGTCTTATATACTAACAGTAACCTACCAATGGTAAGTTACCTTTGGTATATAAGCTTGTCAACGGGAGAATGCTCTATGTCTGAACCACTCGTACGGCAGCGTTTATCGCGAGAAGAGCGGCACAAGCAACTGGTTGATGTCGCCTGGCATATTATTCGTGAAGAAGGGACCGAAGCCCTGACGCTAGGCTACCTGGCGACACAGGCGGGCGTCACCAAACCGGTGGTTTACGATCATTTTGACAGCCGTTCGGGACTTTTCGCCACACTTTATACCGAGTACGACCAACGCCAGACGGTGAAGATGGATGAGATATTGCGCAACACCGAGCCTGATGCGGAAAAACTGGCCTCGGCGATAGCCAACGCTTACATCGAGTGCGTGTTACATCAGGGACGGGAAATGCCGAGCGTGATGGCCGCGCTGGCCGGGACGCCTGAGCTGGAGAAGATCAAACAAGAGTGCATCGCCGCATTTACCGCAAAATGCCGGCAATACTTTTCACCGCTTTGTGGCAGCGATAATCTCAGCAAGGCCGCCATTCTTGCCATGCTCGGCTCCGCTGACGGGCTAGCGGCCGCGGTAGTGAACGGCGTCATCACAGAACAACAGGCTAAAGATGAGCTATTTCAGGTGATTATGTCGATGTTGCAGCGCTGCTGCCGTGGTTAAGAAGCGTCCGCTGGCGGCGGACGCTTTGCTTATCAGCCGCCTGCTTTCTTAATCGCCGCATCCAGCGAGGCTTTATCCGCCAGTCCTGGGAACACGGTAATCGTCGCTTCCGTGGCACCCGTTGTTGGCATCACGATAACCCCGGGCGTGCCGCTCAGGCCGATTTCCTGCGCCAGTTGATTCGTGCCATCCAGCACCGCTCCAACATCCGTCGCTTTTTTCGCGTCGAAATTCACTTTCTTCGCCTGCTGCTGGATGTCGGCAGCCGTCAGCTTGCCTTCGTTATGCCCGGTGGAATAGATCCCGTTGTGGTAGGTCAGATAGGCCTCTGCGCCCTTCTGCTGGTAAATCTGCAGGCCGGTTTTCGCCGCTTCCAGAGAGGTTTCCCAACGGCTGCCGAAAATAGGCCACTCTTTGAAAGCAAAGCGAGTTTGCGGGTTCTCTTTGATCACCTGCTCCATAACCGGCGCCAGACGACTGCAATAAACGCATTGATAATCAAAGAACTCAATGACCGTCACTTTGCCCTCTTTAGGGCCATAGGTCGGCGTATTTTTATCCTGAGTCAGCGCGGCGGCGTTCTTCAGTACCGCCTGAGTTGCGGCGCTGGCCTGCTGCTGCTCCTGAATCTGTTGCAGCTTCTGGCTGGCCTGCAATAGCACTTCCGGATGCGCGACTAAATAATCCGCGGCAATTTTGCCAATACGGGCTTCCTGTTCGGGCGTGAAGGTTGGCGCATCAGCAGCGGTCGCCATCACCGGAAGCAGAGCGGCGCCAATAAAAGCGAGTGTCAGTAAATTCTTATGGCCGGGCATGTGGGTAGTCCTTGCGATAGGTAAACGGCAGGTGAGTCTTATGCACAAAATATCATCCTTTGCCGGCGAATCATCACCAGACAGGGCAATGATTGGTAACTATATTTTTCAATAACCGGATACGTTCCGGCTTTCCGCCCGGTGGTCAACGCGACCGAACGGGAGTACGCTTCGCCCCCTGCTTTTCCCTGTGGGATCCTTTTTTAGTTAGATGAGTTGGGTATGAACGAGTTTTTCAGTCAGTGGGACGTGGCGGTTATTCTGCTGCAAATTATTGCTATCGACCTGTTATTAGGCGGCGACAACGCGGTGGTGATCGCGATGGCCTGCCGTAAGCTGCCGCCACATCAGCGAACCAAAGCCATTATTATCGGCACCTTCGGCGCAATAGTGGCGCGCGTGCTGCTGCTGGCAGTGGCTATCTATTTGCTCTCACTACCGTGGTTAAAAGTGGTCGGTGCGCTGATGCTGCTGTGGATTGGCATCAAGCTGGTCACCAATCAGGAAGAAGAGAGCGAAGTCAGCAGCTCCAGCAGTCTGTGGCGCACCGCGGTCACTATTACCGTCGCCGATGTGATTATGTCGCTAGATAACGTGCTGGCGGTTGCCGCAGCCGGGAAAGGCCACCTGGTGTTGGTCGCGTTGGGCGTGCTGATCAGCATCCCGATTATCGTCGCAGGCAGTAAACTGGTGCTGGCAATCCTTAACCGCTTCCCGTCCGTGGTGATGCTGGGCGGCGCGCTGATTGGCTGGATTGCCGGTTCGATGATGGTGACCGACGTGACCATCGTGCATCTGTTCCCCAACGCGCCCGACGCGCTACCGCTCATAGGCGGGGCGGTTGGCGCAATACTGGTGCTGCTGGAAGGGCTACGCAGAAACCGCAAGCCCTCCGCCGAATAGCGCCCACTCTGGCGCCGTCAATCCCGACGGCGTCAAGTTTGCGCCACTTTTCCCCCACACCTGCTCTCATTTGCCCTACGCTTATTAAAGACACCTGATCCAGGGATCTGTAACCGTAATATTGCGCATAAATGAGATAACATCATGGAATTAAAGGATTATTATGCCATTTTAGGGGTTCAGCCAACGGACGATCTGAAAACTATCAAGACCGCCTATCGCCGTCTGGCACGCAAATATCACCCCGATGTCAGCAAAGAAACCGAGGCCGAAGCCAAATTCAAAGACCTCGCCGAAGCCTGGGAAGTGCTCAAAGACGACCAGCGCCGTGCCGAATATGACCAGCTCTGGCAGCACCGCAACGATCCGCAGTTTGGTCGTCAGCAGCAACACTCCCACGAGCAGAGCTACAGCCAGCAGGACTTCGACGATATTTTCTCAACCATGTTTGGCCAGCAGGCACACCACAGCCGCCGCCAGCACGGCGTCCGGGGGCACGATTTAGAGATAGAAGTCGCGGTATTCCTCGAAGAGACTCTGGCCGAGCAGACGCGCACCATCAGCTATAAGCTGCCGGTTTATAACGTCTTTGGCATGGTTGAAAGCGAAACGCCGAAAACGCTGAACGTGAAAATTCCTGCGGGCGTGGTTGACGGTCAACGCATCCGCCTCAAAGGCCAGGGCACCCCCGGCGAAAATGGCGGCCCGAACGGCGACCTGTGGCTGGTGATTCATATCGCTCCGCATCCACTGTTTGATGTCGTCGGCCATAATCTTGAAATCGTCCTGCCGCTGTCACCGTGGGAAGCTGCGTTAGGTACCAAAGTCACCATCCCGACGCTGAAAGAGAGCATTCTGCTGACTATCCCACCGGGCAGCCAGGCCGGGCAGCGCCTGCGCGTGAAAGGTAAAGGGCTGGTCAGTAAAACCACCACCGGCGATCTGTATGCGGTGATTAAAATCGTTATGCCGCCAAAACCAGATGAGAAGAGCCGCGCGCTCTGGCAACAGCTGGCCGATGCGCAAGCCAGCTTCGAGCCGCGTAAGACATGGGGGAAAGCCTGATGGCTAAGATAACAGTGACGTTCACGATTACCGAGTTTTGTCTCCACACCGGCGTTTCCGAGGAGGAGCTGAACGAAATCGTCGGCCTCGGCATGATTGAACCACGCCAGCCGCAGCGGGAAAACTGGCTGTTTGATGATAGCGCGGTGACGCTCGTTCACCGCGCCCTACGCCTGCGACAGGAGCTGGAACTGGACTGGCCGGGTATCGCCGTGGCGCTGACGCTGCTGGATGAGAACGCGCGCCTGAGCCGCGAAAATCAAATCCTGCAGCATCGGCTGGCGCGCTTTCTGACGCATAGTTAAACCCGTCCGCAGATGGCGGTGAACCCGTAGCGCCAGCGGGAACATAATCTGAAGCTCCATTGCGCGTTGTTCCCCCGGAGGCGGCGCTTGACGCGCCTTGTCCGGGCTACCCGTCCACAGACGGCGGTGAACCCGTAGCCCGGTCAGCGCAGCGCCACCGGGAAGATAATATGAAGCGCCATTGCGCGTTGTTCCCCCGGACAAGGCGCTTAACGCGCCTTGTCCGGGCTACCCGTCCACAGACGGCGGTGAACCCGTAGCCCGGTCAGCGCAGCGCCACCGGGAAGATAACCTGAAGCAACATTGTACGCTGTTTCCCCGGAGGCGGCGCTTGACGCGCCTTGTCCGGGCTACCCATCCGCAGATAACAGTGAACCAGTAGCCCGGCTAAGCGCAGCGCGAGCCGGGAGAAAAACGCAAAGCCGCCATCCGGCACAAATACCGCACAATAATTAACCATGCACCCACGCCGGCAGCCAGTCGCCGTGGCTGTCGATCAGGTCATCCACCAGCGCATAGATCTCTTCAATACCCAGCACCGCCGCCGTATGCGGGTCCATCATGGTCGCGTAATAGACGTAGTCACGGTTTTCGGTGAGGATCGCCTCGGTCAGCAGAGTCTGCACGTTGATGTTGGTTTGCATCATTGCCGCCAGATGAGCAGGCAGCTTGCCCACTTTGGTCGGCTGAATGCCGTTAGCATCCACCAGACAGGCCACTTCCACGCAGCACCCCTGCGGCAGATTGTCGACAAGATTATCGTTGCGCACGTTGCCGTACACCACGCTCGGCTCACCGGTCCAGATGGCGTTCATAATGGTGCTGGCGTATTCGCGCGACGGTTTCACCTCAATACGCTCGCTGGTTTTATACAGCTCCAGCTCCTTGTGCCAGTTTGCCACCTGCTCCACGCAGCGTTTCGGGTATTCGTCCAGCGGTATCTGATAACGCTCGATAAGGTCCTCACGCCCCGGTTTGATAAACCACGGGGTGTATTCGGCGAAGTGCTCGGAGGATTCCGTCACGAAGTAGCCGAGCTTTTTGAACATCTCGTAGCGCACGATATTCTGGCAGCGCGAATCCTCGCGGTGCTTCGGCGCGCGGCCCTCAGCAAACGCCTGCAACATCTCCGGATAAATACTGACGTAGCTGCCGTCACCAAGCTTTTTCTCCAGCGACAGATAAAAAGCCATATGGTTGATACCGGCGCAGCGGTAGCGTAAATCCGCCGGGTCGAGGTCCAGATCGTGGGCCAGCTCCTCCGCCGTCCCCTGCACCGAATGGCACAACCCAACCTGCTTAATATGCGGATAGCGGGCGTACATCGCCCAGGTATTCATTGCCATCGGGTTGACGTAGTTAAGCATCGTGGCGTTCGGGCAAACTTCAGTCATGTCGTCGCAAATGCGCCACAGGTGCGGAATGGTACGCAGCGCGCGCATGATCCCACCCGGGCCAAGGGTATCGGCAATGGTTTGCTCCAGGCCATGCAGCTTACAGACTTCAAAATCGGTCACCGTGCAGGGCTGATAGCCGCCGATCTGGAAGGCCACCACCACGAAATCCGCATCCTGTAGCGCCGCTTTCTGGTCGCGATAGCAGCTGATTTCTCCATCAGCGCCGAGTGAATCCATCAGTTTACGCACCACAGTATGTGACTCTTCCAGACGGGTCGCATCCCGATCCATCAGGGCAATATGCGCCGATTTCAGCGCCGGGCGTTGAAAAACATCACCGAGAATATTTTTGACGAACACCGTCGAACCGGCACCGATAAAGGTAATTTTTGGGGCAGACATAGGGCTCTCTCCATAAGGTCATTGAACGGTGACAGAGTGGCACGTCGGGCCTTTGCCGCGCTGCCCTGTTCCCCCTGGAGCATTCCCGGAAGCTCAGATCGACAATCTGCAAGCATAAAATATGAGGTTCTGGGAATAAATAGACGGAAAAGAAGAGAAAACGGGCCGTTATTTCGACTAAGATGAGGGCTCACTGGCGCAAAAATCGGCAAGTATGATGATTCAGGAATCCACATCATGATCGATAAATCCCACGCGGCGCAGCCTGCCGACTCCTATATGAGCAGTAGCGATGAGCATCAACCCCGCAGCCCGCTGGCGCTCTACTCTGAATATCAGCGGATGGATATCGAACTGCGCACGCCTTATGCGATGACCGCCAGCCACTGGCACGGTCAGGTGGAGGTAAACGTTCCCTTCGATGGCGATGTGGAATATCTGATCAACGATGAAGTAGTACGCATTAAGCAGGGCTATATCACATTGTTCTGGGCCTGCACGCCTCATCGGCTGACTCGTCCCGGCGACTGCAAGCAGATGGCTATCTTTAACCTGCCGATGCATCTGTTTTTGTCCTGGCCGCTGGACCGGGAGCTTATCAACCACGTCACTCACGGGATGGTGGTGAAATCGCTAGCCGCCCAGCAGTTGAGCGTGTTTGAAATCCAGCGCTGGCAGCATGAGCTGAACAGCAACAATGAACAGATCCGCCAGCTAGCGATCGATGAAATTGCCCTGATGCTCAAACGCCTGAGCCTCTCCGGCTGGCAGCCAATTCTGGTAAACAAAACCTCGCGTACGCACAAGAACAGCGTGTCGCGCCACGCCCAGTTTTACGTTAGCCAGATGCTGGAATATATCGCTGCCCATTACGATCAGGCGCTCACCGTCGACGACGTCGCCGAACACGTGAAGCTGAATGCCAACTACGCGATGGGGATTTTTCAGCGGGTGATGCAGCAGACCATGAAGCAGTACATTACGACGATGCGCATTAATCACGTTCGCGCTCTGCTCAGCGACACCGATAAAACCATTCTTGATATTGCCCTGGCCGCCGGTTTTCGCTCCAGCAGCCGCTTCTACAGCACCTTTAACAAGTATGTCGGCATGCCGCCGCAGCAGTATCGCAAGCTGAGCCAACAGCGTCGCCACAGCCTGCCGCCCGCCGAGTCATAAAAAATGCCGCCGGGGAAAGCCCGCGGCGGCATGATTCACAACGCTAACAGATTAGTCGTTAATACGCGGATGCTGATCCACCAGACGAGAACGTTTTTCCTGTAGGTCGGCGATTTCCTGATCGATATCTTCGATTTTATGCTCGATGTTATCGTAGTGCTCACCGAGGATTTCCTTCGCTTCCTGAATATCGGATGCCGCAGGCGTCGCCCCTTTCAACGGACGATTGGCGGTCTCTTTCATCGACAGGCCAGTAACCAGACCGATAACCGCAATCACCATCAGATAGTAAGCTGGCATCATCAGGTTCTGCGTGGTTTCCACCAGCCAGGCGGCCAGGGTTGGCGTCAGACCCGCAATCAGCACCGAGATGTTGAAGGCGCTGGCCAGGGCGCTAAAGCGAATATGGGTCGGGAACATCGCCGGCAGCGACGAAGCCATCACCCCGATAAAGCAGTTCAGGATCACCGCCAGCAACAGCAGACCGGCAAAAATCAGGCCGAGAACGTTACTGTTAATCAAGATAAAGGCCGGAATCGACAGCGCAAACAGCGCTACGCTACCCACCAGAATAAACGGGCGACGACCAAAGCGGTCGCTGAGCATACCGATAACCGGCTGCACAAACAGCATCCCGACCATAATCGCGATAATAATCAGCACCCCGTGATCTTCCGAATAGTGCAGGTTATGCGACAGGTAGCTCGGCATGTAGGTCAGCAGCATGTAGTAGGTGACGTTAGTGGAGATCACCAGACCGATACAGGTCAGCAGGCTGCGCCAGTGTTTGGTGGCGATTTCTTTAAACGAGACTTTTGGTCCTTCCTGCAGGCCTTCACGATCGCCCTGCTCCATGCTATCAACATGCTGCTGGAACGCCGGGGTCTCTTCCAGCGCGTGACGCAGATAAAGACCAATAAGCCCTAACGGCAGCGCCAGGAAGAACGGGATACGCCAGCCCCAGTCGAGGAAGTTCTCTTCGCCCACCACGCTGGAAATCAGCACCACCACGCCCGCGCCCATGACAAAACCGGCAATCGAACCAAAGTCCAGCCAGCTGCCCATAAAGCCACGCTTGCGGTCAGGCGAGTATTCAGCGACGAAGATTGATGCACCGGTATATTCCCCGCCTACCGAGAAGCCCTGCGCCATTTTACACAGCAGCAGCAGGATCGGTGCCCAGATACCAATGGTGGCATACGACGGAATAAGACCGATACAGAATGTACTTATCGACATAATGACGATAGTTATCGCCAGAATCTTTTGTCGGCCATATTTATCGCCCAGCATCCCGAAGAACAGGCCGCCTAGCGGACGAATTAAGAAGGGAACCGAGAATGTACCGAGTGCGGCAATCATCTGCACGCTGGGGTCTGCACCGGGGAAGAAGACTTTACCTAAGGCATACGCAACAAAACCATAAACCCCAAAATCGAACCATTCCATCGCGTTACCCAGCGAGGCTGCGGTAATCGCTTTCTTCAGTTTGCTGTCATCAATGATGGTCACATCCCGAAGCGTGATGGGCTTTACTTTTTTCCTTTTAAGCATAATTTTCCTCTTTTGCTCTCGCCTTGAGCGCACGAATCTCCGCCGAATGACAAGGTCATTCGCGTCATGCGTTGGGAGCAATTCATTGCTGTGCTCCACCTTTCAAGCGTAGCAGGTTTGCCTGCACTGTCTGCTGACAGTCTGTACAACCGAACCTGTTGACGCCTGCTCTGGCCATAAATGAATAAACGGAGTCGCTATAAGTATGGTGAATTTGCGATCTCGCCTTTTTACCCTAACAGCGTTTAATTATGGGATCAACTTCACAAAAATTTACCTACCCTTAAACAGAGTCACCCAAAACCAATAAGTTCAATGAATATTGGAAGTTAACGATACATTTCCGGAAATATCTGGCCGATTTTATGGAAATAACCTGGCGGTTTTTCGCGATATATATTTGCTTTCTTCCCCGAGAACGCCCGTAAAAAAGGCCCGACAAAAGTGCGGAATTGCGTTATAATCAGCGTTACTTTCGGCTATCAGCCGCCATTTAATGGACCAACGTCCTGTTTTATCCAGTAATCGCGAGGAACGTCATGTCACTGCCACACTGCCCAAAATGCCATTCTGAATACACTTATGAAGACAGCGGCATGTTTATCTGCCCGGAATGCGCCCACGAATGGAACAATGCCGAGCCTGCTGACGATAACGACGCGCTGATTGTCAAAGATGCCAACGGTAATTTACTGGCCGACGGCGATAGCGTTACCGTGGTGAAAGATCTGAAGGTTAAAGGTAGCTCTTCTATGCTGAAAATCGGCACAAAAGTGAAGAATATCCGCCTCGTTGAAGGCGATCATAATATTGACTGCAAAATCGATGGTTTTGGCCCGATGAAGTTAAAATCTGAATTTGTTAAAAAGAACTGATTTATTTCCTGCCCGGCGTCGCTATTATTCCCCAGCGCACGCCGTCGGGCGGGAATATATTTCTCGATAGAAAAATCTGAAAAGTGGTCATTATTCCCCGGTCACCCTACGCAGACCTGCTGGCGTATCTGGTATTCCGCCGCTGCCGCCTGGCTTAATTTTGCAATCCCCTTCTACGCTTAATGAGATATTCGTTACCCGAGGTAATGGTTATGCCCTTAAGTCCCTACATCGCTTTTAGCGGCAACTGCGCCGCAGCCATCGCGTTCTACCAGCAGGCATTGGGTGCTGAGCTCATCCACCAAATCACTTATGGCGAAATGCCGCAGGATATACAGGATGCCGAAGACGGTTGCCCTTCGGGCCAGCATCTCGCCGCCGACGGTATCGCCCACGCCAGCCTGCGCGTGGCGGACGGCATCCTGATGCTCAGCGACAGTCCCTCCAGCAAAACGGAGCGCTACGCCGGGTTTACCCTCGTGCTGGATCCAAAAGATATTGAGGAAGGTAAACGCTGGTTTGACTGCCTCGCCGACGGCGGGCAGATAGAGATGGTCTGGCAGGAAACCTTCTGGGCCCACGGTTTCGGTAAGGTGACCGACCGCTTCGGCGTCCCCTGGATGGTCAACGTGGTGAAAGAGCCTTGAAGCCTATATTTCCCCCCTCACCCTAACCCTCTCCCCAAAAGGGAGAGGGGATAGGACGGTACCATCTTCAGCTACTGAGCCGTTCTGTTAGCCCCGCAGGCAGACCACTCCGAACCCGCTTTTCTCCCTCTCCCTCCGGGAGAGGGCCGGGGTGAGGGTCAGCGCGCAGATATCCCCTCACCTTGTCATCTCACTGGCACCCACTCTTCATCCTCCGGTCATCATATTTTAACCGAAATGTAACAATAATCCGTCAGGATCGGCCCACGCTCAGAGGGGAAAACCTTCTTGTCCTTAGTGAGGCTCGATTGACATGTACTTATCCAGACATCCGACCAGTTACCCGACACGGTATCAGGAAATTGCCGCCAAACTTGAGCAAGAGCTTCGCCACCACTACCGCTGCGGCGACTATCTTCCCGCTGAGCAGCAGCTGGCGACCCGCTTCGAAGTCAACCGCCATACCCTGCGCCGGGCTATCGATCAGCTCGTTGATCGCGGCTGGGTCCAGCGCCGTCAAGGCATCGGCGTACTGGTGCTGATGCGCCCGATTGATTATCCGCTCAATGCCCAGGCACGCTTTAGCCAGAATCTTCTCGAACAGGGCAGCCATCCGACCAGCGAGAAGCTGCTGTCGGTCCTGCGCCCGGCCAGCAGTCACGTGGCCGAAGCCTTTGCCATTAACGAAGGCGATAACGTTATTCACCTGCGCACCCTGCGCCGCGTTAACGGCGTCGCCCTGTGCCTGATTGACCACTACTTTACCGACCTGCGCCTGTGGCCGGTGCTGCAAACCTTTACCCACGGCTCTCTCCATGACCTGCTGCGCGACCAGCTTGATATCGAGCTGACCCGCGTACGCACCAAAATCAGCGCCCGCCGCGCGCAGGCCAAAGAGAGCAAGATCCTCAACATTCCCAATATGGCGCCGCTGTTGTGCGTGCGCACGCTGAATCATCGTCAGAACGAACAGAGCGCGACGGAGTACTCCGTCAGCCTGACCCGCGCCGACATGATTGAATTCACGATGGAGCACTGAATGCACTTTGATACCGCTACCCGCCAGCGCTGGATGTCCGTGCTGGCCCACAGTGAACCACAAGAACTTGCTGCGCGGATGCAAACGCTAAACCTCGCGCCGCAGTATGAGCTGATTCGCACCCCGGAAACCGGCCTGGTGCAGCTACAGGCGCGCATGGGCGGCATCGGCGATCGTTTCTTTGCTGGTGATACCACATTAACTCGCGCCGCGATTCGCCTGGCCGACGGAACGCTCGGCTATAGCTGGATCCTGGGCCGCGACCGTCCGCACGCCGAACGCTGTGCGGCTATCGATGCCCTGATGCAGTCGCCACACCATTTTCACACCCTGATGGAAACCCTGATAACCCCGCTGGAAGAACAACGTAGCGCGCGCATTGAAGCCCGACGCGCCGAAGTCAACGCCAGCCGGGTCGACTTCTTTACTCTGGTTCGCGGAGATAACGCATGACATTACAACCCGCTTTTACCCTGGCTGTGCAGGACGCCCAACACAGTTTCCGCCGTCTGCTGAAAGCGATGAGCGAGCCGGGGGTGATCGTCTCCCTGCAACAGCTCCAGCATGGCTGGCAGCCGCTGAATATCGCCTCCACCAGCCTGCTGCTGACGCTGGTCGATCACGACACGCCGGTCTGGCTGGCTCCAGCGCTGCATAACGACCTCGTCGGGCAGAATTTACGCTTTCATACCGGCGCGCCGCTGGTTGAACAGCCGCAGCAGGCGACCTTCGCCATCGCCAACGACAGCATCAGCGCCGAACAGTTGAACGTACTTTCCTCCGGAACCGTCGTCGCCCCTGAAACTGGTGTGACGCTGATTGTCCAGCTTGCCAGCCTTAGCGGCGGACGCATGCTGCGTCTGACCGGCGCGGGTATCGCTGAAGAGCGCATGATCGCCCCGCAGCTGCCGGAATGCATTATTGAAGAGTTGACCGAGCGCCCGCACCCGTTCCCGCTGGGCATCGACCTGATCCTGACCTGCGGCGAACGGCTGCTGGCCATCCCACGCACCACCCATGTAGAGGTCTGCTAATGTACGTAGCCGTCAAAGGCGGTGAGAAGGCGATCGTCGCCGCTCACGCCCTACAGGAACATAAACGCCGGGGCGATGGACGGCTTGCGGAAATCAGCGTTGAACAGATTACCCAGCAGCTCAACCTGGCGGTGGACCGGGTGATGACCGAAGGCGGCATCGCCGACCGGGAGCTGGCGGCGCTGGCGCTGAAGCAGGCCAGCGGCGATAACGTTGAAGCCATCTTTCTGCTACGCGCTTACCGCACCACGCTGCAAAGGCTGGCGGTCAGCGAGCCCGTCGATACCGCCAATATGCGCCTTGAGCGCCGAATTTCGGCGGTCTATAAAGATATCCCCGGCGGCCAGATGCTCGGCCCGACCTACGATTACACCCATCGCCTGCTCGATTTTACCCTGCTGGCTAACGGCGAAACGCCGACGCTGGCGGCCAACAGCGCACCACAGGAACCGACGCCGCACGTCTTTAATCTGCTGGTCCAGCAAGAACTGGCAAAAGCCGAGCAAGACAGCAACGCGCAGCCCGATGACATCACCCGCCATCCGCCGGTTTATCCCTGTTCGCGCTCGTCGCGCCTGCAACAGCTGGTGCGCGGCGACGAAGGCTATCTGCTGGCGATGGCCTACTCCACCCAGCGCGGCTACGGGCGCAATCACCCGTTTGCTGGCGAAATCCGTAGCGGCTACGTCGCGGTGGAAATTACCCCTGAAGAGCTGGGATTCACTGTCAATATCGGTGAACTGCTGATGACCGAATGTGAAATGGTTAACGGCTTTGTCGACCCGCAGGATGAGCCGCCGCACTTTACCCGCGGCTACGGCCTGACGTTTGGCATGAGCGAGCGCAAAGCGATGGCGATGGCGTTGGTGGACCGCGCGCTCCAGGCGCCGGAGTATGGCGAAGAGGTGGCTGGCCCCGCCCAGGACGAAGAGTTTGTGCTGGCTCATGCCGATAACGTCGAGGCCGCCGGTTTCGTTTCGCACCTCAAACTTCCCCACTATGTCGATTTCCAGGCCGAACTGGCGCTACTCAAACGCCTGCAACGGGAGAATCCACGTGGCTAACGCGCTGACCGGTTACAACTTTGCTTATCTCGACGAACAGACCAAACGCATGATCCGCCGCGCTATTCTCAAAGCGGTGGCGATCCCCGGTTACCAGGTGCCGTTCGGCGGACGCGAAATGCCAATGCCCTACGGTTGGGGAACCGGCGGTATTCAGCTTACCGCCAGCGTCATTGGTGAAAATGACGTGCTGAAGGTCATCGATCAGGGCGCCGACGACACCACCAACGCGGTGTCGATTCGCCAGTTTTTCAAGCGCGTCACCGGCGTCGCCACCACCGAATGCACCGAAGACGCCACGCTGATCCAGACCCGTCACCGGATCCCGGAAACGCCGCTGGCTGAAGATCAGATCCTGATCTTCCAGGTGCCGATCCCGGAGCCGCTGCGTTTTATCGAGCCGCGCGAAACTGAGACCCGCACCATGCACGCGCTGGAGGAGTACGGCGTGATGCAGGTGAAGCTGTACGAGGACATCGCCCGTTTCGGCCATATCGCCACCACCTACGCCTATCCGGTAAAGGTCAATGGCCGTTACGTGATGGACCCGTCGCCGATTCCTAAATTCGATAATCCGAAGATGCATATGATGCCTGCGCTACAGCTGTTTGGTGCCGGGCGCGAAAAACGCATCTACGCGGTGCCACCCTATACCCCGGTGGAAAGCCTCGATTTCGACGATCACCCTTTTACCGTTCAGGAGTGGGATGAGCCGTGCGCCATCTGCGGGTCGCGCCATAGCTATCTTGATGAAGTGGTGCTCGACGACAGCGGCAAACGAATGTTTGTCTGCTCCGATACCGACTATTGCCGCCAACAGAGCGAGGCGCAGAAAAAATGAGTCATCCGTTACTGGCGGTCAATAACCTGACCCACCTTTATGCGCCGGGCAAAGGCTTCAGCGATGTGTCGTTTGAACTGTGGCCGGGCGAAGTGCTGGGTATCGTCGGCGAATCAGGTTCGGGGAAAACCACTCTGCTGCAGGCGATTTCCGCCCGCTTGACGCCGCAGCAGGGCGAAGTGCTGTATCAGAGTCGTTCGCTGTACGCGATGAGCGAAGCGGATCGCCGTCGCCTGCTGCGCACCGAATGGGGCGTAGTGCATCAGCATCCGATGGATGGCCTGCGCCGCCAGGTGTCGGCGGGAGGCAATATCGGCGAGCGCCTGATGGCGACCGGCGCGCGGCACTACGGTGATATTCGCGCCACCGCCGAGCAGTGGTTGCAGGAGGTAGAGATCCCGCCTTCACGCATTGACGACCTGCCCACCACCTTTTCCGGCGGCATGCAGCAGCGTTTGCAGATCGCTCGTAATCTGGTGACCCAGCCGAAGCTGGTGTTTATGGATGAGCCTACTGGCGGGCTGGATGTTTCGGTACAGGCGCGCCTGCTCGACCTGCTGCGTGGTCTGGTGGTAGAGCTGAACCTGGCGGTGGTGATTGTGACCCATGACCTCGGCGTCGCCCGCCTGCTGGCTAACCGCCTGCTGGTGATGAAGCAGGGTCAGGTGGTGGAAAGCGGCTTAACCGACCGGGTGCTCGACGATCCGCATCACCCCTACACCCAGCTGCTGGTGTCGTCGGTATTGCAGAACTGATGTTGCTGTTGCCCGGCGGCGCTTCGCTTGCACGGGCCTACGAATAGCGCACCTGTAGGCCGGGTAAGGCGCAGCGAACGGTAGCCCGGACAGGCGCACCGCGCCGCCTCCGGGAATTCCCTGGTCCGCGACGCTAACTGGAACCACTGAATCGGTAGCCCGGATAAGGCGTTTACGCCGCGATCCGGGGAAACTCAGGCACGATGAGGCAACAAATGAACGCCATCCGCGTTGAAAACGTATATAAAACCTTTGTTCTGCACCAGCAGCACGGCGCTCGTCTGCCGGTTCTCGCCGACGCCTCGCTAACCGTTAACACCGGTGAATGCGTGGTGCTGCACGGCCACTCCGGCAGCGGAAAATCAACCCTGCTGCGCTCGCTGTACGCCAACTACCTGCCCGATAGCGGCCACATCCATATTCGCCACGGCGACGAATGGGTCGATCTGGTCAGCGCCTCGGCGCGTAAAGTGCTGGAAGTCCGTAAAACCACCATCGGCTGGGTCAGTCAGTTTTTGCGGGTGATCCCGCGCATCTCGGCTCTCGACGTGGTGATGCAGCCGCTGCTCGAACTGGGTATTCCGCACGAAGAGAGCGCCGCAAGGGCCGCCCGCTTGCTGACGCGCCTGAACGTCCCTGAACGCCTGTGGCACCTGGCTCCTTCCACCTTTTCCGGCGGCGAACAGCAGCGCGTCAACATCGCCCGCGGCTTCGCGGTCGATTACCCGATTTTGCTCCTCGACGAACCTACTGCCTCGCTGGACACGAAAAACAGCGCTGCGGTAGTGGAACTGATTAACGAAGCTAAAGCGCGCGGCGCGGCCATCGTCGGCATTTTTCACGATGAGGCAACGCGTAATCAGGTCGCCGACCGCCTGCACCCTATGGGGATTTCAGCATGATTATCAATAATGTAAAGCTGGTCCTCGAAGATGAGGTGATCAACGGTTCGCTGGAAGTGCAGGATGGCAGAATTTCTGCCTTTGCCGAAAGCCAGAGTCGCCTGGCAGAAGCGATTGACGGCGAAGGCGGCTGGCTGCTGCCGGGGCTGATTGAACTGCATACCGACAATCTGGACAAGTTTTTCACCCCGCGTCCCAAGGTGGACTGGCCCGCCCACTCGGCGATGAGCAGCCACGACGCGCTGATGATCGCCAGCGGCATCACCACCGTGCTGGATGCCGTCGCCATTGGTGACGTGCGCGATGGTGGCGACCGTCTGGAGAATCTGGAAAAGATGATCAATGCCGTGGAAGAGACGCAAAAACGCGGCCTCAACCGCGCCGAGCACCGGCTGCATCTGCGCTGCGAGCTGCCGCATCACACCACTCTGCCGCTGTTTGAGAAGCTGGTTAGCCGCGAGCCGGTAAGCATGGTCTCCCTGATGGATCACTCACCGGGCCAGCGCCAGTACGCCGACCGCAGCAAATATCGCGACTACTACCAGGGGAAATATCATCTGACCAACGAAGAGATGGATAAATTCGAAGAGGAGCAGATGGCGCTGGCGGCGGCCTGGTCACAGCCCAACCGGCAAACCATCGCCGCCATGTGCCGCGAGCGCAATATCGCGCTGGCCAGCCACGACGACGCCACCCATGAACATGTGGTCGAATCGCACCAGCTTGGCAGCGTGATCGCCGAATTTCCTACCACATTAGCCGCAGCGCAGGCATCGCGTCAGCACGGGATGAACGTCCTGATGGGCGCGCCGAACATCGTGCGTGGCGGCTCGCATTCAGGCAATGTCGCCGCTCATCACCTGGCGAGCAACGGCCTGCTGGATATTCTCTCTTCCGACTATTATCCCGCCAGCCTGCTGGATGCCGCTTTCCGCATCGCCGATGACGACGGCAACGCGTTTACCCTCGCCCAGGCTATTCGTCTGGTGAGCAAAAACCCCGCGCAGGCGCTGGGGCTACACGATCGCGGCGCGATTGCCGAAGGTAAGCGCGCGGATCTGGTGCTGGCACACCGTCGCGGCGAGCATGTCCATATCGATAACGTCTGGCGTCAAGGTAAGAGGGTCTTTTAATGGCAGGGAAACTGATTTGGCTGGTCGGCCCATCCGGCTCCGGCAAAGATAGCCTGCTGGCGGCGCTGCGCCAGCGCGAACACCCGCAGCTACTGGTGGCGCACCGTTACATTACTCGCCCGCACAATGCGGGCTGTGAGAACCATATTGCCCTCAGCGAGCATGAGTTTTTCACCCGCGCCGAGCAGCATCTGTTTGCGCTTAGCTGGCACGCCAATAACAATTACTACGGCATTGGCATCGAGATTGACCTGTGGCTGCACGCCGGGTTTGACGTCGTCGCTAACGGCTCCCGCGCTCATCTGGCTCAGGCAAAAACGCGCTATGCTGACGCCCTGCTGCCCATCTGTTTGCAGGTTTCGCCAGAAGTACTGCGTCAACGTCTGGAGCAGCGCGGGCGAGAGAACGAAACGGAGATCGCTCAGCGGCTGGAGCGCGCGGCACGTTATACGCCGAGCGCGTGCCTAACCCTCAACAACGATGGTCGCCTGAGCCAGTCGGTGGATGCCCTGGTGTCGCTGATCCGCGTTCACGGCAACCGACGCGAACAGCAGCTTGCCTGAATGACGCGAGGTGAAAACATGAGCCTGACTATCCGCTTAACCGGCACCGGCGGTGCGCAGCTGGTGCCGGTTTTCGGCTGCGATTGCCCCGCCTGCCGCCGCGCCCGCAGCGACGAGACTCATCGCCGTCGCCCCTGTAGCGCGGTGGTCAAATTCAACAGCGCGGTAACGCTGCTCGATGCCGGGCTGCCGGATCTGATGGAGCAGTGGCCTGCCGGTAGCTTTCAGCAGTTTTTGCTCACCCATTATCATATGGATCATGTTCAGGGCCTGTTCCCGCTACGCTGGGGCGTGGGCAAGCCTATTACGGTCTACGGCCCGCCTGATGAACAGGGCTGCGATGACCTGTTTAAGCATCCGGGGCTGCTCGATTTTAGCCACACCGTCGAGCCGTTTGTCATGTTTGAGCTGCAAGGACTACGCGTGACCCCGCTGCCGCTAAACCACTCAAAACTGACTTTCGGCTATCTGCTGGAGGCAGCCCATAGCCGGGTTGCCTGGCTGTCCGACACCACCGCCCTGCCGGAAAAAACGCTGAAGTTCCTGCTTAACAATCAGCCGCAGCTGATCATCATCGACTGTAGCCACGAGCCGCGCCCGCAGCCGCCGCGCAACCACTGCGATCTCAACACCGTGCGGGCGATTAATCAGGTGATTGGCTGCCCGCGAGTGATCCTCACCCATATCAGCCATCAGTTCGATGCGTGGATGATGGCGCATTCTCTGCCTGCGGGGTTTGAAGCGGGGTTTGACGGAATGGAAATTGTGCTGGATTAAGCGCACTTCATCGTCTCTTCACTTACCGTCGCTACCTTCCTTTCAGACTTAACCATCTGAAGGGAATCATATGAGCACAACGCGCCCCATCTTTCATCATGCCTGCTGGTTTGCATTACTGGGACCCTATGTTGGCGTACTGTGGGCGATTGTCGCCATCACATTACAATCTCGAAATCCGTCATTCAGCTTTCTGTGGGACATTGTCACCATGCTGCCGGTTTTTCTCATCATCACATGGTTGATTGGCGTCGTCCCTGCGCTGTTAGCGGGCATTGCCATTGCCTGTTTACCTGCGGAAATCTACGCGTTTCACTATCGGCGTATCCTCGCCAGCGCAATAATCGGCGTGGCCATTAGCGCGGCAGCCGTGATATTAGCGATGCTGCTTCTTTCCAACCCAAACCTTAAAAATTTTATCCTCATCTTCCATGACAACGATTTCAGGACAATTGCGGGTTCAGGCCTGTTTTCCGGTCTTGTCATGGGATGGCTGATACCTTATCTGCCGGGAATGAAATCGGAGGAAAACGCTGGATAAACGGTTCCCGGCAGCGTTAACATAACGACGTTTTACTCTCCGTATTATCGCGGCTGCTGAACCCGATTAATCTGAGAGAGAAAACATAATGGAAACAACCCGTAACCGGGACTGGCGCATTGCGCAAAAGCAGCGCAATAAGTCTCGCGATGTTCACACCGCCCTTTTACGTTTTCGTAGTGAAAAAAACTGGAAGCTGCTCTATATGCGTTCAGAAAAATTGCTACGGGCCGCACAGCTGGGAATGGAATATCCCCGTAAAACCCGTCGCCAATTGGCGCACCAAGGAATAGAAGAGCTGTTATCAAATTGATCAACGTGCTTTTTGTTTGTAGCCGCAATCAATGGCGAAGCCCTACGGCGGAACAGGTGTTCCGCCGTTATCCTGGTATGAACGTTCGCTCTGCGGGCACCAGTCGGAACGCCAGAAAACCTCTATCCCCGGAACTCCTCAATTGGGCGGATATCATCTGCGTGATGGAGCAAAAACATAAAAATCGTCTTGTCGCCGAATATCGTCGTCTGGTCGAAAATAAACCGCTTTACGTGCTGGATATCCCCGACGACTATCGCTATATGGACCCCGAACTCGTCGCGCTGCTGGAAGAGGTTGTCCCCACCCTGCCCGAACTAAACTCACTTTAGACCGCCGCTTCACCCTGACTTCATTCTCACTTCACAATAATGAAATACCTTTTCTGAAGGACAAAAAAAACTCAGGGAAAGGAAATGACGACAACACGACGAATTATTCACCATGCTGGCTGGTTTACATTGCTGGGGCCATCATGCGCTGGTTTGCCGGTTGCGATCATTTCAATCGTCGCCATCGCATTGCAGTATCACGAGTCACCGGGCGTCTTTCTTCGGAATATTGTCTCCATGCTGCCCTTCTTGCTTATCGTGACATGGTTAATCGGCGCCCTCCCTGCTCTGCTGACGGGTATTGCCGTCGCCTGCCTGCCTACATACATTTACGCGTTCCACTACAGGCGCACACTCGCCAGTGCGGCAATCGGTCTGGGGATTAGCGTGATGGCGGCAATATTAAGCGTGTTACTTTTTACTGATAGAGATCTTCTGCACTTTATCCTGAATGAAGAGGTTTTCTGGATTTTTACTGGCTCAGGTCTACTTGCCGGGATGATTATGGGGTGGCTGATACCTTATCTGCCGGGGATGAAGTCGGAGGAAAGCGCCTGATGAATAAATTTCTCCACCATATTTGCTGGTACGTGGGACTTGGGCCGTTAATACCGCTGCCGCTACTCCTGTTTTTTCCCAGGGGCACCTCAATTGACGAACTCCTCAGCCATCTCCCTGAGATAATATCCCTCACCTGGGGTATTGGCTTTTTACCCGCATTGTTAACCGGTATTTTTATGGCCATCCTGTCAGGGCAAGTTTATCGCATCTGGTTTTGGCGTTTATTGACCGGGGGAATAGCGGGCGTTGTGATAACGGCTATTTGTTGCGGCATCATTGGCGCATTTATCCCGATGCTTTTCTATTTAATCCCGCTGTTACTTATCTCGGCGCTGCTGTCCGGCATCGTTATGGGGCTGATCGTTCCCTGGCTACCGCCGCGAGTCGCCCCACATCAATAATCATCATCCAGCCGACGCTGATCGCTCTCCAGTTGCCGACGATCCTGGTCCAGTTGGCGCTGACGATCGTCAAGCTGGCGGCGACGATCCTCAATTTGCCGTTGCCTGTCGTCATACTGCCGCTGGCGATCGCTGTTTTGCTGACGGCTGCCCTGATAGCGCCCGTCATCATAATCATCATCCGAACGGCTATCGCTGGGGTGATAAGCATCATTAATGGCCTGCTGAATATTGCCAATGGCGTCGTCAATAATATCAGCGTGCGCCAGCGGGTTGACCAGCGCCAGAGCGCAGAAAAGCAAAGCGGTAGAGTAACGTTTCATAAAGCCAGTCTCATCGGTGGGCTGGCTCTACGTTAATCAACGGCTATCATCGCGAGTAGCGGAGGAATCTCAAATCCGCTGTTGTTCAATCGCGCCGATAGCATCTACCCGCCCCTGATGACGCCCCCCTTCAAACTCGGCTGCCAGCCAGGCATCGACGATCATTTTCGCCAGTTCAAGACCAATCACCCGCGAACCAAAAGCCAGGATATTGCTGTCATTATGCTGGCGTGAAAGCTGCGCGGAATAAGGCTCGCTGCACACGACGGCGCGAATACCGGGGTGTTTATTAGCGGCGATAGAGATGCCGACGCCGGTACCGCAGATAAGAATTCCGCCGTCCACTTCCCCGGCGGCAACGGCCTGAGCGACGGCGCTGGCGTAGCGCGGATAGTCGGTGCGCTCCGTTGACCATGCTCCTTTATCCACGACCTCGATACCGCGCTGGTGCAGGTGCGCCAGAATATCGTCTTTCAGGATAAACCCGACGTGATCGCAGCCAAATGCAATCCTTTTCATACATAGCCTCGCCTGTTGTTAACTTTACGAATATAGGTTGTCTTGTGATTTAAACGGCAACTTTTGCCGATTTAAACAGCAAACCCACCGTCATCTGCGCCTGTTCTACACGGCGTCATTTCACAAATCAAGTGTAAAAAACATTTACTCCGAGTATTTTCAATTTTTATAACGTTAAAATAAACAACATAACTAAATGATTTTTATACATTTAAATCATAAATCCATTTTTTAAAGATTCAATAAAACTTCACAAAATACAAAACTTTATAAAAATACATTTTTTGTGAAGTTGATTGTATCTTTTCTGTTTTGCCTGTGGTGATATAGTGGCGTCTTCATTTTATGGACAAAGAGAAAGCGATGAGTCAGTCAGAATCCAGTTCGCTCCCCAACGGTATCGGCCTCGCCCCCTGGCTTCGCATGAAGCAGGAAGGTATGACCGAAAACGAAAGCCGAATCGTCGAATGGTTGCTTAAGCCCGGCAATCTGAGCGATGCGCCAGCTATAAAGGATGTCGCGGAAGCGCTGTCAGTATCCGAAGCCATGATCGTGAAGGTTTCTAAACTGTTGGGCTTTAGCGGTTTTCGTAACCTGCGCAGCGCGCTGGAAGCGTATTTTTCGCAATCTGAACAGGTCCTCCCGGCAGAGCTCTCTTTTGATGAAGCGCCGCAGGACGTGGTGAACAAGGTGTTTAACATCACCCTGCGCACCATTATGGAAGGCCAGTCGATCGTCAACGTTGATGAGATTCACCGTGCGGCGCGCTTCTTTGCCCAGGCCAATCAGCGCGACCTGTACGGCGCGGGCGGCTCTAACGCCATCTGTGCTGATGTGCAGCACAAATTTTTACGCATCGGCGTGCGCTGCCAGACTTATCCGGACGCGCATATCATGATGATGTCCGCGTCGCTGCTGAAAGAAGGCGACGTAGTGCTAGTAGTTTCCCACTCCGGGCGCACCAGCGATATTAAATCGGCCGTAGAACTCGCGAAGAAGAATGGGGCGAAAATTATTTGTATCACCCACAGCTACCATTCGCCGATTGCCAAATTATCTGATTTTATTATTTGTTCGCCAGCACCAGAAACACCTTTATTGGGACGAAACGCCTCAGCGCGTATATTACAACTGACACTATTAGATGCGTTCTTTGTTTCAGTTGCACAACTAGATATTGAGCAAGCGAATTTAAATATGCAAAAAACCGGCGCAATTGTTAATTTCTTTTCACCAGGCGCGCTGAAGTAAATAAAAAGCTGATCCCACATCAGTGGGATCAATAAAACTGTACCTTACACCGAGAGTATTGATATGAATAAATATCTGAAAATTTTCAGCGGTACGCTCATGGGCGTCATGTTATCCACCAGCGCCTTTGCCGCCGCCGATTACGCTGTCGTATTAAAAACATTATCCAACCCATTTTGGGTTGATATGAAAAAAGGTATTGAAGACGAAGCGAAAACGCTGGGTGTGAGCGTCGATATTTTCGCCTCCCCTTCGGAAGGCGATTTCCAGTCGCAGCTGCAGCTATTTGAAGACCTGAGCAACAAAAACTACAAAGGTATCGCCTTTGCGCCGCTCTCCTCCGTAAACCTGGTGATGCCAGTGGCTAAAGCCTGGAAAAAGGGCATCTATCTGGTCAACCTCGATGAAAAAATCGATATGGACAACCTGAAGAAAGCCGGCGGCAACGTGGAAGGGTTTGTCACCACCGACAACGTGGCGGTCGGGGCAAAAGGCGCAGACTTTATCATCGACAAACTGGGCGCTGAAGGCGGCGAAGTCGCTATTATCGAAGGCAAAGCCGGTAACGCGTCCGGTGAAGCTCGTCGTAACGGCGCCACCGAAGCCTTCAAAAAAGCCAGCCAGATCAAGCTAGTTGCCAGCCAACCCGCCGACTGGGACCGTATTAAAGCACTGGATGTTGCGACTAACGTGTTGCAGCGTAACCCGAACGTCAAAGCGATTTACTGCGCTAACGACACCATGGCAATGGGCGTCTCGCAAGCCGTCGCTAACGCTGGCAAAACGGGCAAAATTCTGGTCGTCGGCACCGATGGCATTCCGGAAGCGCGCAAGATGGTCGAAGCCGGGCAGATGACGGCTACCGTCGCGCAGAACCCGGCGGATATTGGCGCAACCGGTCTTAAGCTGATGGTCGAAGCCGAGAAGAGCGGCAAGGTGATCCCGCTGGATAAAGCCCCGCAATTTAAGCTGGTGGATTCTATTCTGGTGACGAAATAATTTAGGTTTCTTGCGGTCTGGTGCCCTCACCCCAACCCTCTCCCACAGGGAGAGGGAGAAGGGCAGACCGCGCCAAACTCACCAATAGCGCCAGGCGGGTTAGGGTGAGGGGAAGACAGCACGTTCCCAGTAATAGGTAATAAAGGAAATTCTCTATGCTCACGCCATATATTTCGATGGCGGGGATCGGCAAATCCTTTGGTCCGGTTCACGCATTAAAATCGGTTGATTTAACTGTTTACCCTCACGAAATACATGCGTTATTAGGGGAAAATGGTGCCGGTAAATCAACGCTGATGAAAGTTCTGTCGGGAATACATGAACCGACCAAAGGCACCATTACCATTAATAACGTCAACTACGACAAGCTGGACCATAAATTAGCGGCCCAGCTCGGCATCGGTATTATTTATCAAGAACTCAGCGTTATTGATGAATTAACGGTGCTGGAAAATTTATATATTGGTCGTCACCTGACGAAAAAAGTCTGCGGCGTCAATATTATCGACTGGCGAGAAATGCGCGTACGGGCGGCAATGATGCTGCTGCGCGTTGGATTAAAAGTCGGCCTGGACGAGAAAGTGGCGAACCTGTCCATCAGCCACAAACAGATGCTGGAAATCGCCAAGACGCTGATGCTCGACGCCAAAGTACTGATTATGGATGAACCCACCTCTTCGCTGACCAATAAAGAGGTGGATTACCTGTTTCTGATCATGAACCAACTGCGCAAAGAGGGCACCGCCATCGTGTATATCTCGCACAAGCTGGCGGAAATTCGCCGCATCTGCGATCGCTATACGGTGATGAAAGACGGCAGCAGCGTGTGTAGTGGGATGGTCAGCGAAGTGAATAATGACGACATCGTGCGCCTGATGGTCGGTCGCGAGCTACAGAACCGCTTTAACGCCATGAAAGAGAGTACCGGCAACATCGTGCGCAAAACGGTCTTCGAAGTGAAAAACGTCACCAGCCACGACAAGAAAAAAGTTCGCGATATCTCCTTTAGCGTCAATCGCGGTGAAATTCTCGGCTTTGCCGGTCTGGTGGGCTCCGGGCGCACTGAATTGATGAACTGCCTGTTCGGTGTCGATAAGCGCGCAGGCGGCAAAATCTACCTGAATGGCAAAGAGATCTCCCCTCGCTCGCCGCTGGACGCTTTAAAGAAAGGCATGGGCTACATCACCGAAAGTCGCCGGGAAAACGGCTTTTTCCCCAATTTTTCCATCGCCCAGAATATGGCGGTCAGCCAGAGCCTCAAGCGCGGCGGTTACAAAGGCGCAATGGGGCTATTTCACGAAAGCAGTGAACACAAAACGGCCGAAGAGCAGCGCCAGCTGCTGGGGCTGAAGTGTCATTCCGTCGATCAGAATATTGGCGAGCTTTCCGGCGGAAACCAGCAAAAAGTGCTGATATCCAAATGGTTATGCTGCAACCCCGAAGTCATTATTTTCGATGAGCCAACGCGCGGTATCGACGTCGGCGCAAAAGCCGAAATTTATAAAGTGATGCGCCAGCTGGCCGATGACGGAAAAGTCATCCTGATGGTGTCGTCCGAACTTCCTGAAATTATCGCCGTCTGCGACCGCATTGCCGTGTTCTGCGAAGGGCGACTGACGCAAATCCTGACCAATCGCGACGATCTGAGCGAAGAGGAGATTATGGCATGGGCACTACCACAAGAGTGAAAGGCGACATGGACGAGAAAAAACCGTTTAACTTCGCGCTGTTCTGGGATAAATACGGCACCTTTTTTATCCTCGCAACCATCGTCGCGATATTTGGCACCCTGTCGTCGGAGTATTTCCTGACGACCAACAATATTACGCAGATCTTCGTGCAGAGTTCGGTGACCGTGCTGATCGGCATGGGCGAATTCTTCGCGATCCTCGTCGCCGGGATCGACCTGTCGGTCGGAGCGATCCTCGCGCTCTCCGGGATGGTTACCGCCAAGCTGATGCTGGCGGGCGTCGATCCGTTTCTTGCGGCGCTGATTGGCGGTGTGCTGGTGGGCGGTGCGCTGGGGGCGATTAACGGCTGCCTGGTCAACTGGACCGGTCTGCATCCGTTTATTATCACCCTTGGCACCAACGCTATTTTCCGCGGCATTACGCTGGTGATTTCCGATGCCAACTCGGTGTACGGCTTCTCATTTGGCTTCGTTAACTTCTTTGCCGCCACGCCGTTGGGCATTCCAGTACCGGTCATTTTCTCGCTGATTGTGGCGGTTTTGCTGTGGTTTTTGACCACACGTACCCGCCTGGGACGCAATATCTATGCGCTGGGCGGCAACAAAAACTCCGCGTTCTACTCCGGTATCGACGTCAAATTCCACATGCTGCTGGTGTTTATTATCTCCGGCGTTTGCGCTGGCCTTGCGGGCGTGGTTTCTACGGCACGTCTCGGCGCGGCGGAACCGCTGGCGGGCATGGGCTTTGAAACGTACGCCATCGCCAGCGCCATTATCGGCGGCACCAGCTTCTTCGGCGGCAAGGGACGCATCTTCTCAGTGGTCATTGGCGGCTTAATCATCGGCACCATCAACAACGGACTGAATATTCTGCAAGTACAAACCTACTACCAACTGGTGGTGATGGGCGGATTAATCATCGCGGCTGTCGCTCTCGACCGTCTTATCAGTAAGTAAGGAATTTATAATGAAAATTGCTCCCTCTTTAATGTGTATGGATCTGCTGAAATTCAAAGAACAGATCGAGTTTATCGACCAGCACGCAGACTATTTTCACATCGACATTATGGACGGCCATTTTGTACCGAACCTGACGCTGTCGCCATTTTTCGTCAGCCAGGTGAAGCGGCTGGCCAGCAAACCGCTGGACTGCCACCTGATGGTTACCCGTCCGCAGGATTACATCAGCCAGTTGGCGCAGGCGGGCGCGGACTTTATCACCCTGCACCCGGAGACCATCAACGGCCAGGCTTTCCGCCTGATTGAGGAAATCCGCCGCCACGGTATGAAAGTTGGGCTGATCCTCAACCCGGAAACCCCGGTTGAGACCATGAAGTACTATATTCATAAAGCCGACAAAATCACGGTGATGACCGTCGATCCAGGCTTCGCCGGACAGCCGTTTATCCCGGAAATGCTGGAGAAAATCGCTGAGTTGAAAGCCTGGCGCGAGCGCGAAGGACTGAGCTACGAAATCGAAATTGACGGCTCCTGCAACAAAGCCACCTACGAAAAACTGATGGCGGCGGGCGCAGATGTCTTTATCGTCGGCACGTCCGGTCTCTTTAACCATGGTGACAACATCCATGACGCGTGGCAGGTGATGGCGGAGCAGATCCTGGCGGCGAAAAACGAGGTACTGCCTCATGCAAAAACAGCTTAACGTCGTCGCGGGCGTGGATATGGGGGCGACCCATATCCGTTTTTGCCTGCAAACGGCGCAGGGCGAAGCGCTGCACTGCGAAAAGCTGCGCACTGCGGACGTTATCGCCGCCGATGGCCTGGTCAGCGGTATTCAAAACCTGCTACAGCGACAGCTTGCCAACCACTCTGCCCACTGTTGTGGGCTGGTGATGGGCTTTCCGGCTCTGGTGGCGAAAGACAAACGCACGATTATCTCTACCCCCAATCTGCCTCTGACCACCGACGATCTGTATAACCTGGCCGACCGGCTGGAAGCAGCATTAGGCTGCCCGGTGGAATTTTCCCGCGACGTTAATTTGCAGCTCTCGTTTGACGTCCAGGAAAATGGTCTGCAAGAGCAGGAGGTGCTGGCGGCTTATCTCGGTACCGGAATGGGCTTCGCTATCTGGCTGAACGGCGCGCCGTGGACCGGGGCGCACGGCGTGGCGGGCGAACTGGGGCACATTCCACAGGGCGATGACGCTCTCACCTGCGGCTGCGGTAATCCCGGCTGTCTGGAGACCGTCTGCTCCGGCATTGCGCTTAAGCGCTGGTACGAACAGGAGCCGAGGGCTTATGAACTTGGCGAGCTGTTTATTCACGCCGTACAGGAACCGTTTGTCCAGACGTTGTTGAACCACGCCGCTCGCGCCATCGCCACCAGTATCAACCTGTTCGACCCCGACGCGGTGATCCTCGGCGGCGGCGTGATGGACATGCCCGCCTTTCCGCGCGATGCGCTAATCGAAATGGTCAAAACCTACGTTCGCCGTCCTCTGCCGTACCAGGCGCTGCGCTTTATTGCAGCATCCTCATCGGCCTTTAACGGCGCACAGGGCGCGGCGGCGCTGGCCCGCAGCCGTTATTCACCTCTGCTTGTAACAGCTTAATTTATTAACGTTGAACCTGATGTCAGCAAATTCGGTATCGGATTCAACGTTTCATGAAATATTACATTCAACAAAATAAATTCTGCGCTGTTAAACATATCAAACACAATTATATCCATTATTCATCCCTCCGTATTTCGCACAAATACCTTATAAAAATAGTTAACTACCTCACACTTCTTATTCTGAAAAAATAAAAAAAAGTCATATTATTTGAAAAAGCGAAACCGCGTTTATTTCATTAAGATAAACATTCACAAAGCAAATAAAAAATAAGGATATATATGAATAACTCAAAGTTATTCCGGTTAAACAGAACTTTTATTGCCATCACTGTAGCAACAGGCTTTTTTACTCACTCTTCGTTTGCCAATGAAGCCCCTAAGGCCGCAACTGAATACACGCAACAAATTAACCAGCAATATACTCAGTCACTGCCGTTCAGCGATCGCCAGGATTTTGAAGACGCCCAGCGCGGGTTTATCGCACCGCTGCTCAATGAAGGCGTGTTAACCAATGATAAGGGTAACATTTATTATCGCGCTCACGATTATCAATTTGATATCAATGGCCCATCACCAGAGACCGTAAACCCTAGCCTGTGGCGGCAGTCACAGCTCAATGGCATTTCCGGTTTGTTTAAAGTTACCGATCGTATGTATCAGGTGCGCGGCCAGGATATTTCCAATATTACCTTTATTGAAGGTGATACCGGTATTATCGTTATCGATCCGCTGATTTCCGCGCCTGCGGCTAAAGCCAGCCTCGACCTGTACTTTCAGCATCGACCAAAAAAACCTGTCGTAGCGGTCATCTATACGCATAGTCACGTCGATCATTACGGCGGCGTAAAAGGCATTGTCTCTCAAGACGACGTGAAATCTGGCAAAGTGCAGATTATTGCCCCAGCAGGCTTTATGGAAGAAGCCATCAGCGAAAACGTGCTGGCAGGCAATATCATGAGCCGTCGCGGTTCTTATTCTTATAGCTCTTTATTACCACACAACCCCCAGGGCAATATCGGCAACGGGTTAGGCGTGGCCGTCACAGGCGGCTCACCAACCATTATTCCGCCAACCATTTCCATCACTAAAACCGGCGAGAAGCGGGTAATTGACGGTCTGGAATTCGACTTCCTGATGGCTCCAGGCAGCGAAGCGCCTTCTGAGATGCATTTCTATATTCCAGCGCTAAAAGCCCTGTGTACCGCAGAAAATGCCACCCATCTGCTGCATAACTTCTACACTCTGCGCGGCGCAAAAACCCGTGATACCAACAAGTGGACGGCGTACCTGAACCAAACGTTGGATATGTGGGGCAGTCAGGCCGAAGTGCTGTTTATGCCGCATACCTGGCCTGTCTGGGGCAATCAGCACATTAACGACTATGTTGGCAAATATAGAGACACCATTAAATACATTCACGATCAGACTCTGCACCTGGCCAACCAGGGCTATACGATGAATGAAATCGGCAACATGATTAAGTTGCCACCGGAGCTGGAAAAAAACTGGGCCAGTCGGGGTTACTACGGTTCCGTCAGTCATAACGCCCGTGCGGTTTACAACTTCTACCTCGGCTATTTCGACGGTAACCCGGCGAATCTGGATCCTTACGGGCAGGTCGATATGGGTAAACGCTACGTCGAAGCGTTGGGTGGTGAAAAACACGCAATAGAACTGGCACAGCAGGCTTATGACAAGGGCGATTATCGCTGGACGTCAGAACTGCTCAAGCAGGTTATTGCCGCTGACCCTGGCAACCAAACAGCAAAAAATCTGCAGGCGAATTCTTTTGAACAACTGGGCTATCAGGCCGAGTCTGCCACCTGGCGCGGTTTCTACCTGACTGGTGCGCAAGAGCTTCGCAATGGCGTTAAAAAACTCCCAGTTGGTGCGACCACCTCCCCGGATATGCTCAAAGGTATGACGGTAGAAATGCTGTTTGATTACATGGCTGTGCGTCTGGATAGCGAGAAATCTGCGGGCAAAGATATTAGCCTGAACTTCAATCTGGATAAGGGAGATACTCTCAACCTGACGCTTAACGACAGCGTATTAAACTACCGTCAGACCCTGCAGCAGAAAGCCGATGCATCGTTCGATATTAGCCGAGCGGATCTACACGCCGTACTGGCAGGCCAGGCGAAGATGGCTGATTTGATCAAAGAGAAGAAGGTTAAGGTCACTGGCGATGCGGCTAAACTGGATGAAATCGTCAACTGCCTGGATAACTTTGATTTCTGGGTAAATATCGTTACGCCTAATTAAACCACCGCTCAAAACGCTGAACGGCGGCTATCAGGCCCACAGCTAAAAAATACCCCCATGCCGCGTGACGTCCGTCGCGCGGTATTTCTTCGACACGTCAAAACTGACGATAGCCTGTTTTTCGTCATCATTTAGCACAAAAAAACGACGTATTATCAGTCGATACCCACAATGAAAACATGGCATAGAAGATGCATAGTAACGGCGCGATAGCGCGTATGCGCCAATTGATTAACTGGAGCAAGACCGATGAAAAAAGTCGTCACGGTTTGCCCATATTGCGCATCAGGTTGCAAAATCAACCTGGTGGTCGATAACGGCAAAATCGTCCGGGCTGAGGCGGCGCAGGGGAAAACCAACCAGGGTACCCTGTGTCTGAAAGGCTATTATGGCTGGGATTTCATTAACGATACCCAGATCCTGACCCCACGCCTCAAAACCCCAATGATCCGTCGCCAGCGTGGCGGCAAACTGGAATCCGTCTCCTGGGATGAGGCGCTCGACTACGTCGCCACTCGTCTCAGCGCCATTAAAGAGAAGTATGGCCCTGACGCAATTCAGACTACCGGTTCGTCCCGCGGGACGGGTAATGAAACTAACTATGTGATGCAAAAATTCGCGCGCGCCGTTATTGGTACCAATAACGTCGACTGCTGCGCTCGCGTCTGACACGGCCCTTCGGTTGCAGGTCTGCACCAATCGGTCGGTAACGGCGCTATGAGTAATGCCATCACTGAGATCGACAATACCGATCTCGTATTTATCTTCGGGTACAACCCGGCAGATTCACATCCTATTGTGGCGAATCACGTAATTAACGCCAAACGCAATGGGGCGAAAATTATTGTCTGCGATCCGCGTAAAATCGAAACCGCGCGCATTGCCGATATGCACATTGCGTTGAAAAACGGCTCGAACATCGCGCTACTCAACGCCATCGGGCACGTCATTATTGAAGAGGATCTCTATGATAAATCCTTCGTCGCCAGCCGTTCTGAGGGCTTCGAGGAGTATCGCAAAATCGTCGAAGGCTATACGCCGGAGTCGGTGGAAGAGATTACCGGCGTCAGCGCTCAGGAGATCCGAGCCTGCGCCCGTATGTACGCCAGCGCGAAATCCGCCGCCATTCTGTGGGGCATGGGCGTCACCCAGTTCTATCAGGGCGTGGAGACCGTACGTTCGCTGACCAGCCTGGCGATCATGACCGGCAACCTCGGCAAGCCGAGCGTTGGCGTCAACCCGGTGCGTGGCCAGAACAACGTTCAGGGCGCCTGCGATATGGGTGCGCTCCCGGATACCTATCCGGGCTATCAGTACGTCAAGTTCCCGGAAAACCGCGAGAAATTCGCCAAAGCCTGGGGCGTTGACAGCCTGCCGGAACATACCGGTTATCGCATCAGCGAACTGCCGCATCGCGCGGCGCACGGTGAAGTGCGGGCGGCGTACATCATGGGTGAAGATCCGCTTCAGACCGACGCCGAGCTGTCCGCCGTGCGTAAAGCGTTTGAAGAGCTGGAACTGGTTATCGTCCAGGATATTTTCATGACCAAAACCGCATCAGCGGCTGATGTCATCCTACCGTCCACTTCGTGGGGCGAGCATGAAGGCGTCTATACCGCAGCGGACCGCGGCTTCCAGCGCTTCTTTAAAGCGGTAGAGCCGAAGTGGGATCTGAAAACCGACTGGCAGATCATCAGCGAAATCGCCACCCGGATGGGCTACAAGATGCATTACAACAACACCCAGGAAATCTGGGATGAGTTGCGTCATCTGTGCCCGGATTTCTACGGTGCCACCTACGAGAAAATGGGCGAACTGGGCTACATCATGTGGCCATGTCGCGACGAGTCCGACGCCGATCAGGGGACCTCTTATCTGTTTAAAGAGAAGTTCGATACCCCGAACGGTCTGGCGCAGTTCTTCACTTGCGACTGGGTCGCGCCGATTGACAAGCTCACCGAGCAGTACCCAATGGTGCTGTCGACGGTGCGTGAAGTCGGCCACTACTCGTGCCGCTCAATGACCGGTAACTGTGCGGCGCTGGCCGCGCTGGCGGATGAACCAGGCTATGCGCAAATAAATACCGCCGATGCCGAACGTCTGGGCATTGAGGATGAAGCGCTGGTGTGGGTTAACTCGCGTAAAGGCCGCATCATCACCCGCGCGCAGGTTAGCGATCGTCCGAACAAAGGGGCGGTCTATATGACCTATCAGTGGTGGATTGGCGCCTGTAACGAGCTGGTGACCGAGAACCTGAGCCCGATAACCAAAACGCCAGAGTACAAGTACTGCGCCGTCAACATTGAGCGGATTAGCGACCAGCGTGCCGCCGAGCAGTACGTGATTGACGAGTACAATAAGCTGAAATCCCGCCTGCGCGAAAGCGCGATGGGTTAATCAAGCCGCCTCCCCGGAGGCGGTGCTTCGCACCTGTCCGGGCTACCGGACCGCAAACGGCTGTGAATTTGTAGCCCGGGCAAGGCGCGCTAGCGCCGCCCCCGGGAAACAGGCGGCACTATTGTTCGGGTAAAGCATGAGAACTCCCCACGAGTTCCCGTCGTTTTCTTCTTCTTCGCCTCCCTTTATACTGCTCACTATGTCCTCTACCGATAATAAAAAATGAAATACCTCTCTTTACTGCTGGTGATGGTAAGCCTCACCGCAGGAGCCATGGAACCTGGCAGTCAATACAAACAGCAAGCCGAAGCGGGCGATCCGCGCGCACAATATTACCTGGCGGATACTTACGTCAGCTTCGGTGATTTTCCGCAGGCCGAATACTGGGCGCAAAAAGCGGCTGACAAGGGGGACGGCGATGCGCTGGCGCTGCTGGCCCAGCTTAAGATTCGCAATCCGCAGCAGGCCGACTATCACCAGGCCAAAGCGCTGGCGGAACAATCTGTGCAGGTTGGCAGCAAGGCGGGTGAAATTGTTCTCGCTCGGGTGCTGGTGAACCAGCAGGCCGGTACGCCAAACTATCCGCACGCCATTACGCTGTTGCAGGATGCCGCTCGGGACCCGGAAAGCGACTCCGCCGTCGACGCCCAAATGCTGTTGGGCCTGATTTACGCCAGCGGCGTTCATCCGCCGGAAGATGACGCAAAGGCGACACAGTACTTTAAAGAGAGCTCCGCCCTCTCCCGCACCGGCTATGCCGAATACTGGGCCGGAATGTTGTTCCAGCAAGGGGAAAAAGGCTTTATCGAACCGAATAAGCAGAAAGCGCTGCACTGGCTCAACGTCAGCTGTCAGGAAGGGTTTGATACCGGATGTGAAGAGTTCGACAGGATCAGTAAAAGATAAAAAAAGCCCGGTGCGATATGTCACCGGGCTTTTTCTTTGGACAAGCCTACTTTAAATATTGTGTCCGCATTTCTGCCGGGTGGCGGCTAACGCCTTACCCGGCCTACGAAACCCACAATATCAAACGCTGGCGCAAGTGAAACGCATTTCATTGCGCCGTTTTATCAAATTTGCCCAACACTTCACGCTCATACGCCAGCGCTTTTTTGCGGTCAAACTTGTGTTCCCATTTGGCGATAACCAGCACCGCCAGCGCATTGCCGACCACGTTCAGCGCGGTACGCGCCATATCGAGGATACGGTCAACGCCGGCAATAAAGGCAAGACCTTCCAGCGGAATCCCCACGCTACCCAGCGTCGCCAGCAGCACCACAAAGGAGACGCCCGGCACGCCCGCAATCCCTTTCGACGTCACCATCAGCGTCAGCACGAGGGTAATTTCCTGCCAGATAGAGAGGTCAATACCGTACAACTGGGCGATAAAGATAGCCGCGATGCTCTGGTACAGCGTTGAGCCATCAAGGTTAAACGAGTAGCCGGTCGGCACCACGAAGCTGGTGATCGCCGCCGGTGCGCCATAGGCTTCCATCTTCTCAATAATACGCGGCAGCACGCTCTCAGAGCTGGCGGTGGAGTACGCCAGAATCAGCTCGTCTTTCAGAATGCGAATCAGGATCCAGATACTTAGCCCGCATACACGCGCCACGATGCCCAACACCACCAGTGCGAAAAACAGAATAGCGAAGTAAACCAGAATCACCAGCTTCGCCAGCGGCCACAGTGAGGCGAAGCCGAAGGTCGCCACGGTCACCGAGATCAGCGCAAATACCCCGATCGGCGCATAGCGCATCACCATGTGCGTCACTTTGAACATGGTTTCGGAGATGGAGCGGAACACCGTGACCAGCGGTTCACGATGGGTGGCGGGCAGCGAAGATAACCCTAAGCCGAACAGCACCGAGAAGAAAATAATCGGCAGCATGTCGCCTTTCGCCATCGACGCCACGATGTTGGTCGGCACCAGCGAAAGGATCGTGCCCATGAAACCATGCGCGTGACTCTGCACTTCCGCCGTGGTGCTCTGATATTTCGAGATATCGACCGCCGCCAGCTGCGACATATCGATCCCGGTTCCCGGCTGGAAAACGTTGGCCAGGGTAATACCCAGCACGATCGCCACCGTAGTGATCACTTCAAAATAGATAATGGTTTTCGCGCCGATACGGCCCAGCTGTTTCGCATCACCCACGCCAGCAATGCCAACCACCAGGGTCGAAATCACAATCGGTACAACGATCATTTTTATCAGATGGATAAAGATATCGCCGGCAGGCGTCAGGAGATTCGAGATTAACCAGTCGCGGCTTTCAGCGTGGTAATGCAGGTAACTACCCAGAAGTATGCCCAGCACCAGGGCCAGCAAAATTTGCCAGGCCAGGCTGACTTTTGTTTTTTTCTTCACTACAGACTTCCTCAATGAAAGGCACCATTCCAGGAGGTAATGACGCCTACTGAAAGGGGTATGAATTGTGTTGCGTTGCTTTATAGGATTATTTAACGCGCAGTATCAGTATCATTTGCACGGCATGCTGCGCAAGTCTTTAAGAACAGGGGTTTAATCTTGTTTTCTGCATAAACTCGCTAATATTGTCGCCTTACATTGCATAAGTATTTGTTATAAAAAATATTTAATAAATTCAATTTCTATAAATCCACTCAAGAAATTATTTCACCTCAAAGTTTCATTTGATTGCTTTTCATTCAGTTTAATTAATGCGTGATCTGCCCCCCAAATAGTAAACAAAGCCGCCAAAAGCCCTACTATTAACGTTTATTTGACATATATTTAACAACCTACAGGAGAAAAAAAGCCATGAGCCAAATACACAAACACTCTATTCCCGCTAATATTGCGGAACGCTGCCTGATTAACCCGGAACAGTACAAGGCGCAATATCAACAATCCATCACCGACCCCGACGCGTTTTGGGGTGAGCAGGGCAAAATCCTTGACTGGATCAAACCCTATACTCGCGTGAAAAACACCTCTTTCGCGCCGGGCAACATTTCCATCAAATGGTACGAAGACGGCACCCTGAACCTGGCCGCTAACTGCCTCGATCGTCATCTGGCGGAGAGCGGTGACCAGACGGCGATCATCTGGGAAGGCGACGACGCCAGCCAGAGCAAAAACATCTCTTATCGCGAACTGCATCATGACGTCTGCCGCTTTGCCAACGTCCTGCTCGACCTCGGCATTAAAAAGGGCGACGTTGTTGCTATCTATATGCCGATGGTGCCGGAAGCGGCGGTGGCGATGCTGGCCTGCGCCCGCATCGGCGCTATCCACTCGGTGATTTTCGGCGGCTTCTCGCCGGAAGCGGTCGCCGGGCGCATCATCGACTCGAACTCCCGCCTGGTCATTACCTCTGATGAAGGGCTGCGCGCCGGTCGCGCGATCCCGCTGAAGAAAAACGTTGATGACGCGTTGAAAAATCCAAACGTTAAAAGCATTGAGAACGTGGTGGTCTTCAAACGTACCGGCGGCAAAATCGACTGGCATGAAGGCCGCGACCTGTGGTGGAGCGATCTGATTGAGAAAGCCAGCGCCGAGCATCAGCCGGAAGAGATGAACGCCGAAGACCCGCTGTTCATCCTTTATACCTCCGGCTCGACCGGTAAACCCAAAGGCGTGTTGCACACCACCGGCGGCTACCTGGTCTATGCGGCCTCGACCTTTAAATATGTCTTCGACTACCATCCGGGCGATATCTACTGGTGTACCGCCGACGTCGGCTGGGTCACCGGTCATAGCTACCTGCTGTACGGCCCGCTGGCCTGCGGCGCGACGACGCTGATGTTCGAAGGCGTGCCAAACTGGCCAACCCCGGCACGCATGTGCCAGGTGGTCGATAAGCATCAGGTCAGCATTCTCTATACCGCACCCACGGCGATCCGCGCGCTGATGGCGGAAGGCGATAAAGCGATTGAGGGCACCGACCGCTCCTCCCTGCGCATTCTCGGCTCCGTCGGCGAGCCGATTAACCCGGAAGCCTGGGAGTGGTACTGGAAGAAGATCGGCAACGAGAAATGCCCGGTAATGGATACCTGGTGGCAGACCGAAACCGGCGGCTTTATGATCACCCCGCTGCCGGGCGCGATTGAACTGAAAGCCGGCTCCGCCACGCGTCCATTCTTCGGCGTTCAGCCGGTGCTGGTGGATAACGAAGGCACGCCGCTGGAAGGCGCGACCGAGGGCAACCTGGCCATCGCCGACTCCTGGCCGGGCCAGGCGCGCACCCTGTTCGGCGATCACGAACGCTTTGAGCAAACCTACTTCTCTACCTTTAAAAATATGTACTTCAGCGGTGACGGCGCGCGCCGTGATGAAGACGGTTATTACTGGATCACCGGCCGCGTGGACGACGTGTTGAACGTTTCCGGACACCGTCTGGGCACTGCCGAAATTGAATCCGCGCTGGTGTCGCATCCGAAAATCGCTGAAGCGGCAGTGGTAGGCATTCCGCATAACATCAAAGGCCAGGCCATCTACGCCTACGTCACGCTTAATCATGGTGAGGAACCTTCGCCGGAGCTGTACGCCGAAGTACGCAACTGGGTACGCAAAGAGATTGGGCCGCTGGCCACGCCGGACATCCTGCACTGGACCGATTCACTACCGAAAACCCGCTCGGGGAAAATCATGCGCCGTATTCTGCGCAAGATTGCCGCGGGCGATACCAGTAACCTCGGCGATACTTCAACGCTCGCCGATCCTGGCGTGGTGGAAAAACTGCTCGAAGAGAAGCAGGCCATCGCTATGCCATCATAAAAGACCGATCCCCTACACCCTCTCCCCACCAGGGGAGAGGACATAAATAAAAACTCCCCAAGGATTTCAGGTAGCAGGAAAGCGGTAACCAGGCTGATTCCCGACAGTTAACTGCCGGGCGGATGAGTGTTGCCGACAGATGGCGCGTGGATGACGAAAGGGAACCTCTGGAGACGCTACGATGAACGATCAGATTTGTCAGCGGATAGAAAATAGTGCGCATTTTAGGGAGCTTGTTGCAGCCCGGCAAAGGTTTGCCACCATCCTGTCACTGATTATGTTGGTGATTTATGTGGGCTTTATTTTGCTTATCGCCTTCGCCCCCGGCTGGCTGGGCACGCCGCTGCATGCGGGAACCAGCGTCACCCGGGGTATTCCGATCGGTATCGGCGTAATCGTTATTTCTTTCGTACTAACCGGAATTTACGTCTGGCGGGCAAACGGTGAATTTGACCAGCTGACGAAGAGCATTCTCAGCGAGGTTAAAGCATCATGAAGAAAGTTCTGACGGCGCTCGCCGCCACGCTCCCTTTTACCGCCAACGCCGCAGACGCCATCACCGGCGCGGTACAGCGCCAGCCGACCAACTGGCAGGCGATTATCATGTTTCTGATTTTCGTCGCTCTGACGCTGTACATCACTTACTGGGCGTCAAAACGCGTGCGTTCGCGTAGCGATTACTACACCGCGGGCGGCAATATCACCGGTTTCCAGAACGGCCTGGCAATTGCCGGTGACTTTATGTCGGCGGCCTCGTTCCTCGGGATTTCCGCGCTGGTTTACACCTCCGGCTACGACGGTTTGATCTACTCCCTCGGCTTCCTGGTCGGCTGGCCGATTATTCTGTTCCTGATCGCTGAACGCCTGCGTAACCTCGGACGCTACACCTTTGCCGACGTGGCTTCTTATCGTCTGAAACAGGGGCCGATTCGCATCCTCTCCGCCTGCGGTTCGCTGGTGGTCGTGGCGCTGTATCTGATTGCCCAGATGGTTGGTGCCGGTAAACTTATTCAGCTGCTGTTCGGCCTCAATTACCACATCGCGGTGGTGCTGGTCGGCGTACTGATGGTGCTCTATGTGCTGTTCGGCGGCATGCTCGCCACCACCTGGGTACAAATTATTAAAGCGGTGTTGCTGCTGTTCGGTGCAAGCTTTATGGCCTTTATGGTGATGAAGCACGTCGGCTTCAGCTTCAATAACCTGTTTACCGAAGCGATGGCGGTCCATCCTAAGGGCTCGGCGATTATGAGCCCCGGCGGGCTGGTGAAAGACCCGATATCGGCGCTGTCGCTCGGTCTTGGACTGATGTTCGGTACTGCGGGGCTGCCGCACATTCTGATGCGTTTCTTCACCGTGAGCGACGCCAAAGAAGCGCGTAAGAGCGTGTTCTACGCCACCGGCTTTATGGGTTATTTCTACATCCTGACCTTTATCATCGGTTTCGGCGCCATCATGTTGGTAGGGGCGAATCCGGCGTTCAAAGACGCGGCCGGGCAGTTGATCGGCGGCAATAATATGGCGGCGGTGCATCTGGCGGATGCGGTCGGCGGCAACCTGTTCCTCGGCTTTATCTCAGCGGTCGCCTTCGCCACTATTCTGGCGGTGGTGGCTGGCCTGACGCTGGCGGGAGCTTCGGCTGTTTCGCATGACCTGTACGCCAACGTCTTTAAGAAAGGCGCAACCGAACGCGAAGAGTTGAGAGTGTCGAAGATTACCGTGCTGATTCTGGGCGTGGTGGCGATTCTGCTGGGCATCCTCTTCGAGAATCAAAACATCGCGTTTATGGTCGGCCTGGCGTTCTCTATCGCCGCCAGCTGTAACTTCCCGATTATCCTGCTGTCAATGTACTGGTCGAAGCTGACCACGCGTGGGGCGATGATTGGCGGCTGGCTGGGCCTGTTGACCGCGGTGATTCTGATGATCCTCGGCCCGACCATTTGGGTGCAGATCCTCGGCCACGAAAAGGCGGTATTCCCATATGAATATCCGGCGCTGTTCTCTATCGCCATTGCCTTTGTTGGTATCTGGTTCTTCTCCGCTACCGATAACTCAGAGGAAGGATTGCGCGAGCGCGAGCGGTTCCGCGCGCAGTTTATCCGTTCGCAGACCGGTATCGGTATTGAGAAGGGTCAGGCGCATTAAGTTCTTTCGTTCCCCCGACCTGACGGTCGGGGAACGTTTCATTTTAGTTATAGCTAAACGTTATTGTGCCGCTCGCATTAGCGGTCCCCGGCGTCACTTCAGCGCCAGTTTTATAATAGTTAGTCGAAAACGCCAGCGAGTTTGACGCCGCCGCCCCGCCTGGGTTAGCAGGATCGGTGAATTTCGTATAACTGGCCTCTGCGCCTGAATTCGTTATCGTGGTTCTGTTAGTTTCTGCAAATACCCTGTAGGTAGTGGTATTCACAGACAGCGGCGCGCCGTTGATATTCAACTGAACCCCTACACCGGTAGCCACGTTTTCACCAGGCGTTAACGCAATCACGGTGTGGTCCGGATTATCCCCCTCCGCTTCTGTCGCCGTAATACGCATCGTCACGTTAGTCCCTGGCTCACAGGTCAGCGCCAACGTTTGCTGGGCGGAGCCAACTTTGCTGGAGAGATTAAATTCACTCGTTTTAACCGAACCCATTGGGAAATTTAGCGCGGTCGTACTTGCCGTGCAGCCCATCGGCGTCAGCTGGATTTTCGTCGTTCCGGTCACGTGCAGTTGGGAAATAACCATCGTTCCAGAACTATCTTTAATAGAAACTGAGGAGACGGGATCCTTCAGCGTCAGGGAGCTATTGCTGGCGATCGCACCACCCGTAGCAATAAGCTGCAGCTGATATTTTGGGGTATAATTTGTAGCAGCCCAAGTATCAAGAATCCCATTTGGCTTGCCCAAGTAGAAGTCCGCATCACCGATATAATGCTGGCTATAATCCGCATTAAAATCATCAGTATCACCACCATATTCCCCGGTAACATTCAACCACACCTTAACTCTGAGACCGATACCGGGTACGCTAGTTGTATATATCCCGTCGCTAACAGATGAAATGGTATTTCCTGAAGACCATGCAAACTGAGCATATATATTACCCTGGCAGTTAAGAACCGAAGTTTGCGATCGGGTGATTTGGCCAGAATCATAAAGAACCGTCCCGGCCGAGTAACTCCCAGCATTAATCAATATTTGCTCCGGAAGATTCGTCATCGACACATCACCATAATTGGTGCCGCTGGTACATGACCAACCATAAATTGGAAAGCTTAACGCCAGTAGTAATAAAATATATTTTTTCATACATCTCCCTGACAAAAATAATTCACTTATACGACACATTAAAAGTGACCGTATAGGCGACATTTCCTGCCGTTACATGTCCGTAGGGTGTATACATTCTGGCGCTCATATCAAAAGTATGCCCCGAGGAGCTATCATTGAACACATAGGTATAGCTATCGTTTGGCCCCAACGTTTTCTGATCCTCTGCACTAAGCAGTTGCAGCCCGACGTCCTTGGCGCCATCAATCAGCTCATTTTCATAAATCGCGGTATAGGTACTATCAAACGGAACACCACCAAATGTTATCGCTGCTGAAGCCGTGCCTGTCGAGCAATTATCAAAGACCAGTGCAACTGCTGTGGTTTCACTCGTTGCTCCTGGTTTGCCGATCAGATGTTGAGAGGAGACCGTTCCCAGGTCGATAGCATTGGATGGTTTCACGGACACTTCACATACGGGCTCTTCAATCGTACCGGTAACGTTAAAATTAACGGTGCTCGTTGCATCATAAGCCCAGGCAGGCATAGTGCCGCTCAGCAGAAGCCCTGTAATCAATAATAGCGTTCGAGATTTCATCAATGGTTTAACATGATTTACCTGCATCTCTACCGTTCTTATTTTCTGGTTTAAACCGAATATATTGATATTCATCATCGGCAATCCGCTTCATAAAAAACAATATCATCAACTGATTTATTGGACGACAAATCATACTTGAGATAGCACTGGGTATTTTGAGCATCACCCCACTTCACCAACAGCCGACCTTTTTCCGGGAGCCCGGTAAGATAGGCCTGCCCGGAATCACCAACAATGGAACTGCGGTCTTCTTTATGGTCCCGGCTTTCATCATCTAACGTAATAACGGCGCCAAAAGGCACGGCTTTATTCTGGTAACGCAAGGTCATCATCGCCTTATAGCCAATCCAGGTATCATATTTTACCCTGACGATAGCGCTGCGCGTCGGTACCACCGTTCTGACGATATTATCAATTTCCGCTCCCGAGACCTGCTGTTCATCAAGGGAGAGATTATTTTCATGATAAGGGCGAACAAATGGCACGACGGCGTATCCAGCAGAATCGGTCATCACGTTAGTCTGTCCACGTACTGCTACATCGCTGACGCCGGGCGCTTCAACCAGCGCCACGCTTTCGCCAAGATAGCGTGAAAAAGTGACGCCACCGGAGTGGGCAACCATCCCGCCGCGCAGCGAGTAATTATAATGAGAGCTATAGCTGTCATAACCGTATCCAGCCGCCACTTCACCTTTTGAACCCTGATAGTTCAGGTTGACGTTCCCCGAGGTACTTCTGTCATTTGCGTTATATCCTTCCTGCACGTTCCAGTTCAGGGAACGGTCCGTAAAGGCTGTACCATTTAAACCAAGGCTATGCGTGGTGTCGCCCTTCCGACTACTGTTCATATTGTAGTTAGCCGACATATCCGCGCCGAAAGGTACGCTCACGGTGAGGGAAATAATGTTATCGCTGGACGGCGAACTATCACTGTTCTGGCTAGTGCTCTGCACATTTCGGTTATAGGAGTAATTGATGAAATATGACACCCGACCAAAGGTGTTGCTATAACTCACGCCCAGAGACTCCATACGTGAATTATCCCAGTAGGACTCACTGACCAGTGAAAGGGATAGCGAACCGTAACCTGAGAAAACCTGAGAAGCTGAAGCGTCAAATCGATCTTTCGTCCGCCCGGTTGACGAACAACAGCCGCTGTAAGAATTCGCGTTATCAATAAAATTTTGCAGTGAGTAGTAGCCATGCGTTGAATAACGATAGCCAGCAACAGAAAAGTTGGTTCCCGTCAGCGGAAAATCTTTACTAAAGCGCACGCGATATGACTGCCCTTCGCTGGATGACGTTTTATCCGATGCAGGGTTTTCTTTTATATCAGCCACAGACTGGGAAGCATCAAATGAGAGCGCGCCGACAGAACCCAGATTAAACCCAGCCCCCAGCAGCAAATTACTATATTTATCTTCTAATTGCTGGAAACCACTGTATAGCGTGACGTTACTCAGTGCCCCCCAGGCGACTGTAGATTGCAGGAAGTTATACTCCTTTCCTCCTGAACTCCCCGAGCGCGTTTTACCACTGCTGAAAGAGTAATCGACCTGTCCCTCACGTTGCAAAATCGCCAGCGAAGCGAAAGGCACAACAAAGCTCTGTTCGCTGCCATCGGACTCTTTTACCGTCACATAGAGATCGCCCGCGCTCCCGGTTGGGTAGAGGTCGTTTATTTCGAATGCGCCAGGAGAGACCGTGGTTTTATAGATGCTGTATCCGTTCTGATAAACCGTCACGTCGGCGGTCGTGCGGGCGATCCCTTTAATTATCGGCGCAAAACCGTTCATGCTATCCGGGAGCATCTCTTTATCTGAGTTCAGTTGCAGGCCGGTGAAGCTGATGCTGTCAAACACACCTGATGAGGTATAGGTCTGCCCCATTATCATCTGGCCTTTCAGGGCGTGAATATCACGTGAAATATAGCTGTAGACGGAGTCCCACTGGTTGCCGTCATCATTGTGATTGAGGGTGCTGTAATTGCGTAAACGCCATGGTCCAACGTTCAGACCCGGTTGCAGGCTGACAAACTGGCTGGACGTCGATTCGCCGCCGTGTCGCGGATCGGTTTTTTGCCCGGAAAGATTATAGTTAAACAACCCAGCAGTAATGCCCTGCTGCCATCTGCTTTCGGGAACATAACCCTGCGGACGGTGCAACATGGCGACCTGAGGCAATGTGAAATCGACCCGCTGATGCGAAAGCTGTACTGCCGTCTCCCATCCGGGGATCGCGGACAGCTTTGCGCACCCGGAGCCAGCCACCGTGAGTTCGGGATAATCTTCGATTTTGATCGACCACTCTTTCAGTTGCGCAACGCTGATACACGGCTGAACAGAAGCGTCATCACCTTCATTCTGCGGCTTGAAAACGATGGATTCAGAAGTAATAAACTTGTCGTTAAGATAGACATCGAGATTATATTTACCCGGAGGTACAGTTTCCTGGGAAATATAGGATAAATCTACAGCTGTCGCCCCAGTTTCATTCACCTCAAGTAAGTGAGGGTTGAAATATTCTCCAGCAACCGTCGGTAATGGGATTGTGCCAAGACAGCAGAAAATGGCAATGTAGCTGCTTTTCAATGCAAAGGTGTTACTACTCTCAATATCATTGAATGATGGCAGTATATTTCGGTCCTGACATACCATAATCATTGATCACGCTCCATGTGACTTCTCTTTTCCCAGATGAAGATGCGCTTGCTGCCGGTATTTTTATCGTTGAGTAAGGGGCGACAAACCACGCTTCGGGCACTGCCTTGCCATTAATAAATATTCCTGAGAAATTCATATATAGTGGAGAGTCGTTTTTCACCTTCAGCTCTCTTCCTTCACTGGACCATTGCAGTTTCTCAGAGTAGTTTTCTGGAATGGCTTTTTTTAAGGCTGCGGGTCGATAAATAAGTTTAATTCTGGAGTTGATAGCAAATTGCACCATGTTCTTGTCTGGTGCATTTTCCATTGCAGGAATCCCTTTAACATTAAGCCAAAACATCGACTCCCGATCTTCCGGCAGAGGTTTACCTGAACGGAGAATGCGTACAAATCCTTGCTCACCCGCCTTCAATCGGAACAGCGGAGGGGTAGTAATAAATGAATCTTTCGCGGGTGTTGTCCCATCCACAATCGAAATCCATGACTGTACTATATTCGTAACATTATCTTTATTTTGGACAGACACCGTTGTTGTCTTTTGTGCCCCATCAAATATAACTCGCGTACCACCAACAACCACGCTGGCCTGCGATACTGAGATACAAGAAAATAAACAAACACAACATAATAATCTGTTCATAGCAGTGTCCAAACAGGGAAAGCAAACTGCTTTCCCTTTATATATTTGTTACTTAATTAATAATAGGTAACGTTATAAGTTACTGTCGTCGACACCGGACCTTTAGTTGGGTCAGAGGCACCAGATTTAGCCATTTTTACGGTAAACGGAACAGTTGCTGAACCGGAGGTGATATCAACATTAGAGCCTTCGGTATTGTTCTTCTGTAAAGCTCCGGCGTTATCAAAAATAGCGACAGCTACATTGGCAGCAGGGGTCCCTGAAGCCTGGTTTTTAAAATAATCACTATTGTAAGTATCAGCTTCACCACCAAAGGTAATTTTGGCTTTAGTCAATGCCCCTTCATCCGTAGGGCAAGCGGTCAAATTGAAAGTGAAACTTTTCGCCGCGCTATAGGTATTAGCTATTAAATCTGCTACCGAGACAGTCCCCATCTCAATAGAGGAAACGCCGCCATCAATAGTGGCGGTACACGTCGTATCGGAAACCGTTCCGGTAAACTTGATAGTGTTATCTGCATGAGACATTGCAACCAGAGAGCAGCCCGCAGATAAGGCCAGAATTTTAGCTAAAGTTTTTACATTGGTTTTCATTGGTATTCCCCTATTTATCCAGATTAACAATCAATCCATCAATTGTTTATGGCGATATATTAGAGAATGGGATTGGATACCAACCTGATATACACGTTGATATATTTCCTGGGAAATGAATCGCTTGCATATAATATTAATTATAAATACCAACGCAAGAGCTTTAGCTCCACATGAATCCATTCAATAATAAAAGCTCACGTCGCTAAGATAACCGAAAGTAGGAGTATTCTCAACAAGGTAAAGACATCTCGCTTAAGGATATAATTACCAGCCATCAATAATCACAGTGTATAATTTAAAAATAAACAATAAAAATCATGATATTATAAAATACATACATTCACATAAATAATATAAAATATAAAACACATACTCAAAACAACTATAAAATCACTAAAAAATGAAACATTTAGTTACAATTCAAACGTAAAGCAATTGAGAAAATTCGCGAAAAAACCAATAAAAAACACACCTAATCTCTATTTAACATTAATATCGCAACTGATTGAATCATCAATTACATAAGTATATACATGTAGCGTTAATTAACATTTTCTATTAAAAATACTTAATACACCATTATATTTACCGGTCTATCCGCAAAGATAATAATCGTGATGATGGTTAAATGATTATCAAAACATGACCCATCGCACCAACGGCGCGGCCAATACCATCACCACACCGGAAAGCATCATCACCAGGCTGGCGACCACGCCCTCCTGCGGCCCTAGCTCATAGGAACGGGCCGTTCCGGCACCGTGAGACGCCGCGCCAAATCCCGCCCCTTTCGCTATCCCCTCTCGGATGGAAAGACGAAAAAACAACATATCCCCCACCGCCATACCAAATACCCCGGTCACGACCACAAACAGGGCGACTAAATCAGGCTGACCGCCCAGCGGTTTGGCTGCCGCCAGCGCAAAGGGCGTCGTCACCGAACGTACCGCCAGGCTCCGCTGGATCTCATCAGGCAGCGTAAACAGCCGCGCCAACCAGACGGAGCTGGTCACCGCTACCACCGATGCAGTCGTGACGCCAGCAGTCAGCGACATCCAGTGGCGCTTAATAATCGTCAGATTGTCATACACCGGGACGGCAAAGGCGATGGTCGCCGGACCCAGCAACCACAGCAGCCAGTGGGTTTCCCCGATATAGCTTTGATAGGAGATATGGCCAAATACCAGGATCAGTACCAACAGGACTGGGGTAAAAACCAGCGGCATCAGCGGGAGCTTATGAAAGCGTCGATAGAGACGTTTGTTGGCAAAATAGAGCCCCAGCGTAACGATAAGACACAGGACGCTCAGCTGAAAATCACTCATGTTTCATCCTGCTCACTTCATAGCGATACACTTTATCGACCACCCACGCCGTCGTGCCCAGTACCATGGTGGTGCTCAGCCCAATAACCAAAAAGATACGCCAGCCACCAACCATCAGCAGTTGGGCGTAGTTCACGACCGCAACTACTGCTGGCACGAAAAACAGCAGCATCTCAGCCAACAGCCAGCGAGCCCCGGCGCGTACCCAGTTTAAGGGGATAACCCGACAGACAATCAGCGCCAGCAGCAGCAACATGCCGACTAAATTTGCCGGAAGCGGCAGGTGCAACCAGTTAACCAAATATTCAGCGCAGACAAACAATCCGGCATAGATCAGTACCTGAATGGGTACCTGAAGGCGTTGCATGACGAAGGGCGTCACGCGAGCTGGCGCGAAGGCCATGAGCGGAATTCCTGAAAAAGATGACAGGCGTGCAGTATAGAGAGCCGCCAGGCCTGGTAGAAATGAATTAAAATCATCACAGGTATAGTCTCAGGGAATAATTATGGATATCCGAACGCTGCGTTATTTTGTTGAAGTAGTCCGCCAGCAAAGCTTTACCCGTGCGGCGGAGAAGCTATTCGTCACGCAGCCCACCATCAGCAAGATGCTCAAAAATCTGGAAGATGAGCTGAACTGCACCCTGCTGATTCGCGATGGGCGCAAGCTATTGCTGACCGATACCGGGCGGGTGGTTTTCGAGCGCGGACAGGCCATTCTTGGTGAGTTTCATCAGCTCGAGTCGGAGCTGAGCGATATTAATCATCTGCACAAAGGTGTGCTGCGTCTGGGGATCCCGCCGATGGTGGGAATGCTGATGGCGGAACCGATTAGCTACTTTCGCCAGCGCTACTCGGGTATTGAACTCAAGATTGCCGAGTTTGGCGGATTGACGGTGCAGCAGGCGGTAAGCAACGGCGAACTAGACCTGGCGATGACGGCGCTCCCCGTTGATGAGACAAGCGGCCTGAGCACGCTGTCGTTGTTTAGTCATCCACTCTGCGTGCTGACCCCGAGAACAGCGCAATGGGAAAGCCTATCGTCACTGTCTCCGAAGGCGCTCGCCGAGCATCCTCTGGTGATTTACAACGAAGATTTTGCCCTCAGCCAGCAGTTGATGCAGCTTTTTACCCAGCATGAAGTTAAGCCGCGTATTGCGGTGCGTAGCGGGCAGTGGGATTTTCTGGCCGCGATGGTACAAGCGGGGATTGGGATAGCGATTCTGCCGGAGCCGATTTGCCAGCGTCTCGATGCGCAAAGTTTTTGCTGGATACCGTTGCAGAGCGAGCTGCGTTGGGAGCTGGGGATGATTTGGCGGGAGGGCGTGTATATGTCGCACAGCGCGCGGGCATGGCTGGAGTGCAGTAAGGCATTCTGGCTGGAGTGAGCTCCCGGGTTGCGGCGTAAACGCCTTACCCGGGCTACAGATTCCCAATCGTCTGAGGGACGGTAACCCGGACAAGGCGCGTCAGGCGCCGCCGGAGCACAGGCTCGGGATTAATGATCTTCGATTAACAGCGCTTCCAGCAGGTCGAGATCGTGCAACATCTTCTGCAGCGTCTCGTTGCTGATCTGCCGGGTGGCACGCAGGTGGTATAGCTCCCCGCGCTCTGAACGCAGCGCCGCCAGGCGGAACCGGCGTTCGAGGCTCTCTTCCAGCATCGACGTTTCCACATCGTTACGTCCATCGACACGACGACGCAGGTTACCAATTACCCGCGAACTAACCTCGGTCAGCAGCTGATTATCGATATTCTCTTTGGTGTCTGATGCCAGGCGCTCTTCCATTTTCTGAATCGCGACAATCGCCACGTCCGCCGTTGCCGCCCGCGCCAGACGCTCTTCTTTGCGCTGCTGAACGTGGTCGCTCGACTCGATATGGCGCAGCAGAATCGGCAGCGCAATCACACCAACAAACAGGGAGAACAGAATCACCCCGGCGGCAAGGAACACCAGCTCATAGCGCGCCGGGAAGACGTTACCGTCCGGCAACAGCAGAGGAATCGACAGCACACCGGCAAGGGTAATCGCCCCGCGCACCCCGGCGACGGAGGAGATCAGCAGCTCACGCGTGGTCCAGGAGCCAAACTCCATCGGTTTCTTTTTCAGGAAGCGCTGGCTCAATTTACGCATCGTCCACAGCCAGCCAAAGCGCACCAGCATCAGGGCGGCGTAAATCAGGATGATATCGGTAAACAGCATCCAGGTTTCAACGTTCGGATCCGCCTCTGCCGCCACCAGCGAGCTCGACAGAATATCCGGCAACTGCAGCCCCAACAGCAGGAAAACCATGCCGTTAAACACGAATTCCAGCATCGCCCAGGTGCTGTTAGCACGCAGGCGCATCGCCAGCGGTGCGCTGCGCATCACGCCGGAACGGGTGATGGTCATCCCCGCAGCAACCGCCGCCAGGATCCCGGAAAAACCGATATGTTCGGCAATCAGGTAGGAAGCGAACGGCAGCAGGAACAGCAGGACAATCTGCGTTGCCGGTTCATCGCCGCCCCAACGGCTAAGAAAGCGCATTGAACGCCCGTACAGCCAACTGACCACGAATCCTGCAAGAATGCCGCCCACCGCCACTTTGAAGAACTCTACCGTCGCTCCGCCGACGGTAAAGACCATCGTGCCCATCGCTACCGCGACGGCAAACTTCAGGGAGACCAGGCCGGAGGCGTCGTTCATCAGCGCCTCACCCTGCAAAATCCCCATAATTTTTTTCGGGATGCGCCCTTCACCAACAATCCCTGAGAGCGCTACGGCATCCGTCGGTGACAGCACCGCCGCCAGCGCGAAGGCCGGTATCAGCGGAATGCCCGGCACGATCCAGTAGATGAGGTAGCCAATACCGACCACCGTCACCAGCACCAGCGCTAGCGCCAGACCAAATATTTCTCGCCCATGCTCAATGAATTCGCGGGTCGGCGTCTTCCAGCCATCAGCAAATAGCAGCGGCGGGATAAACAGAACCAGAAAGAGTTCAGGGTCGAATTCGACGTGTAGTCCAAAGGTAGGCCAGGCCAGCATCGCGCCAATGGCTATTTGGATTAAAGGTAGTGGAACCTGAAAGGGCAGTACGCGTGTAACCACCCCGGAGAGAGAGACCACGAGGGTCATGATGAGTATGGTAAAGAATATTTCCATGTGTTCCCTGTTTGCTGCGTTTTCTTTTTTTACATCTGAGGCGTCATGTCTCGAAATGGTACGCTACTCAGATTAACGCAAAAGGAAACAGGATGTGGCTTAAAAATAAATCGGGCGGCCAAAGCCGCCCGTGATTAGCAGAAAAAGTTAAATCGCCCAGCCGCCAGCGTAGAAAATAACCAACGCCGCCGCGATGATCACCGTCCCCAGGTTCAGCTTGCGCCACTCCCCGGACACCAGACGACCAATCACCAGTGAAGCAAAGCCAATCATAATGCCGGTAACGATGTTACAGGTCAGAACGATAAAGACCGCCGTAATCAGGCCCGCCATCGCATCGACAAAATCGTTAAAGTCGATTTTCGCCACGTTGCTCAGCATCAGCAAGCCAACGTACATCAGCGCCGGAGCCGTCGCGTACGCCGGTACCAGATAAGAGAGCGGAGAGAGGAACAGGATCAGCAGGAACAGCACGCCAACGGTTACCGCAGTCAGGCCGGTTTTACCGCCCGCGGCAGTACCTGCGGCTGACTCGATATAGACCGCTGCCGGAGCCGCGCCAACCAGACCTGAGAAGACGCTGCTCAGGGAGTCAGTGGTCAATGCTTTGCCGCCGTTGATAATCTGCCCATCTTTATCCAGCAAGTTTGCCTGGCCGGCCACCGCGCGGATGGTGCCGGTAGCATCAAATACTGCGGTCATCACCAGCGCCAGCACGCTCGGCAGAACGATGGGGTTCAGCGCGCCCACGATATCCAGGCTACCGATCAGCGAGTTGCCGTGCTCGTCGCTCAGCGACGGCATAGCGAAAACACCGGAGAAGTGAACGTTAGGATCGAAAATCAGACCGATAATCGACACGCCGATAATCGTCAGCAGGATACCGCCCGGCACTTTGAGTTTTTCGAGGCCGATAATCACCGCCAGCCCCACCAGCGACATAATCACCGGGAAGCTGTCGAAATTACCCAACGCCACCGGCAGACCGTCCAGCGGGTTTTTAATGACCAGACCAACGCCGTTGGCGGCGATCAGCAGCAGGAACAGGCCGATACCAATCCCCGTGCCGTGCGCAACGCCCTGCGGCAGGTTACGCAAGATCCAGCTACGAATACCGGTTGCGGAAATCACGGTAAACAGCACGCCCATCAGGAACACGGCACCCAACGCTACCGGAATACTGATCTGTTGGCCCAACACCAGGCTAAAGGCGGTAAAGGCGGTCAGCGAAATCGCGCAGCCAATTGCCAGCGGCAGGTTCGCCCACAGTCCCATCAGCAGAGAGCCAACGCCCGCCACCAGGCAGGTGGAGACAAAGACCGCCGCCGGTGGGAAACCGGCTTTTCCGAGCATCCCCGGCACCACGATGACGGAATACACCATCGCCAGAAAGGTCGTAAGACCGGCAACGATTTCCTGGCGCACGGTGCTGCCGCGAGCAGAAATTTTAAACCAGGCGTCCAATGAACCGCCGGTACGCGCTGAAGGCGTAGACATAGAAAACTTCCCCTGAGAATTTTTATCGTTCGTTTGGATGCGAGGTGGACCATCCACTGCCAGTTAAACGCGATCTCCTTGTGCTACATCGCAGCGCCAGGGGCTGTGAAAAGCAAACGTTTAACTCCGCGCATACAATACGGTGTGAAGAATGACTTTGCTCCCCCCTGTTAGCAGAGGAAATGATGAGCAAAATAAAAAGGCAAACGATTATCCAGCCTTTAGATGGGCCTTTTCAACTGAAGATTGCCGTATTTCGCTAAATTTCGCTTATGACGTTCAGGAAATAACCAGCCGATGCGCAAACGTTATCGTCCATGCGCAATCCGGTAACATTTTTGCATTGCACTGATAGCAACTTTTTCCAGTCATCGGCTTTAGTAATGCTTCACCCACTAGGTAAGGTAAAAGGACCACCGCGCTCAATCGCCCTCTGCCACGCCGGGCGCTGCTCTATGCGCTGTACCCACTGCGTCAGATGCGGTAAATGGTCCACACCGCCGCGCGCCAGCAACGCCATCGCCGGGAAGCTCATCTGGATATCCGCCATACTCAGTTCGGCTCCGGCAAACCATCGGTGTCGGGAAAGATGCTCTTCAATAAAACGGGCGTGCGTTTCCACTTGCCGATCAAGCCAGGCTTTTTGTACGCCCTTGCCTAACGCATTGCCTAAAGTGCGCATGCCGAACGGTACTGGGGGTTTACCGAGGCTGGCGAACACCAGTTTCATCAGCAGCAGCGGCATCAGCGAACCTTCGGCGTAGTGCAGCCAAAAACGGTATTGCAACTTATCTTCTATCGACTGCGGCCTGAACCGCTGAATGCTGTCATAGGTCTCCTGCAAATATTCGAGGATTGCGCCAGATTCCGCGAGGATGTAGCCGTTATCTTCCACCACCGGCGATTTACCTAGCGGATGAATATCTTTCAACTCCGCCGGGGCGAGCATATTTTTCCCCCGCTGATAAGAGACTATCTGGTAAGGCAGTTGCAGCTCTTCCAGTGCCCATAACACGCGCTGCGATCGCGACTGATTAAGATGATGTACCGTCAACATGGGCCTCTCCCGCTGTTTGTTCAAATTAACTATAGGAACAGGCGGCGAATGACGGAAATTTTCCGGCAAACCAAAGAGGAAAAATCAGCGGGAAGTGCCACACTTAAGTTGTCGGCACAAACCGGAACCTCAATCAACACATTGCGCAATACCGAGGGGAGCCGACGTCGGGGGAAACCCTCCTGCGAAGCAGCGGGATAGTGCGAAAGACCAAGACCGGAAAACAACTAAAGCGCCCTGTTGTGGCGCTTTAGTTTTTTTACTCCTCTTCCAACAGCCGCGCGCCGGTCCCCTCTTCGCCCAGCTTATCGCCAGGGTTACGTAACGGGCAGTCGCGACGCGACAGGCAGCCGCAGCCAATGCAGCCATCCAGCTGATCGCGCAGTGCGGTCAGGGTGTGAATGCGCCGATCCAGCTCTTCCCGCCACTGGGATGACAGCATCTTCCACTCCTTGGCGCTGAGGTTATGCCCTTCCGGCAACACGCCGAACGCATCGCCAATCGTCGACAGCGGAATACCAATACGTTGCGCAATTTTAATGATCGCCACCGCGCGCAGGACATCACGCCGATAGCGCCGCTGATTACCGGCGTTACGCTGGCTGTGAATCAGCCCCTTGCTTTCATAAAAGTGCAGCGCGGAGACAGCAACACCGGTTCGTTTTGCCACTTCGCCGGGGGTCAGCAGCATTTTGATGCGAGGGGATTTCTTTTCCATAAAGCGCTTTACCTCAAGTTAACTTGAGGAATTATACTCGCCCACAGACAAAACGACGAATCGAGAATTGAGAGAGGCCGCAATATGTCCCATCACGATATTATCCAAACGCTTATTGAATGGATTGATGAACATATCGATCAACCACTTAACATTGATGTAGTCGCCAGAAAATCGGGCTATTCGAAATGGTATCTGCAGCGGATGTTTCGTGCAGTGATGCATCAAACCCTGGGGGATTACATTCGCCAGCGCCGCCTGCTGCTTGCCGCAGAAGCGCTAAGAACCACCCAGCGCCCTATTTTTGATATCGCGATGGATCTTGGCTACGTGTCGCAGCAAACATTTTCGCGGGTTTTCCGCCGCGAGTTCGACCGCACGCCCAGCGCCTATCGCCATCAAATCTCCGCGTGAAGATGTTGTTGATGCGGGCAAAGGCTGGTGCGGGCGTTAGTCAGCCACTGCATAAACTCCAGCGGTGGCATCGCTTTCGCAAAGTGCCAGCCCTGACAGTATTGCACGCCGTGCTTTTGTAACCACGCCACCTGGTCGGCCGTTTCAACCCCTTCGGCAACGATCTTTAAATGCAAGCTGTTAGCCATCTGAATAATATGTTCAGCAATCAGGTGGCTGGTGCTGTTGTTCGTTAGCGCATCAACGAAGGATTTATCAATCTTGAGGATGTCAACGTTCAACGAATGGAGGTTGTGCAGGTTGGAGTAGCCGGTACCAAAATCATCAATCGCAATTTCATACCCCGCGTCGCGGAAGGCCTGAATCACCGGGGTGGTTTTCGGCACATCGATAAACCCGCGCTCAGTCACTTCGATTTTAATCTGCTCCACGCTAACTGCATGGCGGTGGACCTTTTCGTTGATGTGCTCAATCAATCTCGCGGAGTGGAAATCCGAAGCCGAAAGGTTGATTGTCACGTATAAATGCGGGTGCCGGGCCAGAAACTCGCCCATATCGGCGAATACCTCATCCACCACATAGTCCGTGACCTGCGCAATCATCCCCTCATTTTCCGCCAGCGGGATAAACTCCGCCGGGCTCATCACCGGGCCATCAAATCCAGGCCAGCGCAACAGCGCCTCGGCACCCACGCAGCAATTATTTTTGATATCTATGATCGGTTGGTAGTACAGGCACAGTTGGCGACGGTTTAGCGCTCGCTGCAGCATGCTGCGCGGAGAATGATACTGCTGTCGGGTGCGTGACCACACCAGCAAAAGCAAGATGCTGCAAATCAGCCCTAGCGGCAGGGTCAGCGTGACCTGATTATAAAAATTCTGATAATAGCTCACCCGCGAAGTGGACATAATGACGGCTATCGGGCGAACGGTGGAGTGGGCAATGGTATAAACGCGTCCATCCTGATGAAAAAACGCCTCTTCATCACGGATCAACCGATGCAGTTGACCGGAGTCTGCATTCGTACTGACGGAAAAAAACTGGTTGGTTTTGGTATCAAAAACGCCCCATGCCAGATCGCGGTCGCTGGTTATCAACGCGCTAAAGGAAAGCGGATGAATCACCGCCACATAATGACCGCGCTGCATATAGTTCATGGCATAGCTGGGATAAAAAGGGGTTTCGCGGTAGTAGTAAATCGCAATATCCGGCTTTTTAGTATACGTCGCAGCCGGAATGCGCCATCCGGCCTGGCGACGTACCGAAGTCGAGCAGAAAAAATGCGTGCCATTAGCATAGATTAAATCGTCGATGTAGAGCAGGCCGCGAACAATGCCCAACATATATTGCTGATGCTGTGGCGAGCATAGCTCCCCCTGATATAACCTGGCTTTATCGCGCGCCTCATCGGCTTCACGAATGACCACCTCAGTTTTTTGCAGCGCCAGCTTAGAAAACACCCGTAGCTGATCGGTGGTTTCTGCTTTGGCGCGTATTTGTGCAAACCACAATGCCAGCATCACCGGTAGCAGAATAACCAGCACGATGCCAAATACTCTTAACGCCTTATGTGGCGAGCTATGACTCATTTCCGCTTTTTATCCATGCGATACGCCTTAATCAAGGTGAAAGGCCCCGATGACTCTGCTTACTGTGATATGAATCAGGGCAATTCAGCAACCCACACTTTGACGTAAAAACCTCATAACTATGAATCATGAATAATACTGACTTATAGAAGGCTGGAGAAACATTCTCAACATAATGAGATTAGCTCCACTATCTCATTCGGTTTATCCGTATAATTGGCGGGAATAAGTAATAAAATCCGCAGAACATAAACGCTAATAAAAAAGAATTGCGGCTGGCTATCGTTTATAATCGCCTTCTGAATGAAAGATACATCCCTCCCTCTCTTATTAACCACTCAAATAAAGGGGTTAATAAGCGCAAGAAAAGTACTTTTTTTGGCTGGTGAATAAAAGAACAATTGTGATATAGTTCACATTAGTTGATGAAACAAGAACGTTGTTTCATTACTCTCTTGTTTGCCTGTAGATAGCCAGAGCACCACGTCATCGTTAGTCTCGTCAGGTTGTCAAAGGCTCCCGCATTTCTTTGAGGAAAGGTTGATGGCTACCATTACTACCAGTGTCGTACTTTTGCGCTGGCCACTCGTGAGCGCAGTGCTGATGTTCCTGGCCAGCTCGATGAATATTCAGCTGCGTAAAAGTGATTATGCCGGTTTAGCGGTTATTTGTAGCTGTGTAGGCCTGGCCGCAGCCTGTTGGTTTGCCACCGGTCTGTTAGGTATTACGCTGCTGGACGTTGCAAAGATCTGGGGCAATATCAAAGATGTCATGATTGAAGTGATGAGTCAGACCCCGCCGGAATGGCCGATGATGATGACCTGATGTAAAAAAAGCTTCCCAACGGGAAGCTTTTTTTACCGCTATTTGCCCATTTTCGACAGCATCTCCGGGCGCATAAATTTATGAATCACCAGCATAAACAGCAGCGACGGCACCAGTAAAATCAGCGCCGTAATTGACGATACTTGATAGTTGCCCGACATACTGGCGTTATACAGCAGCAGCGGCAAGGTGGTGATATCCGGCGCGCCGACAAAAAAGGTGCCGGTAAATTCGTCCAGCGATTCCAGAAAGACAAAAATGCTGGCGGCGATAATTCCCGGCGAAGCCTGCGGCAGCACAATATGCCAGAAGGTGTAAATCGGTCCGGCCCCCAGATTACGCGAAGCCCTCGCCAGTAGCGGATCAACCGCCGAAAAGGCCGCCACGCAAATCCACACCGAATACATCAACCCATGTACGCTGTGCACCAACACAACCCCCGCTACCGTGCCGTTAAGCCCCCATTGATAGAAAAGCCGGGCGATATTCATGTACACCGTCAGATTGGGAAACGCCTGCGGGATCAGAAACAACAGCATAAACAACACCCGTAGCGGCATCCCGCGCCTTGAAAGCGCGTAGCCCGCCGGAATGGAGATCAGCAGACATACCAACACCGATAGCAGCGCAATCAGCACGCTGGTCAGCAGCGAGCCGGACACATCGCTGTAGGGGCTGAATACCTGATACCAGTATTTCAGCCCCCATTGGCTGGGCAGTGAATGCGGGAAAAACCAGCTCTCCGCCACCGTCCAGATGAGCAAGTTCAGCAGCGGGCCAAACATCGCCAGCAGCATAAAGACTACCAGTAACGTTTGTAGCGGCAGGCTGGCGCTCAGCTTTCTGCGGCCTTTCGCCAGCAGCGTTCCCGGTCGTGTCATGATTGCCTCTTTCATTATTCGCTCCCTTTTTGCTGCAGACTATGGCGCAGATAAAACCACGACAGCGCCCCGCAAATCAGCAACGACACCACGCCAAGCGCGTTAGCGACGGCATAGTCGCCATAGGAATTAACGCGGAAGGCCATATCCACGGTCATCATCGTCGGCGAGCCGACGCCTATCATCAGCGGGACCGACAGCACCGACATCATGGTGACGGTGGAGAGCACCAGCGCCACGCCGATTGCTGGCAGCACCTGCGGCAAAATAATGTCGAACAGAATACGCGGACGCGATGCCCCAAGATTACGCGCCGCCAGAATTTGCGATTGCTCAAGCGCGGCCATTGCCCCACAGATAAGCAACGTGGCAAACGCCAGTTGCTTCCAGACAAAAGTGATAATAATCCCCTTCCAACCCAGCCAGGAGACGGTCTCCAGCGGAGTGATGAGGTCAGTTGCCACCAGCGCGTTGTTCATCAAGCCGTTTTTGGCCAGAAAGGTACGCATCATCTGCGCGGCGACGATAAAAGGGATAAACAGCGGCAGGCGATACAAAAACCCCAGCATGCGGACAATAGGGCGACAGGGCGAGAGCGTGATCACCGCCGAAAGAGTAATGGAGAGAACCGCCAGCAGCGCCACCGAAGCCAGCACAATAATCAGTGTAAACAGAATATCGCTGGAATAGAGCGCATATACCTTACGGAAATGAGCCAGCGTGAGGCGCTGCGCATCGTCGGTAAAGGCGGCGATCAGCGAGAAGCCCAGCGGGTATAAAAAGAGCACGGCGATCATCAGCGCGGCCGGAGCGACCAGCAGCAGATATTTCAGCGAAGTACGCATAGCAAACCTGGTGTCAGCAACAAGAAAAAGCTCAGGGCGACGTCACGCCGCGCCTGAGCATCAGCAGTCAATTAATTGGCGACCTGGCTTTCATAGCCTTCTTTGATGTCGTCAAAATATGGCGTAATCGGGAAGCTCTTACCGTATTCCGCCAGCGCCTGCGGCGAAATTTCAGCAAACAGTTTTTGCAAGGTTTGCGCATCAAGCTTCGGCTTCACCTGTTCAGCGTCAATCCCCGGATACCAGTTAAACTGCTTCACGATCCCCTGCGCCTGCACTTCCGGGCTGGTCGCCAGTTCAATAAACTCACGCGCTAGCTGCGGGTTCGCCGCCTTCGCCGGGGTCACGTAGTACATCGGTTGGCCCGGCATCCCCGGCGCCAGCAGCGACAGCTTAATCGACGGCGGCAGCTTGCCCTGATCTTTCCAGCTGTAGAACATATCCACCCACACCGGCCCCATCATGATTTCGCCGCGGCTCAGCATATCGAGCGTCCCGGCGTTACCCGGCGTGAAGGTAACGTTCTTATTAAACGCTTTCAGCTTCTCGTAAGCCTGCCCCCAATTTTTCTCAACGCCTTTATCGTACGGCAGAGAAGACAAACGCTGGGCATCGGTGCCGTAGGCGTAGATCCAGCCCACCACAAAGCTGACGCCGGACATGCCATTCTTAATGCCGTTGTAGCCAAAGGCCTGCGGATTTTTTTGCGCCCAGCTCACCAGTTCATCGTAGGACGCTGGAGGCGTTTTAATGGCATCGCTATTCCAGGCAATGGCGGTCTGGCTTAAAAACATCGGCATAACGTAGCCGTCGACGTTCACCCCAAGGGCGTTCTTCGCGTTGTCGGCGCTCACCATTGAACCGGTCTTAATCTGCTGGCGATACTTCTCCAGCAGCCCTTTCTCCACCAGCTCACCACCGGCTTTCTGATGCACCACTGCCACATCAATATCCCAGCTCTGCGCGCCGCTCTCTTTTTGCGCCGTCAGCTTTTCAATGATTTTATTCGACCCCGCGTCTCCCGGACCGGTGCCGACAACCTGAACTTTGACTCCCGGATGCGCCGCTTCAAACTTCGGCCCCAGCCAGGTTTTGACGTAATCCACCATATTCTGATCCCCCGCCGTAGCAACGTGAAGAACGGTGTCGGCCTGCGCGCCGTAGCTCAGGAATAATGCAATCACTACCGCAGCTTTCGTTTTCGTAAACATGGTCTATCCCCAGAATGAACGCGATGAAGTTAATGGGTTTGTGATGAAGGAAAAATATGCAGTGCGGGCGCCGGGACATGTAGCCTGACCGGCGAATGCGCGGGCCAGCAGTGCGCGGAATCCGCCAGCAGGACACGGTCATGACAGCGCACGCTATGGCGATATAAGTTGCCGAGAAAAGCACTTTGTTCAACCACGCCGCTCAGCGTTAACCCTTCTGGCGCGGCGCTCTCGGATAATTCATCAAGCGCGGCGTCGGCGCTGCGAAAATAAATAATATGGTCGTGAAAATGCTCAGCGGAATATTGCCCGGCTGCGCGTAGATAAATACCCTCTGCGGCAAAGAGTTCGCTGGCGGAAATTTTATTATCCGCGCCCATAAAATCGGCAACAAAAGGCGTAGCCGGGCGCTGATAAATATCCTCTGGCGAACCTATTTGCTCAATACGACCGTTATTTAATACCGCAATGCGGTCGGCCATTACCAGCGCCTCCTGCTGATCGTGAGTAACGATTAACGAGGTAAAGCCGAGTCTTTTTTGCAGCGCTTTGATTTCGTGGCGTACGTTAAGTCGCACTTTCGCATCAAGGTTTGAGAGCGGTTCATCCAGCACCAGAACATCCGGCTCTATCGCCAGCGCCCGAGCCAGAGCCACCCGCTGGCGTTGACCGCCGGAAAGTTCAGTCACCTTCACATCAGCCAGACCGTTGAGATTGACGATATTGAGCAACTCCGCCACCCGGCGATCAATGTCGTCACCCCGCCATTTGCGCAGCTTCAGGCCATAGCCAATATTACGTGCCACCGTCATATGCGGCCACAGGGCATAGCTTTGGAAGACCATGGTGATATTGCGCTGCTCCGGTGCGCTGCGGGTAATATCGCGTCCGGCAACGGCAATCTCTCCCGTCTGCGTCGGAATAAACCCGCAAAGCGCGTTCAAAAGCGTTGTTTTCCCACAACCGGAAGGGCCCAGCAGGGCAATCATTTCCCCTTTCTCAACGCTCAGATCGATATTATGCAAAACGACTTTATCGCCGTAGCTAATCTTTAACCGGGAGATCTGTAAATAGCTCATATTCGATACCCAAAAATCTCTGTGCCTGCATTTTTATCGCTTTGATGAACACGTGTTCATTTGAATGTAAAAAAAATGCAACGTTGACTCGACATGATGTGGGCCTACTTTGTCGGGTATTTGTGACAATTTAATTAAGCCCCCTAAAATTTCGGCGAGGGAAAATGAAAATAGATGTTCTTGGCTGCGGCAGCGCTTTCTCCAGCGAACAAAATACCTCTGCACTACGGGTTATCGACGCCCAAAACCGACAGTGGCTGATTGATTGCGGCCCCACAATCCCCCGGGCGCTGTGGCGGCGCAGCGGCGATATCAACGAGATTGACGTTATCTATTTCACCCACGTTCACCCGGACCACTGCACCGGCCTGACGGCGCTGCTCAACTACTGGAAGAGTTTTTCCCGCCAGAAGCCGCTGATTATCTACAGCCAGCCGCAGCAGCGCCCGGTCCTGATGCAGTTGGCAGCGCTGGCAAACTGGCCGCAAACAACGTTGTGTTTTGCCATCGACTGGCGTGACAGTGCAGAGTCCTGGACGTGGCATGACTGGCATATTCAGACTGCACAAACGCAGCATGAGCTGACCAATCGCGCCATTCGTATCACCTTCGGCGGGCAAACCCTGTTCTACAGCGGTGATGGTCGCCCGACGCCGGATTCCATTGCGCTGATGGCAGGGGCCGATTTGGTATTTCAGGAGTGCGCCTCGCTGACCGCGCTGGCCGATGACGCCTCGCACGGCGATTTCCCTTCATGCCTGGCGCTATTCCAGCAGCTCAATTTGCGTACGATGGGACTCTATCACTGCTACGACGCGATATTGCCCGCGCTGAAATTCGCCTGCCGGCCATGGGAAGGCTTGTTCGTTAGCCACGACGGCCTGCAGTATGAGCTCCATCATTCGGAACGCCCGATATGACTTCATTGCCGCGTAAACAGAGTATTACCGCGCAGGATGTCGCCCAGCGTGCGGGGGTCTCACGGGCCGTAGTTTCCCGCGCCCTGAGCAATAACGGCAGCATCTCTCCCGATACCAGAGAGCGCGTACTGCGCGCGGCCGAAGAGCTGGGGTATCAGGTTAATTTCCTCGCCCAGGGGTTAAACCGACGGCGCAGCCATCTGATCGGCGTGATCGTTTCGCGCATCAGCGATCCGTTTCGCAGCAGCCTGCTTGACGCGTTGCTCAGCGAGATCCAGCGCCGCGGTTTTCAGGCGCTGGTGAGTGAAATCCGTAGCGAACAGGATCTGGCGCAAACCCTGCGGCGCTTCGCCCAATTTCGCGTTTCCGGCGTTATCGTCACCTCCGGGCAACCGCCGGAATCGCTGGTTAACGAGTGCGTTCAGCAGCAAATTCCGGTGGTAGGCATCAATCGCCAGCCCAATATCCCCTGCGTCGATTACGTTTGCTCGGATAATGTCGCCGGAGCGACCCTTGCCGCCGAGCAGCTGGTTCGTGCTGGCTGTCATCGATTCGGTTGGCTCAACCATCATCACTCAACCTGGGCAGGACAAACGCGCGGCGCGGCATTTTCTCAAGCACTCCTGGCACTCGGCGTGGATACTCAACGTGACCTGCACGCCCTTTTCGCACCGGTTGAAGGCTACGACGGCGGTTTTCAGGCCGCCGCCAGCGCCGACGACAGGCTACAGGGTATTTTCTGCGCCAATGCCCAGCTGGCCTGCGGTTTCCTTGACGGCATGCGCCTACGCGGCAAGCAGGCTCCCGAAGATTTTCAGCTCATTGGTTTTGACAATACGCCGCAAACGGCGCAATACAGTTATCAGCTCAGCACCTTGCACCAGGACGTCGCGGAGATTTCCCGCCAGGCCTTAGCGCGCCTGCTGGAGCGGGCCAGCGATCCTTTACAGCCTTCGCGCATCACGTGGGTGGGGGTGCAGTTAATTCATCGGCGTACGTCGCCATCAACCGATAAGAGCAGGCTATGACGGAAGAACAACAGCAGTCATTATGCGAATTGATTCGCCAGTTGGGCGCGCAGGCACAAGCGCTGCGCGATACGGGGCTACAGATAGATAAAAAAGCGCGTCAGGATTTTGTCTCGCAGGCTGATCTGTTTGTGGAAAAAGAGATCAAGGACTGGCTGAAGATCCACTGCCCGCAGGATGGTTTTCTCGGCGAAGAGAGCGGCCTGGAAAGCGGTGAGCAAGGAACCTGGGTGCTCGACCCTATCGACGGAACCACTAACTACATTCAGGGGATGGACTACTGGTGTATTTCTCTGGCTTACGTTCTGCACAATACGCTTGAACTGGGGATTATTTACGCCCCTGACCGAAATGAATTTTTCTTTGCCCGCCGCGGTAAAGGTGCCTTTCTTAACGATCAGCGCCTGACATTACGCGAACCGGATCCGGAAACGGTGGTGATTGGGATGGGGCGTTCCAGCCGCGCGCCCGCGGAAAACTATACCCGAGCCCTCACTCGCGTCATCAACGCGGGAATGGAGTACCGTCGCTTTGGCGCAGGAGCGTTAATGCTGGCCCACGTCGCCACCGGGCAGGTGCACGCCTATTACGAAGAACATATGAATAGCTGGGATGCGCTGGCAGGAATGTTGCTGATCGTCGAAGCGGGCGGTGCCAGCAATGACTTTTTAGCCGACGATGGCTTGCTGCGCGGTAACCTGGTGCTGGCCGGGTGCGTCGATGTACAGGCCCGGCTTTCCGCTCTGCTGCCCGCATAAATCAGGCGTCATGTAGATTTGGCTGTCCGGACTACCGCCATATCGCCCCACGCGGATAATTGTTCGGGCAGCGTTTAATCGCGCAGTGAGCCTGGTAAGAGCAGGATTCTGCCGCTGCCGCCGTGGAGTGATACGGACAGGAAGGTCGTTCCCGCAGCCTCTCCCACTGCGCTTCGTCATAGCGCGTGATGTTGTAAACTTTTAATGAATGATACTGATCATTTATTAAAACTCTTGAGGAGTACAGCTTCATTGACTCCCCTGGCAACAGTAAAATATCGGCTTCGTACCAAAGGATAAACTTTAAAAACCGCAGGCTGGAGATCGAGGAAAAGGCCACACCGGAGTGTGGACAGACAAGAGTATTATGAATAGTCCATTTCATTTTCTATCCTTGTATCTGTTACTGATAAATAATGTTTTATATATTGATAGCACTCATCATAAATACCCGCAAGGTTATCACACAACAATGTGACATAAGACAATACTCAAACACCAACCATACTTATTTAGATGTATAGAAAATGCTGAATTCTAATAATTAATAACTAATTCTCATGATGACAGCCACCGTATGCACAGGCTCATGTATACCCGTCATACTTCAAGTTGCTTGTGCGTTGGCTACGCTCGTTCGCCCGAATCACTTACTCAAGTAAGCTCATCGGGACTTTCTCCCTTGCCGCCTTCCTGCAACTCGAATTATTTTTGGTATATAAACAAAAATATATTTACAATAAATTACAGGCTGCCGTTTAGGGCAGCCTGTACTCGTTTTTGGTAAGCCGCAGGCGTTATTACCAGGTTTTTCCGATATTAAACTGGAACTGCTCGGCTTTATCACCATCATATTTTTTAAACGGCTCGGCCCATGAGAAGACCAGCGGACCTAGCGGCGACATCCACTGCACCGCAATCCCGGCGGACATGCGAATATGCGACGGATCGCCATAGTCTGGGATCCCCGCGGCCAACGTCTGGCCGGTATTTTGCCAGGAGGTGCTCCATACCGTCCCCGCATCGAGGAATAACGACGTGCGCAGGCTGTCGGCGTATTTGTCATTCACAAATGGCGTTGGCACAATAAACTCGCTGTTTAGCACCGCCATCGCGTTACCGCCAACCGCATCGGACGAGGAGTCCAACGGGCAGGTGCTGTAGCTACTTTCAGAACCATTACAACGATAGTAAGCCGCTTTTGGGCCAATCGTATTCGAGGAGAATCCGCGAACCGACGTCGAGCCACCGGCATAGAAATTATCATAAAACGGCACCGATTTGCCGTTCAACCCATCGGCATATCCCGCGCGCAGGTGCTCCATCCACACCCAGCTTTTGTTTTCGTTCAGCGGCAAATACTGCGTGGTATCAAAAGTGACTTTGTAATAGCTGTTATCCGAGCCGGGTACCGTGACCTTGCCGGTCAGGCTGCTCTTATTCCCTGCACGCGGGAAGAAGCCGCGGTCCAGATCGTTATAGCTCCAGCCGAGGCTGACAAAATAGTCATTAGCGCTGTAGGTTGCGCCGCTATCACCATCCTTGGTCACCACGCTGGGGTAAATACCTCGTGAGTTAAGATAGCTCCAGGTCGTCAGTTCCGGGTCCATATTAGTCAGGCGGTTATGAACATAATCCACGCCCAGATTGAGGGAGTTGTTCTCGCTGATCGGGAATCCAAGCGTACTGCCAACGCCGTAACTTTGCTGATTGTAACTGCCGCTATCGGCATCAGAGGCATCGTAGCTGTTATAGAAAATTTTCCCCCCCAAACTCACGCCGTCGACGGTGAAATAAGGGTTCGTCGCCCCCAATTCAAGATAAGACTGGTAGCTATTGCGCGTGCCGTTGAAGCTAACGCTATTGCCGGTGCCCAGCCAGTTATCCTGGGTGACGCCAAGCTGATAGCTCACGCCGCTGTCGGTACCGAAGCCCAGACCAACGTTGAAAGAGCCGGTGTTGCGTTCCTTCACCTTATAGACCACGTCCACCTGATCCTGGCTACCGCTTACCGGGATGATTTGCTTATCAACAGTTTCAAAAAATCCGCTGCGATCCAACCGCGTTTTTCCCTGTTCGACTTTTTCATCGTTCAGCCACGCGCCTTCCATCTGGCGCATCTGACGCCTCAGCACCGCGTCACGCGACGTATCGTTACCCTCAAAACGGATCTGTCGTACTGAGTAACGGCGTCCTGCATTAACGTTGATATGCAAAACCACACTTTTTTTCGCATCATCAATATCCGGGGCGGTGTTAACCTGCGGCCAGGCATAGCCATATTTCCCCAACAGCGTCTTAATACTATTTTCTACCGTCGTAATTTCCGCGCCGCTATACCATTTATTTGTTAACGGCTTTACCAGCGCCTCAATCTCTTTATTATGCTGCGCCATATCGCCAGTCAACATCGTGCTGGCGATTTTATAACGTTCACCTTCTGCAAGATTAATGGTGATATACAGAGACTTTTTATCCGGTGTCATACTGACCTGACTGGAGTTAATCACAAACCGCGCATAGCCGCGATCGAGATAATAACTACGCAGCGTTTCTAAATCCGCCGCCATCTTTTGCTTTTGATATTTTTTATCGCCGATCACGTTCCACCACGGTACGGTATCGCGCAACTGCAGCTGGTCCAACAATGTTTCTTCACTAAAAGCCTGGTTGCCAATAATATTAATTTGCGCGATTTTTGCCGAGACGCCTTCCTGAAAAACAAAGGTTAAATCAACGCGATTGCGCGGCAGCGGTGTGACAACTGCATGAACCTGGGCGCTGTATTTACCCACACTGTAATAGAAATCCTGTAATCCTTTTTCGATTTCCGTAAGCGTGTTGCGATCCAGCGCGCTGCCTTCTTCGATACCCGTGGCGGCCAGGTTCTCTTTCAGGGCATCATCCTTTACGGACTTATTGCCAGAAAAGCTGATTTTGGCGATGGTTGGTCGCTCTTTCACCTGCACCACCAGCGTGCTGCCATCCCGCAGAATCTGCACATTCTCAAAGTTTCCGCTGGCGTACAGGGCACGAACCGAGTCGCTGATATCCTCGTTCGAGACCTCTTCTCCCGTATGAACGGGCATGCTTAACAGCGCCGCGCCGACGGTAACGCGCTGCAACCCCTCAAAACGAATATCATCAACGGTATATGAGGTTGATGCATAAAGCGTTAAAGGAGAAATCAATAGCCCGGCGATGATACTCGTTTTTTTTAGCATGGAGGTGTCGTCTAAAAGATATTTGGCAATAGCAGATATCTGCTGGGAATAACAGTGTTCTTTCCGGCGGACAGAATATGACGCAACCTGAAATAACCTGAACGAGGCGCAGAATTGCACGCAATTATGACGATAAAATGGAGAAAAAATGGATGTTAGAGAATGTTGAAAAAGTTTTTTTTAGGTTGAACTTTCTTCCTGACCATTAGTCATATAAGCGTTTACTGACACTAGCAAAACCATTTAATCATTTTGTTTTTTTAAATTAAAAAAAACAAAAAGCCCCCTTTCTCATTGGTTGAAAGGGGGAAAAGATCTTGTTAGGAATGATGCTCTCTGGGATAGACCAGGAACAGGGAGAAATTAACCTAAAATCCCGTAGATAAAATGAAGAAATATTGAATATACCCTAAATAATTCGAGTTGCAGGACAAGGCACTAGTGCTTTGAACAGCGCTTGCGCTGGCCCCGAAGGGGCGAGGCCGCAGGCCGAGTAACGCGGCGACGCAGTGAGTCCCCAGGAGCTTACTCCAGTAAGTGACTGGGGTGAGCGAGGAAAGCCAACGCACAAGCAACTTGAAGTATGACGGGTATAAATTATGTAGCCCGGTTCCCATAGTGATGAAATGAGTAGGTAACATGCCGCGAAATGAGATCCAACAATCCGTACTCAACGAATTAGTGCAATGGATAAAAAAAAATCTTGAAAAGAAGCTCACCATGCATGCTCTGAGCCTCTTTTCCGGCTATTCCGAGTGGCATCTGTTTCGCCTATTCCGCCACTATTTTAACATGTCACCAATGGAGTATGTTCGCCAGCAGCGAATGCAGCTATGCCTTAATCTGTTACAGATGCAACCCGCCTTTCGCATTGTCGATATTTGTATTATGGCTGGTTATGAGGATATCAGCGCTTTTAACCGTACTTTCAAGAGATATTATACCGTGACTCCAAGCCAATATCGTAAAAATCTGAATACGCACCAATAAGGGATTCCCCCTCCTCCGCATTGCTGCGGTTGGGAATGGAAGGGGGAAGAGGAACAACTTTAGAATGGAAATGGCAGGATGCCACTGTTAATCGTTTCCGGGATCAAGCAGAACCGATCAACAGAGACAAGTATAAGCTGCTAAGTTGAGTTAATTGTGTAGAGGCCGTGGAGATTTTGTCATCATTTATATCAGCGACACATTTTTCAAAAATTAAAAAGCCGGAATAATTAAATATCCCGGCTGGTGATTAATGGATAATTAGAAGTGCGTATTCACGCTGACATAAAACGTCCGTCCTGACTCGTTATAGGTCTCCGCGCCTGCCCCATACAGATAAGCACCGGTCGTCGAGTTCCCCGTCGTCTGCGCATTCCCGGCGCGATAGTGGCGAATATCAAACAGATTATCCACTCCGCTGGTCAGGCTCAGGTTTTTGTTCACATCCCAGGTCGCACTAAGGCCGACAATGCTGTACGGACTGACTTCGTTCAGCTCGCTGCCGGACACCGCTTCACCCTTATAGTTGAAGCGCTTCGGTTTCTGACGACCATACCAGGTGAAGGTGCTCTGCAACGAGAGATCGTCGCGTACCTGCCAACTTAGGGTTGAGTTAAGCGTAAACTGCGGGATCACTGACAGACGATCGCCGGTGGTTTTGTTCTTACTCTGCAACATCCACGTCAGGTTGTTGCTCCAGTTGACCGTTTCACTCACCGGCAGGTTTAACGAGCCCTCCAGCCCTTCGACCAGCGCCTTCGGTACGTTTTCCCACTGATAAATATTGGTGGTGCCGTTGCTGGCGGTACTGACCGCCGAATAGCCGGACTCTATCTTATTGTGGTAGTCGTTACGGAAGTAAGTCAGCCCAGCCTGATAGCCGCCATGCTTGTACTCCAGGCCAATCTCTTTATTGACGCTGGTTTCTGCCTTCAGGTCGCTATTGCCCATCAGATAACAGGCGGAGCTGCTGGCGTAGCAACCCTGTCCGTTGCTGTACAGAATATAGTTCGGATTGAGCTGATAGAGGTTCGGCGCTTTATAGGCGCGAGCAATCCCCAGCTTCAACGTCCAGTCATCCGACAGCCCCTGCGAAAGGTTCAGCGACGGACTCCAGTTATTGCCGACGATGCTGTGATGGTCAAAACGCAGAGCGGGCGTCAGCATGGTGCTATCGGTCAGTGCAATATTGTCTTCGGTAAACAGCGAGAAAATCTCAGCGCTGGAATACGGACTACGCCCGGTTGCCGAGATGCCGTCAATAGAGCCATAAGAGAGAGACTGGGTCGTCGACACGCCATCTTTCATCCGCTGCTGGTTCCACTCGGTCCCCAGCGTCAGGTTTTGCTCAAACCCGAAGGTAAACGGAATATTCACCTCGCTGTGCAATAGCACATCCGACAGGTCGATATCGGAGAATTCGCTTCCGGAGAAGATCCCTTCCGTTCCGCCCGCCAGCCCCTCGTTCATGCGCGAGTTACGGGTGTGCTCATACTGAGCATAGGTATTGCTGGTCACGCCATTATCCCAGCCGCCGGTCCACGTCACCCCGTAAGTCTGCCGATATAGGCGGTTAGTCTCTTTGCCGTACATACTTTTCACCAGCGTGCTGGTGTTGGTATTTTGCGTGTCGCCAGCATACAGATTACCCTGGCGGCTGTAGCCGGTTTCGAACTCCAGCGCCTGCATCGGCGCAAACTCCCAGCGCAGTTTGCCATGGATATCTTTGTTCTCTACGCCTTCACGTCCCGCTGGATAAGAGCCCGCATAGGTACCGGTTCGTGCCGCTTCGTGGCCGGAGTTAATATCCTGGGCGTCGGCCTGCGTTTTGCTCAGGTTGCCCCATAAATTAAAGCTAACCTCATCCGACAGCGGACCGTTGAGGCTAAAGTTCGTGCGCTTCGTCGATCCCTCTTTACGGTGCTGAGGAGCGTTCATATAGGTATTCCAGGCACCATGCCACTCGCTGGTCGCCGGTTTAGTGACAATATTGACCACCCCGCCCATTGCGCCATTACCGTAGCGGGCCGCCGCAGAGCCGCGAATGACATCGATATGGTCGATCATTTCTGCCGGAACCCAACTGGTATCACCGCGCGTATCACGGTCTCCGCGCCAGCCATAGCGCACGGAGTTACGGCTGGTCACCGGTTTACCGTCTACCAGAATCAGCGTGTTCTCCGGTCCCATACCGCGAATATCGACCTGGCGGTTATTACCGCGCTGGCCGCTGGTGGAGTTGCCGGTAAGGTTGACGCCCGGTTGGGTTCGAATCAGTTCTGAAACGTCGCGAGCCGGTGGATGCTTGCGGATTTCATCGGCGGTAATAGTGGATACGCCGGGGGCTTGCAGGTTCTGCGTTGCCGCGGTCACGACCATCGTTTCATCATGATTTTCTGCGGCAATCGCCGTATCGGATTTCTTTGTTTCGTCTGAAGTGTTGCCCTCGGCGGCCAGCGCTGGCAGCGCCACCCCCAGGATAGCCATGTGGATCAGCACGGCCAGCGAGTAGTGCGAAGAGTGTTTCATGGAATATGCCCTGTTTTCTTTTATTGCTGTCGGGGCACGCCTTCTTCATCAGTCATATAAACAACGGCAGTGACTTCCATGCATAGGGCAACGTCTCTGGTTTTGGCGTAAGCAGAGCCCTCCCGATGCAATACCGGGATATCGATTCAAAATTTACGCCAAAAATAGAAATTTTTGCCCTGGCAACACGAAGAAATAAACGCGCCACGCTATTCTTTGATAGTGTTTGCCGATCAGCACGCAATAGGATTATTGTGCCGAACCACGTTATTAGAAATGAGATTTATTATCAAGTTGATAGTTATTCATCATGCAAATAAATTAAAATACAAAGCAAAAACAGACAGATGAAAAAATTTAAATCTATTTAATACCATGACAAAATTAAACAAATGAATTGTATCTACATTAAAAAAACACAATTCATCCATATTATTTCCACAATTATTTAAATAAGCTCGATTTTATTATTGCAATATAAATACTGATCTTGTTAATTAATTAAATAATTAACATCCGGATTTGTAGTCCCTCATACATGCTGCCTGGCATGCTAACTGCGCAGGATTGACTAGAATAAAACAATCCCCCTGCGGAGCACCGCGCCATGAACACCCTGTCGTCATATCGATACCTTATCGGCTGGCTGACCTGCCTTGCCGCCCTGCTATTTTTCAGTTCGGTTAACGCAGCCTCAGAAAATAAACGCGCAGAGCCAGACGAACGCGAGGCCCTTGAAGTTAACGTCGAGGATATGTTGCAACCATGGCAGGGCGATTTGCCGGGTATGCTCGACCGACGAACAATCCGGGTTTTAACCACCTACAGCAAAACCTTTTTCTTTATCAACAAAGGCACCCAGCGCGGCGCCACGCACGATATTTTTATGGAGTTTGAACGCAGCCTGAATCAAAAATTAGCGAAAGAGAAGAAGCTTAAGCATCGCCATCTCAAAGTGCGGATCATTTTTGTTCCCGTTGCCCGCGACCAGCTCATCAGCGCGCTTAACGCCGGTAAAGGGGATATCATCGCCGCTAACCTGACCATCACACCGGAACGTCAACAGCAAATGACGTTTACCGCGCCTATCTATTCCCACGTTCAGGAGCTGCTGCTTTCTGGCCCCGGCTCTCCTAAAGTGGAAAATCTGCAACAACTCTCCGGCAAAACAGTATTTGTGCGCACATCGTCGAGCTACTACGCAAGTCTGATTGCGCTCAATGCGCGCTTTGCGCAAGAGTCCCTGCCGCCCGTGATTATTAAACCAGCCCCCGAAGCGCTGGAGGATGAAGATTTAATAGAGATGCTCAGCGCCGGACTTATCCCACTGACCGTGGTCGATCGCCATAAGGCGATATTCTGGAAACAGGTTTTTCCAAAAATTCAGGTTCACCAGGACATCATTCTGCGCAACGAGGGCAATATTGGCTGGGCGGTACGCAGCAACAGCCCGCAGCTCCTCGCGTTACTTAATCATTTCATCAAAGAAAACAGCCAGGGCAGCAAGCTGGGTAATACGATCCTGCTGCGCTATCTGAAAGATGCTAAATACGTTAAAAACGCGGCGGCGCAGAAGGAGCGACGTAAGTTTCTCACGATGGTGGAAATTTTCCGTAAATACGGCGATCGCTATGACGTCGACTGGCTGCTGATGGCCGCACAGGGGTATCAGGAGTCGCGGCTTAATCAGTCGGTACGGAGCCACGTTGGCGCAATTGGCGTCATGCAGGTGATGCCGAATACCGGTAGGGAGCTGAAGGTCGGCGATATTAAGCAGCTCGATCCCAATATCCATGCCGGGGTGAAATATATGCGCTGGATGATAGACCATTATTACGGGGATGAACCGATGACTCAGCTTGATAAGGCGCTGTTCTCATTTGCTTCTTATAACGCCGGTCCCGCGCGCATCGCCCGACTGCGCACCGAGACCAAAAAGCGCGGCTTTGACCCCAACGTTTGGTTTGGCAACGTCGAGTATCTGGCCGCCGAAAAAATTGGTTCTGAGACCGTGACCTATGTGAGCAATATTTATAAGTACTACATCGCTTACCGGCTGATCGTCGATGAAATGGCGCGTAAGCAGCAGGCGACAACGGATTCAAAAAACCAGACTGCTCCGGCAACAAACGCGCAGACCGCGCCAGCCACGCCGTAGAAACCCGGCTGACAATTTACTTTTCAAAATAGAAAAAGCCCCAAATGGGGCTTTTTCAGAGATAACTTCACAACGTCTGACTTACAAAGCAAAACGGCGCGCTTAGAACGGGATATCGTCGTCAAAGTCCATCGGCGGTTCATTGGAAGGTGCTGCCGGAGCCTGCTGCTGCGGACGAGACTGCGCGCCGCCGCTGAACTGGTTGCCACCCTGCGGCTGCTGAGGTTGACCCCAACCGCCCTGCTGCTGACCGCCTGCGTTGCCACCTGCCGGAGCGCCTGCGCCCTGCTGACGGCCGCCGAGCATTTGCATCGTGCCGCCAACGTTAACCACGATCTCGGTGGTGTATTTTTCCTGACCGGATTGATCGGTCCATTTACGGGTACGCAGCTGGCCTTCGATATAGACCTGGGAACCCTTACGCAGGTATTCACCAGCCACTTCTGCCAGTTTACCGAACAGCACCACGCGGTGCCATTCAGTCTGCTCTTTCATCTCACCGGTCGCTTTGTCACGCCAGGATTCGGAAGTAGCCAGCGTAATGTTGGCAACTGCGCCACCACTAGGCATATAGCGTACTTCCGGGTCCTGGCCCAGGTTACCGACGAGAATCACCTTGTTTACGCCTCTGCTGGCCATGTTTGTCTCTCCTGAATGCGTTTATTAATAAATAGTGTAAACGCGCGAGTGTACCATTTCCAGGTGGTATTTTGATAGCTGCGAAGAAGCTTCCAGATATCACGCGCGACCTGACATTTTTACACAGCCCGTCGGAAAATGCATTCCAATACTGTATATTCAAACAGGTTAAATTGTGTCATAATTAGCCGTTTCTGCCGTTTGTCCTTCAAGCAAATCAGGCAATCCGCGTATCTACCGGGAAAGGTGAATGGATAAGATCGAAGTTCGGGGCGCCCGCACCCACAATCTCAAAAATATCAACCTCGTTATCCCACGCGACAAACTCATTGTCGTCACCGGGCTTTCGGGTTCAGGCAAATCCTCACTGGCTTTCGACACCTTGTATGCCGAAGGACAGCGTCGTTACGTTGAGTCGCTCTCCGCCTATGCGCGGCAGTTCCTGTCGCTGATGGAGAAACCTGATGTTGACCACATCGAAGGGCTGTCGCCAGCGATTTCCATTGAACAGAAATCAACGTCCCATAACCCCCGCTCAACGGTAGGTACTATTACCGAAATTCACGACTACCTGCGTCTGCTGTACGCTCGCGTCGGTGAACCTCGTTGCCCGGATCACGACGTCCCGCTGGCGGCGCAAACCGTCAGCCAGATGGTCGATAACGTGCTCTCGCAGCCGGAAGGTCAGCGTCTAATGCTGCTGGCGCCGATCATTAAAGAGCGCAAAGGTGAGCATAACAAAACGCTGGAGAACCTCGCCGGGCAAGGATACATCCGCGCAAGGATCGACGGCGAAGTCTGCGATCTCTCCGATCCGCCGAAGCTTGAACTGCAAAAGAAACACACCATCGAAGTGGTAATCGACCGCTTCAAGGTGCGCGAAGATCTCAGCACGCGTCTGGCTGAGTCCTTTGAAACCGCGCTGGAGCTTTCCGGCGGGAGCGCCATCGTCGCCAATATGGACGATCCCAAAGCGGAAGAGCTGCTATTTTCCGCTAACTTCGCCTGCCCGATTTGCGGCTACAGCATGCGCGAGCTCGAACCGCGCCTGTTCTCCTTCAACAATCCGGCAGGCGCTTGTCCAACCTGCGACGGCCTGGGAGTACAGCAATATTTCGATCCTGAACGCGTTATCCAGAACCCGGAGTTATCGCTGGCGGGTGGCGCGATTCGTGGTTGGGATCGGCGCAATTTTTACTATTTCCAGATGCTGAAATCGCTGGCAGAACATTATGAATTCGATGTTGAAGCACCGTGGGGCACGCTGAACGCCAACGTACAGAAAGTCGTTCTCTACGGCTCAGGCAAAGAGAATATTGAATTCAAATACATGAACGACCGCGGCGACACTTCCGTTCGCCGTCATCCGTTCGAAGGCGTTTTACATAATATGGAGCGCCGCTACAAAGAGACCGAATCCAGCGCCGTGCGCGAAGAGCTGGCGAAATTCATCAGCAACCGCTCCTGCACCAGCTGCGGCGGCACGCGTCTGCGTCGCGAAGCACGTCACGTATTCGTGGAAAATACGCCGCTGCCGACCATCTCGGATATGAGCATCGGCCACGCGATGGACTTCTTCAACAATCTGAAGCTCTCCGGTCAGCGCGCGCAAATCGCCGAAAAAGTGCTGAAAGAGATTGGCGATCGTCTGAAATTCCTCGTTAACGTCGGCCTGAATTACCTGACGCTTTCCCGTTCGGCGGAAACTCTCTCCGGCGGTGAAGCCCAGCGTATCCGCCTCGCCAGCCAAATCGGCGCAGGTCTGGTCGGCGTGATGTACGTGCTGGATGAACCCTCTATCGGCCTGCACCAACGCGATAATGAGCGTCTGCTCGGCACCCTGATCCACCTGCGTAATCTCGGCAACACCGTTATCGTTGTCGAGCACGATGAAGACGCCATTCGCGCCGCTGACCACGTTATCGATATCGGCCCTGGCGCCGGTGTGCACGGCGGTCAGGTCGTGGCTGAAGGTAAGCTGGAAGATATTATGGCGGTGCCGGAGTCGCTGACCGGCCAGTTTATGAGCGGTAAGCGCAAAATCGAGGTGCCAAAACAGCGCGTTCCGGCCAACCCGGAGAAAGTACTGAAGCTGACAGGTGCGCGCGGCAACAACCTGAAAGATGTCACGCTGACGCTGCCAGTGGGCCTGTTTACCTGTATTACCGGCGTTTCTGGTTCGGGTAAATCAACGCTGATTAACGACACGCTGTTTCCGATTGCCCAGCGCCAGCTCAACGGCGCGACCATCGCAGAACCGGCACCGTATCGTGACGTACAGGGACTGGAACATTTCGACAAAGTGATCGATATCGACCAGAGCCCCATCGGCCGTACGCCGCGTTCTAACCCGGCGACCTACACCGGCGTCTTTACGCCAGTTCGTGAACTGTTTGCGGGCGTGCCTGAATCACGTTCACGTGGCTATACGCCTGGCCGCTTCAGCTTTAACGTACGCGGCGGGCGCTGTGAAGCCTGTCAGGGCGATGGCGTGATCAAAGTCGAAATGCACTTCTTGCCGGATATCTACGTGCCGTGCGACCAGTGCAAAGGCAAGCGCTATAACCGCGAAACGCTGGAGATTAAGTACAAAGGCAAAACGATTCATGAAGTGCTGGATATGACCATTGAAGAAGCGCGTGAGTTCTTTGATGCGGTTCCGGCGTTGGCGCGTAAGCTCCAGACCCTGATGGATGTCGGTTTGACCTATATTCGCCTTGGTCAGTCGGCGACCACGCTCTCCGGCGGTGAGGCCCAGCGCGTCAAGCTGGCCCGTGAGCTGTCCAAGCGCGGTACCGGGCAGACGCTGTATATCCTTGATGAGCCGACCACCGGTCTGCACTTTGCCGATATCCAACAGCTGCTGGAAGTTCTGCATCAGCTGCGCGACCAGGGCAATACCATCGTGGTGATCGAACACAATCTGGACGTTATCAAAACGGCTGACTGGATTGTCGACCTCGGCCCGGAAGGCGGTAGCGGCGGCGGTGAAATCCTCGTTTCCGGAACGCCTGAAACCGTCGCCGAGTGTGAAGCTTCATATACGGCACACTTCCTCAAACCAATGCTGAAGTAAGTTCATCTGCCTCTTCTCTGCGGGGAAGAGGCATCATTTAATCTCATTTCACCTCATTTTTTCCTGCTGAGCATTTGTGATTTGCGACCGTTCGTCATCTGGCATGACGATAGCTGCATAACCACTACTTGCAGGAAGCATCATGTCTTTAAAACACGGATTTTATCGATACGCCCTCGCCGCTGCGTTATTTGCGCTGACCGCCTGCAGTTGGGTGGATAGCTACAGTAGCTCAGCGCATCAGCAGTTACTTATGCTGGAACAACTTCATCTCCAGTTCATCACCGATGCCGCGGTAACGCCTGTCGATCGGCCGATGCTAAGGCAAGAGGATAGCCAGATTCGTCAGCTATTCAGCCTGGCGTTAAACAATAGCGATACGCTGCGGCAGGATAATCTGCTGGTACTGAAACAAAACTACCAGCGGCTATACGCGCAAGTATCCAGCCAGGATACCGCACTGACGCCTTTCGCAGCCTCGGTTCTAACGAAACAAACGGAAAACCTTTACCAACAGGCCATCAATGGCGAACAACAACGTTCAGGGAAATAATGATGTCTACCCTAGAGGAACTCAGCACCCAGTTCACTGACGCCGGAGTCAATACGGCGGAGTGGTTACAGCTAATAAAAGACATCATTAACGATGATGATAGCGGCATCCGCGACGCCGGAACGCTAACGCTTCAGGCCTTACAGGAGAAGACACGGGGCTGGTTGACCCAGGACGATCTGATTCTGCTGCTGCAAGGGCAGCGTGATATTGCCGCCATTCGTGCCAACAACGAACGTATCGCGATGCAGACGCATCTTCAGTCCACGCTGCTTCGACTCTTTGATATCACGCTGCTGGCGCTATTAGGCGGCCTGTAGTTTTTATGACAACAACTTGCGCTTACTTTCAGGGAGCATATCAAGCGCCTGCTGGTAAGAAGCATCGACCAGGTAGTAAATCTGTGAATCCGGCAGGGAGCCGTCAAGGAACACCGTACTCCAGTGGGCTTTATTCAAATGTCTACTGGGACGAACATCGTGATGCTGCTCCCGCAACAGCTGAGCAAGCTCCGGGCTGGCCTTTAACGATACCGCAGGCCGATTGTCTTCCACCTCTTTTACCATCGCAAACAACACGTCTGCCACTTTGATCTGCGTGGCTTTCCAGTCGCTATGCACGCTTTGCTCCGCACCTGATTTCGCCATGCAGTAGCGCAATAACTCCGAAATTGTCATCTTTATTCCCCTGTGAGCGTCGCGATGATATGGCGCGATCCGCCGTGAATACGGTGCTCCCCTAGCCAGATACCCTGCCAGGTCCCCAGTCTGACGCGCCCGTCCTGAACAGGTAGCATCAGCGATACGCCAAGCATCGACGACTTAATGTGCGAGGGCATATCATCGGGACCTTCATAATCGTGTTCATACGGCGCGTTGTCCGGCACAGCATTGAGAAAATGCTGTTCCATGTCGTAGCGAACGGTCGGATCGCAGTTTTCGTTTAGCGTCAGGGAAGCCGATGTATGTTGGAGCAGCAGATGCAGCAGGCCGGTCTTAACGCGCGACAGCTCGCGAATTTGACCCAGAACTTCATCAGTGACCAGGTGAAAGCCCCGAGATTTCGGCCCTAAGGTCAGAGTTTGCTGATGCCACATGAACGACTCCTTTACCAGTGAATCCTCCTAAGTGTGCAGCAATAAGCGAAAAGGTAAAACCTTTGACGCTTTATTTTGCACAAAAAAACGGCAGTTTGCGGGCTGCCGTTTTTACGATAAATGATTAACCCGCCGGGCGGCTTAATATTCTGAATTCACAATCACCTCTTCGCCCTGAGCTCCCGCCATCGGCAGTGGCTTATAGGACGAGTTTGAAGCCCGCATGATGCGGATACCACGAGCACCGACGTCGCGAGCAGCGGCAATATCATTATCTGAATCACCGTAGAAGACTTTGATGTCCTTCTCCTGCAACCATTGCGTCTTTGTGTTCTGTCCCGGCTTGTCGCCGGCAAAAATAACCGGATTCATATTCGTGGTCGGGATCAGGAAATCATCCTGCAAGGTTTTTGATACCGTTTCTGTTTTGGTCTGGCTGCGGCCGGTGACAAAATAGATGCTATCGCCACGTTTAACATGCATCGCGATCAGCTGGCGAGCGACCTCTTTCGGCATGCTGAATTCATCCCAGCCATTGTTCATTTTTTCCCAAAACTCCGGGTTTTTCAGGTAATCATCGCTGCCGGGTGAATAGGTTTTCTGCCCGCGCCAGAATCCTGGGCTGGAAAACAGAACCGTATCATCAATATCAAAACCGACGGCCATCGGCTGGCGTCCCAACAGGCTATTTTCAATCTGAGCCACGGAAACCCAATGGATAGGTGCCTGTTCGGCGAGTTTCGCCATATTAGTGCCCGTCCACAGCGGTTGCGGTGTGGAAGCGCGGGCAACGACGGAGCTATTTAGTGCGAACAGTAAGCAGACGGCCCCAAAGGCCAGGGTAATCTTGCGCATATTTTTCCCTAAATAATCGAATCGTTATAGTTTTCAATAATGTGTGTGCTTATTAATGCACCAAAACCTTACCCCCGACGAGCCCGGATAGAAAGGTTTTTCTGCTTTGATGTCATATAAAAAGAGAATGATCACACTTCAGGAAGGGAGTTGCCCCACCAAAATACTGGCAAGGGCAACAAGTCAGGCAAAGACTTATATTACAGCTGCAAATGCCTGCGCCACGCGCTGAACATTGCGCGAATTCAGCCCGGCCACGCACATGCGGCCGCTGGCGATCAGGTAGACGCCAAATTCATCGCGTAGGCGATCAACCTGAGCCGCGCTGAATCCGGTATAGCTAAACATTCCGCGCTGCTTAAGCAGGTAATCAAAGTTACCTCCGGGCACCGTATCTTTAAGCACGTTAACCAGTTCCTGACGCATAGCCAGAATACGGGTACGCATTCCTTCAACTTCCGCCAGCCATGAGGCTTTCAGCTCCGTATCGTTCAATACTGCCGCCACAACCTGTGCACCAAAATTCGGTGGACTGGAGTAGTTGCGACGCACGGTCGCTTTTAATTGTCCCAGTACGCGACCCGCGGTTTCCGCATCTTCGCAAACCACCGACAAACCGCCAACGCGCTCACCATACAGGGAGAAGATTTTTGAGAAAGAGTTGCTGACGAGCATCGGTATTCCGGCGCTGGCGATCGCGCGGATAGCGTAGGCATCCTCTTCGATTCCGGCGCCAAAGCCCTGATAAGCGATATCCAGGAAGGGGATCAGATTGCGCGTTTTCAGCACCTTAACCACCTCATCCCACTGGGCGTTGCTCAGATCGGCCCCCGTTGGGTTATGGCAGCACGGATGCAGCAGCACGATATCGCGCTCCGGCAGGGTGTTGAGTTTTTCCAGGAAAGCCTCGAAACGCACGCCGTTGGTCTCATCATCAAACCAAGGGTAAGTACTTACTTCGAAGCCAGCCCCTTCAAATATTGCAATGTGGTTTTCCCACGTCGGATCACTCACCCATACGCGCGAGTCAGCGAAGTAGTATTTCAGGAAATCAGCACCCACTCTCAGCGCACCGGAACCGCCCAGAGTTTGAATGGAAGCGACGCGATTCTGCACCAGTACCGGATGGTCAGCCCCGAACAGCAGCGGTGCAATCGCGTGACGGTAGGTATTCAGCCCTTCCATCGGTAAATACAGAGAAGCACCATGCGGCTGGGCATTAAGGCGCGCTTCCGCCTCCGCAACCGCCTGTAGCTGCGGGATAATTCCATCTTCGTTGTAATAAAGACCGATGCTGAGGTTTACTTTGTCACTACGCGGATCTTCTTTGAAACGCTCCATCAGGGAGAGAATGGGGTCGCCAGCGTAGGCGTCAACTTTCTGAAACACGTGATGTTTCTCCAGGTTTACATAAGGCAGGTTATTACACAATAAACCGGATGCGCAGGAAGATCGAGAGGATGTTGGCGGATAAAACAGGGCAATAACAAATCGGGGACTGTCCCGGCGGCGGCGCTTGACGCGCCCTGTCCGGGCTACCTGACCTCAGCATAGCCCGAACGAGGTATGTATTAATCTACGTACTTCATCGACACCCTTGAAGTCAGGCGCGTGATAAGTTCGTAAGCACTTACTTTTGTGATCTCAGCAATACGTTCGACGGGCAAGCCTTCACCCCAGAGCACGACCGGGTCGCCCGATTTATCCTGCGATTCGGGCCCGAGATCGACGCAAATCATATCCATCGCCACGCGTCCGACAATCGGCACCTCGCGGCCATTGACCAGCACCGGCGTTCCGGATGGCGCAGCGCGCGGATAACCATCGCCGTAGCCCATCGCCACCACACCTAAACGCGTATCGCGTTCACTTATCCAGGTGCCGCCATAACCAACCGGTTCACCGGTTTTATGCTCGCGGACCGCGATCAGGCTCGAAGTCAGCGACATGACCGGCAGGCAACCAAAATCCGCACCTGTCGACTGGTTTTCCAGCGGCGATACGCCGTAGAGAATAATTCCAGGACGCGCCCAGTCGAAATGCGACTGCGGCCACAGCAAAATCCCACCCGAGGCAGCGATGGAACGCAGCCCCGGTTTACCTTCTGTGAAGGTGGTAAAGATATCCAGCTGACGTTCGGTGGCACCGCATTCCGGTTCATCGGCACGGGCAAAATGGCTGACCACGTTGACCGGCTGGCGGACGTTTTTGCACTGGCTCAGGCGCTGATAAAACGCTTCCGCTTGTTCCGGCAGGACGCCTAATCGATGCATCCCGGTATCCAGCTTCATCCATACGGTCACTGGCTCGGGCAAATCAGCCTCTTCCAGCGCCGCCAACTGCTCCGGGCTGTGTACCGCTGTGTGCAGGCGCTGGGCGGAGATCACCGGCAGATCGGCGGCCTCAAAGAAACCTTCCAGCAGCAGGATCGGCTGGGCGATACCGCCTGCGCGCAGGCGTAGCGCTTCTTCGAGACGGGCGACGCCAAAAGCATCGGCGTCAGGGAGCGTTCGCGCGGTCTCCAGAAGACCGTGTCCGTAGGCGTTCGCTTTCACCACCGCAACCAGCTTGCTGGCAGGAGCCAGTTCGCGTAGACGTTGCAGGTTGTGTCGCAGAGCGCGGCGGTTAATCACTACAGTTGCCGCTTGCATTTAAATTCCTTAATAAAAGAATCTCCTAAATCATTCGTGTTGCAGGAAGGCGACAAGCCTGAGAATCCCCGGGAGCTTAGTAAACTAAGTGGCTGGGGTGAACAGGCGTAGTCAACGCATCTGCGGCATGAAGGATGACGGAGATTTACTCGTCGTCGTATTGTGGCCCGGCATAGTTATCAAAGCGCGACCACTGACCGTTAAACGTCAAACGTACCGTCCCGATGGGGCCGTTACGCTGTTTACCAATAATAATTTCGGCAATGCCCTTTAAATCACTGTTCTCGTGATACACCTCGTCACGATAGATAAACATGATTAAGTCGGCATCCTGCTCGATGGAGCCGGATTCACGCAGGTCCGAGTTAACTGGGCGCTTATCCGCACGCTGTTCCAGAGAGCGGTTAAGCTGCGACAGTGCGACCACCGGGACATGAAGTTCTTTGGCCAGCGCCTTCAAAGAGCGGGAAATTTCGGCGATTTCCAGAGTTCGGTTATCGGAGAGCGACGGCACGCGCATCAACTGCAGGTAGTCGATCATGATAAGACCGATACCATCATGTTCACGGGCAATACGGCGCGCGCGGGAGCGCACTTCCGTCGGCGTCAGACCGGAGGAGTCATCAATATAGATGTTGCGTTTTTCCAGCAAGATCCCCATGGTGCCGGAGATACGCGCCCAATCTTCGTCGTCAAGCTGACCGGTACGAATGCGGGTCTGGTCAACGCGCGACAGCGAAGCTAGCGTACGCATCATAATCTGTTCCGAGGGCATCTCGAGACTGAAGATAAGAACCGGCTTATCCTGCAACATCGCTGCGTTTTCGACGATGTTCATCGCAAAGGTTGTTTTACCCATCGACGGACGGGCTGCGACAATAATCAGGTCTGACGGCTGGAGACCCGCCGTCTTTTTGTTCAGGTCGTCATAGCCGGTGTTCACTCCGGTGACACCATCATGCGGTTGCTGGAACAACTGTTCGATACGCGCAACGGTGGCATCCAGAACATCGGCGATATTTTTGGGGCCTTCATCTTTATTGGCGCGGCTTTCGGCGATCTTGAAGACTCTGGACTCAGCCAGATCGAGCAGGTCTTCACTGGTACGGCCCTGGGGGTCGAAACCGGCCTCAGCGATTTCATTCGCCACCGAGATCATTTCACGCACAACTGCACGTTCGCGCACAATATCGGCATAAGCGCTAATGTTCGCTGCGCTTGGCGTATTTTTCGATAATTCAGCCAGATAGGCGAAGCCGCCGACGCTGTCCAGTTGCCCCTGACGCTCCAGCGATTCCGCGAGCGTGATCAGGTCAATCGGGCTACCCGATTCTTGCAGGCGCGCCATTTCGGTAAAAATATGGCGATGCGGGCGAGTATAAAAGTCTTCTGAAACCACGCGCTCAGCGACATCGTCCCAGCGTTCGTTATCCAGCATTAAACCACCCAACACCGACTGCTCCGCTTCAATCGAGTGCGGCGGGACTTTCAGCCCGGCAACCTGATAATCGCGGTCACGGGGTTCAGTCTGTGGTTTGTTGAAGGGTTTATTTCCTGCCATAGTGAATGGAGTTACCGAGATAGTGAATGGGTCGAAAGATTACCACATTTATGGAGGAAGCATGGCAACACGTATTGAATTTCACAAGCACGGAGGGCCTGAAGTTCTGCAAGCGGCGGAGTTCACACCGAAGGATCCGGCGGAGCACGAAATTCAGGTAGAAAACAAAGCCATCGGTATCAACTACATTGATACTTACATCCGCAGCGGCCTTTATCCGCCCCCCTCTCTACCGAGCGGACTGGGCACCGAAGCCGCAGGCGTAGTGAGTAAAGTCGGCAGCGGCGTGAAGCATATTAAAGCGGGCGATCGGGTGGTTTATGCGCAATCCCCCCTGGGGGCCTACAGTTCGGTGCATAACGTACCTGCCGATAAAGCCGCCATTTTACCTGACGCTATCTCTTTCGAGCAGGCGGCAGCCTCATTCCTGAAAGGGTTGACGGTCTATTATCTGCTGCGCAAAACCCACGAAATTAAGGCGGGTGAACCGTTCCTGTTTCACGCGGCGGCCGGTGGCGTAGGATTGATTGCCTGTCAGTGGGCAAAAGCGCTGGGCGCTAAACTGATCGGCACCGTCGGCAGCGCGCAAAAAGCTGAGCGCGCTAAACAGGCCGGAGCCTGGGAGATCATTAACTATCGTGACGAGAATATCGTCGAGCGCTTAAAAGAGATAACCGGCGGTAAGAAAGTTAACGTGGTCTATGACTCGGTAGGCAAAGATACCTGGGAGGCGTCACTCGACTGCCTACAGCGCCGGGGACTGATGGTCAGCTTCGGCAACTCGTCCGGCCCGGTGACCGGCGTGAACCTTGGGATCCTCAACCAGAAGGGTTCGCTATATGTGACCCGCCCTTCGCTGCAAGGCTATATCACCACCCGCGAAGAGCTGACGGAAGCCAGCAATGAGCTGTTCTCGCTAATTGCCAGCGGCGTGATAAAAGTGGATGTGGCGGAGAGCCAAAAATATGCATTAACCGATGCCAGACGCGCACATGAGGTGCTGGAAAGTCGGGCAACGCAGGGTTCGAGTTTGCTATTACCGTAATGGCCGGAGCACAAAAGTTTAGGGCTTCCACATGGGAAGCCCTTACTTTTTTTGTTCGGCTGTATGTAGGGTACAGCTCGATGAATTCGTTAACGCGCTAATAGTGACAGATTTAATAAGCAAAGCCTACGCTGCTTTATGCAAAAATCTTCAGGTTGTGACATACCGCTCAATACCTTAGTAACGCCAACGGTTATTACGGCGATAACGACTTTCAGTTGGCGATTTTATCGCCCGAATCACCCAGACGACGACAACGGCCAGCAGCAACCATGGCAACAGTTTAATCATTAATGCAAACAGGCCGCCGACAAACATCAGCGCGGTTGCGACGACTATTGCGGCGATAATTCCCAGCAGCGATACGCCGGTAACCAACAGCATGACAAAAAAGCCAATAACAAATAAGAGTTCCAGCATCGTCTTCTCCCCAAAGAATTTCTGTATGTCTTCCCGGATATTACAAAAAACGTGCCAAATTTAAACTATTGAATTTGAAGCAAAACGCCCTGCGTAATTAACGCAAGGCGTGGTGAATTTGACCAGGTTTTAGTGAAAAAATTAACGCTTGTCGGCAACCAGCTGCAACGCCTGCTCCAGCACATTAATATCGGCACCGGCTTTATGCGCATTCTCACTCAGATAGCGACGCCATTGACGTGCGCCCGGGATCCCCTGAAATAACCCCAGCATATGACGCGTCACATGGCCCAGGTAAGTGCCGCTACTCAGTTCACGTTCGATATAAGGATACATCGCGCGAACCACGGCAACCGGGTCGGGATCGATGCCTTCAATGCCGAAAATTTCCCGGTCAACCGAAGCCAGAATACCCGGATTCTGATAAGCCTCACGCCCCACCATCACCCCATCCATATGCTCAAGGTGCAGCTTTGCCTCTTCCAGCGACTTGATGCCGCCGTTGATGGACATGGTCAGGTGCGGGAAATCGCGCTTGAGCTGGTAAACGCGCGGGTAGTCCAGCGGTGGGATCTCACGATTCTCTTTCGGGCTCAGGCCGGAAAGCCAGGCTTTACGCGCATGGATGATAAACATCTCGCACTCGCCGCGACCGGACACGGTTTCAATGAAATCGCAGAGAAATTCGTAGCTATCCTGGTCGTCAATGCCAATACGGGTTTTAACCGTCACCGGGATGGACACCACGTCGCGCATCGCCTTGACGCAATCCGCCACCAGTTGCGCGTTACCCATCAGGCAGGCACCAAACATGCCGTTTTGCACGCGATCGGAAGGGCAGCCGACGTTGAGGTTTATTTCATCGTATCCGCGCGCTTGCGCCAGCTTCGCGCAGTGCGCCAACGCAGCCGGATCGCTGCCGCCCAGTTGCAAAGCAACCGGATGTTCTTCTTCGCTATAGGCCAGATAGTCGCCTTTGCCGTGGATAATCGCGCCGGTGGTCACCATTTCGGTGTACAGCAGCGTATGGCGCGACAGTTGACGCAGGAAGTAACGGCAGTGTCTGTCGGTCCAGTCGAGCATCGGCGCGATGGAAAAACGGTGAGCAGCAAAAGCAGTAGGCGTTGATTCTGACATCATGGCGAATAAATAAGCATCCGGGTAAAAAGGGGCGCTACTATAGCATAAAGATAAACCACTGGCGCATCGCGCCAGCGTTCACATCCTCTATCCGGTAAGAAGCGCTATTTTCTCCGCGGCTTACCGTCGTGCGGGCCAAAAAACTGCGGTGGATGATCGACCCAGCGATCCTGGCGCGTGGCGGCATAACCGGGGTTAAGCGGATAGTAAATGCGATTAAATTTTTTGTTCGCCTCCCCCACCACTAACAGGCGAACTTCCTGTTCGGTGTTGTTAAGGAAAGTGTGGCAAACGCCGGTTCCGGCAGGAAAACCGACGCTATCCCCCGGCTCCAGCTTCCAGAGATAGCCGTTGATCCACACTTCAGGATAACCATCCAGCACGTAGATAAATTCTTCTTCGTCACTTTCCGCATGCGGATAAGAGGTACGACGCCCGGGCAGCAAGCGCTCGTGATGAATCCCTAAGCGGTTCAGGCGCAGGCCGCGCGCCAACGGTGCGCCAATAGAGAAAAGCTCCGTACTGTCGGGATAGGTGGAATCGTCCGCACCTTCCAGTTCGCGCCAATGTCGAATGCAATCAGGTCGTTTCATCGTTTTTTCCCGAAAATGAGATGCATCATGTATAGCACACCTGGCGGGTCTCGGTGTTTTACTGGGATCGTGATAAAGTAACAGCTTCGAATTCACGCAACCAGAGGACGCTCATGGATAAGACCACTTCGCAACAAATGTTAGCGCATGCTGAAAAGCTCTGCGCGCAGCGTGGCGTGCGCCTGACCCCGCAGCGCCTTGAAGTGTTGCGTCTAATGAGCCTGCAAAAAGGGGCTATTAGCGCCTATGACCTGCTCGATCTGCTGCGCGAAAAAGAACCTCAGGCTAAACCGCCGACGGTTTATCGGGCGCTGGAGTTTCTGCTGGAGCAAGGGTTCGTGCATAAGGTGGAGTCCACCAATAGCTACGTACTGTGCCACCTTTTCGATCAGCCAACCCACAGCTCGGCGATGTTTATCTGCGACCGCTGCGGCAGCGTCAAAGAAGAGTGCGCGGAAGGTGTAGAAGATATTATGCATACGCTGGCGGCAAGAATGGGTTTTGCCCTGCGTCACAATGTGATTGAAGCTCACGGCCTGTGCGCCGCCTGTGTGGAGGTGGAAGCGTGCAGTACGCCAGGGCACTGCCATCATGACCACACCATCCAGATCAAAAAGAAAGCCCGCTGAGGCGTTAGCCGCAGCGGGAATCAAGGGTATAGGTACCTCCATGTACCATTCGGGCAGGCAATAACCACGGGTTAAAACACGAACGTTAGTCGCTACCAGCGATAATCGTTTTTAGTTTCCCAATCCTTCACTTCTTTCTCGGCCTGGTCTTTGGCGTATCCATAGCGTTCCTGAATTCTGCCAACCAGCTGGTCGCGCTTACCCTCGATGACGGTCATATCATCGTCGGTAAGTTTGCCCCATTGTTCTTTCGCTTTACCTTTCAACTGTTTCCAGTTACCGCCGATTTCATCTTTATTCATCATGTCATCCTCATCGTTCGGTGATCGTTCGGTGAATGAACAGCCCGCTGTGTGCCGGACATGACTTAACTATAGATGAGTATTCTGAGTAAGATTTATTATTCGGAATCTTTAACCACCATCTGAACAATGCACGCTATGAAAACCAGGTGCCGCGCTGCCAGTGACGCCGCCAGACAATCGCCAGTGAAGCCCCGCGCAGGGCAAGAAACACCGCCAGCGCCAACCATAGACCATGATTACCAAGAACCGGCACCGTCAGCAGCGTCAGGGCGAATCCCGCCGCCGCTACCGCCATGCTGTTACGCATCTCGGCACCGCGCGTTGCGCCGATAAACATACCATCCAACAAGTAGCACCAGACGCCAATGACCGGCAGTATTGTCTGCCAGATGAGATAGCGGTCGGCAAGCTGCTGCAGAGAAGGGAGCGACGTTAACAAGGCGATAATCTGCTCGCCAGCAAGGCTGTAAATCAGCGCAAACGCCAGCGCTACCATGCCTGACTGACGGCAGGCCGCACGCCAGACCTCAAGCAATTGGCTGCCGTCGCGGGCACCGTAAGCCTGCCCGGAGTGCGCCTCCACGGCGTAGGCGAAACCATCCAGCGCGTAGGCGGTAAAGGTCAGCATCGTCATCAACACCGCATTGACCGCTACAACATCAGCGCCGAGCCGGGCACCGTATACCGTCATCGCCCCAAAGCATAGCTGTAGCAGCAGCGAGCGCAGCATAATGTCGCGGTTCAGCGCAAGGAGACGACGCACATCGCCGCGCCAGGCGTTTTTCAGCATCGATAGCGAAACGCCCCGTAGTACCAGCACGCGCTTCGCCATAACGAGTCCGATGAAAAAGGTGGCGTATTCAGCTGTTACGGTCGCCAGAGCTGCGCCCTGCACGTTCATATGCAGGCCCATCACCAGCCATAAATCAAGCACGATGTTGAGTACATTGCCGACAACCAGCAGGATCACCGGTGCACGGGCATACTGCACGCCCAACAGCCAGCCCAGCAGCACTAGATTTGCCAGAGATGCCGGAGCGCTCAGCCAACGAATCTCGAGGAAACGGCGGGCCTGTTCAAGCACCGCATCACTGCCGCCGACGATGTGCAGCGCCAGATTAATTAACGGCATTCTGAATAGGACGATGGCTATCCCGGCAGCCAGTGCCAGCCCCAGCGGCTGCACCAGCGCACGCGCCAGCCGTTGCGGATCTTTCGCGCCGAATGCCTGAGCCGTCAAACCCGTAGTACTCATGCGCAAAAACAGGAGCAGCATGAAGAGAAAGCTGGTCGCCATCGCGCCAACCGCAACGCCGCCCAGATAAATCGGACTATCAAGATGACCAATAACGGCGGTATCCACCAGCCCCAGCAAAGGAACGGTGATATTGGAGAAAATCATGGGCAGCGCTAAGCGCCACAGGGCTTTATCGGCGGCGTTAAAAAGCATGGGGAAGAGCCCAAATGAAGAGGGAAAACAGCGCAGCACCATGCATCAGATGATGCTGCGAGATGAAGAGGTTACTGCCAGTTGCCGTTGCGGATAACGCCGACAGCCAGACCTTCAATAGTGAAACTTTGCTGGCGTAAATCCACCACGATCGGGGTAAATTCGCTGTTTTCAGGTAGCAGTTCGACGACGTTACCCTGTTTTTTCAGACGCTTCACGGTGACTTCATCGTCAATGCGGGCCACAACAACCTGGCCATTGCGCACATCCTGAGTTTTATGTACCGCGAGCAGGTCGCCATCCAGGATACCGATGTCTTTCATCGACATTCCGCTTACGCGCAGCAGAAAATCGGCATTCGGCTTAAACATTGCCGGATCGACCTGGTAGTGGCCTTCGATGTGCTGCTGTGCGAGCAGTGGTTCACCTGCTGCGACGCGGCCGACAAGCGGCAGGCCGTTTTCTTCTTCCGTCAGCAGACGGATACCGCGGGAGGCACCGGAAACGATCTCGATTGCGCCTTTACGCGCCAGCGCTTTCAGGTGTTCTTCCGCCGCGTTTGGGGAACGAAACCCCAAGCGCTGAGCAATCTCCGCACGCGTCGGCGGCATGCCCGTCTGGCTGATATGATCCCGAATGAGATCAAACACCTCTCGCTGCCTGGTCGTTAACGCTTTCATTCCGCCCCCTGGGTGTATATACAGTTATGCTGTGAGTATATACAGCTAACGGTGATTTTGGAACCATATTTCACACAAAAATCAGGAGTTTCTTTCCGTTTTGCGAGCCGCTATGGCAAGACTTAGCGGTAGTTTGCCCACAACAGCGTTCCCCATGTGATCAACGCGATAATAATCGCCAACAGGACCGCCGCAGAACCCATATCTTTCGCGCGGCCAGACAACTCATGATGTTCAGGGCCAATACGGTCAACAACCGCTTCGATCGCGCTGTTAATAATTTCAACTATCATCACTATCAGGACCGAGCCAATCAGCAAAACGCGCGTGATGGCATCGACATCCAGCCAGCAGGCTATCACCACGGCAATAATGGCAGCGATGCCTTCCTGACGAAATGCGGCCTCATTGATCCACGCCGCACGGAATCCTTTCCAGGAATACCCCGCTGCTTTAACGATTCGAGTTAACCCAGTGGTATTATTGGCCATCAAACAAACCTTTTTATGTAAATGACGTCAATGAGTGTACGCGTTTGCCGCGTTACAACGGAAATTTTGCGCACTTTCTGTTATTCTTGCGGCGCATTTGCATGATTAACCAGAGGCTTCACATCGTCTATGTCTGGCTGGCAACGAATTTACTATAAATTACTGAATTTACCATTAAGGGCACTGGTAAAAAGCAAGTCAATTCCGGCACAACCTGCTCAGGAATTGGGCCTGGATACCTCACGTCCCATCATGTACGTCCTGCCCTACAATTCGAAGGCGGACCTGCTGACGCTTCGCGCTCAATGTCTGGAACATGAGTTACCGGACCCGCTTGAGCCGCTGGAGATCGATGGTACCCTGCTTCCCCGCTACGTGTTTATTCACGGCGGCCCGCGTGTTTTCACCTACTACACGCCAAAAGAAGAATCCATCAAGCTGTTCCATGATTACCTGGATCTGCACCGTAACCATCCCGATCTTGACGTGCAGATGGTGCCGGTTTCTGTGATGTTTGGTCGTGCTCCAGGGCGTGAAAAAGGCGAAGTGAACCCGCCGCTGCGTATGCTAAACGGCATTCAAAAATTCTTCGCCGTTCTGTGGTTGGGTCGCGACAGCTTTGTGCGTTTCTCGCCTTCGGTCTCTCTGCGTAAAATGGCAGACGAGCACGGTACCGATAAAATTATCGCCCAAAAGCTGGCCCGCGTGGCGCGTATGCACTTCGCCCGTCAGCGTCTGGCGGCGGTCGGCCCGCGCCTACCTGCGCGCCAGGATCTGTTCAACAAGCTGCTGGCGTCAAAAGCCATTGCCCGCGCGGTAGAAGACGAAGCGCGTAGCAAGAAAATCTCCCACGAGAAGGCCCAGCAAAACGCCATCGCCTTGATGGAAGAGATCGCCGCAAACTTCTCTTATGAAATGATTCGTCTGACCGACCGCGTACTGGGTTTCACCTGGAACCGGCTGTATCAGGGCATTAACGTCCATAACGCCGAGCGCGTACGCCAGCTGGCGCATGAAGGCCACGAGATAGTCTATGTTCCGTGCCACCGCAGCCATATGGACTATCTGCTGCTCTCTTACGTCATCTATCACCAGGGTTTGGTGCCGCCGCATATCGCCGCCGGTATCAACCTGAACTTCTGGCCTGCCGGGCCGATTTTCCGTCGTGGTGGCGCGTTCTTTATTCGCCGCACCTTCAAAGGGAATAAGCTCTATTCGACGGTGTTCCGCGAATATTTGGGCGAGCTGTTCAGTCGCGGTTACTCCGTGGAGTACTTCGTTGAGGGTGGTCGTTCACGTACCGGACGCCTGCTGGACCCAAAAACCGGCACCCTGTCGATGACGATCCAGGCGATGCTGCGCGGCGGTACCCGCCCTATCACCCTGGTGCCGATTTATATTGGCTACGAGCACGTGATGGAAGTCGGTACCTACGCCAAAGAGCTGCGCGGGGCGACGAAAGAGAAAGAGAGCCTGCCGCAGATGTTGAAAGGCCTCAGCAAGCTGCGCAACCTCGGCCAGGGCTACGTCAACTTCGGCGAACCGCTGCCGTTGATGACCTATCTCAATCAGCATGTCCCTGACTGGCGCGAGGCTATCGATCCTATCGAAGCGGTCCGTCCGTCATGGTTGACGCCGACGGTGAACAATATCGCCTCCGATCTGATGGTGCGTATCAATAACGCCGGCGCGGCAAACGCCATGAACCTGTGCTGTACCGCGCTGCTGGCCTCACGTCAGCGTTCTCTGACCCGCGAGCAGCTCACCGAACAGCTGGAGTGCTATCTCGCTCTGCTGCGCAACGTGCCTTATTCGCCGGATGCCACAACACCTGAGGCCTCCGCCAGCGAGCTTATCGACCACGCGCTACAGATGAACAAGTTCGAAGTCGAGAAAGACACCATTGGCGATATCATCATTCTGCCGCGCGAGCAGGCAGTGTTGATGACCTATTACCGCAACAACATCGCCCACATGCTGGTGATGCCGTCGCTGTTAGCCGCCATTGTGACCCAGCATCGTCGCATTACCCGTGCCGAAATATTGCGTCATGTCGAGATGTTCTATCCATTCCTGAAGGCTGAGCTGTTCCTGCGTTGGGAGAAAGCCGAGCTGGGGGGCGTCGTCGATGCGCTGATTGCTGAGATGCAGCGTCAGGGGCTGATCGCCCTGAACGAAGACGAAGTGAGCGTCAATCCGTCTCACGCCCGCTCTCTGCAACTGCTGGCCGCAGGCGCGCGCGAAACGCTGCAGCGTTATGCCATCACCTTCTGGCTGCTGAGTGCCAACCCGTCCATGAACCGTAGTTCGCTGGAGAAAGAGAGCCGCACCGTGGCTCAGCGTCTGTCCGTGCTGCACGGTATCAACGCGCCGGAGTTCTTCGATAAGGCGGTGTTTAGTACTTTGGTGCTGACTCTGCGTGATAGAGGCTATATCAGCGATACCGGGGATGCCGAGCCAGAAGAGACGTTGAAGATCTACCGCATGCTGGCAGACCTGATTACTTCTGATGTGCGTCTAACGATTGAAAGCGTTACTCAGGATGAAGCGTAACGTTTGAAGAGCGATCCCGGCTTGCGCTACGCTTAGCCGGGCAACCAGAATAATGCGGTTTTGTAGCCCGGCTAAGGCGTTTACGCCGCAAGCCGGGTAAACCACAAAACTACTGCATATACCCCATCGCCAGGCCAAGAAACAGCACCAGCCCCACGTAGTTATTATTTAAAAACGCCTTAAAGCAGTCATCGCGTTCACGTTTAAATATCAGCTTCTGCTGCCAGACAAACAGCGCTGCGGCGATAAACAATGACCAGTAATACTCCCAGCCCAGACCGCTCAGCCAGCCCACTGCCGCCATCAGCGCCAGTACCGCCACCTGTAAAATCCCAATAATTAAACGGTCGTTGTCGCCAAACAGAATCGCCGTCGACTTAATGCCAATCTTCACGTCATCATCGCGGTCGACCATTGCATACTGGGTATCGTAGGCCACCGCCCACAGAATATTGGCGAGAAACATCAGCCAGCAGCTCAGCGGCAGAGATTCACTCACCGCAGAAAAGGCCATCGGAATCGACCAGCCGAACGCCGCGCCCAGCACCACTTGTGGCAGGTGGGTGTAGCGTTTCATAAACGGATAGACCCAGGCCAGCGCCAGCGCGGCAACCGACAGCAAAATGGTCATGGTGTTTAAGGTCAACACCAGCAGAAACGAGAACAGCACCAGCACAACAAACAGCGTTCGCGCCTCTTTTTCGGTAACGTCGCCGCTTGGCAGCGGGCGGCGGGCGGTGCGCTTAACGTGGCCGTCAAACTTACGATCTGCATAGTCATTCACTACGCAGCCGGCAGCGCGCATCAGCCAGACGCCCGCGACAAAAACGGCGAGGATCCACAGCGGGGGTATCCCCGGCGTTGCTACCCACAGCGCCCATAGCGTCGGCCACAGCAGCAGCAGCGCGCCGATCGGTTTGTCAGTCCGCATCAGGCGGTGAAACGCCAACAGCTTGTTCTGCGTCAGACTCCACTCCATTTTCTCTTCCTCTTAATACAACGGCGATGCAGGCAGAAACAATTCTGTCAGCAGCAGCGGTTTGCCACTCAGCCGGAGGCGGGAACGACGCCCCCAAAGCTCTGCATGACGACCGATTTCAATAAAATCACGGGTTAACGTAGACGACGTAAACAGATAGCGGCCCAGCGGCGTCTGCCCAAGCTGTTGCAGCGCCAATTCCGGACCATTGAGCGTCGACTCCGGCACGATAGTCCGGCCGGCCAGCCAGGGTTCGTCATCGGCACAAAGGATAATTTCCCGTAGCCAGTAGCGCGGTTCATCCGCGAGCAGGGTCTCTTCACCCGCCAGCGCTTCGCGTCCAACAAAACCTTCGTTCACCATGATGACGCTGATTTTTTTCCCTTGTTGCTCAAAACGTTTGGTCATTGAGTCTTCAAGCAATAACCAATCGCGCAGATGTGCGTCCAGCGGGGGCTGAGTGGCAAAATAACGCAGCGCACGCAGTTGCGTCAGCGCAGGATGTGACATGCCTGATTCTCCGGAACATAACGAGAAACTATTGTATCGCAGAATGGGGCGGTGGGGGCGGGCAAACGTCAATATACGATCATCCGCGCAACAGCCATGCAACAGCGGCTATCGCGCGATAAAAAAAGGTGCGGCCAGGCGGACGCACCTAAAGGCTGTGCCTAAACATCAGCATTGTGGGGAGACGATCACCCCTTGCCTTTTACACTGCTGATAAAGGTGGAACGAGCAGATTTCGAGCCAAGACGTTCAGCTTCGTTCATCAATTTCAGAGCCTTGTCGATATCGCCTTTCGCGACAGCCTGCTTGATACCGTTGTTGAAGTAGGTTTCGGTGTCATCAAGCATCGGCTCACTTTTCGCCGCCGGAGCTGGGGCGGCTACCGGTGCAGCAACAGGCGCCGCCGTATTACCGACGGTTACAGGGCCAGGGCCGGAAGAGCCAAACAGCGGGCCGACCAGCACGCTAGAGCCGCTATTGGTTTTCACTTTTAGCTTCAGCACGCCATCAGTGGTGTGCCTGGCAATCGGGTCTGGAATATCCGGGATCGCGTTGCCAATACCTTTGGCATAAGCTTTTGCCGGGTCCAACAGCTTGGTGGTCTGCTGGAGATCTTGTTCAGTGGTAAAGACCAGGACGTACAGTTTTTGCTGCCCCAGCGCTGGCGTCAGACGCATAACACCTTCCAGACGGTCAGCGCTCATGACGCCCGGTTCCTGGTAGGTAAAGTAGCTGCTTGGGAAGTAGGCAGAAGGTGTCATATTCTGATCAAGAATCAACACATTCGGCGCAAAGACAGTAGTTTGTTTGTTCACTTCGCTGGTGAGCGTCAGCGTCAGTTCGCCAATGTTAGCCGGTACGCTGTAAGCAACAACTTTACCGGTGATACCTGGAACATTCAGCGTTTGTCCGCCCACGGCAATCTGCGTGGACTGGACTTTAGATTGGTCGACCGGCGTCCAGGTCAACTGCTGCAGGGACGACATCGGGATGGTTGGCGCGGCGCTGGTGTTTTGCGGCACATAGTTTACGTCAGCAAGGCTGATACCCGGGACGCTCGCCATTAATCCAGCGGTTAAGCACAGAGCAACGAGACTTTTTTTCATTTTCATTATGATAACCTCAGAAATCGCCGATCTAGCGGTGGCCAGGCAATAGCGCGCTAAACCTTATGAAATAGAGGGGCTTGCGCCCCTCATCAGATTATTACTTTAGGTTAGCGCTGCATTACCACCAGATTTCCATCTGCGCACCGAAGGAGAACTCATCGCTGTCGCCGCGGCTGGTGTTGGACGTTCTGGAGTTGCTTGAAACGGCATAACGAGTTGCATCGCCGTTGCTGTTTTTCGCGTAGCCCCAGTTTTCATCCCATTTCGCATAAGTTGCGAACACACGGATAGCTGGACGAGACCAGATGCTGTCGCCCGCCTGCCATTGTTGTGCCAGGGTGATTTTGTACTGGCTGTTACGATCGCCAGTCTGCTGAGATTTCACGTTGTCGTAGCCAACTTCCAGCAGGGTGCTCATGATTGGCGTCCATTTGTACATTGGACGGATACCCACGGTATACCATTCGGTTCCCAGGTCGTTATCCATGTCGATATTCTGGTACATACCAACGTACATCAGGTCCCAATCGTCACCCAGAGAGATTGCACCGTGGTCTAATACGCGCACCAGGCTACCGTTGTTATTTACAACATTGTTGGCATATCTCACGCCATCAATGGTCACGCTAGAAGAACCGAAGGAACCCTGGGACAGGCCTTTACCCTGTGTGGTCATGGAGTCAGTGGCGTACTGAACAACAAACTTGTTGTAGCCTTTCAGCATGCTCTGAGTATGTTCAGCGGTGAACATCCAGCCATCTTTAGAGGCACCGTTTGCCAGGCTGTAATCATCGGTGGTATTTGCACGACCGTAGTCAACACCCAGTTCCAGCATGCCGTCTGGGTTGATAGCCATCTGCGCTAAACGCACGTCAAAGACGTCGTTCGCAGTATCTTTGGTTTTGTCATAAATATTCTGGCTGCTGAAAGCATAAGAACCACCCGCTTCCTGAGAACGAGTTGCTGCCAGAGACAGTTTACCGAAGCCCAGGTCTACGTTTTCGATACCGGCACCAGGACCAGAGATATCCCAGTAGTAGAAGTCGATCATGTGAACGTCATGACGCTGGTAGAAGCGCTTACCGGCCCAGATGGTGGAGCCTGGCAGCCAGTCAATCAGGTTTTTACCCTGGACGTTCGCTTCACGGAACGCAGGGTCGGTACCTTCCCAGTCGTTCTGCTGTGCTACGGAGTAGGCCACGTTGGTGTCGAAGTAGAAGCTCTTATCGCCCTCTTTCCACACTTCCTGACCCAGCTTCAGTTCTGCATAAGTCTCACATTCGTTACCAAGACGGTATTTGCTTTGAGCACCCGTTGCCTGGAAACATTGTTGTTCGCCACCGCTACCGGTCCAGCCGATACCAGAACGAGCATAGCCATGGAAATCAACGGCCAGCGCCTGAGCAGACATAACGCCTGCTGCAACGGCGATCGCCAGTGGAAGTTTGCGCAGAGTAATCATCATTCTATCTCCTGAGATCATTGCTTTTCTTTGAACGCTTCGCCTGTTGTTGCGCCTGTTTTTCGGCGCTCCAGGGTGCACGTTTTTTTTAATGGGAAGCCTTACACGCCCGGCTCTTTATGCAGCCGACGACAAGCGGTGCCATCCTCACGGAATAAATGGCAACGCTCCGGCGGCAAGCCGATGGCGAATGTGGCTCCCTCTTCGACCAGCACCACGTCGTTCTGGCGGTAAACCAGGTTTTGACGGATGGCGGGGATCTGGATATGAATTTGTGTTTCGTTACCAAGCTGTTCCACCACCTGAATCACGCCTTCGAGGGTGACGTCAGCGATATCGCTGGGCAGCAGATGTTCCGGGCGAATCCCTAAGGACATATTCGCGCCGACCTGAACGCGGGCGCTGTCCACCGGCAGCCAGATTTGCTGGCGGTTAGGCAGTTCCACCTGAACCTGTTCAATGGCGGTAGCGGTGACTTTAACCGGCAGGAAGTTCATCTTCGGCGAGCCAATAAAGCCCGCGACGAAGCGATCCGCCGGGTAGTGATAAAGCTCAAGCGGTTTCCCGACCTGCGCGACGCGACCGGCATCCAGTACCACGATTTTGTCAGCGAGGGTCATCGCCTCGACCTGATCGTGGGTCACGTAAATCATCGTGCGCCCAAGGCGCTTATGCAGACGGGAAATCTCGATACGCATCTGTACGCGCAGCGCGGCATCAAGGTTAGAGAGAGGTTCATCAAGCAGGAAAACGCGCGGTTCGGCCACCAGGGTACGGCCAATCGCCACACGCTGACGCTGACCGCCGGAAAGCGCTTTTGGTTTACGCTCCAGCAGATGAGCCAGTTGCAGGACTTCTGCTACCTGGGTGACGCGTTGATTAATCAGGTCTTTTTTGGCACCGGCCAGCTTCAGGCCGAAAGACATGTTTTCCGCGACGGAAAGGTGGGGGTAAAGCGCATAAGACTGAAACACCATCCCGATACCACGTTCGGCGGGCGGGACATCGTTCATTCGGGTATCGCCAATCATAAGATCGCCGCTGGTCACCGTTTCCAGCCCGGCAATCATACGCAGCAGGGTGGATTTGCCGCAGCCCGATGGGCCAACAAACACGACGAACTCCCCATCCTGGATCTCGAGATTGATATCTTTCGATACCACCACGTCGCCCCAGGCTTTCGTTACATTTCGCAGCTGTACGCTCGCCATGCCCTTCTCCCTTCGTTACAACCAGTCACTTAACGACACATTCAAGATGGGCTGACTATGCGGTATTCATAAATCTGGTAAATCCTCCACCCCCGGCTTTTTTATGGGGGAGGAGACGGGAGGATGAGAGATGACGTCTCGCCTCCGGGGGGGACGGGCTGATACCGATTTCGTGATGTAGGCGACAAAAATGGCCTCGTTTTTATGTGCTCCAGGGCTCATAACCGGCGATTCTGCAATGGAGATCACACAAACGATGGGTGGGGCGTAGACATAGGGAGGATGGAAAGAGGTTGTTAAAAAAGGAAACTCATCACCGTTAAGCCATCCAAGTGTATCCACGAGCACATCACCAAATAGGACGGGTATATGAAAATCAAAACTGGCGCTCGCATCCTCGCGCTGTCTGCATTGACCACGATGATGTTTTCCGCCTCTGCCCTCGCGAAAATAGAAGAAGGTAAGCTGGTTATCTGGATTAACGGCGACAAAGGCTACAACGGCCTCGCTGAAGTCGGTAAAAAGTTCGAAAAAGACACTGGCATTAAAGTTTCCATCGAACACCCTGACAAGCTGGAAGAGAAATTCCCGCAGGTTGCTGCAACCGGCGACGGCCCGGACATCATCTTCTGGGCCCATGACCGTTTCGGCGGCTATGCCCAATCTGGCCTGCTGGCAGAAATCACCCCGGACAAAGCCTTCCAGGACAAACTGTATCCATTCACCTGGGACGCCGTACGCTATAACGGCAAACTGATTGCCTACCCGGTCGCGGTAGAAGCGCTGTCGCTGATTTACAACAAAGACCTGGTACCAAACCCGCCGAAAACCTGGGAAGAGATCCCTGCGCTGGATAAAGAACTGAAAGCGAAAGGTAAGAGCGCGCTGATGTTTAACCTGCAAGAACCGTACTTCACTTGGCCGCTGATTGCTGCCGACGGCGGTTACGCGTTCAAGTTTGAAAACGGCAAATATGACGTGAAAAACGTTGGCGTTGATAGCGCTGGCGCGAAAGCAGGCCTGACCTTCCTGGTCGACCTTATCAAAAACAAACACATGAACGCCGACACCGACTACTCCATCGCTGAAGCGGCATTCAACAAAGGCGATACCGCGATGACCATCAACGGTCCGTGGGCATGGTCTAACATTGATAAGAGCAAGGTTAACTACGGCGTTACCCTGCTGCCAACCTTTAAAGGCAACGCGTCCAAACCGTTCGTTGGTGTTCTGAGCGCCGGTATTAACGCCGCCAGCCCGAACAAAGAACTGGCGAAAGAGTTCCTCGAAAACTACCTGATGACCGACCAGGGTCTGGATGAAGTGAACAAGGACAAACCGCTGGGTGCCGTTGCGCTGAAATCCTTCCAGGAGAAACTGGAAAAAGATCCGCGTATCGCCGCCACCATGGCGAACGCCCAGAAAGGCGAAATCATGCCGAACATCCCACAGATGTCCGCTTTCTGGTATGCCGTACGTACCGCGGTTATCAACGCAGCTAGCGGTCGTCAGACCGTCGATGCCGCGCTGAAAGATGCACAGGCTCGTATCACCAAGTAATACAGTTTCCCTTATTTCTTAGGAAGTAAGGTTTATTGAATACGTTGTTACACGAAATCATTCGCGCTACATCGAGGCGGCAAGGATGCAAATCCCCAGGAGCTTACATCGGTAAGTGACTGGGGTGCGCATCCGCAGCCAACAAAGAGGTAGCGAGAAGGATAAAGTGTAAAGAGGATGATCCCCATGGATGTCGTGAAAAAGAAACACTGGTGGCAAAGCCCGCAGCTCACATGGTCTGTGATCGGCTTGCTGTGCCTGCTGGTGGGTTACCTTGTTGTTTTGATGTACGCCCAGGGGGAGTACCTGTTTGCCATCATGACGCTGATTTTAAGCTCGGTTGGCCTGTATATTTTTTCCAATCGCAAGGCCTATGCCTGGCGCTATGTTTATCCGGGTGTTGCCGGGATGGGACTGTTCGTTCTGTTCCCGTTGATCTGCACCATCGCTATCGCTTTTACCAACTACAGCAGCACCAACCAGCTGACCTTCGAACGCGCTCAGCAAGTGCTGATGGACCGCTCTTTCCAGGCGGGTAAATCCTACAACTTCGCACTCTATCCCGCTGGAGATGAGTGGAAGCTGGCGCTGACCGACGGCGACAGCGGCAAAAACTACCTTTCCGATGCGTTTAAATTCGGCGGCGAGCAGAAGCTGGCCCTTAAAGAAGCCGATGCGCTGCCGGAAGGTGAACGCGCTAACCTGCGTGTCATTACGCAAAACCGTACCGCCCTGAACCAGCTGACCGCGATACTGCCCGACGAAAGCAAAGTCATCATGAGTTCGCTACGTCAATTCTCCGGCACCCAACCGCTGTATGCGCTGGCGGATGACGGCATGCTGACCAACAACCAGAGCGGCGTGAAGTATCGTCCGAATGCTGATGTTGGCTTCTACCAGGCCGTTAACGCCGATGGCAGCTGGGGCAGCGAAAAGCTGAGCCCAGGCTATACGGTGACCATCGGCTGGGATAACTTCACCCGCGTGTTCCAGGACGAAGGTATTCAGAAACCGTTCTTCGCAATCTTCGTCTGGACGGTAGTATTCTCCATCCTGACCGTCATTCTGACCGTCGCGGTAGGGATGATTCTCGCCTGCCTCGTGCAGTGGGAAGCCCTAAAAGGCAAAGCGATTTACCGCGTACTGCTGATTCTGCCTTACGCCGTACCGTCGTTTATCTCGATTCTGATTTTCAAAGGGTTGTTCAACCAGAGCTTTGGTGAGATCAACATGATGCTCAGCGCGCTGTTCGGCATTAAACCGGCCTGGTTTAGCGACCCGATTACCGCACGTACCATGATCATCATCGTCAACACCTGGCTCGGCTATCCGTACATGATGATTCTGTGCATGGGCCTGCTGAAAGCGATTCCTGACGACCTGTATGAAGCCTCGGCAATGGACGGCGCAACCCCGTTCCAGAACTTCTTTAAGATTACGCTGCCGCTGCTGATCAAGCCGCTAACGCCGCTGATGATCGCCAGTTTCGCGTTTAACTTTAACAACTTCGTGCTGATTCAGCTGTTGACCAACGGCGGGCCGGACCGACTCGGCACCACCACGCCAGCGGGCTATACAGACCTGTTGGTGAGCTATACCTACCGTATCGCCTTCGAAGGCGGCGGCGGCCAGGACTTCGGCCTCGCGGCGGCTATCGCTACGCTGATCTTCCTGTTAGTAGGCGCGCTGGCGATTATTAACCTGAAAGCCACACGTATGAAGTTCGATTAATTGGAATAACCAGGCGTCATTGGCGCGGGCAGTTTGAGCTCGGCCAGCGCGGAAGAACCGGAGCGTACACGTAGTACGTGAGGATTCTGAGCACTGCCCGAGTTCAAAATGGCAAGCAAAATAGCCTGGAGCGGTATCAAGGGGAGTAAAAATATTATGGCTATGGTTCAACCCAAATCTCAGAAGCTGCGTCTACTGACGACGCATCTCCTGCTACTGATTTTTATCGCGGCGATTATGTTCCCGCTGCTGATGGTCATCGCTATCTCTCTGCGCGAAGGTAACTTCGCTACCGGTAGCCTGATCCCTGAAAGTATCTCCTGGGAGCACTGGCGGCTGGCGTTAGGCTTTAGCGTTGAACACGCTGACGGTCGCGTCACGCCGCCCCCCTTCCCGGTCCTGCTGTGGCTGTGGAACTCCATCAAGGTGGCGGGCATTACCGCGATTGGTATCGTCGCGCTCTCTACCACCTGTGCTTACGCTTTTGCCCGTATGCGTTTCCCGGGTAAAGCCACGCTGCTCAAAGGGATGCTGATTTTCCAGATGTTCCCGGCGGTTCTGTCGCTGGTTGCTCTGTATGCCTTGTTTGATCGCCTCGGCCAGTACGTGCCGTTTGTCGGCCTGAATACCCACGGCGGCGTAATCTTCGCCTACATGGGCGGTATCGCGCTGCACGTCTGGACGATTAAAGGGTATTTCGAAACCATTGACGGCTCGCTGGAAGAAGCAGCGGCGCTGGATGGCGCGACCCCGTGGCAGGCTTTCCGCCTGGTGCTGCTCCCGCTGTCGGTGCCGATTCTGGCGGTAGTGTTTATTCTGTCGTTCATCGCCGCGATTACCGAAGTGCCTGTAGCCTCGCTACTGCTGCGCGATGTGAACAGCTACACCCTGGCGGTCGGAATGCAGCAGTATCTCAACCCGCAGAACTATCTGTGGGGCGACTTTGCCGCTGCGGCGGTACTCTCCGCTATCCCGATTACTGTGGTGTTCCTGCTGGCCCAGCGCTGGTTGGTTAACGGCCTGACGGCAGGCGGAGTGAAAGGTTAAGTTTTTGTAACACCCGCCCCAAATTTCAGAGGAGGGATGACGATTTAGCGGCAATGCACGACCCCAACCGGGTATTGCCGCTGTCACCCTCAGCTGAAAAAGTAAGGCAAATGCCACTGCTATCCTCAACTGGACCCTACATAAATTATATTTGTGACTGTTGGTCAGCGGCCCTGGAGGCCGCTTTTTTTTATTCGCGTTTCAGGCGGTTGGAGTTACACAGCCAGAGCGTAATCACCAGAATCAGGATCGCGGCGGAGTAAATCAGCACCGCCATCGGCGAGTCATGATCGATAATAATCAGGCGTACGATAGCGGTAATGCCGATATAGACAAAATAGCGTAGCGGGAAGTGAAATCCCGATTCGAAGTACTTCACAATCAGCGCAATAAACTCAAAATAGAGGAAGTAAACCACCAGCCCTTCCACCAGCTTGTACTTGCTGACTGGCTCCGGGGTAAACAGCACGTGCGCCAGATGCAGTGTCTCCTTGCCCAGAAAAACAATCAGAATAATCCCCAGGCACAGCAGGCCGAGGTTCAAAACGGTTTGCATTGCGGTTGCGATAAAACTCACCAACGGACGATAAACCGGCGGCATAGATACACCTCATAATCATCATTATTTGTGACCTGTATAACGCAAAAGTGTGATCCAGATCGACATTATTCGTTAACTTTTTGCCACCGGCGGCGTAGATGTAACAATCACTTGCCACACTGACAGGTTAAAAAGGAAACAACCATGTTCAAAATTCGTATTGCAGGGCCAGAAGATGCAGCCTTGCTCAACGAAATGGGTAATGCCAGCTACCGCCACCACTTTGCTCACCTCTGGCATAACGCCGACGAGATGGAACTCTACCTGCGGCAAGAGTATTCCATGGCCTCTCTGGAACGCAGCCTGGCCGATACGCAGTGCTGCTGGTTAATTGCTGAAGCCACGCACCCGATTGGCTTTGCTAAATACGCCTGCCGCCAGGATATCAACCCCGATGGCCCGTCCGGCACGCTACTGCATAAGCTCTACCTGCTGCCTGACGCAACGGGGCATCGCTACGGCGAGCAGTTTTTTAACGCCATTGAGACGCGAGCAAAAGAGGCCGGTGAAAGCTGGCTATGGCTGGAAGTGCTCGACGCCAATACTCGCGCCCGTCGTTTCTATGAGCGTCAGGGGATGCAGCACGTGAAAGACGTTGAATTTCATTCCGCCACCCAACAAAGCACATTACATATTCTGGCCAAACAGATCTGAGAGGCAGCATGCATACGCTTCGAGAAACTGCTATTCGCAACGTCACCAGCGGCGAGAACGTGGTGATTTACCAGCCCGCCAACCTCTACGACTGCACGCTTGGCGATAATGTCTTCGTCGGGCCGTTCGTTGAAATTCAGGGCTATACCCGTATCGGCAACAACAGCAAAATTCAATCCCATACCTTTATTTGCGAGTACGTCACCATCGGCGAGCGTTGTTTTATCGGCCACGGGGTGATGTTCGCCAACGATATGTTCCGCGACGGCAAGCCCAACGCAGACCGCGAAAGCTGGGGGAGAATTGTGATTGGCAGCGATGTGTCGATTGGCAGCGGCGCGACTATCCTGGCGGTCAGCATCTGCGATGGCGCGGTGATCGGCGCAGGCAGCGTGGTGACGAAGTCGATTACCGAGAAAGGCGTGTGGGCGGGAAACCCGGCGAAGCTGTTGCGGCGGTTAGAATAAAAAATGCCGACCACGTGGGTCGGCATTGTGCTCGCATTTTTGCCGGGCGGCGGCTAACGCCTTGCACGGCCTACAAAACAATCTACCATCCGCAGGCCCGCTCAGACGTCAGTCTAATTATGCACGCCAGGATTTATAGCGGTTAATCAGACCGTTGGTAGAACTGTCGTGGCTGCTCACTTCGCTGCCATCTTTCAGTTCCGGCAGGATGCGGTTAGCCAGCTGTTTGCCCAGCTCAACGCCCCACTGGTCGAAGGTGAAGATGTTCATAATCACACCCTGAGTGAAGATCTTGTGTTCATACAGGGCAATCAGCGCGCCCAGGCTGAACGGAGTGATTTCACGCAGCAGGATGGAGTTGGTCGGACGGTTACCTTCGAACACTTTAAACGGCACCACGTGGTCCAGGGTCGCCGGGTCTTTACCCTGATCGCGATATTCCTGCTCAACCACTTCGCGGGATTTACCAAACGCCAGCGCTTCAGTCTGTGCGAAGAAGTTAGACAGCAGCTTCGGATGGTGATCGGACAACGGGTTGTGGGTAACCGCCGGGGCGATAAAGTCGCAAGGCACCATTTTGGTCCCCTGGTGAATCAGCTGGTAGAACGCATGCTGACCGTTAGTACCCGGCTCGCCCCAGATGATTGGGCCAGTCTGGTAATCCACGGCGTTGCCGTTACGGTCAACGTATTTGCCGTTAGATTCCATATTGCCCTGCTGGAAGTAAGCGGCAAAGCGGTGCATATACTGGTCGTACGGCAGAATCGCTTCGGTTTCAGCACCGAAGAAATTGTTGTACCAGATACCAATCAGCGCCAGCAGCACCGGCAGGTTTTTCTCCGGCGCGGTAGTGGAGAAGTGTTTGTCCATCGCATGCGCGCCGGACAGCAGCTCAACAAAGTTGTCGAAGCCGACGGACAGGATGATCGACAGGCCGATGGCTGACCACAGTGAGTAACGACCGCCGACCCAGTCCCAGAATTCGAACATGTTGGCGGTGTCGATACCGAATTCGCCGACTGCTTTACCGTTGGTCGAGAGCGCGGCAAAGTGTTTCGCCACGTGCTTCTCATCGCCAGCGGTCGCCAGGAACCAATCGCGCGCGCTGTGGGCGTTGGTCATGGTTTCCTGAGTGGTAAAGGTTTTAGAAGCGACCAGGAACAGGGTGGTTTCCGGGTTCACGCCTTTCAGCACTTCGGCGATGTGGGTGCCATCGACGTTAGACACAAAGTGCATATTCAGATGATTTTTGTACGGGCGCAGCGCTTCGGTCACCATGAACGGGCCAAGGTCGGAGCCGCCGATACCGATGTTAACCACGTCGGTAATCGCTTTGCCGGTATAGCCTTTCCAGTTACCGGAGATAATGGCTTCAGAGAAGGATTTCATCTTCTCAAGCACCGCGTTCACTTCCGGCATCACATCTTTGCCATCAACCACAATCGGAGTATTGCTACGGTTACGCAGCGCAACGTGCAGTACCGCACGATCTTCAGTACGGTTAATCTTTTCGCCGGAGAACATGGACTTAATGGCGTCTGCCAGGAAGGTCTCTTTGGCCAGATCCTGCAGTTTTGCCAACGTTTCTTCGGTGATGCGGTTTTTGGAGAAATCCACCAGCATCAGATCGTCGAACGTTGCGGAAAACTTAGTGAAACGGTCGCTATCTTTCGCGAACAGGTCCGCGATGGTAACGTCTTTCATTTCATCAAAGTGTTTTTGTAGTGCCTGCCAGGCAGATGTCTGCGTTGGATTGATGTTTTTCATTAGCAATACTCTTCTGATTTGAGAATTGTGACTGCGGTCGATTGTAGCGCCGGTGGCGGAAAATTGTGATGATTTTTGTGTTATGCCGATGATACGTGTCAGAAATAGGGGCAATTTGGGGCAAAACGTCCCTGATAGTATAGCCATCATAAGGCTTTTTTCTTTCAGCCACTCGTGTATGAAAAATCCGCATAACCCTGACGTTGACATACTTCGCCTGAAGCCTTTATATAACGGCAATACCTATACATTCACGTAGGTATATTGCTCGCGCATTTCACGCTACAGCGAAAGGGTATTGCAGGGGGGTATAATGACCCGCGTCCCCCCAGGCAAAGTGAAAGACGTCGGTAATTGCCAGAAGAGGTGCGTTGCCCAGGTAACCGTATTGGAGGAGCCAGTCCGGGGAAAATACGTGAGGGGGAGCAGCGCCGAGGTGAATAAGCGTCTGGTTACGCTCATCACCGGCCACAGAGGCTGAATCCTCTGGGCTGTCACCAGAAACGTTCGCAGTCGGGCGTTTCATACTCGCCAAATGGTGCAATGCATCAGGAAGCGGGTCTACAAGGTGGAGCACTTCTGGGTGACATCGTAGTTTGTTTATCGCTCTGCGCCCACCCTGTTTTTCGCTCTTCCCTTGTGCCATGGCTGAATAATTTGGCCTGGCTTATTAAGACATTTTATTGCAATCCGGATGCGTCCAGCCTTACCAGGATTGGTTGTCAGGAATCGTTTTAATAAGTCAGGCCCCCTGACACGAGGTTGTTATGACAGACTTAGTTATCGCCAAATTTGGCGGCACCAGCGTTGCCGATTTTGATGCCATGAACCGCAGCGTAGACGTCGCGCTGCTGGATGCCAATACCCGCGTGGTCGTGCTTTCCGCTTCTGCGGGCGTGACTAATCTGCTGGTTGCTCTGGCGGATGGGCTGGAACCTGGCGAACGCTTCGAGAAACTCGATGCCATGCGCCAGATCCAGTTCAATATCCTGGAGCGCCTGCGCTATCCGAACGTGATTCGCGACGAGATTGAGCGCCTGCTGGAAAATATTACCGCTCTGGCAGAAGCCGCATCGCTGGCGAGCTCAACCGCATTGACTGATGAACTGGTCAGTCACGGTGAGCTGATGTCCACCCTACTGTTTGTCGAGATCCTGCGCGAGCGTGGTATCGCCGCCCAGTGGTTTGACGTGCGTAAAATTATGCGCACCAACGATCGCTTTGGCCGCGCGGAACCGGATATCGCCGCACTTTCTGAACTCACCCAACAGTTACTGGCTCCGCGCCTTGCAGAAGGCCTGGTGATCACTCAGGGCTTTATTGGTAGCGAAGCCAAAGGCCGCACCACCACGCTCGGTCGCGGCGGCAGCGATTACACCGCCGCTTTGCTGGGCGAAGCGCTGCATGCGACTCGCGTTGATATCTGGACCGATGTTCCCGGCATCTATACCACCGACCCACGCGTTGCTCCGGCGGCCAAACGTATTGACGTCATCGCCTTTGAAGAAGCGGCGGAAATGGCGACGTTTGGCGCGAAAGTCCTGCATCCGGCAACCCTGCTTCCCGCCGTGCGTAGCGAGATTCCGGTATTTGTTGGCTCCAGCAAAGAGCCGAAAGCGGGCGGTACGCTGGTATGCAACACGACCGAAAATCCACCGTTGTTCCGCGCGCTGGCGCTGCGCCGCAAGCAGACTCTGCTGACCCTGCACAGCCTGAATATGCTGCACTCTCGCGGTTTTCTCGCCGAAGTGTTCGGCATCCTGGCGCGACATAATATCTCCGTGGATCTCATCACCACTTCAGAAGTGAGCGTGGCGCTGACCATGGACACCACCGGTTCCACTTCCGCAGGCGACACCTTGTTAACCCAGGCGCTGCTGACCGAGTTGTCTTCCCTGTGCCGCGTAGAGGTCGAGCAGGATCTGGCGCTGGTCGCGCTAATTGGCAATGATTTGTCGAAAGCGTGCGGCGTCGGTAAAGAGGTGTTTGGCGTACTGGAGCCGTTCAATATTCGTATGATTTGTTACGGCGCATCCAGCCATAACCTGTGTTTCCTCGTACCTGGCGCGGATGCCGAGAAAGTGGTGCAGAAGCTACATCATAATCTGTTCGAGTAATTGCCAAATAAAATGGCCCGCAGTCCATCTTGCCGGGCCACTTCAGACTGCTGACAACGTGCGCCTCTCTGGAATTGCCTTGCAGATAATGCGGGCACAATAACCCCAACAGGTTCACCATCCGTGTCAAACGTCCCAACTTTTAGTTCCCCATCACCGTGGTCATCAGCAGTTTGTCCAGCTCTCTGGCATCGCCCGTCCGACTATCCGGCAGCATCGGCGGAACCTCACCTCTTGCCAGTTCTGACTGAATAAACGCATGCAACAGTGGGCGACGCGGGCCATACTCTGCCTCTCCTGCTCGCTGTTTACGCTCCAGCAGCTCGTCTATTTCCTGACGTAACCCCGCTTCCAGTTCGCTCCCCGCCAGCAATTCAGCAAAACGCATCGGCGGCACGCCTTTTCCCGCCTCAACCCAGCGAACGGCCAGCAAGGGACGCAGCACGTAGAAGTACTTTTTCAATCGCACATCATCACCTTGCAGATAACCGCGAAAGTTTTTCCGCGCCATCGAGTAGTAGTGCCAGCGCGCGCGGGCCGGGGAAAACCATTGCGGAACCAGCGTCTTAAGCGCTGATATCGTCGCCGCATCTTGTTGATAAACTACCGGCGAATCCAGCCACTCGATAAGCGTCGGGTTAGCCCCTTTCAGCAAGCCCAGCGCCTTACGCCACTCCCAGCCGCAAACGTCCAGCTCATCGTCTATCGGCAATTCGATCACATCTCTCGGTACCTCTACTCGCAGATACCATTCCGGTGGATGCACATAGAGAAATCGCACGTCATAATCGCTATCCGGCGAGGCAAAGCCCCAGCCCCGACTGCCGGACTCGCAGGCGTAGAGCACCTTGACGCCATAGCGTTGCTCCACCGCTTCCAGTTGCCGCTGCACCCGCTGGCGCATGGCGGCATCTACTCCGTTACACGTCATTTTCGTTATCCTTTTATATTCACCAGGCCATGCAACACCTGGTCCAGACCGCCAAAGACTGAGATTTTATCGATACGCTCCGCCACTCTTTCCAGCGTTTCCAGTTCTTTTAAGCGCAGCGCCACCGGGTTGTTTTCCATCACCTTCGCGGTGTTCAACAGCGAGCGGGTGGCGGCGGTCTCTTCACGCCGACGGATCACATTCGCCTGCGCCGACTTTTCTGCCTCGACCAACTGTGACAAAATCGCTTTCATATCGCCCGGCAGCACAATATCTTTCACCCCCAGGGACGCGACTTCGATGCCAAAGGGCGTCATGCGGGCTTTCACCTGCGCGCTCACTACTTCATCAATCATCTGCTTATCTTCCAGCAGCTCGTCCAGCGTGCGCGTCCCCACTGCTTCACGCAGGGCAAACTGCAGCTCGCGATACAGATGATCCAGCGGTTTCGTCAGCTGGCAATAAGCCTGCAAAACATCGCTGTAGCGCCAGTTCGCCGCCAGATTTAAACGCAGGTTCACTTTATCTTTAGTCAGGATCTCCTGGCCGCCGACCTCCAGTACCTGTAAACGGGTATCGACCACTTCGGCTTCCACCAGATGATTAATCTTCCAGTAAGCAGACAGGCCCGGCGGCAGTAACGGCTGGGTCTCGCCATCGATTTTCAGCACCCCAACGTGCCACGCAGGAACCGATACGGTGAGGATCGACTCACGGCCTTTTACCGCACCGTGACGTCGCGGCTGCAATACGGCATTCATCACCGCAGTCGGAACTTGAACCTGCCGGGTATCCATGCGTATCAGCTTCATATCCTCGCTGGCGGGCCAATACAGACGACGCGTAGAGGGCGGTAAAATTTCCTGCAAAGCGCCGTTGGTATACAGCGCTCCGGTCTCGGTATCCGTCAGATCCGCCGCCAGGCAATAACGTTCAACCCATGCAGGCTGAAACTGACGTAAATACTCCGCCAGCGCTTCCGGCACTTCGCTACCGTCCATGTTGACGATCAGCACTTCAGGGACGTTAAACCACGGCAGGCGGTGCGTACCCGCCTCCAGAACCTGATAGTAGTCACCCTCACGGGATAAAAGACCCAGTTGACCTTTGCGTATCGTAATTTTCTTCGTCATTTTTTATTCCTTTAAAAGTTAATCAGGCGCGGATGCAGGGGCGAAGCCGCAGGGGAATTCCCTTTTGCCTGCGGCCCGGCGTCTTTACCGGCGGCCTGTTTTGGGGATTGCTGACAGCTCAACGCCCCGTTTTATTTCTATGATTAACAACCATTTTTCATTCGGAGATGAAATTGGGAATCGAACCCGTGGTGGTCATCGGCTGACGGAACACTTCAGAAAAACAGCCTCTGCCGTTCCTGAGGTGCCGGCGGGGTTTAACCCCCTGCGTTTTCAGCGTATTGACGAGAGAGTTATTGCCAGATGCGTGCCAGAAAGAACAAATGACGAAATAAATTTTTATCTAATTGATTTTTATGTGTTTATTTTGACACGCCTTTTTTACCATTGCCGCCAGGAAGCAATTTTTTTATCTTTAAATATCGAGCATTATCTTTTTGGATAAATCATGAAAAAGCGGCGGGTAGTGATTGGCGTACTCGGAACGGTGCTGGACAAGCGCGGTAAGCGGGCAAATCGATTAAAAAAGTGGCGGCCCACCGTTGGGCTATGCCAGCAGGCCGATTTTCCCGTCGACAGGCTGGAACTGCTCCACCAGCCGCGTGATGAAAGCATGGCGCAAAGGTTGATTGAAGATGTGGCTCTGCTTTCACCCCATACCCAAGTGCGGCCACATACGGTCGAAATTAACGATCCGTGGGATTTTGAAGAGGTTTACGCCGCCTTCCTCGATTTTGCGACTCACTACGAGTTTGATACCGAGAACGAAGAGTATCTGGTACATATCACCACCGGGACTCACGTGGCGCAGATTTGCTGGTTTCTGCTGACGGAAGCGCGCTATCTTCCCGCCAGCCTGCTGCAAACCAGCCCTGCGCCGAAAGGTTCAGCAGATGAGCAGATCGCAGCTGGCACCTGCTCGGTTATCGACCTTGATTTAAGCCGCTACGCCACGCTCACCAGCCGCTTTCAGCGCGAGCAGCAGCAGTCCGTCTCCTTCCTGAAGGCCGGTATTGATACGCGCAACGCGACGTTCAATAAACTTATCGATCGTATTGAGCGCGTGGCGATCCGATCGACCGATCCGATCCTGCTCACCGGCCCAACTGGTGCCGGTAAGTCTTTCCTCGCCAAACGTATTTTTCAGCTTCGCCAGTCGCGTCATCAGGTTGCAGGCAGGCTGGTGGCAGTAAACTGCGCCACCCTGCGCGGCGATAACGCTATGTCCACACTGTTTGGTCACGTCAAAGGCGCATTTACCGGCGCGGTTACACCTCGCGCCGGACTGTTACGCGAAGCCGACGGCGGCGTGCTGTTTCTTGATGAAATCGCCGAGCTGGGGCTGGATGAGCAGGCCATGCTGCTAAAAGCCATTGAGGAGAAAACCTTTTTCCCATTTGGTTCCGATAAAGAGGTACACAGCGATTTCCAGTTGATCGCCGGTACCCATCGCGATATGCAGCAATGGGTGGCGGAAGGTCGTTTTCGCGAAGATCTCTATGCGCGTATCAATATGTGGCGCTTTGCCCTGCCGGGCCTGGCGCAGCGGCGGGAAGATATCGCACCAAACGTAGAGTATGAATTACAGCGCTTTGCAAACGAACGGCAAACGCAGATCCGTTTCGATAAAGACGCCCGCGAGCGCTATCTGACTTTTGCCTGTTCCCCACAGGCCCAGTGGCGCGGCAATTTTCGCGAGCTCGGATCGTCCGTCGCGCGAATGGCAACCCTGGCCGAGCAAGGGCGGATTACGCTCGCTCTTGCGCAAGAGGAGATGGCGCTCTTACAAGAGAGCTGGCAGCTCACCACATCTTCTCCTGATATCGAAATGGAAATCGATCTGTTCGATCGCCGCCAACTGGAAACCGTTCTGGAGGTGTGCCAACGCAGCGCTTCGCTGTCCGAAGCCGGACGCGAGCTGTTCGCCGTCTCCCGTCAGAAAAAGGCCAATCCCAATGATGCCGACCGCCTGCGCAAGTATTTAGCCCGCTTTGGGCTGAGCTGGGAGAGTATCCGCAGTGGAACATGAACATAATTAGTTTGAATAATATTCCTTAGCACGATAAACAATAGCTATGGCCGGGCTCGATCCCGGCCTGTTTATAACAAGCAAACACAACATACGTGCAAGGAAAACAACATGCTCGCCACGCTTACGCGGCTGTTCCCATTATGGGCGCTGCTGCTCTCGGTTATCGCGTATTACACGCCATCCACTTTCACTCCCATTGGTCCCTGGGTCCCGACGCTGCTGATGCTGATTATGTTCGGCATGGGCGTTCACCTGAAGGTGGACGACTTTAAACGCGTCCTTTCCCGCCCGGCACCGGTAGCGGCGGGGATTTTTCTGCACTATCTGGTGATGCCGCTTGCCGCCTGGCTGCTGGCGCTGATTTTCAATATGCCGCCGGAGCTCTCCGCCGGGATGGTGCTGGTCGGCAGCGTTGCCAGCGGCACGGCATCCAATGTCATGATCTACCTGGCTAAAGGCGATGTGGCACTGTCGGTCACCATCTCGTCGGTTTCCACGCTGGTCGGCGTGGTGGCAACGCCGCTGCTGACGCGCCTTTACGTCGATGCACATATTCAGGTGGACGTGATGGGGATGCTGCTTAGCATTCTGCAAATCGTGGTGATCCCGATTGCGCTGGGACTGGTGGTTCATCACCTTCTGCCAAAAGTCGTCAGGGCGGTAGAACCGTTCCTCCCGGCCTTCTCAATGGTTTGTATTCTGGCGATTATCTGCGCCGTGGTAGCCGGTTCCGCTTCGCATATCGCCTCCGTGGGCTTTGTGGTAATCATCGCGGTTATCTTGCACAACACCATCGGCCTGCTCGGCGGCTACTGGGGCGGACGACTGTTTGGTTTTGATGAATCCACCTGCCGTACGCTAGCGATTGAGGTAGGGATGCAGAACTCAGGTCTGGCCGCCGCGCTGGGGAAAATCTACTTTGGCCCGCTGGCCGCGCTGCCAGGCGCACTGTTCTCAGTCTGGCACAACCTGTCCGGCTCGCTGCTGGCGGGTTACTGGTCAGGGAAGCCGATTGCGGATGAATCGCTTAAGGCAGGAAAAAAGAGCAGATAAAACGTAACTTTGATGAAAATCTCCCGGTGGCGCTGCGCTGACCGGGCTACAGGTCCACAGCCGTTTGCGGTCTGGTAGCCCGGACAGGTGCAAAGCACCGCCTCCGGGATCTCACCTGATGGTGCCGCGCTTACCAAGGCTACGAGTTTGCGGGTTTTATACTTACCGCACACTGGAAGCATTGTCTTAACCCACCAGGAGCGTGACCGGTCTGCCTAATTTTCCCAACATCATCACCAGCGCATCCAGGGTGAATTTATTCGTTTTTAGGTTAACGACATCCGAAACCCGGGGGCGGGAGATGTTTAATTTCGCTGCGGCCTCCGTCTGTTTCAGATGGTTCTCATCAATCCAGTCAGAGATCTCCTGCATAAGCTGTTGCTTAAGAATAATAAGCTGCTCAACTTCACGCTCAGCGCCCTGCTGGAGCAGGTTTGCCTGAGTCTCATCAAATCCCAATTCGGCAAAAATATTGGCATCCGCAGAGGTGATATGGCGAATGTTACTGTCGATGACTTTGCTCATTTATGGCTCCTGTGCTCTTGCTGAACGGCCTGGAAACGAACTCTTGCTATGCGTTTATCATGGTCGGAAATTCGCTGTGTTTTTTTACTGAAGCAGTGCAGGACATACACCGCATTGCCAAAACGGGAAAGATAGATAATCCGGAATGTCCCGGACGTCTGACGAAGCCTTATTTCTTCCACTCCACGACCAATTTCCGACATCGGTTTCCAGTCGGCAGCCTCTAAGCCCGCTTGTAAACGATGCAACTGGTATCCGGCATCTTTACGAACGTCTTCAGGAAAACTAAGCAAATCCTCAAACGAACTTCCAATCCATGCAATAGACTTATGTTCTCGCTTCTGTAATAGCATACCACATCCTTGTATAAAATTTTATACAAACCAAAGAGAGATAGCCGAGACGAGCGCTTCTCCATTGCTACGCTACGTCAGCCAGAACGGCCCGTCACTTCAGAAGGGAATAATCTGCGAGTCGCTTTCAGGATTAGTTCTATTTTGTATCGAATACCGTACACTGAAGTCATCGGCTAACTGAGGGCACCACTATGGCACTCCCCCGCATTACCCAAAAAGAGATGACCGAGCGCGAACAGCGCGAACTAAAAACCCTACTCGATCGCGCGCGCATTGCGCATGGCCGTCCGCTGACTAACGCGGAAACCAATAGCGTGAAAAAAGAGTACATCGATAAACTGATGGTTTTACGCGAAGCAGAAGCCAAAAAAGCCCGCCAGTTGAAGAAAAAGCAGGCTTATAAACCGGATAGTGAAGCATCGTTTTCCTGGTCGGCGAGTACGCCGACGCGCGGCAGGCGTTAGCGCCCTTTCTTTTTGCGCCCCGGCTGAACAAAACGTTTACCGTTCGACGCCGGGCGTGATTTCTCAGCCGTCTTTTCGATTGCCACCACCGGGCGTTTAATCCCCGCCGTTTTCGGCTTCGCTTTCGCCTTCGGTTTCGCTTCTGAAGAAGACCCTTCAATCAGCTTAAACAGATCAATCAGCTCATCATCAGTCAGATCGCGCCATTCCCCCAGCGGGATCCCCGTCAGGCTGACGTTCATAATCCGCGTGCGTTCAAGCTTCGTGACTTCATAGCCAAAGTGCTCGCACATGCGGCGGATCTGGCGATTCAGCCCCTGAACCAGGGTGATACGGAACACAAACGGCGCTTCCTTTTTGACTTTGCACTTCTTCGTCACCGTCCCGAGAATCGGTACGCCCGCCCCCATCCCACGGATAAACTCATCGGTCACCGGCTTATCGACGGTAACCAGATACTCTTTTTCGTGATCGTTACCGGCACGCAGGATCTTGTTAACCAGATCGCCGTGATTGGTCAGAAAGATCAGCCCCTGTGAGTCTTTATCCAGACGACCGATCGGAAAAACGCGTTTGCTGTGGTTAACGAAATCGACGATGTTGTCGCGCTCGCCGTCTTCGGTGGTGCTGACAATGCCAACGGGTTTGTTCAGCGCAATCAGCACTAAATCATCCGCTTCACGCGGCTCGATCAACCGACCATTGACCTTTACCACGTCGCCAGCTTTCACCTGGTCGCCAATGGTGGCGCGCTTGCCGTTGATAAAAACGTTGCCTTGTTCGATAAAGCGATCGGCCTCGCGGCGCGAGCAAATTCCGCTTTCGCTGATGTATTTATTGAGTCGGGTTGACGAGTCGGGCAGCATAACCTCTCCTGAAACACTTCATCCTTCAAGTTGTCCGGGCGCTCACTCTCTTGCCGCCTTGATAAAACTTGAATGCTTTTATGTTTAAAAAGCGAAATATACCCTACCTTGCGAACGATAAAAAATAATCGCGTACCCGCTGCCTGGCACTAAATGTGATCTATCGCGCCTTTCAACACAAAAGTGTTCATTTAAGACCTCTGCAACTTTGACCGGCGAAATAAAGCAGAATCAGGCCTTTAGCACTACCAGCACAAACGTGCCGTAAACCACCCACTCACACATCAAATGTGCAACAGAAACCGCCAGTATATCGTCATGAAATAGATGAAAATTGCTTTGAAGTACAGCATCGATAGGGTTATATCAGATCAGGACAGCAAATATGTGATTTGCACAAATGTGCAGGAGTCGAAAGATGACGATGGAAAATAGCGACGATATCCGCCTGATCGTGAAAATCGCCCAGCTCTATTACGAACAGGATATGACCCAGGCGCAGATTGCCCGCGAACTGGGGATTTATCGCACCACCATCAGCCGTCTATTAAAACGCGGTCGCGAACAGGGCATCGTCACTATCGCCATTAATTACGACTACAACGAAAACCTGTGGCTTGAACAGCAGCTCAAACAAAAATTTGGCCTCAAAGAGGCGGTGGTCGCCACCTGCGACTCCCTGCTGGAAGAGGATCAGCTTAATCTTATCGGTCAGCACGGCGCACAGTTGGTCGACAGGTTGCTGGAACCTGGCGATATCGTCGGTTTCTCCTGGGGCCGCGCGGTGCGTGCGCTGGTAGAGAATCTACCCCAAGCCAGCCAGTCGCGTCAGGTTATTTGCGTACCGATCATAGGCGGCCCCTCCGGCAAACTGGAAAGCCGCTACCACGTCAATACGCTGACCTACGGCGCGGCGGCGAAGCTAAAGGCAGAATCGCATCTCGCCGACTTTCCGGCGCTGCTGGATAACACATTAATTCGCAACGGCATTATGCAGTCCCAGCACTTTAAAACGATTGCCTCCTATTGGGATAACCTCGACGTCGCACTGGTAGGGATTGGTTCTCCGGCGATTCGCGATGGCGCCAACTGGCATGCATTTTACGGCAGCGAAGAGAGTGACGACCTCAACGCCCGCCAGGTCGCTGGTGATATCTGTTCACGCTTTTACGACATTGATGGCGGAATGGTAGAAACCGCCATGAGCGAAAAAACGCTCTCTATTGAGATGGCGAAACTTAAGCAAGCACGTTATTCCGTAGGTATCGCGATGGGCGAGGAAAAATACTCCGGTATTCTTGGCGCATTAAATGGAAATTATATTAACTGTCTGGTGACAAACAGAGAAACTGCCGAGTCGTTACTGAAGTAAATTTCAAGAATATGATTTCACGCAGCGCTGCTGCGGGGGATCCCTTTATCTAAAGAAAACAGGAGTCGATAATGGAAACGTGGTTAAATTTAAAAGGAAAAATTATTATTGTTACCGGTGGTGCATCAGGAATTGGTCTGGCCATTGTCGATGAGTTATTAGCCCAGGGCGCAAATGTGCAGATGAGCGATATTCACGGCGGTGATAAACATCAGGACGGTGAAAATTATACTTTCTGGCCGACCGATATCTCCAGTGCCAGCGAAGTGAATAAAACTATCGACAGTATCATTCAACGTTTTGGCCGCATTGATGGTTTGGTAAATAATGCCGGGGTTAACTTCCCTCGTTTATTAGTCGATGAGAAAGCGCCGGCCGGTCGTTATGAATTAAATGAAGCCGCATTCGAAAAAATGGTCAATATCAACCAGAAAGGCGTGTTCCTGATGTCGCAAGCGGTGGCTCGTCAGATGGTCAAACAGCGCGACGGCGTGATCGTTAACGTCTCGTCGGAAAGCGGGCTGGAAGGCTCCGAAGGCCAGAGTTGTTATGCCGCAACCAAAGCCGCGCTGAATAGCTTTACCCGCTCCTGGTCGAAAGAGCTGGGCAAACACGGCATCCGCGTCGTAGGCGTTGCGCCCGGCATTCTGGAAAAAACAGGACTGCGTACGCCGGAATACGAAGAAGCGCTGGCCTGGACCCGCAGCATCACCGTTGAACAGCTACGCGAAGGCTACACCAAGAACTCCATTCCGATTGGTCGCTCAGGTCGTCTCTCTGAAGTCGCTGATTTTGTTTGCTATCTGCTCTCAGAGCGCGCCAGCTATATCACCGGAGTAACCACTAACATCGCGGGCGGAAAAACGCGCGGCTAAGGAGGAAAAATGGTTAATGTCATCTTCTGTGCCCACGGTCAGTTGGCCTGTGCCATGCTCGACTCAGTCCGTATGGTTTATGGCGACGTCAACGTCAACGCTGTGGAATTTATCCCTGGCGAGAACGCGGGGGATATCGCCACAAAGATCGAAAAGTTAGTAAGCACTCACAGTGGTGAGCAATGGCTTATTGCCGTCGATTTACAGTGCGGCAGCCCTTGGAACGCCGCCGCCGGGCTGGCGATGAGCAACCCGCAGCTTCGGGTCATCAGCGGCTTGTCGCTACCGTTGGCTCTGGAACTGGTGGATAACCAGCAAACGATGAACGCTGACGAACTGTGCCAACACCTGGAGACCATCGCCAGCCAGTGCTGCGTCACCTGGCAGCAGCCGGAAACCGTTGAGGAGGATTTCTGATGAACATTACGCTCGCCCGTATCGATGACCGTTTAATTCATGGTCAGGTCACCACCGTGTGGTCAAAAGTGGCCAACGCCCAGCGAATTATTATCTGTAATGACGATGTTTATAACGACGAAGTTCGCCGTACGTTACTTCGCCAGGCCGCACCTCCGGGGATGAAGGTTAACGTAGTGAATCTCGAAAAAGCCGTCGCGGTCTATCACAATCCGCAATATAAAGACGAAACGGTTTTTTATTTATTCACTAACCCGCAGGACGTATTAACCATGGTGCAGCAGGGCGTGAAAATAGCGACGCTGAATATTGGCGGCATGGCCTGGCGACCGGGTAAAAAACAATTAACCAAAGCGGTGTCATTAGACGAAGCGGATATTCATGCTTTTCAGCAACTGGATAAGCTGGGCGTTAAACTCGATTTACGCGTCGTGGCCTCCGATCCATCGGTTAATATTCTCGACAAAATAGCTGAGCAATCCGTTACAGAATAATAAATCGCGCCTGTAGTGATATGCCGTAACAGGCAGGGATTCTTATACCCTCAAGGTGACAAATTATGGAAATCAGTACCCTACAAATAATAGCCATATTTATTTTTTCCTGTATTGCCGGGATGGGCAGCGTACTGGATGAATTCCAGACTCACCGCCCATTAATCGCTTGTACCGTCATTGGCTTAATTCTCGGGGATTTAAAAACCGGGATTATGCTCGGCGGCACTCTGGAGCTCATTGCGCTGGGCTGGATGAACGTCGGCGCGGCGCAGTCTCCGGACTCGGCGCTGGCCAGTATTATCTCGGCCATCCTGGTGATTGTCGGCCATCAAAGCATCGCCACCGGGATAGCTATCGCGCTACCGGTCGCCGCTGCGGGCCAGGTGCTCACCGTGTTCGCCCGTACCATTACCGTGGTGTTCCAGCATGCGGCGGATAAAGCAGCAGAAGAGGCGCGCTTTGGGACCATCGATTTGCTGCACGTCTCAGCGCTGGGCGTCCAGGCGCTGCGCGTCGCTATCCCCGCGCTGGTGGTCTCGCTGTTCGTCAGCGCCGATATGGTCAGCAATATGCTTAACGCCATCCCGGAATTCGTCACTCGCGGTCTGCAAATCGCTGGCGGTTTTATCGTCGTGGTCGGCTACGCCATGGTGCTGCGCATGATGGGCGTGAAGTATCTGATGCCCTTCTTCTTCCTCGGCTTCCTCGCGGGCGGTTACCTCGACTTCAGCCTGCTGGCCTTCGGCGGCGTAGGGGTCATCATCGCGCTGATTTATATCCAACTGAACCCCCAGTGGCGCAAACCTGAACCGCAGGCCACCGCCACCTCTTCCACCGCCCTTGACCAGCTTGACGACTGATGGAGCCCAACATGGAACAGAGAAAAATTACCCAAGGCGACCTGGTGAGCATGTTTCTGCGATCCAACCTGCAGCAGGCGTCATTCAACTTCGAACGTATTCATGGGCTTGGCTTTTGCTACGACATGATCCCGGCCATTAAGCGTCTCTATCCGCTGAAAGAGGATCAGGTTGCCGCGCTGAAACGCCACCTGGTGTTCTTTAACACCACCCCGGCAGTCTGCGGCCCGGTCATTGGCGTAACGGTGGCGATGGAGGAAGCGCGGGCTAACGGCGCGGCTATCGACGACGGCGCAATCAACGGTATCAAAGTCGGCCTGATGGGCCCGCTGGCCGGGGTTGGCGACCCGCTGGTGTGGGGGACATTGCGGCCGATTACCGCCGCCCTCGGCGCATCGTTGGCGCTCTCCGGCAATATTCTTGGCCCGCTGCTGTTCTTCTTTATTTTCAACGCAGTACGTCTGGCCATGAAATGGTACGGACTGCAGCTGGGCTTTCGTAAAGGGGTCAATATCGTCAGCGATATGGGCGGCAACCTGCTGCAAAAACTGACCGAAGGGGCCTCCATTCTGGGCCTGTTTGTGATGGGCGTGCTGGTCACCAAGTGGACCACCATCAACGTGCCGCTGGTGGTTTCGCAAACGCCGGGCGCCGATGGTTCGACCGTCACCATGACCGTGCAGAACATCCTCGATCAGCTCTGCCCCGGCCTGCTGGCCCTTGGCCTGACGCTGCTGATGGTGCGTCTGCTTAATAAAAAAGTGAACCCGGTATGGCTGATTTTTGCCCTGTTTGGTTTAGGGATTATCGGTAACGCGCTGGGCTTCCTGTCCTGATTATTCCGCCCCGGCGATGCCGGGGCTACTGTGCTAAATATGAGGTGGTTTATGCAAACAACAACTGCTCTTCGCCTGTACGGCAAACGCGACCTGCGCCTGGAAACTTTCGAACTCCCGGCGATGCAGGATGATGAAATCCTCGCCCGCGTGGTCACCGACAGCCTGTGCCTCTCCTCGTGGAAAGAGGCGAATCAGGGCGAGGACCACAAAAAAGTGCCGGACGATGTGGCGACCAACCCGATCATCATCGGCCATGAGTTCTGCGGCGAGATTATCGCCGTCGGTAAAAAGTGGCAGCACAAGTTCCACGCCGGTCAACGTTATGTGATTCAGGCCAACCTGCAACTGCCGGATCGCCCGGACTGCCCCGGCTATTCATTCCCGTGGATCGGCGGCGAAGCGACCCACGTGGTGATCCCTAACGAGGTGATGGAACAAGATTGCCTGCTTTCCTGGGAAGGCGACACCTGGTTTGAAGGCTCGCTGGTGGAGCCGCTCTCCTGTGTGATTGGCGCGTTCAACGCCAACTATCATCTGCAAGAAGGCAGCTATAACCACGTGATGGGCATTCGTCCGCAGGGACGTACGCTGATCCTCGGCGGCACAGGTCCGATGGGGCTGCTGGCTATCGATTACGCGCTGCATGGCCCGATCAATCCGTCGCTGCTGGTGGTGACCGATACCAATAAGCCAAAACTCAGCTATGCGCGTCAGCACTACCCGTCCGAGCCGCAAACGCTGATTCACTATCTTGATGGTCATGATGCCAGTCGAGAAACGCTGATGGCACTTACCGGCGGCCACGGTTTTGACGATATTTTCGTTTTCGTCCCTAACGAACAGCTCATCACCATGGCTTCATCGCTGCTGGCTGCTGACGGCTGCCTGAACTTCTTCGCCGGTCCGCAGGATAAACAGTTCAGCGCGCCGGTCAATTTTTACGATGTGCATTACGCTTTCACCCACTATGTGGGCACCTCCGGCGGTAATACCGACGATATGCGCGCCGCCGTAGCGCTGATGCAGGCGAAAAAAGTCCAGACTGCAAAAGTGGTGACCCATATTCTGGGACTTAATGCGGCGGGCGACACCACCCTGGATTTACCGGCGGTTGGCGGCGGTAAAAAGCTGGTCTACACCGGGAAAAACATTCCGCTCACGCCGCTGGGGAAAATTAGCGACCCGGAGCTGGCGGCGATTATGGAGCGCAACCACGGCATCTGGTCAAAAGAGGCGGAAGAGTACCTGCTGGCCCACGCGGAGGATATTACTCATGATTAATCGCGACACGCTGCTGTGTATGTCCCTGGCTGGTCGTCCGGGCAACTTCGGCACCCGATTTCATAACTATCTGTATGAAAAGCTGGGACTGAACTACATCTATAAAGCCTTTACGACCAGGGATATTGAAGCGGCGGTCAAAGGCGTGCGCGCGTTAGGTATTCGCGGCTGCGCGGTATCGATGCCGTTTAAAGAGAGCTGCATGCCGTTTCTCGACGCTATCGACCCTTCGGCGAAGGTGATCGACTCGGTTAATACCATTGTCAACGACGACGGTAAGTTGACCGGGCTGAACACGGACTACATCGCGGTGAAAAGCCTGATTGACAGCAATCAGCTCGATTCCTCTGCCAAAGTGATGATCCAGGGCAGCGGCGGGATGGGTAAAGCGGTGATCGCCGCCTTTCGCGATGCGGGGTTCCGCGACGTGATTATCGCCGCCCGTAACCGTGATAATGGTCTGGCGCAGGCGAAGCAGTATGGCTTTCAATGGCAGCCAAAACCGGAAGGGATCCCGGTGGATATTCTGGTTAACGTCACCCCGCTCGGTATGGCGGGCGGCGCGGAAAGCGAAACTCTGGCCTTCAGCCAGACAATGGTGGAACAGGCCAGCGTGGTGTTTGATGTGGTCGCCCTGCCGCCGGAAACCCCGCTTATCAAGCTGGCACAGCGGCTGGATAAGCAGGTGATCAGCGGCGCGGAAGTCATTGCCTTACAGGCCGTGGAGCAGTTTGCGCTCTACACCGGCGTACGCCCTGACGATGCGCTGGTCGCCGAAGCCTCGGCGTTTGCCAGAGGGTAAGGAACAGGTAGCCCGGAAAAGGCACGGTGTACTCCCTCTCCCTTTTTAAGGGAGAGCCAGTTCAGAAATTCGCGGCATCCGGCTGGGGTATTGGCGAATTTTTTGGTTTTGTACTTCTGGTTTGGCAGCTGGACAGCAACGTCGAATTTGAGTTTGGCGATATCAACGCCGACAGGGACAAGATTCATCATGGTACTCCGTAACCTTATGAATATTATCGCCGGACCATCCTTATATGTGGGTGCTCAGGGCACAGGATACCGTTCGGTCTTGAGGCGACAGGGAAACAGGTTACCGGGGCATAATCTCTCCCGCGGGCTCAGGGGCTCCAGGGCTGGGTGATGCTCACCGGTAACCTCCCGATGATCAGTCGGGGATCTTCTCCGCCGGAACGGAGAAGGTCAAGACATAAGGGCTGCGGTGAGGGTAACGCTCAGTAAACTATCCGTGGAATGTCCCGGAGGCGGCGCTTGACGCGCCTTGTCCGGGCTACCAAACCTCAGACCGCACGGACCCGTAGCCCGGTCAGCGCAGCGCCACCGGGAAGACATAGTTAAAATGATCGCTGAAAATCGCTAAATGAGCCATTTTCAGCCACCCACTGGTTAATGGCATCAATCGAACGCTGATTTTCCCATTGCCACCCGGACGCTTCATCCGCTGGTGCCCCTTCTTCTCGCGTATCTTTTTGCATAATAGGCTCTCCAGATAACATTTCTTCCTCTCAAACTTATCGTATTTCCAGACGGGTAACACGCCCCGAAGAGTCAGTCTGCGAGGCGCTTTCCAGATTAATTCAGAGAGTCGCTGGCAAAAACTTGCCGATCTGCCTTCGCTTCCAGCAGCGCCAGCGCAGGAATCAACTGGCTGATGCAGGCCAGGCTATGCCCTAACTGACATACGCTTTCGGCGGAAAAAGGCACCGGATCTTCGTTAGCCATCGTGACAAGGCTGTCACCCAGAAAATGCAGCGTGTGGCACAACCCCGCCAGACACTCCTCGCAGCCAAAAGAGAGCGCCAGATTTTCTTCAGGAGTTAACGGACTAAAATCGAGATGATGGATCGCGTCGACAAGCGGGAAATGGAGCAGATTAGCCTCGGGGATCGGGGAGAAAGACTCGGGGCAGGCGTTAGTGGTACGATTAGCAGCAGCCATGGCATTACCTCGTATAATGTGGTGGTCAGACGCCCCGATCGTGTTGCTGCACTTTCGGGGCGTTGTCATTTTTAGCATGTGATAGTAATGTGTCATCACACATGCTCACACTACTCTAGTGTAATTTAGGTGTCAACACACATGAATGAAAGAAGAGGAAACCCACCGTTTCAGTTTCGCCTGGACCCGGAACTGAGAAAGGCAATGGAAGAGGCACAACGTTTAGATGGAGACGAATCGTTAGCCGCCTGGATTAAACGAATTATCAGAAAAGAGTTAAAGCAGAAGGGGTTTGATATTTAAGCCCCCGACGTAAACAGCCTCGCTGCGCCGGGGGTTTAGCGTAAAGATAAGACTTAGTGTCCGCCTGCGCCGGCCTCCACCACGCGTGAAGGGCGCGGCGCCAGCCAGATAACGCTGGCGGCGATCACAAATGCGATGCCGATACCGATCATCATCTGGTTGGTCGCCAGCATCGAGCTCTGGCCGACAATCAAACCGTCAATCGCCTGATTCACCGCATCCACCGGCATCCCGCTGTGGGTCAGCATCTCGCGCACGCTGCCGTCGCTGTCCACGATCCCCACCAGCTCGGCGTGGTTATAGGTGATACGGTTATCCCAGACGGTGGTCACCAGCGAAGTAGCAAATGCGCCTGAGAGGGTACGGAGGAAGTTCATCAGCCCGGCGGCGGAATCCATCTCCCGCTCCTCGACGCTGGCCAGCGCCAGAGTGGTGGTCGGGATAAAGAAGAACGGCAGCGCGAACCCGAGCACCAGCAGCGGAATAGACACATCCCAGAACGCCATATCGGTGTTGGCGATGGCGCGCCAAAATGAAACCACGCCCATCCACAGCACGCCCCAGAACACCAGCTTACGCGGGTCGAAACGACCAGCGGCCATCGCCACCAGCGGCGCAACGAGGAAAGAACTGACCCCGGTCCAGGCGGTGGCAAACCCTGCTTGCGTTGCGGTGTAGCCCATAAAGTTTTGCAGCCACAACGGCGTCAGTACGTTAACGCCAAAGAAGGCGGCAAACGCCAGGCTGATGGTCAGTACGCTGACCGAAAAGCCGCGATGGCGGAAAACCCGCAGGTCCACCACTGGCGTCTCCTCGTGCCACTCCCAGATAAGAAAGGCGATAAACCCCACTACCGCCACAACGCAGAGAGTGATAATGGTGCTTGATGAGAACCAGTCGAGGTTTTTCCCCTCATCCAGCATCAGTTGCAGCGCGCCCACCCACACCACCAGCAGAACCAACCCAACCATATCAATGCCGCTGCGCGACAGCTTATCGGTATAGCGCTTCAGCAGGTTCCAGGCGAAGAAAGCGCTGATTCCAGCGATGGGCGCGTTGAGGAAGAAGACCCATGACCAGCTGAAGTCATCGCAAAGATAACCGCCGAGGATCGGCCCAATCACTGGCGCAACCATCGTCGTCATCGACCACAGGCCAATCGCGGCAGAGACCTTCTCACGCGGGAAGATGCGCATCAGCAGCGTCTGCGACAGCGGCATCAGCGGGCCGCCGCTCAGCCCCTGGAAGACCCTCGCCACCACCAGAATGCCAATGGAGCCGGAAATGCCACAAATGATAGAGAAAACGCCAAACAGCACCATCGAGGTGATAAACACCCGCACCGAACCAAAGCGCGACGCCAGCCAGCCGGTCAGCGGCACGGTGATCGCCTCCCCCACCGCATAGGCGGTAATCACCCAGGTGCCCTGACTGCTCGCGGCCCCCAGAGCGCCAGCAATATGCGGCACCGCCACGTTGGCGATGGTCATATTCAGCACGGCGATAAAGTTGGCCGTCGCCAGGATAATGGCGGCGAGCCACAGCGCAGCGCCGGTTAACGGCTGGATCTGCGGCTCTGCAACAGACTGATTCATACCATCCCCCATCAGCGTCCACGGGTGTCGATTTCAGCGTGCATTGACAGCCCCACCTTCAGCGGATGCTTATCCAGCTCGATCGGGTCAAGCTTGATACGTACCGGCAGACGCTGAACAACCTTGATCCAGTTGCCGGTGGCGTTCTGCGCTGGAATAGCTGAAAACGCTGAGCCGGAGCCGCCGGAGAAGCCTTCCACCACGCCGTGATAGGTCACGGAGCTGCCGTACAGATCGGCATGCAGCTCCACAGGCTGGCCGACGCGGACGTTGGTTAGCTGCACCTCTTTATAGTTGGCGTTAACGTACATCTCATGGACCGGCACGACGGTCATCAGCGGCATCCCCGCCTGCACGCGCTGCCCCGGTTCAACCTGACGTTTAGCAATAATACCTTCGACCGGCGCACGAATTTCAGTACGCGCCAAATCGACGGCGGCCTGATCGCGGCGCGCGCGAGCCAGCGCGACTTCCGGATGGTTGTCCACGGAGGTATCACTGATCCGCACCGCGTTAGTTTCCCGCGCACTAAGGGCCGACGCTCGGTTAGCTTTCGCCTGGCTGGCCGCCGCCTGCTCCGCCGCCAGCCGGGCTTTGGCGCTATCCCAGGCGTTCTGCGCCTGCGTCAGCTCGTCGCCGGATACCGCGCCGTCAGACACCAGCGCTTTACGCCGCTTCAGGTCAATACTGGCGCGGGAGAAATCTGCCTGCGCAACCGCCAGCTGCGCCGCCGCCCGCAATTCATCGGCTTCACGGGCCTGAATCTGCGAATGGAGGTTGCTGTCGGTGGTAAAATAGCCCTTCACCCGCCGGATAGTGTTTTCCAGCTCCGCGTCGGCCTGGGCCTTCGCCAGTTGAGCATCGGTGGGGTCGATACGCACCAGCAGGTCGCCCTTTTTCACCGTCTGCGTATCCTTGACCAGCACTTCACCGACCGTTCCGCCAATAGACGGCGTCACCTGAGTGATTTCCACCGCCGCATAGGCGTTATCGGTGGCCACAAAATGCGAGCCATACAAAAACCAGTATCCACCGGATAGCGCCCCGGCGATGATAACTACGCCAGCCAGCAGCATCAGCTGTGCTTTACGTCGTTGTTGGCTTACGTTTGGGGTTTTAGACATCATCAGATCCTTTTGCTTCTTCATCCTGCGGCTGCTGGTAGCCGCCACCCAGCGCGCGTTGTAGCGCGACATCAACAGAGAAGGCGCGCGACTGCACCACGGCAAGTCGGCGCTGACATTCCAGTACCGAATCCTGGGCGTACAGCACATCGATGTACGTCGCCAAGCCTCCTTCATAACGTTTGCTCACCACCCGCCAGGCCTCGCTGGCCTCGGTTGCCGCCGTCTGCGCGCTGGCAATCTGCGCCGTTAGCGCTTTCTGGCTCAACCCCGCGCTCGCCACCTCCTGCAACGCATGGGTGACGGTAGCGTTGTAGCGGGCGGCGGCGATATCGTACTCAGCCATCGCGCCGCGCAGCTCACCGCGCAGGCGACCACCGCTGAAGATAGGCAGCCAAATAGCCGGTCCGGCGTTGCCGAATTTCGATCCTGATTCGATGAGGTTATCCAGCCCCAGCGCCTGGAAGCCGATAAATGCCGACAGGTTGATGTTGGGGTAAAACGCCGCTTTATGAGCGCTAACCTGACTATCCTGCGCTTGTGCCATCAGGCGGGCAGCGACGATATCCGGGCGACGACCCAGCAGGTTGACGGGGAGCTGTTCCGGCAGTCCGCGCACGTTGTGCAAATTAATTTGCGGCCGCTTGATGGCCAGCCCGCGATCCGGCCCGGCCCCCAGCAGTTCTGCAAGCTGATAGCGCGTAAGCTGGATACGCTCATCAAGCACCTGTAGCTCGCCCTGCGCGGCGGCCAGCCGCGACTGGGCAATATGCAAGGCCGAGCGTGTTTCCATACCATTGTGATAGCGTTTATCAAACAGCTCTGCGGTTTTGCGCCGCGCCTCCACTACCTCCGCGACGCTGTCGCGTTCGGCGTAATATTGCGCCAGATCGGCATACGCCATCGCGACCGCGGCGGACAGCTCCAGCTGCGCCTGATACTGCTCCGCGCGGGTCGCCTCAATTACCGAAGTCGCCGCCGCCAGCGAGGCGCGGTTTTTACCCCAGAAATCCAGATCCCACGAAAGGTCGAGCGTCATCTGGCCATACTCTTTCCAGCCAATGGGCGACATTTCGCGCGGCAGTAAATAGTTGTAGGACTGACGCTGCTGGCTGGCCGTTGCCGAAGCGCTGAGCTGCGGCAGCAGTGCCGATTGCGCCTGCTGGCCTCTGGCCTCGGCGCTGCGCAAACGCGCGGCGGCAATGGTCATATCGGGGGCGTTTGCCAGCGCCTCGTCAATAAGCGTATTGAGCTGGCTGTCTCCATAGCCGCGCCACCACTGCTGCGTCGGCCAGACCGCCTGCGCATTCAGCGGCAGCGTACTCGCCCCATAGCTTTCAACGGCTTTGAGTTCCGCCTTAGGCGGTGCATCCGGTAGCTGCGCACAGCCGACCAGCCACAGCGCAACTGCCAGCGGCATCAGCGTTCTGCGACAGGCAGTGCGCGTAAAAAATGAAGGTAAGGCATCCTGTTCCATAATTATGTCTATCCTGATATTGAACTGTACTGTACGGTACAGTTTTGGAGTGTATCAGAGTCGTGATAAAATTGAACAGCCCTTTCTTTTCTCAGCCGGTCGTCAAATATGAAAAGCACCAGAACCGAAGTAAAACGACAAAATATCCTTGATGAGGCCACGCAGGTATTTCGCGAACTGGGCTATGAAGGGGCCTCAATGGCGGAAATCTGCGCCCGCGTCGGCGGCTCGAAGGCCACGCTGTATAACCATTTTGCCTCGAAAGATGAGTTATTTTTTGAAGTGATGTCGCGCCTGTGCGAAGAAGAATTCTCCGCGGTGCTCAAGCTGGTGGAGCCATCAATGCTGGAGCGCGGCGACATTACGCTCGCGCTAAATCAGTTTGGTCAGCGCTTTTTACACTTTATCTACTCTCCGGATGTGCAATCCAACCAGCGGCTGGCGATTGCCGGTTCCGGTAACAACAAGCTGGGCGATCTGATCTATCAGCGCGGCATCCTGCGCGTTCAGCAGCTGATCGCCGATTTTTTATCTCTCGCCATGGAGAATGGTTTGCTGCGCCATGCCGATCCGCGCATTACGGCGCTGCACTTGAGCGCGTTGTTGCAAGCAGAGCTGATGGACCGGTTTTTATTCCGCCAGCAGGACCGCGTTAGCGATGAAGAAGTGCAGCAGGTTACAGCCCGCGCCGTTGAGGTGTTTATGGCGGCTTATCTTCCGCGTTAAGCTCATTTTAGCGTGAGCCACGTCAGCAAGCAGAATGATAAGCTGTGCTAACATCCTCAGCCGACGAATCATCTGGCTGAATGGAGAAATAATGGAACTGCTGCTATTAAGTAACTCAACGCTACCGGGCAAAGCCTGGATGGAACATGCGCTACCGACGATTGCCGGGCAGCTAAACGGTCGCCGTTCTGCGGTATTTATTCCTTTCGCCGGGGTGACGCAAACCTGGGACGATTACACTGCGAAAACCGCCGCCGTCTTTGGCCCCATGGGCGTGGCGGTTACCGGAATTCACAGCGTGGCTGACCCGGTGTCGGCGATTGAAAACGCAGAGATAGTTATCGTTGGCGGCGGTAATACCTTCCAGTTGCTGAAAGAGTGCCGCGAGCGCGGCCTGCTGGTGCCGATGGTGGATGTGGTGAAGCGCGGTGCGCTATACGTCGGCTGGAGCGCGGGGGCTAACCTTGCTTGCCCGACCATCCGCACCACTAACGATATGCCGATTGTCGACCCTCAGGGCTTTGATGCGCTGGGGCTGTTCCCGCTGCAGATTAACCCGCATTTCACCAACGCCCTACCGGAAGGCCATAAAGGCGAAACCCGCGAACAGCGCATTCGTGAGTTGCTGGTGGTTGCGCCGGAATTGACAATTATCGGCTTGCCGGAAGGCAACTGGATTCAGGTGACGCAGGGCCACGCGACCCTCGGCGGCCCGAACCCGACGCTGGTGTTCAGGGCTGGAGAAGAGGCGGTAACTCTTAACGCAGGGCATCGTTTCTGATCCCTTGATCTCACTTTCCCGGAGGCGGCGCTCAACGCGCCTGTCCGGGCTACCCAGCCCCAGACCGCACGGGCCTGTAGCCCGGGTAAGGCGTCTGCCGCGACCCGGGGAATTTCCCGGAGGCGGCGCTTGACGCACCTTGTCCGGGTGACCAAACCGCAGACTGCTGTGAACCTGTAGCCCGGTCAGCGCAGCGCCACCGGGGATTTTTGCGACATCACCGGTTAATAATCATCCCGCTCATCGTCCTCATCCGGCTGCTCCATCACGCTATAGGCCACCGAGCAGAACAGCGAGTTCAGACGCTTCATGTCACCCAGTAGCGCCAGATGCAGCGTACTGGTTTCAATACTCTGCACGTTTTGCTGATGCAGGCGGTCAACGTGGGCATGCGAATAGCGACGGTTTAAAATGCGAAAACGATGCTTACTACGCCGCAGACGACGGGCGCTCGGCACGTCACCGGAGAAAAAGACTGACATCGCCAGCTGTAGATTACTCAGTAACTGATCGTACAGCCCATCCAGCTCCTTCAGCCCCTCCATGGAGAAAGCGCGGCGCGCAGCCAGAGATTTATCGGCGATTTCACTGCCCATCCTCTCGACAATATCCGAAGCCTGCTCCAGGTTGAGCGCCATTTCGATGATCTCCGCCCAGCGGCGGGATTCCTCTTCCGCCAGCTCCTCTTTTGGCATCCGCGCCAGATAGAGCTTAATCGCGGTATAAAGCACGTTGATGTCATCCGCCATCCGCCGTAGCTCTTTCTCCTCGCGCGACTCACCGTGCATGATCTTGCGCAGGCCTTCCAGCATCTGCTCCATCGCATCGCCAATACGCAGCGTTTCGCGAGCGGCATTGGCCAGCGCCAGCGCGGGGGTATCCAGCGCCGAAGTATCGAGATGCTTCGGCTTCAGTCGCGCGTCCAGCTCCGGCTCGTCGCGAATCAAACGCTTACAGAGACGGGCCATCGGCTCAGCGAACGGCACCATGGCGATACAGCGGATCAGGTTGTAGAAGACGTGGAAGTAGATAACCAGCTCAGCTTCCGCTAACGGCAGCTTATGCATCACCTCCGCCAGGACATGAACAAACGGCAGGATAATCAGGCTACCCACCAGCTTAAACAGCAGGCTGCCAAGCGCAACGCGGCGCGCGGCGGCATTCGCCCCGCTGTTATTGAGCATCGCCAGCAGCCCAGAGCCGAGGTTAGCGCCAATCACCAGGCACAGCGCGACCGGAAATGAAATCACACCGGTCGAGGTTAACGTGGCGGTCAGCAGCACCGCGGCCAGGCTTGAATAGCTGATGATCGCGAATACCGCGCCAATCAGCGCATCCAGCATAATATCGCCGGTCAACGAGGCGAAAATCACCTGCACGCCGTTGGCCTGGGTGATGGGATGCACCGCCTGTACGATCAGCTCCAGCGCGAGAAGAATCAGCCCCAGGCCAATCCCCACGCGTCCGAGCTGGCCTGCGCGCGTTTGCTTGCGCCCAAGGAAAAAAATCACGCCGATAAAAATCAGCAGCGGCGAAAGCCATGACAGGTCGAAGGTCAGCACCCTCGCCATCAGCGCGGTACCGACGTCCGCCCCCAGCACCATTACCAGCGCAGGAGCCAGCGCCACCAGGTCCTGAGCGACAAAAGAGGTGACCAGCATGGTGGTGGCGTTGCTGCTCTGGACCAGCGCGGTGACACCGATGCCCGCACAGAAGGCGAGCGGCTTTTTCTCCACGCTGCTGCTCAGAACGCTTCGCAGGCGTGCACCGTAGACGCGCATCACGCCGGTGCGAACAATATGGGTGCCCCACACCAGCAGGGCGACGGCAGAAAGCAGGTGTAGCAGAGTTAACACGGAATCAGCTTCTCCTTATATTTATCGGTTCCTGAGGCTCAAGGCATCGGCATCATGCCTGATGGCGCTGCGCTTATCAGGCCTACAAAAGATTCTCCCGTAGCCCAGATAAGGCGTTTACGCCGCCATCCGGCAAGCCGCGCCCGCAAACCTTGTTTCAGTATAAGGGTTTAAACACAATAAAGAGACAGGGCGCTCATTGAGCGCCTTGTTAGTTGTAAGGAAAGGTGACAGTTTGATGGCACCATCAAATCCCCGCAGAAATAACTGTTGAAAAAACATACCGACATCACTACATTTAAATGTACGGATTATCACCGTACATTTAGATTAAAAGACACGTTATGACCGTACTGAAAAAACAACGAATCGATCTGCGATTAACCCCAGATGATAAGTCCATGATTGAAGAAGCCGCCGCACTCACGAACCAGTCAATGACCCAATTTATGGTGAGCAGCGCTTCTGCGCACGCAGCGGAGGTCATTGAACAGCATCGCCGCTTACAGCTGAACGAGGAGTCCTGGAATCAGGTAATGGAAGCCATCAGTAATCCGCCTGAACCTAACGAGCGGTTACGGCAAGCGGCCCGACGTCTGCGTGATATGGAATAAAACATGGATGAACTTCGTATAGAGATGCTATCTGATAACCTTCTCTATAGCATGGATGAATTTGACTGCGGCGATACCACGTTAAACACCTTTCTGACTGCACATCTGAGAAGGCAACATGATGGCAAAATATTAAGGGGATACGTGCTCAGGACGGTCTCGCCCGCCTCTAAAATTCTCGGCTATTACACGCTGTCAGGCAGCAGTTTTGAAAAAGCGACGCTGCCGTCACGTTCACAGCAGAAGAAAGTCATTTATCAAAATGTTCCCTGCGTCATGCTCGGCAGACTGGCGGTAGACAAATCGCTACAAGGTGCTGGATGGGGTTCTACGCTAGTAGCTCATGCGATGAACGTCGTCTATCACGCCTCACACGCCGTGGGTATTTATGGACTTTTTGTTGAGGCAATCAATGAAAAGGCCAGAGAATTTTACATTAGCCTGGGGTTTATTCCTTTAAGCGGTAACAACAACAACGCGCTGTTTTACCCAACCCAATCCATTGAGCAACTATTTGCAAAGCCGGGGCGCTAAACGCCCCGGCAATACCAATTAGTCCGCGTCATATCCCAAATTCGGCGCTAACCAGCGTTCAACTTCCGCCACGCTCATCCCTTTACGCAACGCGTAGTCCTCCACCTGATCGCGCTGAATTTGCGCTACCGCGAAATACTTGCTGTCCGGATGGCTGAAGTACCAGCCGGAAACCGAGGCTCCGGGCCACATGGCGAAGGATTCGGTCAGCTTCATACCGGTGTGTTTCTCCACTTCCAGCAGTTCCCAGATGGTCGCCTTTTCGGTGTGCTCCGGGCAGGCAGGATAACCGGGTGCCGGGCGGATCCCCTGGTAGTTTTCGCGGATGAGTTCCTCGTTGCTGAGGTTCTCGTTCGCCGCATAACCCCAGTACACTTTACGCACGCGCTCATGCAGATATTCAGCAAAGGCTTCCGCCAGACGGTCGGCAATCGCCTTCACCATGATCTTGTTGTAGTCATCGTGCTGCGCCTCGTAAGCATCGGCCAGCGCATCCTCTTCAAGACCGCCGGTTACCGCGAACGCGCCGATGTAGTCCGCTTTCCCTGACAATTTCGGGGCGACAAAATCCGCCAGACAGTAGTTTGCAAAGCCGACTTTCTCGGTCTGCTGGCGCAAATGATGGCCCACGGTCAGCACGTGAGTGCGGGTTTCATCGCGATAAATTTCCACATCGTCGCCGACGCGGTTTGCCGGGAACAGCCCCACCACGCCGCGCGGGTTAAGAGATTTTTCAGCACTCAGCTTATCCAACAGATAGTTGGCATCTTTGAACAGACGCTGCGCCTCAACGCCGACCACTTCATCTTCCAGAATGCGCGGATATTTCCCGGCCAGCGACCAGGTCATAAAGAACGGCGTCCAGTCGATATAGTTACGCAGGGTTTCGATACTGGCTTCAACCTCCTGCACGCCCAGACGATGGGCCACCGGCGGGGTATAGTTTTCCCAGTCAAAGGCCAGATCGTTATCGCGCGCAGCCTCCAGCGTGACCGGCGGCGTACGCGGCTTTTTGCGCGCGTGCTGGATACGCACGGTTTCATACTCTTTACGCGTGCGGGCAACAAAATCATCGTGCTGAGTATCAGACAGTAGCGCGGCAACAATACCTACGGTGCGCGAGGCGTTCTGCACGTAGACCGTCGGGCCACTGTAGTTCTGCTCGATTTTCACTGCTGTATGCGCTTTCGAAGTCGTCGCGCCGCCGATCAGCAGCGGAATGGTAAAGCCCTGGCGTTCCATCTCTTTCGCCACGTTGACCATTTCGTCCAGCGACGGAGTAATCAGTCCGGAAAGGCCAATCAGATCAGCATTCACTTCTCTCGCCGTTCGGAGGATTTTCTCTGCGGGGACCATCACGCCAAGATCGACGATTTCGTAGTTGTTACATTGCAGTACAACCCCAACGATATTTTTACCGATGTCATGAACATCGCCCTTCACGGTCGCAATGACCATCTTGCCGTTGCTGGAGCCTTTCTCTTTGCTGGCTTCGATATACGGTTCAAGATAAGCCACCGCCTGCTTCATCACGCGGGCAGATTTCACCACCTGCGGCAGGAACATTTTCCCTTCACCAAACAGATCGCCAACTACGTTCATACCGTCCATCAGCGGCCCTTCGATGACCTCGATAGGGCGCGCGGCCTGCTGACGGGCTTCTTCGGTATCCAGCTCGATAAATTCGGTAATGCCTTTGACCAGCGAATATTCGAGACGCTTTTTCACTTCCCACGAACGCCATTCAGCCTGCTGGATGTTGGCGCTTTCGTCGGATTTGCTACCGCGATATTTCTCCGCCAGATCCAGCAGACGTTCAGTGCCATCATCGCGGCGGTTCAGAATCACATCTTCAACCGCATCGCGCAGCTCGGCGGGCAGGTCGTCGTAAATCGCCAGCTGACCGGCGTTGACGATGCCCATGTCCATGCCGTTACGGATGGCGTAGTAGAGGAATACTGCGTGAATCGCTTCGCGTACCGGGTCGTTGCCGCGGAACGAGAAAGAGACGTTGGAGACGCCGCCGGAAATTAGCGCATGCGGCAGCTCGCGTTTGATGTCTTCACAGGCACCGATAAAGTCCTGGGCGTAGTTGTTGTGCTCTTCAATGCCGGTTGCCACGGCGAAAATATTCGGGTCAAAAATGATGTCTTCCGGCGGGAAGCCCACTTCTTCGGTGAGAATCTTGTACGCCCGGCGGCAAATCTCAATTTTGCGCGCCCGGGTATCGGCCTGGCCCTGTTCATCAAAAGCCATCACTACCATGGCAGCACCGTAGCGGCGCACTTTTTTGGCATGATGGATAAACGGCTCAACGCCCTCTTTCATCGAGATGGAGTTGACGATGCCTTTGCCCTGAATGCATTTCAGCCCTTTCTCAATGACCTCCCACTTTGAGGAGTCAATCATAATCGGTACGCGGGCAATATCCGGCTCACCGGCGATCAGGTTGAGGAATCGCACCATCGCCGCTTCGGCGTCGAGCATCCCCTCATCCATGTTGATATCGATAATCTGCGCACCGCTTTCCACCTGCTGGCGGGCAACGTCCAGCGCTTCGTTGTATTTTTCTTCTTTAATCAGGCGTTTAAATTTTGCTGAGCCGGTCACGTTGGTACGCTCGCCAACGTTAACGAACAGGCTGTCGTCGCCGATATTCAGCGGCTCAAGGCCTGCGAGACGGCAGGCAACCGGCAGTTCCGGCAACTGGCGCGGCGTCAGCCCTTCAACGGCGCGGCTCATGGCGGCGATATGTTCCGGCGTGGTGCCGCAGCAGCCGCCAACGATATTCAGGAAGCCAGCCTCTGCCCATTCACGGATTTGCGCCGCCATATTGTCGGCGTCCAGGTCGTATTCACCAAAAGCGTTCGGCAGCCCGGCGTTCGGGTGCGCGGTGACGTAGCATTCGGCAATGCGCGACAGCTCCTGCACGTACTGACGCAGTTCATCCGGGCCTAACGCACAGTTGAGACCAAAGGTCAGCGCATCGGCGTGGCGCAGTGAGTTATAGAAGGCTTCAGTGGTCTGGCCGGAAAGCGTACGCCCGGAGGCGTCGGTGATGGTGCCGGAGATCATAATAGGCAGATCCACGCCCAGCGCTTCAAACTCTTCCTTCACCGCAAAAATCGCCGCTTTGGCGTTAAGGGTATCGAAGACGGTTTCAATCAGGATCAGGTCACTGCCGCCCTCCACCAGCGCTTTGGTGGATTCGCGATAGGCCGCCACCAGCCCGTCGAAAGTGATATTGCGAAAGGCCGGGTCGTTGACGTCCGGAGAAATAGACGCGGTGCGGTTAGTCGGGCCGAGAACGCCTGCGACGTAGCGCGGTTTTTCCGGCGTGCGGGCGGTCCAGGCATCGGCGCTGGCGCGGGCCAGTTTCGCCGCCGCAAAGTTGATCTCCGCCGACAGGGATTCCATCTGGTAATCCGCCATCGCGATGGTCGTCGAGTTAAAGGTATTGGTTTCAATGATATCCGCCCCGGCCGCAAAGTAGGCATCGTGGATCGCGGTTATCACCTCCGGCTTGCTGAGAACCAGCAGGTCGTTGTTGCCCTTCAGATCGCACGGCCAGTCGGCAAAGCGATCGCCACGAAAGTCCTGCTCGCTCAGACGATAGCTCTGGATCATGGTGCCCATGCCTCCGTCCAGAACCAAAATACGTTCTTTTAACTGCTGATGCAGTTGCTCAACTTTGCTGCTCACACTCGCTCCCGACAACGCTCAATCAGACCGAAAAAACTCAACAGACCATACTGGCATAAACCTGGAGGGTGGAAAAGAAAACAACGGCAACATGAGACATGTTCAGCTTCACTCATCCGATCAGTCTGGTAGTGATTGCATTATCGCCAAATAAAACGAAAATCATTTCCACGATACAGAAAAAGGAGTCCGCGATGGCTACCCCCGTTCCTGCAAAACGCGGCAGAAAACCTGCCTCACCCGCCGCCGCTCCGGCTGGCGGACAAGTTCAGTCCCTGACACGTGGCCTGAAGCTACTCGAATGGATTTCTGAATCTCATGGCAGCGTCGCGCTGACTGAGCTGGCCCAGCAGGCCGGTTTACCTAATTCGACCACTCACCGCCTGCTGACCACCATGCAACAGTTGGGCTTTGTTCGCCAGGTCGGCGAGCTGGGACACTGGTCGGTGGGGGCGCATGCATTTGTTGTCGGCAGCAGTTTCCTGCAAAGCCGTAACCTGCTGGCGATCGTCCATCCGATTCTGCGCCAACTGATGGAAGATTCCGGCGAGACGGTAAACCTCGCGGTGCTGGACCAGGGCGACCATCAGGCGATTATCATCGACCAGGTACAGTGTACCCAACTGATGCGTATGTCGGCGCCAATTGGCGGCAAGCTGCCGATGCACGCTTCCGGCGCGGGAAAAGCGTTTCTGTCGCAGTTGAGTGAAGAGCAAGTGACCAGCCTGCTGCATCGTAAAGGCCTGCATGCTTATACTCACGCCACGCTGGTGTCGCCGGTGCATCTGAAAGAAGATTTGGCCCAGACGCGTAAACGCGGCTATTCGTTTGATGATGAAGAACACGCGCTTGGCCTGCGCTGCGTGGCATCGTGTATTTATGATGAACACCGCGAGCCGTTCGCCGCGATTTCTATCTCCGGGCCGATTTCGCGCATTACCGACGATCGCGTTACCGAACTGGGGGCGCTGGCGATTAAGGCGGCGAAAGAAGTGACGCTGGCGTATGGAGGAGTGCGATAAATGAGCGATCTGAAATCATACTGGCAAGATAAATACCCTTCTGCTTTCTGCTGGTCTTTCGGTGATTCACCGGAGCTCGCCGACGAGCTGGCAGCCCTGGTCGTCGCCGGGAAAAAGCGCGGCACCTGCGGCTCGCTTGCCAGCTATCAGCAAGAGCTGCCGCCCGTGACGCCTGGGGCATATCACATTGTGCTGGACGGAAAAGGTAAAGCCGTATGCGTCATACGCACCCTGGCGCTCAGGTTGATACGTTTTAACGAAATGAGCGCGGAACTGGCCGCGCAGGAAGGCGAAGGTGATTTGAGCCTGGCTTACTGGCAATCTGCGCATCAGACGTTTTTTGAGCGCGAAGGCACTTGGGCGCCGGATATGGAGCTGGTGTACGAAGAATTCGCCGTTATTGAAGTGGCCTGAACCAGGCCATTTGCTTAACCCGCCTGCTGTAGGTTGTCGTAGCGCACGCAAAAGCGCTGGCGGCGGCGATAGGCGTAGACGTCCTCCACGTGGCCCTCTCGAATCCGCGTTTGCAGCGCCCGCCAGTAATCAGCACGCAGCAGGTCGGCATGCATCTCTTCAAATAGCGGCCCGATGCGCCGGTCAGCGCACAGCCAGTGGCGAAACTCCTCTGGAAAGACATCCCCCGGCGAAACGCTATACCAGGGCTCGCTGGCCAGCTCGTCTTCCGGATAACGTGCAGGCGGTATTTCGCGGAAATTCACTTCGGTCATATAGCAAATTTCATCATAATCGTAGAACACCACCCGGCCGTGGCGCGTGACGCCAAAGTTCTTAAATAGCATATCGCCGGGGAAAATATTAGCGGCGGCCAGTTGACGAATGGCGTTCCCATACTCCTCTACCGCATCGCGCAACGCCTGACCGTCCACCTGCTCCAGCCAGATATTCAACGGCACCATCCGCCGCTCAATATAGAGATGGCTGATGACAATCCGCTCCCCGAGATCGGTGATTTTTGCTCCAGCCTCGGTTTGTAACAGGGTCATGAGTTCAGGCGCAATTTGCCGTTTCTCCAGCACAAAATTTTCAAACTCCTGGGTATCCGCCATTCTTCCCACGCGGTCGTGCTCTTTAACCAACTGATAGCAAGCGCGCACGTGGGCGGCGGTCATCTCTTTTTGCGGCGCAAAATTGTCTTTGATTACCTTAAATACCCGGTCAAATCCCGGCAAGGTGAATACCAACATCACCATCCCGCGAATGCCCGGCGCTTCGATAAATTGCTCATCGCTGCGGGAGATATAGTGCAGGTATTCGCGATAGCTTTCGGTTTTCGCATGCTTCTGACAGCCAATCGCCATATACAGTTCGGCGGTGGTTTTACCCGGCAGGATATCGCGCAGCCATTCGACCAGCGCGCCGGGCAGCGGCGCGTAAACCATAAAATAGGAGCGGGCGAAGCCAAAAACGATACTCGCTTCGGCATGCGTCGTCAGGCAGGCATCGACAAACAGCTCGCCTTCGTCGGTACGATGAATTGGCAGCAGGAAAGGCAGCGTCGTCATTGGCGTGACGAGTTTACCCACCAACCAGGCAGCTTTATTGCGATAAAACAGTTCGTTCGCTACCTGCAAATGCGACCGGGAGAGCAGTTCGCTGCCAAGCGCCTCCTGCAAACAAGCGGTGATATAGCCGATATCACGTGCCCGGTTTTGCCACGGTAGACGCAGAGGGAGATCGGATAACACCTTGCGTAATAAGGTGTCCCAGCCCCGATCGGGGAAGAAATCTTTTGCCAGCGGGCGCGGGATAGAGCGCAAACGGCGCTCGGGCTGTGAACTGAAAATAAAAAGCCGCTCGGGAGTCAGCGAGCGGTGGTCAAACAACCGACAATAGACGGAATTGAAAAAGCTCTCCGCAATTTCGAAGCGAGGGTAATCCGGCAACAAGTGGGTGTAGTGCTCTTTCACCCGCAGCAAAAAATCAGCATCGGTATTTTTGCCATCGGTAATGCAGCGCAGCTGTTCGACAACCAGACCGACATGGTGATCATAGAGATGAATGCGCTGTTTCATTGCCTGCTGGACGGCATGCCAGTCAGCCTGTTCGAAGCGCTGCTGGGCACCGGAAGTGACTTCAAGAAAACGCCCGTACTGGGCGTCAAAACCCTGCAAGATAGTCTGAGCAATCAATAATTCCAGGCCACGCGTCATATCTTCCCCCTCACCCATCCCTCTCCCCCCGGAGCGAGGGAGAGGGGGAAATCATCAGAACTGCTCTTCTTCTGTTGAACCGGTTAACGCCGTGACCGACGAGGCCCCACCCTGAATAATAGTGGTCACCTTATCGAAGTAGCCGGTGCCGACTTCCTGCTGATGAGAGACAAAAGTGTAGCCATCTTTAGCCGCCGCAAACTCCGGCTGCTGGACCTTCTCAACGTAGTGCTTCATGCCTTCGCCCTGAGCGTAAGCGTGCGCCAGGTCGAACATGTTGAACCACATGCTGTGAATACCGGCCAGGGTGATGAACTGATACTTGTAGCCCATATCCGCCAGCTGCTGCTGGAAGCTGGCGATGGTTTTATCATCCAGTTTTTTCTGCCAGTTAAAGGACGGCGAGCAGTTGTAAGCCAGCAGCTTACCCGGATATTTGGCGTGAATCGCATCGGCAAAGCGTTTCGCCAGCTCAAGGTCCGGGGTAGAGGTTTCGCACCACACCAGGTCAGCATACGGTGCGTAGGCCAGCCCGCGACTGATCGCCTGTTCGATACCCGCGTGGGTACGGAAGAAACCTTCGCTGGTACGGTCGCCAGTGATAAATTCGCGATCGTAAGGGTCGCAGTCTGACGTAATTAAATCCGCCGCATCAGCATCAGTGCGAGCAATAACCAGCGTCGGGACACCCATGACGTCGGCCGCCAGGCGCGCGGCAACCAGTTTCTGAATGGCTTCCTGGGTCGGCACCAGCACTTTGCCGCCCATATGACCGCATTTCTTCACCGAGGCCAGCTGATCTTCGAAGTGAACGGCCGCTGCACCGGCCTCAATCATCGATTTCATCAACTCAAACGCGTTGAGTACGCCGCCAAATCCTGCTTCCGCATCGGCGACGATCGGCAGGAAATAATCGGTGTAACGCGGATCGTTCGGCTCAATACCGGCAGACCACTGGATCTGATCCGCGCGGCGGAAAGTGTTGTTGATCCGATCGACAACGGCCGGTACCGAGTTCGCCGGATAGAGCGATTGATCCGGGTACATGCTGGACGCCAGGTTGGCGTCCGCCGCAACCTGCCAGCCAGAAAGATAAATGGCCTCAATACCCGCTTTCGCCTGCTGCAACGCCTGCCCGCCGGTCAGCGCGCCGAGACTGTTGATATAGCCTTTTTTCGCTTCACCGTGCAGCAGCCGCCACATCTTCGCCGCGCCCAGCTGAGCCAGGGTGCATTCCGGATTGACTGAGCCGCGTAATTTCACCACGTCTTCAGCGCTGTATGGGCGGGTAATGCCTTCCCAGCGCGGGTTCGTCCACTCTTTATTTAATTCTTCGATTTGTTGGGTACGAGTTTTCATGTGCAGATGCTCCATATTGTTATGTGGTGAATTAGGCCAGCAGGCGGTAGCCCGGCAGAGTCAGGAAGTCGATTAATTCGTCAGAAGTGGTGATTTGTTCCATCAGGCGGGCGGCTTCATCAAAACGCCCGCTGCTGTAACGGTGCTCGCCAAGTTCGTCCTGAATCACCCGCATCTCTTCAGCCAGCCACTGACGGAACAGCGCTTTGGTCACCGGTTTGCCGTCGCTGAGCGTCTTCTGGTGGTGGATCCACTGCCAAATGGAAGTACGGGAGATTTCGGCAGTGGCCGCATCTTCCATCAGACCGTAAATCGGCACGCAGCCGTTGCCGGAGATCCATGCTTCGATGTACTGCACCGCCACGCGAATATTGGCGCGCATGCCTTCTTCAGTTCGTTCGCCTTCACAAGGAGCCAGCAGTTGCTCGGCGGTAATTGGCGCATCGTCATCACGGGTGACGAACAACTGGTTTTTATTCTCGCCCAGCACGCCGTTAAAGACGGCCATTGCGGTATCCGCCAGCCCCGGATGGGCGATCCAGGTGCCATCGTGGCCGTTATTGGCTTCCAGCGATTTGTCGGCTTTTACCTTATTCAGTACCTGATTATTTCGCTCAGCATCTTTGCTCGGAATAAATGCCGCCATGCCGCCCATCGCAAACGCACCGCGCTTGTGGCAGGTTTTAATCAGCAATCGCGAGTAGGCGCTGAGGAAAGGTTTGTCCATTGTCACGACCTGTCGGTCCGGCAGCACGCGATCCGGGTGGTTCTTCAGGGTTTTGATATAGCTGAAAATGTAGTCCCAGCGCCCGCAGTTCAGACCCACTATATGGTCACGCAGCGCGTGCAGGATCTCATCCATCTGGAAGACGGCCGGCAGCGTTTCAATCAGTAGAGTGGCTTTGATGGTGCCGCGCGGAAGCTCAAAGCGGTCTTCAGTGAAGCTAAAGACTTCACTCCACCACGCGGCCTCCTGCCAGGCCTGAGTCTTCGGCAGATAGAAATAAGGACCGCTATCTTTTGCCAGCAACGCCTTGTAGTTGTGGAAGAAATAGAGAGCAAAATCGAACAGGCTGCCGGGAATAGCATCCCCACGCCATGTCACGTGTTTTTCCGGCAAATGCAGGCCGCGTACACGACAAATAAGTAATGCCGGGTCCGGCTTAAGCTGGTAAATCTTGCCAGCCTCGTTGGTGTAACTAATAGTGCCGTTTACCGCATCACGCAGGTTAATTTGCCCATCAATGACTTTGCTCCATTCGGGTGCCAGCGAGTCTTCAAAATCGGCCATAAAGACTTTCACGTTCGCATTGAGCGCGTTGATGACCATCTTGCGCTCAACCGGGCCGGTAATTTCTACCCTGCGATCCTGTAAGTCTTCAGGAATGCCGCGAATTTTCCAGTCACCATTACGAATGGAAGCTGTTTCCGAAATAAAATCAGGAAGCTTTCCATCATCAATTGCCTTCTGTTGCTGGATTCGTGCCGTCAGCAGTTTATTGCGCTCAGGCGTAAAACGGCTCACCAGTTCGCTCAGGAATTCCACCGCCTCAGGCGTTAAGATTTGCTTTTCCTGTTCGCCGTAGGGCTGACTGAAAGTCAGTTCATCAGTGATTGTCGCCTGCTGCGTCATTGTGCTGCTCCTCTTGGTTGATCCAGTTGGCGCGAACGTAAGATCGTTGTGTAGTTTTCGTTCAGCACAATTAAGATTACGCAATTAAATCACAAAATCAAAAACAATTTCCATTTTTAATTTAAATATCAATTAACTTATTGATAACAATAAAATTAAAAATAAATTACAACATGAAGCAGATTTCGAAAACAAAAAAGGCACCCGAAGGTGCCAGAGGCAAAATGCTGAAACGCTTTAGGATCGTGTTATGTAGAAGATTAATCCAGCGTCGGATTCATATGGCGTAGATCGTATGGCGTGATCTGGTAAACGTAATAGTTGAGCCAGTTGATAAACAGTAAATTACCATGACTTCGCCAGCTGGCTCGTGGTTTGTTCTGCGGATCGTTTTGTGGGAAATAATTGTGCGGGACCTGTGGATCGAGGCCAGCTTCAACATCGCGGAAAAACTCGCTGGCGAGGGTATTCGCATCATACTCTGGATGGCCGGTCACGAAGGCAATACGCTTATCTTTACTGGCAAACAGGTAGGCATCTCCCTCTTCCGTCTCCGCCAGAATCTCTAAATCAGTGTAGTCACGAATCAATACCGCCGGAAAGTCAGCATAGCGTGAGTGTGGAGCAAGGAAGCTATCATCAAAACCGCGAGTCAATAGGGCATGTGGTTGCAGGATATGGTGTTCGTATACACCTGAAATCTTTTCGGAACGAGTCTGTTTTGGGATGCCGTAGAGAATATTGAGGGCGGCCTGTACCGCCCAACAGACAAAAAGCGTCGAGGTAACGTGATCTTTGGCCCATTCAAGGACCTGTTTAATCTGTGGCCAGTAGGCGACATCATTGAACTCAACCAGCCCCAACGGGGCACCGGTAACAATTAGCCCATCAAAGTTTTGATCGCAGATCTCCTCGAAATTACAGTAAAAGTTATTCAGATGCTCCATCGGCGTGTTACGTGATTCCCTGGCATCAATGCGCAGCAGTTGAATATCAAGCTGTAACGGTGAGTTCGATAGCAGGCGTAGGAACTGGTTCTCAGTCTCGATTTTCTTCGGCATCAGGTTGAGGATGAGCACCTTCAGCGGGCGAATTTCCTGAGTTGTCGCGCGAGTTGTCGTCATCACAAAGACGTTTTCATCACGCAAGAAACTGACGGCCGGTAGCTCGTCCTGCACCCGAATTGGCATAACTTGATTACCTCATAGCATACGTATAAACGTTTAGACATCCAGACAGCTGAAGATACCCAGAAATCAGGAGAATGTCGAGCCTGCATGTTCAGGGTGAGAAAGTTTCACGGAGATATTTGAGTTAGAATATAAGAACGAATAAAAGGAGAACATATGGTTATTAACATCCGCCGTTCACGGCATGACGAAGGGGAAAAACTCATTGCGATCTGGTGTCGTTCGGTCGATGCAACGCACAATTTCCTGTCGAAGGAGTATAGGGTAGAGCTGGAAGAGTTAGTGAGATCATTTTTGCCCGAAGCACCACTGTGGGTAGCGGTGACGGAGAAAGATGAGCCTATCGCCTTTATGCTTCTTACTGGTGAACATATGGACGCGTTGTTCGTCGATCCCGATGTCCGCGGCTGTGGCGTGGGGAAATTACTGATCAACCATGCGCTGACGCTATCATCGAAACTGACGACCAACGTCAACGAGCAGAATGAACAGGCGGTTGGATTTTATAAGAAGATGGGCTTCAAGGTGACGGGGCGTTCAGAGACGGACGATCTGGGAAAACCGTATCCGTTGCTCAATTTGGTGCACGAGTAATCTACAAGGCCGGATGAGGCAAAGCTGATATCCGGTTTTTTTAAATACCATAAAAACGCAAAAAGCCCATCCGTCAGGATGGGCTCTTCACTTAATTAATGCCTGGCAGTTCCCTACTCTCACATGGGGAGACCCCACACTACCATCGGCGCTACGGCGTTTCACTTCTGAGTTCGGCATGGGGTCAGGTGGGACCACCGCGCTATTGCCGCCAGGCAAATTCTGTTTAATCTGTATCAAGCTGAAATTCTCTCAAATCCGCCAAAACATCTTCGGCGTTGTAAGGTTAAGCCTCACGGTTCATTAGTACCGGTTAGCTCAACGTATCGCTACGCTTACACACCCGGCCTATCAACGTCGTCGTCTTCAACGTTCCTTCAGGACTCTCAAGGAGTCAGGGAGAACTCATCTCGGGGCAAGTTTCGTGCTTAGATGCTTTCAGCACTTATCTCTTCCGCATTTAGCTACCGGGCAATGCCATTGGCATGACAACCCGAACACCAGTGATGCGTCCACTCCGGTCCTCTCGTACTAGGAGCAGCCCCCTCAATTCTCCAGCGCCCACGGCAGATAGGGACCGAACTGTCTCACGACGTTCTAAACCCAGCTCGCGTACCACTTTAAATGGCGAACAGCCATACCCTTGGGACCTACTTCAGCCCCAGGATGTGATGAGCCGACATCGAGGTGCCAAACACCGCCGTCGATATGAACTCTTGGGCGGTATCAGCCTGTTATCCCCGGAGTACCTTTTATCCGTTGAGCGATGGCCCTTCCATTCAGAACCACCGGATCACTATGACCTGCTTTCGCACCTGCTCGCGCCGTCACGCTCGCAGTCAAGCTAGCTTATGCCATTGCACTAACCTCCTGATGTCCGACCAGGATTAGCTAACCTTCGTGCTCCTCCGTTACTCTTTAGGAGGAGACCGCCCCAGTCAAACTACCCACCAGACACTGTCCGCAACCCGGATTACGGGTCCACGTTAGAACACCAGCCATTAAAGGGTGGTATTTCAAGGATGGCTCCATGCAGACTGGCGTCCACACTTCAAAGCCTCCCACCTATCCTACACATCAAGGACCAGTGTTCAGTGTCAAGCTATAGTAAAGGTTCACGGGGTCTTTCCGTCTTGCCGCGGGTACACTGCATCTTCACAGCGAGTTCAATTTCACTGAGTCTCGGGTGGAGACAGCCTGGCCATCATTACGCCATTCGTGCAGGTCGGAACTTACCCGACAAGGAATTTCGCTACCTTAGGACCGTTATAGTTACGGCCGCCGTTTACCGGGGCTTCGATCAAGAGCTTCTCCGCGAGGATAACCCCATCAATTAACCTTCCGGCACCGGGCAGGCGTCACACCGTATACGTCCACTTTCGTGTTTGCACAGTGCTGTGTTTTTAATAAACAGTTGCAGCCAGCTGGTATCTTCGACTGATTTCAGCTCCATGAGCAAGTCACTTCACCTACCATCAGCGTGCCTTCTCCCGAAGTTACGGCACCATTTTGCCTAGTTCCTTCACCCGAGTTCTCTCAAGCGCCTTGGTATTCTCTACCTGACCACCTGTGTCGGTTTGGGGTACGATTTGATGTTACCTGATGCTTAGAGGCTTTTCCTGGAAGCAGGGCATTTGTTACTTCAGCACCGTAGTGCCTCGTCATCACACCTCAGCGTTGAATAACGTTCCGGATTTACCTGGAACATCCGCCTACATGCTTAAACCGGGACAACCGTCGCCCGGCTAACATAGCCTTCTCCGTCCCCCTTCGCAGTAACACCGAGTACAGGAATATTAACCTGTTTCCCATCGACTACGCCTTTCGGCCTCGCCTTAGGGGTCGACTCACCCTGCCCCGATTAACGTTGGACAGGAACCCTTGGTCTTCCGGCGAGCGGGCTTTTCACCCGCTTTATCGTTACTTATGTCAGCATTCGCACTTCTGATACCTCCAGCAACCCTCACAGGCCACCTTCAACGGCTTACAGAACGCTCCCCTACCCAACAACGCATAAGCGTCGCTGCCGCAGCTTCGGTGCATGGTTTAGCCCCGTTACATCTTCCGCGCAGGCCGACTCGACCAGTGAGCTATTACGCTTTCTTTAAATGATGGCTGCTTCTAAGCCAACATCCTGGCTGTCTGTGCCTTCCCACATCGTTTCCCACTTAACCATGACTTTGGGACCTTAGCTGGCGGTCTGGGTTGTTTCCCTCTTCACGACGGACGTTAGCACCCGCCGTGTGTCTCCCGTGATAACATTCTTCGGTATTCGTAGTTTGCATCGGGTTGGTAAGTCGGGATGACCCCCTAGCCGAAACAGTGCTCTACCCCCGAAGATGAGTTCACGAGGCGCTACCTAAATAGCTTTCGGGGAGAACCAGCTATCTCCCGGTTTGATTGGCCTTTCACCCCCAGCCACAAGTCATCCGCTAATTTTTCAACATTAGTCGGTTCGGTCCTCCAGTTAGTGTTACCCAACCTTCAACCTGCCCATGGCTAGATCACCGGGTTTCGGGTCTATACCCTGCAACTTAACGCCCAGTTAAGACTCGGTTTCCCTGCGGCTCCCCTATACGGTTAACCTTGCTACAGAATATAAGTCGCTGACCCATTATACAAAAGGTACGCAGTCACCCAACAAGTGGGCTCCTACTGCTTGTACGTACACGGTTTCAGGTTCTGTTTCACTCCCCTCGCCGGGGTTCTTTTCGCCTTTCCCTCACGGTACTGGTTCACTATCGGTCAGTCAGGAGTATTTAGCCTTGGAGGATGGTCCCCCCATATTCAGACAGGATACCACGTGTCCCGCCCTACTCTTCGAGTTCACAGCCTGTGCGTTTTTGTGTACGGGAGTATCACCCTGTACCCTGCGACTTTCCAGACGCTTCCACTAACACACAAACTGATTCAGACTCTGGGCTCCTCCCCGTTCGCTCGCCGCTACTGGGGGAATCTCGGTTGATTTCTTTTCCTCGGGGTACTTAGATGTTTCAGTTCCCCCGGTTCGCTTCGTTAAGCTATGTATTCACTTAACGATAGTGTGTCGAAACACACTGGGTTTCCCCATTCGGAAATCGTCGGTTATAACGGTTCATATCACCTTACCGACGCTTATCGCAGATTAGCACGTCCTTCATCGCCTCTGACTGCCAGGGCATCCACCGTGTACGCTTAGTCGCTTAACCTCACAACCCGAAGATGTTTCACTTCATGATTGCGAAAATTTGAGAGACTCGAACACACCGTCATGCTGTTCTTATTACGGAGAACAGACGCAGTGTGTCGTTTCAATTTTCAGCTTGATCCAGATTTTTAAAGAGCAAAACTTCTTAATACACTCGAAAGTACATTAAGAAGTTCATCATTCATCAGACAATCTGTGTGAGCACTACAAAGGCAGGTTCTTTAAGGTAAGGAGGTGATCCAACCGCAGGTTCCCCTACGGTTACCTTGTTACGACTTCACCCCAGTCATGAATCACAAAGTGGTAAGCGCCCTCCCGAAGGTTAAGCTACCTACTTCTTTTGCAACCCACTCCCATGGTGTGACGGGCGGTGTGTACAAGGCCCGGGAACGTATTCACCGTGGCATTCTGATCCACGATTACTAGCGATTCCGACTTCACGGAGTCGAGTTGCAGACTCCGATCCGGACTACGACATACTTTATGAGGTCCGCTTGCTCTCGCGAGGTCGCTTCTCTTTGTATATGCCATTGTAGCACGTGTGTAGCCCTACTCGTAAGGGCCATGATGACTTGACGTCATCCCCACCTTCCTCCAGTTTATCACTGGCAGTCTCCTTTGAGTTCCCGGCCGAACCGCTGGCAACAAAGGATAAGGGTTGCGCTCGTTGCGGGACTTAACCCAACATTTCACAACACGAGCTGACGACAGCCATGCAGCACCTGTCTCAGAGTTCCCGAAGGCACCAAAGCATCTCTGCTAAGTTCTCTGGATGTCAAGAGTAGGTAAGGTTCTTCGCGTTGCATCGAATTAAACCACATGCTCCACCGCTTGTGCGGGCCCCCGTCAATTCATTTGAGTTTTAACCTTGCGGCCGTACTCCCCAGGCGGTCGACTTAACGCGTTAGCTCCGGAAGCCACTCCTCAAGGGAACAACCTCCAAGTCGACATCGTTTACAGCGTGGACTACCAGGGTATCTAATCCTGTTTGCTCCCCACGCTTTCGCACCTGAGCGTCAGTCTTTGTCCAGGGGGCCGCCTTCGCCACCGGTATTCCTCCAGATCTCTACGCATTTCACCGCTACACCTGGAATTCTACCCCCCTCTACAAGACTCTAGCCTGCCAGTTTCGAATGCAGTTCCCAGGTTGAGCCCGGGGATTTCACATCCGACTTGACAGACCGCCTGCGTGCGCTTTACGCCCAGTAATTCCGATTAACGCTTGCACCCTCCGTATTACCGCGGCTGCTGGCACGGAGTTAGCCGGTGCTTCTTCTGCGAGTAACGTCAATCACTAAGGTTATTAACCTTAATGCCTTCCTCCTCGCTGAAAGTACTTTACAACCCGAAGGCCTTCTTCATACACGCGGCATGGCTGCATCAGGCTTGCGCCCATTGTGCAATATTCCCCACTGCTGCCTCCCGTAGGAGTCTGGACCGTGTCTCAGTTCCAGTGTGGCTGGTCATCCTCTCAGACCAGCTAGGGATCGTCGCCTTGGTGAGCCGTTACCTCACCAACAAGCTAATCCCATCTGGGCACATCTGATGGCATGAGGCCCGAAGGTCCCCCACTTTGGTCTTGCGACGTTATGCGGTATTAGCTACCGTTTCCAGTAGTTATCCCCCTCCATCAGGCAGTTTCCCAGACATTACTCACCCGTCCGCCGCTCGTCACCCGAGAGCAAGCTCTCTGTGCTACCGCTCGACTTGCATGTGTTAGGCCTGCCGCCAGCGTTCAATCTGAGCCATGATCAAACTCTTCAATTTAAGTTTGATGCTCGTGAATTAAACTTCGTAATGAATTACGTATGTTCACTCAGAGACTTGGTATTCATTTTTCGTCTTGCGACGTTAAGAATCCATGTCACTTTGAGTGCCCACACAGATTGTCTGATAAATTGTTAAAGAGCAGTGCAACGCGGCTTTCGCTCACCGTTGCGAGGTGGCGTATAATACGCTTTCCTCTTTCAGAGTCAACCTTATTTTCAGGCTTTTCTCTTCAACCGACCCGGCTGTTTGTGTGAAGTGATTCACATCTGCCGTGTCGATGGAGGCGCATTATAGGGAGTTCCCGAGCATCCGCAATAGTTAAATTGCAGAAAAATGACTGACTGCTGCAATCCCCAGCAGAAGCCCACTTTATACCCTGTTGCACACAGAATTATCCACAGACAACTGGCGATATCCTTCTACAACGGCCCTCCCCCTTCTCTATATAAGCAGCAATTCAGGGCAAAAAAGAGAAAGATAAAAATTCGCGAGCGTTGCGCAAACGTTTTCGTTACAATGCCGCGCTATAACAAGGACGCCCGGTTGGGTGCGTTAGGTGAGTTTTTAGACAAAAACTCACCTAACGCTCTCTGTAATATTCAAATCCTGGGGATTTAATACCATGCAACAACGTCGTCCAGTCCGCCGCGCACTGCTCAGTGTTTCTGACAAGGCCGGTATCGTCGAATTCGCGCAGGCACTTTCCGCTCGTGGTGTAGAGCTACTGTCTACAGGTGGTACTGCACGCCTGCTGGCTGAGAAAGGTCTGCCGGTAACCGAAGTCTCTGACTACACCGGTTTCCCGGAAATGATGGATGGACGCGTGAAGACCCTACATCCGAAAGTACACGGCGGCATTCTCGGTCGTCGTGGTCAGGATGATGGCATTATGGAACAGCACGGTATCGCACCCATCGATATGGTTGTCGTTAACCTTTATCCGTTCGCCGAGACCGTTGCCCGTGAAGGCTGTTCGCTGGAAGATGCGGTAGAGAATATTGATATCGGCGGCCCGACCATGGTTCGTTCAGCGGCAAAGAACCATAAAGATGTGGCCATCGTGGTGAAGAGCAACGACTACGAAGCTATTATTAATGAGATGGATGCCAACGAAGGCTCCCTCACTCTGGAAACCCGCTTCGACCTCGCCATCAAAGCTTTCGAACATACCGCGGCCTACGACAGCATGATTGCCAACTACTTCGGCAGCATGGTTCCGGCCTATTATGGTGAAAGCAAAGAAGCTGCGGGTCGCTTCCCGCGTACTCTTAACCTGAACTTCATTAAGAAGCAGGATATGCGCTACGGCGAAAACAGCCACCAGCAAGCTGCCTTCTATATAGAAGAGAATGTTAAAGAGGCTTCCGTTGCCACTGCGACCCAGGTCCAGGGCAAAGCGCTCTCTTATAACAACATCGCCGATACCGATGCCGCGCTGGAGTGCGTGAAAGAGTTCAACGAACCGGCCTGCGTTATCGTTAAGCATGCTAACCCATGCGGTGTGGCCGTCAGCACCTCTATTCTCGACGCTTACGACCGCGCCTATAAAACCGACCCAACTTCTGCGTTTGGCGGCATCATCGCTTTCAACCGCGAACTGGATGCCGAAACGGCACAAGCCATTATCTCCCGCCAGTTTGTGGAAGTGATCATTGCACCGTCTGCAACAGAAGAAGCGCTGAAAATCACTGCCGCCAAACAGAACGTACGCGTCCTGACCTGTGGTCAGTGGGCAAACCGCGTTGCCGGTCTGGACTTCAAGCGTGTGAACGGCGGCCTGCTGGTTCAGGATCGTGACCTGGGTATGGTCACCGAAGGCGAACTGCGCGTGGTTTCCAGGCGTCAGCCTACCGAACAGGAACTGCGCGATGCGCTGTTCTGCTGGAAAGTGGCGAAGTTCGTCAAATCTAACGCCATTGTCTACGCCAAAGAGAATATGACCATCGGGATAGGCGCAGGCCAGATGAGCCGCGTTTACTCCGCCAAAATCGCCGGGATTAAAGCCGCCGACGAAGGGCTGGAAGTCAAAGGTTCCGCCATGGCTTCCGACGCGTTCTTCCCGTTCCGTGATGGTATTGATGCCGCTGCCGCCGTTGGCGTGAGCTGCGTTATCCAGCCTGGCGGTTCTATTCGCGACGAAGAGGTGATTGCCGCTGCCGACGAACACGGCATTGCGATGATCTTCACCGACATGCGCCACTTCCGCCATTAATCCACGGAGCAGACGATGAAAGTATTAGTTATTGGCAACGGCGGGCGCGAGCACGCCCTGGCCTGGAAAGCGGTACAGTCACCAAATGTCGATACCGTTTTTGTCGCACCGGGTAACGCGGGCACCGCGCTGGAGCCTGCGCTGCAAAACGTGGCTATCGGTGTTACCGATATCCCGGCACTGTTGGCCTTTGCCCAGAGCGAGAAGATTGACCTGACTATCGTCGGCCCGGAAGCGCCGCTGGTGATTGGCGTGGTCGACGCCTTCCGCGCCGCCGGTCTGAAAATCTTTGGCCCCACCGAAGGTGCCGCGCAGCTTGAAGGCTCAAAAGCCTTCACCAAAGATTTTCTCGCCCGTCATAACATTCCGACGGCGGAATATCAGAACTTCACCGAAATCGAACCCGCGCTGGCTTACCTGCGCGAGAAAGGCGCACCCATTGTCATCAAAGCCGACGGTCTGGCTGCCGGTAAAGGCGTTATCGTGGCAATGACGCTTGAAGAAGCCGAAGCCGCCGTGCATGACATGCTGGCAGGCAACGCTTTTGGCGACGCGGGTCATCGTATCGTGATCGAAGAGTTCCTCGACGGTGAAGAGGCGAGCTTTATCGTGATGGTCGATGGCGAGCACGTGCTGCCGATGGCCACCAGCCAGGACCACAAACGTGTTGGCAATGGCGACACCGGCCCGAACACCGGCGGGATGGGCGCCTACTCACCGGCACCCGTCGTGACCGATGAAGTTCACCAGCGCACTATGGAACGTATTATTTGGCCAACCGTCAAAGGCATGGCAGCGGAAGGAAACACCTACACCGGCTTCCTGTACGCAGGCCTGATGATCGATAAACAGGGCAACCCGAAGGTTATCGAATTCAACTGTCGCTTCGGCGATCCAGAAACTCAGCCGATCATGCTGCGCATGAAATCGGATCTGGTGGATCTGTGTCTGGCCGCTTGTGAAGGCAAGCTGGACGAACAAACCTCCGAATGGGATGAACGCGCCGCGTTAGGCGTGGTAATTGCCGCCGGAGGTTATCCGGCTGACTACCGTACCGGGGACGTTATCCACGGCCTGCCGCTGGCAGAAACCGCAAACGGTAAAGTATTCCATGCAGGGACTAAGCTCGCGGATGACGACCGTGTGTTGACCAGCGGCGGTCGCGTACTATGCGCCACCGCATTGGGTCATACCGTTGCCGAAGCGCAGAAACGCGCTTACGCCCTGATGACCGATATTCGCTGGGACGACAGCTTTAGCCGTAACGACATCGGCTGGCGCGCTATCGAACGCGAGCAAAACTAGCGGCTAAGCTTAGCCAGCAGCGTTTTGCGCGTAATGCCTAACTGGCGGGCGGCTTCAGTTTTGTTGCCGCCCGTTTTTTCAAGCGCCGCCAGAATCACCTCTTTTTCTACTTCCACCAGCGGTTGAATCACATCATCGGATAGTGACAACGCCGGAAGTGGCGTACCGGCAATCGACAACGGTAGCTCGCGTTCGGAAATATACTCTCCCGTCAGCAGAACCACCGCCCGCTCTACCGCGTTTTCCAGCTCACGAATATTGCCAGGCCAGTCGTAGTGGATCAGCAAATCCATCGCCTGCGGCGTAAAACCCTGCACCGCCTTGCGGTTCCGCTCGGCATAACGTTGCAGGAAATAGCGCGCCAGCTGTGGGATATCTTCTCGACGCTGACGCAACGGCGGCATGTCGATAGTCACCACGTTCAGGCGATAGTAGAGATCCTGACGAAAGCGACCGGCACTCACCTCTTCGGCTAAATCGCGATGGGTGGCGGCAATCAGTCTGACATCAACCTTAATCGTCTGATTACTCCCAACGCGTTGAACTTCTCGTTCCTGGATCGCTCGTAACAATCGCACCTGCATCAGCGGTGAGATATCACCAATCTCATCGAGGAATAATGTGCCGCCATCGGCTTGCTCAAAACGCCCTTCCCGCCGTTTATCGGCCCCGGTAAACGCCCCCTTCTCATGACCGAACAGCTCCGACTCCAGCAGCGATTCATTGAGCGCCGCACAGTTCAGCGTCACCAGCGGTTGATTATTACGCCTGCTACTGGCGTGGAGCGCACGGGCAACCAGCTCTTTGCCGGTACCTGACTCACCGCAGATCAACACTGTCGCGTCAGATGGCGCCACCAGGGCGATATTGCTGAGTAGCGTCTGCATCGCCGGGCTATCACCCACCATGCCAAATTGTGCTGCTGGGCCTGGTTCCATGCCGCTATCGGACTGGCGCGTATGTGCCAACGCCTGGGCAAGCGTCTCCTGCAGTTTGTCAAAATCCAGCGGTTTGATGAGATAATCCAGCGCCCCGGACTTGATAGCTTCAACCGCCGTTCCTACGCTGGAGAAAGCGGTCATGATGAGTACCGGAATTGCCGGGTTGTATGCCTTAATTTCCTTGAGCGTTTCGATACCGTCCATCTCCGCCATACGGATATCGCACAGCACCAGGTCAAATACTTTTTGCTTCACTAGCTCCAGAGCCAACAGCCCGTTGTGGGCCAATGCGACGTTATAGCCCCAGCCCCGCAGTAAGGCCTGGAGGATCGTGCAATGGCTGACATCGTCATCAACAACCAGAATGTCTACCTTCTCATCCGTCATCCTTGTTCATCCTTTTGTTGCGCGCTCACCGGCAGATAAAGCGTAAAAACGGCGCCTTTTCCCGGCGTACTGTCGGCGTGGATCGTTCCGCCATGTTGTTCAACAATATTCTGCACTACCGCCAGCCCCAGTCCGGTGCCATCTGCTTTGGTCGTAAAATAGGGGGTGAAGATGGCCTGTCTTTGCTCTGCTGTCATCCCTTTTCCACTATCGGTCACGACGATTTTCACTCTTTGACCATCGCATTCACCGACTTCCACGCGAATCGTCCCATGATGTCCAATGGCCTGCATCGCGTTGAGATACAGGTTCAGTAATACCTGCTTAAGCCTGTCAGGGTCGGCCTGAATCCGGCGTAGCGAAGGCTGAGCGTTAAAGTTCAGCTCGATAGCGCGGCTCTGCGCATCCTGACCAATCAGTTGCAGCGAGTGGGTAATAACCTCATTCAAATCAACCCATTGATATTTTAAATGTGCCGGACGCACCAGTTCCAGAAGTTCGCTGACCACCCGGTTTAAACGATCGGCTTCTTTTGCCATCACCTGGGCCAACTGATGCGCTTCGCCGTCGGGCGGGGTACGTTCAGCAAAATACTTTGCCAGCCCTTTAATGGATGATAACGGGTTACGAATTTCATGCGCGACGCCCGCAGCCAAATGCCCGATCGCCACCAGTTTCTCTTTACGCGCCATCGCTTCCTGTAGTTGCTTACGCGAGCGCTGATAGCGTCGGAACCAAAATTGAGCCAGCACGGTTGCCACCATCACCACGCCTGCCGCGCACAGCATAACGATCATATTCCGCAGACCACGGGCGTTGTCGGCATCCAGTTCCCGGGCATCAAAGGCGATAAAAATGACCTGCGGCACCTGAGCACGCAGGTCGGCAGATTCGCGGCGCATCATCATGCGCATATGGTGAGCGCCCCCACCGTTAAGCGGGCGAAACTGGCGATAGATTTCCAGTGCCGGCTCCGGTTTTTCAAGCCGCCGCCAGCGTTCCTCGCTGCCAATGTTCAACTCGCGCATCGCATCGGCAGGATACAGCGTCCCACCAACCTGCTGCGGATCGCTATGAGCAATAATTTTGCCATTCTCATCCGTCACCGCAAACCACAGTACGCCAGGCTGCCAGGCCATCTCCTCAAGCAATGCCTGAAGCTGGGCGTGATGCATACGCATTCCCATACCGACGCGAGTTCCGGACTCAAGGGCGCGAATCAGTACGCTGCCTTTTTCCTGAATGGTCTGGCGCGCGGCGTCGTTCTCACGACCATTGTCGCGCACGATAAGTACGGAAAACAGGCACACCAGCAGTAAGATGAGGCCAGTCAATAGCCAGCTCAGCCCAACGGCGACAGAATCCTTCGACAACCGCATCACGTTCATTGCAACTCCCTTTTATCAGGCTCTACGGTTCCCAGCAGAAATCATGCCATTTTTCCGGCCCGGCAAACGGGCTCTCAGGCATAAACCCGCAAGACGGCGGGTAAAAATGACCCGCATCGATCTTTTCCGCGAGTCATTTTTACTCGTTGTCATCTGCTGATGCGATAGAAAACCTTATATCCTGCGGAGTTTTCATCCTGGCACGGAAGATGCAAATACGGAAGAAACCATAAACCAGGAGAATAAACCATGAAACGGAACCACAAATTCACTCTGACACTCATCGCCCTTGCCGCCTTAACCTTTGGTAGCAGCTCTGCATGGGCAGGACACCACTGGAATAACGGCAACGGAATGGGTCCGCAGGGCTATAGCCAACTGACGACTGAACAGCAGGCCACTGCCCAGAAGCTGCATAGCGATTTCTATGAGCAAACCCGCGCTCTACGCCAGCAGCTCACATCAAAACGCTACGAATACAATGCGTTGTTAACTGCGGATAAACCGGACAGTACAAAAATTGAATCTGTTGCCCAGGAGATGGAAGCTCTCGGTCAGAAGCTGGCCCAGCAGCGGGTTAAGTTTGATGTCGCTTTAGCCCAGGCGGGTATTCCTCGCGGCGAGGGAATGGGGCGTGGAGGCTGTGGGGGTGGTGGCCGCGGTCATATGGGCATGAACCACTGGTAAAATTTAGAAGTTTTTCTCAGTCGGCTGCCAGGTACAGAAGTCTTCGTTTGCCACCAGCAGCAACTGGGAACCTTCCGGCGCTTCCAGCCACGCCACGCTCACCTCAATGGATGAGTGATTCTGGCGACGTTCAATATGGGCTAGCGCTCGCGCATCAAGGTCAGGCTTCACGGTCTGACCTTCGCAGGTCGTTACCGTCTGGTTGGCATGCCAGCGCCCCTGACGCAGCATCACGCGCCCCTGACGTAAAGCATCGCTGGTCTGGCGTATTTGCTCTGCGCGGTAACGATACAGCGCAACCTGATCGCTGGAAAGCTGCTGCTTCTGCCCGTCGACTTCACGCTGCATAAAGCTTAGCTCGCCCTGCGCATCAAAGCGGGCGCGAATATGTTCCGGGGGTTTGCCGTAAACGTTCAGTTCGATTAGCGCAAGCTGATCGTCCTGCCAACGGTACTCGCTGGTCGAGGTATTCCCGTGACGCCACGGGCTAAAGGCGGCAAGAAGGCGAACCTCGCCATCTGAATCTTTACGCCAGATACGCATCGCTCCCTGGTTATCCGCATACCCGCTGGCGGTAAACGGTGGGAGAGAAGAATCGTGGCTGCAGGCAGTAAGCAGCAATACGCCCACCAGCGCCAACGGACGACGCCAGGTAGACAAAAGGGGCTTAAAAGCCCCTTCGATAAAACTGTAAACTGCCACGCGGTCTTACTTAACTGCGTCTTTCAGTGCTTTGCCTGAAACAAATGCCGGTACGTTAGCTGCGGCGATTTTGATTTCATTACCGGTCTGCGGGTTGCGGCCAGTACGCTCAGCGCGGTGGTTCACTTTGAAGGTACCGAAACCAACCAGTTGAACAGCATCACCTTCTTTCAGAGACTCAGTAATTGCAGCCAGGGTAGATTCCAGGGCAGCTTTCGCCTGTGCTTTGGACAGGTCAGCTTTGTCCGCAATTACATCAATCAGTTGAGTCTTGTTCATAAGTTATCCTTACAATGTGTTTATCGCTTGCTAAGCATCGAGTGCGACGGAAATGCCAAAAAAGCACCCACCTGCATACACGCACCGATAGCCACTTTTTTTCGCCCCCCAAATGTAGACCAGACGGGGGGCGGAATGGAAGCCTTCAGACGCTACAATTCAGGCGGTAAATCACGTTTTCTTGTCTCACTGCTGAAAATTTATACCAATATTGCTCTCGCCGGCCTCGCGGAGGTCTGCACGAAGCCCTTTGATCAGTTCAATGTCTCGTTCTTCACAGTCGGCCAAAAGACGGAAAATCTCCCACTGAATATCCCATTCTTGCTCAACAGCTGGGTTTTCTTTGAGCTCTTCGTCGGTCATTTCGCGACCAGCCTGGGTCATTTCCAGCATCGCAACGGTGGTGATGGAACTCTTGCTCACTTCGATCGCATGTTCAAGCGTTTCCCCACTCAGCCGCGAGTGAATCAATTCACTTAATGCGACGCAGGCGTCAATGGCCGGATAAACACCGTACAGATCGTAATCATCAGCGGCCGGAATCGCCTCTTCCAGCTTTTCTAGCTGACTATCAAAATTCACTTTCGCATCTTTAACCGTCAACGTTTCCCAGATCAGGTCAAGGATACGACGATACAGCTGGCCATCAGCGAACTCAGTTTGCTTGCAGAACATGGCGTAGTTGGGGTACATCCGCTCGCACAGACAGGCCATAAAAGTGACGTGCTGCCAGCTCTCCAGCTTCTCCAGACGCAGGTGAATCGGGTTTTGTAACATGATGAATTCTCGAAGTCAGAAATTAGCCGCAGTGTACCTGAATCAGCCGTGATTTGCTTGCCAACGCACAAACGCCGGTCGGCGGGACGCCACCGCATCAGCCCAGCGCGTCGGCTCCGGCAGACGGTAGCCTTTCAGGCAACGTTCTACCCACATCAGCGCGCTATCAAGGCCAACGCGATGTCCGGTGCTGACGAACAGCGGGTTGCAGCGCGCTTTACTGCGCAGGACCCATGCCAACTGCTCACCTTTATCCTGCAATGGAGCCAGCGCACCGGGCTCATCGCCGAGCAGTTCAAACTTACCGCATAGCCGCTTTTTCGCCACACCGATCGTCGGGACATCCACCAGCAGCCCAAAATGGCTGGCGACGCCGAGGCGGCGCGGATGAGAAATACCGTGCCCGTCGACGAATAAAAGATCCGGTTTTTGTGAAAGTTGCTCCCACGCCGCCAGCAGCGCAGGCGTTTCGCGAAAGGAGAGGAAACCGGGAATGTAGGGCATCGCGGTGGCAACGCGCGCCACCTGATATTCCACCAGCTCCAGCGACGGATAGCTCAGCAGCACCATCGCCGCCCGGGTGACTTCGCCCTCTTGCTCAAATCCAACATCCGCCCCGCCGATCAGCATCGGCGGATCCTGGTCCAGACGATCGACTCGCTCCACCGATTCCGCCAGGCTCAGCTGTTGGGCGCGTAGCGATGCCAAATCCATAATCACTCCTTAACGGTGGTATTGCGCCGACAAACGGTGCACCGCCTCCACAAACACACCCGCGTGTTCCGGGTCGACGTCCTGGTGAATCCCGTGGCCGAGGTTGAAGACATGACCCTCACCCTGACCGAATCCGGCGAGAATGGTCGCCACTTCTTCCTCGATACGCGCCGCAGGAGCGTAAAGCATTGAAGGGTCCATGTTGCCCTGCAGAGCGACTTTATGGCCCACGCGACGGCGCGCATCGGCGATATCGGTAGTCCAGTCGAGGCCCAGCGCATCGCAACCGGTTTCCGCCATCGCTTCCAGCCACTGCCCACCGCCTTTGGTAAACAGGGTTACCGGTACGCGACGGCCTTCGTTCTCACGCAGCAGACCATCGACGATTTTATGCATGTAGTAGAGCGAGAACTGCTGATAATCACGACCGGTCAGCGCGCCGCCCCAGGTGTCAAAAATCATCACCGACTGAGCGCCCGCTTTGATTTGCGCGTTCAGATACAGCGTGACGCTTTTCGCCAGCTTATCCAGCAGGGCATGCAGCGCCTGCGGCTCGGCATACATCATCTTCTTGATCACCGTAAATGCTTTGCTGCTGCCGCCTTCAACCATATAGGTCGCCAGCGTCCACGGGCTACCGGAGAAACCAATCAGCGGCACTTCACCTTTGAGCTCGCGGCGGATTGTACGCACCGCGTTCATCACATAGCCGAGCTCCCCTTCCGGGTCAGGGATCGGTAGTTTATCGACATCCGCTTTACAGGTGATGGGCGAGGTAAAACGCGGGCCTTCACCGGCTTCGAAATAAAGCCCCAGCCCCATGGCGTCCGGGATAGTCAGAATGTCCGAGAAGAGGATTGCCGCATCCAGCTTATAGCGACGCAGCGGCTGCAGCGTCACTTCGCAAGCCAGCTCAGCATTTTTACACAGCGACATAAAGTCGCCCGCTTCGGCGCGAGTGGCTTTATATTCCGGTAAATAGCGGCCCGCCTGGCGCATCATCCACACCGGGGTGACATCAACCGGCTGACGTAGCAGCGCGCGCAGGTAACGATCGTTCTTCAATTCGGTCATTTTTACATTCCTTTAGCGTTGATGCGCCAAGTGTAACATGTCACTCATACTCTGCCCGACACATCGCCACGGTATCTTCTATCAGGCGGCGGGCAACCGTGCCCGGCGGCGGCAGGAGCGGCAGATCGTCATAGCGATACCATCCCGCTTCCAGCAACTCTTTCTTATCGATAACAATCTCGCCGCTGTCGTATTCCGCCATAAACGCAGTCATTAGCGATTGCGGGAACGGCCACGGCTGGGAGGTCACGTAGCGCAGGTTTTTCACCTTAATGCCGCTCTCTTCCATGACCTCACGGGCAACCGTCTGCTCCAGTGTTTCACCGACTTCGACAAACCCGGCCAGCACCGTATGCACGCCGTTGCGATGGCGCGTGTGCTGCGCCAGCAAAATAGAATCATCCCGTCGAATAGCAACGATGATGCACGGCGCGATTTGCGGGTAATAACGCTCACGGCAGTGGCTGCAGAGCATCGCCCATTCAGTTTTGCTGGGGTGCATCGGATGCCCGCAATAACCGCAGAATTTATGCGAGCGATAGAACTCCGCCAGTTGGATCCCGCGTCCTGCCAGTTGAAAAAGGCCAGCATCCTGATCGAGTACCTGACGCAACGATCCCATCTCATGTCGACGCTCCTGACGAACCAGCCACACCGGTTCGCCCTGCCATTCCCCTATGCGCAGCGCGGGTTGCCCCGCAAGATTAAAATTTACCGCTTCGCCATATGGTAATTCCCCGTCGGGTAACCATAATTTCTGTTCGTGGCTGACTATCCACCAACCGCGATCTAATTTTTCAATAATACGATCCATATCTATTGCACTACCTTCATTTTACTGGCACTTTTAACATTAAATTTACATTTTGGTGAGCAACGTATTTCTCTTTAAAACTTGCGGAGTCAACCATGTTAAACCAGCTGGAAAACCTGACGGAACGTGTTGGAGGCAGCAATAAACTGGTCGATCGCTGGCTACAAGTACGTAAGCATTTACTCGTGGCTTACTACAACCTGGTTGGCCTGAAACCTGGCAAGGAATCATTTATGCGGCTTAATGAGAAGGCGCTGGATGATTTTTGTCAAAGTCTGGTGGACTATCTCTCCTCCGGTCATTTTAGTATTTATGAACGCTTTATCGCCGAATTGGAAGGTGATACGCCACTTTTAACCGCCACTAAGCTTTATCCACAGCTGCAAGCCAACACTCAGCAGATCATGGATGACTACGACTCTTGCCTCGAAAACGCCATCGATCACGATAACTACCTTGAGTTTCAACAGGCGTTATCGGATATCGGCGAAGCGCTGGAAGCACGCTTTGCGCTGGAGGATAAACTCATCGCCCTCGCCATCGCCCACAGCCGAAAGGACCCCGTCAGCGACAATATCGCGCCGACGGCTTGAGTTGTCCGCTATTAACGAGTAGTTTACATACATTCCCCCTCTCAGAGAGGGGATGTCATCTTGTCGGAGTGCCCATTTTCCACAGTGGAAAAGGCTGAGACCGTTAATTCGGGATCCGCGGAACCTGATCAGGCTAATACCTGCGAAGGGAACAAGAGTAAACTGCATTTAGCGTCAGCCCATCTGGGCCCGATCGCATCTGTTACTCCATCCGTCGTCTGACAAGCCATATCCTGTTCACCTGGAATGAGCTATGTCTACAACAAAAATGACCCGTCGAGAGCAACGCGAACATGCGCAACGCTTTATCGACACGCTGGAAGGCACCGCATTTCCCAATTCGCAACGCATCTATATCCGCGGCTCACGTGAAGATCTTCGCGTCCCGATGCGCGAAATTCAGCTGAGCCCGACGCTCATCGGCGGCGCTAAAGATAATCCCCGCTATGAAGCTAACGAAGCCATTCCTGTCTATGACACGTCCGGCCCTTATGGCGACCCGGAGATAGTAATCAATGTCCAACAAGGTCTGGCAAAACTACGCCAGCCGTGGATTGAAGCGCGTGGCGACTGCGAAGAACTCTGCGATCGCAGCTCGGCATATACCAAACAGCGCCTGTCAGATGATGGCCTCGACGAACTGCGCTTTACCGGCCTGCTAACACCAAAACGCGCTATCTCCGGGAAATGCGTGACTCAGTTGCACTATGCCCGCCAGGGCGTTGTCACCCCAGAGATGGAGTTCATCGCCATCCGTGAAAACATGGGCCGCGAGCGCATTCGTGGCGAAGTGTTGAGACACCAGCATCCCGGAGTTGGGTTTGGCGCACGACTGCCGGAGAACATCACCCCGGAATTCGTACGCGATGAAGTCGCTGCCGGGCGCGCGATTATCCCCGCCAATATCAATCACCCTGAGTCAGAACCGATGATAATCGGCCGCAACTTCCTCGTGAAGGTCAATGCCAATATCGGCAACTCGGCGGTCACTTCATCTATCGAAGAAGAGGTCGAGAAGCTGGTGTGGTCCACTCGCTGGGGCGCGGATACGGTGATGGACCTGTCGACCGGTCGCTATATTCACGAAACCCGCGAGTGGATCCTGCGTAACAGTCCGGTACCAATCGGTACCGTGCCGATCTACCAGGCGCTAGAGAAAGTTAACGGGATCGCCGAAGATCTCTCCTGGGAAGCCTTCCGCGACACGTTGCTGGAGCAGGCTGAACAAGGAGTCGACTACTTCACTATCCATGCGGGCGTGCTGCTACGCTACGTGCCGATGACCGCCAGGCGGCTGACTGGCATTGTTTCACGCGGCGGTTCTATTATGGCGAAGTGGTGCCTCTCCCATCATCAGGAGAACTTCCTTTATCAGCATTTCCGCGAAATCTGTGAAATCTGCGCTGCCTATGATGTTTCCCTATCGCTGGGCGATGGTCTGCGTCCGGGCTCTATTCAGGATGCTAACGACGAAGCGCAGTTTGCCGAGCTGCACACGCTGGGCGAACTGACCAAAATCGCCTGGGAGTACGATGTACAGGTGATGATTGAAGGCCCAGGCCACGTGCCGATGCAGATGATTCAGCGCAATATGACCGAGGAGCTGGAACACTGCCACGAAGCACCTTTCTACACCTTAGGGCCGCTCACCACCGATGTCGCACCGGGCTATGACCACTTCACCTCGGGCATTGGCGCCGCAATGATTGGCTGGTTCGGCTGCGCGATGCTCTGCTACGTGACGCCAAAAGAGCACCTCGGCCTACCGAACAAAGAAGACGTTAAGCAAGGGCTGATTACCTACAAAATCGCCGCCCATGCCGCTGACCTTGCCAAAGGCCATCCCGGAGCGCAGATCCGCGATAACGCGATGTCAAAAGCACGCTTCGAATTCCGCTGGGAAGACCAGTTTAACCTGGCGCTCGACCCGTTCACCGCTCGCGCTTACCACGACGAGACTCTGCCGCAGGAGTCCGGCAAAGTGGCTCACTTCTGCTCCATGTGCGGCCCCAAATTCTGCTCAATGAAAATCAGCCAGGAAGTGCGCGATTATGCAGCCCGCCAGGATATCGAAGTTGGCATGAGCGATATGTCGAATAGCTTCCGCGCCCGCGGCGGCGAAATCTACCTGAAAAAGGAGGAAGCCTGATGTACCAACCTGATTTCCCATCCGTCCCTTTCCGCTTAGGACTCTACCCGGTCGTCGATAGCGTAGAGTGGATTGAACGTTTATTGACTGCGGGCGTTCGTACCATTCAGCTGCGCATCAAAGATAAACGCGATAGCGAAGTTGAAGACGATGTGATCGCCGCCATCACCCTGGGGCGCAAGCACAATGCCCGGCTGTTTATTAATGACTACTGGCACCTGGCCATTAAACATCAGGCTTACGGCGTGCACTTAGGCCAGGAGGATCTCGAAACCACCGATCTCAGCGCAATCCGCAACGCTGGGCTGCGCCTTGGTGTTTCCACTCACGACGATATGGAAATGGATATCGCGCTGGCGGCTCGTCCCTCCTACATCGCTCTCGGTCACGTTTTCCCGACGCAAACCAAGCAGATGCCTTCCGCCCCTCAGGGACTGGAACAGCTCGCGCAGCATATCCAACGTCTTGGGGATTATCCGACGGTCGCCATCGGTGGTATTAGCCTTGAGCGCGCTCCGGCGGTACTGGCAACTGGCGTTGGCAGTATTGCGGTCGTCAGCGCCATCACGCAGGCGGCTGACTGGCGACAGGCAACAGCACAGTTGCTGGAAATAGCAGGAGTTGGCGATGAATGACAGCGATTTTATGCGCTATAGCCGCCAGCTGCTGCTGGAGGATATCGCCATTGAGGGCCAACAAAAGCTGCTGGCCAGCCGGGTATTGATTATTGGCCTCGGCGGACTGGGCTCGCCCGCTGCGCTGTATCTCGCAGGCGCAGGCGTCGGCACGCTGGTGCTGGCCGATGACGATGACGTGCATGTCAGCAATCTACAGCGGCAAATTCTGTTCACCAGCGATGATATTGCGCAGCCAAAAACCACCGCCGCCCGAGAACGGCTGGCGCGCCTCAACCCGCAGATTGAACTGATTACGCTACAGCAGCGATTAAGCGGTCAGGCGCTACAGGACGAAGTGGCAAAGGCCGATGTAGTGCTGGATTGCACCGATAACATGGCGACTCGTCAGGAAATTAACTCCGCCAGCGTCGCGCTTGAAACACCGCTGATTACCGCCAGCGCTGTCGGACTGGGAGGCCAGTTTATGGTGCTGACGCCGCCCTGGGAACAGGGGTGCTATCGCTGCTTATGGCCGGACGCTGCCGAACCGGAACGCAACTGTCGCACGGCGGGCATTATCGGCCCGGTGGTCGGCATGATGGGTACCTTACAGGCGCTGGAGGCAATCAAACTGCTCAGCGGCATGGCGGCCCCGCGCAATAGCTTGCGTCTGTTCGATGCCCGGACCAGCAACTGGCGCACTCTTGCACTTCAACGGGCTCAGGGCTGCCCGGTATGTGGAGGGAAGCATGCAAGTGTGGTTTAACGATGAGCCGTTACAGTGCGCCGAAGCGACATCCGTTGCGGATCTGCTCGCTCAACTGGAACAGCAGCAACCGGGCGTCGCGCTGGCGCTCAATCAACACATCCTGCCGCGCGAGCGCTGGGAAGATCAACTTTTGCAGGAAGGCGACCAGATCCTGCTTTTTCAGGTTATCGCTGGAGGCTGACATGTTACGTATCGCAGATAAAACTTTTGAATCGCGTCTTTTCACCGGCACCGGGAAATTCGCAGCCCCCGACGTCATGGTCGAAGCCATTCGCGCCTCCGGTAGCCAACTGGTTACGCTGGCGATGAAACGTGTCGACCTGCGTCAGCATAATGACGCTATTCTCCCGCCGCTGCTGGCGGCGGGTGTGAACCTGCTCCCCAATACTTCAGGGGCGAAAACGGCGGAAGAAGCCGTCTTTGCCGCCCGTCTGGCGCGGGAAGCGCTGGGCACAAACTGGCTGAAGCTGGAAATCCACCCGGATGCCCGCTGGCTTCTCCCTGACCCAATTGAAACCCTGAAAGCGGCAGAAATATTAGTGCGGGAAGGATTCGTAGTACTGCCTTACTGCGGCGCTGACCCTGTGCTGTGCAAGCGTCTGGAAGAAGCGGGCTGCGCGGCGGTGATGCCGCTCGGCGCGCCTATCGGCTCCAACCAGGGGTTGGAAACCAAAGCGATGCTGGAGATTATCATCGAACAGGCCACGGTACCGGTGGTCGTTGATGCAGGTATTGGCGTACCGAGCCACGCGGCACAGGCGCTGGAAATGGGCGCTGATGCGGTCCTGGTCAATACCGCTATCGCCGTTGCCGACGATCCGGTAACCATGGCCCGCGCGTTCCGCTTAGCGATCGAGGCAGGATCGCTGGCGAGACAGGCCGGGCCCGGTGCTCGTAGCAGCCTGGCACAGGCCACCAGCCCGTTGACCGGCTTTCTGGAGGCGCTGGTATGAAAACTTTCACTGACCGCTGGCGGCAACTGGACTGGGACGACATTCGCCTGCGTATTAACAGTAAAACCCCGGCTGACGTCGAACGCGCACTGGCAGCAAAACAGCTCAGTCGCGATGACATGATGGCCCTGCTCTCGCCTGCTGCCGCGGGCTATCTGGAACTTTTGGCGCAGCGTGCACAGCGTCTGACCCGCCAGCGTTTTGGTAATACCGTCAGTTTTTACGTCCCGCTGTACCTCTCCAATCTGTGCGCCAACGACTGTTCCTACTGTGGCTTCTCAATGAGCAACCGCATCAAGCGCAAGACTCTGGACGATAATGAGATCGCTCGCGAGTGCGCGGCAATCCGCGAAATGGGCTTTGAGCATCTGCTGCTGGTCACCGGTGAACATCAGGGTAAAGTCGGTATGGACTATTTTCGTCAGCATTTGCCCGCTATTCGCCGCCAGTTCGCCTCGCTACATATGGAAGTTCAGCCGCTGGCGATGGAGGAGTATGCCGAACTCAAAACTCTCGGTCTGGACGGAGTAATGGTCTACCAGGAGACCTACCATGAAAGCATGTATGCGAAGCATCATCTGAAAGGGAAAAAACAGGACTTCTTCTGGCGCTTAGATACGCCGGACCGACTCGGCCAGGCGGGGATTGATAAGATTGGCCTCGGCGCATTAATCGGCCTCTCCGACAGCTGGCGCGTAGATTGCTTTATGGTGGCGGAGCATCTGCTGTGGCTCCAGCAGCGCTACTGGCGCAGCCGCTACTCCATCTCTTTTCCGCGATTACGACCTTGCGCCGGAGGCATCGAACCGGCCTCGCTCATGGATGAACGTCAACTGGTGCAAACTATTTGCGCCTTCCGTCTGCTGGCTCCGGAAATCGAACTCTCGCTCTCAACCCGCGAATCTCCCTGGTTTCGCGATCGGGTCATTCCGCTGGCCATTAACAACGTCAGTGCATTTTCGAAAACCCAGCCAGGTGGCTATGCCGATAACCATCCTGAGCTCGAACAGTTTGCGCCTCACGATGACCGTCGCCCCGAAGAGGTCGCCAGCGCGCTGGTTGCCAGTGGGCTTCAGCCAGTTTGGAAGGATTGGGACAGCTGGCTGGGACGCGCTTCCCGGTCGTCATGAAGAGGAATGTAATTCCTTAAAAGTTCTTCGTGCATGCTCGTAAAAAGAGAAACGGGAGATTGTTGTCAGATTTCCGTTTCTCTACCCTGTCTTCGTCAGCAGTGGATGCTGTCCAGGGCGAATGATAGCTCTTCCTCATTTTCGCCCTGCTCCACTCTCACATTGTTATCGCATATAAATAAATCCATCTTACAAAGCGAGAGTTATAATTAACGGAGTTTTATCTGATTCGCTCAGCAGGCATGCTGGCTAAACCTGCGTTTAAACCCACGGTTTATCTCTTCTGGAACGATTTACGACTCATGGCTCGTCATAACAGAAAACTCTCTTTCACCACGCCGATTTTGATCGGGTTTGCGGGTATTTTACTCAGCTTCTTGCTGATCGCGGTGTTTGTCACTCAGACTCAGCGCAACGATTTTCTTGAGGGTTATCATCATACAAACCGCAACTTCACTCATAACATGGCGACGAATTACACGGAAACGCTGCTCCGGGGAAATGATTTTATCCTCGCTCGCGCAGCAACTTTCTTTGCGCGCAATGATGAATTAAACAATGCCGTTAACATCAACCCTGAAAAAGGTTTAATGCTGTTAATGCAGTTGCAAAACATGATGCAGACAGTTTCCTCAATCTCGCTGGCAGATACAGACGGGCACTATCTACGCGTGCCCGAGGTGCTGGAGACCGAAGATAGTCGGACCTTTGATGCCAAATCGCGGCCGTGGTTTATCAAACAGGCAGGAGCTAGCACTGTCAGCCTCTATACCAGTCCCTATCTCGACTATTTCACGCATCATCCAACCATTACTCTCTATAAACCCATTATCTCTCCAGAAGGGCGACTCAAAGGGAGCCTCGCTTTTCATCTCGACCTGACATCAATGGGTTACGCGTTACGACAAATGGTTGCACCTGTTCAGGGCGAATTTTTTGTCGTGCAACGTGATGGTAAAGTCGTTCTTCATCCCGATCCTGGCGCTCTGTTTAAACCCTATGTTAGCAGCACCTTGATGGACAGTATGACCAGCGGCGAAGGCCAGCTTTATGATGCAGATAAAGACGTCTGGTACTATTACTACTCTTTTACCAATCCTGACTGGTTCATTATCTACCGTGTCGCCAATTCGACGCTAATCAACTTAACGCGCCACGAAACCAACATTGTGTCCTGGGGTTTTGCCCTTGCCGCCATTGTCATTGTTCTGTTTGGGCTATACCTACGCCATGCGTCACGCACCGTACTGATGAACATCATCAATGCAATTAAGACCGGGGACGTTAAGCGTGCGCCGCGCCTTGAGGCCATGCTCAGCAAGGCCATTGAGAGCAATAAGCAGCGCGAACTGACCTACGTTCGTCAGGCAACCATCGACGCGCTAACTGGCTGCAAAAACCGCCGGGCCTTCGACAACGATATTGCCGCGCTGATGAACGATCATCAGCCTTTCGCCCTCGCGCTGGTTGATATTGATAACTTTAAATCGATAAATGATACCTGGGGCCATCTCAATGGCGATATCGTCCTGCGTAACGTGGCCCGTGAGGGTTTGCAGGTTTTGCAACCTTTGCACGTTTCACTCTATCGTTACGGTGGCGAAGAATTTGCGGTAATATTTGCCGCTGAGCATATCGATAATGCCCTGATGTTGTTGGAAAACTGGCGAGCCAACGTCGCGCAGCGCTCCTGGCGTGAAGAGGGATTGACGGTAACGTTCAGCGCGGGCTTAGGCGAATGGAATATGGAACCACTAGAGCAATTGGTAGTGAGCGTCGATGAGGCACTTTACAAAGCCAAACAGCAGGGAAAGAATCGTATCATTCGCACTTGAGATAATCAGCTTCTACAAGCCCACTTCGCTGGGCTTTATTGATATTTTCGGCCACAAAAAAGAAACCGGTTTCATTATTTTGTGATGACTTACACACAATCATCGTAAAGCGGTTGTTCCGCCCTCTTGCCCGCGATAAAGATGGTATATCAAGGAACACAAGGGCCACGAACTATGAAGAATATCGTTTTATGCTGTGCTGCGGGTATGTCCACCAGCATGCTGGTTCAACGCATGCAGGCGGCTGCGCAACAGAAAGGTATCGAAGTCTCCATCAAAGCCGTACCGGTCGCCGAGTTTAAAGATAACCTCGCGGCTGCCGATATTATCCTGCTCGGACCACAAGTGAAGTATGAGCAGGCGAAACTACAGGCGCAGGCCGATCCGTTCGGTAAAAAAGTCGCCGTTATCGATATGATGGATTACGGCATGATGAAAGGCGATGCCGTGCTTGATAAAGCCCTGAAGTTGATGGAGTAAGAGATGGAAGATTTAGAAACGATCATTATGGAGCTGTTGGTTAACGCCGGTTCAGCACGTAGTTCAGCCTTAACCGCTCTGCAGCTGGCGCGTAAAGGTGATTTCGCCGCCGCCGAGCAGGCCATGGCTGAATCCCACGAATTCGTTAAGCATGCACATAAAATCCAGACTCAGCTCATCGGTCTGGACGAGGGTACCGGCAAGCTTCCGGTCAACCTGATTACCGTTCACTCGCAGGATCACCTGATGAACGCGATGGTCATTCAGGATCTGGCGACCGATATGATTGAACTCTATCGCCGTATTCCGCTCGCACAATAACCTCGACCATTTAACAGGCGCCGCTATCGGCGCCTGTCTCCTCTTAAAGAAAGCCGTACATCGCCGCAAATACCCAGCCAAAGACGCAAGAGACGCTGACGCCAATTAATCCTGGCAGGATAAAACTATGGTTAATCACAAAGCGGCCAATATGCGTGGTACCTGAACGGTCGAACTGAATCGCCGCCAGATCGCTTGGGTAGGTCGGCAGAATATAATAGCCATAGCAGGCAGGCGCAGAAGCCACAATATAGGCAGGATCGACACCAATCGCCAACGCCACCGGGACAATCGCCGCCAGCGCAGCCGCCTGGGAGTTAACAAACTTCGACACCATCAGCAGCACGATGGCGTAGGCCCACGGATACTCTTTGACCATCTCCCCCAGCACGCCTTTAATTTCGGTCATGTGCGCGCCGAACATGGTCTCCGCCATCCACGCGATACCATACACCGCAACGATGGCGATCATCCCCGAACGGAAAACCTCATTTTTGGAAATCGATGCCGGATTAGTTTTGGTAATGATAATGATGAGCGCTCCGGAGAGCAGCATAAACATCTGGATCACCAGAACCATCGACAGCGGCTTACCGTCGAACGCCGGGCGCAGTTCGGAAAAGGCACCGAGTAAGGCAACCACTGCGATCGATGCGAGAAAAATCCACATCGCAATCCAGTTGCTGGTCGGCAGCTTCTTATCCAGTAGCGTGGCCGTATCGCCGTAAACATAATGGCGATTTTCCGGTGTCGAGATGAAGTCCTGAAATTTTTCGTCTTTATCCAGGTCCTTACCACGAAACCAGCTAAAAATACCGATAGCCAGAATACCTAATAGCGTGGACGGGATAGTTATAGCCAGGAGATCGAGGAATTCAAGATGCTTACCGTTAAACGTGAAATTACCAAGCATGGCAACCAGTGAGACAACCGCAACGGAAACCGGGCTGGCGATAATTCCCATCTGCGCACCGATAGAACTTGCCGCCATAGGCCGTTCCGGACGGATATTATTCTTAATGGCAACGTCATATATAATAGGCAGAATCGTATAAACGACGTGACCAGTACCGCAAAGAATCGTCAGCGTACAGGTGACAAATGGCGCGACGATCGAGACGTACTTCGGGTTGCGCCGCAGGAGTTTCTCGGCAATCTGCAACATGACATCTAAACCGCCGGAGGCCTGTAATGTCGCCGAAGCAGCGACCACCGCGATAATCACCAGCATGACATCGACGGGCGGTTTTCCCGGCTGAAGATGAAAAACAAAGACTAAGATAACTAGCCCAATGCCGCCTAAAAGACCGAGCGCAATTCCGCCCTTTTTCGCGCCATAGAACAGACAAATTAAGATAATGATGAGCTGTATAGCAAATTCCATGCATCCCCCAGAAACTATCTATTAAATAACGGCAATGCTCACGCTTTGTTTTTATTTGCTCACCTCCTCTATCGCCTTTTCGACAGGCGTTGCAATCCCCTCAGTTGTGGTAAACCGAAAAGAACAGGGAAAGTAATCACATGATTATTTGAGTTTTTTGACTATATAGAGTTTACGGTTCTTATTTTTTGATACGTGTAGAATTTCCGCCTATCAATTGATGACGCAATTAATAAATAGCAATTAATGATTTATATTAATGACTAATTGCTAATTAATTGGAGTATTAACATTAGTAAAATGTAAATTAAAATGGATGTAATGAAGAATGCCGATCGGTTGGCAGGCGCTAAATGACGGCCCTCTGAGAAGAGGGTCCATGTTCAGAAATGACAATAAAAAAAGCCAGTCAGGAAACCCGACTGGCTTTTTAAGCGCTTAGCGAATCAACGATTAATCGTTGTCAGAGCCACCCAGACCTGCGTTCAGCAGTTCTGCCAGGTTAGCTGAAGCTTCTTCAACACTCACCTGCGGTACAGCTGGCTGTTCGCCTGCTGCGCGACGGCGCATACGATCCTGGTGGTAAGCATAACCAGTACCGGCCGGGATCAGACGACCCACGATGACGTTCTCTTTCAAGCCACGCAGTTCGTCGCGTTTACCCGCAACGGCTGCTTCGGTCAGGACACGCGTGGTCTCCTGGAACGATGCGGCAGAAATGAACGATTCGGTTGCCAGAGACGCTTTGGTGATACCCAGCAGGTCGCGGGAATAAGTTGCCGCCACTTTGCCATTCGCTTCCAGATCGCGGTTAGCAATCTTGACGCGGGAGTATTCAACCTGCTCGCCTTCCAGGAAGTCGGAGCTACCAGCACTTTCGATGGTCGCTTTACGCAGCATCTGACGAACGATAACTTCAATGTGTTTATCGTTAATCTTAACGCCTTGCAGACGATATACGTCCTGTACTTCGTTGGTGATGTAACGCGTTACCGCGTGTACGCCACGAAGACGCAGGATGTCGTGCGGTGCTTCCGGACCGTCGGAAACCACGTCACCACGTTCTACACGTTCGCCTTCGAACACGTTGAGCTGACGCCATTTCGGAATCATCTCTTCGTACGGATCGCTACCGTCTAACGGAGTGATAACCAGACGACGCTTCCCTTTGGTTTCTTTACCGAAGGAAATGATGCCGCTGATTTCCGCCAGGATTGCTGGCTCTTTCGGACGACGTGCTTCGAACAGATCCGCAACGCGCGGCAGACCACCGGTGATATCCTTGGTACCGCTGGATTCCTGAGGAATACGCGCCAAAGCGTCACCCGCACTGATCTGGATGCCATCTTCCAACTGGACGATCGCTTTACCTGGCAGGAAGTACTGCGCAGACATATCGGTACCAGGGATCAGAACGTCGTTACCGTTAGCATCAACGATTTTCAGGGCCGGACGCAGGTCTTTACCACCCGCTGTACGCTCTGCAGAATCCAGAACCACCAGCGAAGACAGACCGGTCAGCTCGTCGGTCTGACGAGTAATGGTCTGGCCGTCAATCATGTCAGTAAAGCGGATGAAACCACTTACTTCAGTGATTACCGGCATGGTGTGCGGATCCCAGTTCGCTACGGTTTCCCCGCCAGCAACCTGCTCACCATCACCTTTGCCCATCACCGCACCGTAAGGAACTTTATAGCTCTCTTTGGTACGACCGAATTCGTCGATCAGCTTCAGTTCGGTGTTACGAGAGGTCACTACCAGCTTACCGGCAGAGTTCACAACCGACTTCGCATTGCTCAGACGGATGCTACCTTTGTTTTTCACCTGGATGCTGGATTCAGCAGCCGCACGAGATGCCGCACCACCGATGTGGAACGTACGCATCGTCAGCTGTGTACCCGGCTCACCGATGGACTGTGCCGCGATAACGCCGATGGCTTCACCTTTGTTGATGATGTGGCCACGCGCCAGGTCACGACCGTAGCAGTGCGCACATACACCAAAGTCGGTGTCACAGGATACAACGGAACGCACTTTGACGGAGTCAACGGAGTTCTCTTCCAGCAGGTCACACCAGTGCTCGTGCAGCAGCGTATTGCGTGGAACCAGAATGTCCGCGGTGCCCGGCTTCAGAACGTCTTCAGCAGTCACACGACCCAGTACGCGATCGCGCAGCGGCTCTTTAACATCGCCGCCCTCGATAACCGGGGTCATAGTGATGCCTTCCAGGGTACCACAGTCGTCTTCAGTGACAACCAGGTCCTGGGCAACGTCAACCAGACGACGAGTCAGGTAACCGGAGTTCGCTGTTTTCAGTGCGGTATCCGCCAGACCTTTACGCGCACCGTGCGTGGAGATGAAGTACTGAAGTACGTTCAGACCTTCACGGAAGTTCGCGGTGATTGGCGTTTCGATGATGGAGCCATCTGGCTTCGCCATCAGACCACGCATACCAGCAAGCTGACGAATCTGTGCAGCAGAACCACGCGCACCGGAGTCGGCCATCATGTAGATGCTGTTGAAGGAAACCTGCTGCTCTTCTTCGCCGTCACGGTTAATCACGGTTTCAGTTTGCAGGTTATCCATCATCGCTTTAGATACACGATCGTTCGCCGCAGCCCAGATATCGATAACTTTGTTATAGCGTTCGCCCGCAGTTACCAGACCAGACTGGAACTGTTCCTGAATCTCAGCAACTTCAGCTTCCGCTTCGCTGATGATCTCGTATTTTTTCTCCGGGATGACCATGTCATCGATACCAACGGATGCACCTGAACGCGCTGCATAAGCAAAGCCGGTGTACATCGTCTGGTCCGCAAAAATAACGGTTGGTTTCAGGCCCAGAATACGGTAACAGGTGTTCAGCATCTTAGAGATCGCTTTTTTACCCAGCGCCTGGTTCACGATGGTGAACGGCAGACCTTTAGGTACGATCATCCACAGAATGGCACGGCCAACGGTCGTGTCTTTCAAGCTGGTTTTCGCGACGAATTCGCCGTTTTCATCTTTTTCATATTCGGTGATACGCACTTTTACACGCGCATGCAGAGAGGCCAGACCTGCGCGATAGATACGCTCAGCTTCTTTCGGGCCAGTCAGCACCATGCCTTCGCCCTTGGCGTTAACACAGTCACGGGTCATGTAGTACAGACCCAATACAACGTCCTGAGAAGGAACAATGATAGGTTCACCGTTCGCTGGGGACAGGATGTTGTTGGTAGACATCATCAACGCACGCGCTTCCAGCTGGGCTTCCAGCGTCAGCGGTACGTGAACAGCCATCTGGTCACCATCGAAGTCGGCGTTATATGCCGCACAAACCAGCGGGTGCAGCTGAATAGCTTTACCTTCGATAAGTACCGGTTCAAACGCCTGGATCCCCAGACGGTGCAGTGTTGGTGCGCGGTTCAGCAGTACCGGGTGTTCGCGGATAACTTCGTCCAGGATATCCCAAACGACAGCTTCTTCACGCTCAACCATTTTCTTAGCGGCTTTGATGGTGGTGGCGAGGCCACGCAGTTCCAGTTTGCCGTAGATGAACGGTTTGAACAGCTCCAGTGCCATTTTTTTCGGCAGACCGCACTGATGCAGACGCAGGTATGGACCTACGGTGATAACAGAACGACCGGAGTAGTCAACACGCTTACCGAGCAGGTTCTGACGGAAACGACCCTGCTTACCTTTGATCATATCGGCCAAAGATTTCAGAGGACGTTTGTTAGAACCGGTGATCGCACGACCGCGACGACCGTTATCCAGCAGGGCGTCAACCGCTTCCTGCAGCATACGTTTTTCGTTACGTACGATGATATCCGGCGCAGCCAGATCCAACAGACGTTTCAGACGGTTGTTACGGTTAATCACGCGACGATACAGATCGTTCAGATCTGACGTTGCGAAACGACCGCCATCCAGCGGAACCAACGGACGCAGATCTGGCGGCAGAACCGGCAGAACGGTCAGGATCATCCACTCTGGCTTGTTACCAGACTGTACGAACGCTTCCAGCAGTTTGATACGCTTGGTCAGCTTTTTACGCTTGGTTTCGGAGTTGGTTTCGTTCAGCTCTTCGCGCAGAGTTTCACACTCTTGCTCCAGATCCATGCTTTTCAGCAGGGCCTGGATTGCTTCCGCACCCATCTTCGCATCGAATTCGTCACCGAACTCTTCCAGCGCGTCCAGATACTGCTCTTCAGTCAGGATCTGTTGACGTTCCAGGTTGGTCATACCACCTTCGATAACGACATAAGATTCGAAGTACAGTACGCGTTCGATATCACGCAGCGGCATATCGAGCAGCAGGCCGATGCGGGACGGCAGCGATTTCAGGAACCAGATGTGCGCAGTCGGAGACGCCAGCTCGATGTGGCCCATACGCTCACGGCGCACTTTAGTCTGGGTCACTTCAACGCCGCACTTCTCACAGATCACACCACGGTGTTTCAGGCGCTTGTACTTACCGCACAGGCACTCGTAGTCTTTTACTGGCCCAAAGATACGGGCGCAGAAAAGGCCGTCACGCTCAGGCTTGAACGTACGGTAGTTAATGGTTTCCGGCTTTTTAACTTCACCAAAAGACCATGAACGGATCATGTCTGGCGAGGCCAGAGCAATTTTGATCGCATCAAACTCTTCGGTTTTAGTCTGCGCTTTCAGAAACTTTAATAAATCTTTCACGGATTTGCTCCCGTCGGAGTTAGCACAATCTGGTGCCGGGAATTATCCCGGCACCAGTGACCTGTTTGAGCGAGAGTTACTCGTCTTCCAGTTCGATGTTGATGCCCAGCGAGCGAATCTCTTTCAACAGTACGTTGAAGGATTCCGGCATGCCCGGTTCCATCTGATGATTGCCGTCCACGATGTTTTTATACATCTTGGTACGACCGTTCACGTCATCAGACTTAACGGTGAGCATTTCCTGCAGGGTGTATGCCGCGCCATAAGCTTCCAGCGCCCACACTTCCATCTCCCCGAAGCGCTGACCACCGAACTGCGCCTTACCACCCAGCGGCTGCTGAGTAACCAGGCTGTAAGAACCGGTAGAACGCGCATGCATTTTGTCATCAACCAGGTGGTTCAGTTTCAGCATGTACATGTAGCCAACGGTTACCTGGCGCTCGAACTGCTCACCGGTACGACCGTCGAACAGGGTGATCTGACCGGAAGTCGGCAGTCCACCCAGCTGTAACAGTTCCTTGATTTCAGACTCTTTCGCACCGTCGAATACTGGCGTTGCGATCGGCATACCTTTTTTCAGGTTTTCAGCAAGACGCAGAACTTCTTCATCAGTGAAGGTGTTCAGATCGACCTTCTGACGAACGTCAGTACCCAGATCGTAGGCTCGCTGGATGAATTCGCGCAGTTTAGCGACTTCTTCCTGCTGCTTCAGCATGGCATTGATTTTCTCGCCAATGCCTTTCGCAGCCATACCCAAGTGGGTTTCCAGAATCTGACCGATGTTCATACGAGACGGTACACCCAGCGGGTTCAGTACGATGTCTACCGGTGTGCCGTTTTCATCGTAAGGCATATCTTCGATCGGGTTGATCTTAGAAATAACACCTTTGTTACCGTGACGGCCTGCCATTTTGTCACCAGGTTGAATCTGACGTTTAACGGCCAGATACACTTTAACAATCTTCAGCACACCCGGTGCCAGATCGTCGCCTTGAGTGATTTTGCGGCGTTTCGCTTCGAGTTTTTTCTCGAACTCGTGCTTCAGTTCGTCATACTGCTCAGCCAGCTGTTCCAGCTGATTTTGTTTCTCTTCGTCGGTCAGGCCGAGTTCCAGCCAGCGGTCACGCGGCAGTTTGTCGAGCTTCTCAGCTTCAACACCACCGGAAACCAGCACCGCGTAGATACGACCAAACAGGCCAGCCTCGAGGATCTGCAATTCTTCAGACAGGTCTTTCTTCGCCTGCTTCAGCTGCATCTCTTCGATTTCCAGCGCACGTTTGTCTTTTTCTACGCCATCGCGGGTAAAGACCTGAACGTCGATAATCGTACCGGAAACACCGTTTGGTACGCGCAGAGAAGAGTCTTTAACATCAGACGCTTTCTCACCGAAGATTGCACGCAGCAGCTTCTCTTCTGGCGTCAGCTGGGTTTCACCTTTCGGCGTGACCTTACCAACCAGAATGTCGCCACCGGTAACTTCTGCACCAATGTAAACGATACCGGATTCATCCAGTTTGGAGAGCGCAGCCTCACCCACGTTCGGGATGTCAGCAGTGATCTCTTCCGGCCCCAGCTTGGTGTCACGAGACACACATGCCAGTTCCTGAATATGGATGGTAGTGAAACGGTCTTCCTGAACAACACGCTCGGATACGAGGATGGAGTCTTCGAAGTTGTAACCATTCCATGGCATGAATGCCACGCGCATGTTCTGACCGAGCGCCAGCTCACCGAGGTCGGTAGACGGGCCATCTGCCAGCACGTCGCCGCGCTCGATTGGCTCACCCAGAGACACACACGGCATCTGGTTAATACAGGTGTTCTGGTTAGAACGGGTGTATTTGGTCAGGTTATAGATGTCGATACCTGCTTCACCCGGGTACATCTCGTCTTCGTTAACTTTGATAACGATACGGGAGGCATCCACGTACTGAACCAGACCGCCACGTTTAGCAACCGCAGTTACACCGGAGTCAACGGCAACAGCACGTTCCATACCGGTACCAACCAGCGGCTTATCAGCACGCAGAGTCGGAACCGCCTGACGTTGCATGTTCGCACCCATCAATGCACGGTTGGCGTCATCGTGTTCCAGGAACGGGATCAGGGACGCACCGACGGAAACCACCTGTTGGGTGGAAACGTCCATGTAGTCAACCTGGTCGCGGCTGAACAAGCTGGATTCGCCTTTGCTACGACAAGTTACCAGGTCTTCTTCAAAGTGGCCTTCGTCATCCAGGTTGGAGTTCGCCTGAGCGATAACGTAGTTGCCTTCTTCAATAGCAGACAGGTAATGAATTTCGTCGGTAACAACACCGTCGGTTACTTTACGGTACGGAGTCTCAAGGAAGCCGTATTCGTTAGTCTGTGCGTACACGGACAGGGAGTTGATCAGACCGATGTTCGGACCTTCAGGCGTTTCGATAGGACATACGCGACCGTAGTGAGTCGGGTGTACGTCTCGAACTTCAAAGCCTGCGCGTTCACGGGTCAAACCGCCTGGGCCGAGTGCGGAGATACGACGTTTGTGCGTAATCTCAGACAACGGGTTGTTCTGGTCCATAAACTGGGAAAGCTGGCTGGAACCGAAGAACTCTTTAACCGCGGCAGAAATCGGCTTGGCGTTGATCATATCCTGAGGCATCAGGGTATCCAGATCGCCCAGAGACAGACGCTCTTTCACCGCACGCTCAACACGCACCAGGCCAACGCGGAATTGGTTTTCCGCCATTTCGCCTACGGAACGGATACGACGGTTACCGAGGTGGTCGATATCATCGACTTCGCCTTTACCGTTACGGATATCGATGAGCTTTTTCATCACTTCGATGATGTCTTCTTTGCTCAGGATACCGGAACCTTCGATTTCATCACGCAGCAGAGAGCGGTTGAACTTCATACGACCAACCGCTGACAGATCATAGCGGTCTTCGGAGAAGAACAGGTTCTCGAACAGATTTTCAGCTGCTTCACGAGTCGGCGGTTCACCAGGGCGCATCATGCGGTAGATTTCTACCAGTGCGCTCAGACGATCGTTGGTTGGGTCAACGCGTATAGTCTCAGACATATACGCACCGTGGTCCAGATCGTTGGTGAACAGAGTTTCAATGCGCTTATGGCCAGACTGGCTCAGCTTCGCCAGCAGATCCAGGCTCAGCTCCATGTTCGCAGAGCAGATCAGCTCACCGGTAGATGCGTCAACATAGTCTTTAGATGCAACTTTACCCGCAATGTACTCAACCGGAACTTCGATATGTTTGATATCGTCTTTTTCCAGCTGGCGAATGTGGCGCGCAGTGATGCGGCGGCCTTTTTCGACGTACAACTTGCCGTTGGCTTCGATATCAAAAGAAGCTGTTTCACCGCGAAGACGCTCAGGAATGAGCTCCATCTGCAGCTTGTTATCGCGAATTTCAAAGACCACTTTGTCGAAGAACAGGTCAAGGATCTGCTCAGTGGTGTACTGCAGCGCACGCAGAATAATCGTTGCTGGCAGCTTACGACGGCGGTCAATACGGACAAACAGGTTGTCTTTCGGGTCGAACTCGAAGTCCAGCCAGGAACCACGATAAGGAATGATACGCGCGTTATACAGCACTTTACCCGAAGAGTGGGTTTTCCCTTTGTCGGAGTCAAAGAAGACGCCTGGGCTACGGTGCAGCTGAGAAACGATAACACGCTCGGTACCGTTGATAACAAAGGTGCCGTTGTCAGTCATGAGCGGAATTTCGCCCATGTAGACTTCTTGTTCTTTAATGTCTTTGACTGTGCCTTCCGGCGCTTCGCGCTCGTAGATCACCAGACGCAGTTTTACACGCAGCGGTGCCGAATAGGTCACGCCACGAATCTGACATTCTTTAACGTCAAAAACAGGTTCGCCCAGACGGTAGCTGACGTATTGCAGCTCAGAATTACCGCTGTAGCTCTTAATCGGAAATACGGAACGGAAAGCTGCTTCCAGACCATACTGTCCTTCAGGATCTTGCTCGATGAACTTCTGAAACGAGTCAAGCTGGATAGAAAGGAGATAAGGTATGTCCAGAACCTGCGGACGTTTACCAAAATCCTTACGAATACGTTTTTTCTCGGTATAGGAGTAAACCATAGGGTTCCTCAGCTCGCTGACAAGTCGACCCATCTGCCCACATAAGGCAGTTTTTTATGCAACACTATTTTGTTGACCGGAAAATGGAACACTTTCCGCAATACCTGTTTCTATCACGCTTAAACCATTTCATTGCAATTTACACAGCTCAGGAGCCCTAACCTGTCGCAGTATATTAAGTCGTCTATAGAAACAAGCATTGTCAGGACAACCAGTAGTCAAACAGTGTGAAATGCTACTGGCGCCTTACAGCGCAAAAAGGCTGGTGACCAAAAAGTCACCAGCCATCAGCCTGATTACTCAGGCTGCAACCGGAAAAGTTGGCTTATTTAACTTCAACTTCAGCGCCAGCTTCTTCCAGAGATTTTTTCAGTGCTTCAGCGTCATCTTTGCTCACGCCTTCTTTCAGAGCGGCCGGAGCAGATTCTACCAGGTCTTTAGCTTCTTTCAGACCCAGGCCAGTTGCGCCACGTACTGCTTTGATAACGGCAACTTTGTTAGCGCCGATACCTTTCAGAATTACGTCGAATTCAGTTTTTTCTTCAGCAGCTTCAGCCGGGCCAGCAGCTACAGCTACAGCAGCAGCAGCGGAAACACCGAATTTTTCTTCCATTGCAGAGATCAGCTCAACAACGTCCATTACGGACATAGCGGATACTGCTTCAATGATTTGATCTTTAGTGATAGACATTTAAATTGTTCCTGAATATCAGAATAAGTTTATACGTAAGCAGATGCTTTACAAAGACAACTGCGATTAAGCAGCTTCTTTCGCATCGCGAACAGCAGCCAGAGTGCGAACCAGTTTGCCAGCCGAAGCTTCTTTCATGGTTGCCATCAGGCGTGCAATTGCTTCTTCGTAGGTCGGCAGGGTTGCCAGGCGATCGATTTGCGATGCCGGGATCAACTCACCTTCAAAGGCTGCGGCTTTGACCTCAAATTTTGCATTCGCTTTCGCGAACTCTTTGAACAGACGAGCAGCTGCGCCCGGGTGTTCCATAGAGTATGCAATCAGGGTCGGACCAACAAACGTGTCTTTCAGGCACTCGAACTGAGTACCTTCAACGACGCGGCGCAGCAGGGTGTTACGAACAACACGCATGTAAACGCCAGCTTCACGACCTGCTTTACGCAGTTCAGTCATTTTGCCTACAGTAACGCCACGGGAATCCGCAACTACTGCAGACAGCGCGCCTTTGGCTACTTCGCTGACTTCAGCAACAATCGCTTGTTTGTCTTGAAGATTTAAAGCCATTAGCTTTGCTCCTGGATGTTTGCCAGAGTTTATGCTCTGGAACTCACTTCACTCTTTCCAACGAAAGAGCGTCTTTATACGGTGAGCAGAAACAAGCCAGAGTATCCAAAAATAATCTTAGCGTTCTGTCACCGTCTACGCAGGGCATTAAGTTTCTTGCGAAACACCTGCGGTCTTCGACGGAGGCCTGGATAGGCCAGGCTCCAACGAACAAATCTGTTATTTGCTAACTTTCGTTAACAAACGTGGGGGTAGAATTGTAGACAAATCCTACGCCCACGTAAAGGCGAATATTAGTTCGCCACTGTCGCAGTCAGACCAGACTGATCAACGGCAACGCCAGCACCCATGGTGGTGGAGAGGCTAACTTTCTTGATGTACACGCCTTTTGCCTGAGTCGGTTTTGCTTTTTTCAGCGCAACCAGCAGAGACTCCAGGTTTTCTTTCAGTTTGTCAGCGTCAAAATCCACTTTACCGATGGTAGTGTGGATGATGCCGTTTTTGTCGTTACGGTAACGAACCTGGCCTGCTTTAGCGTTCTTAACTGCTTCAGCAACGTTAGGAGTCACGGTACCAACTTTCGGGTTTGGCATCAGGCCACGTGGACCCAGAACCTGGCCCAACTGGCCAACAACGCGCATTGCATCCGGGGAAGCAATAACAACGTCAAAGTTCATTTCGCCTTTTTTGATCTGGTCAGCCAGATCTTCCATACCTACCAGCTCGGCGCCTGCAGCTTTAGCTGCTTCAGCGTTCGGGCCCTGGGCAAATACGGCTACGCGAACGGAACGACCTGTGCCGTGCGGCAGTACAGTTGCGCCACGGACGTTCTGGTCAGATTTACGAGCGTCGATGCCGAGGTTTACAGCAACGTCAACGCTTTCTACAAACTTAGCGGTCGCCAGCTCTTTCAGCAGGGCAATGGCTTCGTTGATGTCATACTGTTTAGTTGCATCAACTTTGTCACGGATCACGGACATGCGCTTGGTCAGTTTAGCCATTTCTTAGTCCTCCACTACCAGGCCCATGGAACGTGCAGTACCTTCAATGGAGCGAGTCATCGCTTCAATGTCGGAACCAGTCATGTCGGCAGCTTTGGTCTGCGCGATTTCCTGCAGCTGAGCGCGGGAAATTTTACCTACTTTATCTTTGTTCGGCTTACCGGAACCAGACTTGATGCCTGCAGCTTTCTTCAGGAGAACAGCAGCCGGCGGAGTCTTAGTAACAAAGGTAAAAGAACGGTCAGCGTAAACGGTGATAACAACCGGGATTGGCAGACCTTTTTCCAGGGATTCGGTTTTAGCGTTGAACGCTTTGCAGAATTCCATGATGTTCACACCCTGCTGACCCAGTGCTGGACCAACCGGCGGACTCGGGTTTGCCATACCAGCTGCAACCTGCAGCTTGACGTAGGCTTGTACTTTCTTAGCCATTTAAATTTCCTCGTTTGGGTGTAACGCCTTTAAAAAAGGCTCCCCGTGATAAATATCGCTTTATGGGCATATGACCCATAAAAACAAAAGGCGCGAAATTGTATGTCAATTTCGCGCCTCACGCAATGATTAAATCGCTGTTTTTTTGATCGGCAGTTAAGCTTTTTCTACCTGAGCAAAATCAAGTTCAACCGGAGTTGCACGACCGAAGATAGAAACGGACACCTTCAGACGCGATTTCTCATAGTCAACTTCTTCGACGACGCCATTAAAGTCTGCGAACGGACCATCGCTAACGCGTACCATCTCACCCGGTTCAAATAGCGTTTTCGGCCGCGGCTTATCACCAACCTGCTGCAGACGGTTCATGATCGCGTCCACTTCTTTATCACTGATCGGAGCCGGACGGTCAGAGGTGCCGCCGATAAAGCCCATCACTCGAGGCACGCTACGTACCAGGTGCCAACTCGCGTCATTCATGACCATCTGGACCAGTACATAACCAGGGAAGAATTTACGCTCGCTTTTACGGCGCAGGCCGCCACGGATCTCGACCACTTCTTCCGTCGGCACCATGACTTCGCCAAACAACTCTTCCATATTGTGTAATTTGATATGTTCACGCAACGAGGTAGCTACGCGACCTTCAAAACCGGAAAACGCCTGAACGACGTACCAACGTTTTTTAGGAGCTTCAGACATCTCAGAACCTCAGGCCAGTGATAAAGGATACCAGGCGAACCAGAATACCATCCAGTCCCCACAGGATCAGTGACATTACTGCAGTCACTGCGGCAACAATCAGCGTAGTGTGCAACGTTTCCTGGCGAGTTGGCCAAATAACCTTGCGGACTTCAGTTCTCGCTTCGCGAGCGAAAGCCACTGTCGCCTTACCTTTTGTCGTTAACAGCGCGACGCCGCCTGCTGCAGCGATCAGAATCACTACGGCCAACGCACGCACTGCCAGCATAATGTCACGATAGAGGAAGTTGCCGACGATAGCCATAATCAGCAGCACGGCAACAATCGCCCACTTCATCGCTTCGAGGCCGCGCCCGCTCCCTTGAGCTTCGGTATTCGCACTCATAAACCAACCTGTCACAAGAATTCAGACAAATATCTTCACCCCGCATGAAATACGAGGCGACCAAACCGAAATGCTCTGTTGCGTTTCGGACTTAACGCCCTCTTCAGAGCCTGTCTCAGCAATGATTATGACTCAAAAAATCACTGATGAGCCAGGTTCTGGTGTGAAAGCGTGCAAAAAGGGCATCAAATGATGCCCTTTTATTGCGCATTGCGTCAAATGTTATCAGTGATTAGCTGAGAACTTTAGCAACAACGCCCGCGCCAACGGTACGGCCGCCTTCACGGATTGCGAAACGCAGACCGTCGTCCATTGCGATCGGGTGGATCAGGGTAACAACCATTTTGATGTTGTCGCCCGGCATAACCATCTCTACGCCTTCCGGCAGTTCGATGGTGCCAGTCACGTCAGTTGTACGGAAGTAGAACTGCGGACGGTAGCCTTTGAAGAACGGAGTATGACGGCCGCCTTCATCTTTGGACAGAATATAAACTTCAGATTCGAATTTGGTGTGCGGCTTGATTGAACCCGGCTTAGCCAGTACCTGACCACGTTCGATTTCTTCACGTTTGATACCACGCAGCAGAACACCTACGTTCTCACCAGCACGGCCTTCGTCCAGCAGTTTGCGGAACATTTCAACGCCGGTACAGGTAGACTTCGCAGTCTCTTTGATACCAACGATTTCAACTTCTTCGCCAACTTTAACAATACCACGCTCTACACGGCCGGTAACAACAGTACCACGACCGGAGATGGAGAATACGTCTTCGATAGGCAGCAGGAACGGCTTGTCAATCGCACGCTCTGGTTCCGGGATGTAAGAATCCAGGAAGCCAGCCAGTTCGATGATTTTCGCTTCCCACTCAGCGTCACCTTCCAGTGCTTTCAGAGCAGAACCACGAACGATCGGAGTGTCGTCGCCCGGGAAATCGTACTGAGACAGAAGTTCACGAACTTCCATTTCTACCAGTTCCAGCAGCTCTTCGTCATCAACCATGTCGCATTTGTTCAGGAACACGATGATGTACGGAACACCTACCTGACGACCCAGCAGGATGTGCTCACGGGTCTGCGGCATCGGGCCGTCAGTCGCAGCAACAACCAGGATCGCGCCATCCATCTGCGCAGCACCGGTGATCATGTTTTTAACATAGTCGGCGTGGCCCGGGCAGTCTACGTGTGCGTAGTGGCGAGTCGGGGTGTCATATTCAACGTGGGAGGTGTTGATGGTGATACCACGAGCTTTTTCTTCCGGCGCGTTATCGATCTGATCGAATGCGCGAGCAGCACCGCCGTAGGTTTTAGCCAGTACGGTAGTGATTGCAGCGGTCAGCGTTGTTTTACCATGGTCAACGTGGCCGATAGTACCGACGTTAACGTGCGGTTTTGTACGTTCAAACTTTTCTTTAGACATCGATTGTCCCTCTAAGACACGGATAAATCGGTGATATCACCACATCAACCAGGCAACATGCCCGACTTGTTGAATGCAATAGAATAGAGAGAAACAGGGAGGAGAGATAAAGAAGTGGTGCTGATACCCAGAGTCGAACTGGGGACCTCACCCTTACCAAGGGTGCGCTCTACCAACTGAGCCATATCAGCACGTCTGGAGCGGGCAGCGGGAATCGAACCCGCATCATCAGCTTGGAAGGCTGAGGTAATAGCCATTATACGATGCCCGCATCCTGAAACTCGGCTACCCAGTTCTTTCTATAACAAAAAAAAGAGATGAATCTCTTTTTCTGTTTGAGTTGACTAGTTTAACCAATCAACCCTGGCTTCGCAAAGCGTTGCCGAAAGATGGTGGTGGGGGAAGGATTCGAACCTTCGAAGTCGATGACGGCAGATTTACAGTCTGCTCCCTTTGGCCGCTCGGGAACCCCACCAGGCACTTGATGGTGCCGACTACCGGAATCGAACTGGTGACCTACTGATTACAAGTCAGTTGCTCTACCTACTGAGCTAAGTCGGCATCAAGTAGCGCGCATTCTAGGGAGACCTGAGAGTTCATGCAACTAAAAAATTGCATAAAACGTTCTATCGCTCACATTTTGTGCTTAATCGAGAAAAAACGGTGTAAATTCAAACAACGAAGCACAAAAATACACCATTCATCGCACAAAGTTACTTAGAGGTAACTCCTGAAAATGTAAAATCCCCTTTTGATATAACATCTTTACCGCTACGAGCTACCCGTGGTCTCAGTTAATTAACATTGGCAGCCCTGTAGAAGACTTTATATGCCACCACCAACTCATTCGCCTCTGTGATGTTACCGTTAGAAAGCATCATTCAATGAGTTTTTTTCTTATTATTCCTTGCAATCTGGTGTTACCCTCCTGCCCATTGTCCTGATTAACTAGTGTGAAGCACCCCCGCCTTTCTTTCATTCGGCGACTGCAAGAACATGCTTATGAGCCAAAAAGAGCAAACGTTAATGACACCGTACCTACAATTTAACCGCGACCAATGGGCTGCACTTCGTGATTCTGTTCCGATGACGCTAGCAGAGGAAGAAATCACGCGGTTAAAAGGCATCAATGAAGATCTTTCCCTTGAAGAAGTTGCAGAGATTTATTTGCCACTGTCGCGCTTGCTCAATTTTTATATCAGTTCTAACTTGCGCCGCCAGGCGGTACTGGAACAATTCCTCGGTACCAATGGTCAACGCATCCCTTATATCATCAGTATTGCGGGTAGCGTGGCTGTCGGCAAAAGTACTACTGCGCGCGTGCTGCAAGCTTTACTCAGTCGCTGGCCCGAACATCGCCATGTTGAATTGATCACTACCGATGGTTTTTTGCATCCTAACGCAGTATTGAAAGAACGCGGCCTGATGAAGAAGAAGGGCTTCCCGCAGTCTTACGATATGCATCGCTTAGTTAAATTCGTTTCCGACCTGAAATCAGGCATTCCAAACGCCACTGCTCCTGTCTATTCACATCTGATTTATGATGTTATTCCTGATGGGGATAAAACAGTTACCCAGCCGGATATTTTAATTCTTGAAGGATTAAATGTTTTACAAAGTGGAATGGATTACCCACACGATCCACATCATGTATTTGTTTCAGATTTTGTTGATTTTTCAATTTATGTCGATGCGCCAGAAGACTTGCTCAAAACATGGTATATCAATCGTTTTCTGAAATTTCGCGAAGGGGCATTTACCGACCCCGACTCTTATTTCCATAATTACGCACAGCTTTCTAAAGATGAAGCTATCAACATTGCCACATCGTTATGGAATGAGATTAATCTTTTGAATTTAAAGGAAAACATCCTTCCAACTCGTGAGCGAGCTAGTCTTATAATGACTAAAAGTGCAAATCATTCCGTCAATCAAGTTCGATTACGAAAATAAGACAGGGAGCGTTAGCTCCCTTTTTTCATTCAGCGCTGCGCAACGATATCTCGCCACCAATCCAGGGTTTTACTACTCCATCCTGTTCCAGCAATAAGGCTCCTTGAGCATCAATCCCGCGGGAAATACCAAAGATTTCTTTATCACCAATAATAAGTTTAACCGGACGATTAATAAAGTTATCTAACTTTTCCCAGCGTTTTAGATACGGTGCCAAACCTTCCTGTTCAAAAAGCTGCAGACTAGCCCGCAATTCTTTAATCAACCGCGCGGCCAGAGTATTCCTATCGATAGAGATTCCTGCTTCCTGTAAGCTGATCCAGCCTTGATTAACAACATCAGACTCAACACGACGCATCATAAGATTGATACCTGCCCCGCTGACTATCTGTGCAGCGTCACCGGTTTTACCCGTCAGTTCCACCAGGATCCCTGACAGTTTCCGATCCTGCAAATAGAGATCATTCGGCCATTTCACCCGTACTTTATCGGCCCCCAGGCTTTGAAGTACCTCGGCAATCACAATCCCGATGACCAAACTCAAACCAATGGCAGCAGCGGGCCCCTGCTCAAGACGCCAGTACATTGAAAGGTAGAGGTTAGAACCAAACGGCGAAAACCACTTACGCCCCCTACGACCGCGACCAGCCTGTTGATATTCCGCTACGCAAGCATCACCAGACTGCAGTTCACTAAGCCTATCCAGTAAATACTGATTCGTAGAGTCAATAACCGGTAGCACGGTTACCCGCCCATGTTCAATCTGCTTCGAAATCTGTTCTTCGTCTAATAGCTGTATAGGTTCCGGCAAGCTGTAGCCTTTACCTGGGACGGTAAATACATCAACTCCCCAGTCACGCAAGGTTTGAATATGTTTATTGATTGCCGCCCGGCTCATTCCTAAGCGCTCGCCAAGTTGCTCGCCTGAGTGAAACTCAGCGTCGGCCAGTATTGATACCAACGTCAGAGGAACGGTATAATCTTTCATACAATAATCCCCTCCGCATCGACTTCACCTGTTTTGCTAATAAAACGCACTTCCGGTTGTAGCCAGATATTGAACTTATCCCCAACCTGCTGGCGAACATAGTGGGCTAATTTAACCACATCTTCACTGGTTGCCCGATCGTAATTAATCAATACTAATGCCTGTTGGTTGTGTACCGCTGCACCGCCAATTACCTTGCCTTTAAGCTGACATTGATCGATGAGCCATCCTGCTGCCAGCTTTATGCTGCCATCAGGCTGCGGGTAGTGAGGAATACCTGGATATTGCTCCAGCAAACCTTGCGCATTTTCAGCACTAATCACCGGATTCTTAAAGAAACTGCCCGCATTACCCGTCACTTTTGGATCAGGAAGCTTAGTCATTCGCATGTGACAAACGGAATCAAAAACCTGATGCGGCGTAACATTTTCAGGATCAAGGCGGGTTAAATCACCGTAAGTTAAGACCGGTCGCCATACTTTTGCCAAAGTTAGGCCTACGGCCACAATAGCGTAGAGGTCCTTATACTCATGCTTGAAAATACTGTCGCGATAGCCAAAGCGGCACTCAGCGGCGGAAAAGCGTCGCTTCTGACCAGTGGCTAACTCAACGCAATCGACATACTGACAAACGCTCTGTAATTCAATTCCATAGGCACCAATATTTTGAATCGGGGAAGATCCGGCACAGCCAGGGATTAATGCAAGATTTTCTAAACCAGGCATTTTATTATTCAACGCGAATTGCACCAACCGATGCCAGTTCTCCCCCGCCCCAACATGCAAATGCCAGGCATCAGGTGTTTCACCAACCTCTATGCCCATGATACGGTTGATAATTACCGTACCAGAATAATCCTCCAGGAAGAGAATATTGCTTCCTTCTCCCAGGATCAAAACAGGTTGTTTTGCTGTAACAGCCTTTTGCCAGACAGCAACCAGCTGTTGTTCGTTTTCGACGCGTACAAGCTCTCTGGCCGAGCAGTCTATGCCAAAGGTATTCCAGGGTTTGAGGGAGTGGTTCATAGTGGTTTCCTGATGCAAAATCAGCATTAGTTTACCGTATATAGCAGGGGAAGGCTTGCCTGATTGTCAGTAGTACGTTAGCGATAACTCTCTACTATGGCCGACCAGGCAATTCTGACAAGCATAAAATTTTTGGTATACAAAAACGCAAAAAGCCCATCCGTCAGGATGGGCTCTTCACTTAATTAATGCCTGGCAGTTCCCTACTCTCACATGGGGAGACCCCACACTACCATCGGCGCTACGGCGTTTCACTTCTGAGTTCGGCATGGGGTCAGGTGGGACCACCGCGCTATTGCCGCCAGGCAAATTCTGTTTAATCTGTATCAAGCTGAAATTCTCTCAAATCCGCCAAAACATCTTCGGCGTTGTAAGGTTAAGCCTCACGGTTCATTAGTACCGGTTAGCTCAACGTATCGCTACGCTTACACACCCGGCCTATCAACGTCGTCGTCTTCAACGTTCCTTCAGGACTCTCAAGGAGTCAGGGAGAACTCATCTCGGGGCAAGTTTCGTGCTTAGATGCTTTCAGCACTTATCTCTTCCGCATTTAGCTACCGGGCAATGCCATTGGCATGACAACCCGAACACCAGTGATGCGTCCACTCCGGTCCTCTCGTACTAGGAGCAGCCCCCCTCAATTCTCCAGCGCCCACGGCAGATAGGGACCGAACTGTCTCACGACGTTCTAAACCCAGCTCGCGTACCACTTTAAATGGCGAACAGCCATACCCTTGGGACCTACTTCAGCCCCAGGATGTGATGAGCCGACATCGAGGTGCCAAACACCGCCGTCGATATGAACTCTTGGGCGGTATCAGCCTGTTATCCCCGGAGTACCTTTTATCCGTTGAGCGATGGCCCTTCCATTCAGAACCACCGGATCACTATGACCTGCTTTCGCACCTGCTCGCGCCGTCACGCTCGCAGTCAAGCTAGCTTATGCCATTGCACTAACCTCCTGATGTCCGACCAGGATTAGCTAACCTTCGTGCTCCTCCGTTACTCTTTAGGAGGAGACCGCCCCAGTCAAACTACCCACCAGACACTGTCCGCAACCCGGATTACGGGTCCACGTTAGAACACCAGCCATTAAAGGGTGGTATTTCAAGGATGGCTCCATGCAGACTGGCGTCCACACTTCAAAGCCTCCCACCTATCCTACACATCAAGGACCAGTGTTCAGTGTCAAGCTATAGTAAAGGTTCACGGGGTCTTTCCGTCTTGCCGCGGGTACACTGCATCTTCACAGCGAGTTCAATTTCACTGAGTCTCGGGTGGAGACAGCCTGGCCATCATTACGCCATTCGTGCAGGTCGGAACTTACCCGACAAGGAATTTCGCTACCTTAGGACCGTTATAGTTACGGCCGCCGTTTACCGGGGCTTCGATCAAGAGCTTCTCCGCGAGGATAACCCCATCAATTAACCTTCCGGCACCGGGCAGGCGTCACACCGTATACGTCCACTTTCGTGTTTGCACAGTGCTGTGTTTTTAATAAACAGTTGCAGCCAGCTGGTATCTTCGACTGATTTCAGCTCCATGAGCAAGTCACTTCACCTACCATCAGCGTGCCTTCTCCCGAAGTTACGGCACCATTTTGCCTAGTTCCTTCACCCGAGTTCTCTCAAGCGCCTTGGTATTCTCTACCTGACCACCTGTGTCGGTTTGGGGTACGATTTGATGTTACCTGATGCTTAGAGGCTTTTCCTGGAAGCAGGGCATTTGTTACTTCAGCACCGTAGTGCCTCGTCATCACACCTCAGCGTTGAATAACGTTCCGGATTTACCTGGAACATCCGCCTACATGCTTAAACCGGGACAACCGTCGCCCGGCTAACATAGCCTTCTCCGTCCCCCTTCGCAGTAACACCGAGTACAGGAATATTAACCTGTTTCCCATCGACTACGCCTTTCGGCCTCGCCTTAGGGGTCGACTCACCCTGCCCCGATTAACGTTGGACAGGAACCCTTGGTCTTCCGGCGAGCGGGCTTTTCACCCGCTTTATCGTTACTTATGTCAGCATTCGCACTTCTGATACCTCCAGCAACCCTCACAGGCCACCTTCAACGGCTTACAGAACGCTCCCCTACCCAACAACGCATAAGCGTCGCTGCCGCAGCTTCGGTGCATGGTTTAGCCCCGTTACATCTTCCGCGCAGGCCGACTCGACCAGTGAGCTATTACGCTTTCTTTAAATGATGGCTGCTTCTAAGCCAACATCCTGGCTGTCTGTGCCTTCCCACATCGTTTCCCACTTAACCATGACTTTGGGACCTTAGCTGGCGGTCTGGGTTGTTTCCCTCTTCACGACGGACGTTAGCACCCGCCGTGTGTCTCCCGTGATAACATTCTTCGGTATTCGTAGTTTGCATCGGGTTGGTAAGTCGGGATGACCCCCTAGCCGAAACAGTGCTCTACCCCCGAAGATGAGTTCACGAGGCGCTACCTAAATAGCTTTCGGGGAGAACCAGCTATCTCCCGGTTTGATTGGCCTTTCACCCCCAGCCACAAGTCATCCGCTAATTTTTCAACATTAGTCGGTTCGGTCCTCCAGTTAGTGTTACCCAACCTTCAACCTGCCCATGGCTAGATCACCGGGTTTCGGGTCTATACCCTGCAACTTAACGCCCAGTTAAGACTCGGTTTCCCTGCGGCTCCCCTATACGGTTAACCTTGCTACAGAATATAAGTCGCTGACCCATTATACAAAAGGTACGCAGTCACCCAACAAGTGGGCTCCTACTGCTTGTACGTACACGGTTTCAGGTTCTGTTTCACTCCCCTCGCCGGGGTTCTTTTCGCCTTTCCCTCACGGTACTGGTTCACTATCGGTCAGTCAGGAGTATTTAGCCTTGGAGGATGGTCCCCCCATATTCAGACAGGATACCACGTGTCCCGCCCTACTCTTCGAGTTCACAGCCTGTGCGTTTTTGTGTACGGGAGTATCACCCTGTACCCTGCGACTTTCCAGACGCTTCCACTAACACACAAACTGATTCAGACTCTGGGCTCCTCCCCGTTCGCTCGCCGCTACTGGGGGAATCTCGGTTGATTTCTTTTCCTCGGGGTACTTAGATGTTTCAGTTCCCCCGGTTCGCTTCGTTAAGCTATGTATTCACTTAACGATAGTGTGACGGATCACACTGGGTTTCCCCATTCGGAAATCGTCGGTTATAACGGTTCATATCACCTTACCGACGCTTATCGCAGATTAGCACGTCCTTCATCGCCTCTGACTGCCAGGGCATCCACCGTGTACGCTTAGTCGCTTAACCTCACAACCCGAAGATGTTTCACTTCATGATTGCGAAAATTTGAGAGACTCGAACACACCATCATGCTGTTCTTATTACGGAGAACAGACGCAGCGTGTCGTTTCAATTTTCAGCTTGATCCAGATTTTTAAAGAGCAAATATCTCAAACGTAACTCACTGAGTTAGTTTTGAGATATCGGTGGGTTGTGTCTTTCACTCACAGCCAGCAAGTGGCGTCCCCTAGGGGATTCGAACCCCTGTTGCCGCCGTGAAAGGGCGGAGTCCTAACCGCTAGACGAAGGGGACACGAGGTGTCGCGACTTCGCAGCCGTCTTGCTTCTTTACATTCATCAGACAATCTGTGTGAGCACTACAAAGGCAGGTTCTTTAAGGTAAGGAGGTGATCCAACCGCAGGTTCCCCTACGGTTACCTTGTTACGACTTCACCCCAGTCATGAATCACAAAGTGGTAAGCGCCCTCCCGAAGGTTAAGCTACCTACTTCTTTTGCAACCCACTCCCATGGTGTGACGGGCGGTGTGTACAAGGCCCGGGAACGTATTCACCGTGGCATTCTGATCCACGATTACTAGCGATTCCGACTTCACGGAGTCGAGTTGCAGACTCCGATCCGGACTACGACATACTTTATGAGGTCCGCTTGCTCTCGCGAGGTCGCTTCTCTTTGTATATGCCATTGTAGCACGTGTGTAGCCCTACTCGTAAGGGCCATGATGACTTGACGTCATCCCCACCTTCCTCCAGTTTATCACTGGCAGTCTCCTTTGAGTTCCCGGCCGGACCGCTGGCAACAAAGGATAAGGGTTGCGCTCGTTGCGGGACTTAACCCAACATTTCACAACACGAGCTGACGACAGCCATGCAGCACCTGTCTCAGAGTTCCCGAAGGCACCAAAGCATCTCTGCTAAGTTCTCTGGATGTCAAGAGTAGGTAAGGTTCTTCGCGTTGCATCGAATTAAACCACATGCTCCACCGCTTGTGCGGGCCCCCGTCAATTCATTTGAGTTTTAACCTTGCGGCCGTACTCCCCAGGCGGTCGACTTAACGCGTTAGCTCCGGAAGCCACTCCTCAAGGGAACAACCTCCAAGTCGACATCGTTTACAGCGTGGACTACCAGGGTATCTAATCCTGTTTGCTCCCCACGCTTTCGCACCTGAGCGTCAGTCTTTGTCCAGGGGGCCGCCTTCGCCACCGGTATTCCTCCAGATCTCTACGCATTTCACCGCTACACCTGGAATTCTACCCCCCTCTACAAGACTCTAGCCTGCCAGTTTCGAATGCAGTTCCCAGGTTGAGCCCGGGGATTTCACATCCGACTTGACAGACCGCCTGCGTGCGCTTTACGCCCAGTAATTCCGATTAACGCTTGCACCCTCCGTATTACCGCGGCTGCTGGCACGGAGTTAGCCGGTGCTTCTTCTGCGAGTAACGTCAATCACTGCGGTTATTAACCACAATGCCTTCCTCCTCGCTGAAAGTACTTTACAACCCGAAGGCCTTCTTCATACACGCGGCATGGCTGCATCAGGCTTGCGCCCATTGTGCAATATTCCCCACTGCTGCCTCCCGTAGGAGTCTGGACCGTGTCTCAGTTCCAGTGTGGCTGGTCATCCTCTCAGACCAGCTAGGGATCGTCGCCTTGGTGAGCCGTTACCTCACCAACAAGCTAATCCCATCTGGGCACATCTGATGGCATGAGGCCCGAAGGTCCCCCACTTTGGTCTTGCGACGTTATGCGGTATTAGCTACCGTTTCCAGTAGTTATCCCCCTCCATCAGGCAGTTTCCCAGACATTACTCACCCGTCCGCCGCTCGTCACCCGAGAGCAAGCTCTCTGTGCTACCGCTCGACTTGCATGTGTTAGGCCTGCCGCCAGCGTTCAATCTGAGCCATGATCAAACTCTTCAATTTAAGTTTGATGCTCGTGAATTAAACTTCGTAATGAATTACGTATGTTCACTCAGAGACTTGGTATTCATTTTTCGTCTTGCGACGTTAAGAATCCATGTCACTTTGAGTGCCCACACAGATTGTCTGATAAATTGTTAAAGAGCAGTGCAACGCGGCTTTCGCTCACCGTTGCGAGGTCCCGTATAATACGTTTTCCTCATTCAGAGTCAAGCGTTTAATTTCGCTTTTCTCTGCCGGCGTTCATCGCTGAACCCCGCTAACCCGGCGGCCTGTAAGCCGTTGTTCCGTGTCAGTGGTGGCGCATTATAGGGAGTTATTCCGACGTGACAAGAGGAAATTTCAAATTTTCTTTTGTTCGCTCAACTTTCCATCATCAAGGTGTTTTAACACCCTATTTGCTGGTCATTTGTGCGATTTCACGGGCAAAAAGCGTGACCTGCTGCCAGTCGGTATAGACAACCTCTTTAGTGATATCCGTTTCGCCTCCGGTCATCTTCATAATAAGACGAATCATAAAGCGGTCATACCAACGATAACGTGGGTAACGGAGTGCCCCAGCAAATACGGCACTACGTTGAGGTTGCCACGGAGAGTTGAGCAGAAACTTACGCGTGTAGCTGTTCGTCTGCGGCGTTCGCTTCTCTGGCTTACGCGCCACGAGATTGACCGAGAAAAAAGCACCCGGCAGCGCCTGCAGCGCCTGAAGGTGTTTTTTCACGAACCGCTCCAGCGCCGGATGAAAATGGCCATAACGGATTGATGCACCAATCACTACGCGATCGTATAAAGGCCAATCGATCTCATTGGTGCGATTAAGGTCAATCGTATCCGTATCAATTCCTTGCTCTTTTAATTCAGATGCCAGAAAGGAGGCGATTTCACGCGTTTGTCCGTCGCGGGTAGAGAATAGAATCAAAGTTTTCACAGGCACTCCTGTTATTCGCGCCAGAAAGTCGGAGTAAATAGCACCAGCAAGGTGAACACTTCCAGACGACCAAACAGCATGTTAGCAATCAATATCCATTTCGCGACCGGGTTCATCGTCGCAAAGTTATCCGCCACAACGCCCAGCCCAGGACCAAGGTTGTTTAACGTCGCGACAACTGAAGCAAAAGCAGAGAAGTCATCCACGCCGGTAGCGATGATCGCCAGCATACTGATGATGAATACCAACGCATAAGCGGAGAAAAATCCCCAGACGGCTTCCAGAATACGTTCCGGCAGCGCTCGGTTACCCAACTTAATACTGTATACCGCATTAGGGTGTACCAGACGTTTAAGCTCACGGTTACCCTGTTTAAAGAGCAGCAGAATACGAATAACTTTCAAGCCGCCGCCCGTCGAACCGGCGCAACCGCCGATAAAAGCCGAGCATAGCAGCAACACCGGCAAGAATAACGGCCAACGCGCAATGCTGTCGGTAGTGAAACCTGCAGTCGTCGCCATCGACACCACCTGGAAGAAGGCCTGGTTCAGCGTGGTAACCGCCGAGGCATAGACATCATGTAGCCACAGCACCAGGGTACAGATCACTACCAGCGTCAACTGCACCCCGATAAACATGCGGAATTCCGGATCGCGCCAGTAAACCTTCAGGTTGCGGCCACTAAGTAAAGAGAAGTGCAGACCATAGTTACAGCCGGAGATCAGCAGAAAGACTGCAATAATGGTGTTGATCGTCGGGCTGTCAAAATAGCCGACGCTGGCATCATGGGTAGAGAACCCCCCAATCGCGATAGTAGCGAAGCTATGTCCAATAGCGTCAAATGCCGGCATTCCGGCAAACCACAGCGCCAGCGCGCAGGCCACAGTCAGCAAGACATAGATAAGCCACAACGTTTTCGCCGTTTCCGCAATTCGCGGGCGCATCTTGTTGTCCTTCAACGGTCCCGGCATCTCCGCCCGATATAGCTGCATACCGCCGACGCCAAGGATTGGCAGTATCGCTACCGCCAGCACGATGATCCCCATACCGCCAAACCATTGCAGCATCTGACGATAAAAAAGGATGGCATGGGGTAACGAATCGAGCCCCACCAGCGTAGTCGCCCCGGTCGTTGTCAGGCCCGAGAAGGATTCAAAAAACGCATCCGTTACCGTCAGGTTCGGCTGTTCAGCGAAAATAAATGGCAGCGCACCCACGCTGCCCAATACGGTCCAGAAGAGGACGACTATCAGAAATCCTTCGCGGGATTTCAGTTCGCCCTTTTCACGACGGTTAGGCCACCACAGAAGCGAGCCGATCGCCAGCGCGACAAAAAAGGTCTGGGTAAACGCCCGCCCCGCACCATCGCGGTATATTAAGGCTACTAATCCCGGGAGGATCATAGTTCCCGAAAATAGAATGACCAGCAGTCCAACGATTCGGGTTATCGCGCGAAAATGCATCTCTGGCGCTTCCTTTGGTATGCAAAAAAATCAGGTGGGGATTATTCGTCAATCTTCAGTAATTGCAACGAACCACGACTAAAATCAGCCAGCTTTGCTGAGAATAGCGCCACTTCAGCTTGAGGAAGCGCCACGCGCAGCTGAACAGAGGCTTGATATTCGCTTTCGACAATTTTCCCTGAGAACTGAGCTAACAGCGTTTCAATCCCGGCCAACTGCCCATATTCACACTGCAAAGTATATGCGGTCAGCGGCGTCTTGCGCTGCGTTGTTAGCTGAGCAAGCGCCTGATGGACACCGCCGCCGTAAGCTTTCACCAGGCCGCCGGTGCCCAGCAGAATACCACCGTAGTAACGCACGACAACAGCGGTTATCTCCCCAACGCCGCTGCCCATAAGCTGGGCCAGCATCGGTTTCCCCGCCGTGCCAGCCGGTTCGCCATCATCGGAAAAGCCCAACTGTTGTGAGTCGTTCGGCGGCCCGGCTACCCACGCCACGCAATGGTGGCGGGCGTCCGGGTGCTCAGCTCTGACGGATTCAACAAACGCCTTTGCCGCCGCTACGCCGTTGGTATGCGCCAACAGCGTAATAAAGCGGCTTTTTTTGATCTCTTCAACAAAGGTCACCGGCGCAGCCGGTATCAACCAACTTTCCATTACGCCAGTTTCAGGTCACGCGTCATATTTTCGACATTATTCTCGTGGATAACCACGTTGTCTTCGATACGAATCCCGCCAAACGGCTTCAATGCGTCGATTTTCTGCCAGTTGAAGTGCTTGCTGAACTGCCCTTCGCGCCACGGGGCCAGCAGAGATTCGATAAAGTAGATGCCCGGCTCAATGGTCAGTACCATTCTTGGTTGCAGCACGCGCGTGCAGCGCAGGTAGGGATATTTTGACGGCGCCGCCAAATGGGTGCCAGTATCATCCTGCATAAAGCCCGCAACGTCATGAACCTGCAAGCCCAGCGGATGGCCAATGCCGTGTGGCATAAACGGCCCGGTCAGGTCGTTCTCCACCATCGCCTCTTCGCTCATATCTTTGACTATCTGATGCTTACGCAGCAGTTTGGCAATACGCTGATGGAACTGAATATGATAATCCACATAGCTGGTGCCCGCCTTCATGGTACTAATCAGCGCCAGCTGTTCGTCATTGACGTCTTTAACCAGTTGAGCATAGTCATTATCACTATGCGCCGCCCAGGTGCGCGTCAGATCGGCCGCGTAACCATTATATTCCGCACCAGCATCCAGCAGAAAACTACGCGCTTCAGCCGGCGCGCGATGATCCAGTTTGGTGTAGTGCAGCACGGAGGCATGTTCGTTCAACGCCACGATATTGCTGTATGGCACGTCGGTGTCACGATGGCCGGTCGCCGTCAGATAGGCAAGGTTAATATCAAACTCGCTCATCCCTGAAAGGAATGCTTCATGCGCTGCACGATGGCCATTAACCGCCGATTTCTGTGCTTCACGCATACAAGCCAGCTCATAATCGGTTTTATAGGAGCGATAGTAGTGCAGATAATCGATAACGCCTTTCGGGTTGATCTTATCCGCCGCAATCTCCAGACCCAGCGCACGTTCCGGAACCGGACCGATATAGCCAATATTGCCGCGGGCTGCGGGCAGTTGGCTGCCAATACCGTCAGCTTTCGGCAGGGCAATCACTTCCACCTCTTCGGTCCAGAATGAGGTCGGCAGCGGTTCTACGTTGTGCCAGTAATCAACCGGCAGATAGAACCACAGTTTCGGTTTGTTGACGCCGTCCACCAGCAGCCAGCAGTTAGGGACTTGCGTTACCGGTACCCAGGCTTTGAACTGTGGGTTGACCTTGAACGGATACGGATGATCGTCAAGAAAGACATTAACCAATTCACCAGAGTGAATCAGCAGCGCATCCAGCTTAAAACGGGCCAGAACATCGCGAGTACGTTCTTGTAGGGTAACGATATGATTTTTATAGAGACCGGCCAGTGATTCCATCTTTTATCCTTTGATTTTATTGGATCGTGATTCTTCGCATCTTAGCACATTGGCCTCAGGCGGGGTGATTTCTACCGGGTGTGATCCGACCAGCATTTATTTAAAGAGTTATTTGCAATTTATTAACATAAATTCCACACTCCATCTCATCTGGTACGACCAGATCATATTGCTGGATTCAGGAGACTGACATGCTCTACAAAGGCGACACCCTGTACCTCGACTGGCGGGAAGACGGCATTGCCGAAATGGTGTTCGATGCCCCCGGTTCGGTCAATAAGCTCGATACCGCAACCGTAGCCAGCCTCGGCCAGGCGCTGGATGTGCTCGAAAAACAAAAAGATCTTAAAGGGTTGCTGCTCCGCTCTGAGAAAGCAGCCTTTATCGTCGGCGCGGATATCACCGAATTCCTTTCACTGTTCCTGGTTCCTCAAGAACAGCTCAGCCAGTGGCTGCATTTTGCCAATAGTGTCTTCAATCGTCTGGAGGATTTGCCAGTCCCTACCATTGCCGCAGTTAACGGCTATGCGTTGGGCGGCGGCTGCGAATGCGTTCTGGCAACCGATTATCGCCTGGCGACGCCTGACCTGCGTATTGGTCTGCCGGAAACGAAGCTGGGCATTATGCCGGGCTTTGGCGGCTCGGTGCGTATGCCGCGGATGCTTGGTGCGGACAGCGCGCTGGAAATTATTGCCGCCGGGAAAGATGTTGGTGCCGATCAGGCGCTGAAAATCGGTCTCGTCGACGGTGTGGTAAAGCATGAGAAGCTGATCGATGGCGCGATAGCCATTCTGCACCAGGCGATTAACGGCGATCTCGACTGGAAGGCCAAGCGTCAGCCGAAGCTGGAGCCTCTTCACCTCAGTAAAATTGAAGCCACGATGAGTTTTACCATCGCCAAAGGCATGGTCGCACAAACCGCGGGTAAACATTATCCAGCTCCTGGTACCGCAGTGAAAACCATTGAAGCTGCCGCACGCTTTGGTCGTGAAGAAGCGCTGAACCTGGAAAACCAGAGTTTTGTGCCGCTGGCGCACACCAGCGAAGCTCGCGCATTGGTCGGCATCTTCCTCAACGATCAGTACGTCAAAGCGAAAGCGAAGAAGCTCACCAAAGATACCGAAACGCCAAAACACGCTGCCGTACTGGGCGCGGGTATTATGGGCGGCGGCATCGCTTACCAGTCGGCCTGGAAAGGCGTACCGGTGGTGATGAAGGATATCAACGACAAATCGCTGACGCTCGGTATGACCGAAGCCGCCAAGCTGCTGAATAAACAGCTGGAGCGCGGCAAGATCGACGGTCTGAAGATGGCTGGCGTCATTTCAACCATTCAGCCGACGCTTGACTATGCCGGTTTTGAACGCGTGGATGTGGTGGTCGAAGCGGTCGTTGAGAATCCGAAAGTGAAAAAAGCGGTGCTGGCGGAGACTGAAGATAAAGTGCGTCCGGACACCGTGCTGGCGTCAAATACTTCCACCATTCCGATTAGCGAACTGGCCAGCGTCCTGAAGCGCCCGGAGAACTTCTGCGGCATGCACTTCTTTAACCCGGTTCACCGGATGCCGCTGGTTGAGATCATTCGCGGCGAGAAAAGCTCGGATGACACTATCGCCAAAGTGGTCGCCTGGGCAAGCAAAATGGGCAAGACGCCGATTGTGGTTAACGACTGCCCCGGCTTCTTTGTTAACCGTGTGCTGTTCCCCTATTTCGCCGGTTTCAGCCAGCTGCTGCGCGACGGTGCGGACTTCCGCAAAGTCGACAAAGTGATGGAGAAGCAGTTTGGCTGGCCGATGGGCCCGGCGTATCTGCTGGATGTGGTCGGTATTGATACCGCACATCACGCCCAGGCAGTCATGGCCGCAGGCTTCCCGCAGCGGATGCAGAAAGATTATCGCGACGCGATCGACGCCCTGTTCGAGGATAACCGTTTCGGTCAGAAAAATGGCCTCGGCTTCTGGCGTTATAAAGAAGACAACAAGGGTAAGCCGAAGAAAGAAGAAGATGCGGTTGTGGATAGCCTACTGGCAGACGTCAGCCAGCCGAAACGCGACTTCAGCGACGAAGAAATCATCGCCCGCATGATGATCCCTATGGTTAACGAAGTGGTGCGTTGTCTGGAAGAAGGCATTATTGCCAGCCCGGCGGAAGCGGATATGGCGCTGGTTTACGGCCTCGGCTTCCCTCCATTCCACGGCGGTGCATTCCGCTGGCTGGATACGCTCGGCAGCGCAAAATATCTCGATATGGCGCAGCAATATCAGCACCTCGGCCCACTGTATGACGTGCCGGAAGGCCTGCGCAGTAAAGCACGCCATAACGAAGCGTACTATCCCCCGGTTGAACCTGCCCGCCCGGTAGGCGACCTGAAAACGGCTTAAGGAGTCACAATGGAACAAGTTGTCATTGTCGATGCAATTCGCACCCCGATGGGCCGTTCGAAGGGCGGCGCCTTTCGCCACGTGCGCGCGGAAGACCTCTCTGCGCACCTGATGCGTAGCCTGCTTTCGCGCAACCCATCGCTTGAAGCAAGCGCGATTGACGATATCTACTGGGGCTGCGTGCAGCAGACCCTGGAGCAGGGCTTTAACATTGCCCGCAATGCCGCGCTACTGGCGGAAATCCCGCACTCGGTACCGGCCACCACGGTCAATCGCCTTTGCGGTTCTTCGATGCAGGCGCTGCATGACGCAGCGCGCATGATCATGACCGGTGACGCCAGCGTATGCCTGATTGGCGGCGTGGAACATATGGGCCACGTCCCGATGAGCCACGGCGTGGATTTCCACCCGGGCCTGAGCCGTAACGTCGCTAAAGCCGCCGGTATGATGGGGCTAACTGCAGAAATGCTGGCGCGTCTGCACGGCATCAGCCGTGAAATGCAGGACCAGTTCGCCGCCCGCTCCCACGCTCGCGCCTGGGCCGCCACGCAGTCTGGTGCGTTCAAGACGGAAATCATTGCTACCGGTGGTCACGATGCTGACGGCGTGCTGAAGTCATACAATTATGATGAAGTTATTCGTCCTGAAACGACGGTAGAGGCGCTGGCTGCGCTGAGGCCCGCATTCGATCCGGTCACGGGTACGGTAACGGCGGGAACATCTTCCGCACTCTCCGACGGTGCTGCCGCAATGCTGTTAATGAGTGAAAGCCGCGCTCGCGAGCTGGGCCTGAAACCGCGCGCGCGAGTGCGTTCTATGGCTGTCGTCGGCTGTGATCCATCAATCATGGGTTATGGCCCGGTTCCAGCTTCAAAGCTGGCGCTGAAAAAGGCCGGACTCTCTACCAGCGATATCGACGTTTTCGAAATGAACGAGGCTTTTGCCGCACAGATCCTGCCGTGCATTAAAGATCTGGGGCTGATGGAGCAGATAGATGAGAAGATCAACCTCAACGGCGGCGCGATCGCTTTGGGCCATCCGCTCGGCTGTTCCGGCGCGCGCATTAGCACAACGTTAATTAATCAGATGGAGCGCAAAGACGCGCAGTTCGGCCTGGCTACCATGTGTATTGGTTTAGGCCAGGGCATCGCCACCGTCTTTGAGCGGGTTTAATCGTTGCCGTTCTTCCCGCCTGTCAGGGGCGGGTTTTTTATTTCTGCTATTCAGTTATGATCACCAGGAAGGTAACGATTATTAAGGATAATAACAACTTATGAAAACACTCCCACTCATTCTTCTGCTTGCTACATTCTCTGGTGCAGCTCTCGCCGATGAGCAAGATAACGCTCAGGCATGTCTCTCCTGGGGAATGAATAAAATGGTGCAGAATCCGGAAAGCGAACAGCTAAAGAACCTGGTCATCACCAATATCAATACCGAACGCTACGATGAGAAGATAGGTAGCCAGCATATCGCGACGCAGTTAGCCGCTACGCTGGAAAAAGAGGGAAAAACCGTCGGAAAAATGCTCTGTTTGCTGGAGAACGATCGACCACTGTACGTTTACTTTAGCGATGCCAAATAAATAAAGCATCCGGGCCAAAATCCCGGATGCTTTTATAATAACTATCAGATAAACGCAAAAGCATCGCCAAACAGACGATCTTCACGCGCGCCGCGTTCATTACAGAACAGGTCGCGGGCAATCTTAGCCATCTCGAAGCGGCCAGCAATATAGATATCATGCTCGGCCAGCGTTCCGTAGTCCTGTAAAACCGCCGTAAGTACGGTTCCGGTACGACCACGCCACTCTTCTTCAGGCTGTTCAACAACCGGCTCAACGCGTAAACCAGGGTGTCTCACGCTTAACGCTTCCAGCTCGGACAGATCATAGAGATGCTTGGCTTCACGCCCGCCCCAGTAGATAGCGATATCACGGTTCGGATTGCGCGCCAGCGCGGTGAGCAGAATGGAACGCACATAGGAGAAGCCCGTCCCCCCGGCGATCAGAATCAGCGGACGATCCTCATCATCGCGCAGCCAGGCTTCGCCATGCGGGATATCGACCTCGATTTCACGTTCTTTCAAAATGCGATCCATCACCGCCATCGCATACAAGTTGAGTTCAGATGCGCCGATATGTAGCTCGATAAACTCGTGTTCCGACGGCGTAGAGGCCATGGAGAACGGACGCTTGTCGCGCTCGTCCATCACGACCATCAGATACTGACCAGCACGGAAGGAAAACGCCGCTTCCGGCACTAATCGAACGCGATACACAGTATCGGTAATCGCCTCCACCGAGGTCACTTTACAGCTTAAGGTTGTCATGCGTCCCCTCTATCGGGTCTATTGTGCAAAACAGCGGCGTTAGCCCCGCTTACTGTTATTTGAAGATGGCCAGTTCATCCCAGATGGCGTCAATACGTGCCGTCACCTCGGGATCTTTCTTAATGGGACGACCCCACTCGCGCTGGGTCTCACCAGGCCATTTATTTGTGGCATCCAGCCCCATTTTTGAACCCAAACCGGAAACCGGTGAGGCAAAGTCCAGGTAATCAATTGGCGTGTTTTCTACCAATACCGTATCACGCGCCGGGTCCATACGGGTAGTAATCGCCCAAATCACGTCATTCCAGTCGCGCGCGTTAACATCGTCATCGCAGACAATCACGAACTTGGTGTACATGAACTGCCGCAGGAACGACCAGACGCCCATCATCACGCGCTTAGCGTGACCAGCGTACTGTTTCTTCATGGTGACCACCGCCAGGCGATAGGAACACCCTTCCGGCGGCAGGTAAAAATCGACAATTTCAGGAAACTGCTTTTGCAGAATCGGCACGAAGACTTCGTTCAGCGCGACGCCCAATACTGCTGGTTCATCCGGCGGGCGTCCGGTGTAGGTGGAGTGATAAATCGCATCTTCCCGCTGGGTGATATGTGTGACGGTAAACACCGGGAAGCTATCCACTTCATTGTAGTAGCCAGTGTGATCGCCATACGGCCCTTCGGGAGCCAGTTCCCCGGATTCGATATAACCTTCCAGCACGATCTCCGCGCTGGCCGGCACTTCCAGGTCGTTAGAAACGCACTTCACGACTTCAGTTTTTGTTCCCCGTAGCAGGCCCGCAAACGCATACTCAGAAAGGGTATCCGGAACGGGCGTCACCGCACCGAGAATGGTCGCCGGATCGGCACCCAGCGCCACGGAGACCGGGAAACGTTCGCCAGGATGCGCTGCGCACCACTCCTGGAAATCCAACGCGCCGCCGCGATGGGACAGCCAGCGCATAATCAGCTTGTTCTTGCCAATCAGCTGCTGGCGATAGATGCCCAGATTTTGCCGCTCTTTATGCGGACCACGAGTGACCGTGAGCCCCCAGGTAATAAGCGGTGCGGCATCTTCCGGCCAGCAGGTCATGATCGGGATTCGGGTCAGGTCTACATCATCGCCCTGGATAATTTTCTGCTGACATGGCGCGCCGCGCAGGCGCTTAGTCGGCATGTTCAGTACCTGTTTGAACTGCGGCAGCTTATCGAACAGATCGCGAAAGCCTTTTGGCGGTTCCGGCTCTTTCAGGAAAGCCAGAAGTTTACCCACTTCCCGTAGCGAGCTGACGTCCTCCTGACCCATCCCCAACGCAACGCGTTTCGGCGTGCCGAACAGGTTGCACAACACGGGCATGGAGTAGCCTTTCGGGTTTTCAAACAGCAGGGCTGGGCCGCCAGCACGCAAAGTGCGATCGGCAATTTCGGTAATTTCCAGGTGAGGATCGACCGGCAGGGAGATCCGTTTCAATTCCCCCTGCTGCTCCAGTAATGTCAGAAAATCGCGTAGATCGTGGTATTTCATGGAGTTGTTATTGACCTCTATACAGGCGGCTGATTATACGGCGTTCATCAGGGCGATGCTGTATTTTTGTTAAATTAGCGTGAAAGAACGCTGAAATTTCGTTTTCATCCGCAATGATTTCGCGATCGCATCGGGCTTTTGTTATGCTTGCTACCAGTAGCTGTGGAAAGAGTCATTATGCAAGCCTGGTATTTACTTTATTGCAAACGTGGGCAACTTGAACGCGCCCAGGAACATCTCGAACGGCAGGCCGTCAATTGCCTGATGCCAACGATCGAACTGGAAAAAATTGTCCGCGGTAAACGCACGACGGTCAGCGAACCCCTGTTCCCAAACTATCTGTTTATCGAGTTTGATCCAGAAATTATTCATACCACCACCATCAACGCGACTCGCGGTGTGAACAGCTTTGTGCGTTTTGGCGCACTGCCCGCTATCGTGCCATCCGCCGTCATTCATCAGCTCTCCATCTACAAGCCGGAAGGCATTACCGATCCGGAAACGCCCCATGAAGGCGACAACGTACTAATCACTGACGGTGCCTTTGAAGGTCTACAGGCAATCTTTACCGAACCGGATGGCGAAGCCCGTTCTATGCTGCTGCTAAATCTGCTTAACAAGCAGGTATTGCAGAGCGTCAAAAATACGGACTTTTATAAAATCTGACGACGCGCTTAAAAGCGCACGCCAAAGAGTCTTCTGACGTTAGTATCGGTGACTTCTTCCAGCCACTTCGCGTCTTCCCCACGCCACCCTGCGATACTCGCCAAAATATGCGGCAAATAAGCAGGTTCATTACGGCGGGAAGAGGGTTTCGGGCGCATATCGCGCGGCAGTAGATAAGGCGCATCGGTCTCAACCAGCAGACGGTCGACCGGAATATCAACCAGCAACTCTCGCAGCTCCATCCCTCGACGCTCATCGCACACCCAGCCGGTGATACCAATGGATAAACCTCTATCCACACATTCACGCATCTCTTCGCGCGTACCGGTAAAACAATGCACCACTGCCCCCGGTAATTTATCGAGCCAGGGCGTCAGCAGGGCCAGGAAGCGCTCGTGCGCATCGCGGCAGTGCAAAAACACCGGCATCGACAGCTCCGCCGCCAGAGCCAGCTGAGCGCTAAACGCCGCTTCCTGCTCCTGCGGCGTCGAAAAGTTACGGTTAAAATCCAGTCCGCATTCACCAATCGCGACGACTTCCTGCTCGCGGGCCAACGCAAAGACTGCCGCCGCGACGGATTCCGTCCAGGTGCTACTGTCGTGTGGATGAACCCCGGCGGTTGACCAGCAGCCAGAGTAGCGGCGTGCCATCTGCTGCGCCTGAGCGCTTTCATGCAGGTTCGTTCCCGTCAGCAGCATGCCGGTGACTCCTGCCGCCTGCGCACGGGAAACAACCTCATCGCGATCACGAGAAAACTGCGGGCTGGTCAGATTTACACCGATATCAAACATCACTACTCCCATATGACAACCGCCCTTGCGGGCGGCTGGTATTTATTCTTCTTTGCCCTGCGCCTCTTCGGCGGCGGCATCTTCATCACGCGTCATGCGCTTGCCTGTATAGAACCGGGCGAAGAAAACCCCGACTTCGAATAGACAGTACATCGGGATCGCCAATAGCGTTTGCGAGAATACATCCGGCGGTGTCAGCAACATCCCAACGACGAATGCGCCCACCAGCACGTAAGGCCTTTTCTTACGCAGATCGTCCGGGGTTGTTACCCCCATCCAGCACAGCAGCACGATGGCCACCGGCACTTCGAACGAGACGCCAAAAGCAATAAATAACGCCATGACAAAATCGAGATAGCTGCGAATATCGGTTGAAACCTGCACCCCTTCCGGCGCTGCGTGCGTCAGGAAACCAAACGCCAGCGGGAACACAACGAAGTAAGCAAAGGCCATACCGATGTAAAACAGCAGCGTGCTGGAGACCAGCAGCGGCATCACCAACCGACGTTCATGCTTATACAGCGCAGGCGCCACAAAGGCCCAGACCTGGTACAAAATGACCGGCACCGACAAAATGATCGACACCATAAAGGTCAGCTTGATCGGCGTGAAGAAAGGCGAGGCCACGTCCGTGGCGATCATCGTTGCGCCAACCGGCATCTGCCGAATAAGCGGCGCAGAAACCAGTTGATAGATATCGTTGGCGAAATAAACCAACGCCAGGAAAATCACCAGAATCGCGAGAATGCTGTTGATCAAGCGTTTACGCAGCTCAATCAGATGCGTAATTAGCGGTTGTGTATCGTCTACGCCCATGTTTACTGTTTATCACTCGATGCGGGAGAGGTATCGGAAGCTGTCACGGCGACTTTCTCTTTCGCAGACGGAAGTTCTACCTGCGAAACAAGGGGTTCTTCAGCAACGCTTTCTGGGGCATGCTCTGGCGCGCTGGCCTGATGTTCAGCCGTCGCTGGCGTGATGTCTTTGCGCTGCTCTTCACTACCCTGCACTACCGGGTTATGAATCGTGTTGGCTTCGTCGCTGGCTTTTTCAGGATCGTTGGCGGTATAGGAGCGCTTCATGGATTCAGCTGCTTCGCGCAGTTCGTCCATCGATGCCTTTAGCTCAGGGGTCAGATTATCCAGGCTGGCCTTTTCCACTTTCTTCAGGCTTTCCTGGAACTCCTGCAGCTTTAATTCCTGGGTTATTTCATTTTGCACGGTAGCCGCCAGAGACCGCAGCGTGCGGATCCAACTGACTACCGTTTTTACCGCGACAGGCAGTCGCTGTGGCCCCAAAACGATGAGGCCAATTACGAACACCAGCAGTAGTTCACTAAAACCGATATCGAACACGAATTACACCTGCTCTTTGTCGTGGCGTTTGGTCTCGTCTTTCTTTGCTTCATCCGGTTTTTCAGCGAGGGTTTTCGCCGCAAAATCGGCATCAGGCGCGGGTTTCTCCGGTTTATCTTCGTCGCTCATGGCCTTTTTAAAGCCTTTGATCGACGCGCCTAAATCCGAACCGAGCGAGCTCAGCTTTTTTGTCCCGAAAAGCAGAACCACGATGACGACAACAATGAGTAACTGCCAAATACTGATACCACCCATACACATTCCCCTATGACAGATGATGAATTAATAGGACGCATTATACATATTATGCGCAGTGATAAAGGCGACTGCCGTCAGTTCGTCTTTCGCCAGCCGATAAGCCACGTTACGACGCCAGCGGCCATCAGCCAGCCGGGCATCATGCCCCATTCCGGACGGTGGACGAATAGCAGCGTACCACTCAGCAGTAAAACCGCACCTATACCAAACAAGTAACGAGACTGCCCCTGGCGTACGTGCCGCACCTGGATGTCACGAACGATGGTATCGACGCTATTCTGCAACTGCTTGCTTTGTTGCAAGCTTTGGTACACCAGTTCAGGTATTTCCGGCATTCTCTCAATCCAGAACGGCGCTTTTTCTTTAAACGCTCGCACCAGCGCCGGAATGCCAACCTGATCCTTAATCCACGACTCCAGGAACGGTTTCGCCGTTTTCCACAAGTCTAACTGAGGATAGAGCTGGCGACCTACACCTTCTACGTAAAGTAATGTCTTCTGTAGCAGAACCAGCTGCGGCTGCACTTCCATATTGAAGCGTCGCGCGGTGTTAAACAGGTTCAGCAGCACATGGCCAAAGGAGATTTCCGCCAGCGGCTTTTCAAAAATAGGCTCGCAGACGGTGCGGATGGCAAACTCGAACTCTTCAACGTTGGTATCCGCAGGTACCCAGCCGGAATCAACGTGCAGCTCCGCAACTTTGCGATAATCACGGTTAAAGAAGGCGATGAAGTTTTCCGCCAGGTAGCGCTTATCTTCTTTGTTCAGCGAGCCGACAATACCGCAGTCGATACCGATGTACTGCGGGTCCTCCGGGTGTTCATAGCTGACAAAAATATTGCCCGGATGCATATCGGCATGGAAGAAGCTGTCGCGGAAGACCTGAGTGAAAAAGACCTGCACGCCGCGCTCGGCCAGCAGCTTCATGTTGGTATTTTGCGCTTCCAGAGCAACGACATCGGAAACCGGGATGCCGTAAATCCGCTCCATCACCATCATGCCTTCGCTGCAGTAGTCTGAATAAACCTCAGGGACATAGAGCATTGGGCTGTCTTCAAAGTTGCGGCGCAATTGAATGGCGTTGGCCGATTCACGCAGCAGGTTGAGTTCATCCAGCAGCGTTTTCTCGTATTCGCGAACCACTTCCTGTGGGCGCAGACGACGACCGTCCGGCAGCAGACGCGGTACCCAGCGCGCGAGGCGATAGATGAGTTTCATATCCGCTTTGATAACCGGCACAATATCCGGGCGGATCACCTTGATGACCACCTCTCTGCCATTCTCTTTCAGGCGCGCAGTGTGTACCTGGGCGATAGAGGCAGAAGCCAGCGGCTCGATGGAGAAATCGTCAAACCAGGCCTCCACCGGCAGGCCGCCCATCGCTTGCTCAATTTGCTTTTTGGCCTGCAGACCGTCAAACGGTGCGACGCGATCCTGCAACATAGCAAGCTGATCGGCGATTTGCGGCGGAAACAGGTCGCGACGAGTTGAGAGCATCTGACCAAACTTAATCCACACCGGTCCCAGCTCCTGCAACGCCAGACGCAAGCGCTCGCCGAGAGGTTTTTCTTTGTGGCGGTTTGGCATCCAGAACAGCATACGTCGCCAGATTCGCAGCGGCAGCGTGATGCGCATTTTGGGAATGAGCTCATCAAGCCCGTAGCTCAAAAAGGTGCGGATGATGAAATACAGGCGCCGTAGTTCTCCTGGCGTCATTTGCCCTCCAGCGTTTCCAGCCGTTTTTCCAGCGCGGCCAGGGCTCGTTCCACAGCAGCGGTTTCCTCAACAAACCAGGCCAGCTCCAGCGGTCCCGGTGCCAGACGCCACTCTTCGGTGATCGTCTCCGCGACATAACGCTGCTGGCGCTGAGCGCCCTGTAAAAGAAAGCGAGTGCCGCCGCGTAATACTTTACTGAAGCCTTCCGCAACGATATCGCCAGTATACGGGGCCAATAGTTCAGCCGGGTCGAATTCAGCCAGATCGCACAGAGTGACGGTATTTTGCACAACCTGCAAATCTCCCTGCACTTCGAGATCGCCGCTGCGAATCAGCGCCGTCAGCTGCTGGCGGTTACGTAGTTGCGGGAGCACGCTAAGGCGGGTAATCACGGTACAATCGGCTTCGCCTTCCCACGCGCCCAGCACGTCTACCTGACGCTCGCTAAAAACCAGCACCACGGGTGCGGAAAGCTCTTGCAACTCGATGCGCAGCACTTTCCCCAGCAGCCGCTGCCGGGCGGGTTTAAGCGCCTGGTCGCGCCAGAGGAAAGTATTCAGGACTGTCTCAATACCGGCGGAAACCAGTGATTTGAAAGGCATAGCGTCCCTCCTGTCAGAACTTGTAACCACGGTGCAGCGCAACGATACCGGCCGTCAGGTTGTAGTAATCGACGCTTTCGAAACCTGCGTCCTGCATCATGCCTTTCAGAGTGTCCTGATCGGGGTGCATTCGAATAGATTCAGCAAGATAGCGATAGCTTTCGGCATCTTTCGCAACCAGCTCGCCCACGCGCGGCAGGATATGGAAGGAATAGGCATCGTAGGCTTTGCTCAGCGGCTCCATTATTGGCTTCGAGAACTCCAGTACCAGCAGGCGACCGCCCGGTTTGAGCACGCGATACATAGAGCGCAGCGCTTTTTCTTTATCGGTGACATTACGCAGGCCGAAAGAGATGGTGATGCAGTCAAAGGTGTTATCTGCAAAAGGTAGCGCTTCGGCGTTAGCCTGGACATATTCCACGTTACCGATAATGCCGATATTACGCAGCTTTTCGCGGCCCATCTTCAGCATAGAATCATTGATATCCGCCAGCATCACGCGGCCGGTTTCGCCCACCAGACGGGAGAATTTCGCCGTCAGGTCGCCGGTACCGCCGGCCAGATCCAGCACGGTCTGCCCACGACGGACGCCGCTGCAATCGATGGTGAAACGCTTCCACAAACGATGAATACCGAACGACATCAAATCGTTCATCACATCATATTTTGCAGCTACAGAATGAAATACATGCGCCACCATGTCAGCTTTCTGTTCTTTGGCGACAGTCTGAAAGCCAAAATGCGTCGTTTCTTGTGAATCCTCAACCATCTCAATGCCTGCTTGCTTATCAAGAAAATGTTCGTCGAGTGTAACAGGTTTAGCGCGCTTCCCATACGCTTCAACGCGGCTGAGAGCGACCATCGTACACTGCAGCAGCTGCGGAATCTGATGAAAAATCTTTATCTTCCCGTGGGTTGTCTTCGTCCTCAAGACGGTATTCATCATCCTGCGCGGTTGCTTGTTCGACTAAGTCAGGATTAATCCCACGTTTGACTTCCACGCCCAGGCCACGGAACGATTCTGCCTGAACGAGCAGATTGCCACGCCCGGAAGCGAGCTTTTTCATCGCCTGACGATAGTTATCCTGTGCTTTATCCAGGCTCTGGCCGATAGCGGACATGTCGTCGACAAACAGGCGCATTTTGTCATACAGGCGCCCCGCTCTTTCGGCAATTTTCTGCGCGTTACGGCTCTGATGCTCATAGCGCCACAGGTTGGCGATGGTACGCAGTGCGACCAGCAGCGTAGTCGGGCTAACCAACATAATGTTGTTCTTCAGCGCTTCGCTAATCAGCTCCGGCTGACGGTCAATCGCCAGCAGGAAGGCGGGTTCAACTGGGATAAACATCAGGACGTAGTCGAGTGAACGTAGCCCCGGCAGCTGTTGATAGTCCTTACGCCCCAGCAGACGCATATGATTGCGTACGGAAGCAATATGCTCCTGTAACGCCGTCTCGCGGGTGTAATCATCATCGGCATTAAAGTAGCGTTCATAGGCGACCAGAGTCATCTTGGCATCAATAACCACGTCTTTGCCCTGCGGAAGACGCACGATCACATCCGGCTGCATCCGTGAACGGTTGTCGGTTTCGATACTCACCTGCGTTTGATATTCGTGACCCTCCCGCAGCCCGGAAGCCTCCAGCACGCGGGTCAATACCACTTCCCCCCAGTTGCCCTGAGTTTTGTTATCACCCTTCAGCGCGCGCGTCAGGTTTAGCGCTTCCTGCGCCATTTGCGCATTAAGCTGCTGAAGGTTGCGGATTTCATGAGCCAGGGTATGACGCTCCCGCGCCTCCTGACCGAAGCTATCCTGAACCTGGCGGCGGAAACCATCCAGTTGCTCACGTAACGGGGTCAGCAGCCCGTGCAGACTCTGGCGATTCTGCTCATCCACCCGTCGGTTGCTGTGTTCGAATATTCGGTTTGCCAGATTCTCGAACTGCTCGCTAAGGCGCTGCTCGCTGTTGACCATCTGGCGAATTTTATCTTCCGCATGCATTTGCGTGGATTCAAGGCGGGTGGTCACTTCACGGAGATCGGCCTCCAGCGACGTATTGATATCGCGCAGGCTGCGCAATTCGTTATTGAGCAGCTCGCACTCTTCGCGCCAGTGGGACTCCTGCACCAGTTGTTGGCGGGCAGCGCTCAGCTCAATATCCAGCTCGCGACGCTCTTCGATGAGGTCGGCTCGGATTTGGTCGGCGCGCGCTTTGGTCGCCAGCCAGCCCACAATCAGCCCAGCGGCCAGCGCCACAACGGCACTAATAATAATCGAGATATCCACAACGCCCCCTGCGGCAACCACTTACGGCACAAAATAGAATTGTGCTGTACAAACGTCCAGTTGGAAAGGTTTTTCCTGCGAGGAGCAACGCAAAAAAGAAAGGCCGGAGAGCCCGGCCTTTGACAGAAAGGATAAGAACTACAGCAGGCGGCGCGCTGCTTCCACGACGATTTTCACCGCATGGCTTTCGGTTTGCTTCATGGTTTCCGCGTTTGGAATTTCCTGCTGGGTACGGTTGACGATAACCCCGGCAACCATCCCGGCACGCAGGCCCTGGCTGGCGCACATGGTCAGCAGAGTGGCGGATTCCATTTCATAGTTCATCACGCCCATCGACTGCCACTCTTCCATCGAACCTTTAAAGCGGCTCACCACGCGGCCAGAGAAGGTGTCGTAACGCTCCTGGCCCGGATAGAAGGTGTCGGAAGAGGCAGTGACGCCGACATGCGTGGTCGCACCAATGGATTTCGCCGCTTCAACCAGCGCGGTAGTACATTCGAAATCGGCTACCGCCGGGAATTCCATTGGCGCGAAGTGCAGGCTTGCACCGTCGAGACGAACGGAAGCGGTGGTCACCAGAACGTCGCCCACATTAATGTGCGGCTGAATAGCGCCGGTGGTGCCAATGCGCAGGAAGGTACGGATACCCAATTGGGCCAGTTCTTCCACGGCAATAGAGGTAGATGGGCCGCCGATACCGGTAGAGCAGACAATCACTGCTTTACCATCCAGTTCAGCACGCCAGGTAGTGAATTCGCGATGAGATGCCAGTTTGACCGGCTTATCCATCAGCGCGGCGATCTTTTCCACACGCTCCGGATCGCCAGGGACGATAGCCAGCGTAGCCCCTTGTAAATCGTTCTTGGTGAGGCCGAGATGAAAAACATCAGACTTAGACATAAAAAACTCCTCTGTGGGTCGAATTATCAGCAGAAGCAAAACGGTACTTTACAGAAGCTGCTGAGACTATTTTGTGACACCAATCACCATGAATGAAATTCATTGCAATAGATTGCCATTGAATGGTGATACAAATCACATTAATAAGTTAATCTGGAGAGTACTGAACAAAAGATAGCCTGTTTCGGGCACTGTGGTTTGTTAACGTCCGGTCTAAAACGTCTATAGTTATCGATGCGCTAATACATTAATAAGGGTACGGAGAATACCATGACCACAACTAAGCAACCCGGCTTTGCACCTGCAGCCACGCCGCATGCCTCAACTGCTGTTCACACGTCAGATGAAAATATCATCTCCGGGGAGACATCAATCCCTTCTCAGGGGGATAACATGCCAGCCTTCCATGCCCGTCCGGGCAACGTCGACGGTCCGCTACCGGTCGTCATCGTTGTACAGGAAATTTTCGGCGTGCATGAACATATCCGCGATATTTGTCGCCGTCTGGCGCAGGAAGGGTATCTGGCTATCGCACCAGAGCTGTACTTCCGCCAGGGCGATCCCAATGATTACAACGATATTCCTTCTTTATTTCAGGGGTTGGTCAAAAAGGTACCGGATTCTCAGGTACTGGCTGACCTCGATCACGTCGCCAGTTGGGCTTCCCGCCACGGTGGCGATGCCCATCGTCTGCTTATTACCGGTTTCTGCTGGGGCGGTCGCATCACCTGGCTGTACGCCGCACATAACCCGCAGCTAAAAGCCGCCGTTGCCTGGTACGGCAAGCTGGTCGGTGAGAAAACATTAAACTCACCGAAACATCCGGTGGACATTGCCGTTGATCTGAACGCCCCGGTTTTAGGGCTTTACGGCGCGAAAGATGACAGCATCCCGCAGGATACGATTGAAACCATGCGTCAGGCGCTGCGGGCCGCCAACGCTACGGCAGAAATCGTGGTTTACCCGCAGGCCGACCACGCCTTTAACGCCGACTATCGCGCCAGCTATCATGAAGAGTCGGCGAAGGACGGCTGGCAGCGAATGCTGGCATGGTTTGCGCAATATGGCGGGAAGCGAGGTTAACCACCGTCTGCGGACTGGTAGCCCGGACAGGCGCGTCAAGCGCCGCCTCCGGGAAAATATACCGGGCCTGATATATCAATGAAGGCATTAAGCATAAATATGGCGGGCGATCAGCGCCGCCAGCGTCCCATCCTGCTGCCACCGTCTCACCAACGTTTCCATTTTTTCATAATAGTGCGGGGCCGCGCGCGGCACGCAGATTGCCTGCTGAATCTGGCTGTAGCTATCAGGTAGCGCACGAACGCTATCTTGCCCCAGGGCGGCGGCTTCCAGCAGCTGACGAATATTCGCCACCATATCCCCCTCACTGGCAAGGAAAGCGCTGAGCGCCTGCTGGGTGGTGGGATATTCGCAAAGTCGGGCATGTTTTAAGGTGCGGGTCAATGGCAATGAATAGGCAGAACCCCTTCCGACGTTAATCGTCACGCCTTCACGGTCCATCTCATGAACCGAATGGACCTCGCTATCGCGACGCACCAGAACGGTACAGTCGATAGTGAGATAGGGTGAGGTAAAACTCAGCTCATTTTCACGTGCCGGATCCACCGCCAGAAAAGCAATATCCCATTGATTATTCGAAGCATCGTCAACGATATGTTTTGCTGCGGGGTAAGGTTTCAGCAGCTCCGGCTGCTGGCAAGAGTGCGCAATTTTTCGCGCCAGATCGACTGTGAGTCCCTGTAACGATCCGTCGGTTAACTGTTCAGCGAGCAAAGCATTGCCTAAGTTAATCGCAAAACGTAAAGCTGATGATGGCATGGCTCGTTCCTTATCGGCAACTCGATCGTCTTGATAGCTATGCGCAGAAAGCCGCTGAAGTGATTTTTCAAATCCACTTTTAATAACTTAATTATGGCACCCTGCCCTACATGTCAGATAACAGAGGTGGTTGTTTAATCTCTATTTATCCCGATAAGTGCTGTATTGGAATTCATATTCTTCACGATACCAGGTTTCGCCCCACAGGATCAGTTTGTCATCGCCTGCCAGGCAAGTATGTTGACGCACCATCACCGGTCGGCTGCGTTTAATATCCAGAAATTTTGCCACTTCTTGCCCCGGCAGCGCGACGCGAACCTGGTTATGAATGGTATGAATAATAATGCCCAGCTGTTGCTCAAATAGCGTCTGTAACGCCAGCGTTTCCAGCGAGGCGACGGCAATATTGGCCGCTATTTCGGCATCAAGATAGCGAATTTCGACCGCCAGCGGCTTCCCGTCGATAAGGCGTAAACGAACCAGACGGTATATTTTCGCACCGGCATCAAGCCGTAAATTTGCCAGTAAAGCAGGTGTTGACGGGACTTCGCCAAAGAAGAAAACCTGGTACTGAATAGAAAGATTACTTTCCTGCAAATCTTTCTCGAAAAAGCCAAGTTCTTGCTTTCTGACGCGCGTCACAATCGGCGCAGTCTTGACGAACGTTCCTTTGCCGCGCACGCGCTCAATAAGCCCTTCGCTTAGTAAGCCGTGCATCGCATGAACCACGGTGGCGCGAGTGGTGGAAAATTGTTGGGCCAGTTCATTCTCGGACGGCAGCTTATGACCAGGTGGATAATCCCCCCGCTTAATGCCGTTGCGAAGTTGTTCCTGGATCTGCACATAGATCGGTAAAACGTGAGCCATGTAGAAGTATCTCTATTTGCCAGGTTGTATAGTCAACTCAAAGTTGTATAGTCAACTACGCAACTCAAAGGTGGACATTCAGGCTCTCTACAGAGCCAGCAACAGCCATTTTATCGTTATCTCACTGAAAAAGGATAAAATTTAGATGCATTTTGATACTCATGCTCATGTTTTTACCACCGGTTTACCGCTGGCAGAGCATTGCCGCTATGTACCGGAGTACGATGCAGCACCAGCGCAATACCTTGCGCAACTGGATAAGCACCATATCGATAAAGCGATTCTGATCCAGCCCAGTTTTCTGGGTACCGATAATAGCTATATGCTGGACGCAATTCGCCAGTCGCCGGAGCGTTTTTACGGCGTTGCGGTTATCGACCCTGATACGCCATTTGATACCATGGAAGCGCTTAAACAGCAGGGCATTATCGGCGTACGTTTGAATCTTATTGGTCAGGATCTTCCAGACTTAACAACATCGGTCTGGCAGCAGCATCTGCGTAATATAAAAGCGCTTGGCTGGCATATTGAACTTCATCGCCCAGTGGCGGATTTAGTCCCCCTACTTGGCGTACTGCTCGCCGCCGATGTAAAAATTGTGATCGACCACTTTGGTCTGCCTGCTGAAAAAGAGAAAGATCCAGGTTTCATTTATCTTCTCAATCATGCAGAAACCGGTAAAATATGGATAAAAATCTCTGCCAGCTATCGAAATGGTAGTGATAAAAAGCCGACAGATAATACGAAGATGCTAGTTCCACTACTATTAAAACACTTTAGTCCTGAACGATTAATGTGGGGTAGTGATTGGCCGCATACGCGCTACGAAGACAGTATGACCTATACGAAAGCAATAGATGAAATATATAACTGGGAATTAACAAATACTCAACGCGATAATATTTTTTGCCAAAGCGTTATAGAACTTATTAATGGTTGAGTATTAACCCAAAACAACACAGCATATATCATTACAATAATATATATTTTGGTAAGGGTTGAACTCCCATTCACAAAATATATGAATAAAAACCGATATCAAAGCCGTTATTTTCGGTTGCTGCCCCATTTCCGATAACACGGTAAAAGGACTTATCATGAACATCAGCATGATAGTAATACTCTCTATTGTGATCTCTATTGCGTTAGGTTACCGCACAAAAATAAACACCGGTTTATTCGCAATTGTATTCGCGTACCTTATAGGTTGTTTCCTGCTGGATATGAAGGCCGGGGAAGTTATCAAAACATGGCCGATCAGTATTTTCTTTGTTATTTTTGCCGTTTCACTTTTTTATAACTTCGCGTTAATTAACGGTACCTTAGAAAAGCTGGCCATGCATTTGCTCTACTTATGCCGCCACTTTCCTAAATTTTTGCCATTGGTCATTTACTTTGCCGCTACTTTTGTCGCCAGCCTGGGGGCGGGTTTCTTCACCGTTCTCGCTTTCTTCGCACCGTTGACGCTGCTGCTGTGCCGTAAAACGGGGATGAATAAGCTGGTCGCCGCCGTCGCCGTCAACTATGGCGCCCTGGGCGGGGCGAATTTTATGACCAGCGCCAGCGGCGTCGTATTCCGTGGGCTTATCGATACCGCAGGCTACAGCGCAAACTCCTTTGTTTACGCGTCATCTATTTTCCTGGTTTCCTTCCTCTTACCGATAGTCGTTATTTTACTATTAATCTTCCTGACCAACCGCGGAAATCAAGGCATTACCGGCTCATTGCAGGTTGAAAAGCCGGACGCGTTCGATAGCAAACAGAAGCTAAACCTGCTGCTTATCTTTGCCATGCTGGTGGTGGTTCTGGCGTTCCCGGTGATGCATCTCATCATGCCTGATTCCGCAAACATCAAATTTATCAATGCCAGAGTGGATGTCGGCCTGGTCTCGATTGTGTTTGCCGTGATCTCTCTGTTCCTCAAGCTTGGCGATGAGAAAAAAGCCATTGCCCTGGTGCCGTGGAATACGCTGATCATGATCTGCGGCGTCGGGATGCTGATTCAGATCGCCATCAAAGCCGGGACCATCGATATGCTGGCGAGCTGGGTAGGTTCAAGCCTGCCTGCGACCGTTGTTCCCTTCGCGTTGGCAATTATCGGCGGCATGATGTCTTTCTTCAGCAGTACCCTCGGCGTCGTCTGTCCGGCCCTGTTCCCGATTATTCCGTCAATTGCGGCCTCCACCGGTATTAACGCCATGGTGCTGTTTACTGCCACGGTTATTGGCGCGCAGGCAACGGCAATATCACCGTTCTCTTCCGGCGGCAGTTTGCTGCTGGGTTCATGCTCAGAGGACAAGGAGCGTAATGAACTGTTTCCCACGCTTTTATTTAAAGCGGTACCGATGTGCGTCATTTTCGCGCTTATCAGCGTCGCCATCATGATGATGTTTTTTTAATTAAGGCAAAAGAGGGTCGATAATGAACGCCACCACGATAATGAGCAGAGTGAACAGCAAGAACGCTGCCAAAATAGCCGAAGTGGCTCGTTTTCTTCAGGCTAATAATCTGGATATCGACCCTCACGTTGCAGATTTCGTGGTACTTCGCCAGCAGGGGAATATCGTCGCCTGCGGCGGAGTAGATGGCGAAATCATTAAATGCGTCGCTATTTCCCCGCAGCTCCGCGGCCAGGGCGTATTGCTCAAACTGGTCACCGAACTGATTAATATCGCCATAGAGGGCGGCAATAGCACATTATTCGTTTATACCCGTAGCCATAACGAGCATCTATTTCGCCATTGCGGTTTCACCACGTTGGTTTCTATTCCTGACTGCATGGTGTTAATGGAAAATAGCGGCTCGCACCTGACACGTTATTTACAACAACTGGCGCAATGGCGTAAGCCCGGCAAGCGTATTGCCGCCATCGTGATGAACGCCAATCCCTTTACCAACGGCCATCTGCATCTTATTCGCTATGCCGCGACGCATTTTGACTGGCTACATCTGTTTCTGGTCAACGAAGATGCCGCCCAGTTTCCGTTCGCCGACCGCCTCGCACTGGTGCGTGACGCGACGCAGGGTATCGCGAAACTGACGGTGCATCCCGGCTCGCAATATATGATTTCGCGCGCCACGTTTCCGGCCTACTTCCTGAAAGAGCAGGCGCTGGTTGAACGCTGCTACACGCAAATCGATATCACGCTTTTTCGCCAATATATCGCCCCGGTATTGGGTATCACGCACCGCATCGTCGGGAACGAACCTTTCTGCCCAATCACCGCGCGCTATAACCAGGACATGCGCCATTGGTTAAGCACGCCAGAGCTCCCCTTCGCGCCGGTCGAGCTCGTTGAAATTTCGCGGCTGCAATGGCAAGGCACGCCCGTTTCCGCATCCCGGGTTCGCCGCCTGCTACAGCAAAATCGTTTAGCTGAGGTCGCCCCGCTGGTACCTGACGCCACCCTACGTTATCTGAAACGCCAGCAGAACACTGCCCTGGCGAACACGACCAAGACCCCCACAGGAGCATTATGAAACAGATAGTCCCCGCCGTTGCCGGGACTCTGGAGTCCAGCGATGTGATGATTCGCATCGAACCGTTGACCCCGGAGCAACCGCCGGAAATTGAAATATCCAGCTCGGTTCAGAAGCAGTTTGGCGATGCCATTCGCGCCACCCTGGCTGCGGTACTGCAACAACACGCAATCCGCGGCGTCGCCGTGATCGTTGATGACAAAGGCGCGCTGGACTGCGTGCTGCGCGCACGGCTGGAAACTGCCCTGATGCGCGCGGGCGCGCTGACGCTGTGTTGGGGGGAAAAATAATGACGCCAGAACGTAAAAATCGCCTGCGCCGCAGCATGTTGTTCGTCCCCGGCGCTAACGCCGCCATGCTGAGCAACGCCTTTATTTACCCAGCCGACGCGCTGATGTTTGATCTTGAAGACGCCGTTGCCGTGCGTGAGAAAGACGCTGCCCGCCGCCTGGTTTACCACGCGTTGCAGCACCCGTTGTACCGCGATATCGAGACCATTGTTCGCGTTAACGCCCTGGATTCGCAGTGGGGTATCGATGACCTGGAGGCCGTGGTGCGCGCCGGGGTCGATATCGTCCGTCTGCCGAAAACCGACACCGCAGATGATGTTATTGCGATGGAAAAAGAGATTGCCCGCATCGAACAGGAATGCGGGCGTAAGCCCGGCAGCACCGGGATGCTGGCGGCGATTGAATCGGCAAAAGGCATTCTGCAGGCTCCAGCTATCGCTCTGGCTTCTCCGCGCTTAATCGGCATCGCGCTGGGGGCGGAAGATTACGTGCGCGATATCCGTACCGAACGCTCTGCTGACGGTATCGAGCTGCTGTTTGCCCGCTGCACCATCCTGCAAGCGGCGCGCGCGGCGGGCATTCAGGCATTTGATACGGTCTACAGCGACGCCAACAACGAAGAGGGCTTTCTGCACGAAGCCGCGCACATCAAACAGCTCGGCTTTGACGGCAAATCGCTGGTCAACCCGCGACAAATCACCCTGCTGCATAACCTCTACGCCCCGACGCAAAAAGATGTCGATCACGCACGGCGCGTGGTTGAAGCGGCAGAAGCCGCAGAACGCGAAGGCCTGGGGGTCGTCTCTCTCAACGGCAAGATGATCGACAGTCCGATTATCGCTCGCGCCCACCTGGTGCTGTCCCGCGCTGAACTTTCCGGCGTCCGTGAGGAGTAAACCGCCATGAACCACACTCAAGACTTATCCCAGATCATTGGTGAACTGACGCCATTTGCCGACACCGACAAGCAAACCCAGCGCCAGCAGCACCGGGCTAAAACCTGCGCTTCACTGGAAGAGGCCGTGCGCCGCAGCGGGCTGCGCGACGGCATGACTATCTCCTTCCATCACGCCTTTCGCGGCGGTGACTTGACGCTGAACCTGGTGATGGGCCAGCTGGCGGCAATGGGCTTTAAAAACCTGACCCTGGCCTCCAGCTCTCTGAGCGCCTGCCACGCGCCGCTAGTCGGCCACATCCGCAATGGCGTAGTCAGCCACATTTATACCTCCGGGCTACGCGGGCCGCTGGCGGAAGAGATTTCCCGTGGGCTAATGGCGAACCCGGTGCAAATTCACTCCCATGGCGGTCGTGCCCACCTGGTGAAAAGCGGTGAGCTGAGTATCGATGTCGCCTTCCTCGGAGTTCCGGCCTGCGATGATATGGGCAATGCCAACGGCTATACCGGTAGCGCCACCTGCGGCTCGCTGGGCTACGCGATGGTCGATGCACAGCACGCGGACCAGGTCATACTGCTGACGGAAGATATCCTGCCCTACCCGCACCACCCGGCCAGCATCAGACAGGATCAGGTCGACCTGGTAGTACAGGTAGAGTGCGTGGGCGATGCGGAAAAAATCGGCGCCGATGCGACCCGTATGACCTCCAACCCGCGCGAGCTGCAAATTGCACAGAATGCCGCGCAGGTCATTGAGGCTTCAGGTTATTTCCGCGAAGGCTTCTCGCTGCAAACCGGTACCGGCGGCGCGGCCCTGGCGGTGACGCGCTTCCTCGGCGAGAAAATGCGCCGCAAGAATATCCGTGCCGATTTCGCCCTCGGCGGCATTACCGCCACCATCGTTGGTCTGCACGAAGAGGGCTACATCCGTCGCCTGCTTGACGTACAGGGTTTTGACAGCGTCGCCGCGCGCTCGCTGGCGCGTAACCCGAATCATATTGAAATCAGCGCCAACGAATACGCCAACTTCAGCTCCAAAGGCGCGTCGGTCAACAAACTGGACGTGGTGGTGCTGAGCGCGCTGGAAATCGATACCGGCTTTAACGTCAACGTGCTGACCGGCTCGGACGGCGTGCTGCGCGGCGCATCAGGCGGGCACTGCGACACGGCGGTCGGCTCGGCGCTGTCGATTATCGTCGCTCCGCTGGTTCGCGGGCGCATTCCGACCGTGGTCGATAAGGTGCTGACCCGCATCACCCCAGGCTCCAGCGTAGATGTGCTGGTGACCGACCACGGCGTGGCGGTCAACCCGGCGCGGCCCGAGCTGGCACAGCGTCTCCAGGCGGCAGGACTAAAAACCGTTACCGTGGAATGGCTCTGTGACCGCGCACGCCAGCTGACGGATGAACCGCAGCCGATCGCCTTTACCGATAAACCCATCGCCATCGTGCGCTATCGGGATGGCTCGGTGATCGACGTCGTTTATCAGGTCCGCGACTAATGATGCGCCCGATGCCTCTCGAATCCTGGGGCGCGCCCGTCGCGCGTCAGGAAAAGCTGCCGCAGGCTTACCTCAGCCGCTATTACGCCAGGCTCGCCTGCCGGGCGATGCAGACGGAAGCCCGGCTGACGCCGAAACCCGGTCTGGTTGACGGGCGAAATACCGGTGCCCATCAGGACATGGCGCTGCCTGATTTTCTGTGCAGCGCTAACGCCATCGCCAACGAGCTACACCTGTTTGTCGAAGAGGGGAGCGCCAGTGCGGCGCTCAATACCGACGGCGTTCTGGCTCGCCTGAAGCCCATCGGTTTACGTTGCGAAACGGCAATGCTGCGCGCCACGGGAGGCGTCAACACCCATAAAGGGGCCATCTTTACGCTCGGGTTGTTCTGCGCGGCGCTGGGGCGTCATGAAGCAAACGGGCAACCGCTCGCGCCCGCCGCGCTGGCCGCCACCGTGAGTGAGTTTTGCCACGGTATTGTCGAGCGCGAACTGGTTGAGCTTCACGGGCGGACGCCGCTGACCGCCGGACAGCGGCTGTTTATCACCCTCGGCTTAACCGGCGCACGCGGTGAGGCACAGGCGGGATACCCGCTGGTTATCGATCACGCCCTACCCCGCTATCGCCAGCTGCGACGCGAAGGGCTAAGCGAGGAGCTGGCGCTGCTCAATACCCTGCTGCTCATTATGTCGCGCAACGACGATACCTGTGTTGCGTCGCGTGGCGGAAGCAAGGGACTGCGCTGGCTACAGCGTCAGGCGCAGCAGTTGCTCAACGTCGGAGGGATCCGCTCGCCCGAGAACCTCTCTCTGTTGCAGCAGCTCGATGACCTCTGTATTTCCCGCAACCTTAGCCCAGGCGGCAGCGCTGATTTACTCATCCTGACCTGGTTTTTATCTCATTTTACTCAAGAATAAGGATTATCACTGTGCTGGAAGAATACCGTAAGCACGTCGCTGAGCGTGCAGCCGTTGGGATTGTACCGAAACCCTTAGATGCAACCCAAATGGCCGGCCTGGTTGAGCTGCTGAAGAATCCGCCTGCTGGCGAAGAAGAATTCCTGTTAGATCTGTTAATTAATCGCGTACCGCCGGGCGTCGACGAAGCCGCCTATGTTAAAGCCGGATTCCTTGCCGCCATCGCCAAAGGCGAAGCGACTTCCCCGCTGGTTACCCCTGAAAAAGCCATCGAACTGCTGGGCACCATGCAGGGCGGTTACAACATTCATCCGCTGATTGATGCGCTGGACGACGCAAAACTGGCGCCGATTGCCGCGAAAGCGCTGTCCCATACCCTGCTGATGTTCGATAACTTCTACGACGTAGAAGAGAAAGCCAAAGCGGGCAATGAATATGCCAAACAGGTGATGCAATCCTGGGCCGACGCCGAGTGGTTCCTGAACCGTCCGCAGCTGGCTGACAAAATCACCGTCACCGTTTTTAAAGTCACCGGTGAAACCAACACCGATGACCTGTCTCCGGCCCCTGATGCCTGGTCCCGCCCGGATATCCCGCTGCACGCTCTGGCGATGCTGAAAAACGCCCGTGAAGGAATCGACCCGGATCAGCCGGGCGTTGTTGGCCCGATCAAACAGATCGAAGCGTTACAGCAGAAAGGTTTTCCGCTGGCCTACGTTGGAGACGTGGTGGGAACCGGTTCTTCCCGCAAATCGGCCACCAACTCGGTGCTGTGGTTTATGGGCGATGACATTCCGAACGTGCCGAACAAGCGCGGCGGCGGTCTGTGCCTCGGTGGTAAAATTGCCCCTATCTTCTTCAACACCATGGAAGATGCGGGCGCGCTGCCGATTGAAGTGGACGTCAACAAACTGAACATGGGTGACGTGATTGACGTTTATCCGTTCAAAGGTGAAGTGCGTAACCACGAAACCAACGAACTGCTGGCTAACTTCGAACTGAAAACCGACGTGCTGGTTGACGAAGTGCGTGCCGGTGGCCGTATTCCGCTGATTATCGGTCGCGGCCTGACCACCAAAGCGCGTGAGGCGCTGGGTCTGCCGCACAGCGACGTTTTCCGTCAGGCGAAAGACGTTGCGGAAAGTAGCCGTGGTTACTCTCTGGCGCAGAAAATGGTCGGTCGTGCCTGCGGCGTGGCCGGTATTCGTCCGGGTGCTTACTGCGAGCCGAAGATGACCTCCGTCGGCTCTCAGGACACCACCGGTCCAATGACCCGTGATGAACTGAAAGATCTGGCGTGCCTGGGCTTCTCGTCTGACCTGGTGATGCAGTCCTTCTGCCACACGGCGGCGTATCCGAAGCCGGTTGACGTGACCACGCACCACACGCTGCCAGACTTCATTATGAACCGTGGCGGTGTCTCCCTGCGTCCGGGCGACGGCGTTATCCACTCCTGGCTGAACCGTATGCTGCTGCCGGATACCGTCGGTACCGGCGGTGACTCCCATACCCGTTTCCCGATTGGCATTTCCTTCCCGGCGGGCTCGGGTCTGGTGGCGTTTGCTGCCGCGACCGGCGTGATGCCGCTGGATATGCCGGAATCCGTTTTAGTTCGTTTCAAAGGCAAGATGCAGCCGGGTATCACCCTGCGTGACCTCGTTCATGCGATCCCGCTGTACGCGATTCGCCAGGGCCTGCTGACCGTTGAGAAGAAAGGTAAGAAAAACATCTTCTCCGGCCGCATCCTGGAAATCGAGGGTCTGCCGGATCTGAAAGTCGAGCAGGCGTTTGAACTGACCGATGCTTCCGCCGAACGTTCTGCTGCCGGTTGTACCATCAAACTGAACAAAGAGCCGATCGTTGAGTACCTGACCTCCAACATCGTGCTGCTGAAGTGGATGATCGCAGAAGGCTACGGCGATCGTCGTACCCTGGAACGTCGCGTGCAGGGCATGGAAAAATGGCTGGCGGAACCTGAACTGCTGGAAGGCGATGCGGATGCCGAATATGCGGCGGTGATCGACATCGATCTGGCTGACATTAAAGAGCCCATCCTGTGTGCGCCGAACGATCCGGACGATGCGCGCCTGCTGTCCGATGTGCAGGGCGAGAAGATCGACGAAGTGTTTATCGGTTCCTGCATGACCAACATCGGCCACTTCCGTGCTGCCGGTAAGCTGCTGGACAGCCACAAAGGGCAGTTGCCAACCCGCCTGTGGGTGGCTCCGCCAACTCGTATGGACGCGGCTCAGTTGACCGAAGAAGGCTACTACAGCGTGTTTGGTAAGAGCGGTGCGCGTATCGAGATCCCAGGCTGCTCCCTGTGCATGGGTAACCAGGCGCGCGTAGCGGACGGTGCGACGGTCGTTTCGACCTCAACCCGTAACTTCCCGAATCGTTTAGGTACCGGTGCGAACGTCTTCCTGGCTTCTGCGGAGCTGGCGGCAGTCGCGGCGCTTATCGGTAAGCTGCCGACGCCGGAAGAGTACCAGACCTATGTTGCGCAGGTAGAGAAGACGGCGGCAGACACCTACCGCTATCTGAACTTCGATCAGCTGGGTCAGTACAAGGAAAAAGCAAATAACACCCTTTTCCAGATAACTCTTTAATTCTGTATCTGCGCGGCAGCGCCGGCGGAAGAGTGGGCAATGGTCATCACCTGCGAGGGTGAAGGGAAATCCAAAATGCCAACGACTGTTCTCCCTCTGACGCGACGCTGCTGCGCATCCAGGAAAATACAATGACTGATAACGCACTATTACTAAAAGAAGGCTTCACCCTGATGTTCCTCGGCATGGGATTCGTGCTGGCGTTTCTGTTCCTGCTGATTTTCGCCATCCAGGGCATGTCCGTCGCCGTCAACCGCTTCTTCCCTGAACCGGCCCCGGCGCCCAAAGCGGCACCCGCCGCCGCCGCGCCCGCTGACGACTTCGCCCGCTTAAAGCCGGTGATTGCCGCCGCTATCCACCACCATCGCCGCCTTAACCCTTAATTCACGGAGCATTCCATGACCGTTGCCATTACCGATGTCGTCCTGCGCGACGCCCACCAGTCCCTTTTCGCCACCCGCCTGCGTCTTGACGATATGCTGCCCATCGCCGCTCAGCTCGATGACGTCGGCTACGGCTCCCTCGAATGCTGGGGCGGCGCCACCTATGACGCCTGCATCCGCTTTCTCGGCGAAGACCCGTGGGTCCGCCTGCGCGAGCTGAAAAAGGCCATGCCGAAGACCCCGCTGCAGATGCTGCTGCGTGGCCAGAACCTGCTCGGCTACCGCCACTACGCCGATGACGTGGTGGAGCGCTTCGTTGAGCGCGCCGTTAAAAACGGCATGGACGTGTTCCGCGTCTTCGACGCCATGAACGACCCGCGCAATATGAAGGCGGCTTTACAAGCCGTGCGCAGCCACGGCGCGCACGCCCAGGGGACCCTGAGTTACACCACCAGCCCGGCGCACACGCTGCAGACCTGGCTGGACCTGACCGAACAGCTGCTGGAAACCGGCGTCGATTCCATCGCCATCAAGGACATGTCCGGCATCCTCACCCCGTCTGCCGCCTTTGAGCTGGTGAGCGAAATCAAGAAACGCCACGACGTTCGCCTGCATCTGCACTGCCACGCCACCACCGGGATGGCGGAGATGGCCCTGCTGAAGGCCATCGAAGCGGGCGTTGACGGCGTCGACACCGCCATCTCCTCGATGAGCGCCACCTACGGTCATCCTGCCACCGAGGCGCTGGTCGCCACTCTCGCCGGAACACAGTATGACACCGGGCTGGATATTCTGAAGCTGGAGAGCATCGCGGCGTACTTCCGTGAGGTGCGCAAGAAGTACCACGCCTTTGAAGGCCATCTGAAGGGCTACGACAGCCGCATTCTGGTGGCCCAGGTACCGGGCGGGATGCTCACCAACCTCGAGGGCCAGTTGAAGCAGCAGAACGCCGCCGACAGGCTGGATGAGGTGCTGGCGGAAATCCCCCGCGTGCGCGAGGACCTCGGCTTTATCCCGCTGGTCACCCCGACCTCGCAGATTGTCGGCACCCAGGCGGTGCTCAACGTCCTGACCGGCGAGCGTTACAAAACCATCGCCAAAGAGACGGCGGGCATTCTGAAGGGCGAATACGGCCATACTCCGGTACCGGTGAATGCGGCATTGCAGGCCCGTGTGCTGGAAGGGGCTGCCCCGGTGACCTGCCGCCCGGCGGACCTGCTGAAACCGGAGCTGGCCCAGTTGGAAGCCGACGTGAAGCGCCAGGCGCAGGAGAAGGGCATTACGCTTGCGGAAAACGCCATCGACGACGTGCTGACCGTGGCCCTGTTCCCGCAAATCGGCCTGAAGTTCCTTGAGAACCGCCACAACCCGGCGGCGTTTGAGCCGGTGCCGCAGGCGGAAGCCGCGCAGCCGGTGGCAAAAGCAGAAAAACCTGCCGCCTCCGGCGTCTATACCGTGGAAGTGGAAGGTAAAGCCTTTGTGGTGAAGGTCAGCGACGGCGGCGATATCAGCCAGCTCACTGCCACCACATCAGTTGCACCGGCTCCGGTAGCCGCTCCGGCAGGCGCAGGCACCCCGGTGACCGCGCCGCTGGCGGGCACCATCTGGAAGGTGATTGCCACCGAGGGCCAGACGGTGGCGGAAGGCGACGTGCTGCTGATTCTGGAAGCCATGAAGATGGAAACCGAAATCCGCGCCGCACAGGCCGGGACCGTACGCGGTATCGCGGTGAAGTCCGGCGATGCGGTCGCCGTGGGCGACACCCTGATGACGCTTGCGTAAGGAAGAGGAACGGAAATGGAAAGTCTGAACGCCCTGATTCAGGGCATGGGCCTGATGCACCTTAGCATCGGCCAGGCGCTGATGCTGCTGGTGAGCCTGCTGCTGCTGTGGCTGGCCATCGCGAAGAAGTTCGAGCCGCTGCTGCTGCTGCCGATTGGCTTCGGCGGCCTGCTGTCGAATATCCCGGAGGCCGGGATGGCGATGACCGCGCTGGAGAGCCTGCTGGCCCATCACGATGCCGGACAGCTGGCGGTGATTGCCGCGAAGCTCAACTGTCTGCCGGACGTGCATGCCATCAAGGAAGCATTAGCGCTGGCGCTGCCGTCGGTGCAACACCAGATGGAGAGTCTGGCTACCGATATGGGCTACACGCCGGGCGTACTGGCGATTTTCTATCAGGTGGCGATAGGCTCAGGGGTTGCTCCGCTGGTGATTTTTATGGGCGTGGGAGCGATGACCGACTTCGGCCCGCTGCTGGCTAACCCGCGCACCCTGCTGCTGGGGGCGGCGGCGCAGTTCGGTATCTTCGCCACGGTGCTCGGGGCGCTGGGGCTGAACTACCTCGGCTTTATCCACTTCACCCTGCCGCAGGCGGCGGCGATAGGCATTATCGGCGGGGCGGACGGCCCGACGGCGATTTACCTCGCCAGCAAGCTGGCACCAGAGCTGCTGGGGGCCATCGCGGTGGCGGCGTACTCGTATATGGCGCTGGTGCCGTTAATCCAGCCGCCGATTATGAAGCTGCTGACCACAGAGAAGGAGCGGAAAATCCGCATGGTGCAGCTGCGCACGGTGAGCAGGCGGGAAAAAATCCTCTTCCCGGCGGTACTGTTGCTGCTGGTGGCGCTGCTGCTGCCGGACGCGGCCCCGCTGCTGGGGATGTTCTGCTTCGGCAACCTGATGCGCGAGAGCGGCGTGGTGGAGCGTCTGAGCGACACGGTGCAGAACGGTCTGATTAATATCGTGACCATTTTCCTCGGGCTGTCGGTGGGCGCGAAGCTGGTGGCGGACAAGTTCCTGCAGCCGCAGACGCTGGGCATTCTGGTGCTGGGGGTGATTGCATTCGGTATCGGGACGGCGGCCGGAGTGCTGATGGCGAAGCTGCTGAACCTGTTCAGTAAAAACAAAATCAACCCGCTGATTGGTTCCGCCGGGGTCTCGGCGGTGCCGATGGCGGCCAGGGTGTCGAACAAGGTGGGCCTGGAGTCGGATGCGCAGAACTTCCTGCTGATGCACGCGATGGGCCCGAACGTGGCCGGAGTGATTGGCTCGGCGATTGCCGCCGGGGTGATGCTCAAATATATCGTATCGCTGTAACACCGCGTTATTCCCGGAGGCGGCGCGTTGCGCCTGTCCGGGCTACCGGATTGCATGGATCTGTAGCCCGGACAGATGCGCAGCATCGCCTCCGGGAAATATGTTCTCCCGGCTCGCGCTGCGCTGAGCCGGGCTACGGGTTCACAGCCGTCTGCAAGCCGGAATACCCTACAAGGAGAAAGAGATGTCTGAAACAGCAATACCTGAATATACCGCCGCCCGGATAAGCAGAACCACGCTGGCCGGCTATCTTCACCAGTCACTGGAACTGGCCAGCAAACTGGCCTCCGGTCTAAAAATACTCCAGCTACCGGTGGACGACACCCGCCGGGCCGCAACGGTGCTGACGGAGCCGGTCTACGCCGCCGCCGGGCTGCGTCTTGCCCGCCAACAGCCTCTGGCGCAGAACCCGCTCTGCGACGACGTATTGCGGCGCTTTCGCCAGGCTCCCGGCCTGACGGCTGACCTACCCGATCTGGTTGAGACCGTACGCAGCGTAGCGCTGCCGGTCTGGTCACGCCTGCACCGCGACGGACACGGCGACGATATCGCCATTCGCCAGACGTTGCTGCACATCCTCGCCTGGCGAAGCGATTCCCCATGGCTACAGGATCAGGCGCAGCGAATACTCTGGCAGGGCGGCGTGTTGGGTGAAAAAGGAGAGGCCGTGTTAACATCCCTCGACGATGAAGCCGCCCTCCGATGCATCGTGTTCCGCGGGCTGAGTGAACTACTGACCACCACCGGTTTTTTAGTCCACTTCCCGGCGGGACCTCTGTTTTGTGATGAAAATACTGAGAGTTATTAATGAAGTTAATCAGTTTTTGCGTAAGCAATATCCCCCGCTATGGTCTGCTGCGGGAGGGCGGCGTTGTCGATTTAACCCGGCATTTTCTGCAATATCCGTCGCTGAAGTCTTTTCTGGCGGCCATGGACAACATTCCAGCAGAAATGCTGTCGCATATGGCGATCGATTACGCCCTCGATGAGATCGAATTTTTGCCGCTGATCCCCGACCCGCAAAAGATCCTCTGCGTCGGGATGAACTACCAGGCCAAACGACTGGAATTTGACGAGCAGGATCCCGACCCGACGCTGTTTATCCGCTTTCCGGATTCCCAGTGCGGGCACCTGGGCGACATCATTAAACCGGCTGCCAGCCACGAGTTTGATTACGAGGGAGAGCTGGCGCTAGTGATCGGTAAACGCGGGCGCAATATTCCCGCGGAGCGGGCGCTGGAGCACGTTGCCGGGTACAGCTGCTATATGGACGGCTCGGCCCGCGACTGGCAGCACGCTTGGTTTACTGCCGGAAAAAACTGGCCATCGACCGGCGGTTTTGGCCCCTGGCTGGTGACGCGGGATGAAATCGCCGACCCTAACGCGCTGGCGATCAAAACCCGGCTCAACGGCATGGAAGTACAGAACGACAATACCGCCAGCATGATCCACAGCGTTCCGGAGCTGATTGCCTATATCAGCACCTTCTGCGTTCTGACGCCGGGTGATGTCATTCTGACTGGCTCACCGGGCGGTGTGGGGAAAAAACGCACCCCGCCGCTGTTCCTGCAGGATGGCGATACGATTGAAGTGGAAATTGAAAATATCGGCTGCCTGCGTAACCGCATCGTTGACGAGGTGCCGGAAGCGTAACGCTGGCCTCCGGCAACAAACACCACCACAGGGCCCCGGTCAGCGTCGTAAGACCGGGGAAACTGACGGCATAATAGCGTCATTATTCCTCTGAGCCGACGGTGTAGTTTTTATAATAAAATATTTTATCTCTTTCATTAATACTTCTGATCACCTTACAAGGAACACCGACGGCAACGGCATCCGGCGGGATATCTTTGGTGACAACGCTACCCGCGCCAATAACCGAATTGTCTCCAATCGTTATACCTGGATTGATAACTACATTGCTGCCAATCCATACGTTATTGCCGATGGTGACCGGAAAGGAGAACATCTCTCCGGCTTTTCTCAACTCGTGATGAACGGGATGCCCTGTGACAGAGATCGTCACATTTGGCGCAATTAAAACGTTATCGCCAATGGTGACCGTGTAATCGTCCACAATGGTAAAATTAAAGTTCGCGTAGAAATTATCGCCAATATGGATATTAGTTCCGTAAGAGAAATAAACCGGCGGTTCTACCCACACATGCTTTCCCACTTTTCCAAACATCTCACGAATCAGTTTATCTCTTTTTTCCACCTCTGATGGACGCGTGTGATTAAATTCGTACATGAGTTCTTTGCCACGTAATCTCTCTTCTGGCAGGCCCTCGCACATATCGGTAAACAGTTCTCCTGCTTTTATTTTATCTCTCATAGAAATGTTCATCGATGGCATTCCCTCTTTATTTTTTGTATTCATGCCTGTTTACCCGATTGTGCGAAAGAGCGGGAAAAAGGTCCCGGCCCGCTAAGGGTAAATACAGAAATCAGCGTAAAGCTCAGCGCAATTATCCCTAACACCAGATAAGCCCCCTGGAAGCCAATACTCTCATACATATTCCCGGCCAGAACGGACATAAAAATCATCGCTAACTGTTTGAAGAAACAGAAACAGACCAGATAAATCGTGGCGGAGAAACGGACTTCAAACTGGCTGGTGATGTATTTGAAGCAGCCGACGATCAGGAACGGTATTTCAAACATATGCAGCGTTTTGAGGATCACGACCTCCAGTGCGGAGGAGGCGAAAGACGAGCCGATAATCCTTACCGACATGATCGTGCCTGCCAGCAGCAAAGCGTTCTTTCCACCAATACGATTCACAATCAGCGGCGCAAAGAACATGATGCTGGCATTCAGTAACTCCCCCATGGTGGTGACGTAGCCGAATACGCGAGTGCCTTGTTCACCGGTAGCAAAAAAAGAAGTGAAGAAGTTAGCAAACTGCTGGTCGAATACATCGTAAGTACAGGAGACGCCGACCACGTACAACGAGAGGAACCAGAGTTTAGGCTGTTTAAATAACTCCAGCGCTAGCTTCAGGCTGAAAGCTGAGTTGTTGGCCCCCACCGCATCGGCGACCTTCGCAGAAGAAGGCGCATCTGTTTTTGAAAAGAACAGCAGCAAGGCCAGAATAACGGCGCAACCGGAACCCAGCCAGAAGACAAACTGGTTATTGATGGTGAACATAATTCCGGCAATCGAGGCGCATAGCGCCCAGCCTACGCAACCAAACATGCGGGCGCGGCCAAATTCAAAGTTGCTCCGGCGGCTGGCTTTTTCAATATAGGCTTCAATCGCCGGTGCGCCGGCATTGTAAATAAAGCCAAGGTAGATCCCGCCAACAATCGACCCCAGTAAAATATTTACCTGTAATAAGGGACCAAAAACGTAAATAAAGAACGGGGCGAACATCACCAGCATCCCGGTGATGATCCACAGCAGATGTTTTCGCAGGCCAAGCTTATCGGATAGCAAACCGAAGGCTGGCTGGAACAGAAGCGAAAATAGTGAAATACAGGCGAAAATGATCCCCGTATCTCCTTTGCTTATATGGTTTACATCGTGTAACCAGATAGGAAAGAAGGGGAAATAAGCACCCATGATAAAAAAGTAGAAGAAGAAGAAAAAGCCGAACATCCAAAAGTTAGTATTTTTTAAATAGTACATATGGACTTCCTTACCCTGAATGCGGGCAGGCGTGAACCTGCCCGAGTGTTTTTACTTTTGACCCCAGACCAGCTGGTAGTGGTAGCGTCCGGCGCTAAGTAGGAATTCCGGCGAAACCGAAGGACTCCACGAGTCATCGCCGCCGACGCCCATATGGAAACCATCAATATTGAGCCAGGTTCCAGCTTCCGGCTGTAGCAGATGGCGGTGGCTGGTCTCCATCAACTGTTTCTGACCATAGCGGCTGATGTTGAACAGGAAATCACCACGCCAGCAGTGCGGGCCGTATTTGAGTTCACGGGTTCCACAGCGCAGACCATTTTCAGTCGGGAAAACATACGGGGTATACATCTCCTCCAGCGACAGATCCCAGCGGTCAAAGCAGGCAGCGGAAAGCCTGTCCGGATAGTTTTCATGTGGCCCTAATCCCAGCCAGCTAACCCGCTCAGCCACCTGCGAGAGCTGACAGCTCAGACCGATACGTGCCGGGTGAGGCGTGCCGCTGGCAACGTCAACGTCGACCTCTATTCGCATCTCGCTGTTGCCGTCGATACGGTACGTTTTACGGCTGACGAACAGCGTTTCCCCCTGATACTGCCAGGCATGTGCGGTGGTTATCTGTACTGCATTGGCCAGTGCGTCGGCATCGCATTGCAGCAATGTGGCTTCAGCCTGGTAGTGACCGGCGACCTTCCAGCGCTCCACCCAGGCGTTAGGATCAATGCGGGTTGACTCGCTCACGCCGATGTCGTTATCCAACGGCGCGCGCGTAAACTGGTCAATAAGCGGCGTCAACAGTTGTGCTTCTTCGCCAATCCAGTACTGCGTCAATACGCCCTGCTGGCGGCTAAACTCCCAACGCTTCTCGTTCACTGTGATGCTGAATGTGCTCTCGCTGGCATCGAGCTTTGGCGCGTGGTTGGCGGGCTGCGGCAGCTGCGTACAGAGTTTCTCGTCGAGCTTCCATTGTTGCCAGGCGCAAATATGTCCGGCCTGCGACCATGCGGTTGCTTGAGGCTGTTCAACGCGAACGGTCAGCCACAGCTGGCCTGCGGTTTCCGGTTTCGGGAAGTCAGGTAGCGCGATGACCTGACGCCCCTGCGGCGGGATATCCAGCGTCACCACGCCTGAAGCCAGTGGATTACCATCCAGCGCCAGCGACCAGTGCAGAACCTCGTTATCACTGTGGCGGAATAGGTATTCGCTGGTGACTTCAATCTTACGTTCGGCCCCCGGCAGCAGCGCAAACTGGAAAAATTGCTGTTCATGTTTGGCTTCATACAATGCCGGATGCGGCGTGCGATCGGCAAATACCAGGCCATTCATGCAGAACTGGCGATCGTTAGGCGTGTCGCCAAAATCACCGCCATACGCAGACCACGGCTTGCCATCAGCATCGTGTTTGATAAGCGACTGATCCACCCAGTCCCAAACGAAGCCCCCCTGCAGACGCGGATACTGGCGGAATGCCTGCCAGTATTTGGCGAAGCCGCCGAAACTGTTACCCATCGCGTGAGCATATTCGCAGAGGATCAGCGGGCGCTGCTCTCCGGGTAGCGACAGCCACTTTTTGATTGACCATTTCGGCACGGCAGGAAAAGGCTGATCCTGATCGACGCGGGCGTACATCGGGCAAATAATATCGGTGGCGGCAGTGTTGGCTCCGCCGCCTTCATACTGCACCGGGCGGGACGGATCTTCTGATTTCAACCAACGATACAGCGCGTCATGATTTATACCGTGACCCGATTCGTTACCCAATGACCAGATAATAATGCTCGGATGGTTGCGATCGCGCTGCACCATCCGCGTCACGCGCTGGCTCATGGCGGGCAGCCAGTCGGGATCGTCGGTCAGGCGATTCATCGGCACCATTCCGTGAGTTTCGATGTTGGCTTCATCCACCACATACAGGCCATAGCGATCGCACAATGTGTACCACATCGGGTGGTTCGGGTAATGAGAGCAGCGCACGGCGTTAAAGTTGTTCTGCTTCATCAGGAGAATGTCCTGCACCATCGTCGCCTCGTCCATCACCTGACCGTTCTCCGGGTGATGTTCATGACGGTTGGTGCCGCGAATCAGCAATGGCTTGCCGTTCAACAGCAGCAGGCCGTTTTCAATGCTGACCTGACGGAAGCCAACGTCACAGGATTCAGCTTCCAGCAGCGTACCGTCGGCGGTATGCAGTTGCACCACGGCACGATACAGATTCGGCGTCTCGGCGCTCCATAATGCTGGGTTTTCGACGTTCAGACGCAGGGTGATTCGGTCATGGTAAGCGCCGCGCTCATCAATGATGTCACTGCCTAATGGGGCGTTTTTTTCGCCGACTAACGTTTCGCCATCCCACAGCTGTACCGTCACGCGTAAATTATCGCGCAGCTCGCCCTTCACCCGGACTTCCGCTTCCAGAACCGCGCGGCTAAAGTCATCGTTGAAACGGGTGTTGATCCGCAGGTCGCTGATTTGCGTGGTGGGTTTATGCAGCAAAGCAACATCGCGGAAAATCCCGCTCATCCGCCACATGTCCTGGTCTTCCAGATAGCTACCATCGCTCCAGCGCAGCACCATGACCGCCAGACGGTTTTCGCCACTGTGCAAATAATCGCTAAGATCAAATTCAGACGGCAGGCGGCTGTCCTGCCCATAGCCCACCCAGCGCCCGTTGCACCACAGATGGAACGCGGAATTCACACCATCAAAGATAATTCGCGTTTGTCCTTCCTGAAGCCAGGCCTCGTCAATACAAAATGTGAGCGAGTAACAGCCAGTAGGATTGTCAGTCGGTACAAATGGCGGGTTAACCGGAATGGGATAGGTGACGTTGGTATAAATCGGTGCATCATAACCGTCCATCTGCCAGTTGGACGGTACGTTGATGGTATCCGCCTGCGGCAGATCGCTTGTCAGCCAACTTTCCGGCACCGCTTCAGGCGAGGCAAACCAGGCAAATTGCCACTGTCCGTTCAGACTGAATTTCTGCGCAGATTTCCGATTAGCGCGAGCGTCATCAGCATTTTGCCAACTGTAAAAAGGAGGGCGCGCCTCCAGGCGGTTGAGTTGCGTTACGCCTGGGTTTTCCCAGTCGCGTCGAGCCAGCACCGCGACGAGTGAATCTGTATTCAGGGACATATCTGTATCCTTATAGAAATTGTTATCCGCTCACAATTTAAATCAAAATAGGCGTATAACGTTATTTCTGTAAAGGATGAGATGAGCAATGAGTGAACTCACTCACACAATTTTACCCGTTCATATTTTGGGCGATAGCTGGGAAATCTGACGAGCAAGCTGAATCAGTGAATCGGCGAGGACCTCAGGGGAGGTCGTGTGGTTGTTGGGAGGCCGAACGGTTTTACGTTGAATCAATGACACGGGCAGTAGCTGGTTGTTAGTCGCGGGTTCTCCGCCAGAGAGTTGCAGCAGTTTGTCTACACTCGTTTTGCCGAGCAGCGAAAAATCCTGCCTGATGGTCGTCAGCGGTGGGATATAGCAGGCGCTATCCTCAGTATCGTCATAACCAATAACGGAAATGTCGCTCGCCACGCGTAGACCAAATTCGCTAATCGCCCGCATCGCGCCCAGCGCCATCTGATCGTTAGCCACCAGTATGGCGGAGGGGATCGTCCCGTCATTAAGCATTTGCTGAGTTTGCTGAAAACCGGACATCGCGCTCCAGTCGCCTTCTGTTTCAGCAACCGGCTGTAGCTGATAGTGCGCCAGATATTTATGCCAGCCTGCGAGTCTCAGCCGCGCGGAAACCGAAGAATGCGGCCCGGCCAGTAGCGCAATGCGCTGATGCCCATGCTCTACCAGATGTTCAACACCCAGACGCGCGCCGTCATCGTGAGAAAAAATAATGCTGTTAATGGGGGACTGGTCGGAAACGTCGAGAAAGAGTACCGGCACGTTGCCGCAGCTTGCCGCCACCGCAATAGCGTCATTTTCATCGAGCGGATAGTTAACGATCAAACCGGTTACCCGTTGCGTCAGCAGGTTATGTACCGCCGCTTTGCAGGCTTCAACACCGTTGCGCTCCACCATGGCAATCACGACGCTGGCGCCTGATCTGTCGGCGCGAGATTTGATGGCCGCGACAATCTGTGACGGCGCGTGCAGCGCAAGGTTGGCAGTCGCTACGCCAATAAGCGGCGTCTGTTTTCCCGCCAGCTGCTGCGCAACGCGATTGGGAATGTAATTCAGCTCCGCCATCGCGGCTTCAACTTTTTCACGGGTTTTAGCGGAAACATGGTCAGCCTGATTCACCACACGGGAAACGGTCTGGTAGGAGACCCCCGCGTGATCTGCGACATCGTATAGCGTTACCTGTTTCACATTCATCACCCTGATTTTACTGTTGTCTGCACGCTATGATGCCATACTCCACCAGGCTTTCACTATGTCGCTGGCGAGTGAATTGCATGATACATAGGGGTTTCTATAGACCTTCTGGCAACCTCAATGCTGCGCTCCGCAGCATTTTTTATATTTACGCCCGCTGCCGCACGGACAAGGGTCGTTGCGGGTAGCCGATTTCGGCTGCTGCTGCGCCTCTTTCGCCAGCCACTGCATAATCGCCGGAAGCGGATAGCCACTGTCCAGAAGCTGCCGCCAGACGTTCATATAAGGCGTCACGTGCTTGAAAAAGTGCTTATAGCCCGCGCACAGATAGTTGTGGCCAGGACGCCCGCTCGGCGAAACGGCAAAACGGTGCTTCGGACAGCCGCCATGGCAGGCAAAGCGGAACTCGCAGCTGCGGCAATCCGCCGTCAGCGTCTCTTTTTTGGCCTGACCAAAGGCGATGGCCTGTTCGCTATTGTTTAACTCACGAATGCTCTGCTGGTGAATATTACCCAGCTTATGTTCTGGATAAACAAAGTGATCGCAGTTATACAAATCGCCGTTCGATTCCAGCGCGAAAGCATGTCCGCAGGTTTGGGAATGCACGCACAGTACCGGCGGCTGACCGGTCCACGCCGCTAATGCAACGTCAAACATCTGCACGTAGACGCTATCGACGTCGCGTCGTACCCAGATATCGAAAATTTGGTTCAGGAATTCACCGAACTGCCAGGAGGGCACCGTCCAGGGCGCGAGCCTTGCCGCGCTCTCTCCCGGCAGCACCAGCTGCAGCGGCGACGAGGCGTCGCTGCTCATGCGCTCGACCAGCGGAATAAACTGCATATAGCGTGAGCCCGCCGCCAGCAGGAAGTCATAGACCTCTCGGGCGTGATCGACGTTATGCTTGCCGACCACCGTCAGGGTGTTGAACTCGACGTTATGCGCCTTCAGCAGCGCCATTGCCTCAACGACCTTATCGTGAGTTCCCTTTCCGGCGCGGTTGACGCGGTACTGGTTATGCAGATGCGCAGGGCCGTCTATCGACAAGCCCACCAGAAAACGCTGCTCGGCAAAAAATTGCGCCCACTCATCGTCCACCAGCACGCCGTTGGTTTGCAGGGCATGATCAATCTTTTTGCCGTTGGCGTATTTACCACAAAGCTCAACGACGCGGCGAAAGAACGCCAGCCCCATCATCGTCGGCTCACCGCCTTGCCAGGCAAAGGTCACCGCATCGCCAGACTGGGCCTCGATATGCTGGCGAATATAGTTTTCCAGTGTCTCGTCGGACATGCGCCAGTTTTTATTGCGTTCTGGATAAAGCGCTTCTTTTTCCAGATAAAAGCAGTAGGTGCAATCGATGTTACACACCGAGCCGCTTGGTTTTGCCATCACGTGGCAGCCATTGATCATGCTGATTTTCCCTGATTCGATGGCCCGGTATACTCTGCCATTAGTTATTCTCGACAACGTACTGATAGCAGCTGGCGATATGGCGGGCGATGGTGTATTCCACCAGCTCGCCACGATCGTTAAAGCCCAGACGGGTCTTCACCAACAGCGGCTCCCCTGCGGCAACCTGCAAAATATCGCAGTCCTGCGCGGTGGGCAGCTCGGCGGTAATCGTATCTTTATAGCCTTCGATGTTCTCGCCGCGCAGCTCCAGCGCGCTGTACAACCCTTCTTTAAACGCTTCTAACGTCAATTCGCCCAGACGCGGCGTTAGCCAGATGTAGTTTACCTGCGCGGGGAGTTCATTTTGCCGATAAATCGTGCGGGTGAGACGCTGAATTTTCTGCTCCGCCGGGAGAGCGAATGCCTGCGCCACGTCCGGCGGCGGCAAAAGATGTTCCAGTGTCAGATTGTGTCGCGAAATAGAGTGTTGCTGCTGGCCGTCGACCAGCCGGATGCGGGTCTTTACTCCCTGTTTCTCGGAGGTGCTGATGACCATCGTGCCGATACCGGCCTGGCGTTTTACCAGCCCTTTGGCAGCCAGTTCAGCCAGCGCGCGCCGCGCCGTAATGCGGCTGACGCCAAAAAGCTCTTCAAACTCGGCTTCGGTAGGCAGGACATCATTCTTCTTATAGGCCCCACTTCTCAGCTTCTCCAGCAGAATGTCGTAAAGCTGAGCGTATAAAGGCTTCGCACCGCGAGAATAGTCCAGTTCTTCTTTCATTAACTTGGCACTCCTGTTCCCCGGCCGAAGCCGGGGCTACCCCTTAATCAAGTCGCATTTCTAGCGCCATCTTATAGTACACGCTCTGATGCTGCTCCTCTGGAACATCGTTCTGCACGAAAGCCCACAAATTTTCCCTATCCCATGTTGGCTGGCAGGATGACTGAAGCTTCTCTGCGAGCGCATGCTGACCGCTACCTTCCAGATGCTGCAGCAGCGCAAACAGGCCGTAGCGCACCTGCGGCGCAAAGACGGCCAGCTCCGGCAGCAGATGCGGATCCAGCCCCAGCAGCGGACTTTGCGCATCATCCAGACCATAGCGCGCGTACAGCTCAGCGGGCGCATCGTTTTCCTGCATCATGCGAATCATCTGCTCCACTAGCCGCCGCGCGACCTGTTCATCACGGCACTGGGTTTGCTGCGTCGGGTCGGACTCTAAGTCATACAAACGATGACCAAAGCGATCGGCGCCGCGGGTCATCACCGACTCGGCGGGGATTTTCATCACCGGGCAGCCTTTGGTAAAGCTAAATGGCGGATGCAGCGTCGTCTCCCGCAGCTCCTGCGGCGTAAAACGGCGATTAATGCGCGTCGGCATCAGCGTGTATTCGTACAGGCCATCGATGCCTTGTTCAATGGGCGAGCGCATATAAACATAGCGACCATCGGTAATATTGATATGGCAGCCGTGATAGCCAAACAGGGCATAGTCACGCACTGGCGTATCGTCGCACAGCGCGGGAAGCAGCGACATGCCCTGCATATCCGCCGGTTTATCCAGACCGAAGCAGTCCAGCAGCGTCGCCGGAATATCAATTGTTTGCGCCAGCGCCTGGCGGGATTCGCCCGCACCGCCGTACTGCGGGTGCCAGATAAATAAAGGAATATTCGCCACTTCGTTATACAGCGGCATGATATTTTTTCCCCACCACTCGTGCTCACCGAGCAGAAAACCGTGGTCGGTATTGACGATCAGCATCGTATCACGCCACAGGTCGTAGCGATCCATATGATCCAGCACCTTGCCAACATACGCATCGACCATGGTTAGCAGCGCCATATAATACTTCTGGATCATGCTCTTGCGTTCGGCGCTTTCGGTAACAAAGTAGTACGGAGGCCAGCCGTCGAACTGCGAAGGATCGTCAATGCCGTACATCTTCAGGTACTTTTCCGGCACGAAAAACGGCTCATGCGGATCGAAACACTCCAGTTGTAAAAACCAGTTATCGCTGGCGTGGTTGGTATCAATAAACTCCAGCCCTTTGCCGATCGTCCGCGCCAGATGATGATCTTCTTCGTTGTGCATAAACTGCACGTTGATCTGATGCTGTACCCGGCTGGCGATCTTCCGCTGCTTGATCTCCTCCGGCTCGCCGGATTCGTAGCGATATTCTGGCTTATCAACGACGCCTTTCCAGGCGTCGCCTTCCTGACCACGCACAAATTCGTAGGTGCTGTAGCGCGAATGATAGGTCGCCCCGCCGTCGCGCCAGTAGTGCTTGTGGTCCGTCACCAGATGAGTGTGAATGCCGTTTTTCTTCAGCAGCTCCGGAACCGAATCATCGAACGGCTCGATCGGCGACCAGCCGCGGTGTAAAAAATTATAGCGTCCGGTATGCAACTCCCGGCGGGCGGGCATACAGGGCATGCTGCCGACGTAGCCGTTATCGAAACGGACCGTGCGTTCCTTCAGCCGCTGAAAATTCGGCGTAATCGCCCGATCGCTGCCGTAGGCCGACAGCAGGCGCTTATTCAGCGAATCAAACATCAACATAATCGCTTTCATGCTTTACTCCTTAATCCTTCCTTCACGCCGTTTCTTTATCGTAACCGCGCATTTTGCCAACGATGTAAGTCAGTACAAAAGCCGCGGCGCAGCCGACCAGCCAGGAAATGATGTACTGCAAATATTTACCGTCAGCGATGAGCGGCAGCGCGGATAGCCCGGCTGCGCCAACGCCGTTGGTCGAGACGCCCAGCAGCACCACCATCATTCCGCCAAAACCGGCACCGATGGAGCCGGTAATAAAGGCGAATCCGGCCGGAATATTGACGCCGAAAATGGTGGGTTCGCCTACTGCCAGAATGGAGGTTGGGATTGCGCCTCTAGCGATTTTCTTCATCACCGGATCGCGGGTCAGCAGCAGTACCGCCGTCGCCGCCCCGACCATTCCGGCATTGGACATGATCTGGATGGCGAACAGCGGCGCGTGGCCGGTGGCGTTGATCATCTCCAGGTGAATAGGGAACAAGCCGTGGTGCAGGCCGAGCGAAATCAGGAACGGGAACAGCGCCGAGAGCACAAAGCCCGCTGCGATGCCGCCGGTAGAAAGCAGGCCGTTCAGCCCATGCAGAATGCCGTTAGAAACCACGCCCGCCACGGGCATAATCACCAGCAGCAGCGCCGCAGCCATCACCACCAGCACAATAGTCGGCGTCACCACCACATCCACAATATCCGGCACAAAGCGCCGAACCTGTTTTTCCAGCAGGCACATTAGCCAGGCGCAGAGAATGACGCCAATCAGCCCGCCCTGCCCCGGGATCAGCCCCAGCGCGGTAATCTGCGGCACAATAGTGATCGCCCCCAGCAGGCCTCCCATCACCGCGTTGCCGTCAAACTCCTTCGCCGCCGTCACCCCGGTATAGATGGCGAGGAAACCGAACAGCGCCTTCGAGACGATATCGAGAAACTGGCTCACGCCCAGCATGTGCCGCTGGTCGAGTACTACCTGAGTCGGCGACAGATCCCCCAGCGCCGCGACGTGATGCGCCAGCGCCCAGGAAGCAGCGGAGTTGACCAGCACGTTGTTAATGCCCATCAGGATACCGGCCGCAATCAGCGACGGTAGAATTGGTACAAAGATATTGGCGATATGTTTGAGGATAACTTTAGTGCGGGTCTGCTTTTTCGCTTTCTCCCGCGCGAGCTTTGCTTTTTGCTCTACGCTGCTGAGCGGCGCGTCACCCGCAGGCTGGTCTTTCAGCAGCGCGTTAATCACATTCGCAACTTTGGTCGATTTCCCCGGCCCGACGATCACCTGCAAGGTATCGTCCTCCACTACGCCGAGCACGCCGTCGATACTTTTGAGCGCGGCGATATCCACCTGTGATTGCTCACCGATGGTCATTCGGACGCGGGTCATACAGTTGGTGACATGCAGCAAATTCGACAGGCCACCGCAGTGCTTCACAATCGCATTTCCCACCTGGTTGTAGTCCATACAGAGGTTCCTTTATTATTTTGGTGGCAATTGTTATAACAATATAATGTTATTACGTTTGTGAGGACGATCATAAAGGCGAATTAACGATCGTTTTTGGCGGGGGAATAATGAGAAAAGGAGGCCGAAGCCTCCCACAGTTTGATTTATAGCGTGTGCTGCATTTTGTCGGGTGGCGGCTAGAGCCTTACCCGACCTACGGGTTCACCATCGTCTGAGAGACGGGTAATTCTACATTACCCCTGACGCAGGTTCTGCGCGGCTTTGACCATGTTAGCCAGCGCGGCACGGGTTTCCGGCCAGCCGCGGGTTTTCAGGCCGCAGTCCGGGTTCACCCACAGGCGCTCTGCTGGGATACGCTGCTCCGCTTTCTTCAGCAGGGCTTCAATCCACTCCACGCTTGGGACGTTCGGCGAGTGAATATCGTAGACGCCCGGCCCGATTTCGTTCGGATAGTCGAACTCTTCGAACGACTCCAGCAGCTCCATGTCGGAACGCGAGGTCTCAATGGTGATGACGTCGGCATCCAGCGCGGCAATGGAATCCATAATGTCGTTAAACTCGCAATAACACATATGGGTGTGGATCTGGGTGTCATCCTGCGCCACGGCGGCGTTGATGCGGAAAGCTTCGACGCCCCACGCCAGGTAGGCATCCCAGTCGCTGCGCTTCAGCGGCAGACCTTCGCGCAGCGCCGGTTCGTCAATCTGGATAATACCGATCCCGGCGGCTTCCAGGTCTGCTACCTCATCACGCAGTGCCAGCGCAATCTGCTTCGCGATGGTTTCACGAGTCACGTCTTCGCGCGGGAATGACCAGCAAAGAATGGTCACCGGACCGGTCAGCATTCCTTTTACCGGTTTGTCGGTCAGCGACTGGGCGTATTTTGCCCACTCAACGGTGATCGCTTGCGGGCGGCTAACATCGCCGATCACTACTGGCGGTTTAACGCAGCGGGAGCCGTAGCTCTGCACCCAGCCGTTCTGGGTGAAGATAAAACCGTCCAGGTGTTCACCGAAATATTCCACCATGTCGTTACGCTCAGCTTCACCGTGCACCAGCACGTCCAGCCCCAGGCGCTCCTGCTCCACAATCGCCTGCTTGATGTGCTCTGCTATGCCGGTACGATAGTTATTCGCATCGAGATTGCCCTTTTTGAAGTCCAGACGCAGGCCGCGAATTTCCGTGGTTTGCGGGAAAGAGCCGATAGTGGTGGTCGGCCAGGCCGGGAGCTTAAAGCGCGCCCGCTGCGCTTCGGCACGCACTTTATAGGCGCTCGCGCGCTGGCTGTCCTCAGCGGTAATCGCCGCCAGGCGTTTTTCGATCGCCGCGTTATGCACGCGAGTCGAGTGGCGACGGGCCTGGATCGGCGCGCTCCATTCGGTAATTGCGGCAGTATCACCGCTGTTCAGGGCATCACGCAGCAGCGCCAGCTCGGCGCATTTTTGCAAGGCGAAGGCAAACCAGCTCTTCACTTCCGCATCCAGACGAGTCTCCACGCTCAGGTCGATCGGGCTGTGCAGCAGGGAACAAGAAGAAGCCACCCACAGATCGCGTTTACCGACGATGTCTTTAATCTGCGCGTATTTCTCGGTGAGATCGGCGCGCCAGACGTTGCGACCATTGATCAGCCCCGCAGAGAGCAGCCAGTCGGCAGGCAGACGTTGATGCAGCTCTGCTACGTCATCTTTACCGTGAACAAAATCAACGTGCAGACCCTGCACCGGCAGCGCGGTGATGGTCTCAAGGTTCGCCGTAATGCCTTCAAAATAGGTGGTCAGCAGCAGCTTAACCTGGCCTCTAAGCGCCTCATAAGCCGGTTGGAAGGCCGCTAGCCATTCCTGCGGCAGCTCGAGCACCAGCGCTGGTTCATCAATCTGTACCCACTCAATGCCGCGTTTTGCCAGCTCAGCCAGCACCTGCTGGTAAACCGGCAGAATATCGTTCAGCAAGCTCAGGCGGTCGAACGGCTCGCCTTTCACCTTACCGAGCCACAGGTAAGTGACCGGCCCCAGCAGAACGGGTTTGACCTTGTGGCCCAGCGCCAACGCTTCGTCCACTTCATCCAGCAGCTGAGTCCAGGTCAGTTTGAACTGCTGGCCCTTCACGAACTCCGGCACCATGTAGTGGTAGTTAGTGTTAAACCATTTGGTCATCTCCGCGGCGGCAGCCGGTTCACCGGTCGGTGCGCGACCTCTGCCAATGCGGAACAGGGTATCAATATCGACGGAGTCGTCTTTGTTCTGATGACGAGCCGGCACGTTGCCGAGCAGCAGGCTGGTGGTCAGAACATGGTCGTACCAGGCGAAATCGCCCACCGGCAGCAGATCAACGCCTGCCTGCTTCTGCTGATCCCAATGGCGAGCACGCAGCTCACGCCCAACCGCCAGCAGCTCTTCGCGGGAGCTGTTGCCCGCCCAGTAGCTCTCTTGCGCTTTTTTCAGCTCGCGACGCAGGCCAACGCGAGGGAAACCGAGGGTGTGATTCAGGATTGTCATGTTATGCCTCTTATGGAATTTTTTGTATTTAGCCATCCAGATGTTTACACATCCATAATTGGCAGTTACTGTATATTCCTCAAGCGCAAATTATTCATGCCGAAGTGAAGGACTTTCATGATCGAAATTAAACACCTGAAAACGCTCCAGGCGTTGCGGAATAGCGGTTCTCTGGCAGGCGCGGCTGCGGCCCTGCACCAGACCCAATCCGCCTTGTCCCACCAGTTCAGCGATCTGGAACAGCGCCTTGGCTTTCGTCTATTTGTGCGTAAGAGCCAGCCGCTGCGCTTTACCCCACAGGGAGAGATCCTGCTACAGCTAGCCAATCAGGTACTGCCGCAAATTAGCCGCGCCTTGCAGGATTGCAATGAACCGCAGCAAACCCGTCTGCGTATCGCCATCGAATGCCATAGCTGTATTCAATGGCTCACCCCGGCTCTGGAGAATTTCCGCACCCGCTGGCCCCATGTGGAAGTGGATTTTCAGTCCGGAGTCACCTTTGACCCGCAGCCGGGGTTGCAGCAGGGTGAGCTGGATCTGGTGATGACCTCTGATATTCTGCCGCGCAGCGGTCTGCACTATTCACCGATGTTTGATTTTGAAGTGCGTCTGGTGATGGCGCCGGATCATCCGCTAGCGGCAAAAACGCGGATTGCGCCTGAGGATTTAGCCACCGAGCTGCTGCTGATTTACCCGGTGCAGCGCGCGCGCCTGGATATCTGGCGTCACTTTTTACAGCCTGCAGGGATCAGCCCGCAGTTGAAGAGCGTCGACAATACGTTACTGTTAATTCAGATGGTGGCCGCACGGATGGGTATCGCTGCCCTGCCGCACTGGGTAGTAGAAAACTTTGAACGCCAGGGCCTGGTGGTGACCAAAACCCTGGGCGAGGGACTGTGGAGCCGGCTGTACGCCGCAGTGCGCGATGGCGAGCAGCGGCAGCCGGCCACCGAGGCGTTTATTCGCTCAGCGCGGAACCACGCTTGCGACCACTTACCGTTTGTGAGGAGTGCGGAGCGACCCAACGCCGATGGACCCATAGCGAGGCCAGGATCACCAGAGCTCCAATAATAAAGCTCGGCCAGCGGGGCTGCTCCTGCCAGATGGCAAGGTTCACCAGCAGCCCGGCAGGCACGTGCATATTGTTCATGATGCCGAGCGTACCAGCATCCACCTGGGTGGCACCGTAGTTCCACATAAAATAACCGATTCCCGACGCCGCCACGCCAAGAAAGGCCAGAATGCCCCACTGTAGCGACGTTTCTGGCATTTTCTGCGCGTTACCCATCAGAGTCCAGGCAACTACCGCCACCAGAAACGCCCCGATATAGAACCAGGCGAAAGCGTTATGTTGCGGCATCGGGCGCGTTTCCATCAGGCGCTTATAGCCCACCATCCCGATAGCGAAGCTGATGTTGGAGAGCTGTACCAGGATCAGACCGGTCCAGAAATGGTTGGTCACCTGGTCATAACGAATAATTCCTGCGCCAATAACCGCCAGCAGCGCGCTGCAGGCATAGCCCCAGCGCAGGCGACGTCGGCTCATGAGATCGTAGATTAGGGTGATGTAGAGCGGCGTCAGAACGGTAAATAGCAGGAGCTCAGAGACCGTCAAATAGAGGTAGGCGTGGAAGCTCAACATATACATGATGCCAAGCTGCATCGCGCCCACCAGCATATACAAGCCAATAGTTGTCAGGCTTTGTCCACGCGTACGCAGGAAGGGTGAAAACACCAGCGCCGCCAGGCCAACGCGCGCCAGCACCGCGAAATAGCTATCGACATGACCCGCCAAATATTCGCCGTACAGGCTAAAGGAAAAGGCCCACAGAATGGTGGTGATAATCAGTAGCGCCACAATGAATGTCTCGTAGATTAAAGAACACTCATTGTAGCGAAGAGGTCAGTTGACAACTGCTCAATTATAGAGCAGTTGTCAATCTTTTTTAGTCGAGATACAGTTTACGCAGATAGTGCGGTACGGCGTCATCGGCGTTGCTGCCGATCACTTCCAGCTCAGGATGCAGGTCCTTCAGGCGCTGGTGCGCGTTAACCATAATGCAGCCCTTACCCGCCATCGACAGCATTTCCGCATCGTTCATGCCGTCGCCGAAGGCGATGCACTCTTTCAGGCTATAGCCGAGCATTTTCGCCACTGCTTCCAGCGCATGACCCTTCGATACGCCGCCTGCCATCACTTCCAGGCAGGTCACGGTAGAGAAACTCACGTTTACGCGGTCACCCCAGCGCGCGTTGATCGCCTGCTCCAGCGGCAGTAGCTGCTCATGCTTATCACAGGTGAAAAAGACCTTGCTGATCCCCTCAGGGTCCAGCTCGCCCGGCTCATACAGCTTGTAGTTGAACACTGCCTCTTTGAAGAAACGCATCTCCTCAGGACGATGGCGGTTCATAAACCACTCATCTTCACGGTAAACGTTGGTCACAATCGCCGGATCGTTGCGCATCATCTCAAACAGGTCGGTGGCGATATCGCGGTCAAGGTTGTGAGCAAAGATCTGATTCCCTTCGCTATCGTGCACCCGCGCACCATTGGAGGTGATCATGTAGGATTTAATGCCGAGATTATCGCGAATTTGCCCAACATCAATGTAATGGCGGCCGGTCGCGAACACAAAGTTGATACCGCGTGCGGTAAGCAGCTTCAGCGTATCTTTAGCGTAGGGAGTTAAGCAGTGATCGGGGGAAAGCAGCGTGCCATCTAAGTCAGACGCAACAACCTGGTACATAAAAATTTTAACCTCTAAGCAGGGCGACTAGCGTTTCGCCAGATTAATTATGTCGACGGAAAAAATCGACGATAGCATTCAGCGCGACTGAGCGCAGGGCGTCCTTTTCAAAAAGGATCTCATGGTATGCCCCTTCTATGACAAACGGCTTATTCCCTTCACAGGGATGACCGGCAGCGGCACGGAGTTCACAGTAGCGATCGTGCATACGGTTATCAACCACCCGCTCTTCTTCAGCCTGGAGCAACAAAGTTGGCGTGACGTCTTTTTCTACCCCAGCCAACACCTCTTCGCCCGCGAGGATCCCCTCACGCACCCAGTGGAACGTCGGCCCGCCGACCCGCAGCTGCGGGTCATCGGCATAAAAACGCAGGTTGCGACGATAACGTTGACGGCTATGCGTCAGCACGTTGACCGCATAGGGCAACGCCCGCCAGCGGCCGGTACCGATGGCATACTCTTCGCGAATGCGCTGATGGCCCTCAGCCCAATCGAGAATATGGCGCACCATCCAGTCAGGAAAACGCATGACAATCCCGAACATCGGCGCGCAGAGCGCTATCGCGTCACAATGCTGCTGGTGACGCTGCAAAAATAGCGTCGCAATAGCTCCGCCCATCGAGTGAGCCAGTATATACCGTTTCCGCCAGTGCCCCGGAACCACTTCCTGTTGCCAGAATGCGGCAAGATCATCAACGTAATCGCTGAAATTGACGACGTGTCCACGGTGGCTATCAGAAAGCATCCGTCCGGAACGACCCTGCCCGCGATGATCGATAATCATCACATCAAAACCGCAATGGAAGAGATCGTAAGCCAGCTCGGCATACTTAACGTAGCTTTCAATGCGACCCGGACAGATAACAATCACCCGGTCATTACTTTTGGCGCAGAAGCGAACAAAGCGCACCGGAACATTATCCACGCCCCTGAACTCCGCTTCTTCTCGCTGACGCCAGAAATCGGTCAGTGGCCCCATGGTAAAGGCCGCGAACGCGTTTTCTCGTGTTTCCCAGTCCTTTTGCTGCAAAAACATCGGGCTTACACCCCTGATAACCGCTGAAAATCGTTTTTTTATCGTGCATCACACAATGCTTACACAATAGCGTATTGTGGCATAAAAACAGACAATCAGGGAGTTCTCATGACGTTCGAGTGGTGGTGTGCCTATCTGCTGACATCTATTATTCTCAGCCTGTCGCCGGGTTCCGGGGCGATTAATACCATGACCACCTCAATTAACCATGGCTATCGCGGTGCGGCGGCCTCTATTGCTGGTCTACAGACCGGGCTGGGCATTCATATCGTGCTGGTCGGCGTCGGTTTGGGTACGCTATTTTCCCGCTCGCTGTTAGCCTTTGAAATCCTCAAATGGGCGGGTGCTGCCTATCTTATCTGGCTTGGGATTCAGCAATGGCGGGCCGCGGGTTCAATCGATCTCAATACCCTGGCGAAAGCGCAAACTCGTGGGAAACTCTTTAAACGCGCGGTGTTCGTCAACCTGACCAACCCGAAAAGCATCGTGTTTCTCGCCGCGCTCTTCCCGCAGTTTATCGTGCCCAATCAGCCTCAGGTGATGCAGTACCTCGTACTCGGCACCACCACTATCGTGGTCGATATCATTGTGATGATAGGCTACGCGACGCTGGCCCAACGCATCGCGGCGTGGATTAAGGGGCCGAAACAGATGAAGGCGCTGAACAAGGTATTCGGCTCGCTGTTTATGCTGGTCGGGGCGCTGCTGGCTTCCGCCCGTCACGCCTGATGAATGGAATCACGCTCGCAATTTGAGGTTCACCTTGTGGACGCAGCAACACCGTCACTCGAGGGTGCACGCAAAGAGAGAAGATAATTCTTTTGCGTACTGTCGACTCCGCAGCGCCAATGCCAGAATGCCGTCAGATGCTCTTATTCATGGACGAAAACAATGGCGGAAGCGGCAACTCCACATGATGCGGTATTCAGAACCTTTCTCTCCCGCGTGGAAACCGCGCGGGACTTTATTGAGATCCACATGCCGCCCTCGCTCATTCAGATTTGCAAACTGGATACGCTGCGCCTGGAATCAGGGAGCTTTATTGAAGACGACCTGCGGCCTTATTACAGCGATATACTCTATTCACTGGAGACCACCAGCGGTCAGGGCTACGTGCATGTCCTGATTGAACACCAAAGCTCGCCCGATAAACTGATGGCGTTTCGCTTGATGCGTTACGCCATCGCCGCCATGCAGAGGCATCTCGAGAATGGGCACAAGACGCTGCCGCTGGTGATCCCGATACTCTTTTATCAGGGACGGCGAAGCCCCTACCCCTGGTCCCTGAATTGGCTGGAAAGCTTTGCCGATCCGGATACTGCGCGTCAGCTTTACGCCAATGCCTTTCCGCTGGTGGATATCACCGTTATCCCCGACGACGAAATCATGCAGCACCGCAGCATGGCGGCCCTGACGCTGGTGCAAAAGCACATTCGCCAGCGTGAGATGGCTGAGCTTCTGGACAAGCTCACCAGCCTGCTGATGCTCGAACAGATGAGCAGACAACAAATTACCGTACTGATAAAATATATGACCCAGGCGGGAGAAGAGCAGGACGTTCGGCCGCTATTATATGAGCTGGCACAGCGGGTGCCGCAGCATGGAGAAGTACTGATGACTCTGGCAGAAAAGTGGCTCGAGGAAGGTATGCAGAAGGGCATCAAGGAAGGCATGAAGGAAGGCATAAAAAATGGCAAGCGCGCCGCCTTTATGGAAGTCGCAAAAGCAATGCTCAACCGGGGCATCGATGATACTGCGGTTATGGAAATGACCGGTCTCACACCTGACGATTTGCAGCAGCTCCGTCATTAATACCCGGCCCGCCCATAAACCCCTGGACGGGCCGCAGGAGACTTAGCGTGAAATAATCAAATGAATACCAAAACCGGCAAATAGCGTGCCGGCGAAGCCGTCGATCCACTTCGCCATCCGCTGATAGCCGCGGCGCATCCCCGGCAGGGCAAACAGGCTGGCGACTACCGTAAACCAGGCCAGCGTCTCCAGCACGATCAGCAGGAAAATGCCCCAGCGCGCGCTGGCGGTAACGTCGTCGCCAACAAACAGCGAGAACACAGAACCGAAGTAAATAATCGCTTTCGGGTTCGCCAGATTGGTGAGTAGCCCCTTCAGGAAACTGCGACCGCTACGCGCCAGCTCAACCTGTGGCTCCGCCGCCGCTACGTCGCTTTTCTTCAGCGCGCCGCGCAGCATCTGGAAGCCCATCCAGCATAGATACAGCCCGCCGCCGACCATGATAATGGTGTGCAGCCAGGCCATTTTCTCGATAATCAGGTTCAGGCCGAGCAGCGCTACGCCCGCCCACACCATCACGCCGCAGGTGATCCCCAGGACGCCCATCATCGCCTCTTTGCGGGAGCGGCTAACAGCGGTTTGTGAAACAAAGAAAAAATCCGGTCCCGGACTCATCAGCGCAATGATATGCACCAGCGCCACGGTGAGGAAAAGCGTCAACATGATTAACTCGCAGGAAAATAGTAAGGACGAAAACTATATTTGCACTTTTTCGTCTGGCTGACTACTCATCATCGCCATCCACGTGCGCACGGATCAGAGCCATAAACTCTTTACCAAAACGCTCAAGCTTACGCGTGCCGACGCCGTTCACGCTGAGCATCTCACCTGCGCTCAACGGCGTTTGTTCGGCCATCTCAATCAGAGTCGCATCGTTAAACACGACATATGGGGGGATATTCTCTTCGTCGGCGATCGCTTTACGCAATTTGCGCAGCTTCGCGAACAGTTTACGATCGTAATTACCGCCGAAGGATTTCTGCATCGCCTTCGGCTTCAGCGCCACAATGCGCGGTACGGCAAGTTGTAGCGTAACGTCGCCGCGCAGAACCGGGCGAGCAGCTTCGGTGAGCTGTAGTGCGGAGTGCTGGGCAATATTCTGCGTGGCCAGGCCTAAATGGATAAGCTGGCGGATAACGCTGACCCAATGCTCGTGACTTTGCTCGCGACCAATACCGTAGACCGGCAGCTTATCGTGCGCCATATCGCGAATACGCTGATTATTAGCGCCACGCAGCACTTCCACCACGTAGCCCATACCAAAACGCTGATTGACGCGATAAATCGTCGACAGCGCCTTACGCGCATCCATTAAACCGTCGTACTGTTTCGGCGGGTCGAGGCAGATATCGCAGTTTCCGCACGGCTCCTGACGCCCTTCGCCAAAGTAGTTGAGCAGCACCAGACGGCGGCAGGTTTGCGCTTCGGCAAACGCCCCCATCGCGTTCAGTTTATGACGCTCAATATCCTGCAACGGCCCGGCGGGTTTCTCTTCAAGGCAGCGCCTGAGCCACGCCATATCTGCCGGATCGTAAAACAGCATGGCTTCGGCAGGCAGGCCATCGCGCCCGGCGCGCCCGGTCTCCTGGTAATAGGATTCAATATTGCGGGGGATATCGAAATGCACCACAAAACGCACGTTCGGTTTGTTGATGCCCATGCCAAAGGCCACCGTCGCCACCACGATTTGCAGGTCATCGCGCTGGAATTTCTCCTGCACATCAGCACGAACCTGGTGTTCCAGGCCCGCATGATACGCAGCCGCACTAACGCCTCGGCTTTGCAGACGCGCGGCGGTATCTTCCACTTTCGAACGGCTATTGCAGTAGATGATTCCCGACTTGCCGCGCTGATCCTGCACGTAGCGCATCAGTTGATCCAGCGGCTTAAACTTTTCCATCAGCATATAGCGGATGTTAGGTCGATCGAAGCTGCTGACCTGAATCAGCGGGTCATTCAACCCCAGCAGACGGACGATATCGCGACGGGTAGTATCATCGGCGGTGGCGGTGAGCGCCATAAACGGGATCTGCGGTATCCGCTGACGCAGTTGGCCGAGCGCGGCGTATTCCGGGCGGAAATCGTGGCCCCACTGGGAAATACAGTGGGCTTCATCAACCGCCAGCATCGACAGATTCCAGTGGCTGAGATGCTCAAGGAAGTTATCCAGCATCAGGCGTTCCGGGGCGATATACAGCAGACGAATTTGCCCGCTGCGACAGCCAGCCATCACTTCATGCTGCTGCTCACGGCTCTGCGTTGAGTTCAGGCACGCTGCCGCCACGCCGTTAGCCAGTAGCTGATCGACCTGGTCCTTCATCAGTGAGATAAGCGGCGATACCACGACGGTCAGGCCGCCCAGCACCAGCGCCGGAACCTGATAACACAGCGACTTTCCGCCGCCGGTCGGCATCACCACCAGGCAATCGCGCCCTGCCAGCGCCGTATCGATAATGGTATCCTGGCCCGGGCGAAACTGCTGGTAGCCGAAGGTTTCTTGTAAAACCTGCTTAGCCAGCGATTCCTGATTTAATACTTCCGCCTGTGCCACGTTGACCCCATATGCCTGAAAAGAAAACAGGCGCTATTTTCAGCGCCTGAGAGCCAGAGTGCAACGATTAAAACAGATCGTTGAGCATCAGCCCGACGCCGACGCGGGTCTGGTTAAAGTTATAATCGATGAGCGACTCGCCATAACCGCTATAGACCTGAGTATAGACGCGCACATGTTTGGTGACCGGATAACTCACCCCAAGCTCAGCTCCGCCGTAACCGGTATTCCAGTTATATTGCCCCTGAGCGCTGAGAATCGCCTCGCCAAGTTGATAACCCACTTTCAGGCGGTAATAGCCCATATATTTGGTGATATCCGGGTTATCGTCAGTGCTGCCAATCACGTACCAGGGCTTCACCTCCACCAACCAGTTGCCGTTCTGCGCCATCAACCGGGTATAGAGACGGTTCCAGCTACGGGACGTGGGATCGGATCGGCCGTTGGAGTCGTGGTTGTAGCCCATTTCAACATCGCGTAGCGTCCAGCCAGCAAACGAATAGTCGGTCGCAAAACCGAGAAACAGCTGCGGCTCATAGTTGGTTTCGCGAAACGGCGCGGACTCCTTGCTGTTGGAGAGTTGCCACCAGGATTTCTGCGTATAAGAAGCGCCCAGCAGCGAGTTATCGCCGAAGATCCCCCGCCATAGCGGAAACGCCAGACTAAGCTGAAACTTCACTTCATCTTTACGCGCATTCTCGGCCCAGTCGTAGCTGCGAATCGCTTCTTTATTGAGATCGCTGGTCCACGTATAGAGCAGATAGTTGCTCTCATAGGGATACAGCAGGAATGGATTATCATGGTCCTGTAACAGGTTGGCGATAATGCTCCCGCGAACGGCAGGGGTGTCATGGACCTGTTTATTTACAGGCGCGTCCTGCGCCAGAACGCCAGCCGGAAGCGCAACAAGCGCCAGCAGGCAGGCCAAAGAGATACGCATTACTGTTCTCCTGGATGGATAATTATTATTTCTGTTTAACCCAGCCAGCATTCTACCTATTTATGCGTCTTCTGACCTGTTATCCGTTCTTAAAGTAGAAATCAATATTTTAGAAGCATAAAATCAACATTTCGTTAACTTTTGGAATATTGTTATGTCTGAACTGACCGCCGCCGCCGCCCTTAAGCTGGTGGGAGAAATCTTTGTTTATCATATGCCTTATAACCGTGCCTTAGGGCTGGAGCTGGAGCGCTACGAAAAAGAGTTTGCTCAGATCAGCTTTAATAACCAGCCGATGATGGTTGGCAACTGGGCGCAAAGCATTTTACACGGCGGCGTTATCGCCTCCGCGCTGGACGTTGCCGCGGGGCTGGTCTGTGTGGGTAGTACGCTGACTCGTCATGACACGATCAATGAAGAAGAGCTGCGCCAGCGTCTGTCGCGGATGGGAACCATCGATCTGCGCGTTGATTATTTGCGCCCGGGCCGAGGGGAACGCTTCACCGCCACCAGCAGCCTGCTGCGTGCTGGTAACAAAGTCGCGGTGGCCCGCGTCGAGCTACATAACGAAGAGCAGGTTTATATCGCCAGCGCCACGGCGACGTATATGGTGGGTTGATTAGCCTAAATCGAGTAACATCACTCTCTTTGGCAATGGATTTGTACCGATGGATGCGAAACAAACGCGGGTAGGGGTTCTTCTGGCCCTGGCCGCCTATTTTATCTGGGGTATCGCGCCTGCGTACTTCAAGCTTATCTACTATGTTCCCGCCGATGAAATTCTGACTCACCGCGTGATCTGGTCCTTCTTTTTTATGGTGGCGCTGGTCAGCATCAGCCGCCAGTGGCCGCAGGTCAAAAGGCTGCTTAAAACACCGAAAAAGGTATTTCTGCTGGCACTGTCGGCCGTATTGATCGGCGGCAACTGGCTGCTGTTTATCTGGTCGGTCAACAACCATCATATGCTGGAAGCCAGCCTCGGTTATTTTATTAACCCGCTGGTGAACATCGTGCTGGGGATGATCTTCCTCGGGGAGCGCTTTCGCCGGATGCAGTGGCTGGCGGTACTGCTGGCCGCCTGCGGTGTGCTGGTGCAGCTCTGGACTTTCGGCTCACTGCCGATTATTGCGCTGGGCCTGGCCTTCAGCTTCGCCTTCTACGGCCTGGTGCGTAAGAAGATCGCCGTTGATGCGCAAACCGGGATGCTGTTCGAAACCCTGTGGCTGCTGCCGGTCGCCGCTATCTATCTGTTTGGCATTGCCGATAGCCCAACCAGCCATATGGGTCAGAACCCATGGTCGCTGAACCTGCTGTTAATCGCGGCGGGCGTGGTGACCACAATCCCGCTGCTGTGCTTTACCGGTGCGGCGACGCGTCTGCGCCTCTCCACGCTGGGCTTTTTCCAGTATATCGGCCCGACGCTGATGTTCCTGCTGGCAGTGACGTTTTACGGCGAAGTGCCGGGCGCGGATAAGATGGTGACCTTCGCGTTTATCTGGGTGGCGCTGGCGATTTTCGTGATGGATGCGATTTACACCATACGCAGAACGCGTAAGGCATAACGAAAAAAGGAGCCGAAGCTCCTTTTTTTACAGCCAGTTTTTACGCTTAAAGTACAGATACGGAGCCAGACCGGCGAGCATCATAAAGACAATCGCGCCTGGGTAACCGAAGCTCCAGTGCAGCTCGGGCATAAATTCGAAGTTCATCCCATAGCTGGAAGCCACCAGCGTCGGCGGCAGGAACACCACGGAAACCACCGAGAAGATCTTGATGATGCGGTTCTGCTCGATATTGATAAAGCCCATCGCCGCCTGCATCAGGAAGTTAACTTTCTGGAACAGTGATTCGTTGTGCGGCAGCAGGGATTCGATATCGCGCAGGATCTCACGCGCCTGCTCCAGCTGGCCCGCCGGTAAGCGCGCCTTACGCACGAGGAAGTTCAGCGCGCGCTGGGTATCCATCAGACACAGGCGAACTTTCCAGCCGATATCTTCCTGCTCAGCAAGGGTAGAGAGCGCCTCATCGTAATCATCGCCCTGACGGCCTTCCATAATCACCCGGCTGAGTTTTTCCAGGTCGCTGTAGATGTTTTCAATTTCATCCGCCAGCTGTTCGATTTTGGTTTCGAACAGGTCAAGCAGCAGCTCGTAGGCATTACCATCAACCATCGACTGGTTGCGCACGCGCATACGATACAGGCGGAAAGCGGGCAGCTCCCGCTCGCGCAGGGTGAACAGACGCCCTTCGCGGATAGTAAACGCCACGGTCGAGTTACCGGCGTGATCCTCTGCATCTTCAAAAAAGAAAAATGAGTGGATGTGTAAACCGTCTTCATCTTCAAAGAAACGCGCTGACGCTTCGATGTCTTCCAGCTCCGGGCGCGTTGCCAGGTTCTGGCCCAATTCCGTTTGCACGCGGCTTCGTTCTTCATCGTCAGGCTCGACCAGATCGACCCACACCGAACTGGCGAGGTGCTTGATCTCATCGGCTTCCAGACGCGTTAAACGATTATTTTCCAGTTGAAATGCGCTCAGCATGACCGGGACTCCCAATGCAAAAAAATTATCGGACAGTTCGGTGGGCACACAGAAACAATTTGGGTTTCAGACCATAAAGCCTGACTCAGAGCGACGGGAATAGAACGGGTCGCCGACAACCGCTAAGGCTATCAGCATAAGAGGATAGCCTTAGGAGTTGTTCCTGATGGACAGGAAGTTGAGCCAGCATCTACTGGGTGTGTCCAAGGCGAATGTCCTCTTAGCGTAATCGTGCGCGCATGTTACGCCAGCGCCAAAACGGCGTCAACACGCAACGGAACGCTAAAGAGCAAATCAAGCGCCTTAACGTACAAAGGTAGCAGAATATTACAAAATAATGATATTTTTCTTAATGTTACACTGTTTCCAGCCGGGCATAGGCAGCAACCAGCCACTTGATCCCCTGCCCCTGAAACGCGACCTGAAGACGACTGTGTTCGCCGCTGCCTTCGAGGTTCACGATGGTGCCTTCGCCAAACTTAGCATGGCGCACGCGCTGGCCCAGCTTATATCCAGTGTCGTTTTCCGCCATCGGGGTGCCCATGCGCTGATGACTCACCGGGCGACTGACCGTCGCGCGCAGCCGCACCTCTTCCACGCACGCTTCCGGCAGCTCGCCGATAAAGCGTGACGGACGGTGATAAACCTCTTTGCCATACAGGCGGCGGGTTTCGGCATAGGTCAGAGTCAGTTTTTGCATCGCACGCGTCACGCCAACGTAGGCCAGGCGGCGTTCCTCTTCCAGGCGACCGCCCTCATCGAGCGCCATCTGGCTCGGGAACATCCCCTCTTCCACGCCGACGATAAACACCTGCGGGAACTCCAGCCCTTTCGCCGAGTGCAAGGTCATCAGCTGTACCGCGTCCTGCCAGGTGTCCGCCTGCCCTTCGCCCGCTTCCAGCGCGGCGTGGGAAAGGAACGCCTGTAACGGCATCAGGTCTTCATCTTCTTCGTTGTAGCTGAACTGGCGCGTTGCCGTCACCAGTTCCTCTAAGTTTTCGATACGCGTCTGGCCTTTCTCGCCCTTCTCCTGCTCGTACATCGTGCGCAGGCCGGAATCCTTGATGACCCGGTCAGTCTGCACGTGCAGCGGCATATCGGCGGTTTCCTGCGCCAGAGCGTCAATCAGCTCCATAAAGCGCTGTAAGGCGCTGGCGGCACGACCGGCGAGAACTTTATCTTTAAGCAGCTCGCGACAGGCCTGCCACAGCGTCAGCTGGCGGTCGCGCGAGGTCTGACGCACCACATCCAGGGTACGATCGCCGATACCGCGCGTTGGGGTATTCACCACGCGTTCAAACGCCGCGTCGTCATTACGGTTGGCAATCAGGCGCAGGTAGGAGAGCGCATCTTTGATCTCCTGGCGTTCGAAGAATCGCATACCGCCATAGATACGGTACGGCATGCTGGCCTGTAGCAGCGCCTCTTCCAGCACGCGCGACTGGGCGTTGCTGCGATACAAAATCGCGCACTGCGCCAGCTGACCACCGTTTTCCTGCCAGGTCTTGATGCGGTTGACGACAAAGCGCGCCTCATCAAGATCGTTAAACGCACAGTAGAGCGAAATCGGCTCACCGTCGGCACCGTCGGTCCACAGCTTTTTGCCCAGACGCCCGCTATTGTTCTCAATCAGGGCGTTCGCCGCGCTGAGGATATTGCTGGTCGAACGATAGTTCTGCTCCAGGCGGATAGTTTCAGCGCCCGGGAAGTCGTTGAGGAAGCGCTGGATGTTTTCCACCTGCGCACCGCGCCAGCCGTAAATGGACTGGTCGTCATCGCCGACGATCATCACCTTGCCGGTATCGCCCGCCAGCAGGCGGATCCACGCATACTGAATGTTGTTGGTATCCTGGAATTCGTCCACCAGGATATTGGTAAAACGCTCGCGGTAGTGCTGGAGAATATGCGGTTTGTTGAGCCACAGCTCATGAGCGCGCAGCAGCAGTTCGGCAAAATCTACCAGCCCGGCACGATCGCAGGCTTCCTGATAGGCCTGATAAACCTTCTGCCAGGTCTGCTCAACCGGATTACCGTAACTCTGAATATGATGCGGGCGCAGCCCTTCGTCTTTCTGACCGTTGATGTACCACATTGCCTGACGCGGCGGCCACTGCTTCTCATCAAGATTCATCGCCTTAATCAGGCGTTTAAGCAGGCGCAGCTGGTCTTCGCTATCGAGGATCTGGAAATCCTGCGGCAGGTTAGCATCAAGGTGATGAGCGCGCAGCAGGCGGTGCGCCAGCCCGTGGAAGGTGCCGACCCACATGCCGCCCTGGGTGGTGCCCATTAGTTGGCCGATACGGTGGCGCATTTCCGCCGCCGCTTTGTTGGTAAAGGTCACCGCCATAATGGAGTAAGGCGAACAGTTCTCAACGCTCAGCAGCCAGGCGATGCGGTGTACCAGCACGCGCGTCTTACCGCTGCCCGCCCCGGCCAACACCAGCATGTTAGTACGTGTTGCCGCAACGGCTTCACGCTGTTTGTCATTGAGGCTGTCGAGCAGGTAAGAAACGTCCATTGGCACCGCCGGAAATGAGACGCCCGGCAACGTTCAGTTCACCGGGCTACTGTTAATTTATACAGAACTACTGACGATTATATCAGCGAGGTCAGAGATGCCAACCGTGAAATTTCGATGTGCGGCAGCAGGCGGCTGTCGGCGGTGTGCATCAGGTCTGCGCCCTGCGGTTTGATCCAACAAGCCTGCATGCCGCAGCGAATCGAGCCTGCCACATCGGTCGTTAAGTCATCACCGACGTGAAGAATTTCCCCCAGCGGAAGCGTCAGCCGTTCTGCCGCAAGATGATACATATCGGCAAAGGGTTTAGAGCGCCCATCCGGGCCCGCGCGCAGTACGAAGCGGAAGTAGTCGCTCAGGCCGAAGAGTTCCGGCTGGGCGTTACCGTTGGTAATCGCCACCAGCGGCCACTTTTCAGCGAGTTTAGCCAGCGTATCGTGCGTCTCTTGCGGGATGTCGATGAGGCTTCGCCAGTAGGCAAAGCTAGCCATCGCCTCGTCGGCACCGGTTTTCGCCATCGCCGCAGAAAGCCCGGCGTTGATCATCCCCAGCTCCAGCGCGCGACGCCGCCATTCGGTAACATCGTGGTAAATCTCCGGCTCTGTCGCCAGCAGGGTCTGGCGCAGTTGGTTCAGTTCGCTGGCGTCAAATTGGCTTAAAGAAGGATGGTAGCTGCGCACAAAGCTCAGCGACTCATGCATCGTCCGATCAATCACCGGGCGGTTGTCATAAAGGGTATCGTCCAGGTCAAACGTCAGCGCTGAAATCTGGCCCAGAGGTCGGTAAAAACGCATTATTTCCCCCGTTTGGCGCGCGGATGCGCCGCATCATACACCGAGGCAAGGTGTTGAAAATCAAGATGGGTATAGATTTGAGTGGTAGAGAGGTTGGCATGGCCCAGCAGCTCCTGCACCCCGCGCAGATCGCCGCTCGACTCCAGCATATGGGTGGCAAAGGAGTGACGCAGCTTATGCGGATGCACGTGGCTGTTGAGTCCTTGCTTAATGCCCCATTCGGCAAAGCGCTTTTGCACGTTACGCGCGGAAATTCGCTTACCCAGTTTGGATAAGAACAGCGCGTCGTCATCGGTACCGAACAGGCCGCGCAGGTCGAGCCAGTGCTCAATCCACACCACCGCGTTGCGGCCAATTGGCAGGCGGCGCTCTTTGCTGCCTTTGCCCATCACCCACACCTCGCCTGACTCCAGGTCAAGGTGCTTAATGTCGAGATTCACCAGCTCCGAAAGACGCAGCCCGGCACCGTACATCACTTCCAACATCGCCCGATCGCGCACTGCCAGCGGATCGTTAAGATCGATATCCAGCAGTCGGTTAACGTCGTCGACATCGATATTTTTCGGCAAGTGGCGTGGCGCTTTCGGCGCGGAGATGCCCTTCGCCGGATTGGCCGTCAGTTCACCCTGGCTCACCAGCCAGTCAAAAAAGCTACGTAAGGCAGAAAGCCGCAGCGCCAGGCTGGCAGGCCCCAGTCCCTGACGGCGGCTGCGCACCGCAAGACCTCGAACCTGGGCAGCATCGCACTGCTGCCAGCTTTTAAGCCCAGTATTTTCCGCCAGCGCGATAAGAGCATCCAGCTGACGCCGGTAGTTCAGCAGCGTAATCGGACTCAGCTGACGCTCCACGCCGAGATAACGTAAGAAGCGCTCTACGGAGGCAAACAGAGGAGAATCGGTCATGCGCGTTCAATCCAACGCGCCAGCAATCCGGGGAGCATTGAAGCAATCTCCTGCAACAGCTGCGTTCCCTGACCTTGCTGATAGTGCTGGGGATCGCGACTGCTGAAGAACATGACGCCGGGAGCATCATCGCCGCCGAGCAGCGACATTGCGACCGAACCGATGGCTTTCGCTTCCGGCAGCGCGACCAGCAGTTCAGGGCCGTTCAACGGACCAAGATAATGGCGTTGCTGCCCAAGACGCTGAATACGGATAGGTTCAAACGCCTGGCGACTCAGCGCCAGATGAGTGAATTTGGATGGTGCACCAAGCCGCCAGCAATCCGGAAACAGACGCACCGTCGCGCCCGCCAGCCCCAGCTCACGCGCCCAGCGATGAAAGCGGTTTAGCATATCATCAAGGCTCTCGGCCGCAGCCAGCCGCGTTTGCAGGTGAAACAGGCGCTGAAACAGGCTTTCGTTCGCCGTCGCCTGCTCCATCAGCAGCGTCATATTCTCTTCCAGAACGTTGATATGATTCCGCGCCCGCGCCATGTGCCACTCCACCAGCGAGACCGAACCACGCACCGGATGCGGAACAGACATGTGCTCCACCAGAGCCGCATTACGAATAAAGAATTCAGGATGTTGCAACAGATAGTCCACCACTGCGCGGTCATTCAGCGTGCCGATGATTTCCTGCTGTTCTTCCCCGACTTGTTTCATAAATGAATAAATCCGTCATAGACATGTGCCGCCGGGCCAGTCATATACAACGGTTGGCCCGGGCCTTTCCAGGCGATATCAAGACGCCCGCCGGGTAATTCCACGCGAACCTCCTCACCCAGTAATCCCTGCTGGATACCCACTGCCGCCGCCGCACAGGCACCGCTTCCGCAGGCTTGAGTTTCACCCGCGCCGCGTTCATACACGCGCAGACGAATATGGGAACGGCTGACCACCTGCATAAAACCGATGTTCGCCCGTTCCGGGAAGCGTTCGTGGTTTTCCATCACCGGGCCGAGCGATTCCACCAGCGCGGTTTCCACGTCATCGACCTGAATAACGCAGTGCGGGTTACCCATCGACACCACGCCGCACAATACTGTCTGTTCAGCGACACGCATAATATAGGTCTTTTCCGCTTTGTTGGCGCGGAACGGCACCTGTGATGGCTCGAAGTTCGGCTCGCCCATATTCACGCGCACCAGATCGTCTTCCGTTACGCTTAATACCATACGACCGTTTGACGTGCTCACGCGAATGTCACGTTTATTGGTCAGGCCTTTCAGGCGTACAAAGCGGGCGAAACAGCGCGCACCGTTGCCGCACTGCGCCACTTCACTGCCGTCAGCGTTGAAAATACGATAATGGAAATCGAGTTCGGGATCGTAAGGTGGTTCAACAACCAGCAGTTGATCGAAACCCACGCCAAGGTGCCGATCCGCCAGGCGGCGAATCAGATCCGGTGAGAAAAAAACATTCTGCGTTACCGCGTCAACGACCATAAAGTCGTTGCCAAGGCCATGCATTTTAGAAAACTGCATTATCTACTCCAGTTGCGCGGAACAGAACGTTAGTAATTTACCTGGGTCGGGCCGCCGCTATCACCGCGATCGTTACGATCCGGCGTAGAGCTCTGGATACCGCTATCAACCGGTTTGGTCGGCGGGGGTGCCGTTTTTTCCGCTGGCGGGAAATAAAGCGGACCTTTCAGGCCACAGCCAGTGAGGCTGAGGACCGCTAATAAAACGGCAAGCGTTGGGAAAACGTTTTTCATGGATAGTTGCCCGTGATTCATTCTTTCTGCTTTCTATCATCGCAGGAGAAGACGTAAAAGCAAGCGTTTAGGGCAGCTTTATGAAATCTGAAAAGCGGCTTTCCACCATGGTTAAAGCACTAAAACGTTGCCAGATATGCTCTAGTGATTCATTAACCTTTGTGTTGTCAGGATGACCAGGTGATGAAGAAAAAGCTGCTTTGCGTACTTGTTGGGGCGTTAGCAATACCAACCGCGTGGGGGTGTCGCGTAAGCCCAATATCTAATGCGTATCAGAAACAGGGGAGCGATGTTGTTTATGTGAGTGGGGTAAACTATCGAAATTCGTCCATCCTCACCCATCTACCGGAAGTGAACTTCAGCAAACTGCAACTTCTACAGGACCAGGCGCGCCCTGAGGAATGGCGTTATGTTGAAGAACCGCTGGAGTCTGATTATATCTACGAAGGTGTGAACGCCACGCGGCTCACTGCCTCTTATTATTCAGATGGCCGCTATGTTATATGGGCGGGGGAAATTGTGCGCAACCCTGCCAATACGCCCCCCGTGGATGTCGCCACATTCCGCGTTTTTGGCCGTTTCGCCGCGGATAAACACAGTCTTTATTTCGACGGAAAACGCACCGAAGCCAATCAGGGCGTGGATATGGCCACCTTAGCAGCAGTACCACCTGGTGAGCCGTGGTATGGCTATGGCGGCCCATCCGCAACCGTTTTACGCGACAAACATCATCTTTACCTGCGCGGACATAGGGCAGATAACCCCGACAGCTTTCGCGTTCTGGCGCAAAAGCCATGGGATCAGCGGGGAATTTTTTATTCTATCAACGCCTGCGCAGACGTGCCTATCGGCCCGTGGGACACGCTGGCGCGCACCGCAACGCAGGTTATCATCAATGGTCTGGCGCTGGACGCCGATCCTGACTCTTTTACCGTTGTGCGCTGGATCCCCGGCACCCTGCTCATCTACCGCGATAAAAACGGAGTCAGGCGACTCAATCTGGATCTGAAGGACAAAAACGCCGGGACGCCGAATCACGCGCTGGGCAGCAAAGACTGTTCAGCCACCTTTAATATGCTCGAAGATAAGGTCACGTGGCGCAAAACGTGGGAAGGGGAAGATTGCGAGGTCGAAACCCTCCCGGGCCTCGATCCAGAACAGTTTCATCCGCTGAACAACAGCGTGGCGCAGTACCAGGACCGCCTGTACTCGGTGAAAACGTCGGAATTCGGCGAAGATTACCTGGAAGTCATCACGCTGGACGACCCGAATCTGGTTATCAACAAACGCTTTAGCGCCGATAAACGTCATGGATATCTGCTGACCACCAAGGAGGAACTGGAGGTCTTTGATTCCGCCGGGCCGCTGGTGCTTTTAGATGCACGTGTTCCCGATGAACAGGAAGCGCATACCGAAGACCGTGAATACTCCCCTAACTGGTTTGCCCGCGACGATCGCTATGTTTACGTCTTCACAGGCGCACAACTCTACCGCTATGAAACGGCCTGGCCGCAATATGCACATGTCACAGGCCTGCAGGATAAAGGCGGTTACGGCTTTGCCTATTCCAGAATCGGCGGCAAGCTGGTGACGCTGGAAGGCTATTACTATCAGGATCAATTTGTCCCACGGAAAAATAAGTAACCGGGACAAAAAAACGCAAGGATGAGGTAATGCATATAAAATTTACGCTGCTAACCACTTCGCTCTTCCTGCTTATACCGCAGGCGCAGGCCACCACCTGGAGCTATAGCTCAGCGTCATTGAGAAATGCGCCAGCAGTCTTAGTCTACAGCGAGGGCGTCGATAGCGAACAAGCGCGTTTCGACGATATTAAATATGATGATCTACGCCAGGCGACTGATTTAAAAGGAAAACAAGAAGAATACTTTTATAGCGACCGTTCTACCGAAGACGATGAATTCTTTTACTGGGTGACCGATGGCCGCACGATGCTTTGGCGCGGGCAGCGGGTCATTAATCCGCCCATAACGCCCAGCATCGATATCGCCAGCTTTCGCGTTTACGACCGCTTTGCCGTGGATAAATACAGTGTTTATTTCGACGGCAAGCGGGTCGCCAGCAACCTCGGTAGCCAACATATCGATCTTGCCACGCTCAAAATGAATGCCGGCAGAAACTCCACCACGCTAACGGATAACAACACGCTTTACCTGAAAGGCCTGCCACAGGGCTTTGGCTCTGCGCACAACGTCGTGTGGCTAGGTGAGAAAAGCTGGGATGCGTGCGGTCAGATCGCTGCGAATCTGGAAAACAAGCCTTCTGATGTCCTTATCCGTTTTGCTAACCACATTTACCTGAACGGCGAACCACTCAACGCCGACGCGAACAGTTTTCAAGTCGTGCGCTGGATACCCAATTCGCTGCTGACTTATCGCGATAAAAACGGGACTACACGTCATATCTTTGGCGGCCGAAAAGGTAAAACTGTCGATTGCGAAGCTGCTTTTATCGTCGGCGAAACCGATGTGCGATGGCAAAAAACGGGTAGAAGGGAGGAACAGGCGGAGGTTTTACCCGGCGTTGACCCGGAGCATTTTCGTTTACTCACCAATAACGTCGCGCAATATCGCGACCGCCTGTTCGTGGATAAACTGTCGTTCTTCGGCGAAAAACAGCTGGAGACCATTACCCTGGACTCACCGGACCTGGTGATGAATAGCCGTCTCAGCGCGGGCAAAAGCCACGGCTATTTTATTCGCCAGTTCGGGGATGTTCAGGTGTTTACCACCGCCGGAACGTTGCATATTCGCAACAACGCGCCAGATTATGACGATCGCTACGTGTATACCTGGAGCCGTAGCCAGCTTTATCGTCGCGCCAGCGGTTGCCCACAGGAGTCCAGGTTTGACACAGATGCAGAGGGAGATTCAAAACTCACTCTCGTTGACCAGTGTCTTAAAAATTCAGGTCAGGATGGCTTATGAAAAAGCCGCACCTGGCGTTTACCGCCTTTTTGTCGCTGGCAATACCGCTGGCTCACGCAGCAGAATTTCACTACCAGCAGCAGGGTGAAGAGACGCTGTATACCGCCCAAAGTGAACCGCCGGAGATTATTTCCCGCCTTACCAGCGTCGACTTTGCCCATTTTCAGCGCATTGCTGATTTAGCGCTGCCGAAAGAAACGAGACCGCTGAACAATATCAATACCGATACCTCTTCCTGTAGCACAACTCTCAGCGGCATCCCGGCGATCTGCGATTATCACCACGCCTGGCTGAGCGATGGCCAACAAATCCTGTGGGCGGGTAAAAAAGTGGCTGGCGCGGACGTTGCCAGCTTTCGCGCCTTCGGCAAATTCGCCGCTGATAAAAATAGCCTCTATTTCGACGGCCAGCGTACCGATGATAATCGCGGCGAAAAACAGGTCGACATGGCAACGCTCGTCGTCACCAAAGTCGAGAATATGCTCAAGGACAAACGCAATCTTTACTACCAGGGACGCTGGCTGGGCCGCGCAGACGGCTTCGATATTCTGGGCTGGAAAAGCTGGGCCAGCGATGGTTCGCACGAGGCAAACCCGCTACGGACCCGCTGGGGCGTGGATTTTATCGTACTGACCGCGCAGCAGGTTATCGTGAACGGCGTCGCCATTGCCGCCGCTCCCGCTTCTTTCAAGGTGGTACGCTGGCTGCCGGGAGCATTGCTGATTTATCGCGATAAAAACGGCGAGCACCACTACGTCATCGACAACGAAGAGCAGGATTGCAGCCAGAACTTCGATATTCAGTCGCGACAGGTGACGTGGCGCAAGCGCACGGCCACCAATCGCGGCAACTGCCAGGTTGAGACGCTGCCCGGCGTCGATCCTGAACAGTTTTACCGCATAAACACCACGATGGCCTCGTCGCCGGGATGGTTGTATCAGATGAAATCAACCGCCGCTGAGGACAAGCAACTTAGCGTTATGGCGCTGGACGATCCGCATATGACGCTAAGTGAACGCACCAACGGTGGAAAAAATCACGGTTACTTTATCGGTAGGTACGAGATGCTGGTGGTGAAGACCCACGGCAGGCTGGCGACAATGGGTAAGAAGGAACCGCGCTATGGCTATATCTTCTCCCATGATGACCGCTATATTTACGCCTTCGAACCCGACGATATGCTGTATCGCTATCGTATGACGCTCCCCGCCAGCGCGGATGTGTACAACGCCGCCACGCGCCAAAAAATGGATGCCGTTGAAGAGCTATACGATCCGCAGGAGAAAACATGGACGCCGTCGCAGCGCAATCAGGGATGATGTTATGTTAAAAAAAAGCGTGATTTCCGCCGGGGTTTTCCTGCTGTTGAGTTCCAGCGCGCTGGCGTGTTCAGGGCGGGAAGAGACTCTGTTTGAATATCGGCAATGGGGCAAGGGGACGGCATACGTAAGCGTATACTATGACAGGCAACTTCATAAAAAGGTTATCGACCGTTATCTCTCCCGGCAGCCCAATGTACTCTGGCGCCAGCTACGCCACATTCCCGATCTGGCGAACCCGGATAAAGAACGCGATTACGATGGTTACTTTGCTGCAATCGGGCGTTCATACATAGAGCATATCGGTTGGTATTTTAACTGGATGACCGACGGCCGCCACATTCTGTGGGCAGGGAAAATTGTCCGCAACCCGCCGGGCGCGCCAGCAGTCGATGCCGCCAGCTTTCGTGCCTATGGCCGCTTCGCCGCCGATAAATACAGCCTCTACTTTGACGGCGAGCGTACTGACGATAACCCCGCAGACAACCCGCTGGATATGGCAACGCTGGAAGAGATCGGCGGCAATTTAGCTGAAAGTGACGCCAGCGACATCGTGAAAGATCGGCACAATCTCTACTATCACGGCCGCCGCCTGGATAATGCTGACGGCTTCGTCCTGCTGGGCTTAAAATCATGGGATCAGCGCGGGTCGCTCATCAGCTACAGCACCTGCGAACCGGCTCGTAACGCCGGGCCGTGGGATACCCTCGTACGCAACGCCAACCGCGTGTTTATCAACGGCGAACCGATTAACGCCGATCCCGATTCCTTTGAGGTAGTGCGCTGGATGCCCGGCTCGCTGCTGATTTATCGCGATAAACACGGCGAAAAGCGCCTTTCGTATGGCCGGAACTGCACCGATATTTTTGATATGCAACTGGGCAAAGTCACGTGGCGTACCCGCACCGCCACCCCGCGCGGCAACGATTGCCGGGTAGAAACGCTGCCTGACGTCGACCCAGAAAATTTTAACGTTATTAGCCGCGCGATAGCGCAGTACAAAGATCGGGTTTATATCGTGAAAGACCGCGATTTTCTGGACCAGCGCCTGAGCATTATCAAAATTGCCGACCCGGAGTTAGAGCTGGATACCGGGATTAACGTTACCGATAGCAATCGCGCTTATGTGGTGAGCGAGGATAGCGTTTTAACCGTCCGGACCGCTGGCAAGATGGTGCGCATAAAACGGTCCGACGGCGAGTTTTCTCAACTATTCGCTCATGACGATCGCTATGTCTATGCATTCCTGGAAGGCGATATGTGGCGCTATAAAACGGCGCGGCCTGAGGCGGCATATATAGACGATTTTGACGATTTGATTATCGATGAAGGTAAATATAGTCGCTACGGTGCCGAAAGAGGATTCATCCCCCACAGCACAGCGGAGAAAAAGAGATAAGCGAGGCTGATAACAAACCTGGTTTGAACATCGTACTCGCAATTCTGCCGGGCGGCGGGCCTACAGGTTTACCGTCGTTTGCGGACCGGTAGCCCGGACAGATGCGCAGCATCGCCTCCGGGTACCAGCGCGCAACGCCGCTTCCGAGACTTACTCCCAGCATTTTTTGAGCACTTGTATCGACTGCACAATATCCGCCTCCATGACGCCAGCAAATCCCAGCACGATACCGTAATGGTGGCGGCTTTCCGGGGTACCCGGGATCCACAGCGCGCTCAGCGGCGTAATCTCAACCCCAGCCGCCTGAGCCTGGCTCACAAGGCGATTTTCGGTTTCAGCATCGTCCAGCGTAATCGCCGCATGCAGCCCCGAGGCCACCTCCGGCATCACGCCAATATGGCTCAGATGTTGATTCCACTCGGCCAACAGCAGATCGCGACGGCTTTTGCTGATTCTGCGCATCCGGCGGATATGAGGCTGGAAATGACCTTCCGAAATAAAGCTCGCCATGACCTGCTGGTCATTCATTGGCGGCTGGCGGGTCGATAGCGTGCGCAGCAGGTTCAGCGGCTCCACCAGCTGTTGCGGAACGACCATGTAGCCCAGGCGCAGCGCGGGATACATCACTTTGGAAAACGAACCGATATAAATAACCCGATGGCGGTTATCCAGCGCGGCGAGCGGCATCAGCGGCGTGCCGTTATAGCGATACTCACCGTCGTAATCATCTTCCATAATCCACGCCTGATGCTGTCTGGCCCACTCCAGCAGTTCCATGCGCCGCGGCAGCGAGAGCGTCGCACCGGTCGGGTACTGACATGACGGACTGACGTAGACCATCCTGGCATCGGGATAATCCGCCAGCTGTTGCGTCTGAAGCCCCTCATCATCCACGTTGATCGCTTTAATATTCAAACCCAAACAGGAAAATACGCCCGCCGCTGCCCAGTGGCAGGGGTTTTCCATGATCACATCCTGCTCCGCACGCAGCAGTAATGCGGAGCACAGCATAATCGCCTGCTGCGCGCCAAGGGTAATAATCACCTGGGCCGGATCGCACTTCAGGCCGCGCGAAGTATGCAGATAGCTGGCGATAAGCTCTCGCAGCTGTAAATCGCCTGCCGGTACGCCATAGCCCATTTGCGCGATAGGCCGACGCCGCCAGAAGCGGTTTTGCAGCCGGGACCAGGTCTCAAACGGAAAATGGTCAATCGCTGGCATACCAATGCGAAATGCCTTCGGCGGGCCATCGTGAACAAAATGGCGGTTAAACCGCGCCGTCAGGGGTAAACGCGAGTCGACGCGCAAAGCGGGAATTTCCGGAACCTCCGGGCCTTCTTCCACTTCCTGACCCCGAAAACGAATATAGGTGCCATCGCCCTGCCGGGTCTCAATCAAATCGTCGGCATATAAACGTTCGTAGACCGATACCACCGTATTACGCGAAACGCCCAGCAGCCGCGCCAGCTCACGCGTGGCAGGCAGCTTCGCGCCGTGGAGACCGGGCGTGCTCATCATCTTCTCTCTCAGCGCCCGATAGAGCTGCTCGCTACGTTTTCGCCCAGCATCCAGCTTAATCCCAGTTAAATCAAAAGGCAGAGTGACCGACAAATTGGCACCTTAATATCGTGGGTTTTTGGCCCTGTTATACATCCAATATGACAATTAGCATAGATGTATTAATACTCATGATGAAAGCACGTCTTTCATCACTCTCAGAACCCAGAATGATTGAGCCTACTATGTCAGCATCAGCAATCACGATTTTTGCCGCGAAGAAAATCATTACGATGTGCCCGAATCGCCCGGAAACCACCCATGTGGCGGTGCGCGGCGACCGTATTTTAGGCACCGGCACGCTTGAAGAACTCACCGGTTTTGGCGAATACCAACTGGACAACACTTTTGCCGACAAAGTGCTGATGCCTGGCCTGATTGAAGCCCATTCACACGTCACCGGCGGCGGCATGTGGCAGTTCCCTTACGTCGGATATTACGACCGCCCGGACCATACGGGTAAAATCTGGCAGGGTTGCCGTTCTTTTGATGACGTCGTCAGCGCGTTGCAGGCCGTTGAGCGCACGATGACCGACCCGCACGCGCCGCTGATCGCCTGGGGCGTTGACCCGATTTATTTCGGCAGCGAGAAGCTGGGCCGCGAGCATCTGGACCGCGTCTCCACTACCCGTCCGGTCGCCGTTATCCATATGAGCATCCACCTGATGGGCGCCAACACCGCCGCGCTGCACGATTGCGGGATTTTTGACGACTGCCAGATTGAAGGTGTGGTGAAAAACGAAGACGGTACACTGCACGGCGAGCTGGTGGAATTTGCCGCCATGGGGCCGATTCTAAATAAATATGGTTTCTGGGACGAGCTGACCACCGAAATCGCCATCGCCAATTTCGGCCAGGAAGCGTTTCGCGCGGGCTGTACCAGCGCGGCGGATATGGGTCTGACCGATTTCAGCAATCCTGAGCTGATGACCAACTACATCCGCATGACCCGCGAAGAGGATTTCCCGATTCGCTTGCTGGTAGCCTACGGTCCTCCGTTCGTGAAGAAACCCTTCCAGCAAGCGCTGGATTTCGCCCCGGACGTGATGCGCCACGGTCACGAAAAAATGCATTTCGGCCCGATGAAAATCTTCCTCGACGGCTCTATCCAGGGCGGGTCCGGACGTATGCTGGAACCGTTCTATTATCTGGATGGCCATAACGGCGCGTGGAACGCCACCCCGGAAGAGGTGGAGCAGCAGGTCTACGACATTATGTCCCGCGGCTACCAGGTTCACTGCCACTGTAACGGCGACGAGGCTTCGGAAGCGTTTATTAAAGCTGTTGAGAAGACCCTGAACCGCATTCCGGCAGTTAACCACCGCGCAGTGATGCAGCACGCGCAGATGCTGCGTGAAGATCAGTTCAAGCGCATTAAAGAGATCGGTATGTGCGTGAATTTCTTCAGCAATCACGTCTATTACTGGGGCGATCAGCACTACAGCAAAACCATGGGCCCAGAGCGCGCGATGCGCATGGATGCCTGCGGCAGCGCGGTACGTCACGGTATTCCTTTCGCTTTCCACAGCGACTGCGGTATCACGCCTATCAACCCGCTGTTCACCGGCTGGTGCGCAGTTAACCGCCTCACCGCTTCCGGACGCGTCCTGGGCGAAGCGGAGAAAATCTCCGTTGATCAAGCCCTGTACGCCATGACTCTGGGCGCAGCGTGGACCATGAAAATGGATCATCTGATCGGCAGCATCGAATGCGGCAAATACGCCGACTTCACGGTGCTGGAAGACGATCCGCAGGCCATCGAGCCGGTCCAGCTTAAAGATGTGAAGGTATGGGGCACCGTGCTGGGCGGTAAGAAACAGCCAATCCAGTAAACCTTTTGCGAGCTTTATCCACCCGGCGCCAGCGTTGGGTGGATAGCTATTGCCTGAAATTAACCACAGAACACAGTTATGACAAAGAAATCCGTTAATTACTCTGCGGGAGCATCGCATAATGCCTCCGCTGACACCGCCATGAAGTGGCTGCCGCTGCTGGTGCTGTGTCTCGCCCAGCTATCGACATCCGGCGATAACGCCACCCTGAGCATCGCTACCGGCGCGCTGGTGAAAGACCTTCACGCCTCGATGGATCTTATCAGCATCGCCAACGCCATGTACTCACTGGCCGCAGGTTCCCTGATGGTCGCCGCCGGTATGGCCGGGCTTATCGTTGGCTGGAAAAAAACCTTCCGCATCGGCTGCGCGCTGCTGTTCCTTGCCGAGCTGACCGCCTATTTCTCACCGAATATGATCGTCTTCACCTACGGCGCTCGCCTGCTTTCCGGTATTGGCGGGAGCTTTATGATCCCGTCCGTGTTGGGGCTTATCGCCAGTAACTATCAGGGTCGTCAGCAGGCTATCGCCTTTGGTGCCATCGGTGCGGCAAGCGGGGTCTCCTTCGCCGCCGGGCCGTTGATTTGCGGCCTGCTGGTTGACCATCTCGGCTGGCGCGCGGCCTTTGCCGCCATTGCCTGCCTGTGCATCGTCATCTTCAGCGGCTCATTTCTGGTCCCGACGCCTGCGAAACCGGAGCGTAAAGTAGTGTTCGATCTGCCGGGCGTGGTTCTGACCGTTATCGGCCTGTTCAGCGTGATCCTCGGTTTCCTGAAAGTATCGAGCTGGGGTCTGTTCACGCCGTTTAACGCACCGTTCACGATTATGGGCATGAGCCCGGCGCCGTTCCTGGTGCTGTTTGGCCTGATCGTGCTGGCGATTATGCTGAAATGGGAGCGCCATCGTGAAGCCACGACCGGCAGCGCGCTGATCCCGCTGTCGTTCCTTACCACGCCGCAGGTGCGTAACGGCCTCTATCTGACCGCATTTATCTTCCTTGCCTATGGTTCCGGCATTTTCGTTACCGTGAGCTTTGTGCAGGTTGTCGCCGGGCTGAACGGTATCGAAACCGGCCTGATGATCCTGCCGTTTGCGCTGGGCGTGGTGGTGTGTTCGCTGGGTCTGCCGATTGTGTGGAAAAACGCCAATCCAAAGCGGATGTGCCAGAGCGCGTTGCTGATCGGTACACTCGGTTCCGTCCTGTGTATCTTCGGCTTCGGTCCATCTGATTTCAGCATGATCGTGCCGGTAGGGATGTGTCTGATAGGCGTCAGCATGGGCATCGTTTCCGCCTACTCCAGCTATATTGTAACCAGCGCTCTGCCAGCACGAGATGCACAACAGTCCGGTGGCGTACAGGCAACATCGCGTAACGTAGGCCAGGCCATCGGCGTTGCGGTCTGCGGTATGGTGATGCTGACGGCGATCACCATGACGGTACAGGGAATGGCAAGCAACGACACATCGCTAAGCCAGGATACACAGCAGAAGGTGGCGAATATGTCCGTGATCCCTTACCTCAGCGACAGCGGTTTTACTAAGCTGATGCTGGATCAGGGTGTTAAGCAAAAAGATGTCACTGAACTCAATCAGGTGTATAAAACCGCGCGCCTGAAAGCCACGCGGGCGGGCATGATGGCCACCGCTGTGATGACGCTACTGTTTTTATTCGGAACGCGGAATCTGCCCGTTCGCGCCAAAGGTTCCGATGACGTCGCAGGAGAAGAACCACGTGCGAAAAAGTCCAGAACCTGATTTAAGACCTGAAAATAACTAGCAACAACGCGCCCCCCGCAAGGAAGGGCGCGTTTTGTCGTTTCTATCAACAAGGAAATCCCCTGTGGTCGATAACCCCACGAAGACAAGCTGGTTACCCCTGATTGTCCTGTGCTGCGCACAGTTTCTGGCCTCTGCCGATAACGTCACGCTCAGCATTGCCACTCAGGCACTGATGAGCGACCTGCACGCCACGCTGGGACAAATCAGTACCGCAAATACGATGTACCCGCTTATTGCGGGCACGTTTATGGTCGCAGGAGGCATGTTGGGGTGCATCTGGGGTTGGCGAATGCTGTTCCGTATCGGGTGCCTGATTTTTATCCTTGCTGAGGCTGGCGCATTTTTCTCACCGTCTATCACCGTCTTTACCTGGGGTGCGCGTTTGACGGCCGGGATTGGCGGCAGCCTGATGATCCCTGCCGTTTTCGGCCTGATCTCCTCACTTTATCAACAGCGACAACGCGTCACCGCATTTGGCGCGCTGGGTGCCTCCAGCGGTATTTCATTCGCCTGCGGGCCAATATTATGCGGATATTTACTCGATCACGTCGGCTGGCGCGTGGCGTTTGCCTCGCTTGGTCTGCTGGCGCTGCTTATTTTACTCTGCTCCACCGTCATCCCCAGCGCCGATAAGAAACGGACGTCGATCCCATTCGATACGCCGGGATTTCTGTTAGGCACCCTGGGGTTATTCCTGACGATTTTCGGTATTCTGCGCATCCCGGTTTGGGGGCTGATTATGCCCTTTGATGCCTCAGTAAGCGTTCTCGGCCTGAGCCCCGCCCCTTTCGTCACGCTCTGCGGTCTTATCGTGCTTTTAATCATGCTGCGCTGGGAGCGCTATTTTGAAGCTAAAACGGGCCACGCGCTCCTTCCCTCCGTTTTCTTGAAAACTCGCCTGGTGCGTCATGGGCTATATCTCACAGGCTGGATATTTTTTGCCTACAGCTCCGCTATTTTCACCGTAGTGAGTTTTGCGCAAATCGTCAAAAACGTATCGGCAATGGAAACCGGGTTGCTGATACTCCCTTTTGCGATTTGCCTCGCCGCCTGTTCTCTGGGACTGCCGCTGTTTATCCAGCAGCGAAACCCGCGTCGTCAGTGCCAAATGGGGCTGATTGCGGGGATGTCCGGCGCTCTTATTGCCGCCGTGGCGCTGCACGTAACCGGGTTTACCCCTGCGCTTATGGCGTTGGGGCTGTGTTTGATAGGCGCGGGAATGGGGACAATCGCGGCCAATGCCCCGATACTGGTCACTACGGGCGCGGGAAATCATCACGCCGAGCAGTCAGGTGGCGTTCAGGCGGCTTCGCGTGATATCGGGCAAGCGTTGGGAATGGCGCTGATCAGTACCGTTATGCTGACCGTGTTAACCTTCCTGATGAAATACCAGGTACAGCACGACCTGGCCATCAGCCTGCCCGCCCGGCAAATCGTTGAGCATCTCAACTTCATTCCCTGGATAAGCGATCGCGCTTTTCATCAGTTTATACAAACGCAAAACCTGGCCTCCAGCGATCTGATGAACATCCTGAGTCATTATCAGCAGAGCCGAATGCAGAGCACGCGCTATGGGCTACTGGCGATGGCGATCGTGACTTTGTTCCTGTTTATCCGCCTGCGTGACCTGCCGAAGTCATCGTAGATTGCGCTATACTGCCGCCACTATCAAAAAAAAGCGGAACTGAACCATGAACGACAGTGAATTCCATCGCCTGGCCGATACCTTGTGGATGACCATCGAAGAACGTCTGGATGACTGGGACGGCGACAGCGATATCGACTGTGAAATCAACGGCGGCGTGCTGACCATCAGTTTTGAAAATGGCAGCAAAATCATTATTAACCGTCAGGAGCCGCTGCATCAGGTGTGGCTGGCAACCAAGCAAGGCGGCTATCATTTCGACCTAAAAGGCGATGAGTGGATTTGCGACCGCAGCGGCGAAACCTTCTGGGATCTACTGGAACAGGCGGCAACGAATCAGGCCGGTGAAGAAGTGAGTTTTCGTTAAGGCGGCAAGCTTCAATTTTCCCCGGAGGCGATGCTAACGCATCTGTCCGGGCTACACGATACCGCACGTACTCGTAGCCCGGGCCCATGGGAAATTAACCCGTGCCGAATGGCAGGTCTACGCGGCAGGTTAAGAGTAGTGCTGCAACATCGATGATGTCGCGGAATCCTCACCTGCAGCAAGGGTCGCAGCGGCAATCACCTGGCTGCGGAAGGGAATCACCTGTTCGCGGCCATCGACATCAACAATCTGATAGAACTGCGGCAAGTTAAAGTTGATAAAGCTCGAACCGTAGGTAAAGCGGTCATGGGATGACGAGTAGAAGCGGCTGACGTCGCGCACCAGCTCCTCTTTACTGCCTTCGCAGTGGTGATACACCTCAGCGCGGTTGCTCTCATCAAGGATATAGATGTTAAAACCGTTATCGTTATCCGCATCTTCAAAGAAGAACTGAATAATCCCTTCGCTGGCAAAGCCATCCACCACCTGCGGCAGCCTGACATGATTGGTTTCCACCTGTACCGACAGGCCGTGCAGTTTGTTATGCGAAATCGCACCGTAGAACTCAATGGCGTTTTCCAGCTTCTGCACTGAGACGTTAAGACGTTCGAAGAACAGTCCCCAGGTCTGCCCGGAAACGCGCAGCGCTTTAAAGCGACCGGTATCCTGGCGGGTGCTGGAGAGGCGCAGCTCGACGCATTCGGAAACCAGTTGCTGCACGCGAGTGCGGATTAACCCGCGCAGATGCTGGCTATAGCAGAACACTTCCACGCTGTCCGGCGGCGCGGCATCCTGATGCATTTTACCAAGAATGGTTTTCAGCGCTTCGATCATCGCCTGCTCGCCGTTGAAGTGCAGCGTACGCACTTCGTTCCACGAGTTGCGATACAGCAGATCAACGCTGCCAATCAAGCATTTTTGCTCTTCGCCAAAGCTGAAAACATCCAGCTTGCGGAAGTCGAAATGCACCACCTGATTGCGGAAGGCCGCCGTCGGGTCATATTCCAGGTTAACGATGATCGCCAGATGGCGAATTTCGCAAGGGCTGTACAGCGCTTTCGGCGTTGGGGAAGGCAGGCGCAGCGGGAAGTGGTGCGACACATCGGCCACCATCTCCTGCAATTTAGCCAGATCGACAATGCCGTTGCCCTTAATAAACAGGCGAGTTCGTGACGTCAGCAGGCCGTTAAACCAGGCCCAGGCCACCAGCTTATTAAGATAACGGTTATATTCCAGCGGCTGATGGCTAATGATCGATTCCATATCCGGCGCGCGGTTATAGACATACCAACCGGTGCGGTTGGCACGGCCCGGCGGCACGTGGATAAAGGTCAGATTCGGTTCAGACAGGTCCGGTGAAATTTGCGGGTTTACCAGGGTGACTTTCCCCGGCAGCGCTTCAAATGCGGCGTACAGCTTACGCGTCAGCACGCCAATATCCTGCGGACTGGCGGAAACGCTCAGGTTATTGCGGCGCGCAAAGCGAATCAGGTTACGATAGCTTTGCATCATCGCATCAAGCAGCTCGTTGTGCGCTTTACGGACTTCGTCAATCTTCCAGTTGGCCCGGTTGTCGAGCATCATCAGACGCTTTTCATCCCAGCCCCACTCTTTCACCAGATGGCTAACCACTTCACGACGCCAGCCGACGCAGGCGCGCTCGCGGCTCAGCTTTTCGCAGACTTTTAAATAGAAACATCGGCGCACCAGGTCAAGGCGCGTTTCGTCTTCAATGGCTTGCAGATAGAGGGTTACTCGCTCCAGCATCATGCAGTACGGATCGAGCCCAAACGAGACAATCTCGCCGTCATGCAGGCGCTGTTTGATATCTTTCGCCAGCAGGCGGTTGTTGGGATATTCCCAGGAATAAGCTTCCAGCAGCAGCGTTTTAAGCACCGCTTTATACGGCGAGTCGATACTTTTGTAGAGCTGCCACAGGCTAGCGCCAAAGTACTCTTCCGCCGACAGCGAGCTCAGGCCGCCGAGATCCAGCCATTCGTTCGGCGTCAGGACCCCCTGCGAGTACAGCGACATCACGTAATCATCGTAATGCTCTTCTTCATCGCACGGCACCATATTCCACAGAATACGTTTCCCGGCGAGACGCACGGCGGTACGGTAAAACTCATCCAGCAGCAGGATATGTTGGGTTGAACCGCAGTCTTCGCCGCCGAGGCTACCGCTTTCATTATGACGGAAGCGGTTTTCATCAATCAGGAAGAAGCTAACTTCAACGCCCAGCGATGCCGCCCAGCTTTCCAGCAGGCTGCATTTACGCTGTAACAGTTGACGCTCATCGGTATCCAGCCAGGCCTGGTGACAAACCCAGATGTCGAGATCGGAAGAGCAGCTTTGACCGACGGATGAAGTACTGCCCATGGAGTAAAGGCCGGTGATCGGCAGTTCGCCTTTCGGCGGCTCCTGCGTCAGCATTCCACGGTGCAGTTCAAGCTCGTCAAGGTAGTGGCGTTGGGTTTCATCAGGCGTGTAGAGGCAAATGCCTCGGGGAACGTTACCGTCAAGGTAACCCGGCATCAACGGGTGATGATAATGTAGTAATGTCGGCAGTAGACTGTAAACCTGCTGGAAAGCGGGTCCCATAGCAGCAAGGGCGCGATCTACGCGCAATTGGTTGATGGCATCCAGTCTCTGTTTCAGTGTCTCAATATAGAGGTACAAGACATATCGCCTGATGTTCAAAAACCCGACGTACAATAGTACGGAGGATTTCAGTATTTCAACAAAAACCGTCACCATTCGTCGTCGGTGTGGTTGTGATGAACTGCTGACTGACAAATGGTTTAAAACGTGATCAATCTAACACCTTGCTCATTGACCGTAAAGAAAGATGCGCTACATACAAGTGTAGCATCGTTTACTACGTGTAAATTCTTCACTACGTTTGCGGTAATCGGCTGGCGCATGAAAGGCTAAAAAAGAAGGCCGAGACCCTTTCCCCACAAAACTAACATCCCTAAGACAACAATGTTAGGATGGTTAGTGGTCGACAATGACGGTAACAAGCATGTTAGACAAAGTTTTGAGAATTGCCACACGGCAAAGCCCGCTTGCGCTATGGCAGGCACATTATGTGAAAGAACGCCTGGAGTCCTGCCATCCGCAGCTCTCGGTCGAACTGGTGCCAATGGTCACCCGCGGCGACGTGATCCTTGATACTCCCCTTGCAAAAGTGGGTGGCAAGGGCCTGTTTGTCAAAGAATTAGAACTGGCCATGCTGGACGGTCGCGCCGATATTGCCGTCCATTCCATGAAAGATGTCCCGGTGGAATTTCCCGAGGGACTGGGGCTGGTCACCATTTGCGAACGTGAAGACCCGCGCGATGCGTTTGTCTCAAATCACTATGCGTCCATTGATGAACTGCCGCACGGCAGCATTGTTGGCACGTCAAGTTTACGCCGTCAGTGCCAGCTGGCCGCCGATCGTCCGGATCTGGTGATCCGCTCTCTGCGCGGTAACGTCGGCACGCGCCTGGGTAAACTGGACAGCGGTGAGTATGACGCCATTATTCTTGCGGCGGCGGGACTTAAGCGCCTGAAGCTGGAAGAACGGATTCGCCAGCCGCTGTCACCAGAGCAATCCCTGCCCGCAGTGGGTCAGGGCGCGGTCGGTATCGAATGCCGTCTTGACGATGAGTGGACTAAAGCGCTGCTGGCCCCACTGAATCATACGGAAACGGCCATACGCGTACGCGCCGAACGGGCGATGAACACCCGTCTTGAAGGCGGCTGTCAGGTCCCAATCGGCAGTTATGCTGAGCTTATCAACGGCGAACTCTGGTTACGCGCGCTGGTCGGTGCGCCGGATGGCTCGCGGATGGTTCGCGGCGAACGGCGCGGTCGTGCGGAAGATGCCGAAACCCTCGGCGTCTCCCTCGCTGAAGAACTGCTGGATAACGGCGCTCGCGACATTCTCGCCGCTGTATATGCAGGAGTTGCGCCTCGATGAGCATTCTGGTCACCCGTCCTCTGCCGCAAGGCGAAGAGCTGGTCAGTCGCCTGCGCGCGCAGGGACGTGTGGCCTGGAGCTTTCCGCTCATTGAGTTTACCCCCGGTCGTCAGCTCCCCACACTGAGCGACCAGTTGGCAAGGTTGACGGAAGGCGATTTACTCTTCGCACTATCGCAGCATGCTGTAGAGTTTGCCCACGCCCGCCTGCAACAACAGGGCCTGCGCTGGCCCTCTGCACCTGATTATTTTGCAATTGGTCGCACCACTGCGCTAGCCCTGCACAAAGTCAGCAATCATGATATTCGCTATCCGTTAGATCGGGAAATCAGTGAAGTCTTGCTACAATTACCTGAATTACAAAACATTGCGGGGAAAAAAGCCCTCATTCTGCGCGGCAATGGTGGGCGAGAATTACTCGGTGAAACGCTCCGTGAACGCGGCGCGGATGTCACTTTTTGTGAATGTTATCAACGTAGTGCAAGGCACTATGATGGCGCAGAAGAAGCAATGCGCTGGCAGAATCGCGGAGTTTCAACGCTGGTCGTTACCAGCGGTGAGATGCTGCAGCAGCTTTGGACGCTAATACCGCAGTGGTACCGCGAACATTGGCTCCTGAGCTGTCGCATTTTAGTTGTCAGTGAACGTCTGGCCGAACAAGCCAGGGAATTGGGCTGGCAGGATATCCAGGTTGCCGATAGCGCCGACAACGATGCGCTGCTACGCGCATTACAATAACTCTCAACATTGGAAGCCATAATGACGGAACAACAGAATCAATCCGCCGTGGTTGAAGAGACCAGGGAGGCCGTGGAAAAGACACCACAGCCAGAAAAGAATAATGTAGAAAAGAAAAACGGCGGCAGTAAAACCAGTCTCGCCCTGAGCGCAATAGCGATTGCTATCGCCCTCGCCGCTGGCGTAGGCCTTTACGGCCTCACGAAAACTCAGGCAACCCGTCAGAGCGAAACCAGCGCCGAGCTATCCAGCCAGATCGCCACGCTGCAAAAAGCGCAGGAAAGCCAAAAAAGCGAACTCGAAGGCATTATTAAGCAGCAAGCCGACCAGTTGACGGAAGCCCAGCGCCAACAAGATTCGCTAACGAAGAAGCTTGAAGAGGTACAGGAAAAAGTTGCCATTATCTCCGGTAGCGACGCCAAAACCTGGCTGCTGGCGCAGGCTGATTTTCTGGTGAAATTGGCCGGACGCAAGCTGTGGAGCGATCAGGACGTGACGACCGCCGCCGCGCTGCTGAAAAGTGCCGACGCCAGCCTCGCCGATATGAACGACCCGAGCCTGATTAGCGCCCGCCGCGCCATCACCGACGATATCGCTTCGCTTTCCGCCGTGAGTCAGGTGGACTATGACGGCATCATCCTGAAAGTGAACCAGCTTGCCAATCAAATCGATAATTTGCGTCTGGCAGACAATAACGATGATGACTCCCCGATGGATTCCGATAGCGATGAACTTTCCAGTTCCATCAGCGAGTGGCGAGTGAATCTGCAAAAAAGCTGGCAGAACTTTATGGACAGCTTTATTACCGTTCGTCGTCGTGATGAAACGGCCGTGCCGTTGCTGGCACCGAATCAGGATGTCTACCTGCGTGAGAACATTCGCTCACGTCTGCTAGTCGCGGCGCAGGCAGTTCCGCGCCATCAGGAAGAGACTTACAAGCAAGCGCTGGATAACGTCTCCACCTGGGTTCGCGCCTACTACGATACTGACGATGCCACTACCAAAGCCTTCCTTGAGGATGTGGATAAGCTCAGTCAGCAAAGCATCACTATGGACGTACCGGAAACCCTGCAGAGCCAGGGCCTGCTTGAAAAACTCATGCAGACGCGGGTCCGTAATCTGATGGCGCAGCCCGTCGCGCCGCAGAGCAACGCCCCGGCACCGACGCCAGCAGCCCCCGCGCCAACGCCTGCGCCACAAGGAGAGTAACGCATGTTGAAAATTCTCTTACTCTTCGCGCTGTTGCTCGCTGGAATTATCGTTGGACCGATGATCGCCGGACATCAGGGCTACGTCCTGATCCAGACCGACAACTACAATATCGAAACCAGCGTCACCGGGTTAGCGATCATTCTGATCCTCACCATGGTGGTCCTGTTTGCGATTGAATGGCTGCTGCGGCGTATTTTCCGCACCGGCGCGCATACCCGCGGCTGGTTCGTTGGCCGTAAACGTCGTCGCGCCCGCAAGCAAACCGAACAGGCGCTGCTGAAGCTGGCAGAAGGCGATTATCAGCAGGTTGAGAAGCTGATGGCAAAAAATGCCGATCACGCGGAACAACCGGTTGTGAACTACCTGCTGGCGGCGGAAGCGGCCCAGCAGCGTGGTGATGAAGCTCGCGCCAACCAGCATCTGGAACGCGCAACCGAACTGGCCGGTGACGATCTGATCCCGGTCGAAATCACTCGCGTACGTCTGCAGCTGGCGCGCAATGAAAACCACGCAGCGCGTCACGGCATCGACAAACTGCTGGAAATCACGCCGCGTCATCCAGAAGTGCTGCGTCTGGCCGAGCAGGCCTATATCCGCACCGGAGCCTGGAATTCACTGCTGGATATCATTCCATCAATGGCAAAAGCCAACGTCAGCGACGAAGAGCATCGCGCTGAGCTGGAACAGCTGGCGTGGATTGGCCTGATGGATAAAGCGCTGGCCGATGGCGGCAGCGAAGGGTTGCGCGACTGGTGGAAAAGCCAGAGCCGTAAAACTCGCAGCCAGGTGGCACTACAGGTGGCAATGGCTAATCGCCTTATCGAAAGCGATGACCATGATACCGCTCAGCAGATTATTATCGACGGCCTGAAAAAGCACTACGACGACCGTCTGGTGATGCCGATTCCGCGGCTGAAAACCAATAACCCAGAGCAACTGGAGAAGGTGCTGCGCCAGCAGCTCAAAACGGTCGGTGACCGCCCGCTGCTGTGGAGCACGCTGGGACAGTCGTTAATGCGTCACGGCGAGTGGCAGGAAGCCAGCATCGCGTTCCGCGCCGCGCTCAAGCAACGTCCGGATGCGTTTGATTACGCGTGGCTGGCCGATACTCTCGATCGTCTGAATCAACCGGAAGAAGCCGCAACAATGCGCCGCGACGGTCTGCTGCTGACGTTACAAAACAATCCACAGCAGTAAGCTCGATCTTCACTATCGCCTCCACTGGGGGCGATAGCACTCCCCTTCTGCAAATGCTTCACGCTTCCAAATAAAAAAACGCCTGCTCTGAAACCAGGGCAGGCGTTAAAACAGGTCTGTTTGACAACAAATTGGGTGCTTCACTCAACGTAGTGTCCATGGTGTTTGATGAGGCTTGCGCGACATCTGTCAGTGGACGATAAGCACCGTAAACGGCTCTGCATCATTCCTGGGTTTATGAGGCGCTAAGGCGAACATAAGAGATGGAATGAGCATCTACCCGTTCATTATCGCACAGGATCTACGGAAATTGCATCTATGAGAGTAATGAATTGGGAGTATTCCGCATAATAAATCGCGTCACAATCAGCGAGATATTTTTAGTAAGATCATGGGGATAAGAGAGTTTTTGGCAAATTCAGAAAACAAAAAACCCCGCCGAAGCGGGGTTCAAAATTGGTCGGCGAGAGAGGATTCGAACCTCCGACCCACTGGTCCCAAACCAGTTGCGCTACCAAGCTGCGCTACTCGCCGATGTACTGCTTTTTTGAATTTTTAGTTCAATTCTTTATAAAGTCGTGGTGCGAAGGGAGGGACTTGAACCCTCACGTCCGTAAGAACACTAACACCTGAAGCTAGCGCGTCTACCAATTCCGCCACCATCGCATGTTCACAACTTTCTAAATAATGGGGTGGCTAATGGGATTCGAACCCACGACAACTGGAATCACAATCCAGGGCTCTACCAACTGAGCTATAGCCACCACTACAAATCTTTTTACGCGGTATTAAACCACCGCAGCTCCAGCACCGGGTAAATGGTGCGCCCGACAGGATTCGAACCTGAGACCTCTGCCTCCGGAGGGCAGCGCTCTATCCAGCTGAGCTACGGGCGCTTAGCGCCGTTGCGGGGTCGGATATTACGGACTTCCTACCCCGCTGTCTAGTGCCTTTTTAAAGAAAATTACCGTTTGCTCATGCTTTGTGCATTTTGTCGCTTATTCCGCCACATTATCAACGTTTCCGCGTCGTCCGAGGCCAAAAACCTTATAAATGAGCGTGACAGCCGCCAGAAAAATAATCCCGACGAAGAGCGACATGCGGGTATCGTCATTAAATCCCATACCTATCAGCACGCAAATAAGGAACGCCATCGTTAAATAGTTCGCCCAAGGGAACAGCAGAGAACGGAACGGATGGCTGGCCATCGCTTCTTTATGCACAAGGCGAAAACGCAGTTGGCTAATCAGAATCACAAACCACGGCACCATACCCGGCAGCACGCTGGCGCTGTAGACATAGACGAAGACCCGCTGTGGATTAGGGATGACATAGTTCAGGCAAGAACCAACTAACAAAATCAGTATCGACAGCGCAACACCCACCGCCGGCACGCCATTACGCGAGACTTTGGCGATCGCCGCAGGCAACTGGCGATTTCTTGCCAGCGCATAAAGCATACGCCCACAGCTGTACATACCGCTGTTACAGCCGGAAAGCGCCGCCGTCAGCACCACAAAGTTAATAATTCCCGCCGCCGCGGTAATGCCGATTTTGGCAAAGGTCAGCACAAACGGACTGCCGTTGGAGCCAATCTGATCCCACGGGAAAATAGTCACGATAACGAAAATCGCACCGACGTAGAAAATCAGGATACGCCACAGCACCTTCCCTACCGCGCTGCGCAGAGTGACCTGCGGGTTCTTAGCTTCACCGGCAGTAATACCGATAAGTTCAACGCCCTGGTAGGAGGCGACCACAATGCACAGCGCCGTCAGGAAGCCTTTCCAGCCGCCGGCAAAGAAGCCGCCATGCTCGGTCAGGTTACCAAAGCCAATGGAGTGTCCGCCGTTGCCAAAGCCAAAGAAAATAACGCCCAGCCCAACCACAATCATCACGATAATGGTGGTGACTTTAATCATCGCGAACCAGAATTCGATTTCACCATATAGCCGCACCGCCGCCAGATTCGCCAGCGCCACCAGCCCAACGGCAATCAGCGCCGGTATCCACTGCGCCATATCCGGGAACCAAAACTGGACGTAAACCCCGATTGCGGTAATTTCCGATATCCCGACCGCCATCCACATAAACCAGTAGGACCAGGCGGTGAGATAGCCGAAAAACGGACTCATATAGCGATGTGCGTAAACGGCGAACGAGCCGGTTACCGGTTCGAGGAACAGCATTTCGCCCATCGAGCGCATGATAAAGAAGACAAACAATCCCGCGATAATGTACGCCAGTAGGACCGAAGGCCCAGCCCACTTCAGCGTACTTGCCGCTCCCATAAATAAACCCACGCCAATCGTGCCGCCAAGGGCGATTAGCTCAATATGCCGCGCCTCCAGCCCACGCTGAAGTTCCGCTTTTTTCTCAGTCATATAGCCTCTTGTGTTTGCCCTGCTCCGGATTTATTGCACCCCAAACGAAGGTGTATATATCCCGGTTATTTTTATGAATAAATAAAATGGAAAGCCCTGCCTGAGCAACGGCAAAACCTGCCCGTCGCGTATTAAGCATGCGAATGGTTAATGAATTTTATGGAAATGGCAAATAAAGTATCAGGCGAGTGAATACATTACACAGAATACCCAGGTAAACTCGCCAGAACGTAGTGGAATGTCAAAGCTTATCGGTGTAATGCCAGCGTAAATAGCGTAGCAGTCGGGCCTGTCTTTTTATCCGGCTCGGCTGCGACACCAGGCGATAAAACCATTCTAGCCCAAGGTCCTGCCAGAATTTTGGTGCCCGCTGTACGTGACCAGTAAAGACATCGTAGGTCCCGCCGACCCCCATATACAGCGCCTGCGGATAAACATTCCGGCAATCGCGCATCAGGATCTCCTGACGCGGCGAGCCCATCGCCACGGTGACAATTTTCGCCCCACTCTCGCGAATGCGTTCAAACAGCGCCTGACGTTGATCTGCGGCGAAATAGCCGTCCTGGCTACCGACGATATTCACGTTCCAGCGCTGGCGAAGCTGCCGCTCGGTTTGCGCCAGCACTTCCGGCTTGCCGCCAATCAGAAACACCGGCGTTCCCTGAACGCCAGCGCGCTCCATCAGCGCTTCCCATAAATCGGCTCCGGCCACGCGCGATACCTGTGCCTGAGGATATTTTTTACGTAATGAGCGCACCACGCTGATGCCATCAGCATATTTAAATTCTGCGGCTTCAATCAGCGCCCGAACCTCGGGGTTGTCTTCTACCGCCAGCATCTTCTCTGCATTAATTGCAACCAGCGTCCCCTTGCGGAGCTCACCATCGCCGTACAGATAATCCAGAGCGTGTTGCATATCGCGCCAACCAATGAGTTGCAAGCCTCTCAGCAGATACAACGGCGCGGATGTAGTCCCAGTCATGTACACCCTTATCAGACTTGAGGTTGCGTCAGCGGTTTAACCCGCTTATGAATCAGTCCTACGCTATCCAGGAACCAGTACAGCAGCTTTGCCGCCAGCAAGCAGAGACCAAAGATAACAAGGAAAAAAACCACGCGGGAGCCGAATGAATCCAGCCCTTCGCGCGCCAGCACAATCATATTGAAGATAGCGCCGAAACAAAAACTGTGCAGGATCGCCGCTTTATAGCGGTTCGTCTCCCGGTTGCCAAGCTCGTAAAGCCAGTCAAACCATTTAATGATTAGCCCAACCGCCACCGCGCCCAGCGGTACAAACCAGACGCCGCCCATCACCACCAGTGAGCCAATCAGAGTCGGCGAAATCGCCAGGCCAGAATGGTTATTCAGCACTTCCCAGGTGAAATAGTTAGCGGTATTGAGCACCATTGTCGGACGACCGTGCCATAACCAACTGGGGATAAAGACGTAAAAATCGCGAATGATTGGCGCCAGGCCCTGGAACTCAATCTTGTCGTAGTTTTGCAGCAGCAAAGCCAGATTTTCCCACGGCGAGAAGGTATCGCGGGTCAGATAGAGGAAAGTATAAAACGCCTCGTCACCGCTCACGTTCATGCCATAGCGCTTGAGCGCCAGCCAGAACATACCGACGATACCCAGCACGCCCGCCGCCGCCAGCATCCACAAACTAATCCAGCCGCGAATAATGCCGATAAACAGGAAAATGGCAAAAGCGATGATAATGTTCGCACGGGTGCCACCGACGATAGCGTAGGTCAGCAGGCCAAACGCGACGGTGCTGACGAGGAAAAAAATCCACGCCTTATAATCCTGACGCAGAAAATAGACCACCAGCATCGCCGGAATGAAAAAGTAGAAAAAGCGTTTTAGCGCCACGCCGGAGACTTCGCTGGAGAAGATCTGGCTATAGGAGTTGAGCCGGAATAACAGGAAGCCGTTATGCGCAAAAAAGATCCCGACGCAAAGCAGGGCCAGGCCCAGCAGAATGACCCAGGTCAGATGGGTCTCCACGCGGTTCATGGTAAACAATGGGCGATGCTGATGACTCTGGGTCGCCGGGCGCAACCGCGTTTTATAGGTGACGTAGTAAACCGCGTAAAAACAGACTGCGACCAGCAGGGTTTGCAGCAGAATTTCCGGCGGGGCCACTGCCACATCGAAACGGAACACCAGAATGCTGGTCAACGGGAAGCCGAAGAAAAAGGTCAGCAAGAACAGCAACGAGAAAAAGACGTTGAAGTTGAAACGTACGCGGCGAAATTCAAAGTAAGTCGCGGTGGCGATAAATAGCGTCGACAGCAGCCAGACCATCAGCAGCCCGCTAAATTGCATTAATGTCATGCGCCCTCCCCCGCGGCAATCCGCAACGCTCGTTGCCAGCCCGCCAGGTAATTTGGACGAAAGAAGGCAATCTGATTTTTATCCACACTGGCCAGTTGCCGCTGCGCTTCACGTACAACGCCCACATCCAGCGTATCGCCGGTAAAGAGTACCGGAATATGCTGCTCTGACATATCCTGCCAGAATGGGTTATCCCGATTCAGTACGCAGGGGATCCCCGCCTGAATCAGCAGGCACAGCGTACCGATACCCTGCTGGCGGGCAAACAGGAAGTAGCCGAGATCGCAGCGGCGCAGCAGGGCAAGGTAATCATCGAACGCCAGCTTGTCACCCAGCACCTGAAGATGCTGCGGGCTAAACAGCACCGCGCCGGCCTCGCGGACTTCGTTGATGTAGTCGCTATTATTGGCCGGATAGCCCATCGGCACGACAACGTTGACCGTATCGCCAAACTGCTGGTGAATCGCGCGCAGCGCCGCAATATGTTCATTGCTGCGATCGCCGGAATTGCCCACCAGAATAGTCAGCGTCTCGCCGCGCGGGGCGCTATCCGCCAGAGAATTCAGCGCCGGGTCCATACGGGTCGGGAAGTAAAGCAATTCACCGGGCACGCGCGCATGACACGCAGCAAACCAGCTCAGGTCGCCTCGGGTGGCAAATACTCGCCCTACTCGCCCCTGCGCCATACGCCGTAGCGGATAAAACAGGCGAAACTTCAGGCTGGCGGAATTCTCATACAGATCCGCGCCCCAGATATGCCAGTTAAACTGCGCCGGGCGGATCCCACCGCTGAGCAACGCCAGCCACAGCCCGGTATTGAACTGGCCATGAAAGAAAAAGCGCTGCTGCCGGTTGGCCTTTGCCAGCGCAATAACCGCCTGTGCCAGCGACTTTTTCCCTGCAAAGCAGGTGATGGATAGCGCGGGATACGCTTCGCGAATTCCTGTCGCATCACCGACGACCATAAACGTACGAGCCTGCTCGTCATCGACGGCCAGCTCGTCATTAAAGAACCGCAGAACGGTCTGGTTATGGTGAGGGATATCCGATCCCAATACATGTATCAGTGCTGTCATACCCGTTTACGCCAAAGTAAAAACACGCCGCTACAGAGAGCGAAATAAACAATATAAGTAGCCATATACGCCTGCGCCGCGCCGATTGCGCCGTGCGCCGGGATAAGCCAGTGCGAGAATGCGGTCAACAGCGTGAACTGGCTGATTTCCGTCAGAATATAAAAACGCAGCGAGGCCTTGGCGATCACCAGATAGCCATAAACATACGCCCCAACCTTCAGCACATCTCCCACCAGTTGCCAGGCGAAGAGATCGCGCATCGCCGTAAAGCGGTCAGAAAAAAGTAGCCAGATGGCGAAGTCGCGCAGCAACCACACGGTTAAGCTCGCGGCCGCTACCGCCGGGAGGACAAATTTCAGCGATTTGCCAATCTCGCGGGTAATGTCCGCTTTGGCAGTCAGGCGAGAGAGCGTAGGCAGCAGGTACACGCTAAACGAAGCGGTAATAAACTGCAAATAGGCGTCGGAAATGCTGCTGACGCCTTGCCAGATCCCCACCGCCTCCCAGCCATAATGGGCCGCCAGCAGGTTACGCATCATCACGTAGGCGACTGGCAGCGTCACCGAGGTGATCAGCGCCATCAGGGTAAACTTCGACAGCTGTCCCGCCAGGCCATTGTCCCAGCGCGGACGCAGCGCACTCAGCGGGATATTACCGCGCCGCCACAGCACGATAGCCGCCGGAACCACCACCAGAGCAGGCACCAGCGCCAGGCCGAGCAATGCGCCCTGATAGCCACCGAAACGGTAGCAGGCATAGTATGCCGCCACGCCAATCAGGCTCCCGGCGATCAGCGATAGCGCGTTGCCCGCCGCATCGCGAAAACCTTTCATCAGCGCTAACAGGAAGTTCGCCCAGGCAATTCCCATCTGCACTAGCGCCACCAGGCGGACCATGTTTTGGTATTGCTGATGACCAAATAGTCCCTGGCTTATCGGCGCAGCCGCCAGCAGAAAAATCAGTGCCAGCAGAGTTGAAAAACCGAGCACCATCGCCGAAGAGGTACCAACGACTTTATTCAGCTGCTGACGATCGTCATGATGCTGAGCCACCAGCTTAGTCACGCCGTTAAAGATCCCGGCGCCAGCCAACACGCCAAGTACGGTCACCAGTTGGCGGAAGTTACCCGCCTGACCCACCCCTGCCGGGCCGAACGATACCGCCAGCAGTTTAACTACCAGCAGTCCCGCCCCGATTTTGACCAACGTGGACGCGGCTGTCCACAGAGAAGCTTTAGCCAGCGACATATCAGGAGAAATAGCTCAGCAGCGAGTTAATCACTGTACGCTGGTTTACCGCCGACAAATTGTAGAACAACGGCAGGCGCAGCAGGCGCTCGCTCTCCTGGGTGGTATAACGATCCGCACCGTGGAACACGCCGAAGTTCTCCCCCGCCGGGCAGCTATGCAGTGGAATATAGTGGAACACTGCCAGAATCTCCGCTTCTTTCAGCCAGGCGATCAGCTTGCTGCGATCGTCAATATCGCGCAGCTTGATATAAAACATGTGCGCGTTTTGCCCGCAATCAGCCGGGATAGTCGGCAGGTCAATGCGACCGGCGCGCGCCAGCGGCAACAGCGCGTCATAGTAGCTCTGCCATAGCGTCAGGCGCTGCTGGTTAATACGCTCCGCCGCTTCCAGCTGTGCCCATAGATAGGCCGCCTGTAGATCGGACATCAGGTAGCTGGAGCCAATATCGCGCCAGGTGTATTTATCCACCAGACCACGGAAGAACTGGCTGCGGTTGGTGCCTTTTTCGCGAATGATCTCCGCACGCTCCACCAGCTTACGATCGTTAATCAGCGTCGCGCCGCCTTCACCGCCCGCGGTGTAGTTTTTGGTTTCATGGAAGCTGAAGCAGCCAATATGACCGATGGTGCCGAGCGCCCGGCCTTTGTAAGTCGACATCACGCCCTGGGCGGCATCTTCCACCACAAACAGGTCGTGTTTGTTGGCGATGGCCATAATAGTGTCCATCTCGCAGGCCACGCCCGCATAGTGGACCGGCACAATCGCCCGGGTTTTTTCGGTGATTGCCGCTTCAATCAGCGTTTCATCGATATTCATGGTATCGCGACGAATATCGACAAAGACGATTTTCGCTCCGCGCAGCACGAAGGCGTTGGCGGTGGAGACGAAGGTGTAGCTCGGCATAATCACTTCATCGCCCGGCTGGATATCCAGCAGCAGCGCGGCCATCTCTAATGAGGCCGTGCAGGACGGCGTCAACAACGCTTTTACCGTGCCGAAGCGCTGCTCCATCCACTGCTGGCAGCGGCGGGTAAAACCGCCATCGCCGCACAGCTTGCCGCTGCCCATTGCGGACTGCATATAATCAAGTTCGGTTCCCACCACCGGCGGCGCGTTAAATGGAATCATCATTTCACCTGTATAACCAGTACGCGGCGCTTTCCACATTCGCACCGCTAAGAATGTAACGTTTAAGCGCGGCGGTGTTGCCCATCTGGGTCGCCACCCGCAATGTAGTCAGTTCACGCAGCGCGGCCCAGTGCCGTGCCGCCTGCATCAGTTCCGCTCCGGCTCCGCGTCCGGCTAACAGGCCAATCCTTGCCTCGCCTTCGTTGAGCTGGCGCAGAGAGACAAACGCGCGGATATCGCCATCGGGCGCGCGAAAAATCAGGCACTGGTGATCGAAAGTCCCCCGCACCGCGTTTTCAATCCACTGGGCGTAGAAACGACCGCTGGCATCGGCAGCATACCAGGGGGCGCGAAAACGGCTCTGAGCAAAGGCCAGCGCCGCCAGCTCGCGCAGCCGGGGAATATCCGCCTCTGTCGCCAGCTCAGCTCCGACATCATCAGAGGCAGTCAGCGCAAGCGCAAGATCGACCTCCCCCTCCACCAGCCGAAAGCCTAATGCCTGCAGCGCATCCAGGCGGGCGGTATCATCCGCCGCGACTTTCGCCTGCACCCGCGACCATCCGGACAACGCTTGCGCGGTCAGCAGCGGCGCGTCAGTGCCAAAACGCAAAATAGCGCTGTTGACGCCAAAGAAGCGGTTTTCCCACGCCAGGGGATCAATACTGGCGCGGGCGGGCACGGAGAAGATCCAGTAAATATTGGCCGTAGCCGGTTTTTTCCAGTTGCTTCGCCGCACGTTTGACGCCGTCGTCGTCCAGCCAACCGTTACGCCAGGCGATCTCCTCCAGACAGGCAATTTTGAAACCCTGGCGTTTTTCAACGGTTTGTACAAACATGCTGGCTTCAATCAGGCTGTCGTGCGTGCCGGTATCCAGCCAGGCAAAACCACGGCCCAGTAACTCCACTGTCAATGCGCCATCGTCGAGGTACATTTGATTGATGGAGGTAATCTCCAGTTCGCCGCGCGCCGAGGGTTTAACCTTTTTCGCGTACTCCGTCACTTTGCCGTCGTAGAAATAGAGACCGGTCACCGCCCAGTTGGATTTGGGCTGCTTTGGCTTCTCTTCCAGCGAGATTGCGCGAAAATCGTCATCAAACTCCACCACGCCAAAGCGTTCAGGATCCATGACCTGATAGCCGAACACCGTCGCCCCGGTTGTGCGGCCCGCTACGCTGCGCAGCTTCGGACTAAAACCCTGACCGAAAAAGATGTTGTCGCCCAGCACCAGGCATGAGGGTTCGCCGTTGAGGAACTCCTCGCCGATGATAAACGCCTGCGCTAATCCGTCCGGGCTAGGCTGGGCGGCATAGCTTAACTGCACGCCGAACTCCGAACCATCGCCAAGCAGGCGCTGAAAATCGCGCTGGTCATCCGGCGTGGTGATAATCAAGACTTCGCGGATCCCGGCCAGCATCAGCACCGAGAGCGGGTAGTAGATCATCGGCTTGTCGTAGATGGGTAGCAGCTGCTTTGAGACGCCGCGCGTGATCGGATGCAGGCGGGTACCAGAACCGCCTGCCAGGATAATACCTTTCATTTTTCCCCCTCAAGCACTCAGGCTTGCAGCCCCAGGCGTTCGCCTTGATAACTGCCATCCAGCACCTGCTGCCACCAGGCTTCATTGGCCAGGTACCACTGAACGGTTTTGCGCATCCCGCTGGTAAACGTTTCGTCCGGCGTCCAGCCCAGCTCACGCTCAATTTTCGTCGCATCGATGGCATAACGCAGATCGTGTCCAGGACGGTCAGCAACGAAGGTGATGAGATCGCGATAGCGCCCCAGGCCATTCGGTTTGTGCGGCGCTAGCTCCTCCAGCAGATCGCAAATGGTTTCCACCACCTCGATATTCTTCCGTTCGTTATGGCCGCCGATATTGTAAGTTTCGCCCGGCTCACCGCTCGTCGCCACCCGATACAGCGCCCTGGCGTGATCTTCCACATACAGCCAGTCGCGAATCTGCTGCCCGTTGCCGTAAACCGGCAGCGGCTTGCCAGCCAGCGCATTGAGGATGGTCAGCGGAATGAGTTTTTCCGGGAAATGATAGGGGCCGTAGTTATTCGAACAGTTGGTGACCAGCGTCGGCAGGCCATAGGTGCGCTGCCATGCGCGCACCAGATGGTCGCTGCTGGCCTTCGACGCCGAATAGGGGCTGCTTGGCGCATAAGGCGTGGTTTCGATAAAAAAGGCATTGCTATCATGCAAGTCGCCATAGACCTCATCCGTCGAGATGTGGTGGAAGCGAAAGGCCGATTTTTGGTCATCCTTGAGCCCATTCCAGTAAGCCCGCGTCGCTTCCAGCAGCGTATAGGTACCGACGATATTGGTTTCAATAAACGCCGCTGGACCATCGATTGAGCGGTCAACGTGGCTTTCGGCGGCCAGGTGCATCACGATATCGGGCTGATGATGGCTAAATACGCGATCCAGCTCCGCTCGATCGCAGATATCCACCTGCTCAAAGGCAAAGCGAGCATCCTGAGCAACAGGTGCCAGCGACATCAGATTCCCGGCGTAGGTCAGCTTATCAACGACCACCACGTTATCGGCGGTCTCAGTGATAATTTCGCGTACCACCGCCGAACCGATAAACCCGGCTCCGCCGGTGACCAGAATCGTTCTCACCGCCAGACCCCTTTGGTATCGACGATAAACTGCTGGCTGACGCTATCTCCGCTAATTGCTTTAAACTCATTATGATCGACCAACATCACCAGCACATCGGCGTTCGCCAGCGCATCGTCCAGTTGCGCCAGAGTGCACAGACCGTCGAGTTTCTGCGGCAATTGATGAATATTCGGTTCAACAACCAACGTCTCGCCGCCATGCCAGCGGGCGATTTGCGCGGCAATCGCCATAGCCGGACTTTCACGCAGGTCATCGATATTGGGTTTAAATGCGAGGCCGAAGCAGGCGATTTTCAGCTCGCTGGCGCGCTTATTGCTGGCCGCAAGGCAGTCGGCAACCCGCGCTTTAACCTGGTCGATCACCCATTCTGGTTTATGGTCGTTCACCTCGCGCGCGGTGCGGATAAGCCGCGCCTGCTGCGGGTTCTGCGCCACGATAAACCACGGGTCGACCGCGATGCAGTGGCCGCCAACGCCCGGACCGGGCTGGAGAATATTGACGCGCGGATGGCGATTCGCCAGGCGAATCAGTTCCCAGACGTTAATCCCCTGATCGGCGCAAATCAGCGAGAGTTCATTGGCAAACGCAATATTGACGTCGCGGAAGCTGTTTTCGGTCAGCTTGCACATCTCGGCGGTGCGCGAGTTGGTCACCACGCATTCCCCTTCGAGGAAAATTTTATACAGCTCGCTGGCGCGGGCGGAGCAAATCGGGGACATTCCACCGATCACGCGATCGTTCTTAATCAGCTCAACCATGACCTGTCCCGGCAGTACGCGCTCCGGGCAGTAGGCGATATTCACATCCGCCGCTTCGCCGACCTGCTGCGGGAAGCTCAGATCTGGGCGTATTTCCGCCAGCCAGCCTGCCATTTGCTCGGTTGAGCCGACAGGGGAAGTGGATTCGAGGATCACCAGCGAGCCTTTCTTCAGCGTCGGCGCGATAGATTTGGCCGCCGATTCAACGAAAACCATATCTGGCTCATGCAGGTCTTTAAACGGCGTCGGTACCGCAATCAGGTAAGCGTCGGCTTCCACCGGCGCGGTGGTGGCGCTCAGATAACCCTGCTCGACCGCCGTTTTGACGACACTCGCCAGATCCGGCTCCACGATATGAATTTCACCACGGTTAATGGTCTCCACGGCATGTTGATTGATATCAACGCCGACCACCCGCTTTTGCCGGGAGGCGAAGGCGGCTGCAGTTGGCAGGCCAATATACCCAAGGCCAATTACCGAAATGGTAGAAAAGCTCATAGCGTTACCTGATTATTTTTAAGTGCGGACAAAATACGATGACACGCTTGTCCATCGCCGTACGGGTTATGCGCCCGGCTCATGGCTTGATACGCGGACTCATCTTGCAGTAAGCGCGTGACCTCATCGACGATGCGCTGGCTGTCAGTACCCACCAGGCGCACGGTGCCAGCACTGACGGCTTCCGGGCGCTCAGTCATTTCACGCATCACCAGCACCGGCTTGCCAAGCGACGGCGCTTCCTCCTGAATACCGCCGGAGTCTGTGAGAATCAGCCATGCGCGATTCATCAACCAGACAAACGGCAGATAGTCCTGCGGCTCAATCAGCATGACGTTATCAACATGGCCGAGAATGCGGTTAACCGGTTCGCTGACGTTCGGGTTCAGATGAACCGGGTAAACAATTTGTACGTCCGGGTTATTAGCAGCAATTTCCGCCAGCGCATGGCAGATTTGCTCAAAACCGCGACCGAAGCTCTCCCGACGATGCCCGGTAACCAGGATCATCTTCTTGCCATTGCCAAGGAAGGAATAGCGCTCGGTCAGTTCACTGCTTAACGCTTCGTTGCTCAACACGCGATCGCGTACCCAGAACAACGCATCAATCACCGTGTTACCCGTGACCGTAATTTGAGCATCCGCAATGTTCTCCTGCAGCAGGTTCTGTCGCGAGGTTTCCGTCGGCGCAAAATGGTACGTCGCCAACCGTCCGGTTAACGTGCGGTTCCCCTCTTCCGGCCACGGCGAATTCAAATCGCCCGTGCGTAACCCTGCTTCGACATGACCCACCGGGATACGTTGATAGAAAGCCGCCAGGCTCGCCGCCATCGTGGTGGTAGTGTCGCCATGCACCAGCACGACGTCCGGTTTGAATGACTCCAGCACCGGCTTTAACCCCTCAAGGATGCGGCAGGTAATCTCCGTCAACCCCTGACCCGGCTGCATTATGTTGAGGTCATAATCCGGAACAATAGAAAAAAGTTTCAACACCTGATCGAGCATCTCCCGATGCTGCGCGGTCACGCAAACTTTCGCCTCAAAATGAGGATCCCTTGCCAGCGCATGTACCAGAGGCGCCATCTTGATGGCTTCTGGTCTCGTGCCAAATACGGTTAGTACTTTCACATCGATTCTCTTCGATTAGGTGATGAAGGCCGAATGTCCTTCATCACAGGCTGCATTCACTGGATACGGCGACGCGATAACGCAACGCCTGCGCCGATGAGCGCGCCCACAATCCCCCACATCACCATCAGAAATACGCGGCGCGGGCTATCGCGTTTTACAGGTTCTTCAGGTGTTCGCAAATACCGGTAAGTCTGAAAACGCGGGTCCAGCGTTGGCCCAACGTTCAATGTTGTTAGCATTGCTCGGCTTTGGTCATAGTCGATATCGTATTCCGGCCCCACTGCCTGTAGGTTTTCCAGTCGAGCCTGCAGCATCGGCCGCCCCAGTAAAAACAGTTCCGAATCTGGCAGTTGGTCAGGCGGAACATCGGTTTCGCTGCGAGAAATGTTGTGCTGTTGTGCGACTTTCAGCGCCTGCTCCACGCTATGGTTGCGGCGATTGAAAATCTCGCGAGCCACCTCTTCCTGTCGCTTTACCTGCGCTTTCATCTGCACGGTCCGCGCCGCCCATGCACCTTTCAGTTCATCGTTCAGATGCCCTGCCGCACGCTGGCTGGCGAAAGCGACATACTGACGCAGCAAGTTGTTAGCATCCGGTGCCGTTTCGGCCGTTAGCTTCACGCTATCATTGACGCTTTTTAGCGCATCGCCGGGCATAAACTGAATGTCGTTGATCAGGTCATCCAACAATGCAGCATCCGCGCGAGCGTTGCCCGACTGGCGCTGTTTGTAGTAATCCGTTTGCAGCCAGAAGTCGCGCCGGGTATCCCAGGACGCCTGCTGCATAATGAACTCTTTGTACGCCTCGTCCATTACCGAAGGTTGATCGACCGATACAAGATTGGCCTTGATGTCGAGATTGCGTAAGAACTGCTGCTGCGAATAGTAGCCGCCCAGCATATTCACTGTTGGCCGGTCAGTAATCGCCGTTGCGCTCCACTCCTGGCGAGCAAAAAAGGTATAAACCAGAACAATCAGCGCAAAGAGCACTGCCGTACCTGCTATCCAGCTTTTTCCTGCCCATAAGGCGCGAAACAACCCGCGAATATCCAGCTCATTCTCAACGTTCACTGCTCGTGCTCCCGGTAATGGTTGAGTCATCACGTCCCCAGACTTACTTGGTTAATTTGGATTATTGCTGCTGTGTCGCCGTATTCTGCGTCTAATGCGCTTAACCAGACGCGCCACTTTCCAGGCGCGTTTAATGCAGTAGCCATAAAGGAAGAAGGCTAACAAAAACAGTATCAACATCACCCACTCAGGAACAATACGGGTGTATTCCGCCACCACGCCTACCAGCGCCAGCAACGCGGCAGCCAGGGTGATCAGCACGAATGCCTGGCGGGAAGTAAACCCGGCACGCATGATTAAATGATGAATGTGTTGACGGTCCGGGGAGAACGGACTCATCCCTTTACGCAGGCGGCGATACATAATCGCCACCATATCCATCAACGGAATGGCAATAATCCACAGCGCGGTAACCGGGCTAATGGGGTGCGTTTTGCCTTGCGTGGTCTCCAGCAGGATCCAGATGATAGTGAAGCCAATCATGGTACTGCCGGCATCACCCATAAAGACCTTGTAGCGACGACCAAGCGCACCGAGGTTAAGTAAAATATAGGGCAAAATGGCGGCGATCATCGCAAAACACCACATCGCCAGGCTGTATTGACCATCAAACCACAGAATGATGCCCGTCGCCGCGAAAGAGACAGAGGAGAGACCGCCAAGCAGACCATCAATACCATCAACCATATTGAAGGCATTGATCGCAGCCCAAACGGCGAAAAGCGTGAGGAAGAATCCGAAAGGGCCGAGCACCAGCTCCCACGAACCAAAAATAAAACCCAGGCTACTAAGATGAAGATTACCGACCGTCATCATAATGACGGCGATGGCGGCCTGAATAACCGCGCGAATTTTTACACTGATATCAAAGCGGTCGTCCAGTGCACCAACCAGCACAAGCACCCCGGCGCAAGACAGATATAACCGCGCGTGGGGGATATAATAATCTGCGATAGCAAACGTAAAACAAATACCTGCATAAACTGAGATACCACCGACTAACGGAATCAAACCCTGATGCCGTTTGCGATAGTTAGGTTTATCCACCAACCCAACTCTTTTTGCCGCCTTACGAGCAACAAATATAAATAGGGTAGTGAATAAGAAAATACTGATTAATTCAGTAATAGCAGTGAGTAAATTCACAACGCATGTGCTCTCAGCATAGTTAATCCGGGAAGTATAACGATGATGTCTCAACTCCTGAAGGGGTAAAGCAGAACATTACAAATTTATTGTATAGATTTTAGTCTGTTAAAGTTCTCTCTGCCTGATATTGTGCCGCACACATCATACGATAACACCCGCTTTGTTTTCCCTTTCTGGATCATACAAACCCAGAAAACAAAACGCCACGCAATAGCGTGGCGTTCTCTGGTTTTTTTTAACTTACGAGCGCTTCATCATGTCGAAGAAGTCATCGTTAGTTTTGGTCATCGCCAGTTTATTGATGAGGAACTCCATCGCGTCAATTTCACCCATCGGATGGATGATTTTACGCAGGATCCACATCTTCTGCAGCTCTTCCTGAGTGGTGAGCAGCTCTTCTTTACGCGTACCGGAACGGTTGTAGTCGATAGCCGGGAAGACGCGTTTTTCAGCGATCTTACGCGAGAGGTGCAGTTCCATGTTGCCGGTACCTTTAAACTCTTCATAGATAACTTCATCCATTTTAGAGCCGGTATCGACCAGAGCCGTAGCGATAATCGTCAGGCTGCCGCCCTCTTCCACGTTACGCGCAGCACCGAAGAAACGCTTCGGACGATGCAGGGCGTTGGCGTCAACACCACCGGTCAAAACTTTACCGGAAGCCGGTACGACGGTGTTGTAGGCACGAGCCAGACGGGTGATGGAGTCGAGCAGGATGATAACGTCTTTCTTGTGTTCAACCAGACGTTTCGCTTTCTCGATAACCATTTCCGCAACCTGAACGTGGCGGGATGCTGGTTCGTCAAAGGTGGAAGCAATAACTTCACCTTTCACCAGACGCTGCATCTCGGTTACTTCTTCCGGACGTTCGTCGATCAGCAGTACCATCAGCACACAATCAGGATGGTTGTACGCAATGCTCTGCGCAATGTTCTGCAGCAGCATGGTTTTACCCGCTTTCGGCGGTGCAACAATCAGACCACGCTGACCACGACCGATCGGCGATGCCAGATCCAGGACGCGAGCAGTTAAGTCTTCCGTAGAACCGTTACCACGCTCCATACGCAGACGTGAGTTTGCGTGCAGCGGCGTTAAGTTCTCGAACAGAATCTTATTACGCGCGTTTTCCGGCTTGTCGTAGTTAACTTCGTTAACTTTCAACAATGCAAAGTAACGCTCACCCTCTTTAGGAGGACGAATCTTACCGGAAATGGTGTCACCAGTGCGGAGGTTGAAACGGCGGATTTGGCTAGGGGATACGTAGATGTCATCAGGACCGGCGAGGTAGGAGCTGTCTCCAGAACGGAGGAAACCAAATCCGTCCTGTAGTATCTCCAGCACACCGTCGCCAAAGATATCTTCGCCACTCTTTGCGTGCTGCTTCAGGATGGCAAAAATGATGTCCTGCTTGCGCATACGTGCCTGGTTTTCCAGACCCATATTTTCGCCGAGAGTAATCAGCTCAGAAACCGGCGTATTCTTTAATTCGGTAAGATTCATAATGGTGTGGGTTCTTAAACTCGGGGTAAAACTCGAACTTAATGTTGTGAATGGTATGGCAGGAACATCCATGCCTGTTAACGGCTTTCATCTCGTGTCTGTACGTCGCCTGGTCACAGGAAAGAACGCAGAACTGAAACGACTAGACGGAATGAGTGATAAGCCCGGAATTATTAGCTTCACGCGCATTTTTTGCGGGATGCTTTGGGTAAAACAAGATTCAAACAAAGGTATGTTTAAAACGAAGTCTGGAATTAACTTAGCACGACTCTTGCCGGGCGTCCAGAGATCCGCAAAAAATAGGAGTCTGGACGCCGGAATAGCAAATCGCTTACGCCAGGTTGGCGTCGAGGAACTCTTTCAACTGGCCTTTGGACAGCGCGCCAACTTTGGTTGCTGCAACTTCGCCATTTTTGAACAGCAGCAGAGTCGGGATGCCGCGAATGCCGTATTTCGGCGCAGTACCCGGGTTCTGATCGATGTTCAGTTTCGCAATGGTCAGTTTGCCCTGATACTCTTCAGCGATCTCATCCAGAATCGGGGCGATCATTTTGCACGGACCACACCACTCTGCCCAGAAATCGACGAGGGTTAGCCCGTCAGCCTTGAGTACGTCCGTGTCAAAACTGTCGTCAGTCAGGTGAATAATTTTATCGCTCATATTTAACTCCACAGGAATAAGCCTGGTGTGTTGGTGTCGCAGTCATCAACGACGTGTCGATGCTACGTTATGCACGCTATTTTCAGGATGCCCCTTTAAGCCACCTGCGCGACACGGCCCATCATGGACCTCGCCGCTCAGGAGTCAAAGCAATCTGTATTCAAACCGGCTTATCGCAGATTTGTCACCCCGGCTCGCTTAAGTAGTCTAAGCTTTCGAGGATTCGTTCAGTTGCCGCAGACGCACCTTGAGTCATTTCATGCATAGCCAACGAAAGGTTGACGTTATTTCACCGGATACGCTTTCTTAATGCAATAGTTAGCTGATATTCTACCACACTATGAGCAAAACACACTTAACAGAACAGAAGTTTTCCGACTTCGCCCTGCACCCGGCAGTGATTGAAGCCCTTGAAACAAAAGGGTTTCATAATTGCACACCCATCCAGGCACTCGCTCTCCCGCTGACGCTGGAAGGTCGTGATGTTGCCGGGCAGGCGCAAACCGGTACCGGTAAAACGATGGCGTTTCTTACGTCAACGTTTCATTATCTTCTCACTCACCCGGCCATTGCTGACCGCCAGGTCAACCAGCCGCGCGCGCTGATCATGGCTCCGACCCGTGAACTGGCAGTGCAGATCCACGCTGATGCAGAACCGCTGGCACAGACTGCCGGTCTGAAGCTCGGCCTCGCATACGGCGGCGACGGCTACGACAAGCAGTTGAAAGTACTGGAAAGCGGCGTTGATATTCTGATCGGTACCACCGGTCGCCTTATCGACTACGCCAAACAGAACCATATCAACCTCGGCGCCATTCAGGTTGTTGTCCTCGACGAAGCCGATCGCATGTACGATCTCGGCTTTATTAAAGATATTCGTTGGCTGTTCCGTCGTATGCCGCCGGCCAATCAGCGCCTGAACATGCTGTTTTCTGCCACCCTTTCTTATCGCGTGCGTGAACTGGCGTTCGAGCAAATGAACAACGCCGAATACGTTGAAGTCGAGCCGGAGCAGAAAACAGGTCACCGTATTAAAGAAGAGTTATTCTATCCTTCCAACGAAGAAAAAATGCGCTTGCTGCAGACGCTGCTGGAAGAAGAGTGGCCCGATCGTGCAATTATCTTCGCCAATACCAAACACCGCTGTGAGGATGTCTGGGGCCATCTGGCAGCAGACGGGCATCGCGTCGGCCTGTTGACCGGTGACGTCGCGCAGAAAAAACGTCTACGAATTCTCGAAGAGTTCACCCGTGGCGATATCGATATCCTGGTGGCGACAGATGTAGCCGCACGTGGTCTGCATATCCCAGCGGTTACTCACGTCTTTAACTACGACCTACCGGACGATTGTGAAGACTACGTTCACCGCATCGGTCGTACCGGACGCGCTGGCGCTAGCGGTCACTCAATCAGCCTAGCTTGTGAAGAGTACGCGTTGAACCTGCCGGCTATCGAAACCTATATTGGACATTCGATTCCGGTGAGCAAATACAATCCAGATGCGCTCATGACCGATCTGCCAAGGGCGCTTCGCCTGACGCGTCCGCGTCCGGGTAACGGTCCACGCCGTAACGGTCCGCCACGTAACCGTCGTCGTTCAGGTTAAAGCAATATGCCGTACACAAAATCATTCAAGTTGCATCAAGGCGGCAAGAGAACGAATCCCGATGAGCTTACTCTGGTGAGTGATTCGGGTAAGAGAACGCAGCCAACACAGAGGCAATTTGAAGGATGAAGTGTATGAGCTCCACCTCGCTCTATGCAGCTATCGACCTGGGTTCCAATAGCTTTCATATGTTGGTTGTACGCGAGGTGGCGGGGAGCATCCAGACCCTCAGTCGTATTAAACGCAAAGTGCGTTTGGCTGCCGGTCTGAATAGCGACAATACGCTCTCCGCAGAAGCAATGGAGCGCGGCTGGCAATGTTTACGTCTGTTTGCCGAACGCCTGCAAGATATACCTCCAGCGCAAATTCGCGTGGTCGCCACCGCGACGCTGCGCCTGGCAGTGAACGCCGGAGAGTTTCTGGAAAAAGCGCGGGAAATCCTCGGCTGCCCGGTGCAGGTCATCAGCGGAGAAGAGGAAGCACGTCTGATTTATCAGGGCGTTGCGCATACCACTGGCGGCGCGGACCAGCGTCTGGTCGTGGATATCGGCGGAGCCAGTACTGAGCTGGTTACCGGAACCGGCGCGCAAACCACCTCGCTTTTCAGCCTGTCGATGGGCTGCGTCACCTGGCTGGAGCGCTACTTCGCCGATCGCAGTCTCACCAAAGAAAATTTTGACCTTGCCGAAACCGCCGCGCGCGAAGTGCTGCGCCCCGTGGCCGATGTTCTGCGCTATCACGGCTGGAAAGTGTGCGTCGGTGCCTCAGGCACCGTTCAGGCCTTGCAGGAAATCATGATGGCGCAGGGGATGGATGAACGCATCACCTTAGCCAAACTACAACAGCTCAAACAGCGCGCGATTCAGTGCGGTCGTCTGGAAGAGCTTGAGATTGAAGGCTTAACGCTCGAACGGGCGTTAGTCTTCCCGAGCGGTCTGGCAATACTGATGGCCATTTTCAGTGAGCTGAACATTCAGTGTATGACCCTCGCGGGTGGGGCACTGCGTGAAGGTCTTGTCTACGGCATGCTGCATCTGTCGGTCGATCAGGATATTCGTAGCCGCACGCTGCGTAATATTCAGCGTCGGTTTCTGGTGGATACCGAGCAGGCGCAGCGCGTTGCACAGCTGTCCGCGCATTTTGTTCGTCAGGTGGAAAATAGTTGGGATATTGAGCCATTATGCTTCGATCTGCTGCAAAGTGCCTGTCAGCTGCATGAAATAGGCCTGAGCGTAGAGTATAAGCAAGCGCCTCTGCACGCGGCCTGGCTCGTTCGAAATCTCGACCTGCCCGGTTTCACACCTGCGCAAAAAAAGCTGCTCGCAACGCTGTTATTAAACCAAACCAACGCGGTCGATCTCTCTTCGATTCATCAACAGAACGCAGTTCCGCCGAGGGTGGCTGAGCACATGTGCCGTCTGCTGCGTCTGGCGATCCTGTTTGCCAGCCGTCGACGCGACGACCTGCTGCCGATGATCGCGCTGGCCGCCGAAGGCGAGAAACTCACGCTGACGCTGCCGGAGGGTTGGCTGGAAAATCATCCGCTGGGGCGGGAGATGGTAGAACAAGAGTGCCAGTGGCAAAGTTATGTCCATTGGCCGCTGCTGCTCAACGGGGATAGCGCGACAAAATAGTCCTGACAGGAAGAGATGATGCGGGAAGAACTGGATTTCAAATCGCTGCGTTTTTTTTCCGCCCTATTCCGCCTGGGGAATGTTTCGTCTGCCGCCGAAGCGCTGAACATCAGTCAGCCTACCGGTAGCCTGCTATTGAAAAAGCTACGCGACCATTTTGACGACCCCTTGTTCGTGCGCATCGGGCAGCGAATGATACCCACGCCGCGAGCTGACGATATTGCACAGACCATTTTTACCATTCTTCAGTTGGTCGATAACGAACTGCCTGGTAACCCTGAATTTATCCCGCAAACCAGCACGCGTAATTTCACCATCGGCATGACCGATATCAGCCAGATGACGTTGTTACCGCCGCTGCAAGCGCAATTACAGCAGCAGAATGCGGAAGCGATTACCTTTTCAGTGCTGAATATTGATGATCAAACGCTGGGTGCTCTCGAGTCAGGTAAGTGTGATTTAGCCATCGGTTATCTGATGCAGCTACCGGATAGCGTTTACCAACAGCGCCTGTTTAATCAATCATATGTCTGCCTCGCGGCAGAAAATCACCCCAGAATCTGCTCCACGTTTACCGCTGAAAACTGGCGGCTGGAAAAGCATCTGGCGGTTCACGTTAACGGTACCGGACATGGCGATATTGATAAGTTGCTCAATGAGTACGGTATGCCACGTCGTATCTCCCTTACGCTGCCCAGCTTTTTAGGCGCGGGTGAGCTGGTTGCAGGCAGCGAGCTGATCGCCGTCGTACCGGAGCAATTGGCGCGCCATATCATCCATCGCTATCCCTGCCGCAGCTGGCCGCTGCCGTTCTCACTGCCGGAAATTGCAATTCGCCAGGTCTGGCATCAGCGCCTGCACCGCGATCCCGGCCACATCTGGTTACGGTCACTGATCGCCAACTTTGCTATGACGGGTAGCAATACCATCCTTTATTAATTTTTAAGCTTTCAAAAATAATACTGTATTAGTTTTTTTGATAACCCGTATTACATTCCTCTTATTGCCATCAATACCTAAAAAAACTTATTCTCCTCGCATCAAGTCATACGAAAAAACAGTTCAGAGGAATATATCATGCGTGGAAAAATCGCTTTAGAAGAACACGTTTCAACACCTAAAAATAACAGCCTTTGGGATTCTACCGGCGAAGCGGCAAGAAATGGCTCTGATTATATGAAAGACGTTGAGCGTCGTTTATTAGATCGCAGTTACCAGCTTGACGAAATGGCTCAACGTAATATTGATCACGTTATTTTGTCATTAACTTCACCTGGCGCGCAGTCTATTCTTAATAAATCCGAGGCGGTTTCCTTCGCTCGTGAAACTAACGACTACATTGTCGAAAGCTATGTGAAACCCAATCCAGATAAATTCAGCGCTTTTGCTACCCTGGCATTGCAAAACCCGGAAGCCGCTGCTGAAGAACTGGAGCGTGCGGTTAAAAAACTCGGCATGAAAGGCGCACTGATTAACGGTTACACCAATGTTCAGGATAGCGAACACGGCCTGTACCTGGATGATGAATCCATGCTGGTATTTTGGGATAAAGTGAATGAGCTTAACGTCCCGGTTTACCTGCATCCTCGCGAACCTCTGGAAGGCCCGGCTCGCGGGATCTACACCGGCTATGAAAGCCTGATCGGCTCAGCCTGGGGTTTTGCCCAGGAAACCGCAGTTCACGCTATTCGCCTGATGATGAGCGGCCTGTTTGACCGTTATCCTAATCTGAATCTGGTGCTGGGGCATTTAGGTGAAGGCCTGGTTCACATGCTGCCGCGTACTCAGCATCGTCTCTACCGTCAGCGCTTCGGTTGCGGTTTAGGTAAAGCGGAAAAACCGTTAATGCACTATTTGCAGAATAACTTCATCGTCACCACCAGCGGTCACTTCAATACCTATTCTCTGCAAAATGCGCTGGATATTATGGGCCCGGATCGCGTGATGTTCTCCGTCGATTATCCGTACGAAGATATCCATCAAGCCTGCGATTGGTTTGATCCGCTGGAAATGGAGACGGAACTGAAAAATAAAATCGCCTGGGGCAACGCCAGCCGCGTATTCAATATTAAATAATTAAGCATGATTATGATAAAGGGGCCTGCAATCAGGCCCTTTTATTTATCCGCCACACAAAAAGGAGGAGATGCTATGCCAGTGGGTATTTTTGTTTGCAGCGGCTCACTGCTTGTCGGTGCAATTTTCGGTGCCTCTCTCAACCGATTTATTCCTGAGCATTTAAAAAAGACCTTACCTTTAATTGCCGGATTAATTTCGATCAGCATGGGCGTATTTTTCCTCAACAAACTGGTAAACCTTCCGCCCATCGCCCTGGCGGTCATTGTCGGCACCATTATTGGTAGCCTGGCGCATATTGAAAAACATATCGAAAACGCAGGCGTTAAGCTGCGCGGCCCGATTGAGAAAATATTCCCCACCAAAGGGGATGCAGGCATCAATGCGGAGGATTTTACTAATCAATTTATCGCCGTATTGATTTTGTTCTGCGCCAGCGGCACCGGTATTTTCGGTGCCTTAACGGAAGGTATGACCGGAGATGCAACGATACTGTTTACAAAATCTATCCTCGATTTCTTCACCGCCGCGATTTTTGCCTCCGCACTCGGCTACATTATCGCCGTCATCTTTGTGCCTCAGCTTATTGTCTTCGTTATTCTCTTTTTTGCCGCCAGTTTTATCATGACGATGATTAATCCCTCGATGGTGGCCGATTTTACGGCCTGCGGGGGCATCATCATGCTGGCGACAGGTTTTCGGCTCTGCGGAATTCGCGCCTTTCCTACGGCGAATATGCTGCCATCGCTAATACTGGTAATGCCCTTCTCCGCCGTGTGGCAGCAATTCATCGCCTGAAAGCTAATAACGCCAGCATCGCCCGGATGCTGGTATCATCTTTCCAGACTGTGCCTACAGTGCTTATGCCCGCAACGACTGAAGCTTTACTCTGAAATCAAAATTAAAGTAGTTACTCAGGCAAAACGCGGTGCCGTACTCAAGCACCTCCCCATGAGCGTTACGGCTTTTCAGCGTAATTTTCATCAACGGTACTCCTTGGGGTAAATCGAGCAAATTCAGCTCTTCACCCGAAGGGATATGCACCGTCAGAGAGTAATCCTGAAGATCGGGAAAAATATTGTTTTCAGCCCAGTGGACATACAGAGAGCCTTCGAGTAAATCCGGGCGAGGCAAAAAACGTTCAGGAATAAACATGGTTTCGATGGAAACCGGAAGGGCGTCAACTAAACGCACGCGTTTTATTTTCGCCACCCGATCTCCGACCGAGATCTCCAGTTCGCGAGCCAGAATATCGTCCGCCGCCAATTTTTCCCTCACCAACCACCGGTTGGACACCATCCCTGAATTTTGTAGCTGAGCAGAAAATCCGCCGCTGGCAAGATTATAGCTTACCGGCAGATTCACCTCGGTGCCTTTCCCGTGGCGCTTAATAACCAAGCCGGCTTCCAGTAGCGCCTCCAGCGCTTTAACCACCGTCACGCGCGATAGCTCAAGAGCCTGAGACATTTTGCGTTCAGAGGGCAAAATACTGCCATGAGCCAGTAACCGATCCGCTATTGCAGCTTCAATAGCCTGTTTTAATTGAATATAAAGCGGCGCAGGCGCCTCAGCATTCAGGCGCCTTTTTATATACTCAAACAGCGGTTGCGACATAATTTAGTGGCCTTAAGGGATTAAGCAGCAGTGGATTTATCATAGTGGATCCATACTGGAATCTATAGCCCCATCATAACGCCCCTCCGCGCTCTCCCAGATCCTAATTTGCTATCAGAATGCGCTATCGATCACAGAGTGATTATAAAGGACTTTAACTGGACTTAATCTGGATCTATTTTTAGTACAACTTTTATTCACCTCTCGCTGGGAGTCGTCGATGACTGATATTCGCCCTACCTATACCGCCGAACGCCGCATCCTTGGCTGTCTTTATGGGCAAGCCGTGGGTGATGCAATGGGAATGCCTTCCGAGCTGTGGCCTAAACGTCGAATCATCAACCATTTTGGTTGGATTGAACGTTTCCTTCCCGGACCGAAAGAGAATATTGCGGCCAGTGAATTTAGCGCCGCGGAGTTTACCGATGACACGCATCAATGCATCGCTTTGATGGATGCGCTCAATGAAACCAACGGCGTCACCGATCCACTCGCTATCGCCAGACATATACTGCTGTGGGCCAGACGCTATGAGGCATTTGAGAAGAATATTCTCGGCCCGACTTCGAAAGCTTCCCTGCTCGCGCTCGAGCAGGGGCAGGTGCTGGATGAGATAGCGGCCAACGGCGTGACCAACGGTGCAGCAATGCGCGTGGCGCCGATGGGCTGTCTACTACCAACCAGGGACAGAACATTTTTCATTGAGCAAGTACGGCTATCCTGCCTCCCGACGCACAAATCAGATATCGCGATTGCCGGCGCGGTGGTGATTGCCTGGGCCATCAGCCGCGCCATTGAAGGTGCCGGGTGGCCGTTAATCAAAACCGAGCTGGCATCACTCGCAAATGAAACCCAGCGCCATTATGAGTCCACTTTTAGTCCACTTCTCGGGAATCGCATCCACTTAGCGTTAGATATGATGACCAGAGAGGCTGACCACCTGACAGGCATTGAACGTATTTACGAAGATATCGGTGCCGGCATGGATATTATCGAATCCGTCCCGGCAGCAATTGCGCTTGTCGAACTGTCAGGAACGCAGCCCATGAAATGCGCCATGCTGGCGGCAAATTTAGGCGGCGACACCGACACCATTGGTGCGATAGCAACGGCTATCTGCGGCGCGCTTCATGGTATAGAAGCTTTCCCTGAAGAACATATACAACAGATTAATCAGGCCAACGGCATCAACTTCGCGCCTTACGCACAGCGGCTTGCAGGCTACCGCTTCGCATAATTCACAGAGGGCATCAATATGGACAACAAAGCTTCATACGATGGCAATATCCAAACGGCGGATCCCGGAATGGCGGAGTTGGGGATCGGTCTGGTCCCCCCAATTCACCAAAACCAAAAGCCGGTACAGCTCTTTTTCGTCTGGTGCGCGGCGAATATCGGCATTCTTGGGGTTGTTTACGGTGCAGTTATTGTGTCATTCGGTCTCTCATTCTGGCAGTCAATTCTTGCTGCCATCGCAGGAGTCGCCTCCTTTGCGCTGGTCGGCGTCACCAGCATCGCCGGAAAAATTGGACGCACCACAACGTTGACACTTTCCCGCGTCATATTTGGCAAACGCGGTAATATCGCGCCCACCAGCTTTTGCTGGGTGAACCTGATGGGCTGGGAATCGGTCAATATCATTACCGGCACGCTCACTCTCGTCGCGCTGTTTGCCGCCATGGGTTTTGAAGAGAGCCTGACGACCACTTCGCTATCGCTTTTCCTGTTTGGCGGATTGACCGTGCTGGTCAGCGTACTCGGCCAAAATGCCGTGCTGATGATGCAAAAATGGATCACCCGAATCTTTGGTGCCATGACGCTACTGGTAGTGATTTATTTGCTATTCACCGCGGACTGGCAGGCCATCCTCGCCCTGCCTTCAGGCAGTTGGCTGACCGGTTTTCTCCCGGCAGTCTCTATTATCGCCGCAGGCACCGGCATCAGTTGGGCTATTGCCGGTGCCGACTATAGTCGGGATCAGCGCCCTGATTCCGGTGAAAAGAGCATTTTTCTCGCCGTTGTTAGCGGCGCCGCCCTTCCCTTACTGCTGCTGATGCTCACCGGGATACTGCTTACCGCCCAAATCCCTGATTTGGCGTCCAGCGAAAATCCAATTTCCGCGATCGGCAAACTACTGCCTTCCTGGATGGCAATCCCCTATCTTGCCGCGGCTACCGCCGGGGTCGTGACCATCGCTGTGTTGAGCCTCTATTCCGCTAGCCTTAATCTGTTAAGCATGGGGATTAAGCTACAGCAGCGTTCCGCCGTGGCCATCGATGCCGTATTGGTTCTGGGGATCGCGCTCTACGTGCTGTTTGTCTCGAAAGATTTTCTCGGGCCGTTTATTGCGTTTCTGATTTTCTGCGGCGTATTCCTGGCCGCCTGGGCCGCCATTTTCATCATCGATTTCTACCGGATCCGCCGCCATGCCGGATATTCGGAAGCTGACTTATTCAGGGAAAGCGGCGCGAACCGAACCGCGCTGGGCTGCTGGATTGTCGGCGCGTTGGCGGGATTGATGGTATCCAAAACCGGGTTTATCGATGGGCCTTTCGCGGTCGGGATTTTCGCGGACTCAAGCCTGGGATTATTCGTTTCTTTTATTCTGAGCCTGGTGCTGTATCTCGTGTTCGGAGCCAGAAAGGGGGCTTGCCGTGACAATAACTGCTGACCGGCTATCGCCCCAGCGGCCGATAGTGGTTATCGGCGCTGCTTTTGGCGACCTTATTCTCCACCTCGATACGCTACCGCAAAGCGGTAGCGATGTCTCCGCCAGCGATGGTGGACGGCAGATTGGCGGCTGCGCGTTTAACGTCGCACGTGCGCTCGCACGCCTCGGCCTGGCCCCGGTTAACGCCATCCCGGTGGGCAATGGCGACTGGGGGCAAGCCGTTGCGCAAAAAATGGCGCAGGAAAGTTTACCGGTTCTCTTGCGCCATCCCACCCACGATAACGGCTGGTGTCTGGCCCTCGTAGAGGCCAACAAAGAGCGGACGTTTATCACCGTTGAGGGCTGCGAGCAGCACTGGAGCACCGAGCTGTTGGCGCAAATCCCGCAGCCGAAGGACGCGATTATTTACGTCTCAGGCTACGAGCTGGCCAGCGAAATGCTGCGCCAGTGGATTCTGGGCCTTACGGAAGATAAAACACTGTTTGTCGATTTTGGCCCTCGCCTGTGCGATATGGATATTGATTTTATTCAGGCATTGTTGCGCAAACGTCCCGTACTCACCCTAAATCGCGACGAACTCAGCGCGCTAAGCGCACGTTTATACCACCAGGAGAACGCCACGCTTGAGTCAGCTTCTCGACTCGTCAGCGACTGGCAGCTGCGGGCGATTTGTCGGTTTGATAAGGATGGCGCGTGGGTAGTTGAACCCAACGCAGGGCCGCAGCATATCCCAGCCTGCCGCGTGGAAGTTCACGATACAATTGCCGCAGGAGACAGCCACTGTGCGGGAACGATTGCCGGGCTGGCCTGCGGGATGAATCTGCGTCAGGCGACGCTGCTGGGCAATGAGGTGGCAGCTATCGTTGTCAGCAGGCCAGGCTCAGACGGCGCTCCCACTCGTCAGGAGCTACGCCAGTTCCAGCTTCGGCAGGAAAACGATCGCTAACTGCTATTTACGCGCCTTCGCCAGCATCTCCCGGATGTTGGCGACGTTCGCCTGGCCTTTATGCATCCTCTCTTCCGCCGAGATAACCTTGCGCTCCTGCTCCCAAATCAGGTCGTCCTGCGGCAGCTCCAGCAGGAAGCGGCTCGGCTCCGGACGTACTAGCTCACCGTACTGTCGGCGTTCCCGACATAGCGTAAAGGTCAGTTCTTTCTGTGCTCGAGTGATGCCAACGTAAGCAAGGCGTCGTTCCTCATCGACATTGTCTTCGTCAATGCTGCTTTGATGGGGAAGCAACCCCTCTTCCATGCCGACCAGATAAACATACGGAAACTCCAGCCCCTTTGAGGCATGAAGCGTCATCAGCTGAACCTGATCTGTCTCTTCATCAGACTCCCCTCGTTCCATCATATCGCGCAGCGTGAAGCGGGTGACAACCTGAGTGAGCGTCATCGGCTCATCGATTTCGCTCCCTTCCAGCATTTCGGTCATCCAGGTGAAGAGCATATTGACGTTTTTCATCCGCATTTCGGCGGCTTTCGGGCTAGGCGAGGTCTCGTAGAGCCAGGATTCATAATCCACCCCGCGGATCAGGTCGCGGACGGCGACAATCGGCTCAAGCTCTGAGAGCTGTTGGATCTCCCGCAGCCAGTGGGTGAAGCGGGTCAGCGACTCATAGCCGCGCCCGGTTAGCGTCTGGTTCAGTCCCATATCGAAGCTGGCGGTAAACATGCTTTTGTTACGCCCCATAGCCCACTCGCCCAATTTTTGCAGGGTCGCCGAACCAATTTCACGCTTTGGCGTATTAACGATACGCAGGAAAGCGCTGTCGTCGTCCGGATTGGTCAGCACGCGTAGATAAGCCAGAAGGTCTTTAATCTCTGGGCGGGAGAAAAACGACGTGCCGCCGGAAATTTTGTACGGGATGCGGTTTTGCATCAGCATCTTTTCAAAAACCCGCGACTGGTGGTTGCCGCGATAAAGGATCGCATAGTCCTTGTATTCGGTTTTATTAATAAAGTGATGGGCGATCAGTTCACCGGCTACGCGTTCAGCTTCATGTTCTTCATTATTGGCGGAGAGTACCTTCAGTTCCACGCCATAGCCCAGCTCGGAAAACAGGCGTTTCTCGAAGACATGCGGGTTATTGGCAATCAAGATGTTGGCCGCCTTCAGGATACGCCCGGAAGAGCGGTAGTTCTGCTCCAGCTTAATCACCTGCAGCGCCGGGAAATCCTGACTGAGCAGGACCAGGTTCTGCGGCCGCGCGCCGCGCCAGGAGTAGATCGACTGATCATCGTCACCCACCACGGTAAAGCGCGCCCGTTGTCCCACCAGCAATTTCACCAGTTCATATTGACTGGTGTTGGTATCCTGATATTCATCCACCAGCAGATAGCGAATCTTGTTCTGCCAGCGTTCACGCACTTCTTCATTGCGCTGCAACAACAGCGTTGGCAGCAGGATAAGATCGTCAAAATCCAGTACGTTGCAGGCTTTCATATGCGCATCGTACAAGCTATAGCAATGGGCAAAGATCCGATCCCGTTCGCCTTTCGCATTTGCAGCAGCCTGTGAAGGGGTTTGCAGATCGTTTTTCCAGTTTGAGATCGTCGAGATCAGCTGCTGGAACACCACTTTGTCATCTTCGATCCATCCTTCAGTAAGATCTTTTAACAATGCTATCTGGTCAGTATCGTCGAACAACGAGAAGTTAGATTTCATCCCTAACGCCGCGTACTCGCGCTTAATAATATCCAGTCCCAGCGTATGGAAAGTGGAGATCATCAAACCACGGGCTTCTTTACGTCCCAACGTTTGCCCGACGCGCTCTTTCATCTCTCGCGCCGCCTTGTTGGTAAAAGTCACCGCCGCGATATGACGTGCTTGATAGCCGCAGCCGCGGATCAGATGGGCGATTTTATTGGTAATAACACGGGTCTTACCGGAACCGGCACCCGCCAGCACCAGGCACGGTCCGGTAACGAATTCGACGGCTTGTTGTTGGCCAGGGTTTAAACGCATGGGAATATTGCTCAATCTTCGAACGGGGTGAGGATTGTAGCAGAAAGAGAGGCGGAGAGAGCAACAGGCTACCCTTTCAGGCAGCCTGTAATCTGTAAATCAGGAAGCCGTCCCGGCAAGCGGCGTGTAACCGTTGCGTTGCGCACTTTTGATCCAGCTGTAGGATCCCATCACTGCAATCGCCGTCAGCAGGACGTACTCGAGCGACATGGCGTAAACGCCCTGCACCGCGTAAATAACCACGCTAATCACGTCGATAAGCACCCACAGCAGCCAGTTTTCCACGTATTTACGCGTCATCAGCACCATCGCCGCAATGGACAACACCAGCATCGTGGAGTCCCAGAACGGGAACGCGTCAGGCTGCAATTCCGGCATCGCAACCTGCATGCCGGTCATTTGCAGCAGGGCGATCATGATACGGGTTAACGTCGCAAACACCGGATCGATAAACTGCGTCATCAGCACAATCGCTACCACGCAGACGCCGCCCAACATTAACGTCTGCTGCCGGGAGAGCCAGCGTACCTTCAACGCGGCTTCTTTCTCATCATTCTGACGGCTCCACGCATACCAGCCGTAAATATTGGCGGCGAAGAAAAACACCTGCAACAGCAGGCTGGCGTAGAGCTGAATCTGGAAAAAAATCGCCGCAAACAGGGTGACGTTAATCAGGCCAAACAGATAGTTGATAATTTTTTCCCGGCTGGCGCACCAGATGCACAACAGGCCAAACACGGTACCGATGGCTTCAATCCACGATAGCGCATAGCCGCCTTCGCCGAGAGGAATGTCGACCATCACATTGTTAATGCTAAAAAAGTCCATCACTGACCCCCTTGCTGGCTATCGGAATAAATGGCGCGCAGCGCCAAAGTAATTTGTCGTTCTTCGCCCTGTTGGCACAGCGTTTCCTGCTGGACATAATCATTGATACTGCTGTCCAGGCAACCGTTGTGGGCAACAACTACGTTGAGTAATGAGGCGGTTCGTAGCCCGCGTAATGTACCGATAGTCATCAAAGCGGCGCTTTCCATATCCGCCCCCAGAATACCGCGCGCCGACCACTGCACATCCAGTTCTGCTTCGCGGTCGGTATAAAAACTGTCATGGCTACGCACCAGACCGCAAACGGCGGGGATATTCATTTTAAGTGACTGCGCCATCAGTTCCCAGGTAAGCCGCGGGTCGGCGCAGGCCGGGTAGCCCGCTGGCGCATAGGTTCGACTGGTACCATCATCCATAACCGCAGCATGAGCGATAATCACATCGCCGAGCGCAAGGTTATCCTGCAATGCCCCACAGCTTCCGATGCGAATTAAGGTGGTCACGCCAATCTGGCGTAACTCTTCAATGGCGATAGCCGTGGATGGTCCGCCGATGCCGGTGGAGACGACCAGAATTTCAATGCCCTGATACCAGCCTCGCGCGGCGCGAAACTCCCGGTTCTGGCCCAGCAACTCCGGGTTATCAAGAAAACTGACAATGCGATCCACCCGCTGCGGATCCCCCGGCAACAGCGCATACCGCGCGCCGGTCATTTCTTTGCTCAATTGAATATGGGGTTGCAGCGCCATTCTCCCGTCTCCTTAACTCTTTGCTGTTATCCGATATCAGCCTCCTGCTTTAGTTTTTCAGGGGCTAATATCACGATGCGTTCGCCATCGGTATCAATAATCTGTAGCGTTTTCAGGTCGTGCAAAATACGGTTAATACTGCGGGTGGTTGCCGCAAATTCCTGGCTGAGATTCTGCTTATCGAGCAAGATTTCTCGCGCACCGCTCTGTTGGTAGCGCTGCCATAATGCCTGGCACATCCGCTGATGCAGCGAGTAGAGGTTGTCGCTACTGGCCTTTTTCGACAGCTGGTAATATTGCTGGCTAAAAAAGCGCAGCATCCGCTGGTTAAAATGGTTATCTAACGCCAGCCAACGGCAAAAATGCTCCTGCGACAAACTCAGCAGCTGTACATGGCCAACTGCGACAACCGAGCAGATGTACTGGCGCGACTCGAAGATTTCGAGTTCACCCAGCATGTCGCCCTTACCGTAGCGAGCCTGCTGGTAACGACGCCCATCTTCCGCCTCATAAAAGACATCGACCTCACCGGCGATAATCAGCGAAAAACGCTGGCATACTTCACCCTGTCGACAGATAAACGCGCCGCGCGGAATTTCTTCAAAGCGCCAACGCTGCATAATTTCCAGTGGGCAATATTTCAGTAATTCATACAGCTGCGGATCGCCAACAATCTCGCTAAGCCCGGCAAGCCAGGCGACTGAAAACTCAGCTTTTTTCATTGCATCCATGTTATCTCTCTCCACGACGGGAAGGACAGGACGGCTGTCCTGGGCAAGAAGGAATACACCGGGTAAAAATGTCGCTCATCTCCCGCTTCCATTAACCAGGCGGGACATCTGTCCTGGGATGGCGAAGAGTATATGTCCAGGCCCAGGACGGGTGGTAAAGTAACGGCACATCTTTGAGAAGTGAGAACAAAATAATGGCAAAGAGCGCAGCAGCCCTGCACATCCTGGTAAAAGACGAAAAGCTGGCGCAGGAGATCCTTACGAAGCTGGAGCGCGGCGTGAGTTTTGATCACCTTGCAAAGCGCTATTCAAAGTGCCCATCCGGTCGTAACGGCGGCGATCTTGGTGAGTTTAATCAAGGGGTAATGGTCGGGCCGTTTGATAAAGCCGTCTTCAGTTGCCCGCTGCTAAAGCCTTACGGGCCGGTCAAAACCAAGTTCGGCTACCACATCATTAAGGTGCTATATCGCCGCTAGCCCATGCTACTATTGCGCCCTGATTCATCCCCATTCAATCAAGGCGCGATCATGGCTAAAACAGCGGCAGCAATGCACATCCTGGTTAAAGAAGAGAAACTGGCCCTCGACCTGCTGGAGCAGATTAAAAACGGCGGCGATTTCGAGAAACTGGCGAAGAAACACTCTACTTGCCCTTCAGGCAAAAAAGGCGGCCACTTAGGTGAATTCAAACAGGGCCAGATGGTTCCTGCGTTTGATAAAGTCGTGTTCTCCTGCCCGGAGCTGGAACCTACCGGCCCACTGCACACCCAGTTCGGCTATCACATCATCAAAGTGCTGTACCGCAAATAACCAGTTTGGCCCTTTTCTTTCGTAAAGGGCCAACATCTGACATGTTAGTTATGCGAAAAAATTCCCACTCCTCATAACGAATACTGACTTTTTCTGCAATGGCAGAACCATCATCACATCCAATTCTCAAATCTGACATGTCAAAAACATTCATGCTTCTCACTTTTTTGTGATGAAAATCACACTATAAAGCATTTTTATCGCCATTTTTCGTGATCTAAACGTCAATTTATTACGCTCTCTGTCGTCATATAAAAAATGAGTGATATCTTATGTGACATGTCAGATTGAGTGGTGTTGTCTCAACTGACTAAAACAGCGGCGTCTCTATGAAGACAAACCCGGGACTCCATGCCATGGTGTGGAGACGCGCACCAGACCTTATGACTTTATTCAGGAAACACGTGTTATGAGTCATTCAATACAACAACAGTCCCTGGATGCGAAAAATGATTTAGAAAAAATCATCGTAACAAAAACGACCAGGAAACTTGTTCCACTGATGGTATTGATGTACATCGTGGCGTATATAGATCGTCAGAATATTAGTTTTGCTAAATTACAAATGGTAGATAGCCTCGGATGGAGTGAAGCGGCTTTTGGACTCGGCGCATCGCTTTTTTTCATCGGTTATTTAGTTTTCAGCGTTCCCGGAAATTTAATATTATCAAAAGTAGGTGCTAAGCGCTGGTTCACTATTAGCTTGTTGTCATGGGGAGTCATTACCATGGCGCTGGCGTGGACCGAAAAAATGTCAACGTTTTACGCCTTACGTTTCATTCTTGGCGTTGCCGAAGCCAGCTTTTATCCTGGGTTAATTTACTACTCCACTAAATGGTTCCCTTTAAAGTATCGACCACGTATTGTCGGTTATTTAGTCACGGCAAGTATGGTCGCAAATATGATTGGCGCCCCAATTAATGGCTCTCTGCTTAGTATGCATGGTTTTATGGGACTGGAAGGATGGCAATGGTTATTTCTGGCAACCGGAGTGCTGGCGCTTCTGCTGATTGCCCCGGTGTTGCTATGGTTCCCACAAGGCCCGGAGCAGGCTCGCTTCTTAAACAAAGAAGAGAAAAGCTGGTTAATTAAAAAACTGGCGGCTGAACAGGATGCCAACACCGATAAATCGGTCAATAGCTTAGGTAAGTCACTAACCGACTGGCGCGTGCTGGCCCTGGCGCTGGTATACGGATTCATCTGTTTTGGCGCCTACGGAATCAGTTACTGGATGCCGACTATCGTTAAAACGTTCGGTGCCACCGATATGATGAATGGCTTAGTGAACATGATCCCGTGGGCAATGGTTATCGTAATGCTACGCTGGATAACCAGTAAACCAGAACGCACCGAGAACCCTTATATTAATGTTGCATTACCTATGTTCACCGCCGCAATATGCCTGCTGCTCTCAGTCTGGACATTCACACAGCCCGTTATTAGCTTCATCTGTATTTGCGGTGTTGTATTATCAGTATTTGCGATTCAACCTTGCTTCTGGAATTTAACTAAGTTTCTTTCAGGCGCAACGGCGGCAGCAGGCATTGCTATTATTAACTCACTGGCAAACCTGGGCGGATTCTTCGCGCAAAATACCATTCCTCTGGTACGCGATTTAGAAAAAAGCGACTCTGCCCCAATGTTATATTTAAGCGCAGTTATGCTTATCGGCGGCATTATTACAATATTAATTATTCGCTGGTTAAAGAACATCGCCATCAGGGACGCTAAACCCGTTACGCAGTAATTACATAAAGCCTGAAAAATACTCACTAATTTCACATCCTATTTTCAGGGTGCGGCGAACTACAGCCATAAAAATTAAATCCTTAATTTTATAATTAAGCGTGGTAGATATTATGAAGAAGATAGTTGTTATTGAACCCGGATATTTAAATTACTCCGCAGAAGAAAGTATTTTACGCGAGTGGGACCCGAAGTTTGTTGTCGTTCCGGCAAATGCCTCTCAGGAAGAGAAGTTACGCCAGGTAAGCGATGCTGATGCCGTCATGGTCCGCGAAGCAACCGTCAGTCGCCCCATGATTGAAGCGATGCTTCAGTGCCGCATCATCGTGCGCTACGGCGTCGGCGTAGACAATATCGATAGCCAGGCGGCAAGAGAGAAAGGAATCTATGTCGCCAACGTTCCGGATTATGGGTCTGAAGACGTTGCCGAGCACGCTCTGGCGCTGCTCCTTGCCGCAACGCGCCGCATCGCCACCCGCAATCGCGACGTTCGCGGTGGCCAATGGGGAGTTGGTCAACGCGAACCTATGTTCCGTCTGGCAGGAAAAACGCTCGGTGTCATTGGGTTTGGTCGTATCTCCCGCTGCTTTGTGCAAAAAGCATCCGGGATCGGCTTTAAGCGCATTCTGGTTGTCGATCCGCTGCTTACCGATGAGCAGGCGTTACTGGCTGGCGTGACCCGGGTCAGTCTCGACACGCTGTGCCATGAAGCGGATTTCATCTCCCTTCACGCACCATTAACCCCGGACACCCATCACCTTATTGGTGAGGCCGAACTGGCAAAAATGAAGCCCAGCGTCATTCTGGTCAATACCTCGCGCGGCGGGCTTATCGATGAACAGGCGCTGATCAACGCCTTGCTGCAACAACGTATTTTCGCCGCCGGACTCGATGTTTTTGAATCCGAACCCCTCAGTGCAAAAAGTCCATTACTACAAATGGATAACACCCTATGCACGGACCACACAGCCTGGTTTACCGAAGAGTCGGTGATCGAGCTGCAAAGTAAAGCCGCATATGAAGTACGTCGGGCATTTGAAGGCCAACAGCCGCTTAACTGGGTTAACCCATAGATCCGTATTCGTTATAAAAAGAGGAAGTGTTATGTACAGCAAAGAGATTATCGACGGTTTTCGCGCCATTTATTCCACCGCTTCTGTCGCTGATGCCTGCGATCAGATCCTCGGCAAGACTATGTTCCTGCCTTTTGAAATCAAAAACCGCATCAACGACAAAAAAATCGTTGGTCCGGCTGTCACTATTTATGAAGACGTCACTGACGAAAAAGTACCGCCGCAGCATGCGCTGGATGCCATTGACGAATCCGCCAGCGGTTCGGTCATCGTCATTACCGGCAACCCATCACTGGAAACCGTTGCCGTCTGGGGCGGGTTAATGACCGCCGGGGCTGTTGCCAATAAACATGAGGCCGCAGTGTTGAACGGCGGAGTCCGTGACCTGGCGGAGATCCGTCGTGATTACGATTTCCCGGTTTACGCAAAAACCGTAACCCCAGGCACTACGCTTGGTCGTTTCAAGACCATTTCAGCCAACCAACCCGTGGTGATTGGCGGCGTGACGGTGAACCCAGGGGATTTGATCGTCGGGGATATCGACGGCGTGGTGTGCGTACCGCAGGCGGTCGCAGCAGAAGTATTAGCACTGGCGCAATCCATTGACAGCCGCGAGCTGGAACAAGCCAAACTGATTATTCAGTCCGGTTCTCTGCGTGAAGGCCTGGCGAAATACGGCCGGATCTAATCAACCCGACGCCATCAGCCAAACCAGCTGATGGCGTACCCGGACTATCACATGGAGAACGCAATGAAGCAGTTCGATATTCTTTCATTTGGTGAACCCCTTTTTGAATTCAATCAGCTTCCCACGGAGCGCTCTGAGCAGCATTATCTTAGCGGATTTGGCGGTGACACCTCGAATTTCGCCATCAGCGCAGCGCGACAAGGTGCTCAGGTTGCCATGTTAACCCGCCTCGGTGACGACGTATTTGGTCAGAATTTCAGGGCATTATGGGACGAAGAAAAGGTCGATCATCAATGGGTTGGCGCGCATAAAACGGCCCCGACGGGTATCTATTTTATTTCGCACAACGAACAGGGCCATCACTTTACCTTTTATCGTAGAGGCTCTGCGGCCTCGACGATGACTGTCGATGATATCAATGAGTCCGCGATTGCTGCCGCACGCTTATTTCACAGCTCAGCCATCACCCACGCCACTGGTAATAATGTCAGCGATGCGCTTTTTCACGCGATTGAATTATGCAAAAAACACCAAACACTGACTTCCTTCGACACCAATCTGCGGCTCAAACTGTGGCCATTAGCCCGCGCCCGCGCCATCATTCATGAAACGATCCGTCATGTAGATTACTGCATGCCCAGCCTTGATGAAGCCCGTCTGCTCACCGGGAAACACCATGCAGATGAAATTACGGATTTCTATCTCCAGCTTGGAGCAAAGAATGTGGTGTTAAAAATGGGCGCGGAAGGCGCGATGTTTGCCAATGAGAACCGGCGGGTCATCTATTCCGGCCATAAAGTCGCCACCGTCGATGCTACCGGAGCCGGGGACTGTTTCTCAGGCGCTTTCCTTTATCGCATTATTAAAGGCGACTCGCCGGAAGATGCGCTGTGCTACGCCAATGCCGCCGCTGCGCTCACGACAACCGGTTATGGTGCCGTCGCGCCCATTCCTCGCCAGCCACAAGTTGAAGTATTGATCCAGCAAACTCAATCACAGTAATCTCCGCCGCGCCTGCCAGCGCGGCACATTTTCGCAGGTTACGCCAGCGGCAACTTGTTGCCATATATCATTTTCCCATTCCCGCAAATCTGTTATACAGTCACCTCTATTGCTGGCCGCAAACGGCCGCTCACCGAGTTAACATGCCGGAATTTTCAATCAATATGACAACGGACTTACTCAAAGACGTTATTTATCGTCGTATCAGAGATATGATCATTAACGGCACATTACCGATGGGCTGCAAAATATCTGAATCCGCCCTGGCGACGCGTTTATCTTCCACTAAAGCGCCGGTACGCGACGCTTTGAGACGTCTGCAAAGCGAGGGGCTGGTACATATCCGCCCGAAAAGCGGAACTTTTGTTTTCAATCTGAGCGATATTGAGTTCAATGGGCTGCTGGAGTTTCGTTATTTTGTCGAGGCAAAAGCGCTGAGGCTGTCCCTGCATCGCAATCAGCGCCAGCTGGTACAAGCATTATCTTCCTATCTCGACCACATGACGTTTTGTCTGGAAAATAATTCCACGCATGAATATATTCGCCTCGATAATCTGTTCCACGAGGCATTATTCACCTATTGCGGCAATGCCTATTTACAGCAATCCTACGTGCTTATTTCCGCGCAGATGGCGACAATTCGTAATTACCTTGGCAGCAATGACGAACATATGCATCGTTCTCATCAACAGCATGTCGCAATCATTCAGGCCATCCAGGATGCGGATGCTGAAAAAGCGCTCCAGGCATTACAGGAACATATCCTTCCAGAAAAAGGCGCGTATTGGGGACAATTCGGCTAATACCGCGAACAGATTGACCGAACGCGGTATTGGTAATTAAACCTTATTTATGCGGCTGAAGAAGCTTCTGCGCTTCGTGTTTCATCACATGTGTGCTGACGGCAGCCTGGAAAACTTTAAACATCAGGCCGTTAATCAGCGTGGTGATGGTAATAACGATAAACGCCGTCATTACCCAGTCAATCAGCGCAAAGCCGCTGTTCAGCAGCGCCGGGTGATATACCGCCATCCCGCCAAACACTACCCAGTGGCTCAGGCAGTAGAAGCAGTGAAATAGATGCCCCATCAGCGCGTTCTTCTTCGTCGTCCATTCACGAAACGCAGCAAACAGCTCAGTCTGCGTCACCGTCATCGAAATACTGCTCGCCGCCATCGCAATCATCAGGCAGGTGGTTAAGGTTTCAATCATGGTCGTGGCCTTTGTCGTTGAAGTAGCTGATAAATTCGCTGCCAATATCCTGCAACGTCAGGCGCTTAAAGCGATCGAGGATTAGCGTCTGCGCGTCGGCGAGCGTCTCTGACATCACCCGGTTTACCCCCTGTTCCACCAGGCACTGCGGGTTTTCACTGCGGTTGCCAAGCGCAAACAGCGCCGGTTCGCCGAGCGCCATATAGATGTCGTAAAGCGTAATGTCACTAACCGGTCGGCAGAGCCGCCAGCCGCCGTGGTGCCCCTTCGTGGCACAGACAATATTGTTTTCCCTGAGTCCGGCAAGCAATTTGCGGATGAACGCCGGATTGCCGTCAATAAAAGAGGCCATCTGTTCCGAGGTCAGGGGCTTATCCATCTGCTCCAGGTGAAGCAAGATGTGCAGCGTGGCTGAGAATGAGTTGTTTATTTTCATGTAACTTACAATATTACATAAGATAGGTGTGAGCAATCCCAGAAAGGATAATCTGTACAAATAAAAGCTATCTACATGATAACCAGATGAATTTATATGATAAGAGTGTGGATTCAGAGATCCCGTCAAACGCAGATAAAAAAACGGCCCGGTAGCGAGGCGCTAACCGGGCCGGATGATAACGAGGTTTTATTAGCCAGCGACGGCAATGCGTTTCATATCGGTCATATAGCCGCGCAGTTTCTGGCCTACTTCTTCAATCGCATGGCTACGAATGGCTTCATTCACATCGCGCAGCTGGGCGTTGTCGACAGCGCCTTCAGCAATCGTTTTGCCCAGGTCGCCGGTCTGCAGCGTGGTCATAAACTCTTTCAGCAGCGGTACGCAAGCGTAAGAGAACAGGTAGTTGCCGTATTCTGCGGTATCAGAGATAACTACGTTCATTTCGTACAGACGCTTACGGGCGATGGTGTTGGCGATCAGCGGCAGCTCGTGCAGTGATTCGTAGTAAGCCGACTCTTCGATGATGCCGGAATCAACCATGGTTTCGAACGCCAGCTCAACGCCCGCTTTCACCATCGCGATCATCAGGACACCTTTATCAAAGTACTCCTGCTCGCCGATTTTACCGTCGAACTGTGCAGCGGTTTCGAACGCGGTTTTACCGGTCTCTTCACGCCAGGTCAGCAGTTTCTTATCGTCGTTGGCCCAGTCAGCCATCATACCGGAGGAGAATTCACCGGAGATGATATCGTCCATGTGTTTCTGGAACAGTGGCGCCATGATCTCTTTCAGCTGTTCTGACAGCGCGTAAGCACGCAGCTTAGCCGGGTTGGACAGACGGTCCATCATCAGGGTGATGCCGCCCTGCTTCAGCGCTTCGGTGATGGTTTCCCAGCCGAACTGAATCAGTTTTTCAGCATATGCCGGGTCAGTACCTTCTTCCACCAGCTTATCGAAGCACAGCAGAGAACCGGCCTGCAGCATACCGCACAGGATAGTCTGCTCGCCCATCAGGTCAGATTTCACTTCCGCGACGAAAGAGGATTCCAGTACGCCCGCACGGTGACCGCCGGTTGCAGCAGCCCAGGCTTTGGCAATCGCCATACCTTCGCCTTTCGGGTCGTTTTCCGGGTGAACCGCGATCAGCGTCGGCACACCAAAACCACGTTTGTACTCTTCACGTACTTCGGTACCCGGGCACTTCGGAGCAACCATCACTACGGTGATGTCTTTACGGATCTGCTCGCCCACTTCCACGACGTTGAAACCGTGAGAGTAACCCAGCGCCGCGCCGTCTTTCATCAGCGGCTGAACAGAACGCACAACGTCGGAGTGCTGTTTATCTGGAGTCAGGTTAACCACCAGATCTGCCTGCGGAACCAGCTCTTCGTAGGTACCGACTTTAAAGCCGTTTTCAGTCGCTTTACGCCAGGAAGCGCGCTTCTCGGCAATCGCTTCTTTACGCAGGGCGTAAGAGATATCCAGACCGGAGTCACGCATGTTCAGGCCCTGGTTCAGGCCCTGAGCGCCACAGCCGACGATGACCACTTTTTTACCCTGAAGGTAGCTCGCGCCGTCGGCGAATTCGTCGCGACCCATAAAGCGACATTTGCCCAGTTGCGCCAACTGCTGGCGCAGGTTCAGTGTATTAAAGTAGTTAGCCATGATGGTGTACTCCGTGATGTTGTGTGTCTTATTGTTCGGTTCGCTTTTGCGAGAATGAACCCACTATATGACAGGAAATTTATTGCGGAAATTGATATATTCACAACGTCACGTTGCAATTTATGCAATGTAAAAACGTGGAGAACAAGCCGTGGATTTACGCGATCTAAAAACCTTTCTGCATCTGGCGGAAAGCCGCCATTTTGGCCGCAGCGCGCGGGCGATGCACGTCAGCCCCTCTACGCTTTCCCGGCAAATTCAACGTCTGGAAGAGGATCTCGGTCAGGCGCTGTTTATTCGCGATAACCGCACGGTAACGCTCACCGAAGCGGGCGAAGAACTACGCGTCTTTGCCCAACAGACGCTGTTGCAGTATCAGCAATTACGCCACACCATCGATCAGCAAGGGCCGTCGCTCTCGGGCGAGCTACATATTTTCTGCTCGGTGACCGCCGCCTATAGCCATCTGCCGCCCATTCTCGACCGTTTTCGCGCCGAACACCCGTCGGTGGAGATTAAGCTCACCACCGGCGATGCCGCCGACGCGATGGAAAAAGTGGTCACCGGAGAAGCGGACCTGGCGATTGCCGGTAAGCCAGAGACGCTGCCCGGCGCGGTGGCGTTCTCCATGCTGGAAAATCTGGCAGTGGTACTGATCGCCCCGGCGTTACCCTGCCCGGTGCGCAATCAGGTCTCCACCGACGAACCCGACTGGTCAACGGTGCCGTTTATCATGGCCGACCAGGGGCCAGTACGCCGCCGCATTGAGCTGTGGTTTCGCCGTAATAAAATCAGCAATCCGTCAATTTATGCCACGGTCGGTGGTCACGAGGCGATGGTGTCGATGGTGGCGTTGGGCTGCGGCGTGGCGCTGCTGCCTGAAGTGGTGCTGGAAAACAGCCCGGAACCGGTACGCAACCGCGTGATGATTTTAGAGCGTAGCGATGAGAAAACACCGTTTGAACTGGGTGTCTGCGCGCCCAAAAAGCGGCTGCATGAGCCGCTGATTGATGCCTTCTGGAAGATTGTGCTGGAGAGAAAAATCGAAGAAGGAAAATGACTTTTACAAATCAGCCGGATCGATTTGCTTCATCGTCTCTACCGTCATCAACCACTGATACAGCGGTTCCAACTGACGGAATCCGTCTGCCAGCAAGGTGACCAAATCGGCATGGAACAATTTTTCGACATCGTTATCGGTGACCATGGCGGCAAAAGATTTGCGGTGGTACCAGTCTGAAATAGTTGGTTCGAGATCTTTTACCAACAGCCGCTTATAGCTTTCCCCGACCAGTTCAAACGGAGCCCGGCAACATTCGGCGACGTCCAGAAACTGCTTAGGGCGCTGCTTTAAAGTATGACGGAACAGGTCCATGGTTGGCTTGCTGGCGCTGTAATACCCTAACCCATAGCGCAACGTATCCGGACTGATTTCAAAGAAATACGCTGGGGCATCCGTCCAGTTTTTCGCAGAACGCTTAAAGGTCAGCCACATCCGGCTACGATAAAGGGATTTGTCATGCGAAAAACGGGTATCACGATGAACGCGTGATAAGGTTTTGCCGATTGCGGAACGGGTTTCCAGCAGTGGGTCAATTTCCAGCATCGCAGGTGCTAAATCATCCACCAGCGCGCGAAACGGTGTAAGGACACTGCGATCGTAAATAAAACGGTGCTCTTCAAACCACGTTTTATCATTTTCAATCCGCACCTGTTGAAGAAAATCGAGCCCTTCTTGTGCAAATCCCTGGAAGCGTCCTGCCATCTGTTTGCCCTTTTAGCGAGAAGATGATTAGCGCATTATCGCACCCGTTCATACACTGTCTACGCAATTCAGAAAGATGACCGAAAAGCCAATACCTCGTTTTCCGGCCATCATAAGGACTAACCCGCCAGGAAAAAGCGGAACGCTGGGTTATTACTCTCATCGTGACAGTCGTAGCCCAGCTCATGCAACCGGCTTTCAAAATCAGGTTCATGATCGGCAAGCTCGAATGCCGCCAGCACGCGACCATAATCGGTTCCGTGGCTGCGATAGTGGAACAGAGAAATATTCCAGTGGGTGCCCAGCGTATGCAGGAACTTCAGCAAAGCACCGGGGGATTCCGGAAACTCGAAGCTAAACAGGCGTTCCTGCAGCGGTTGCGACGGACGTCCGCCGACCATGTAGCGCACATGAAGCTTGGCCATTTCATCGTCGGAGAGATCCACTACGCTATAGCCGCCCTCATGCAGCAGATTAAGAATTTCTTTACGCTCTTCCAGACCGCGGCTCAGGCGCACACCGACAAATATGCAGGCGTTTTTCGCATCGGCGAAGCGGTAGTTGAACTCGGTGACCGAACGCCCACCCAGCAGCTGACAGAACTTGAGAAAGCTACCTTTCTCTTCCGGAATAGTTACCGCCAGTAGCGCTTCGCGTTGCTCACCCAGCTCGCAACGCTCGGAAACGTAGCGCAGGCCGTGGAAGTTAACGTTCGCACCGGAAAGCACGTGCGCCAGGCGTTCACCGCGAATATTGTGCTGAGCGATATATTTTTTCATCCCCGCCAGCGCCAGCGCGCCGGAAGGCTCTGCCACAGCACGCACGTCTTCAAACAGGTCTTTCATCGCCGCGCAGATCGCATCGCTATCGACGGTAATGATGTCGTCGAGATACTCCCGGCAAACGCGAAAAGTTTCATCGCCAATGCGTTTTACCGCCACACCTTCAGCAAACAGCCCGACGCGGGGCAAATCGACCGGATGGCCCGCGTCCAGTGCGGCTTTCAGGCAGGCAGAGTCTTCTGCTTCAACTGCAATCACTTTGATTTGCGGCATCAACTGTTTGATCAGCACCGCTACTCCTGCCGCCAGGCCGCCGCCGCCGACAGGTACGAATACCCGGTCGATATGAGCATCCTGCTGCAGTAGCTCCAGCGCCAGCGTCCCCTGCCCGGCGATCACCATCGGATGATCGAACGGCGGTACCCAGGTGAACCCCTGCTGCTGCGACAGCTCAATGGCTTTGGCTTTCGCTTCATCGAAGTTAGCACCGTGTAGCAGTACTTCTCCGCCGAAACCGCGAACGGCATCGACTTTGATATCCGCAGTTGCGGTTGGCATGACGATCAGCGCCTTCACCCCCAGACGAGAAGCTGAGAAAGCGACGCCCTGAGCATGATTGCCCGCCGAAGCGGTAATTACGCCATGAGATTTCTGATCTTCAGTCAGCCCCGCCATCATCGCGTAAGCGCCACGCAACTTGAAGCTATGTACCGGCTGACGGTCTTCGCGCTTCACCAGAATCACGTTATCGAGGCGCGACGACAGCTTGTCCATTTTTTGCAGCGGCGTAACCTGCACCGCTTCATAGACCGGTGCGCGTAGCACCGCTCTGAGATATTCCGCCCCCTCAGGGGCGGCGGATAGGGGTTGTGACTCGGCCATCATTAACCCCCAAGTTTTGATTTATCACGCACTGCGCCTTTGTCAGCACTGGTTGCCAGACTGGCATAGGCACGAAGGGCGAAGGAAACCTGACGTTCACGAGCTTTCGGTGTCCAGGCTTTATCACCGCGGGCTTCCTGTGCTTCACGACGTGCCGCAATCTCAGCATCGCTCAGTTGCAGCTGAATGCCACGATTCGGGATGTCGATAGCAATCATGTCGCCATCTTCAATAATGGCAATATTGCCGCCGCTGGCCGCTTCCGGTGAAACGTGGCCAATAGACAGACCTGATGTGCCGCCAGAGAAACGACCGTCGGTGATTAGCGCACAGGCTTTGCCCAGCCCCATTGATTTCAGGAAGGTCGTCGGATAGAGCATTTCCTGCATGCCTGGCCCGCCTTTCGGTCCTTCATAGCGAATCACCACCACGTCGCCAGCCACCACTTTACCGCCAAGAATCGCTTCGACCGCGTCGTCCTGGCTCTCATACACTTTAGCTGGACCGGTAAATTTCAGAATGCTGTCATCAACGCCGGCGGTTTTAACGATGCAGCCGTTCTCCGCAAAGTTACCGTACAGCACGGCCAGACCACCGTCTTTGCTGTAGGCATGTTCCAGCGAGCGGATACAGCCTTCGGCACGATCATCATCCAGCGTATCCCAGCGGCAGTTCTGCGAAAACGCCTGAGTAGTACGTACACCCGCAGGGCCAGCACGGAACATCTCTTTCACCGCTTCGTCTTTCGTCAGCATGACATCATAGCGATCGAGGGTTTGCGGCAGGGTCAGGCCGAGGACGTTTTTCACATCGCGATTCAACAGCCCGGCACGATCCAACTCGCCCAAAATACCCAACACGCCGCCTGCGCGGTGGACGTCTTCCATATGATACTTCTGGGTGCTCGGGGCGACTTTGCACAGTTGCGGCACGTTACGGGACAGCTTGTCGATATCCGTCATGGTGAAGTCGATTTCAGCTTCCTGCGCCGCCGCCAGCAGATGCAGTACGGTGTTGGTAGAGCCGCCCATGGCGATATCCAGGGTCATCGCGTTTTCGAACGCCGCTTTGCTGGCAATATTACGTGGCAGCGCGGAGGTATCATCCTGTTCGTAATAACGCTTGGTCAGCTCAACGATGCGTGAGCCCGCATTCAGGAACAACTGCTTACGATCGGCGTGAGTCGCCAGCAGCGAGCCGTTACCCGGCTGCGACAGGCCCAGCGCTTCGGTCAGGCAGTTCATGGAGTTCGCGGTGAACATCCCTGAGCAAGAGCCGCAGGTCGGACAGGCAGAACGTTCAACCTGGTCGCTTTGGTCATCGGAGACTTTCGGGTCAGCGCCCTGAATCATGGCATCAACCAGATCGAGTTTAATGATCTGATCGGAAAGTTTGGTTTTCCCCGCTTCCATCGGGCCGCCAGAAACGAAAATCACCGGAATGTTCAGGCGCAGAGACGCCATTAGCATCCCTGGGGTGATTTTATCGCAGTTGGAGATACAGACCATGGCGTCGGCGCAGTGTGCGTTAACCATGTACTCCACCGAGTCGGCGATCAGCTCGCGGGATGGCAGTGAATAAAGCATACCCCCGTGGCCCATGGCGATCCCATCATCCACGGCGATGGTGTTAAATTCTTTGGCGACGCCGCCAGAGGCTTCAATTTGCTCCGCAACCAGCTTACCAAGATCGCGCAGGTGAACGTGGCCCGGCACGAACTGGGTGAAGGAGTTAACGACGGCGATAATCGGCTTGCCGAAATCGGCGTCGGTCATTCCAGTGGCGCGCCACAGCGCGCGGGCACCCGCCATATTGCGGCCGTGAGTGGTTGTGGCGGAACGGTACTTAGGCATGCTTTAGTTACTCCCAGTTTCTGTTAAATGGGGCGTTGCGTGTCGCCCCATCTTTTTATGCTTATTGATTAACCTGATCCAACCAACCCCATTTATCCTCGGTTTCACCGGTGAAGAGGCCAAAGAATGCTTGCTGAATACGTTTGGTGATCGGGCCGCAGCGGCCTTCGCCGACCTGAATACCATCGACGCTACGTACCGGCGTGATTTCAGCGGCAGTACCGGACATGAAGACTTCGTCAGCCAGATACAAGGATTCACGAGACAATACCTGCTCGCGCACTTCAAGGCCCAGATCTTTCGCCAGCTTGATGATAGCGTCGCGAGTGATCCCCGGCAGCGCAGAAGAGGTGAACGGCGGAGTAAACAACACGCCATCTTTTACTTCAAACAGGTTTTCACCTGCGCCTTCAGAGATGTAGCCGTTGACGTCCAGCGCGATCCCTTCCTGATAGCCATGACGGCGCGCTTCGCTGCCGACCAATAGAGAAGAGAGGTAGTTACCGCCTGCTTTTGCCGCTGTTGGGATAGTATTTGGTGCAGCACGATTCCAGGAAGAAACCATCGCATCGATCCCCTGATCTAGCGCTTCGGCACCCAGATAGGCACCCCACGGGAACGCCGCGATGATAACGTCAGTGGTATAGCCGTCTGGTGGGTTAACGCCCATGCCAACATCACCAACAAAGACCAGCGGACGGATATAGGCGCTGGTGAGATTATTTTTACGCAGCACTTCACGGCAGGCTTCCATTAGTTCATCAACGCTCTGAGAGACCGGGAAACGATAGATTTTGGCGGAGTCACGCAGGCGCTGCATGTGCTCGCGATGACGAAAAACTACCGGGCCCTTGTGTGAATCGTAGCAGCGGATGCCTTCGAATACAGAAGTACCGTAGTGCAGCGCGTGGGACATGACGTGTACCTTCGCGTCTTCCCAACGTACCATCTCACCGTTAAACCAGATGTAGTCCGCTTTTTTCGTCGTCATTTCTTTTCCTTTTGCGCTCAGGCGCGAATTTGTTGTGATGTAGGTTGCTGGATCTCGACGCAGGCAACGTCGATCAGTTTGCTTAATTGACTAAACAGTAATTCGACGGGCCGCTGGCTGGCAACGGTCAACTCGATATTAATATTCCGGGCGTCGGCAGCCGTTTCCATATTCATGGCGCAAATCTGGAATCCGCGATGGCGCACTACGCGCAGCACACGTTCTAAAGTTTCTGGGTTAGAGCGAGCCTGTAAAGCGACTTGATGTTGCATCATGATAATTTCTCCAGCATTTCTGCGTTACTGGCACCGGGCGGCACCAACGGCCAGACGTTCTCAAGTTCGTCGATTGAGACATGAAGCAGATAAGGCCCCTGGCTCGAAAGCATGGTGTCGAGTGCCGCTTCAACCTGGTCTTTACGGGTGATGTGTTGACCAGGGATGCCGAAGGCGCTGGCCAGAGTAAGGAAATCGGGGTTATCGGTAAGAGTGGTTTCGCTATAACGTTCCTGGAAAAACAGCTGCTGCCATTGGCGAACCATTCCTAAGCGCTGGTTGTCCAGCAGCACAATCTTCAGCGGCAACTGTTTACGTTTTACGGTGCCCAGTTCCTGCACGTTCATCATGAAAGAGCCGTCACCGGAGATACAGATAACCGTATCATCCGGACGAGCCACCTGCGCGCCAACCGCAGCGGGTAAGCCGAAGCCCATCGTGCCCAAACCGCTGGAGGTAATGAAGTTTTCAGGACGCGTGTAGGACATATGCTGCGCTGACCACATCTGATGCTGACCCACATCGGTGGTGACCACGCAATTCGCTGGCTTGCGATCGGAAAGCTGCTTTAACAACAGCGGGGCGTAGATAGCATCGCCAGGATGGTCGTAGCGCCAGGCATGCTCAGCACGCAAATCAGCATTACGTTGACGCCAGGTATCGATGGACAGCGGCTGCTGCAGTGCTGGCAGCATCGCATTCAGATCGCCCGTCAAGCCAATATGCACCTGACGAAGCTTGTTCAATTCAGCCGGGTCGATATCCATATGGATAACTTTGGCATACGGCGCAAAGGTATTCAGCTTGCCAGTCACGCGATCGTCAAAACGCGCGCCCACTGCGATCAGTAGATCGCACTCCTGTACCGCCAGGTTAGCCGCTTTAGTACCGTGCATTCCCAGCATACCCAAATAGTACGGATAGTCGGCGTCCACAACACCCAAACCTTTCAGGGTACTGGTCGCTGGCATTTGCGTCACGGCTAGAAATTCACGTAACGCGGGTACCGCCTGCGCCATACCCACGCCGCCGCCAACGTATAACATAGGTTTCTGGGACTGAGCCAGCATCTGCAAAGCGTATTCGATATCTGCATATGGAAAGTCAACATCATCGGCTACCATGGAGAAATGCGGGTCGAGATCCCCCTGAGCCAGCTGGATATCTTTTGGAATATCAACCAATACCGGGCCTGGACGCCCTGAGTTTGCTACATAGAAAGCTTCAGCAATAACGCGCGGCAGTTCTTCCAGCGACTGCACCAGGAAACTGTGTTTGGTGCAAGCCAGTGATAACCCAAGAACGTCCACTTCCTGAAATGCGTCCGTACCAATGAATGGAGCAGAAACCTGGCCGGTGATAGCAACAATAGGAACAGAGTCGAGCAGTGCGTCTGCAAGGCCGGTTATCAAGTTTGTGGCGCCGGGACCAGAGGTGGCGATACACACCCCAGTTTTTCCGGTAGCACGAGCATAGCCGATGGCCGCCATCGCCGCTCCTTGTTCATGTCGGCACAGTAAGTGTTCCACGCCGCCGTCATACAACGCATCGTAAACCGGCATAATTGCGCCACCCGGATAGCCAAATACCGTGTCGACTCCCTGTGCTCGCAAAGCATGTACAACCCACCGTGCTCCATTCATAGTTACTTCCCCGTCATAGATCGAGAGAAACAGAACATTATGCTACTCATCATCATCTGCTCCTCACTTCTGTTTTTAAGTTATAAAAAAACCCCCGGACCTTTCGGTGCGGGGGTCTTAGTTCGTTAAGGCTTGTTTTTTAAGCCTTTCCTCGTCCAAGTGCAGCCCCGCACGGTGGGATAATAATCACCACCACGCTAATCACGACCAGGCTAATCACTCGTAGAAGGGCTGTCATTTTATGTTCTTTCTGGCTTCATGTTCGAAGGAATACCTAAAGAGGTACCACAGACATCACATTAAACACAAGATTTTTTTATGGCTGAGTTTATTACTCTGCTAACCATTTCTGAGAAGATAATTGTTTTTAATAAGAAAAATATGAAATGAAAATATTTCAATTTGTGGAGCATACCACAGCACTTTCTCATACCGCTGACCCACGATTGCCTTCTGCGAGTCAGTTTCCAAAAATGCCTGAAGCGTAACAACTGGCAGTGAATCGATTGGAAGGAGGCATCTAAAATTCAATATTGCTGGATTACTCAGCAAAAAATCCCCGACATAATTCCTGCTATCAGGAGGTTTTATGTCACTTGCCATAGTTTACACACGCGCTGCTCTCGGGATCGGTGCTCCGCTTATCACGATTGAAGTGCATATCAGCAACGGACTCCCTGGCCTGACGATGGTGGGACTTCCCGAAACAACGGTTAGAGAAGCCCGTGACCGAGTGCGTAGTGCAATTATTAACAGCGGCTACACCTGGCCTGCAAAGAAAATCACCATCAATCTGGCGCCAGCCGATCTGCCAAAAGAAGGGGGACGATACGATTTACCTATCGCTCTCGCGCTTCTGGTGGCATCAGAGCAGTTAAATGCTACCAAGTTGAATCAATATGAGTTTGTCGGTGAATTGGCGCTTACAGGCGCCCTACGTGGCGTTCCTGGGGCTATATCCAGCGCGATGGAAGCAATAAAGGCGGGTCGAAAAATAATTGTCTCTGACGAGAATGCTACGGAAGTTGGCTTAATCGGCGGTAGCGACTGCCTTATTTCAGGACATCTACAGGAGGTCTGTGCTTTTCTCGAAGGAATAAACCCTCTGAATTTCCCTATCCAGGAAGGAGAATGTTCGAATGAGACATTAGTGGACCTTCGTGATGTCATTGGTCAACAGCAAGGGAAACGTGCGCTGGAAATCATCGCTGCAGGTGGCCATAACTTGCTGATGATAGGCCCGCCAGGCACTGGTAAAACAATGCTCGCCAGTCGTCTACCGGGTCTGCTGCCGCCGCTGAGTAACCAGGAGGCGCTGGAAAGCGCAGCGATACTCAGTCTGGTCAATTCCAGCCATGCAACGAAACAGTGGCGTCGTAGGCCGTTCCGCGCCCCACATCACAGCGCATCTCTTGCCGCCATGGTGGGCGGAGGGTCAATCCCCGCGCCAGGGGAGATTTCCCTTGCCCATAATGGGATTCTGTTCCTTGATGAGCTACCCGAGTTTGAACGTAGGGTACTGGATGCATTGCGAGAGCCAATTGAGTCAGGGATCATTCATATTTCTCGTACCCGCGCAAAAATCGATTATCCAGCGCGTTTCCAACTCATCGCCGCAATGAACCCTAGCCCGACAGGGCATTATCAAGGCCAGCATAATCGAACATCACCAGAACAGATTCTGCGTTACCTGGGGCGTTTATCCGGCCCCTTTCTTGACCGCTTTGATCTCTCTCTGGAAATCCCACTTCCGCCACCGGGGGTATTAAGTCAGGGTACAAACGAAGAAGAGGACAGCGCCAGCGTACGGTTGCGGGTTTTGGCGGCACGCGAAAGGCAGTTATCCCGACAGAAGAAACTTAATGCGCACCTGGGGAATAACGAAATGAAAGTCTGGTGTCAGCTACATAAAGACGATGCTATGTGGCTGGAGCAGACCTTGTCGCAACTTGGACTCTCGATACGAGCCTGGCAGCGTCTACTCAAAGTTGCCCGGACCATTGCCGATCTTGAGCAGGTGGAACACATCAAACGCTATCATTTGCAGGAAGCCCTCGGCTATCGAGCTATAGACCGGATGTTGATCCATCTACAAAAACTAATTGCATAAAAAAAGGGCTTACGCCCTTTTTTCTTAATCATCGCTTTCTGTGTAATCTTCCGTACCTTCCACCTGCGGTTTCCCGCCGGACAGAGTATGAAAACGTTTTGGACGCTTAATACGCGCCATATACTTAATCCAGACGCGTTCTATCTCAGTTGCTGGCTCACGTTCGCCGCGACATACCGAAACAAACTGTTTTTCATCTTCGGTAACGGGCTCGCGTTTACCCAATTCGAGTTCATTAAAGGCATAACCATGACGTTCCAGCAGTTGCGCCTCTTTGATGGTGAAATCTCCATGACGGGAAAACCCGCGCGGATAATTTTTATTGTCGAAAAAACGATTAGTTGTCGTAAAGCTTTCCGCCATCCTACACGCTCCTGATTCTTTGGCCGAGCTATTTATGGCGCGGAGTATTAGTTACGCTTGACAGAGCGTCAAACAAAACATTTAAATCATCACGACAAATAATTTTGTGGAGAAGAGTGTGGATACGGAATTGCTCAAGACTTTTCTTGAGGTGAGCAGAACTCGTCACTTTGGCCGGGCTGCGGAGGCGCTTTATCTGACACAGTCAGCAGTTAGCTTTCGTATTCGCCAGTTGGAGAACCAGCTGGGCGTGAATCTTTTCACCCGTCATCGTAACAACATCCGCCTGACTCCAGCTGGAGAAAAACTGCTGCCCTATGCTGAAACCCTGATGAATACCTGGCAGGCCGCGCGTAAGGAGGTCGCAAATTCTTCCCGGCATAATGAATTTTCGATAGGTGCCAGTGCTTCTCTTTGGGAGTGCCTACTCAATGAATGGCTTGGGAAGCTCTACACTGAGCCCTATAACCTGCAGTTTGAGGCGCGGATTGCACAGCGGCAATCGCTGGTCAAACAGCTGCACGAGCGCCAGCTTGATCTGCTGATCACGACAGAATCGCCGAAGATGGATGAACTAAGCAGCCAGTTACTTGGCAATTTTACACTCGCACTTTATTGCACATCGCCGACTAAAAACAAAAATGAATTGAATTATCTACGCCTGGAATGGGGACCTGATTTTCAACAAAATGAAGTAGGATTGATCGGTAATGACGATATACCTCTGCTAACGACCAGTTCTGCAGAATTAGCCTACCGGCAGCTCAGTGCGCTCAAGGGATGCACATGGCTGCCAGTACGGTGGGCACAGGAGAAAAGCGGCTTGTATACGGTTACGGATAGCGTGACGCTTTCACGCCCTCTGTATGCAATTTGGCTACAAAACAGCGATAAACAGACGCAGATTCGCGAGATCCTGAAAAGCAGTATTTTAGGATAAGATCAATCCTCCATGGATGGGGGATATGAGGAATAATAACGAGGAAAATTAAAGACAAAAAAAATCCTTTGCCTAAGCAAAGGATTATTATATGGCAGGGGCGGAGAGACTCGAACTCGCGACACCCGGTTTTGGAGACCGGTGCTCTACCAACTGAGCTACGCCCCTAAATTTTCTTATCATTAAGCCTGCTAGATTAGCAGGCTTAATTTTCTAATAAGTGGCGGAACGGACGGGACTCGAACCCGCGACCCCCTGCGTGACAGGCAGGTATTCTAACCGACTGAACTACCGCTCCACCGAATTTCTTTACAACCACCGGTTTAATGCCCCGGTTTCACTTGCTAATTTGATGCCTGGCAGTTCCCTACTCTCACATGGGGAGACCCCACACTACCATCGGCGCTACGGCGTTTCACTTCTGAGTTCGGCATGGGGTCAGGTGGGACCACCGCGCTATTGCCGCCAGGCAAATTCTGTTTAATCTGTATCAAGCTGAAATTCTCTCAAATCCGCCAAAACATCTTCGGCGTTGTAAGGTTAAGCCTCACGGTTCATTAGTACCGGTTAGCTCAACGTATCGCTACGCTTACACACCCGGCCTATCAACGTCGTCGTCTTCAACGTTCCTTCAGGACTCTCAAGGAGTCAGGGAGAACTCATCTCGGGGCAAGTTTCGTGCTTAGATGCTTTCAGCACTTATCTCTTCCGCATTTAGCTACCGGGCAATGCCATTGGCATGACAACCCGAACACCAGTGATGCGTCCACTCCGGTCCTCTCGTACTAGGAGCAGCCCCCCTCAATTCTCCAGCGCCCACGGCAGATAGGGACCGAACTGTCTCACGACGTTCTAAACCCAGCTCGCGTACCACTTTAAATGGCGAACAGCCATACCCTTGGGACCTACTTCAGCCCCAGGATGTGATGAGCCGACATCGAGGTGCCAAACACCGCCGTCGATATGAACTCTTGGGCGGTATCAGCCTGTTATCCCCGGAGTACCTTTTATCCGTTGAGCGATGGCCCTTCCATTCAGAACCACCGGATCACTATGACCTGCTTTCGCACCTGCTCGCGCCGTCACGCTCGCAGTCAAGCTAGCTTATGCCATTGCACTAACCTCCTGATGTCCGACCAGGATTAGCTAACCTTCGTGCTCCTCCGTTACTCTTTAGGAGGAGACCGCCCCAGTCAAACTACCCACCAGACACTGTCCGCAACCCGGATTACGGGTCCACGTTAGAACACCAGCCATTAAAGGGTGGTATTTCAAGGATGGCTCCATGCAGACTGGCGTCCACACTTCAAAGCCTCCCACCTATCCTACACATCAAGGACCAGTGTTCAGTGTCAAGCTATAGTAAAGGTTCACGGGGTCTTTCCGTCTTGCCGCGGGTACACTGCATCTTCACAGCGAGTTCAATTTCACTGAGTCTCGGGTGGAGACAGCCTGGCCATCATTACGCCATTCGTGCAGGTCGGAACTTACCCGACAAGGAATTTCGCTACCTTAGGACCGTTATAGTTACGGCCGCCGTTTACCGGGGCTTCGATCAAGAGCTTCTCCGCGAGGATAACCCCATCAATTAACCTTCCGGCACCGGGCAGGCGTCACACCGTATACGTCCACTTTCGTGTTTGCACAGTGCTGTGTTTTTAATAAACAGTTGCAGCCAGCTGGTATCTTCGACTGATTTCAGCTCCATGAGCAAGTCACTTCACCTACCATCAGCGTGCCTTCTCCCGAAGTTACGGCACCATTTTGCCTAGTTCCTTCACCCGAGTTCTCTCAAGCGCCTTGGTATTCTCTACCTGACCACCTGTGTCGGTTTGGGGTACGATTTGATGTTACCTGATGCTTAGAGGCTTTTCCTGGAAGCAGGGCATTTGTTACTTCAGCACCGTAGTGCCTCGTCATCACACCTCAGCGTTGAATAACGTTCCGGATTTACCTGGAACATCCGCCTACATGCTTAAACCGGGACAACCGTCGCCCGGCTAACATAGCCTTCTCCGTCCCCCCTTCGCAGTAACACCGAGTACAGGAATATTAACCTGTTTCCCATCGACTACGCCTTTCGGCCTCGCCTTAGGGGTCGACTCACCCTGCCCCGATTAACGTTGGACAGGAACCCTTGGTCTTCCGGCGAGCGGGCTTTTCACCCGCTTTATCGTTACTTATGTCAGCATTCGCACTTCTGATACCTCCAGCAACCCTCACAGGCCACCTTCAACGGCTTACAGAACGCTCCCCTACCCAACAACGCATAAGCGTCGCTGCCGCAGCTTCGGTGCATGGTTTAGCCCCGTTACATCTTCCGCGCAGGCCGACTCGACCAGTGAGCTATTACGCTTTCTTTAAATGATGGCTGCTTCTAAGCCAACATCCTGGCTGTCTGTGCCTTCCCACATCGTTTCCCACTTAACCATGACTTTGGGACCTTAGCTGGCGGTCTGGGTTGTTTCCCTCTTCACGACGGACGTTAGCACCCGCCGTGTGTCTCCCGTGATAACATTCTTCGGTATTCGTAGTTTGCATCGGGTTGGTAAGTCGGGATGACCCCTAGCCGAAACAGTGCTCTACCCCCGAAGATGAGTTCACGAGGCGCTACCTAAATAGCTTTCGGGGAGAACCAGCTATCTCCCGGTTTGATTGGCCTTTCACCCCCAGCCACAAGTCATCCGCTAATTTTTCAACATTAGTCGGTTCGGTCCTCCAGTTAGTGTTACCCAACCTTCAACCTGCCCATGGCTAGATCACCGGGTTTCGGGTCTATACCCTGCAACTTAACGCCCAGTTAAGACTCGGTTTCCCTGCGGCTCCCCTATACGGTTAACCTTGCTACAGAATATAAGTCGCTGACCCATTATACAAAGGTACGCAGTCACCCAACAAGTGGGCTCCTACTGCTTGTACGTACACGGTTTCAGGTTCTGTTTCACTCCCCTCGCCGGGGTTCTTTTCGCCTTTCCCTCACGGTACTGGTTCACTATCGGTCAGTCAGGAGTATTTAGCCTTGGAGGATGGTCCCCCCATATTCAGACAGGATACCACGTGTCCCGCCCTACTCTTCGAGTTCACAGCCTGTGCGTTTTTGTGTACGGGAGTATCACCCTGTACCCTGCGACTTTCCAGACGCTTCCACTAACACACAAACTGATTCAGACTCTGGGCTCCTCCCCGTTCGCTCGCCGCTACTGGGGGAATCTCGGTTGATTTCTTTTCCTCGGGGTACTTAGATGTTTCAGTTCCCCCGGTTCGCTTCGTTAAGCTATGTATTCACTTAACGATAGTGTGACGGATCACACTGGGTTTCCCCATTCGGAAATCGTCGGTTATAACGGTTCATATCACCTTACCGACGCTTATCGCAGATTAGCACGTCCTTCATCGCCTCTGACTGCCAGGGCATCCACCGTGTACGCTTAGTCGCTTAACCTCACAACCCGAAGATGTTTCACTTCATGATTGCGAAAATTTGAGAGACTCGAACACACCATCATGCTGTTCTTATTACGGAGAACAGACGCAGCGTGTCGTTTCAATTTTCAGCTTGATCCAGATTTTTAAAGAGCAAAACTTCGCAGTGCACCTTTTCAGGTACACTCTGAAGTTTTCTTGTTTTTTGCAGTAAAAGGATGGTGGAGCTATGCGGGATCGAACCGCAGACCTCCTGCGTGCAAGGCAGGCGCTCTCCCAGCTGAGCTATAACCCCATCGTAAAAACTTATCTCTGTACCGATAATTTGTCCTGAGACAAGGCGTGAAATGACGAAGCATACTGACGTATGCGAGTCGTTTCACAACACAGTATCAGGGCAAATTTGGTAGGCCTGAGTGGACTTGAACCACCGACCTCACCCTTATCAGGGGTGCGCTCTAACCACCTGAGCTACAAGCCTGCAGAGATTTTTACTGCTAATTTTTCATCAGACAATCTGTGTGGACACTACAAAGGCAGGTTCTTTAAGGTAAGGAGGTGATCCAACCGCAGGTTCCCCTACGGTTACCTTGTTACGACTTCACCCCAGTCATGAATCACAAAGTGGTAAGCGCCCTCCCGAAGGTTAAGCTACCTACTTCTTTTGCAACCCACTCCCATGGTGTGACGGGCGGTGTGTACAAGGCCCGGGAACGTATTCACCGTGGCATTCTGATCCACGATTACTAGCGATTCCGACTTCACGGAGTCGAGTTGCAGACTCCGATCCGGACTACGACATACTTTATGAGGTCCGCTTGCTCTCGCGAGGTCGCTTCTCTTTGTATATGCCATTGTAGCACGTGTGTAGCCCTACTCGTAAGGGCCATGATGACTTGACGTCATCCCCACCTTCCTCCAGTTTATCACTGGCAGTCTCCTTTGAGTTCCCGGCCGAACCGCTGGCAACAAAGGATAAGGGTTGCGCTCGTTGCGGGACTTAACCCAACATTTCACAACACGAGCTGACGACAGCCATGCAGCACCTGTCTCAGAGTTCCCGAAGGCACCAAAGCATCTCTGCTAAGTTCTCTGGATGTCAAGAGTAGGTAAGGTTCTTCGCGTTGCATCGAATTAAACCACATGCTCCACCGCTTGTGCGGGCCCCCGTCAATTCATTTGAGTTTTAACCTTGCGGCCGTACTCCCCAGGCGGTCGACTTAACGCGTTAGCTCCGGAAGCCACTCCTCAAGGGAACAACCTCCAAGTCGACATCGTTTACAGCGTGGACTACCAGGGTATCTAATCCTGTTTGCTCCCCACGCTTTCGCACCTGAGCGTCAGTCTTTGTCCAGGGGGCCGCCTTCGCCACCGGTATTCCTCCAGATCTCTACGCATTTCACCGCTACACCTGGAATTCTACCCCCCTCTACAAGACTCTAGCCTGCCAGTTTCGAATGCAGTTCCCAGGTTGAGCCCGGGGATTTCACATCCGACTTGACAGACCGCCTGCGTGCGCTTTACGCCCAGTAATTCCGATTAACGCTTGCACCCTCCGTATTACCGCGGCTGCTGGCACGGAGTTAGCCGGTGCTTCTTCTGCGAGTAACGTCAATCACTAAGGTTATTAACCTCAATGCCTTCCTCCTCGCTGAAAGTACTTTACAACCCGAAGGCCTTCTTCATACACGCGGCATGGCTGCATCAGGCTTGCGCCCATTGTGCAATATTCCCCACTGCTGCCTCCCGTAGGAGTCTGGACCGTGTCTCAGTTCCAGTGTGGCTGGTCATCCTCTCAGACCAGCTAGGGATCGTCGCCTTGGTGAGCCGTTACCTCACCAACAAGCTAATCCCATCTGGGCACATCTGATGGCATGAGGCCCGAAGGTCCCCCACTTTGGTCTTGCGACGTTATGCGGTATTAGCTACCGTTTCCAGTAGTTATCCCCCTCCATCAGGCAGTTTCCCAGACATTACTCACCCGTCCGCCGCTCGTCACCCGAGAGCAAGCTCTCTGTGCTACCGCTCGACTTGCATGTGTTAGGCCTGCCGCCAGCGTTCAATCTGAGCCATGATCAAACTCTTCAATTTAAGTTTGATGCTCGTGAATTAAACTTCGTAATGAATTACGTATGTTCACTCAGAGACTTGGTATTCATTTTTCGTCTTGCGACGTTAAGAATCCATGTCACTTTGAGTGCCCACACAGATTGTCTGATAAATTGTTAAAGAGCAGTGCAACGCGGCTTTTGCTCACCGTTGCGAGGTCCCGTATAATACGTTTTCCTCATTCAGAGTCAAGCGTTTAATTTCGCTTTTCTCTGCCGGCGTTCATCGCTGAACCCCGCTAACCCGGCGGCCTGTAAGCCGTTGTTCCGTGTCAGTGGTGGCGCATTATAGGGAGTTCTGAGAAGTTGACAAGCCCTGTTTTCAAAAAATCTTTCAACCGTCTCTTTTTTGCGCAAAACACCCTTAGAGCGGCAGTTTTTCCAGCGATTCGAAGCCATAGCGCCGCAGAACGGGTAAAAGTTGTTCAGTTTCTGCCGTCAACGCCATGCAGTACGCAATATTCGCATCACTAGATTTTGCATCCGGCGCTTCATGCTCCAGTAGCCAGGCCGTTCGACGCGCAATGGCCGCACCGGAGTCGATCATTCTCGTCCCCTCAGGCAGAACTTGTTGCAACTCGTCATGTAATAGAGGGAAGTGCGTACAGCCCAGCACAACAGTATCTGGAGGTTCCTGCATCCTCAGCCAGGGCCGCAGGATACGACGCAGCTCATCCAGCGGGACTGGCTCACCATGCAGTTTAGCTTCCGCCAGTTCCACCAGCTCCGCCGACCCCAGCATCTCGATCCGGCACTCATTAGCAAAACGGGCAATAAGTTCGCGTGTATAAGGACGCTTTACCGTCCCGCGCGTTGCCAGCAGACCCACAATACCATTCGCCGTCAAGCGTGCTGCCGGTTTTATTGCCGGGACAACACCAACGACGGGAAATGCGAATTTATCGCGCAGTGCGGGGAGGGAAACGGTACTTGCGGTATTACAGGCAATAACGGCCAGCGCCAGCGGGTAATGCTGCTGAACAGCGGTCACGATCTCAAGGACTCGTTCAACAATAAACTCTTCGCTTTTCTCACCGTATGGAAAAGCGACGTTATCGAAAGCGTAGATGTAATGGAGTTCCGGCAGGAGATGCCGAATCTCATTATATACCGACAACCCACCGACGCCGGAATCAAACACCAGCACGGTGGGACGTGGTTTAGAAGGTGTAGCTGCCAGACAAGGTGTATTCCCGTCCTGCAGTTGAGTAGCCATATGCTGTCTCGTAATCTTTATCGAACAGGTTGGCTATTTTACCACGAACTGTCAGGTGTGAGGTGACAGGATATGACAATCCGACATCCCATAGGCTTACGCCACCCAGTTTAACGCGACTAGAGGAGCCTGTTGTCTCATCATAGTCGTTGTCATAGCGCTGACCCAGATATTGGTAAGCGATATTCCAGCCGAGGTCATAAACCTGCCCGGTGACTTCATACTTCACCTGCTGTTTCGCTCGGCGAGCAAGAACCTGGTTGGTTTCATCGTCACGAGGATCAGTATATTGCAGCGTCAGGTGATGCTCTACCGGGCCAGTCGTGATGTTCCCTGTCCACTCCAGACCTTTAATGGTGGCCGACTTCACATTGATATACTGGTTGACGTTGTTCGTGCTTTTATAATCAATCAGGTTTTGAATTTCATAGTGGTATGCTGAGATTTTCCAATCCAGTGGCCCCGTAATCCCATCAATTCCCGCTTCCCACTGTTTAGACTCTTCCGGTTTTAGATCCGGGTTTGCTGCAATACCTGAATAATATTGCGATGCATAACGCGTCGCGCCGAATTGCTGCCCTAAAGATGGCGCCAGGAAGCTAGTACCATAAGAAAGCGTTGCGCGATAACCATCAACAAATTCCCAGCCCGCCGCAGTTTGCCACGTGCCGTGCCAGCCGAACTGCTCATCGTGATCTTCACGACCCGAGGCTTCCAGCGTGACGGTATTGATCTGTTGCTGCCCGGTCAAATAAAGCCCTGTGGTATCGCGTTTGTAGATATCAGATTTCGTCGTACTGCTGGAAGTCAGCTTTTCCTGTTTCCAGTCAACACCACCGCTTACTGAACCATGTCCTACTTCAAAGTTGTTACCCCACTGAATATAACGCTGTTCCATGTCATCCAGCGTAGCATCACCCGCATAGCGGCCAAGGTTGCTACTGTAGTTATAATTTTTAAGGTGCTGATAGTTCGCAATTAGCTGAGAGGAATAGATGCCCGAGTTATAACGCAGTCCAGTGTCCCAGGATTGGTTATAGTTCTGACTCTCGTCGTTACCAGCAGGAGAACCATACATCGTATCCTGATCGTAATCGTTGTTAGCCGTGTATCCATAACCACGGAAGAAACCCGAGAAACTCTCGTCAAACTTGTGCTGTACGGCACCCCAGAACAGTTTGTTGCGATAACCATCACGGTCGCTGTCGCCGCTGTAAGGGGAATCTGGTTTGACGTTGAAGCCCTTGGCCGTCTGATAGGCGCCTGCCGCCGTCACCATCGTGTCGCCAAAACGTTTATTTACCGCTCCATCATAAGTCTGGTAGCCATTCGACCCCATCCCGGCATTGATCTGCGCGTGTTCATCGTCACTCATGGTAATGATGTTGACCACACCACCAATCGCCCCCGAACCGTAAACAGCAGAACGCGGCCCGCGGATATACTCAACACGCTGCACCAGGGATACCGGAATCTGGCTAATGTCAATGGCGTTACCAATACCTGCCCGCGCCATTGGGATCCCATCAATCAGCACCAGCACATGACGTGCTTCCGTACCGCGAACGTAGAGAGAAGAACTGCTCCCCATCCCGCCGGTCTGCGAAATATCCACCCCCGGCAGGCGACGCATCACATCATTAAGATCTTTTGACTGCCAGCGCTGAATATCTTCCCGCGTAACAACATCCGTTGGCGCAAGGACCGTATTGACCGGCTGTTGAAAACGGTTTGCCGTCACCACTAACGTATCTGAATTGCTGTCTTGCGCCCAAGCGGAAAATGCCGTGACGGACAGGGCCGTCATCAGCGAAGCCTTTTTAATCATTTTAAAAGCATCCGTAATATACAAAGGATGCCGCCGGCTGCTATCAGTAGTACGCGATGATAGAAACCAAATGCGACGTGTTCCGGCAGGTCTTCGGGCTTGGGGTGTGTTATGGATGAAGACTTCCCGCTAAACCACCGCAGTGTCTGCATAATGCGCTCATCCCACTGTTCCTTACCGCTGCGCGTCAGCTCCAGATTTACACTGGATTCCCTATTAACACATAGGACCGGTAACATGATGCTATAATTAGAAACATATAGATGTCCAGACTTCTATCGTTATATTTCTGAATATCATCAGAGCTGGACATCCCCGACACTTTCCCTACAATCCCCGCGTACTTATTTTATTCAGGATGCATCATGACCCCCGAACACCTTCCTACCGAACAATATGAAGCGCAGCTGGCAGAAAAAGTCGTCCGTTTGCAGAAAATGATGGCCCCTTTTGCCGCCCCGGTTCCGGAAGTGTTTCGTTCACCGGTCAGCCACTATCGTATGCGCGCAGAATTCCGCATCTGGCACGATGGCGATGACCTGTACCACATCATGTTTGATCAGCAGACCAAATCCCGTATTCGCGTCGATACCTTCCCGGCGGCCAGCGAACTGATTAATCAGCTGATGACCGCAGTAATTGAGGGCGTGCGCGACAATCTGGTGCTACGCCATAAGCTGTTCCAGGTCGATTATCTGACCACGATGAGCAATCAGGCCATCGTGTCGCTGCTGTACCATAAAAAGCTCGACGACGAGTGGCGTCAGCAAGCAGAAATCTTCCGCGATGCGCTACGCGCGCAAAATCTGAACGTGCATCTGATTGGCCGCGCGACTAAGACCAAAATCGAGCTGGATCAGGACTATATAGATGAGCGTCTGCCGGTCGGCGGGCGTGAAATGGTCTATCGCCAGGTTGAGAATAGCTTCACCCAGCCAAACGCGGCGATGAACATTCAAATGCTGGAATGGGCTGTCGAATCAACTAAAGGCGCAACCGGTGATTTGCTTGAGCTGTACTGCGGTAACGGCAACTTTTCTCTGGCGCTGGCGCGGAATTTCGAACGCGTGCTGGCAACGGAGATCGCCAAACCGTCCGTGGCGGCGGCGCAATACAACATTGCGGCTAACCATATTGATAACGTGCAGATTATCCGTATGGCGGCAGAAGAGTTCACCCAGGCGATGAACGGCGTGCGGGAGTTTAACCGTCTGCAAGGTATTGATCTGAAAAGCTATCAGTGTGAGACGATTTTTGTCGATCCACCGCGCAGCGGGCTGGATAGTGAAACGGAGAAAATGGTGCAGGCCTATCCGCGGATCCTGTATATCTCCTGCAATCCAGAAACCTTATGCAAGAACCTGGAAACGCTCAACGAGACGCACGAAGTCACGCGCCTGGCGCTGTTCGATCAGTTCCCATATACCCATCATATGGAATGCGGCGTACTGTTAACGAAGAAGTAGATGTCAGTAACCCGGCAACATCATGGTTGCCGGGAAAATTCAGCAGAATTACTCCGCAACCGCGCTCTTACGGTTACGCACCTTGTAGCCGATCCAGAACACCATAATCACCGACAGTACGGCCGGGAAGAAGTTAGAACCGATGTCCGGATATTCCGCACGCACTACGGTGCTATAAAGCAGCACGCCAAGAATGAAGCACGCGGCGGCCAGCCCCGGTAAACCCACGGGCATACTGCGGTTTTGATAGCGCTGATGCAGACAGTAAACCGTCAGCACTAACGATAAAATCGGGAAAACAGAAAATGAGACTACTGAGCTGAACAGCGCAGCGAAGGTTCCATTAATGGATAACCCTGCGATCAGCGCCAGCAGCAGCGTACCTTTATCTTGAACTGAGTGTTTCATTGCTCGTCCTTCACGTTATTCGGAATGATTTGATTTTTTTCTTGTTCACGGCGATACCAATAATACGCGCCTTTCGAGATCATTCTGAGCTGGAGTACCAGTCGCTCTTCAAGCTGTCGACGCAATTCCGGGCTTACATCCAGAGCCTCGGCGCCAGCACTAAATACGATGGTGACCATAGCTTCAGCCTGCGCTTCAGTAAAGGCGCGCGGCATGTGGTTTTCGATTTCTAAATAGTCAGCAAGTTCCGCGATAAAATGCTGAATTTCGCGGGCGACTGCGGCACGAAACGCGGCGGACGTACCAGAGCGCTCACGCAACAGCAGACGGAAGGCATTTGGGTTATTGCCGATGAACTCCATAAAGGTAGAAACGGAAGTGCGAATCACACTGCCGCCTTTAGCAATACGCTGTCGCGCCTGGCGCATCAGCTGGCGTAGCATAAGCCCGCTTTCATCTACCATCGTCAGACCGAGTTCATCGACGTCACGAAAATGTCGATAGAAGGACGTCGGGGCAATCCCCGCTTCCCGCGCAACTTCACGCAGGCTCAAGCTGGCAAAACTCCGTTCAGCACTTAGCTGGCTAAATGCGGCTTCCACCAGCGAACGCCGGGTTTTTTCTTTTTGTTGCGCTCTTACGCCCATCACGTTGTCTGAATCCTTCCAAAGGCCCTGTCGGCACTATACCAGAGATTAGAACTAATCGGTTTACACTGGATTGTGAATGATTGTTTACGAGCTGTTTCTGCTTTTATGACGCAAAAAAGCACAACGATAATTGGGTTAAAGCCCACCGAATGTTATCATCGTGTTTATTTTATGTATAAAACAGGTGAGTAATGCCATGTCACACTCTTGGGATTATGATGCAATTGTGATTGGTTCAGGCCCTGGCGGAGAAGGTGCTGCTATGGGGCTGGTGAAACAGGGAGCACGCGTTGCCGTCATTGAGCGCTACCATAACGTCGGCGGCGGTTGTACCCACTGGGGCACCATCCCATCGAAAGCCCTCCGCCATGCCGTTAGCCGTATTATTGAATTTAACCAGAACCCTCTCTACAGCGACCATTCCCGTCTTCTTCGTTCTTCCTTCGCCGACATTCTGAACCATGCCGACAGCGTCATTAACCAGCAAACCCACATGCGTCAGGGTTTCTATGAGCGCAACCACTGTGAAATCCTGCAGGGCAATGCGCACTTTGTCGATGAACACACGCTTGCGCTTGAATGCCACGACGGCACCGTTGAAACGGTCACGGCGGAAAAATTCGTCATTGCCTGTGGTTCACGTCCCTACCACCCTACGGATGTCGATTTCTCACACCCACGCGTTTATGACAGCGACTCGATCCTCAGCCTGCACCATGAACCACGGCATGTGATCATCTATGGCGCCGGAGTGATCGGCTGCGAATATGCATCGATCTTCCGCGGTATGGAAGTCAAAGTCGATCTGATCAATACCCGCGATCGCCTGCTGGCGTTTCTCGACCAAGAGATGTCCGACTCGCTCTCCTATCACTTCTGGAACAGCGGAGTGGTGATTCGTCACAATGAAGAGTACGAGAAAATTGAAGGTGTTGACGACGGCGTCATCATGCATCTGAAATCCGGCAAAAAGTTGAAAGCGGACTGCCTGCTGTATGCCAACGGCCGCACCGGGAATACCGACTCGCTGGCGCTGGAAAACATCGGCCTGCAAACCGATAGCCGCGGTCAACTGAAGGTCAACAGTATGTATCAAACCGCCCTGCCGCATATTTATGCCGTAGGTGATGTGATTGGCTATCCGAGCCTGGCATCCGCCGCTTACGATCAGGGGCGTATCGCTGCCCAGGCGCTGGTCAAAGGTGAAGCCTCCGCGCATTTAATTGAAGATATCCCTACCGGGATTTACACCATTCCGGAAATCAGCTCCGTCGGCAAAACCGAACAGCAGCTCACGTCCATGAAGGTACCTTATGAGGTGGGACGTGCGCAGTTCAAACATCTGGCGCGAGCGCAAATTGTCGGCATGAGCGTTGGGACGCTAAAGATCCTGTTTCATCGCGAGACGAAAGAGATCCTCGGCATTCATTGCTTTGGCGAGCGCGCGGCCGAAATTATTCACATCGGCCAGGCGATTATGGAGCAGAAAGGTGGTGGTAACACCATTGAGTACTTCGTTAACACCACCTTTAACTACCCGACAATGGCAGAAGCCTATCGGGTAGCCGCGTTGAATGGCTTAAACCGCCTGTTTTAACGCTGTATCGAAATGGCCATCCATCTTACCGCGGATGGCCTCCGCCAGATGTTCATAGCGGCTACGCAGCGGCGAACCAGGACGATAAACCAGCCCGACGGTACGTCGTGGTTCCGGCTTAATGCACGGCACATAGACGACACCATCGCGTTTTCTCTCCTGCGGCACGGCAAGGGCAGGCAGCAGGGTTATACCGCTACCGGCAGCAACCATGTTACGCAGCGTTTCGAGACTGGTTGCCCGAAAATGGGTATCTTCATCAGCACCAGCTTCAAAACAAAAACCCATCGCCTGATCGCGCAGACAGTGGCCATCTTCCAGCATCAGCAGCTTTTCCCCAGCCAGTTCCGACATCGGCACACGGTCACGGTTCGCCCATGGGTGATCTTCGTAGATAGCCAGCAGCATCGGCTCATCAAATAGCGGTACCTCAATAAAGGCTTCGCTCTCTTTGACCAATGCCAGAATCGCGCAGTCGAGCTTACCGCTGTCGAGTTGCGCCAGCAGCTGATGGGTTTGCGCTTCATGCAGATACATTTCCAGTTTTGGAAAGGTCTGGTGCAGCATCGGGATAATCAGTGGCAACAGATAAGGCCCAATTGTCGGGATCAGGCCAATATGCAGCGGCCCGGACATGGACTCTCCCTGTTGGCTTGCCATTTCCTTGAGCACTTTGACTTCGCGTAACACAGTACGCGCCTGGTCCACCAGCAACAGCCCGGCCTGGGTGAACAGAACCTTACGACTGGTGCGCTCCAGCAACATGACGCCAAGCTCATCCTCCAGCTTACGGATTTGTCCGCTGAGAGTGGGTTGGCTAACGTGGCAGGAGTCTGCCGCACGCCGGAAGTGGCGATGTTCGGCTAGCGCTACCAGGTATTCAAGATCGCGAATATTCATTATTCATCCTCCATTGCCACGATAGTCCATGGCGATAGATAGAATAGCAATGAACGATTATCCCTATCAAGTTTTCTGTTCAATAATAAACCCACAAACGAGGCAACCCTCTGAAAATCATTGAGCTGCCTCATAGATTCTCTCTACCCGGATAACTAAAGCCAACGTGAACTTTTGCGGACCTTGTGTCCGCTTTTTTTTTGCATAAAAAAGCCCGGGGGTTACCCGAGCTTCGTTTACTCACCGCCTCAACATCGGCGTGGCTGACGTTTAAATCAGACGCTGTTTGGCATCAGCAATAGCCTGAGCAACCTGCTGCGGTGAGACACCACCTTTAGCCGCTCGCTTATCAAGGCACGATTGCAACGACAGTATCGGATAGACGTCATCGGCGATCACGCTGCTGAATTTCTGCAAATCGACCAGAGACAAATCTTCCAGCGGTTTACCCTGAGCAATGGCTTCTACCACCGCTTCACCGACAATATGGTGTGCTTCACGGAACGGTACGCCTTTGGCGACCAGATAATCCGCCAGCTCGGTCGCGTTCGCATAACCCTGCTGCGCGGCTTCTTCACAACGCGGACGTTTCACCTGAATACCATCAAGTACCAGCGCCGCCATATGCAGGCAGTCCAGCCAGGTATCCAGCGCATCGAACAGCCCTTCTTTGTCTTCCTGCATATCTTTGTTATATGCCAGCGGCAGACCTTTCAGGGTCATCATCATGCCGGTCAGCGCGCCCTGTACGCGGCCACATTTACCGCGGATCAGTTCCAGTGCGTCCGGGTTTTTCTTCTGCGGCATCAACGATGAGCCAGAAGTCACGCGATCGGACAGCTCGACAAATCCCGCTTCGCCGGTATTAAAGAAAATCAGGTCTTCAGCAAAACGCGACAGGTGGACCATACCGATTGAGGCGTCGGACAACAGTTCCAGGACATGATCGCGGTCAGAGACGCTATCCAGGCTGTTACGAGTGGCTGAAGCAAAGCCCAGCCAGCCAGCCAGCTGTTCACGATCGATTTCATAGGCCGTGCCCGCCAACGCGCCGCAGCCCAGCGGGCTGACGTCCAGACGTTTCAACGCATCCTGCAGACGGCTTTCGTCACGCGCCAGCATTTCGACGTAGGCCAGACACCAGTGAGCGAAAGTCACCGGCTGCGCGCGCTGCAGGTGGGTATAACCCGGCATCACTGCGTCCTGATTGTTCTGCGCCGTTTCCACCAGCGCGCTTTGCAGCTGACGATTCGCCGACAGTAGTTCCACCACGGTATCTTTACACCACAGCTTCAGGTCGGTCGCGACCTGGTCGTTACGGCTGCGCCCGGTGTGTAGCTTTTTGCCCAACTGACCGACCTTGTCGATCAGCTTGCCTTCAACCCAGCTGTGAATATCTTCCGCATCACTTTCGAGGATCTGTTGCGGGTTAGCCCGCACTTCTTCCAGCAGAATATTCAGCGCCTCTTCCAGTTGCAGCTGTTCATCAGCGGTCAATACGCCAACCGTCACCAGCGCTTTGGACCAGGCAACAGAGCCAACGATATCCTGCTCCGCCAGGCGATAGTCAAAGCGCAAAGAGTCGTTGAACTGTTTGAACCGCTGATCCGCTGCCTGAGTAAAACGCCCGCCCCAAAGTGCCATAACATGCTTCCTTTATTCGTTAGTTCCGCCGGATTAACCGGCCTACAGTCTTGTAGGCCCGGCAAGCAAAGCGCCGCCGGGCATAAAATATTAAGCCAGAATACGTGTACCGATCGATGTTCCGTTAAACAGCGCTGGCAGCTGTTCAGCATGACGCCAGGAGGCAATATCCACCGGGCGACCTAACGTGCGTGCCGCATCCAGAGCCGCATTCACTTTGACGATCATCCCGTCGGTGATAATGCCCTGCTCAATCAGCTGCTCTGCTTTCGCCGCAGTCATCTCGGCAATACGCTGACCTTTGCCGTCAAGAATACCGCTTACATCCGACAGCAGAATCAGGTCTGCACCAAGCGTTGCCGCCAGTGCGGTAGCCGCCTGGTCAGCGTTGACGTTCATCAGTTGGCCTTCATCGGTGACACCGATAGAGCTGACGACCGGCAGGTAACCTCCAGCCAACAGCGTGTTAATCAGGGCCGGAGAGCCCGGCTGTGCAAGCCCCACATGGCCCAGTGCGGCGTCAAGCTGAGTCACCTTAACGCTGTCGCCATCACCAAGGAATAGTCCAACGGAAGCCAGGCCGTGTTTTTTCGCCCACGCCAGCAACGTTTTATTGGCAGTCCCCGCCAGCGCGCCGGTAATAATGTCGATTTGATCCGCAGGGGTCACTCGCAGACCGTTTTTCTTGTTCACTGGCAGATTAAGCTGCTTCATCAGCTCATCCACCACGCAGCCGCCGCCGTGGACAATAATCAGCGGACGCTGATGCGTCTCGCGATAATTCACCAGCGCGGTAAACAGGCGCTCCAGCGCTTCTTCGCTATCCAGCAGGACGCCGCCGAGTTTGATAATTAAAGGATTCATCATCACACCTTAAATAAGAGACTGCGTCTCAGCGAAGCCGAAACGGATATTTGCACACTGTACGGCCTGGGCCGCCGCGCCTTTCAGCAGATTATCTTCCGCCGCCACGACGATGATATGTTCATCCTGGACCGCAAAACCGATATCACAGAATGGCAGACCCACGACATTTTTCAATGCGGGCATGCCCTTATCATATAAACGCACCAGCGGTTTGTTCGCATAGGCCTGCTGGAACACCGCCGCCACCTGCTCTTTGCTCACGCCAGGCTTCAAGCGGCAGGTGATGGTTTCCAGAATCCCACGCTTAAAGTTGCCCAGATGCGGGGTAAAAATAACGTTCGCACCCAGATGAGTGGATATTTCAGGGTGATGGCGGTGGTTGAAGACGCCATAGGGCTGCAGGCTGACTTCACAGAAGCTGTTGCCGATGGAAGCCTTACGCCCGGCGCCGCTAACGCCGCTGGTCGCATTGATCACCGGCCACTGGTTAAGATCCAACAGGTCCGCGTCGATCAGCGGTTTCAACGACAGCTGGGCCGCCGTCGGGTAGCAACCCGGCACCGCAATCAAATTCGCCTCTTTCAGCTTATCGACACTCCACTCGGCCAGGCCGTAAACCGCCTGTTCCAGCAGCTCAGGGTGCTGGTGAGTGAAACCATAATATTTTTCGTAGAAAGCGCCATCGTTAACGCGGAACGCCCCGGAAAGATCGAACACCACGCAACCCGCCGCGAGAAACTGCGGCGCCAGGTCATGGCTCACTTCGTGGGCGGTAGCGAGAAAAACGATATCGACCCCAGCGCTAAACTCGCTAATATCGGACATTGCCTGCAGCGGCAGGTCAACAATCCCTTTTAGCTGCGGATGCAAATCGGAAACTAATTTTCCCGCATCATTGCTTTGCGCGGAGACCGTCAAAGCGGTTATGGTCATATGAGGATGGCGATTTACATAGGCCACTAGCTCTGCGCCGGCATAACCGCTGGCGCCCACAATCAGCGTGTTCAACATTGGGGCTCTTCACCTTCTTGCTTACGTATATTTGCTCTGGAAGACCGTTGCCTTCCCCACCCTGTTAAGCCGTAAGAACATCATCCCTACATTAAATAGGTTTTCTTAGGCTCAGCGATAATGTATTTTTATTCACAAATAATGCATTAATATTGATACTATCATGACCCGAGGTGTGTCAACAATGAAAAACAATTTACCGCCCTTTATCGAGATTTACCGCGCGTTGATCGCCACACCTTCCATCAGCGCAACCGAAGAGGCGCTGGATCAAAGCAATGAGTCTTTAATCAATTTACTGGCAGGCTGGTTCCGCGATATTGGCTTTAACGTTGAAGTTCAACCGGTGCCGGGTACACGCAATAAATTCAATCTGCTGGCCAGTACCGGCAACGGTGCTGGCGGCCTGCTGCTAGCCGGGCATACTGATACCGTCCCGTTTGATGATGGTCGCTGGACTCGCGACCCCTTCACTCTGACCGAGCACGACAACAAACTTTACGGCCTTGGCACCGCGGATATGAAAGGCTTCTTCGCTTTTATTCTCGATGCTTTGCGCGATGTTGATGTGACTAAGCTGAAAAAACCGCTCTATATTTTGGCAACTGCCGATGAAGAAACCAGCATGGCCGGTGCCCGCTACTTTGCCGAAACTACCCAGCTGCGACCGGATTGCGCCATTATCGGCGAACCTACGTCACTGCAGCCGGTGCGTGCGCACAAAGGCCACATGTCCAACGCGGTTCGCGTCCAGGGGCAATCCGGCCACTCCAGCGACCCGGCACGCGGCGTCAACGCCATTGAGCTGATGCACGATGCCATTGGTCGCATCATGCAGCTACGCGACGACTTAAAAGAGCGTTATCACTACGCTGCGTTTACCGTCCCGTACCCCACACTTAACCTCGGAGCGATTCACGGCGGCGATGCCTCCAACCGCATTTGCGCCTGCTGCGAACTGCATATGGATATTCGCCCGCTGCCGGGTATGACGCTCAACGATCTTAACGGACTCCTTGAAGAAGCGCTGGCACCGGTAAGCGAACGCTGGCCTGGGCGTCTGACCGTTTCCGAACTGCATCCGCCGATCCCCGGCTATGAATGCCCGCCGGACCATAAACTGGTTGCGGTTGTCGAAAAACTGCTCGGCGCGCAAACCGAAGTCGTGAACTACTGCACCGAAGCGCCATTTATTCAGACCCTCTGCCCAACGCTGGTATTAGGCCCTGGCTCCATCAACCAGGCCCACCAGCCGGATGAGTACCTGGAAACGCGCTTTATTAAGCCGACTCGTGAGCTTATCACTCAGGTGGTCCACCATTTTTGCTGGCATTAAAAATACGCATTCTTCCGCTCTTTTGTATCAGGGCGGGAGAGTGACAATTATCACACTTTCATAAGCAACACTTATCAAGCGACCTCTGAGTTAAATTTCGCAAATTGCCGCTATTTATTCGTTTGCTGAAGCGATTTCGCAACAATTGACGTGGGGGTTTTTACGTGGCTTTATAAAAGACGGTTGCTTATCCACTGCTCAAATTATCGAGCGCCGGATATAACAAAATAAAATGAGATGGGGTGTCTGGGGTAACATGAACGAACAATATTCCGCTTTGCGTAGTAATGTCAGTATGCTCGGTAAGGTGCTGGGCGACACCATCAAGGATGCGCTAGGAGAAAACATTCTTGATCGTGTCGAAACTATCCGTAAGTTGTCCAAATCTTCTCGCGCAGGCAATGAAGCCAACCGCCAGGAACTGCTCACCACGCTGCAAAACTTGTCCAACGACGAGCTGCTGCCAGTGGCGCGCGCCTTCAGCCAGTTTCTGAACCTGGCGAATACCGCTGAGCAATACCACAGCATTTCGCCAAAGGGCGAAGCGGCTAGCAATCCGGAAGTGATTGCTCGTACCCTGAGAAAGCTCAAAGACCAACCCAATCTCAACGAAGACATTATTAAAAAAGCGGTGGAGTCCCTGTCTCTGGAGCTGGTTTTAACCGCTCACCCAACCGAGATTACCCGCCGTACCCTGATCCACAAGATGGGTGAAATCAACAACTGCCTGAAACAGCTTGATAACAACGATATCGCTGACTATGAACGCCACCAGGTGATGCGCCGTCTGCGCCAGCTGATTGCCCAGTCATGGCATACCGATGAAATCCGTAAGCACCGACCTTCTCCGGTCGACGAAGCCAAATGGGGCTTTGCTGTTGTCGAAAATAGCCTGTGGGAAGGTGTGCCGAACTACCTGCGCGAGCTGAACGAACAGTTGGAAGATAACCTCAGCTATCGCTTACCGGTCGATTTTGTCCCGGTTCGCTTTACCTCCTGGATGGGGGGTGACCGCGACGGCAACCCAAACGTGACCGCCGATATTACCCGCCACGTCCTGCTGCTTAGCCGCTGGAAAGCGACCGATCTGTTCCTGAAAGATATCCAATTGCTGATTTCCGAGCTGTCGATGGTCGAGTGTACCGACGAGCTGCGCGAACTGGCGGGTGCGGAAGGCGCGCAAGAACCCTATCGCTACCTGATGAAAAAACTGCGCACGCAGTTGATGGAAACACAGGCCTGGCTGGAAGCGCGCTTGAAAGGGCAGAGACTCCCGAAACCAGCAGGTCTGCTCACGCAAAATGAACAGCTGTGGGAACCGCTTTACGCCTGCTATCAATCACTACAAGCCTGCGGCATGGGCATCATCGCCAACGGCGAGCTGCTGGATACTCTGCGTCGCGTAAAAGCCTTTGGCGTACCGCTGGTGCGTATCGATATCCGCCAGGAAAGCACCCGTCATACCGAAGCCCTGGGCGAGATGACCCGCTATCTCGGTATCGGCGATTATGAAAGCTGGTCGGAAGCCGACAAACAGGCCTTCCTGATCCGCGAACTGAATTCCAAACGTCCTCTGCTACCACGTCAGTGGGAGCCGAGCGAAGAAACTCGCGAAGTGCTTGAAACCTGCAAAGTGATCGCCGAAGCGCCGCGCGGTTCCATTGCCGCCTACGTGATTTCGATGGCGAAAACGCCGTCTGACGTGCTGGCGGTACATCTGTTGCTCAAAGAAGCCGGTATCGGCTTCGCGCTGCCGGTCGCACCGCTATTCGAAACCCTGGATGACCTGAACAACGCCGACGACGTCATGACCCAGTTGTTGAATATCGACTGGTATCGCGGCTTTATTCAGGGCAAGCAGATGGTCATGATTGGCTACTCTGACTCGGCAAAAGATGCAGGCGTAATGGCCGCATCCTGGGCGCAGTATCAGGCGCAGGATGCCTTAATCAAGACCTGCGAGAAAGCGGGTATTGAGCTGACGCTGTTCCACGGTCGCGGCGGTTCTATCGGTCGTGGCGGCGCTCCGGCTCATGCGGCTCTGCTCTCTCAACCTCCAGGAAGCCTGAAAGGCGGGCTGCGCGTCACTGAACAGGGCGAGATGATCCGCTTCAAATACGGCCTGCCGGAAATCACCATCAGCAGCCTGTCGCTCTACACCAGCGCAATTCTGGAAGCCAACCTGCTGCCGCCGCCGGAGCCAAAACCGCAATGGCGCGATATCATGGCCGAGCTGTCCGACGTCTCCTGCGAGATGTATCGCGGCTACGTACGTGAAAATAAAGACTTTGTTCCTTACTTCCGCTCCGCAACACCGGAGCAGGAACTGGGCAAACTGCCGCTGGGCTCGCGTCCGGCAAAACGTCGCCCGACCGGCGGCGTTGAGTCACTGCGTGCGATCCCGTGGATCTTCGCATGGACGCAAAACCGTCTGATGCTGCCCGCCTGGCTGGGTGCCGGTGCGGCGCTGCAAAAAGTCGTCGAAGGCGGCAAGCAGAGCGAACTGGAAAGCATGTGTCGCGACTGGCCGTTCTTCTCTACTCGCCTCGGCATGCTGGAGATGGTCTATTCGAAAGCGGACCTGTGGCTGGCAGAATATTACGATCAGCGCCTGGTGAAACCTGAGCTGTGGAAGTTAGGTACAGAGCTGCGCGAACTGCTGTCTGCTGATATCGATGTGGTGCTGGCAATCGCCAACGATTCCCACCTGATGGCCGACCTGCCGTGGATCGCCGAGTCAATCCAGTTGCGTAACATCTATACTGACCCGCTGAACGTACTCCAGGCCGAACTGCTGCATCGTTCACGTCTGGCGGAAGAGAAAGGTGAAAAACCGGATCCTCGCGTTGAGCAAGCGCTGATGGTCACCATTGCAGGCGTTGCGGCAGGTATGCGCAACACCGGCTAATTTGCCGGACGAGGTATCCCCGGAGGCGGCGCGTTGCGCCTGTCCGGGCTACCAGCCCGCAGACGGTACTGAACTCGTAGATTTTGTAGGCCGGGTAAGGCGCTAGCCGCCACCCGGCAAAAATGCGAGCACCATAGCTAAAACAGATTTGTCATCAATCTCGTAGCTCCGTTTACCGGAGCTATTTTTATTAATGGTGCAGCATCTCGTCGACAATCTGCTCTTTATGCAGTGCATAAGGATAATAGGTTGGCCAGTTATCCATCTCTTTCAGCAGTGCCTCATGCGACTCATTACCCATAAAGATGTGGAAATGCTGAGACTTACGCGGCGCGATAGTGTGGTCGCTGAACTGAACAAATTTCGGCGCTTTTGAATCCGCCTGTGAGCATTCGAACAGGTAGCGCACGCCTTTCTTACCGGATGCGTAGGTCAGAATTTTATAGCCAGAATAGGTGTATTTGCAGGCATTGACGGTTTTCCCAACGTGAAACTCCATCACATTATCTTCGATACCAATCTGGTCCACATCGGTGGCATAGCCCTTCTTATAATATTCCCGATATTCGGCCACGCTTTTACCCGCTTTTTTAGCCTTCTGTTCGAGCACAGGATCCAAATCGCCGTTCAGCAGATAGGGGTTAACCGACTGCCAGATACCATCCCAATCGCTTAACGCTCTGTCTTTGACATCCTGATCGGCAAAAATACCTTCACTCGCCTTTTGCTCCGCCTCAGTTAATGCAGGCCCATGGCTATGGTGGCCGTGGGCAAAGGCCTGGCTACCCGCCAGTAACATGCTGATACCAAGCGCAAGGGCGGAAATCTTTTTGGTCATGACTCTCTCCTGAGTTAACGGCTGCAATAATATGTTACGATATAACATATCAATCAAATCTTACAATACCCTTCGCAGAAAATCCGCTCGGCTTTTCCCTCGGTCGATTTGTTAGGTATGATGAAAAGAGAGCGCGCTATGCGGAGCAAGAATGGATATCGACATCAATCAGGCCATTGATTCTTTTATTAAAGGCCCGGCAGTCATCGGGAAGGTCCGCTTTTCCACAGAAGGCAGGCCGGCTTCAGAGAAAGCCGTGAGCGTCGATTTTCCGCGCCTCGAAATCATGCTTGAGGGGCAGGTCCGCGATCCGGCGGTGAAGGCCGACCCAGCCCAGCTCACGCCACACGATGTGTTGTACATTCCTGCTGGCGGGTGGAATGACCCACAATGGCTGGTGCCCTCGACTCTGTTAACCATCTTATTTGGTAAGCAGCAGCTGGAATTCGTCCTGCGCAACTGGGACGGCAACGCGCTTAACGTGCTGGATAAACAGCAAGTTCCCCGCCGTGGCCCTCGAGTGGGATCTTTTCTGCTCCAGGCGCTCAATGAAATGCAAATGCAGCCGCAGGAGCAGCATACCGCGCGCTGTATTGTCATCAGCCTGCTCAGCCACTGTGCCGATCTGCTGGGGAGCCAGGTACAAACCTCCTCACGCAGCCAGGCGCTTTTCGAGGCCATTCGTAAATATATTGATGCCCATTTTGCCGATCCTTTAACCCGCGAGTCGGTGGCGCAGGAATTTTATCTCTCACCAAACTATCTTTCGCATCTGTTCCAGAAATGCGGACCAATGGGTTTTAATGAGTACCTGAATCACATCCGCCTGGAGCAGGCCAGAATGCTGCTAAAGGGCCATGATATGAAGGTCAAAGATGTCGCTCACGCCTGTGGTTTTGCCGACAGTAACTACTTTTGCCGCCTGTTTCGCAAGAACACCGAGCGCTCACCATCAGAGTATCGCCGCCAGTATCATAGCCAGCTCACGGAAAAAACATCGCCTGCAAAAAACTAGATTTTTGTGTGTTAAGCCTGACTTTTGTACGCTCTTTTTTGCTTAAATTTCCCTACAACACGGGATAAACGTGATCTAAATCACCCTTAATAGCAATGCGTACATTTATCCAGTATTTGGCAAATTTGTCATCTGGCGACCCTTCATGTGAAAGCCGTATTCTTACCTCAACGACACTATCGAATTAAGCATTGAGGAAAGTACTATGGAACTCTATCTGGACACCGCAAACGTAGCCGAAGTTGAACGCCTGGCACGTATCTACCCGCTGGCTGGCGTTACCACCAACCCAAGCATTATCGCCGCTGGCAAAGCCTCGGTTTGGGACGTACTACCGCGCTTGCAAAAAGCCGTCGGTCCGGAAGGTATTTTGTTCGCTCAGACTATGAGCCGCGACGCTCAGGGGATGGTTGAAGAAGCCAAACGTCTGAGCAACGCCGTTCCCGGCATCGTGGTCAAAATCCCGGTCACCGCTGAAGGCCTTGCCGCTATTAAGCTGCTGAAAAAAGAAGGTATCACTACCCTTGGTACCGCCGTCTACAGCGCCTCTCAGGGCCTGCTGGCCGCGCTGGCGGGTGCCAAATATGTTGCCCCTTACGTGAACCGCGTCGACGCCCAGGGCGGTGACGGCATTCGCACGGTGCAGGAGCTGCAATCCCTACTGGAAATGCACGCGCCGGAAAGCAAAGTGCTGGCCGCCAGCTTCAAAACCCCGCGTCAGGCGCTGGATTGCCTGTTAGCCGGTTGCGAAGCTATCACCCTTCCGTTAGATGTAGCGCAACAAATGCTCGGCACCCCTGCGGTAGAGTCAGCCATTGAGAAGTTTGAGCAGGACTGGAATAACGCTTTTGGAACTCTGAACCTGTAACCCGATCGGCGAGCCGCCCAGGGGGGTGGCATCACGGTCATCCAGGAGGAATAGAAATGGATCGCATTATTCAATCACCCGGTAAGTATATTCAGGGCGCAGACGCAATTGCTCGCCTTGGTGGGTACCTCAAACCGCTGGCTGAACGCTGGCTCATCGTTGGTGATAAATTCGTACTCGGCTTTGCCGAAGAAAAATTGCGTAAAAGCCTGGCAGATGCTGGCCTGGTTGCCGAAATCGCGCCGTTTGGCGGCGAATGCTCACATAATGAAATCAATAGGTTACGCGATATTGCGGGCTCAGCTCAGTGTACCGCCGTGCTGGGAATTGGCGGCGGTAAGACGCTGGACACCGCGAAAGCATTAGCACACTTTATGAATCTGCCGGTAGTTATTGCTCCGACGATTGCCTCTACCGATGCACCGTGTAGCGCACTCTCGGTTATCTATACCGATGACGGTGAATTTGATAGCTACCTGATGCTGCCGCGTAACCCGAATATGGTCATTGTCGATACGCAAATCGTTGCCGGAGCTCCGGCACGCCTGCTGGCTGCAGGCATCGGCGACGCGCTGGCAACGTGGTTTGAAGCCCGTGCCTGCTCCCGTAGCGGCGCAACCACCATGGCGGGCGGCAAATGTACCCAGGCGGCGCTGGCGCTGGCCGAACTGTGCTACAACACGCTGATTGAAGAAGGTGAAAAAGCGATGCTGGCGGCGGAGCAGCACGTCGTCACTCCGGCGCTGGAACGCGTCGTTGAAGCCAATACCTACCTGAGCGGCGTTGGCTTTGAAAGCGGCGGCCTGGCGGCAGCACACGCTATTCACAACGGTCTTACCGCTATTCCGGACGCTCACCACTACTATCACGGTGAGAAAGTGGCTTTCGGCACGCTCACGCAGTTGGTACTGGAAAACGCCCCAGTGGAAGAGATCGAAACCGTGGCGGCGCTGTGCCACAGCGTTGGGTTGCCTATCACCCTGGCGCAGCTGGACATTAAAGCCGATATCCCAGGCAAAATGCGTACAGTGGCGCAAGCTGCCTGTGCAGAAGGCGAAACCATCCACAATATGCCTGGTGGTGCGACGCCGGATCAGGTCTATGCGGCTCTGCTGGTCGCCGACCAGTACGGTCAACGCTTCCTGCAAGAGTGGGAATAACCTCCTGCCCACACCCGCTTCCGGCGGGTGTGTTCTTTTATGTTCTTTCTCCGCCCCATTGCCAGCCAAAACGATGTGTTTTATAGTGCGATTTTCCTCTGGGTGAGTCGTAAATATGCAATCATCAGATCGAAGAATGAGCATTTATGCCATTCTGCAACAGGACAAAAAAGTCGTCGTTAATGAGCTTGCCGAGAAATTCGGCGTCACCAAAATGACCATCCGCCGCGACCTCTCTTTCTTTGAAAAACAAGGCATTGTCAAAACAACCTACGGCGGAGCCTATCTCACCAGCGGCGCCAGCGTAGAGCCCAGCTTTCAGCTGAAATCGATACAAATGGTTGATGATAAGCATCTGATTGGCCAAAAAGCTGCCGAACTGGTCGAAGATGGCGACACGATTATTATAGACTGCGGGACCACGCCGCTGGCCCTCGCTCAGTTTATTTTCGATAAAAAAATCATGGTGATAACCAACTCCGTTCCGGTAGTTAATCTGCTGAAGGGGCGAAAAAACATTAAGCTGATCGTGGCGCCCGGCGAGTATGAAGACGATACCCAGGGGATGATCTCTTTTAGCACCGCTGACTTCTATAGCAATATCCACGCCGACAAGGTCTTCCTCAGTACCCAGGGCATTAACGAACTGGGTGAATTAACGGTCCCCAAAATGACCGATGCCCATGTAAAACAAGCGCTGATGCGGGCCGGACGGCAAAAGATCCTGCTGGCTGATAAAAGTAAATTCGGTCAAACCTTCCTCGCAGGCCACGCCCGTCTGGCAGACCTTGATCTCGTTATCAGCCAAACTGGCCTCCCTGCCGACATCCTCACGCAACTTAATAAACAAAACGTAGAACTTCTGCTGGCTGATAGCAGCCTCTGACTTTCAGACGTCTGACAACAGGCGTCTGTGTTTTTTCACATCCCCAGAATGTTCTTTTAGTATCCTTTAAAGGACAAAGAAACAAAAAAGATCATTTTTAAGTTGACAAAAACACACCTCAAGCGTGGAATAGGGATACCCACTCCAGAATTGAGGTCTTTATGAACGGATTACTAAGCTTCAAACCCACCAACAACGATTGTGATTTCGATCGTATCGCCAAAAAGCAAGATCAGATGTTCCACCGCGTAGCAACCATTTGCCCGGAACGTGCTGAGATCATCACCGAATCCTTTAAACGTTCCGAAGGCAAATCGATTGTCATTCGCCGGGCGTTGGCGATGGCCGATATTCTGGAAAAAATGACCATCTATATCGAGCCGGACATGCTGATTGTCGGCAACCAGGCAAGCGCGAACTTCGCCGCGCCGGTGTTCCCGGAATACTCATTCAACTGGGTGATTGACGAGCTGGACGAGTTCGACAAACGCTCTGGCGACAGCTTCCAGGTTGCCGAAGAGACCAAAGCGCGTCTACGCGTACTGCAAGATTACTGGCAGGGGAAAACTCACCAGGATGAAGTGCTGACCAATCTGCCTCAGATGAACCGCCTGGCGGAAAAACAGGGCGTGCTGCACCGCGGCGGCATCAGTATGTCCGGCGACGGTCACATCATTCCTAACCATGACTTCGTGCTGGAAGTCGGCTACGGCGGCATGCGCGATATCGCAAAACAGCACTTGGCCGAAGACAAAGACCTGACGGAAGAGCAGACCGATTTCTACCAGGCCGTCATCATCACCATGGATGCGGCGTTGAATTACTGCAAACGTTTCTCGCTGCTGGCAAAAGAAGAAGCCGCACAAACCGCCGACGCTAAACGTCGCGATGAGCTGCTGGCGATGAGCGAAATGTTCGCTCACCTGATGGAAGGCAAAGCGCAGAATTTCTACGAAGCTGTCGAAACTGTCTATCTGACTCACCTGCTGATGATGATCGAAAGTAACGGTCACTCCTTCTCCTTTGGTCGCTTTGACCAGTACGTCTGGCCGTTCTACGAAGCCGATATCAACTCCGGCAAAATCAGCAAAGAGAAGGCGCTGGAGATCCTGACCCACTTCTTCATCATGACCAACAGCCTGAACAAAGTTCGCCCATGGGGTCACACCCAGTACAGCGGCGGCTACCCGCTCTACTCCAACCTGATGGTTGGCGGCATGAAGCCGGACGGTACCGACGGCACCAACGACCTTTCTTATTTATCGCTGGAAGCCATGGCATTGACCGGCCTGCCGGAGCCAAACCTGAGCGTACGCTTCTCCAAAGATACTCCGCACTCACTGATGCAGGATTCAGCAAAACTGATCCGTAAAGGCTTCGGTATGCCGTCCATCTTCTGTGACGAAGTGGTTATCCCGGCGATGATGACCCTCGGTCTGAGCGAAGAAGTCGCGCGTGAATATGCCTCAATGGGCTGCGTGGAAACCGCCATTCCGGGCCGCTGGGGCCACCGCGCCACCGGTATGACCTACGTCAACTTCGGCAAAATCCTTGAGCTGGTGATGAACAACGGCTGCGATCCAGCAACCGGCGTACAACTGGTTAAAATAAACGGCAAAGAAGGCCGCGAGATTAACTACGAGTCATACGACGAAGTGTGGGCCGCGTGGAACCAGTTGCTGGAGTTCTACTCCGACCTGGCAGTGGACTGTGACCTGGTCTGCGACCGTGCGCTGAAATATCACGATGCCGACGCCTTTGCCTCTGCGACCATCAACTGTTCGCTGGAGCGCGGTAAAACGTTGAAAAACGGCGGCGCAGAGTATGACTTCGTCAGCTCCTCCAACATCGGTCCTTCCGTGGTAGGCGACAGCCTGGCCGCCGTGAGAAAACTGGTCTTTGATGACAAAGTTCTGACGCTCAAACAACTGCGCGACGCCATGGACTGCAACTTTGAAGGCATCGAAGGAGCCCGCGTGCGTAAGCTGTGCCGCAACGCGCCGAAGTTTGGTAACGATATCGACTACGTTGACTACATCGTCGCTGACGTATTCGAGTCCTATCTGAAGCTGCTGCCAAAATACAAAACCGACCGTTATGGCAAAGGTCCGAAGGGCTGTGGATACACCATGTCCACCTCCAACATCACCTCTTACGTACCGAATGGTTTTGACGTTGGCGCGACCCCGGATGGCCGTCTGGCAACCCTGCCTCTGAACGAGGGCGCATCACCGTGCCTTGGTGCAGATAAAGAAGGCCCGACGGCGGTGATCAACTCCGTGGCGAAGCTGCCAAACCAGAAAATCGCTGGCGGCCAGTTGCTGAACATGAAATTCACGCCGAGCGCGCTGGAAGGTGACGACAACCTGGAGAAATTCACCCACTTCATGGAAGCCAGCCGCGAGAAGAATATCTTCCACAACCAGTTCAACATCATCGACTCGAATATTCTGCGCGCCGCCAAAGAGCACCCGGAAGATTATCCGAACCTGATGGTCCGCGTGGCTGGTTACTGCGCCCTGTTCTCGACGCTGATGCCGGAAGCGCAGGACGCGATTATTGCCCGTACAGAACTGGCATGGTAAGTGTGAGGTAACATGAAGACTGGCCTGATTTCCCGTATTCAACGCTACTCGACCAAGGATGGTCCGGGGATACGAACGACCGTGTTTATGCAGCAATGTAATTTACGCTGCCAGTGGTGTGCGAATCCGGAAACCATCAGGCCAGGTTTTAACGTTTTCTGGTTTAAAGAGCGATGCCGCCAGTGCGGCACCTGCACTCAGGCCGCAGTCAATAACACCATCACCATGGCGAAGCCGGGTAATGGCGTGAATATCGACCGGAAAAACTGCACCAACCTGCTGGATATGGTCGATATGTGCCCCTATGACGGTTACGAAAAGGTGGGAAAAGAGATGACTTCCCGCGAGCTGGCCGATCTGCTGCTGCGCGATAAGTCGTTTTACGATTCCAGCCACGGCGGCGTGACCTTTTCCGGCGGCGAACCGGCGCTACAAGCTGAGTTCGTCAGGGAAACCGCCCTGCTGTTAAAAGAAGCTGGCGTACATGTTTGCCTTGATACCGCAGGGCATATCCGTTGGGAGAAATTACGCCCGCTGATTGAAACGGTCGATTTGGTCTCTTACGACTTTAAAGCCTTTAATCCCGAAACCCATCTTGCCTGCACCGGCGTAGATAATCGCCTGATCCTTGAAAATGCCAAAGCAATCGCGGCAATGGGCACACCGATGCTTGCCCGTATGGTCATTGTTCCAACGCGCAATGATGACCCGGAAGATATTCGTAAACGCCTCGATTTTATCCGCAAGCTTGGCAGTGCCGTGCTGCAGGTCGATATTCTGGAATATCACATCTACGGAGTCGGAAAGTATCAAAAACTTGGCATGCCTTATCTTCTTAACAATATTCCGGCCTGCCAGCGAGAAATGACGGAACAAATAAAACATTACGCCGAAGAGATTGGCCTGAAAGCCACCATAGGCGGATAAAGGATGAACATGTTGAAATTTATTATTACCGAAACCTACAAAGAAATGAGTGAACTGACGGCTGAACGGATTGCGAATGCGCTAACCAAAAAGCCGGATTTAGTTATGGCGCTGCCTACCGGAGGAACCCCCGTTGGTCTTCTGGAAGAGATGAGTCGAATGGCAAAAAGCGGCGAGGCTGATTTTTCCAGCGCCAAATCATTTAATATTGATGAATATATTCCGCTGAAAAAAGATGACCCGCAGAGCTATTATTGGTTTCTCAATCACTATTTTTATCAGCATGCGAATATTTCCATTGAAAACACCTTTGTCCCGGATATTCTGGCCGATGATTTAACCGCCGAATGCGTGCGTTACGAACAAACCATCCAGGCGCACGGCGATTTTGATATCACTATTCTCGGCATTGGTCATGATGGGCATATTGGCTTTAACGAACCTCACGCTACCCACAGCCCGGTCTGCCACATTATTGATCTTAATGAAGAAACTATCGAAGCCAATGCGCGTTTCTTCTCACGTAAAGAAGATGTTCCACAACAGGCGATTACCCTCGGGATGGGGACTATCCTGAGAAGTAAAGAGATTGTCCTGATTGCTAACGGAAAATCGAAGGCGGCGGTGATGAAACAGCTTCACGACTGCACCCGCATCGACCCGTTATTCCCTGCATCATTCTTACTGATGCATCCTGACGTCACCATTATTTGCGACCGCGAGGCGGCGTCGCTTATCAACGCGTAAGGTGGGCATATGAAAATCCAGAGTAAACGCGTCTGGCTGGCCGGTGGATTCTATCCGGCGCAGTTAACGCTGGAAAATGGCCTGATCAGCGACATTACGCTGGGGCTGAGCGCAAATGCCGATCGCGACTATGGTTCCCTACGCATCATACCGGGCCTTATCGATACCCACGCCCACGGAGCCTGGAACTACGATACTAACGAAAACGACCCCGAAGGGCTGCGGCGCTGGACATCGCGTCTGCCGGAAGAGGGCGTTACCGCATTTTGCCCCACTACGGTCACCGATGAAGACACAACCTTACTGGCCGCGCTGGAAAATATCGCCCGCGTGATGGATGAAGGTTACCAGGGCGCGGAAATTCTTGGCATCCACCTGGAAGGGCCGTTTCTTAGCCAGCTATATCGCGGCGCGCAGCCGGAAAAGCAGATTCGCCCGGCCAGCGTCAGCGAGTTTCAGGCTTTTGAACGTGCCGCCCACGGGCGCATTATCGCCATCAGCCTCGCGCCGGAAGAAGACGCCGGATTTGCCCTAACGCGCTACTGCGCGCAAAAAGGGATCGTGGTCAATATGGGCCATTCGGATGCCTCCTTTGAGCAGGCGGTGGAAGCCGTTGCCAATGGCGCAAAAAATGTGACCCACGTGTTTAACGGAATGGCGAAATATGTCAACCGCGAGCCCGGCCTGTTAGGCGCCGCGTTGCGCCTTGACGGCCTGTACGGAGAAGTGATTGCTGACGGCATTTTTGTCAGCCTGGTCTCCGCTTCCCATCTGTATCGCATAAAAAATGATGATGACGTCATTATGATCAGCGATTCAATGAAAGCAAAAGGTTGTCCACCCGGTCGCTATATGTTCGGCGGAGAGCCGATGATTTTATGTGAAGATGGCGCAACGCGACGTGAAAACGGCGTGCTGGTCGGCAGCACGTTAAAACTTAATCGCGGCCTTTATAATATGGTCGAAGGCGCGATGGTACCTTTTGGCGCGGCATTAAAATCCTGCACGCTTAATCCAGCCCGACTTTTAGGGTTAGATAATCATAAAGGTAAATTACAGCGCGGTTTTGATGCCGACATCGTCGTATTAGAAGATGATTACCAGGTTAATACAACTTATTGCAAAGGAGTCATCGCCTATTCCGTAAATTAAGAATAGCTTTACCTTCCTGGCATCACATAATTAAGCGGTTATTGAAAAATAACCGCTAATTTCTTATTGCCAAAATTTAATTAAAAATTAATCCGTTAAAGGATTTAATAAAATGCGACAGAGCTAACATTAAGCCTTGATAAATTCCCTTAAAAATAAAACCACAAAAATAATATGGTTATTAATACCGTAATACCCATCGCCGGGTCAGTCAGTATACATGTCCTATTGGTCATACTGGCTTCAGGATTTTTATTTCTAAGGGAACAACTATGAATATATTGGGTTATCTCCAGAAGGTTGGCCGCGCGCTAATGGTGCCGGTCGCCACATTGCCCGCCGCAGCGATTTTAATGGGTATCGGGTATTGGATTGATCCCAATGGTTGGGGAAGTTCTAACGCCCTTGCGGCGTTATGCATTCAATCCGGGGCCGCCATTATCGATAATATGGGCGTACTTTTTGCGGTAGGTGTCGCTTATGGTATGTCAAAAGATAAAGACGGTGCGGCTGCGCTGGCGGGTTTCGTTGGTTTTCTCGTCTTAACCACGCTGTGTTCACCGGCCGCCGTCGCCATGATCCAGAAGATTCCGGCGGATCAGGTGCCTGCCGCCTTCGGTAAGATTAAAAACCAGTTTATCGGCATTATGGTTGGTATCATCGCCGCCGAACTTTATAACCGCTTCAGCAGCGTCGAACTGCCAAAAGCGCTCTCCTTCTTCAGCGGCCGCCGACTGGTGCCCATCGTCACCTCCTTCGCCATGATCGTCGTAGCCTTTGCCCTGATGTTTATCTGGCCGGTGGTATTTAGCGGTCTGGTGAGCTTTGGCGAGCATATCCAGAAACTTGGATCGGTCGGTGCCGGGATCTATGCCTTCTTCAACCGCCTGCTGATTCCGGTCGGTTTACACCACGCGCTCAACTCGGTGTTTTGGTTTGATGTCGCTGGAATTAACGATATTCCCAACTTCCTCGGCGGCGCGCAGTCGCTTGCCTCAGGCAAAGCGGTACTCGGTATCACTGGCCGATACCAGGCAGGTTTCTTCCCCATTATGATGTTCGGCCTGCCGGGCGCAGCATTAGCGATTTATCAGTGCGCACGGGCGGAAAACAAAGCCAAAGTGCTGGGTATTATGATGGCCGGTGCCTTTGCCGCCTTCTTTACCGGCATCACCGAACCGCTGGAATTTTCCTTCATGTTCGTTGCGCCGGTGCTGTACCTTATCCACGCGGTCCTGACCGGACTCTCAGTGTTTATCGCTGCCAGCATGCACTGGATTGCCGGTTTTGGCTTTAGCGCTGGTTTGGTCGATATGGTGCTCGCCTCCCGCAACCCGCTAGCCACGCAATGGTATCTGCTGATCCCAACGGGTCTGGTGTTCTTTGTTATCTACTACCTGGTCTTCCGCTTCACCATCATCAAATTTAACCTGATGACGCCGGGCCGCGAACTGGCTGTAGACGGGAGTTGCGCCGATGGCGAAGACCTGAATATTAGCGCAAACAAAGAGCAAAGCGCCGCAGCGCTGGCCCGCCAGTATATTGCGGCTATCGGCGGGTCAGATAACCTGACCAACATTGATGCCTGCATCACTCGCCTGCGTTTAGGCGTTAAAGACGCCGCTCTGGTGAACGACGCGCTGGCAAGACGTTTAGGTGCCAGCGGCGTAATTCGTCTGAACAACACCAATGTGCAGATTATCGTCGGATTTGTAGCAGAGAAAATCGCCAATGAGATGAAAACCACCGGTCACGTCGACGCAGCAGAAGCTCTGCCGGTCGCCGCGGCACCTACCGCATCCAAACCACGTACGACAACAGCCACCACGGTTATCGCCGAACTGCTCTCCCCGGTCAGCGGCGAAGTTGTCGCCTTAGAACAGGTGCCAGACGAAGCTTTTGCCAGCAAAGCGGTCGGTGACGGTATCGCTATCAGACCGACCAGCCCTATCGTAGTCTCTCCTGCTGCGGGTACGATCGTCAAAATCTTCAATACCAATCACGCGTTCTGCCTTGAAACCGAAAAGGGTGCGGAGATTGTAGTTCACATGGGACTGGATACCGTCGCGCTGGATGGTCAGGGCTTTAAGCGGTTAATTGAGGAAGGCGCAGAAGTCGTCGCAGGACAACCCATCCTTGAGATGGATCTCGAGTTTCTCAATGCGAATGTGCGTTCGATGATTAGCCCGGTGGTGTGTAGCAACGTTGAAGACTTCGCCTGTCTGGAAATCAAGGCACAAGGCCAGGTTATTGCCGGGCAAACGTTGCTCTATGAGATTAAGGGATAAACTTACAGACAAACTTGGTTTAGATAGGGTGCCGTATTCTTGTCGGGTGGCGGCTGACGCCTTACCCGACCTACAAAACCATCAATATCATCAGGTTATGCACTCCCCGTATGCCCGGTAAGGCGCTAGCCGCCACCGGGCAATTTCTGAGACGCACACTTTGTTAGCAATCTGAGACACTCTGTACCTGAGCTTCGCGTTTTTTCAGGCTAATAATGGTCAGCGCCAGCACGATAAGCACGATACCTGCGCCCTCCACCAGACCCGGGTTTTCCCCTAACAGCCACCAGGAAAAAAGTACACCGCAGACCGGCACCGCCAGGGTGCTCAACCCCGCGACGCTGGCGGGCAAATTACGCAATACAAACAGCCATAGACACCAGGCCAGCGCTGTCGCCAGAATGGCGCTATATCCCAACGCCCAAAACACGCCGGGTTGCCAGTCAATGCTGCGCTGCGGCACCAGCCACGCCACCGCGCTCATCACCAGCGCGCCATACAGCATCTGCCAGGTCGTCAACGCCAGCAAATCAACATGCGGATAGCGGACATACATCCGCTTTACCACAATCGCACTGGCTCCCCAGCTCATCCCGGAGAGGATCGCCAGTAGCGCGCTTTTCATCGATGAAAAATCAAGTTGCCACGGTTGCAGCACCAGCAATAAACCGCATGCCGCCACCCCAATCGCAGCATACTGCAACCGCCGCATGCGCTCGCCTAAAAACAGCGCCGCCATAATCACCACCCAAAACGGCATGGTATAGCTCAGAATTGCGACCTTCCCGGCCCCACCGCTGACCAGCGCCCACTGCGCCAGCCCCACCATACCGCAGGTCTGCAACAGGGCAATCGCCAGCGTATAGCCAAACGGTGTTGGCCGCATCCCACGCCCGCGCAGGAACAAAACGATAAGCAGCAAAGCGGCACCCAAAATACAGCGTAGCGCGGTGAAATCGAACGCGCCGATATAGAGCGTCACCTGCTTCATCGCAATCCAGCTGTAGCTCCAGATAAGCGTCAGAATAATCAGGCCGCCGAAGGCCCGCAGGCTGCTGTTCCCTGCCATAGTTATCATCTATCCGTTATGAAGATTTTGCGGGCACTATACTCGCTTTACTGACGGGGCGATAAACCAAAAGCGGCGACGAAGGGTGTTTTCGTCGCCGCAGAGCAGAGAAAGCGGGGATAAATCTAAATCTTACTTACGCCGGGCGCACGCCCAGGGTGTGGCAAATCGCGTAGCTCATTTCCGCGCGGTTCAGCGTATAGAAGTGGAAATCCTTGACCCCTTCGCGGCTTAAAATCTTCACCATGTCCATGGCGATGTTCGCGCCCACCAGCTGACGGGTTTCGGCGTCATTGTCCAGACCTTCGAACATTTTCGACATCCACGTCGGGATCCGCACGTTGGTCATATCGGCAAACTTTTTCGCCTGTTTAAAGTTCGAGACCGGCAGAATGCCCGGGATAATTTCCACGTCAATTCCCGCAGAGACGCAGCGGTCGCGAAAACGCAGATAGCTTTCGACATCAAAGAAGAACTGGGTGATCGCGCGGTTTGCACCCGCATCCACTTTACGTTTCAGGTTGAGCAGGTCAGCCTGGGCGCTTTTGGCTTCCGGGTGGACTTCCGGATAGGCCGCAACGGAAATATCAAAGTCACCCACCTCTTTTAGCAAAGTGACCAGATCGGCCGCGTACATATCCGGCTTACCGCTGCCCGGCGGCAGGTCGCCACGCAGAGCAACGATATGGCGGATTCCGCTATCCCAGTAATCCTGGGCAATGGCGCGCAGCTCATCGCGGCTGGCATCAATACAGGTCAGATGCGGCGCGGCTTCCAGACCAGTACGATCCTTAATGCCTTTGATAATACTATGGGTACGGTCACGTTCACCGGAATTAGCGCCGTAGGTAACGGAGACAAACTTCGGCTTCAGGCTGCTCAGGCGATCGATGGATTTCCACAGGGTTTGCTCCATTTCACTGGTGCGCGGCGGAAAGAATTCAAAGGACACATTAATCTGACCCTGCACTTCCGCCAGGCTCTGATTCAGGGCTTCCCGCTGATTGGCGTGAAAAAAGCTCATACCTTACCTCATCAATCGCATTTTATTGTTTGTTGTGTTCGCGAACTTCTATACGTTTAGACGTCCAGATGTAAAAATGACGGAAAAGAGCGCAGGCGTCAATAGAAAAATCTGCGTAAAGAGTGAGGAATATTCAGGCAAGTTGAAAAAAGCTCATCTGTTTTCGAGCCGCTTTACCTGCTCCTGTCAACCGGCAGCAGCAAACTCTCAGCAAATTAGGATTTTTTATCCGCACAATTTTGAAGCACTTCAAATAATCACAATTTCCCCCGATCCGATGATGAAAATGAGGTTGCGATGTAATCTGCCTTGTCCCACGATAAGTAGAACGTTCTACTACAACGTTCTACTTAATAAAAATAACGCAACATTGCGTCTTCATCGGGGGAATCAGCATGGGTCTGATATCAGGGTTCATAAAGTCATTATCAAAATTGTCGATGATTGGCCGGGCATTAATGCTGCCAATTTCACTTCTGCCCGCGGCGGGCTTACTGCTGGCTTTCGGCGATAAATTCCATTTACCGCTGATGATGAACGCAGGCGGGGTCATCTTTGATAACCTCCCGATGCTGTTCGCTATCGGTTCTGCGGTTGGTCTGGCATCGGAATCCGGTATCGCCGCGCTTTCCGCCGCCGTTTCCGTTTTCGTCACCAATATCACCATCGGTACCGTGCTGAGCATTACGCCGGAGATGGCGTCCCAGGGCGGAAAATATGCCATGGTCGTCGGCATCCCCACGCTGCAAATGGGGGTCTTTGGCGGGTTAATTTGCGGCATCCTTGCCGCCTGGTGCTACAACCGCTTCCACTCATTGCAGCTGCCTGAGTTCCTGGGTTTCTTTTCCGGCAAACGTTTTGTGGCAATCGCCACCGCCTTCCTGTCATTTATCCTCGGCCTGCTGCTGCCGTATATCTGGGAGCATATCCAGTCGGGCATCGATGCATTATCGGTAGTCATCAACGGCGATAACCAGGCGGCGTCGACCTTTATTTTTGGTCTTGTTGAACGTGCGCTCATCCCGCTCGGCCTGCACCATATCTGGTATCCCTCTTTCTGGTACTCTTTCGGCGACTTTACGACCCAGAGCGGCCAAATGATCCACGGCGACCAGACCATCTGGTTCAAAATGCTGGAAGAAGGCGTGAAATCGTTCAGTTCCGATAGCTATCAAAATGCGGGTAAATTCATGCAGGGCGAATTCCCGCTGATGCTGTTCGCGCTGCCGGCAGCCTGCCTGGCGATGTATCATGAAGCGCATACCAAAAATAAGAAAATCGCGGCCGGTATTCTCTTTTCCGCCGCCCTGACCTGCTTCCTGACAGGTATTACCGAACCGGTTGAATTCACCTTTATTTTCGTCGCACCGATTTTGTATGTGTTCAACGCCATCATGGCGGGTCTGTCCTATATGGCCATGTACCTGCTGCACGCACATATCGCCAAATCTTTTTCTGCCGGACTTATCGACTACATCTCCTTTGGCATCCTGCCATCGTTGAATGGCTACCAGACCAACTTCCTGAGCGCAGTGTTTGTTGGCGTGCCGATGGCGCTGATTTATTATTTCACCTTCCGTTTCGTCATCCGTCGTTTTGATGTTAAAACACCGGGCAGAACTGAAGTGACCGTGACCGCTGATGACAAAACCGATGCCGAACTGGCAACGGAGATCATCAACCTGCTCGGCGGCGCGAAAAATATTGATTCTGTCGGTTCCTGCATCACCCGACTTCGCCTGGAAGTTGCCCAGCGAGACGCTGTCGATAAAGATGGCCTGAATGGAATTGGCGCACGCGGGGTGGTATTTGTCGGCGATAATGGCATCCAGGTTATTTTTGGTGCCAGAGCGCAATTTATCGCACAAACCATGTCGGGGATGATTGGCAAATAATCAGAAGGTGTTATGGTGTGGAAGATCGCCCGTCCCTGGCAGGCGATCTTCTTCTATCTGACTGTCATAAAAGAGTTTTCAGGGAGAGATTTTGAAGAAAGTCAGCATCATTGATGTCGCTAAAATGGCGGGGGTTTCCGTTTCGACGGTATCGTTAGTACTGCGTCAGAAAGGGAAAATCTCCGAAGCCACCATTGAAAAAGTCAATGCTGTTATCAACGAACTGGGCTACGTCCATAACGTTGCCGCTGCGAACCTGCGCTCGAATACCTCCAATCTTATCGGCCTGATATTGCGCGATTTCAGCGACAGCTTTTCTATCAAAGTCATGGCCAGCATCGTGCAGGAGCTGGAAACTCAGGGTTATATGGTTTTCCTCGGCCAGCCGCGCGACGATAGTGAATATCTCGAACGTTGCTTACTCTCTTTCAAACAGCAGGGCGTCGCAGGGGTAATTTATCTGGCCTCCGACTCCGCGACCTTGCCCACCCCGCTGCTTCAGTACCCGCTTCCGCTGGTTATCGTGTCACAGACGCCGCTGGCAGAAAGTTGCAATCAGGTTGTTCGCGATAACCGCCAGGCGGCGAGCCTTGCCACGCGCTATTTGATCGAACGCGGGCACCGTTACATTGCCTATATTGGCGGTCAGGAAAACGATCTCATCCGCCAGCAGCGCCTGTTGGGTTTTCGCTCCGTGCTGGACAAGTACGACATGACGATGCGCGACGAATTCATGCCGGCATGCAGTAACGATACCCAGGCCGCCAGCGTTGCCACGCGCCAACTGCTCGAGAAAAACAACGCCATCACCGCGTTGCTCTGCCACTCCCCGGACGCCATGATCGGCTGCCTCAGCGGGATTAACCAGGTGGGGCGAACCGTCGGTAAAGATGTATTCCTTACCCAACAGGTTGCGCTGGTCGGCTTTGAAGACATGATGCACGTGAATTTGACCTCACCCTCCTTTACTTACGTCTCTTCGGCTAGCGAAGAAACCGGGCGTCAGGCGGCAACCCTGATAACGCGGAAGATCAAAGAGCCAACGCTGCAAACGCAGAGCATCACGCTTTCCGGGCAACTGGTGGCGAGAGAATCCGCCTGACGCGCTAGCGAGCCGCCAGGCAGTTATCCAGCAGAGGAAGCCATTTTTGAACGGATTCATGATTGTGCGGGGCGTAAATGACGCCGAGACCCAGCGGCATCCGCTCTCCTTCATGCAGTTGGCAAAAAACCACGCCCTGACGCTGAATAGCAGAAAATGACGCCGGCAGCAGGATCATCCCCTCGCCACGCGCAATACGCGCCAGCAGGACATCATGCTCTGCTGGTTCCTCCACGTAGCCCGGCGTATAGCCTGCGCGGTCAAAAATGCGCCGCGTATAGTCAAAAAAGTCAGGATTACGCTCACGCTTAAACCAAAACAGCGGTCGATGATTAAGCGCGTTTAACGTGAGATTTGCCCGTTCGGACTCTGGCCAGGATACAGGTAACGCCGCAATGAGCGGTTCGCGATACGGCAAAGGATGCAGACTCAGCCCTTCGGTATTCAGCGGCAGCGCCACCAGCGCCGCATCAAGCTTGCCTTTTCGCACCCGTTGGGCCAGGGCCGGTGATGATTGCCGGGTGATATGCAAAGCGCTCGAATAATCACTCAGTGCGGACTCTACTGCGGCAAAAATACCTTGCTCAAAGGCCGTCGTTAGCCCCAGACGCAGGGGCTGATGCGAATATTCAGAGAGCTGGCCCAGCGCGACCAGAGTGCGGTCCTGAAGATCCAGCAGCGGCTGAATAATATCCAGCACCCGCCGCCCCTCATCGGTAAGAATCAGGCCTTTGGTGTGACGCAAAAACAACGTCACCCCCAGCTGCGTTTCCAGATGGCGGATATGACGGCTTAGCGGCGGCTGCGAAATAAATAGCCGCTGCGCCGCCCGACTGATGTTGTTCTCCTGTGCGACGACGGCAAAGTAGCGCAGCAGGCGAATATCCAGAGTGTATAAGCGTGAATTTGTCATACTGAAAAGGTATCACGAAAAGGGTATTACTCAAGCCCGGCGAACTTCCCTAATCTTGCTCACAACGCATAATCACCATGAGGAAAAAGTTATGACCAGCGTTCGTTTTACCACCGGACTTGAGATGCTGCAGCGCGTGGATGGCAAAGGCGGCGATGCCGTCGTCAACAGCCTGAAAGATATCGCCCCCGATTTTGCCCGCTATCTGATCGAGTTTCCCTTCGGCGACATTTACGCCAGGCCGGGGCTTGATTTACGTAGCCGGGAAATCGCCACCATCGCCGCACTAACGGCCCTAGGCAATGCCGCACCGCAGCTAAAAGTGCATATCGCTGCCGGATTAAATGTCGGCCTGACGCAAGAAGAAATCACGGAAGTCATTATGCAGATGGCAGTCTATGCCGGGTTCCCGGCAGCCCTGAATGGCCTGTTTGCCGCCAAAGAGGTTTTCGCAACGCACTGATCGTTTCAGGCCGGGCTAACTGCCCGGCCTGAGGTTCTTATTTCTTCACATCGACGATGCGCATCCCGTTAAGCTGTTCATCTGTTATCTTATTTCCGGCGTTGAAGTAATCCACGACCGCATTCGAAACGTAGTAGCCGCCGAAAGTGTTACGCGCCTGCCCTTGGGTAAACGCAGCAAATCCATCGCCACCATCGGCAAGGAAGCTATTGGTAGCAATATGATAAACCGCCGCATCCTCAACCGGTTTGCCGTTTAACATGAATGATACAACGCGCTGACCCACTGGTTTGCTGCTGTCGTAGTGCATTTCCAGACCTTTAGAGACCTGCAGTACGCCGTTGCTCAGCCCTGCACCGTGCTCCATCAGGCTACGCAGTTGCTTCCCGGTCAGATTCATTGTCACCAGTTCATTAGGGAATGGGAAGGTGCTGATAACGGCCCCCATACTTACCGCCCCGGCAGGAATTTCATTACGAATACCACCCGAGTTAGTTAACGCCAACTGCGTCTCCTTACCTGCCGCCTGCATCAATGCATCTGCGGCAAGATTGCCCAGCGGCGAAGAGACGCCATAAGCACGGGTCAGTTCGACGGGTGACTGAGTAATAACTTGCTGCACCACCTGATCCAGTTTCTTATTCCAGCCATCAATGACCTGCTTCGTCTGCGGGTCGGGCTGCCACTCATCGGCATAAATGGTTTTCAGCTCGAAGCTCTTCACCGCGAACTGATGCGGCTTCTCCTGATAATCCAGCACCAGCTTACCGACGTCGATGCCGCCGCTATCGGTGGAGAGGATCAGCGTATTGCCGACCTTGATCGGCTCTGGCGTCCCCACATGAGCGTGGCCGGTAATCAAAACGTCCAGCCCTTTTACCTGACCTGCGGTCTGAATATCTTTATCCAGCGCACGACGCACATCGGTGCCACCCTGGCTCGACTGACGCGCCGGAACGCCTTCATGAATCAGCGCAACGGTCAGATCCACTTTTCCCTTAAGTTCATCGATATAGTGTTGCAACCATTTAATCTCATCGCGCGCTTCAATACCGACCCGCGTCGCGGCGGACACCGTATCATCAAAGGCAAAAACGCCGTGCAGGCCAATCACGCCGATTTTCACGCCATCTTTTTCGATAATGGTATACGGTTTATCCCAGAACGATTTTTGACTGTTTTGATAAAAAATATTGCCCTGCACAATCGGGAATTTGGCCTGGCTAAGTTGTAAAAGCGTATTGTCCCAGCCGTGATCGAATTCATGATTACCGATGGTTGCCGCATCATAGGGCATGGTATTCATAATATCGATAATCGCTTTGCCTTTGGTCAGGCTGCTGATATAGGGGCCGGTAAAATAATCTCCAGCATCAAAAAACCAGGTCGCGCTATTTTTTGCTTTTTCTTGTTTCACCATCGTCGTGATATTCGCCCAACCGCCAATATCCCGTTTACCGTCTGCAATCCACGGCACTTTATAGGGTTCAACATGGGCATGAAGGTCGTTGGTATAAATAATGGTGACATCTTTGGCGCATGCCCAGAAAGGCAAAGTCAGCAGGATGGCGGCGCTAATTGTTTTTAATTTCATCGGAGTTCCTTTCAGAAGTAAAGAACCGCTAAGTTACGTTCTGAAAGACTTTTTTATGTGAGTGCTCTCACATCTCAATACCACACGAGCACGGCAGAATTAACGACCTGTAAAAATCGTTGGTATTCGCCTGCAAATGGATCATCTTTTTACCATTAACGCCTGCAAAACGTTCGGCTGCCGCAACTTGGGGCTGGCGAATTCCGCTGACTACCATTATCCGGACTATCGGCTGGGCTATCCGGCACTCTGCTGCGAAGCTTGCGGCAGCTACCCGCCTTTATTTAATGATGCGGAATTCGGATTCTGGTTATCGGCTTATTTGACGGCGTATGCCCATGAGCGCGGCCTTTTCTGCCCGGTTTGTTACCAGCGGGATATTATTCGCTACGGCTATAACCCGCGCGGGACGCAGCGCCTCCAGTGCCGTTGCTGCGAAAAAGTCTGGACGCCGAAGCATCAAGCGTTGAGCCCAATAAAACCACCGGAACAAATTTGCAGCACTCCTTTAGTGGTCCCTTTTCAGGGAAATCACGCTGGGGAAAATCTCTATATTCTTTTAAGTTTCGATGCGCGTCGCGGCAACGTTTTACATCTTTCCAGCAATTTCACCCCTCACCCGGTAGGCACATCGTTGCATTATCGGTGGCGGGGCATAAAAGAGCCTCATGATGTCGGCGGAGATATCGCTAACCGTATCACCATGAAAGAGAATATCTTTTTACGCCGCAGTCAGTTCGATGAAATACAGTATGGCAGCGCGTTATCTAAACGTAATTGCCGCGGCGCGATGCTACGCCCGGTCATCGCCGCGCACGGCCACTTTAAGCTGCTCAGCCGCCTGTTCCCCGAAGTCAAAACACACATAATCGCCCATGAGTGTTTTCTTCGCGGTGCGGTCATTACCGCCTGGGCGCGGCAGTTTCGTCAGCAGCAAAGTGAGCTCTGGTATGTGGAGGAGGAGATAACAAGTGACGATGGCGTTGAGCCATGGCAGCTACAAGGAAAAACCTGGCATGGTTGGTGGCAAAATCAGTGGCAGCTTTGGCAGCAAGGGGAAAATCGAAAGATGGTTTGCTCTCTGGCTCATTCCCGGAGAGAAAAGCAAACGATACCCGCGCTGACGGCCAGCCGACGTTTCACGAAATGGCTGGAAAAGAGACCAGAATTCACGCAAAGCGCCCTGTTTTCCGCAGGGCGGGTGACGCAAATACTGGTCTCACTGGCTCAGAAGTATAACGCGGCGCTTACAGCAGCTGCGCCAGACGATTAATATCGGACTGAATCGCCCCAGCGGTCACATCACGACCGGCGCCTGGCCCACGGATCACCAGCGGGTTATCGCGATACCAGCGGCTCTCGATAGCAAAGACGTTATCGCACGGCAGCAGCGCCGCCAGCGGATGCTCTTCGCGCACCGCTTCAACGCCGACACGGGCTTTACCATTAGCGTCGAAACGCGCGACATAACGCAGCACCAGGCCCATTTCACGAGCCGCTTCCAGACGCTGTAGCATCTGCTCGTTCAGCTCTTCGCCATTCTCAAAGAAGTGATCGACGGAGCCCTCTTCGCAGTGGGCTGGCACCAGCGACTCCACGCGCACCTGATCCGGCTCGATGTTGTAACCGGCTTCACGCGCCAGGATCACCAGCTTACGCATCACGTCTTTCCCTGAAAGGTCCACGCGCGGATCGGGCTCGGTCAGCCCCTGCTGCCAGGCCTGATCGACAAGATCGGTGAACGGCACGGTGCCGTCAAATTGCAGGAACAACCACGAAAGCGTGCCGGAGAAAATGCCGCTCAGCGCCAGGATATTATCGCCGCTATCAATCAGATCGCGCACCGTGTGGTTGACCGGCAGTCCGGCACCGACGGTGGCGTTGTACAACCAATGACGGCCCGTTTTCTCGAACGCGTCATGAATCTGCCGATATTTACTGCTGCTACTGGCACCCGCCAGCTTATTGGCGCTAATAACGTGGAAGCCATGGCTGGCGAAATCGAGGTACTGATCGGCCAGTTGCTCGCTGGCGGTCACGTCCAGCACCACTAAATCATCGTACGGATGCGCACGCATCCACAGGAACAGCGACTCTTCATCCTGTTCAACGGCCTCATCATTAAAGAAAGCCAGCGCGCGACTGGCGTCCAGACCTTCATAATTGAGCAAGCTGCGGCGGCTATCCACTACCCCGGCGAGAATAAACTCGAAACCGGTGCGAGCGGAGAGCGTAGTCTGCTCGCGGGCAAACAGCTCCAGCCAGCGGGAACCGATATTGCCTTTACCAAACAGCACCAGACCAATGCGCTTTTCCGCGCGGAACAGCGACTGATGCAGGCCCTGAATCAGGCTTTCGGTTGGTCCGGCGCGCAGCACCGCGACCAGGCTGATGCCCTCTTCAGATTGCCAGGTAAACTCCACTGGCTGGCCTTTGAGCTGCTGCCAGAAACGGTGGCAGTGCAGCGGATTACGGGTCACGCCAGCACCAACCATCGCCACCAGCGCCAGCTTCTGGCGCAGGCGCAGTTCGCCCGGCAACCCCGCTTCATCGAGCAGTTTCAGCGCGCTGTCGGCCACTTCAGAGGTGTAGCAGAACTGCAGCAGCTTACGGTCGGCGTGCACACCCACCGCCAGCGGGCGCAGCTGGGCGCGTTTTAAAATCGCATCCAGATCTTTATGCGCCAATTTGAAATCCTGACCACCGGGCACCTGAAACTCAATCAGGCAGACATCATCATGACTGGTGACAATCCGCGCCCCGGTGCCGGAAGCCAGCACGCGTTCGATACGCGTAGAGCCTTGATCCGGCGTATAGCTACAGCGTAATTGCAAATCGATATCGCTGCCGGATACCGGCTGTAATGTACGGGCATGCAGTACCGGGGCCGCCAGACGGGCCAGTTCGCTGGCCTCATCAAGGCGCAGCAGCGGCAGCAGGCAGGCATCTTTCACCTTACGCGGGTCAGCGCTGTAGACCCCGGCCACGTCGCTCCAGATAGTGACGCGAGTCGCCCCGGCCAGCGCGCCGATTTGGGTAGCGGAGTAGTCGGATCCGTTACGCCCCAGCAGCACGGTTTCCCCGGCGTTGTTACGCGAGATAAAGCCGGTCACCACCAGACGTTTGTTCGGATGCTGCGCCATCAGCTGCTGTAAAAGCGGATAAGATAAACCTTCATCCACCTGCGGCTGCGCGGAGCGTTCGGCGCGTAAGAAACTGCGCGCGTCCAGCCATGCGGCTTCCACGCCGAGATGATTCAGCACCGCCGCCATCAGGCGAGCCGACCAGACTTCGCCATGGCCGACGACTTCGGCATATACCGCGTCCGTCACGCCGCTATCAAGCAGCCCGGCCAGGCGCTCAAGATCGTGAATAAACGTGGCGATCAGCGCGTCGGCAGCGTCTGCCGACAGCAGCCCGGAAATCAGCTCCGTCTGGTAACGACGAAGCGACTGTTGCACTTGATGCGCAGAGAGACGATCGGTTTGGCTGAGCTTCAGCCAGCTGATCAACTGGTTGGTGGTACTGCCGGCGGCGGACACGACCATCATATCGCCCGCCTGCGAATACTCCGTCATGATCCCCGCGACGCGCAGGTAACATTTCGCATCCGCTAAACTACTCCCACCAAATTTGTGCAGTTGACGACCCTTCGCCCCTGCCTGCGCAATCACACTCATGTTTATTCCTCGTTTGCTGCCCGGAAGCCATTTTCCAGGTCGGCAATTAAATCTTCACCATCTTCAATACCGGTCGAAATACGCAGAAGCGTTTCTGAGATCCCCGCCGCCGCACGCGCCTCAGGCGCCATGCCCGCGTGGGTCATCGTCGCCGCATGGGAAATCAGACTTTCTACGCCACCCAGCGATTCCGCCAGTGTAAACAGCGATAATCCGCTCAGGAAACGACGCAGCGTCTGCTCATCGCCATCCAGCTCGAAGCTTAGCATCGCGCCAAAACCTTTTTGCTGACGCGCCGCAATCTCATGCCCCTGGTTTTCCGGCAAGGACGGATGGTACAGTTTTTTCACCAGCGGTTGGGTTTGCAGATAATCGACAATCGCCTGCGCATTGCGCTGCGCCACTTCCATACGCGGAGAGAGCGTACGTAAACCGCGCAGCAGCAGGTAGCTATCAAATGCGCCGCCGGTGACGCCGATATTATTCGCCCACCATGCCAGTTCGGTGACAATCGCCGGATCTTTAGCGATAACCACCCCGGCCACCACATCAGAGTGGCCGTTCAAATATTTGGTGCATGAATGCAACACCAGATCGGCACCCAGCGCCAGCGGATTCTGCAATGCCGGGCTCAGGAAGGTGTTATCCACTACGCTTACCGCGCCAGCCTCACGCGCCAGCCCGCAGATTTTCGCAATATCCACAACTCTCAGCAATGGATTACTTGGGCTTTCGACCAGAACCAGCTTGGGTTTTTCCGCCAGCGCGGCGCTCAACGCCTGCTCGTCATTCTGATCGACAAACAGCACGCGGTAACAACCCCGTTTCGCCAGGCTATCAAACAGACGATAGCTGCCGCCGTAGCAGTCGTGCGGCGCCACCAGCACATCGCCTGGTTTCAGGAATACCGTGGTGACCAGCAGAATCGCCGACATCCCGGTATTGGTGAGAACCGCCCCCGCGCCGCCCTCTAGTTCTGCCAGCGCACGCTGCACCACATCACGGGTCGGGTTACCGCGACGAGAATAGTCGTGAGCGCGAGGTTCGTTAAATCCGGTGAAGTTATAGGTGCTGGAGAGGTGAATCGGCGGGACAACGCAACCGTACTGCTCGTCGTCATTTAAACCGCTACGCACTGCGATGGTGGCCTGTTTACGCGTCATGTTGGGGAGTTCCTGGCTGAATCGGTGAAAAGTCAGGCTTCAGAGTAAACATAGTTATAATAGACGTCAATACATCTGGACATCTAAACTTCTTTGCGTATAGATTGAGCAAATAGGAAATAGCCGTTAAAATTATATGCATTAGCGCACATCCGTAGCGGCTTGTTTGGTGCCAGACGCGCCCCTCTACGGTAAACTACGCGCAATTATGGCCTGAACTCGCGTTCCTGGCCCTTAACTAATGAATAGAGGATTAAAGGTAACTCATGGCTGAATGGAGCGGCGAATATATCAGCCCATACGCTGAGCACGGTAAGAAGAGTGAACAAGTAAAGAAAATTACGGTTTCCATTCCTCTGAAGGTGTTAAAAATCCTCACCGATGAACGCACGCGTCGTCAGGTGAATAACCTGCGTCACGCCACCAACAGCGAACTGCTGTGTGAAGCGTTCCTGCATGCCTTTACCGGTCAGCCGCTGCCTAACGATGAAGACCTGCGTAAAGAGCGCAGCGATGAAATCCCGGAAGCGGCGAAACAGATTATGCGTGAAATGGGTATCGACCCGGATACGTGGGAATACTAAATCACTGAGAGCGGCCAGGGAAACCAGCCGCTCTTTTTAGTTGTATTTACCCTAAATAATTCGAGTTGCAAGAAGGCGGCGACGCAGGGAATCCCCTGGAGCTTACTGAAGTAAGTGACTGGGGTGAGCGAGGAAAGCCAACGCACATGCAACTTGAAGTATGACGGGTATAACAAGGATGTTATGCCATGAAGTATTGTGTTCTGGCGCTTAGCCTGGCGTTGACCTTCTCCGCGCATGCCTGGGAACCGCAGACTGGCGATATCGTTTTTCAAATCTCCCGGTCATCACAAAGCAAAGCTATCCAGCTGGCGACTCATTCCGATTACAGCCACACCGGCATGGTCGTGATTCGCAATAAAAAACCCTATGTCTTTGAAGCCGTTGGGCCGGTGGTTTACACGCCGCTGCAAAAGTGGGTCGCGCAGGGTGAGGACGGCAAATACGTCGTCCGACGCGTGCGCGGTGGGCTTACCGCTACGCAGCAAAAACAGCTGGCGCAAACGGCAAAGCACTACCTCGGTCAACCTTACGATCTCTTCTTCTCATGGAGCGACGAGCGTCAGTACTGCTCCGAGGTCGTGTGGAAGGTGTATCACCGCGCCCTGGCGCTACAGGTGGGTAAACTGCAAAAGCTGAGTGAGTTCGATCTCAGCTCCCCGGCCGTTCGCGCCAAACTCAAAGAGCGTTATGGTCAGCATATCCCGCTGAACGAAACCGTGATCTCGCCGCAGGCGGTATTTGACGCCCCGCAGCTGGAAACCGTAGAAAAAAACTGGCCGCTGTTCTCCTGGTAACCGATCATGAAAAACCTGTTCATCGCATGGATGTGCTTTCTACTGTATGGCTGCACCACCTACCCGCAGGCCATCAAACCCACGGCAGAAAAACCGTCGCTCGGGCCAGAAATCTATATCGTCAATCACGGCTGGCATACAGGGATTATCCTGTCTGCTGACGATGTAAACACGATTCTGCCGCAGCTTAAAACGCGTTTCCCCCAAGAGGTACAATGGTATGAAATCGGCTGGGGCGATAAGGGCTTTTACCAGTCTCAGGAGATAACCAGCCGGCTTACGCTCCAGGCGATGTTCTGGTCATCCGGTGCGGTGATGCACGTTGTCGCCTTTACCGGGACGCCCGGACGCTATTTTTCCGGCAGCACGGTGGCTGAATTAAGCCTGAGCACAAGCCAGAACAGCAGTCTACTGCGCTACATTGGCCGCAGCTTTGCCCGCGATGAAACAGGCAAGCTGATACCGTTAAAAAAAGGGATCTACGGCGACAGCCAGTTTTACGCGGCAAATGGCCGTTATGGGATACTCAATACCTGTAATAAATGGACGGCAAAGGGGCTGGAAAGCGCGGGGATGACGATTAATCCCTCGCTAAAACTGACGGCGGGAAGCGTGATGAAGGCAGTGGAGAAGAATAAGGCTTGTCTGAATTTATACTGCTATCCTCTGTAAAACAGAGACAAAAAAGCCGCCCTGAGGCGGCTTCTTCTTCAGCAAATTACTTGCTGGTACCCGGCACGCTGAAGCGCTTGTTGAAGCGGTCAACACGGCCACCGGTAGCAACATCACGCTGTTTGCCGGTGTAGAACGGGTGGCATTTACCGCACACGTCGAGGTTCAGGTCGTGACCAACGGTAGAGCGGATTTTAATGACGTTACCGCAAGAGCAGTTTGCAGTAACTTCGTCGTATTTCGGATGAATATCTTTTTTCATGGGAGAACCTCAGTTAAGGCCGCGTCGCTCTTCCAGCCCTAACGCCAGACACCACGCGATGTTAATAATTTCCCGTCGCTATTCCGCTATGCGAAATCCCCGGGTAATAGATTTTGATGCTGCACAAAGCACATCAAAGGCGGCGAATCATACAGAATTTGACCAGCATATGCAAACTGATCCGCGAGCCCTTATCACAATGTGTATACTAACCCGCCAGATTTCAAGTCAGGAAGATTAAATGCCCGTCGCTCACGTTGCCCTGCCCGTTCCGCTGCCCCGCACTTTTGACTATTTGCTGCCTGACGGTATGCCGGTCAAAGCGGGCTGTCGCGTGCGCGTTCCGTTCGGCAAGCAGGAGCGCATCGGCATCGTAACGGCGATCAGCGAGCGGAGCGAATTACCGCTCAATGAGCTCAAACCGGTTGCTGAAGTCCTCGACGCCGAGCCCGTCTTCTCCTCTTCCGTCTGGCGACTACTGCTGTGGGCAGTGGATTACTATCATCATCCGATTGGCGATGTGTTATTCCACGCGCTACCGATCATGTTGCGCCAGGGGAAACCCGCCAGCGCGACGCCGATGTGGTACTGGTTTGCCACCGAGCAAGGGCAAGCGGTTGATATCAATAGTCTTAAACGCTCACCAAAACAACAGCAGGCGCTGGCGGCACTGCGTCAGGGGAAAATCTGGCGTCATCAGGTTGCCGAGCTGGAATTTAACGACGCCGCGCTACAGGCGCTGCGGGGTAAAGGTCTTACTGAGCTGGCCAGCGAAGCGCCTGGTATCACCGACTGGCGAACAAGCTTCTCGGTACCCGGAGAACGCCTGCGTCTCAATACTGAACAAGCGACCGCCGTTGGCGCGATTCACAGCGCCTCAGACAGCTTTTCCGCCTGGCTGCTGGCCGGGATCACCGGGTCCGGGAAAACGGAAGTTTATCTGAGCGTTCTGGAAAACGTGCTGGCGCAGGGTCGCCAGGCGCTGGTGATGGTACCGGAAATCGGCCTGACGCCGCAGACTATCGCCCGTTTCCGCCACCGTTTTAACGCTCCGGTAGAAGTGCTGCACTCAGGTCTTAACGACAGCGAGCGTCTTTCGGCGTGGCTAAAAGCCAAAAACGGCGAAGCGGCGATTGTGATCGGCACCCGTTCGTCGCTGTTCACCCCATTCAAAGACCTTGGGGTGATCGTTATCGACGAAGAGCACGACAGTTCTTACAAACAACAGGAAGGCTGGCGCTACCACGCTCGCGATCTGGCGGTCTGGCGCGCACATAGCGAGCAGATTCCGATTATTCTTGGTTCGGCGACCCCAGCGCTGGAAACGCTTTATAACGTTCGTCAGGGCAAGTATCACCAGTTGAAGCTAACCAAACGTGCGGGCAATGCGCGCCCGGCCCAACAACATGTTCTGGATTTAAAAGGGCAGCAGCTCCAGGCCGGGCTTTCTCCGGCGCTGATCGGCCGCATGCGTCAGCATCTGCAGGCCGATAACCAGGTGATTCTATTTTTAAATCGCCGCGGCTTCGCGCCTGCGCTACTGTGTCACGACTGCGGCTGGATTGCGGAATGCCCACGCTGCGACAGCTACTACACGCTGCATCAGGCCCAGCATCATCTGCGCTGTCACCACTGCGACAGCCAAAGGCCGATTCCACGCCAGTGCCCCTCCTGCGGCTCAACGCACCTGGTACCGGTGGGGCTTGGAACCGAGCAGCTTGAGCAAGCGCTGGCACCGATGTTTCCCGATGTGCCGATTTCCCGTATCGACAGGGATACCACCAGCCGTAAAGGCGCGCTTGAACAATACCTTGCCGACGTTAATCGCGGCGGCGCGCGCATTCTTATCGGTACCCAAATGCTGGCGAAGGGCCATCATTTCCCGGATGTCACCCTGGTCTCTCTATTGGACGTTGACGGGGCGCTGTTTTCCGCTGATTTCCGCTCAGCGGAGCGTTTTGCTCAGCTCTATACGCAGGTTTCGGGACGCGCAGGCCGCGCTGGTAAGCAGGGTGAAGTGATCCTTCAAACTCATCACCCGGAGCACCCGCTGCTGCAAACGCTGCTCTATAAAGGATACGACGCGTTTGCCGAGCAGGCGCTAGCGGAGCGGCAGAGTATGCAACTGCCGCCGTGGACCAGCCACGTTCTGATTCGCGCGGAAGATCATAATAATCAGCAAGCTCCGCTATTTTTACAGCAGTTGCGTAACCTACTACAGGCCAGCCCGCTGGCTGACGATAAGCTCTGGGTGCTCGGCCCGGTACCGGCGCTGGCACCGAAGCGTGGAGGCCGCTGGCGCTGGCAGATTCTGCTCCAGCATCCGTCACGCATTCGTCTGCAGCACATCGTCAGCGGGACCTTGGCGTTGATTAATACCTTACCGGAAGCGCGCAAAGTGAAGTGGGTCCTGGATGTCGATCCTATTGAAGGTTAAAGCTTCTCTTGCGAGGCGGATCGAAAAATTCAACCGCCATCACGTTTTTCATGAAAATTCTGTAACTCTCTGGATGTACTATCTGTTAAAAATGTTGCTGATGTCAGAACGCAAGGGATGTGTCTGCGCCAGTCAGCGAGGAGAAAACAGGTGAAGCCCAAAAAACAGGTGGTTGCCGCCACGATGAAAGACGTTGCCGAGAAGGCAAACGTCTCTACGGCAACTGTATCCCGAGCGTTAATGAACCCCGATAAGGTTTCGCAGAGCACCCGTAACCGGGTAGAACAGGCGGCGCTTGAAGTCGGCTATTTACCACAATCGCTCGGGCGCAACATGAAGCGCAATGAGTCGCGCACTATCCTGGTGATTGTGCCGGATATTTGCGATCCCTTCTTTAGCGAGATTATTCGCGGCATCGAAGTCACCGCTGCGGAACAAGAGTATCTGGTGCTGATTGGCGATTGTGCTCATCAGAACCGTCAGGAAAAAACCTTTATCGATCTGATTATTACCAAGCAGATCGACGGTATGCTGCTGCTGGGTTCGCGCCTGCCCTTCGATGCGGGCGTAGAAGAACAGCGTAATCTGCCGCCGATGGTGATGGCTAATGAGTTCGCGCCCGAGCTGGAGCTGCCGACGGTGCATATCGATAACCTCACCGCCGCATTCAACGCCGTTAACTATCTGCAAGAGCTAGGTCATCGCCGCATTGGCTGTATCGCTGGTCCGGAAGAGATGCCGCTTTGCCATTATCGCCTGCAAGGCTACGTTCAGGCGCTGCGCCGCAGTGGAATGACCGTCGATCCACACTATATCGCTCGCGGTAATTTCACCTACGAAGCCGGAGCCAATGCGCTGGAACAGCTTCTGTCATTACCTGTACCGCCAACGGCTGTTTTCTGTCATAGCGACATTATGGCGCTGGGCGCACTCTCGCTGGCGAAACGTCGCGGGCTGAAAGTTCCTGAAGATCTGTCTATTATTGGCTTTGATAACATCTCTTTGTCTGAATTTTGCGATCCGCCATTGACGACCGTCGCGCAACCGCGTTTTGATATTGGCCGCGAAGCGATGCTGCTTTTGCTGGATCAGTTGCACGGGCACAACGTCAGCAGCGGCTCTCGATTACTCGACTGCGAGCTCATCGTTCGCGGCAGTACGCGCAAAATCCGAACATAACCATCAGGCTTTCGGGCCTGCTCTTCTGGTCAAAGGCCCGCCGCTTAAGTAACATGGCGGGCTGAAAAACGAATAAGACAGCGAAACGATAGTGGCACAACGAGATTATGTACGCCGCAGCCAACCGGCTTCTTCGCGGCGCAAAAAGAGCAATACCCGAAGCTCAAGGAACAAGCAAAGCGGCCTTTCAGCGGTTTCGCCCACTATGGTTGCGATCGCGGCGGCAGTGCTGGTGGCTTTTATCGGTGGACTGTACTTCATCACGCACCACAAAAAAGAAGAAGCTGAAGCGCTGCAAAACCGCCAGGCGGCAGGTAACGGCTTACCGCCGAAGCCGGAAGAACGCTGGCGCTATATTAAAGAGCTGGAAAGTCGCCAGCCTGGCGTTCGTGCGCCTACTGAGCCGACAGCCGGTGGTGAAGTCATGAAGCCGGAACAGCTGACTAACGAACAGCGCCAGCTGCTAGCGCAAATGCAGGCCGATATGCGTCAGCAGCCCACGCAGCTGACCGAAGTGCCGTGGAATGAACAAACCCCGGCGCAGCGCCAGCAAACCCTACAGCGCCAGCGTTTAGCTCAGCAGCAGGTGCAGCAACAGCAGTTAGCACAGACCCAACAGCAAACTCAGGTTCAGCAGCCGCGAACTCAACCACGAGTTGTGGAGCAGCCCAAACAGGTACAGCAGCCGAAGCAAACCGCTTCAACCCAGCAGCCGTATCAGGATCTGCTGCAAACGCCAGCGCATACCAGTACTGCGCAGCCTAAAACGCAGGCCGCCGCACCGGTGACCCGCGTCGAGGAAGCACCGAAAACCGCCGCGACGGAGAAAAAAGACGATCGCAGCTGGATGATTCAGTGCGGGTCCTTTAAAGGCGCCGAGCAGGCGGAAACCGTTCGCGCACAGCTGGCATTTGAAGGCTTTTCCTCGCACATCACCACCAACAACGGCTGGAACCGGGTAGTGATCGGGCCACTGAAAGGCAAAGACAACGCCAGCAACATGATTGAACGCCTGAAGATGGCCGGACACGCAAACTGCATTCGTCTCGCCGCCAGGGGTTGAAACCCTCAAAATCCCCCCCATTTATAATTGCATTCTGCCCCGCGTAAACGCGGGGCCTCTATTCCGCTTTTGCAACCAAGGGGTCTGCTCGTGACTACAATTGTAAGTGTTCGCCGTAACGGCCATGTCGTTATTGCCGGTGATGGCCAGGCTACACTGGGCAACACCGTAATGAAGGGCAACGTGAAGAAAGTTCGCCGTCTGTACAACGACAAAGTGATTGCAGGCTTTGCTGGCGGTACCGCTGACGCCTTCACCCTGTTCGAACTGTTTGAACGTAAGCTCGAAATGCATCAAGGCCACCTGGTGAAAGCCGCCGTTGAACTGGCGAAAGACTGGCGTACCGATCGCATGCTGCGCAAGCTGGAGGCGCTTCTGGCCGTGGCTGACGAAAACTCATCGCTTATCATCACCGGTAACGGTGACGTGGTGCAGCCAGAAAACGACCTGATTGCTATCGGCTCCGGCGGTCCTTACGCCCAGGCCGCAGCCCGCGCCCTGCTGGAAAATACCGAACTGGGCGCACGCGATATCGCAGAGAAAGCGTTGAATATTGCAGGTGATATCTGCATATATACCAACCACTTCCATACCATCGAAGAATTGACCTCCAAAGCGTAAGGATCTCCCATGTCTGAAATGACCCCACGCGAAATTGTCAGCGAACTGGACAAACACATTATCGGCCAGGACGCAGCCAAGCGCTCCGTCGCCATCGCTCTGCGTAACCGCTGGCGTCGTATGCAGCTTAACGAAGAGCTGCGCCACGAAGTCACGCCGAAAAACATTCTGATGATCGGCCCAACCGGCGTCGGTAAAACCGAAATCGCCCGTCGTCTGGCAAAATTGGCCAACGCGCCGTTTATCAAGGTTGAAGCAACTAAATTCACCGAAGTAGGCTATGTTGGTAAAGAAGTGGATTCGATTATCCGCGATCTGACCGATGCAGCGATCAAAATGGTCCGCATGCAGTCCATCGACAAAAACCGCTACCGTGCAGAAGAGCTGGCGGAAGAGCGCATCCTTGATGTGCTGATCCCTCCGGCAAAAAATAACTGGGGCCAGGCTGAACAGCCTCAGGAACCTTCTGCCGCGCGCCAGTCTTTCCGCAAAAAACTGCGCGAGGGGCAGCTCGACGACAAAGAGATTGAAATCGATCTCGCGGCTGCGCCGATGGGCGTTGAAATCATGTCCCCTCCGGGCATGGAAGAGATGACCAGCCAGCTGCAATCAATGTTCCAGAATCTGGGCGGCCAGAAGCAAAAACCGCGTAAGCTGAAAATCAAAGATGCGATGAAGCTGTTGATTGAAGAAGAAGCGGCGAAGCTGGTCAACCCGGAAGAGCTGAAGCAGGATGCTATCGATGCGGTTGAGCAGCACGGTATCGTGTTTATCGACGAAATCGACAAAATCTGTAAACGTGGCGGCAACTCTTCAGGCCCTGACGTTTCACGCGAAGGCGTACAGCGCGACCTGCTGCCGCTGGTTGAAGGCTGCACCGTCTCCACCAAGCACGGGATGGTGAAAACTGACCACATTCTGTTTATCGCCTCCGGCGCGTTCCAGGTGGCCAGTCCGTCTGACCTGATCCCAGAGTTGCAGGGGCGTCTGCCGATTCGCGTTGAGCTGAAAGCACTGACCACCCATGACTTCGAGCGCATCCTGACTGAGCCGAACGCCTCTATCACCGTGCAGTATAAAGCGCTGATGGCGACTGAAGGCGTTAATATCGAGTTCACGGAAGATGGCATCAAACGCATTGCTCAGGCCGCCTGGCAGGTCAACGAAACCACTGAGAACATCGGTGCGCGTCGCCTGCATACCGTACTGGAGCGTCTGATCGAAGATATCTCCTACGACGCCAGCGAAATGAACGGTCAAAGCGTGACTATCGATGCAGAATATGTCGGTAAACATCTGGATGTTCTGGTGGCAGATGAAGATCTGAGTCGTTTTATCCTATAATCCGGTTCAATATATTTTCATCACTATAGATGGGGCTATAGATACCCAAAATAATTCGAGTTGCAGGCAGGCGGCAAAGGAATGAATCCCCAGGAGCGTACATAAGTACGTGACTGGGGTGAATGATTATAGCCAACGTACCTGCAGCTTGAAGTATGAAGGGTAGAGCCCCATTTTTATTGGCCGGAACCTATGACTGAACAACCGATAAACAAAACCCAGGCCTGGCTGGAAAGCCTGCGCCCCAAAACGTTACCTCTGGCCTTTGCCGCCATCATTGTCGGCTCCGCTCTTGCCTGGCATCAGGGCAGTTTCGATCCCTGGGTTGCCCTGCTGGCAATCATTACCGCCGGTTTACTGCAAATACTCTCCAACCTCGCCAATGACTATGGCGATGCGGTCAAAGGCAGCGACAAACCCGATCGCATCGGCCCCCTGCGCGGTATGCAGAAAGGGGCAATTACTCAGGCACAAATGAAACGCGCGTTAATTCTGACCGTGGTGCTGATTTGCCTCTCTGGCCTGGCGCTGCTGTTCTCAGCCTGGCAAACCATGGCCGACTTTATCGGCTTTATGGTGCTTGGCGTGCTGGCAATTATCGCAGCCATTACCTACACCGTCGGCACCCGACCTTACGGATACATTGGTCTCGGCGATATTTCCGTGCTGGTTTTCTTCGGCTGGCTTAGCGTTGTCGGAAGCTGGTACCTTCAGGCGCACAGCATTGAAGCGGTCATTTTCTTACCCGCGACAGCCTGCGGCCTGCTGGCTGCTGCGGTATTAAATATTAATAACCTGCGTGATATCGACAGCGACCGTGATAACGGCAAAAACACCCTCGCCGTACGTCTGGGGCCCGTTAACGCTCGTCGTTACCATGCCTGTCTCCTCATTGGCGCTCCGCTGTGCCTGGCGCTGTTTAATCTCATCTCGCTGCATAATCCCTGGGGCTGGCTGTTCCTGCTGGCTACGCCGCTGCTGGTTAAGCAGGCGCGTTTTGTGATGCGCGAGCGCGAGCCTGTGGCCATGCGCCCGATGCTGGAAAGAACGGTAAAAGGCGCGCTGCTGACCAACCTGCTGTTTGTTATCGGAATTATTCTCAGCAAGCTGGCAGGTTAACTGACAAATATCAATTAACAATTGATGATTTTGCCAACAACACGATTCCCGAGATATACTGAAAATTCTCGCAGCAACTGAACGTTAAGCCTATGAAATACGATACTTCCGAGCTTTGTGACATCTACCAGGAGGATGTCAACGTCGTGGAACCTCTGTTCTCCAACTTTGGGGGACGGTCGTCGTTTGGTGGACAAATCATCACGGTGAAATGTTTCGAGGATAACGGGTTGCTCTACGATATGCTTGAGCAGAACGGCCGTGGTCATATCCTGTTAATCGATGGCGGTGGTTCCGTTCGACGCGCATTAATCGACGCCGACCTGGCGCGTCTGGCCGTACAAAACGAATGGGAAGGGTTAGTGGTCTATGGCGCAGTGCGCCAGGTTGACGATCTGGAGGAGATGGATATCGGCATCCAGGCGCTGGCCGCCATTCCCGTGGGAGCCGCAGGTGAAGGTATCGGCGAAAGCGACGTTCGCGTCAACTTCGGCGGCGTCACCTTCTTCTCTGGTGACCATCTGTACGCTGATAATACCGGGATAATTCTCTCAGAGGATGCTCTGGATATTGAGTAACACCCTCGTTCATAAAAAAGGCCTTCTCTCTGAGAAGGCCTTTTTATTTCACACAAGAGATTAGTACAGCTTCTTAGCGCAATCCAGCCAGTCACTTTTGAACGGACGCTTCATGCTTTCGATGGCGTCAATGATATCGTGATGAACCAACTTCTCATTCTGAATACCAACACAGCGACCGCCAAAGCCCTGCAGCAGCAGGTCGATAGCATATGCGCCCATACGGGATGCCAGAATACGGTCATAAGGAACCGGGGAGCCACCGCGCTGGATGTGGCCCAGTACGGTTGCACGGGTTTCACGACCAGTCTCTTTCTCGATGTACTCAGCCAGTTCGTGGATATCGCACATGTGTTCAGTAATGGCCACGATCGCGTGTTTTTTCCCTTTGGCGATACCGGCTTTAATTTCTGTCACCAGATCATCACGGGTGTAGTCAACTTCAGGAACCATGACGAATTCACAGCCGCCGGAGATTGCTGCTGCCAGGGTCAGGTCGCCGCAGTAACGGCCCATCACTTCAACAACGGAAATACGTTGGTGAGAGGAAGAAGTATCACGCAGGCGGTCAATCGCCTCAACAACGGTGCTCAGCGCAGTAAAGAAACCGATAGTGTAGTCAGTACCTTTAATATCGTTGTCGATAGTGCCCGGCAAACCGATGCACGGGAAGCCCATTTCAGTCAGGCGCACAGCCCCCATATAAGAACCGTCACCACCGATAACGACCAGCGCATCCAGGCCGCGTTTTTTCATATTCTCAAGAGCAACTGCGCGAATGTGTTCTTCGCGGAATTCCGGGAAGCGCGCCGATCCCAGGAAGGTGCCGCCACGGTTGATCATGTCGGAAACGCTATAGCGGTCGAGCTGAACCATACGATCTTCATACAGGCCGAGGTAACCGTCATAGATTCCAAAAACTTCCAGACCTTCCGTTAATGCCGCGCGCACAACGCCACGAATTGCTGCGTTCATGCCCGGCGCATCACCGCCACTTGTCAACACACCGATTTTCTTAATCATGACTACCTCTGAACTTAGGAAGCAAAAAATAATCCTGTTGCCTGAAGCGCCCCCTCACCAGGAGTGCCCATCGATAATTGCAATAGTATATCAAACGCTTCTGGCTGAATTGATTCAGGTCAGACCAAATGGCGGTAATTTATACAAATAATGCCGATCCGCCCCACATTTTTACATCGAGTTTACAGACTATAACCGAAAGCTCATAAAACACCCTGCTGTGCTAACGGCACTACAGAGCACGGATCCTGATGAATAATCACATCAGAACCCGGAAAACGGTGCAGAATCGCCTGCTCCACCTGGTCGGCAATCACATGAGCCTGAACCAGCGGGAGATTATCTTCCATTTCCAAATGTATCTGAATAAAGCGAGTCGGCCCTGACTGCCGTGTTCGTAGATCGTGCGCCCCGCTGACTCCGGGCCATGCGGTCACGATATTGATAATGTCCTGGCGTTCCTCATCAGGAAGCGCGCGGTCTAATAACGACTGGACGGCGTCATAAGCCATGCGCAGCGCGCTATATAAAATATAGACGCCAATACCCAATGCAAACAGCGCATCGGCACGATGCCAGCCATACCACGAGAGGCCGAGCGCCACCAGAATTGCGCCGTTCATCATAACATCAGACTGATAATGAAGCATATCCGCCCGTACTGCCTGACTTTGGGTTTTTCTCACCACCCAGCGCTGGAACGTCACCAAGACCAGAGTGCTTATCAGCGCAATGAGCGTCACAATCATCCCGACCCCCGCCGCCTGCATCGGTTCAGGGCGCACCAGGTGCTGAATACCGGTCAGGAACAGAAATAATGCCGAGCCGGAAATAAACATACTTTGTGCCAGCGCGGCCAGCGACTCCGCCTTACCATGGCCAAAAGTATGTTCTTCATCGGCAGGTTGTAGCGAATAACGCACGACTAACAGATTGGTTAACGAGGCTGCAATATCGACTAACGAATCAACCAACGCCGCCAGAATACTCACTGAGCCGGTATACCACCACGCAAAAATTTTGATCAAAAGTAACGCAGAGGCCATCACCGTTGCCGCAATAGCCGCACGGCTCACCAGCTGCCCATAGGATTGATTCATAAACGCTCCTTACTTCGCGATGCGCTTAGTATAACCCGATCTTTTGCCGGGACGGGGAGCAAGGGAGAGGCCATTTGGCCGAATGACAGGCAAAAAAAACCCCCACATCATGTGGGGGAAGACAGGGATGGTGTCTATGGCAAGGAAAACAGGGTTTGTTACTGGGGTTGCAGGGTATTGCTACTACTGGAAAGCATCATCGCTGAGCCTTTTTGCATCCTTGCAACCTCACGCAACTGATCCATTCGTTGCTGGTGCTTAGCATTTAAAACCGCTTGCTGCTCTGGCGTTAACAGGTGGTACATCTGGTTGCGAACTTTTGCCATTTCAACCTGGCGGGCAACCTGTTCCTGCGCCATCTTATCTGCCTGAGCGCGTACAGCGTTTTCATCAAAATTTTCTGCGGTGACAAGGCTATGCATTGTCTCCATTTCGCTAACATTAACGGGTAACCTGTCGTGGCGTGCCCGGTGCATAAGATCACGTAACTGCTGTCGTTGGTGTTCGGTTAAACTTATGCCGTCAAACATATGGCTCTGGCCGCTGCGCTGTGCCCCGACATCTCCGGGTAGCCAGTTAACGCTGGTGACGACTTCAGCAGCCTGGCTATATGCACTTAGCACCAGCGTTGAGGCCATGACGGCAGCGATAACATTGCGCATCACATACTCCCAAAACGTTTGTGTCGCGATTCAACGAGAGACAGTTTACGATGCAGGCTGCAAACATGCGTCAGGGGGTGTAAAACAACGTAAAGTCATGGATTAGCGGGCCTTGATGACGTAATTTCTGCCTCGGAGGTATTTAAACAATGAATAAAATCCTGTTAGTAGATGATGACCGGGAGCTCACCTCCCTGTTAAAAGAGCTGCTCGATATGGAAGGTTTTAATGTGCTTGTCGCCCATGACGGGGAACAGGCGCTGGCCCTTCTTGACGACAGCGTCGATTTACTTTTGCTTGATGTGATGATGCCGAAGAAAAACGGTATCGATACGCTCAAAGAGTTGCGTCAGACACACCAGACCCCGGTTATCATGCTAACGGCCCGCGGCAGCGAGCTGGATCGCGTTCTTGGCCTTGAGCTGGGCGCGGACGATTATTTGCCTAAGCCGTTCAACGATCGCGAGCTGGTGGCGCGTATACGCGCTATTCTGCGCCGTTCCCACTGGAGCGAGCAGCAGCAAGTGACCGAAGCTGGTTCGCCGACGCTGGAAGTGGATGCCCTAAGCCTTAACCCGGGTCGCCAGGAAGCCAGCTTCGATGGACAGACTCTGGAGCTGACCGGCACCGAGTTCACCCTGCTCTACCTGCTGGCGCAGCATCTCGGCCAGGTCGTGTCGCGTGAACACTTGAGCCAGGAAGTGCTGGGCAAACGTCTAACGCCGTTTGACCGCGCTATCGATATGCACATCTCCAACTTGCGGCGTAAGCTGCCAGAGCGCAAAGACGGCCATCCGTGGTTTAAAACTCTGCGCGGACGCGGCTATCTGATGGTATCGGCTTCATGATTGGAAGTTTAACCGCACGCATCTTCGCTATTTTCTGGCTCACGCTGGCATTGGTGTTGATGCTGGTTCTGATGCTGCCCAAGCTGGACTCGCGCCAGATGACCGAGCTGCTGGAGAGCGAGCAACGTCAGGGCATCATGATTGAACAGCACGTCGAGGCCGAACTGGCGACCGATCCGCCAAACGACCTGATGTGGTGGCGTCGTCTGTTTCGTGCCATCGATAAGTGGGCTCCGCCGGGCCAGCGCTTGCTGCTGGTGACCAGCGAAGGACGCGTTATCGGTGCTGAACGCAACGAGATGCAGATTATCCGCAACTTTATCGGCCAGGCGGATAACGCCGACCATCCGCAGAAAAAGCGCTATGGTCGTCTGGAAATGGTCGGGCCCTTTTCCGTGCGGGATGGCGAAGATAACTACCAGCTCTATCTGATCCGCCCTGCCAACACGTCGCAATCAGACTTTATCAATCTGCTCTTTGACCGGCCGTTATTGCTGCTGATCGTCACGATGTTAGTCAGCGCCCCGCTGCTGCTATGGCTCGCATGGAGTCTGGCTAAGCCCGCGCGTAAGCTGAAAAACGCCGCCGATGAAGTCGCTCAGGGCAACCTGCGTCAACATCCGGAACTGGAAGCCGGCCCGCAGGAGTTTTTAGCCGCCGGGACCAGCTTTAACCAAATGGTGACCGCGCTGGAACGCATGATGACCAGCCAGCATCGTCTGCTGTCCGACATCTCCCACGAGCTGCGCACGCCGTTGACGCGCCTGCAGTTAGGCACCGCATTGCTGCGCCGCCGCAGTGGGGAGAGCAAAGAACTGGAGCGCATCGAAATGGAAGCGCACCGGCTGGACAGCATGATCAACGATTTGCTGGTGATGTCGCGTAATCAGGCTAACAACGCGTTGGTCAGCGAGACGGTAAAAGCTAATCAGCTTTGGGGTGAAGTGCTGGATAACGCCGCATTTGAAGCCGAGCAGGTAGGGAAATCGTTCACTGTGGAGTATCCGCCAGGGCCATGGCCGCTGTACGGTAACCCCAACGCGCTGGAAAGCGCGCTGGAGAATATCGTGCGTAACGCGCTGCGCTACTCGCATACGAAGATTTCAGTGAGCTTCTCGGTGGATAAAGACGGGATTACGGTGAACGTCGATGACGACGGTCCGGGCGTCAGTCCGGAAGATCGCGAGCAAATTTTCCGTCCGTTCTACCGGACCGACGAGGCGCGCGATCGCGAGTCTGGCGGTACCGGCCTGGGGCTGGCGATTGTTGAAGCCGCCATTCAGCAGCACCGCGGTTGGGTGAAAGCCGACGACAGCCCGCTGGGCGGTTTGCGCTTAACCATCTGGCTGCCGCTGTACAAACGTTCATAACGGACTTCCCCGGAATACCATTTCCGGGGAAGCTCAGATCTTATGCTGCCGCAGTTGTTGCCGTGAGTTTTTGCTTCTTAATCCGCTTAACCAGCAGCGTCGAGCAGACAAACCCCATTAAGCTGAACGCAACCATCACGCTAAAAACGTAGTTGTAGCCGGTGATGCCGCTGTGGGTGTCCAGCAGCCAGCCATACAGCGTATAGGCAAACATCGCTGGCATATAACCAATAATGCAGCCAAAGGCCATGGCAGAACCAGCATACTCACGCGGTGTACCAATCTCATCCATTGGTGCGAAGAAAATGGCGCGCTGCGAGAAAATAATCGCCCCAAATCCTAACGTTGCCGCCATTCCCACGTACACATTCATAGACTGATGGGGCAGCTGCATAAAGATAATCATGGCGATAGCAGAGATCAGGAACGTCCACTTCAGATAAACCGTGGGTGATTTGGCAACCTTATCAGCCAGCAATCCCCCAATCGGTCCACCGACCATTTTCAACGCATACTGGTTAATAATGCCGTACGCCCCAACCAACGCGACCGGCAGCATATAGATATCTTTCAGGAACGGGATAAAGTACGTCAGCCCGCAATAAGCGGCGTACACGAAGAAGATACCAAAAGCAGCCAGCCAGACATTCGGGCAGGATAAAATATGTTTAATGCCTTTTAACACTTCGATGTTGGCGCTGGCTTTTTCGCCGCCTTTTACTTTGTCATCATCGACAATAAAGTAAGTAATAACGCCCGCCGCCAGCGTGATTATCGTATAGAACAGCAGACCAGCCTGCATGCCCGCTTTTCCTTCGCCGAAATGGACAAAAACAAATAGCGCACCGGAGGCAACAATAACATCCACCACACCGCGTCCGGCCTCTAAAAAGCCAAACATACGTCCCTGCTCTTCTTGCGTACCGAGCAAGCGAACCGCTTTCAGCAAGACCGGCCAATAAACTACATCAGCAAAAAAGGCCATGGCGGCAAAACAGACCAGATACCCGGTGAAGGATGGCAAAGTCGATAAATACAGACCACATAAACCAACACCGATTAAACCAAAGGGTAATAGTATCTTTTTAGAGTAACGATCTGCGATATATAGCGAGAGAAAAAGCCCTGCGGTCTGAACGATTGTATATACCGTAAAGCTCAGACCAATTTGCGTATTTGTTAATCCCCAGTCATTTTGCATTGGTACATAAAACACATCCTTCATACTGGAGAGCTTGAATATTGTACCTCCCCCCAAAATCAAAAAACACAGCCGTGCCCATTTATTCATGAACATAATTCACACCCTCATTGCTGGTTGAGAGAAAAGCTCAATTAATCAAATGAATAACCAATCATACAGCCAACCATAAATAATGGTGCGCCTGCATAGTTCTTCACTAATTAATTACAAATTATTGGATATTTATAAATTCACCGCATAGATCACGAATGTATTTAATTTGCGCAAGGGCATGTTCTTTTTCCTGTGCCAGGCGAGCATCAACCAGATGAGTATCAGGTAAAGGGGTATAGCTCGCGTCTCGCCACGGGATCCAGGGATTATCACCCTCATCATCGAAACGAAATGCGGGCGCATAATATTCCACTTCTTCTTCAAGACCAAAAGAGAGGACTTGCGGTTTATCCTCGCCTAAAAGCAACAATGCCCTGAGCATCTCTTTCATTGGTAAATCGCCATACCCGGAACGACAAGCTTCATGCCCCCAACCCTTTCCTTCTTTAATAATTCGGGCATCCTTGATATGTACCTGAGTAATTAATGGTGACATCACCTCTAATGCCGCAAGGGGTTGCTCATTGGCATTAATCATATTGCCAAAATCGAACAAAATAGAGAGGTTCTGCATACCGCTATTTCTCACCAGCGCCACCAGTTCATGGCCCTGCAAATCTTCATGCTGTTCAATAGTAAAGCTCAACCCACAATCATCAAACTGTGACAACCAGGCGATATCACTGGCAATTTTCTCCAGTACATCCTTTAGATAGCCTTCGTATCGAGGGTAGAAGCGCACCGAGGTTGCGCCGGTTGCCTGCGCGATGCGGATGGCGTCAGCCAATGTTTCCCGATCAGATGCGCTCGTTTCTATATGAACATCCAGACCATAGTTTGCCGCTTTTTCCTTAAAGCACTGCAATTGCTGGCTATTCATATTCTGTAGTGCTTGAGATTCACCATCTTCGACATGGACTTTTACCCCTTTTAATTCTTGTTGATGAGCAATATCCAACAAATCGCCAGGGAGAATACGTTCATAACGCATATTTAAATGAAAAGCATAAGCATGGAGATAGAGCCGTATATTTTTAGCTCGTTCAACAAGACATTCTCTATTCATATTTTCCATAATCTTTCTCATTCATCACGAATAACAAGTTCCACGGACTCAAGGCGCCAGTATTCAAAGTCAATCTGAACCACCTTTTTATCATGAGTCGCACGATGTTTTTCTACCAAAATACCGTAGGTATTAGGCGCAACCCCCAATTCCTTACAAGCCATTTCCGGCATATTGACCGGTTTAAAGACCATTTCTTTAATATTTAACACGTAACCAAACTCCTCCTCCCAGACTCTGGCAAAAGATTTATCTTCCAGTTTCTGGATAAAACCCGGAGCAATTTCAGCGTTAATATAAGACTCATGATAAAATACTTTGTGCTCGTCAAGGCCACACCACCCAGTAATAAGGTATTGTTTACCCGAAGCCTGAAAAACCTGATCAACATGGTGCGGAACGGTCTCAACGGCCTCTTTTGATAAATACCCCCAAAATGGATTGCGTCCCTGAGCTCGTGCTTCAGCATTAAAGCTTGAAAGTGATTTAGGGTTATAAATGAATCGCTTCGACGAAATAAACCAACCACTACGGTTTTTTCTAAAAATACGTGAGTCAACTTCAAGTTCAATAAGAACCTGACGTAAGGTCATACGCTTCGCATCCAACAACTCACAAAGTTCCCTCTCAGAAGGTAACTTTGCGCCAGCCGGTAAATTTTTCTCATTCAGCCAGCTTTCGAAGCGCTCTCTGAGGACATCAACATAGTTTTTCTCTTTCATATCGCCCAATCTGGTTTAAACCAATTTCCACATAAGATATTTGAGTGCAGGGAATACTCAAGTTTTTTTTCGTAACCAAGGCTTTTTTTGTGGACCAGGTAACAAGAATGGCTCTGAAGTACGTGGCCACAAACCTGTTGCCACGCTAAATAGATGAGGCAAAGCGTAGAGGAAAAGCAGGGGCGATCGGCCCCTATATGAGAAGAGGAAAACTAACGAGCGGGCGAGCTATTTCCCCCACAATCTCCGGGAATGGTCTTCGATCTGCCCGCTTAAACGCCGTTTCTGCATGGTACGACTCCAGCTCACCGATAGCCCCGCCGCCGATAGCAGGCGGTGGTACTGTTCATCATCAAACGGCATAGACCAGGCGATCGCGCCAGCCTCGTGCACGCTAACATCGCTTAGCCGGGAGACCAGTACCAGCGGCGTATCGCTGGATACCTTCCCGCCCGCCACCACCCGATACAGCCAGCCGGTTTTGCCGCTGTTCTGCATCAGCTGCGCCATATCGCTGACGGCAAAGTGATAGTTGAGCTTAAAGCACGGCGAACGTGGCTGCGTCACCTGAATCAGCGCCTCTCCCCAGCGGAAGATATCGCCAATAAAGACGTTTTGCTCCGTCAGTCCCTCGGTCGAGAGATTCTCGCCAAACGCCGGAGCGCAGAACAGGTCCGCCTGCTGAGGCAGCTCGCGAGCCCAGTGTGCATAATGTTCACGCGGATAGTGGCACAGCGCGCGGTCCGGCCCGCCGTGAATTTTCTTCTCCGCCTGCTCATCGCCCTCAAGGCCGAGATCGCCGAGGGTTAATTCACCATCGACCTGAATTTTGCTTATTGCGCTCGGGCGGCTGCCGGGATAGTCGCGAATGCGCCCAATGTAGACATTTAGCGGATAGTGCATCTGCTGCTCCTTGCTGCGGACATAAAAAAAGCGAGTCATCAGACTCGCTTCTCACTCAGCACAATGCAACCTTATTTTTTGGCGGCAAAACGCGCTGCAGCTTCGTCCCAGTTAACCACGTCCCAGAACGCTTTGATGTAGTCCGGGCGACGGTTCTGGAATTTCAGGTAGTAAGCGTGTTCCCACACGTCCAGACCCACAATTGGGAAACCGGAAGCGCCGGAGATAGCTTCGCCCATCAGCGGGGAATCCTGGTTCGCTGTAGAAACTACAGCCAGCTTATCGCCTTTCAGCACCAGCCACGCCCAGCCGGAGCCGAAACGGGTAGCAGCCGCTTTTTCAAATTCCGCTTTGAAGTTATCAACGGAACCGAAATCGCGCTCGATAGCCGCTTTCAGGTCACCCTGCAGCGTGGTACCGGTTTTCAGGCCTTTCCAGAACAGGCTGTGGTTAGCATGGCCGCCAGCGTTGTTACGCAGAACGGTTTTTTTGTCAGCCGGCAGCTGATCCAGTTTGGTGATCAGTTCTTCAGCAGACAGGCTAGCGAATTCCGGCAGGCTTTCCAGCGCAGCGTTGGCATTGTTAACGTAGGCCTGGTGGTGTTTAGTGTGATGGATTTCCATCGTCTGCTTGTCAAAGTGCGGTTCCAGGGCGTCATAAGCGTACGGCAGGGCTGGCAGTGTATAACTCATAATCATCTCCATTATTGTCGAGCGGCGGAAGGTGTTAATGCCGCGTAAGCAGTTGGTTCATTATAGTTAATTAAATGATATTGAAAACGCTTATCAATGCCGTATTTTTAATAAGGTTATAACAGACGGTTATACACGTGGTTTTGTGATGTAGAACAACGAATTAAGCTTCTGGTTGCCAAAGAAGGATGTTACGTGGCAACAGGCTGAAGGCAGTAAAACTGACCGATTTTTACACTCATCGGGTCGGAAAATGATTTATCCGATAAAAAAATAGATGAGGATAGAATCAATGAATCACGCGATTACGATGGGTATTTTTTGGCATTTGATAGGTGCGGCCAGTGCAGCCTGTTTCTATGCCCCGTTCAAAAAAGTTAAACATTGGTCCTGGGAAACCATGTGGTCTATCGGCGGGATTGTCTCCTGGCTGATACTGCCCTGGGCCATCAGCGCCATGCTGCTCCCTGATTTTTGGGCCTACTACGGCTCCTTTAATGCCTCCACGCTCCTGCCGGTGTTCCTGTTCGGCGCGATGTGGGGTATCGGCAATATCAACTATGGCCTGACCATGCGCTATCTCGGCATGTCGATGGGGATCGGTATCGCCATTGGCATTACGTTGATTGTCGGCACGCTAATGACCCCAATCCTCAACGGTCAGTTCGATGTCTTAATTAACACCAAAGGCGGCCAAATGACGCTGCTCGGCGTGCTGGTTGCGGTGATTGGCGTGGGGATAGTCACTCGCGCAGGCCAGCTCAAAGAGCGCAAAATGGGCATCAAAGCCGAAGACTTCAACCTGAAAAAGGGGCTGGTACTGGCGGTAATGTGCGGCATTTTCTCGGCCGGTATGTCCTTTGCGATGAACGCCGCAAAACCGATGCATGAAGCCGCCGCCGCGCTCGGCGTTGACCCGCTCTACACCGCGCTGCCAAGCTACGTGGTGATTATGGGCGGCGGTGCGCTGGTCAACCTCGGTTTCTGCTTTATCCGCCTGGCAAAAGTGAAGAATCTGTCGATAAAAGCCGACTTCTCGCTAGCAAAACCACTGATCATCAGCAATATCCTGCTTTCCGCATTGGGCGGCCTGATGTGGTACCTCCAGTTCTTCTTCTACGCCTGGGGCCACGCCAGCATTCCGGCACAGTACGACTACATGAGCTGGATGCTGCATATGAGCTTCTATGTCTTGTGCGGTGGGCTGGTTGGCCTGGTGCTGAAAGAGTGGAAAAACGCAGGACGTCGCCCGGTTGGCGTACTGAGCCTCGGCTGCGTGGTGATTATCATCGCTGCAAACATCGTCGGCCTGGGAATGGCGAACTAATTCTTGCCCCTGCCGCATCGGCAGGGGCAAGGTTTTAACGCGCGGAGATTTCCCCCGTTTCGCTATTCAGGTGGAAATTTCGTGAAGGGTTTCCCCGAAGGTATTTATCGATAACGCTAAAAATACTGCCAAAACGCAGGCGGAAAATGGACTCGAAATCGCTATCCGCCATCACTGCTGAAGCCTCAGCAGGTAAGGACTGCGCCAGCGTGCGGGTTAGCAACTGATATTCGCGTAAGCGTTGCGCGGAAATATCGCGTAGCGCCAGCTCATCGGCATTGCGCAGGCGATAAAAATCCACCGCCAAATCAAAGCCGTTCCAGGATGCAAACTGATCAAGCGTCATGCCAGCATCCCGAGCCAAAGCTTGCGCTTTTTGCTGCGCCAACTGCCATGCTCCAGCATTTTTTTGCAGATAGATTTGCCCGATAGCCCTGACAGGAGGCTCATCTCCTTTAGCGCACACGGCACGATCGCTGCTCATCGGTACGGTCAGAACATCTTGCCAGGAGGTATGACTGCTCAACTGACTCAGCGTCAGCATTTCCGCGCCGTTCAGGCTAAAAAGCATCTGCCGAATTTCACACGGCCACTCTTCAGGAATAAAGCGCAGCCGGGTAAGCTCGGTGATGTGCCAGTTAGTAAAGTCATAATAATCCTTCGCCCCCAGCACCGCTTTGTTCCATAAATGCGCAGATCCTGTCGCTTTCAGATGCTCCCACTCTTGCTGATAATGTTCAAAAAGCTCATTAAAGCGCGGTACGCTGTCCAGGATAACGGTCTGAACATCAATTTCGCTACGGTTAGCGAAATTGAGGATTTTATACGCTGGAACATAGGCCGCCATGGAAGGTGCCTGAATGTTAAATAGCAGGCTGCCGTCAGGATATTTGCGCACGCCGGTATCGTTAAAGTGCATATGTCCGCCAACGTGAACGCCAATACCCGTTTTCGCTAACGCATGGCTGGTATCCTCCTTCGGGGCTCGCTTCAACTGAAATTTGCCTTCGCCAAAGATGGACTCCAGATCGCTGGCAGCGCCGTTATCAAACTCCACCATCGGGAAATGGCTGAAGGTGATCAGCGTCTTGTTCTGCTCCTTTGCTCGCCTGGCAACGGACGTCATCCACGCCACGACCTGCTGCTTGTGAGTGAGCATTTTGTTGTAACCAGCATCACCTGAACCCGCGAAGTTTTTAGCGGACTGCGGATTCGCCATATCCGCATCCTCGCGCGGCACATAGACATTCGCATCAACGGCCAACAGCCATAGACCCGGTATCGGCTCAACAAGATAGCTGCTGTCAGCGACGGTAAAACAAGGGCCATAACCTGGTTGTCGATATGAACCTCCGGTTCCCTGGGCGCAAATCTCATATTGCCGCTGGCGGAAGTCGCTGGCCTGTTTTGCTTTGTCAAACGTGTAATCCTGCTGCCCGTAGGATGAATAAGGCGTTTCCCAGTAAATATCTTCAGGCTGCGGATCGATACCAAATGGAGCCATCATGTTCATGATGTACTCATAACCGCGGCTCACCATCTCCTCGCTGCAGATGGTTGGCAGTTCCGCACCTGTCGGGATAAGCGCGGTTTTCCCTTGATAGCCCGTACACTCTTTGGCGCCAAAACTAAAAATACGCTGCGTTTTTCCTCCCTGCCCTAAGAAATCCTCTTCTCCATCGGGTAAATCAAAGGGCCGGTTAGGATCATGATTGCCCGGTGTTGCAAAGAATCGCATGGCATATTTTTGCTCATACTCCTTCAGCAAGGTCACCAATCCACGGATATGCACAGACTGCCCGTCATCGCTAAAATCACCAGGAAGCGCGATCAGTTTGATCCCCTTTTTCCCGGCATCGTCCAGCGCCGCGCGCAGGGCAAAGTAGTTTTCATTGAATAATCGCGTTGACGTAAGCTGCGCATACATGGTGCGAATCATTGCATTCTGCCCACTTTTGCTATTCTTCAGCCCGCTAAATGCGCCATCCTGAAATTCGCCGTACACATCATGAAAATGGATATCCGGCATAAATGCGACACGGTATTGATAATTCTCTGTAGCCGAAGCGACATGGCTACAGAGCATAAATGCCGCTATTCCGGCAATGGAAATTACTCTCATTACATCTCCTTATTTTTATCAAAAAATAATTAGAAGTTGTAGGTAATACCTACGCGATAACGCATCTCCCAGGCATCACGATAAGTTTTGCCATCTTTTTCATAGGAGCCATCATCATATGAAACATACCCTAATTCGACATACGGCACCCAGGTTTTGTTTCCTCTCCAGGCTACCGTCACATTATGCACATAGTCTTTTTCTTTACCGCGCAATGCCGGGTAGTCGGTATCGAATTTATATTCAAAATCGTAATCAAAAGAGACATCATAAATCCGATAACCAAGATATAAGTTTGCCTGCCAGTAGTGCTGGCTGGCTCTATCCGGGTCATACTCACGCTCATAGTCGCGGACAGCGTAGCGCAGCCGAAGCCCGCTGGAGAATGCGTCAGTCCAGTTATAGACGCTCTTCACACTAAACTTATAAGCCGTATCACGCTCCCCTGAATCCAGCGCGAAGGAGGGAGTGATGGAGAGATTGCCCAGAAGCTTATATTTGTAGCCAAGCTCAAATTCATTGCCTTTAGAAGAGAGATTATCCAGAAAACCGCCTTGTTTACTTTCCCACTTCCCTTCAACGCTAAAGTAAATACCGTTATTTAAAGAATGACCCATTTTAATACGATCTTCTTGTTTATGCTGATCGCCCAACCACTCATGCCGATAATCAATATAGGTTGCGTGCGAGGAAAAGCTTGCTGCTAAAAATAGTCCACAGAGGTATTGTTTTTTCATAAGAATTATCCATTTTATTAATTCATTAAAATAAAAAGAACCAACTAAAAATGATCCTCCTCTTGGCTGCGAAAAAATGTTATTAATAAATAAAGGCAGCACGATGCCGCTGCCCTGAGAGCAGATAAAAATCAGTACATAAATAAATTATCGTTCAGCAACGGCCAAAGTAATTACATCGCAATCTCCCGTTGCAGTAATTCAGCAACCGCCTGCGGATTATTACCCTCCAGCAATTGCTGGCGAAAATCAGCATGCATTAATTTTCTTGCCAGCCGCGAAAATATCTTCATGTGATCGCCTTTCTCCTGTTCGCTCACCGTCAGCATGATCACCAATGAGACAGAAACCTCCTCATTCCACGCTAGCGGCGAAGCGAGACGCATAACCGACACGCTGCTGCTGGTAACGGCGGGCGATTTGCAGTGGGGGAGCGCGATAGCAAAACCCAACGCGGTAGAAAAAATAGCCTCACGCTGCCAGATGGCCGCTTCTACTTCCGCCCCGCAGCAGGCGCGCTGCTCAATTTCAAGGTTATCGGTCAGGCGCTTAATCACTTCGGCCTTGGAGTCCACGGCCCGATCGAGCAAGATCAGACGGGGATCGAACACCGGGAAGGTGGTTGTCGACTGTTTTTTCACAAGGGCCGCCACCTCTTGCGCACTCTCGCCCGTCACGGCCAGCTGCAGCCTCTGCTGGCATTCAACGGCGGAAAGCGTAGCCAGCTGCGCTTTCGCGCTACCGATACGACTGGCGGACATACTGACATGGCGCAGCCCGGCTCCTAGCAGCAGCGGCAGCGCCTGCGGATCGCCACCCATTTCACCGCACAGGCTAATCTCCAGGCCCGCACGATGCGCCCGCGCCACCATCTCTTGCAGCAGTTGCAAAAATGCCGGATCGAAATAGTTGTAAAGATGCCGCACGCTGGCATTACCCCGGTCGCAGGCCAGAAAGTACTGCGCCAGGTCATTGCTGCCAATAGAGATAAAATCAATCCAGGCGGCCGCTTTATCCAGTAAGTAAAGCACTGAGGGGACTTCAGCCATAATGCCCAGCGACCAGGTTCCGGTCGCCACGCCCTGGGTCGTCAGCTCAGCCTGAGTCTGCTGGAACTGCGTATGTAACCACTTAACTTCCTCCAGCGTCGCCACCATCGGGGCCATAATATGCAACGGCCCGGCGGCGCTGGCGCGCAATAGCGCCCGCATCTGGGAGGTGAAAAGCGCCATAAACGCGGGATAAAGACGAATGCCGCGCCAGCCGAGGAACGGGTTCTCTTCCTCGGGTAAATTCAGGTAGTCGCAGGGTTTATCGCCGCCAATATCCAGCGTACGGATCACGACTTTGCGGCCCTGAGCTTGTTCCAGGACATGGCGATAAGCCTGATACTGCTCTTCTTCGTCAGGCGATGAGCTACGCTCGCAGAACAGCATTTCCGTGCGGAACAACCCAATCCCCTGCGCTCCGGCAGCAAACGCCGCATCGGCTTCCGCGGCCAGCGCAATATTCGCCAGCAGCGCTATGCACTCGCCATCCTGCGTGACTCCTGGCTGGTCGATAAACGGCTGCAACCGGTTAGCAATACGCTGATGTTTTTCCGTTTCCAGCTGATACCAGCGCTGCGCCAGCGCGTCCGGGGAGAGAATCGCTACGCCATGGCGAGCATCAAGCAGCAGTACTTCACCGCCGGGGATCTGCCCTGAATCCGCCGTTACCACGCTGAGCAGCGGGATACCAAACGAACGCGCCAGAATCACCGTATGCGACGTTTCGCCGCCATCGCCCATAACAATCCCCTTCAGCCTCGGGCCGCGCAGCGCCAGAAGCTGGCCGGGGGTCATCGGCGTCGGGCTTATCACAATCGTATCCTGCTGCAGAGGCGCAAGCGTGATGAGCGGTTGCGCTGTCAGATAAGCCGCCAGGCGCAGCCCGAGGTCCTGCAGATCCAGCACCCGCTGGCGTAGATAGGCGCTTCGGCTTTCACGCAGCGGAGCGCAGAGTTCATCCAACGCCTGGGCCAACGCCGCCACGGCGTTTCTCTGCTGGCGCGGCGCAAGTAATGTGCTTTCCAGCAGTGCGTCATCAAGCAGTTTACTGTGCGCCAGCAATACCGCCGCCGCGTCGCCTTGCGCATGATGATGCTCCTGGCGCAGCTGCTGGCGAACCTGAGCCAACGCATGTTGCATTGCTTTATGCTGAATTGCGGGTTCTTCAGACTCTTGCTGCTGCGCCAACGCCTGCAGATCAACCGTCCCCAGCAGCAGCGTCCTGCCCTGAGCCAGCCCCGGACTCACGCCGTTGCCGCGCACAAACGGCGATGTCGTCTGTGCAAGGAACACCGGTAAAGGCTGCTCAGAGCGATCGGCGACCGCCGCAACGGGCGTATCGCATCCGGCAAATTCATCATGAATAAACCGGCTCAGCGCCTGGTACGCCGCGTCTTCGTCATGACCGTCAATCAACAGTTCACACGGGTCCTGATAGATCACATCCGCGCCAATCATCGCCAGTACGCTGCGCGCGTCCGCCCGTCGTTGGTTACGCAAATTACACAGCTCAATTCGGGCATCAAATGTGCTGACGCGTTGCTCCAGTTCACTGGCCGGCCGGGCATGGAGCCCGTTTTCCAGCGGGCAGATAAAAGGAATTTTCAACACAACGTTATCCTCTGGAATTCGACGCAATGCGCCAGGTTACAGGTGCACAGGCAGACGCCAGCGTACGAGGGAGGGCGCCAGGCTGCTCGGCGAGCGTGACCTCACGTAGCTCATCAACCGTTTCAGGCATCGGGCTGCTAACCGGTTGAGAACCGGGGTTCCAGCCGCGCAAAATTAGCGCCTCTTCGTACTGTGCCTTTTTCAGGGTGCTGAAATGCAGCGGCGTATCCCAGCTCAGCAGGCTGTACGTCGACGGGAAGGTCAGGTCGACCGGATTGGTTTTGAATCGCGCCCAGCCGGAATCCAGCCAGCCGATGGCGGGCGTACGCCAGGCCTCCACTGCGCGCCAGAAGTCCGGGCTTTCGCCATCATGCAGCGGAATCAGTGAAAATCGCGCGGTAAATTCCCCCGGAATTTGCGAGTCCGGCGAGGGGAGAGCCATGCCGGAAGCCCGGCCCGGCCGCCAGGGCATGCCGGCTTTACCCAGCCATCCCACGCTGCGCAGCAAGGTGATTGCCAGTACAGAAGGGCGCTGTTCGGGGATCTCATATTCGCGCAGCCCCTCCGTCACCACGCTCATGCCCTGCTGACCATCGTGCATCATGGCCAGACTTTGCATCGGCCAGAGCGCGGTCGGCGCTTCGCTCCAGTTTTCCTGCTGCCAGACATCCAGCGTTGAAGGCCGATTATCGCGGCGAATCAGACCGAACGGCTGATCGGCGAAATGGACGCTTTGCGCGACATCGGTGGAAATTTCAACCTGCAGGCGATGATCGCGCAGGGTATTGTTGACGTTGACCTGCACATCGAGCGCGGGCCGCTGATGCTCCAGCGTAATCAACATGCTCACGTCGAGCCGCGCATTACGCTGACGACGCAGGCGATCCTCCAGCGTTAGCGGCGCGGCAATAGACCACGTCAGCTCCAGCGTATCGGCCAGCGCGCCCTGCTGCCAGTCGACGGACACCAACGCCCCTTCAGCACTTATTCGCCAGTCAGTTTCCGGCGGTGAATAGTTATAGGTATCGCCCGCGTCGCCGCCATCAACTAGCTGAATTAAGTCCGCCCAGCGCTTGCCGCTACGTTTATCCAGCAAAACAACGCGCCCCTGCTCAAGCGTCAGGCGCAGCCAGGAATTCTCCAGCGCGCTGTCTGCCGATGACGGAGCGGCAAAACCGCACGCCAGCCCTTCCTGCAGATAAAACGTCGTATAGCCGCAGGCAGGCAGAGCGGAAGCCTCCAGTAAGATCTCGCATTTACGATAAAAAACCGCTTCGCTACCGTTCGACAGCTCCTGGACAATTACCGACATATCCTGCGAGGTTTCGCGCATGATTTGCCAGCGGCAGGGCTGCCCGTCGCCATCCACGATGCGGAAATCAGCGCCGGGAAGGTACAACGTCAGCGCCACCAGGCCATCACGTGTATAGGGCAATGCGTTAAAAATCAGGATTTTCTTGCCCTGCTGCTGAGCGCTAATGCCCTTCGCCAACATCTGCATATTCAGCTCATAGAGCTGGTTTGCTTTCTCCTGGCCGGACAGCAGACGGGCTTTTACCATCGCATTAACCCGGTCAGAGTTGCAGCCGCCGATGCTATCGTGAGCATGGGATTTCATCATCTCGCGCCAGATGGTTTCCACCGCCTGCTGCGGATACGGTAGCCCCAAACGCCAGGCGACGCTGAGCAGCGGCTCAAGTTGGCGACTGAGGAAGTCCTCCAGCCGGGCATTCGCCTGCTTAATATCCATCCGCGTAGAGAAGATCCCCCGATGGATACGCATATATTTCGGGCTGAGCAGCTCGTCTTCGAAGGTGTCCAGCGGCGTATCAGACTGCGCAAGCGCGGCAAAATAGCGCTTAAAATCACTACGGATAAACCGATAATGCGTTTGCTGCGCGTTCAGCGCCTCCAGCATCGCGGGTACGCCATATTCAAAAGGCGACTGATCGTTGCCGTTGGGCAGCAATAGTTGCGAGCTCCGGCTAAAGAGGCCCTGCTTTTCCAGGATCGCGGACAACCGCGGCCAGGCCTGCTCCGGCTCAGTTGGCAGCCATTTCGCACAGCCATATCCCTGAGGTAATACCGCCGTTGTGACGCTGCTGCCGTCCTGGCTACGCCAGCAAAACTCGCTGTTTGCGCTATCGTATTCACTCCAGCCTCGCCAGATCACGGCATGCTCGATGGCGAACTGATTGAGAAACATCGGCAACTGCGCGCTCTGGCCGAAGGAGTCCGGGACATAGCCCACGGCCATACGCGGCCCCATTTTTTCGCAGTCCAGCGCTCCCAGCAGCAGGTTGCGGGTGATGGACTCCGCTCCGACCACCAGAAAATCCGTCTGGGTATACCACGGGCCAATGAGCAACCGCCCTGCCGCCACCAGCGCCTGCACCCGCTCGCGATTTTCCGGCGCCAACTGAAAGTAATCTTCGAGGACCACCGTTTGCCCATCAAGCATAAATGGACCTAATGTTTCATCCGCTTCCAGACGAGCCAGCAGATCGGCCATAAAATAATAGAGCAGAACCTGAGAATCATTCTCCGTAAAATACCATTCGCGATCCCAGTGCGTATGCTGAATTAAATGAACGGTTTTCATTATTTATATTCCTGTGTTCAGACATGCGTATCCCGTGCAAATATTTATCCACACTGAATAGAGAAAATGTAAATTCAGATGCGCACAGCGCGCATCTATCGGCTGGCTTTAAATTTCGGCGCCGGTGAGTTTTTTTTCACGCTGTCTTTCTCTGCATTCTCTGCAACGCCGCGAAAAATAAGCAACGATCCGACCGCGATAATCGCTGAGCCGCAGGCGATAGACAGGACGTAAACGGGCCAGCTCTCGACGGCCAGCCAGCCGTAGAATCCAGAGATCGGCGCGTGGTTTACCGAACCCAACCCTACCGCCATCGCCGCCCCAACGGCAGAGCCAATAACGTTAACGATAATGATGCGCGGGTTAGCCAGCGCAAAAGGTATTGCCCCCTCTGACACGCCAATCAGTCCCATGAGCGTCGAGGCTTTCCCCGCTTCACGCAGCGATTCAGGAAAACGCGATGACCAGATTAACGTCGCCACGCCAAGACCAATCGGCGGCACAATTATCGCGACCTGCGCGGCGGTATTGGGATCGTATATACCGGAAGCCAGCAGCGCCATCGCCGTCGTGACCGCCGCCTTGTTGACCGGCCCGCCGAGGTCGAACCCCACCATCCCGCCAATCACCGCCGCCAGCAGAACCTTATTCGTCCCCGACATCGACAGCAGCCAGCTTTCCATGCCGTGATTCAATGCCGCCAGCGGCGCACCGATCACGAAGGCCATAATGATGCAGGTCAGCAGCGTCCCGCCCACCGGCAGAATAAAAATCGGCCCGGCCGACGCCAGCGCCTTGGGTAGTTTTACGTAGCGATTTAGCGCCCGCACGATATAGCCCGCGACAAATCCCGCCGCCAGCGCCCCCAGGAAGCCGGTTCCCAGATTGCTGGCCAGCAGTCCACCGACCATACCCGGTGCCAGCCCCGGCTTGTTTGCCAGCGCAAAGCTGATGTATCCCGCCACCACCGGCAGCATCAGGGACAGCGCCAGACCACCAAAACCATCGAACTTATGCAAGGCCTGCACCACAATGCTGGCGGCCTGCTCATGGCTGGCGTCCCAGATATTATCGATACCCCAGGCAGAAGCGCCAATGCGGGCGATCCCCATTAACACCGCTCCGGCAATGACAAACGGCAGCATCCAGGAAACGCCGGTCATAATCGCATTTTTCACTTCCGCACCTGCCGAAGCCTTTCCTCCCCCCTGAAATTTAGCCATTCGCTACCTCCTGCTCCACCGCTTCAAACACGGCATCGCCAAATTTAATCGGATCGGAAACCGCGCACTCCAGCTTAATCATGCCGTCAAAACGCTCTTTACCATCGATAGCAACATCGGCGGCAATAATCACGGCGTCCGCCCGCTCCAGGTCGTCATCGGTAATGACATTCTCCGCACCGAGACTCCCCTGAGTCTCTACCTTCACTTCATGACCGCGGTTTTTACCCGTCATTTCAAGCGCTTCCGCAGCCATATAGGTATGGGCTACGCCCGTTGGGCAAGCGGCTACACAAACAATGTACATAACGCATCCTTCTGGTCGATTCAGGCAATAAAAAAAGCACAATGGCGAAAACGCGCATTGTGCTTTGAGGAAGATAAATCAGGTTATTCGCGACGCTGTCACTATCGGCACCGCTGGCGTGGCGGCACACCACAAGCTGATGCAGGCTGGAAATACGGAAGCTGAACGCCAGCTCATCACGCTTACGCGAGCACAGTAAACCCTGCGGCAGCAAGCGGCGGGAATGGCCCTCTTTCTGGCCCGACTGGCTAAAGCCGGAACACAGCGCCTGACCCGCGCAATCCCAAAGCTGGGACCAATTTTGGGTTATTTGGCTTTCGGCACAAAGCACGGGAGCAATATCACTTTCAGCCAGGTCGTTGACGGAATTAAACCAGCATGAATCAGCAAGCATAACTTTAATTTTGCTATCGATTGATAGCAAAATTAAAGTTATGCTTTTTAATACTCGCGATATAACTGAGGTTAACATAAGGCCTCCATAAAATAGTACGGAAAGTGTAAGGTAAAAAAAGGGTAATAACTGTGATTTATTGCACAGAGCATTAAATATTTGTTCTATTTTTCATTAAATACAGAATAAAAATTTCAGATATTACATTAGAAAAACTAACCAATCATACCGCTATACGACTGCGCTGCCGCCACTGCCCCGGCGTCATGCCAATCTCACGGTTAAACACCACCGAAAAGTAGTTACTGTCCTCAAACCCGCACTGCATCGCCACTTCGCCAATCAGGCGTTCCGTATGCTGTAACAGATACTGAGCGTGGCAAATCCGCAGCTGGCGCAGATAGTGGTTGATGGTCATTCCCGTCTGCTGGCGAAACTGCTGGCGTAGCGCGCGTTCGCTGCATCCTTCCCGCTCACAAAATTTATCCAGAAAGAAAGGCCGGTTCAGGCTACCCGCCAGTTCGGTAAGCAGCTTATCGAGCAGCGCCTCGCTCTGGGTTGCCGCCAGATTATCGGTGGCATAGCGATAGCGCTGGAGGATAAGCACCAGTTGAGCAAACAGCAGCTCGGCCATGTCATTGGCCTGCGCATCGCTACGGCTACTCTCGTGTTCCAGCTGGGTTATCACCTGACGGACCTGAGCCATACCGCTGCTGCCAATCCGCCAGTGCGGGACCCACGGGGTGCCGAACAGGCCAGGGATATGCGCCGCCCAGTCAAAATTAAGCCGTAACCGGTCCGGGCAATAAATCACGTTTTGCAGAACGAGATCGTTCACCGAGGCGTAGGAGTGTTTATCTTCGGCGCGGATATAGAACAAATCGCCGCGGGTTATGCGCCACGGGCGATCGTTGAGGACGTGCAGACCGTTTCCCCGCCACACCAGCACCAGTTCACAAAATTCATGAGTGTGTTCGGCAAAGACATTTTGCGGATAGCGATCCGCCACCGCCACCGCCTGGGCGGGGGAAGCAAAAAATTCATTTTTGCGAAGAATCAGCTGACCTTCCACTCATCAACTCCAGACACGAACAAACGCATCATTATTCGCGTTTATACCTGTTAATACGTTGACTGCTCTCGCGTTACTGAAGAATCGCGTCGCGCCCCTGGCGAATATCGCGCGGAGACCAGTCAAACTCCCGGCGAAAAAGCGTCGAAAAGTGGTTACTATCGCCAAAACCACAGCGATACGCGATATCGGTCACGCTGTCATCACTATGGCGCAGCAGATGGCGTGCCTTTATCAGCCGCACCCGGTTCAGATAGCGCTGCGGCGTCAGGCCAGTTTGCTGTTTTAACTGGCGATGCAGAGTGCGCAGCGATAGCGAAAACTGCGCCGCCACCTCTTCCCAGCAGACATCTTCGGCAAAATGATCTTCCAGCCAGGCCATCAGGTGATTCAATCGCGCATCGTTATCGGCGCTTCCTTCAGCAAGGCTGCTTTTACGCAGTAGCACCAGCAACTGCATAAAGAAAATCTCGCGGCTGGCGATGGAATGCATGTCCGAATCCGCACCAACATTTTCCATCTGGCCGACAATCTGGCGAACCTGCTGCAACGCGCTTTGGTTAACCCGCCAGTGTGAGAGGTAATTCCCCTCCTGCTCCTGCGGCAGCAGTTCATTCAGGCCGGACAAAAAGCGAAACGCGTCCGGCGCTCGATAAAGCACATTGGTCAGGCATAAATTATCCGTGTGCTCGTAGAGATGGCGATCGTGATCGCGAATAAAACAGACCGACCCGCCGCTGATGGTATAGGGCTGACCGTTGAAAACATGAATTCCCGTACCGTGTTCGACGATAACAATTTCATGAAAATCATGATGATGCTCAGGAAATGCCGATTGCGGGAGCCGCGGTTCAATGGCAACAGCAGAAACGCCGGACTTAAAGAAATCCACACTGTGCAACATGGTCATAGCCGCTCCTCGAAATGAGAAAAATTATCAATCAGTGGTGCAAATAGTAATTAAGGGTCGGCAATCCGGCCTTCAATTTTTGACTACAAAGTTCGTAAAGCCTGCCGCTTTTTCAAGAAATGGCGGGAAAGATCGGGAACTGCGGACAACATCACATCCCTCAGTGAGCCACTGATCAAACGAAACTGTGACCTTCCTCACGGTCACCTTTGCTTTCTTGCCAGCGGCGAATTTTCCCTGTCAGTAACAAGAAGGTGAGTCAGGCGCGACTTTTTTAGACTGCTTGCAATGATTTTCACAAGGATCTTCCCATGAGTTTTCGTCATTGTGTCGCGGTTGATTTAGGCGCCTCCAGCGGGCGGGTGATGCTCGCCAGTTATGAACCCGGGCAGCAAACGCTGGCGCTGCGCGAAATTCACCGCTTTACCAATAGCCTACAGAAGGTAGATGGCTTCGACTGCTGGGATATCGATAGCCTGGAAGCTGAAATTCGCTGCGGCCTGGTGAAAGTATGCGAACAGGGCATCCTGATCGATAGCATCGGTATTGATACCTGGGGCGTGGATTATGTCCTGCTGGATAAACAGGGTCAGCGCGTTGGTCTGCCGGTCTCTTATCGCGACGCTCGCACCCAGGGCTTGATGCGCCATGCTGAAGAGCAAATGGGTCGGGCGGAAATCTATCGCCGCAGCGGCATTCAGTTTCTGCCGTTTAACACCCTTTATCAGCTGCGCGCGCTGGTTGAACAGCAGCCGGAACTGGTCAGCCAGGCCGCGCACGCGCTGCTGATCCCGGACTACCTTAGCTTTCGCCTGACCGGCCAAATGAACTGGGAATACACCAACGCCACCACCACACAGCTGGTCAATATTAATAGCGATAACTGGGATGAAGAGCTGCTGAACTGGACCGGCGCGCCGCGCGAGTGGTTCGGTACGCCAACGCATCCGGGCAACGTTATCGGCCACTGGATTTGCCCGCAGGGAAATCATATTCCGGTCGTTGCCGTCGCCAGCCACGATACCGCCAGCGCGGTTATCGCCTCGCCGCTGGCCAGCAAAAATGCCGCCTACCTCTCTTCCGGCACCTGGTCGCTAATGGGCTTTGAAAGCAAAACCCCCTGCACCAGCGACGAAGCGTTGAAGGCCAATATCACCAACGAAGGCGGGGCTGAAGGCCGCTATCGGGTACTGAAAAATATCATGGGCCTGTGGCTGCTCCAGCGGGTGCTGAAAGAGCAAAACGTCGGAGATCTGTCGGCGCTGATCGCCCGCACGGCAGCGCTTCCAGCCTGCCGTTTCGTTATTGATTGCAACGACGACCGCTTTATCAACCCGGACAACATGAGCGCTGAAATTCAGGCCGCCTGCCGCGAATCCGGGCAGCCGGTTCCTGCCAGCGACGCCGAACTGGCGCGCTGCATTTTCGACAGCTTAGCGCTGCTCTACGCCCGGGTGCTCAACGAACTGGCGGCACTTCGCGACCAGCCATTCAGTCAGCTGCATATCGTCGGCGGCGGCTGCCAGAACGAACTGCTTAACCAGCTGTGCGCCGACGCCTGCGGCATCACCGTGGTCGCGGGCCCCATTGAGGCCTCTACGCTGGGCAATATCGGCATCCAGTTAATGACCCTCGACGAGCTGCATAACGTCGATGAATTCCGTCAGGTGGTGCGGCAAAACTGCGCCCTCACCACCTTTACCCCTAATCCTGAAAGTGAAATTGCCCGCTTCGTCGCGCAGTTTCAGCCACAACAGACCAAGGAGCTTTGCGCATGACCACTCAACTTGAACAAGCCTGGGAAATTGCCAAACAGCGCTACGCCAGCATCGGCGTGGACGTCGAGGAGGCCTTGCGCCAGCTGGACCGCCTGCCTGTTTCCATGCACTGCTGGCAGGGCGATGACGTCGTCGGTTTTGAAAACCCGGAAGGGAGCCTGACCGGCGGTATTCAGGCCACCGGTAACTATCCGGGCAAAGCGCGTAACGCCACCGAGCTGCGCGCTGACCTTGAGCAGGCGCTGAGCCTGATCCCTGGGCCAAAACGCCTGAACCTGCACGCGCTCTATCTGGAATCCGAAACGCCGGTACCGCGTAATGAAATCAAGCCGGAACACTTTAAAAACTGGGTTGAGTGGGCGAAAGCCAACAAGCTGGGGCTGGATTTTAACCCCTCCTGCTTCTCGCATCCGCTAAGCGCCGACGGCTTTACGCTATCGCACGCTAACGATGAGATCCGCCAGTTCTGGATCGACCACTGCAAGGCCAGCCGCCGCGTTTCCGCCTGGTTTGGCGAGCAGCTGGGCACGCCGTCGGTGATGAATATCTGGATCCCTGACGGCATGAAAGATATCACCGTTGACCGTTTCGCTCCGCGCCAGCGTCTGCTGAATGCGCTTGATGAAGTGATCAGCGAAAAATTCAACCCGGCGCATCACATCGACGCCGTGGAGAGCAAGCTGTTCGGGATCAGCGCAGAGAGCTACACCGTCGGCTCCAATGAGTTCTATATGGGTTACGCCACCAGCCGCCAGACCGCCCTGTGTCTGGATGCCGGCCACTTCCACCCGACGGAAGTGATCTCCGACAAAATCTCCGCCGCGATGCTCTATATCCCACGCTTGCTGCTGCACGTAAGCCGCCCGGTACGCTGGGACAGCGACCACGTGGTGCTGCTGGATGACGAAACTCAGGCCATTGCCAGCGAAATTATCCGTCACGACCTGTTCGACCGCGTGCATATCGGCCTCGATTTCTTCGATGCCTCGATCAACCGCATCGCGGCATGGGTCATTGGTACCCGCAATATGAAGAAAGCGCTGCTGCGCGCCCTGCTGGAGCCGACCGAACAATTGCGTCAGCTGGAAATTGACGGCGATTACACCGCCCGCCTGGCGCTGTTGGAAGAACAGAAGTGTCTGCCGTGGCAGGCCATCTGGGAGATGTATTGCCAGCGTAACGATACTCCGGCGGGGAGCCAGTGGCTGGATAGCGTGCGGGCTTATGAGAATGCAGTTCTGAGCCAGCGCGGGTAAACCCTCACCCCCGCCCTCTCCCTGGAAGGGAGAGGGAGAAAATCTGGCCCTCTGCGCGATGTTGCCAGAGCGTACCGGACAGTTCCCTCGCCCCTTTGGGGAGGGGGAGAAAATCAGGCCTTCTGCGCGATGTTGCCAGAGCGTACCGGACAGTTCCCTCGCCCCTTTGGGGAGGGGGAGAAAACCAGGCCTTCTGCGCGATGCTGCCAGAGCGCACCGAACAGTTCCCTCGCCCCTTTGGGGAGAGGGTTAGGGTGAGGGGACAACCCCGCACCGAATTAACAGGAAACACAAGACTATGCAGACCATTATCGACTCCTGGTTCGTCCAGGGCATGATTAAAGCCACTTCCGACGCCTGGCTGAAAGGCTGGGACGAGCGCAACGGCGGCAACCTGACGCTGCGCCTCGATGAGGCGGATATCGAACCTTATGCAGCGGATTTCCACGCGAAACCGCGCTATATCGCCCTGAGCCAGCCGATGCCGACGCTGGCCAACCAGCCGTTTATCGTGACCGGTTCCGGCAAATTCTTCCGCAATGTCCAGCTCGACCCGGCCGCTAACCTCGGCGTAGTAAAAGTCGACAGCGACGGCGCGGGATACCATATTCTGTGGGGCCTGACTCACGACGCGGTACCGACTTCCGAACTGCCAGCGCACTTCCTGTCGCACAGCGAGCGCATCAAGCTGACCAACGGCAAAGACCGTGTGATCATGCACTGCCACGCCACCAACCTGATCGCCCTGACCTACGTGCTGGAGAACAATAGCGAGTTGTTCACCCGCAAACTGTGGGAAGGCAGCACCGAATGCCTGGTGGTATTCCCGGACGGCGTCGGCATTTTGCCGTGGATGGTGCCGGGTACCGACGAAATCGGCCAGGCTACCGCTGAGGCCATGCAGAAACACTCGCTGGTGCTGTGGCCGTTCCACGGCGTCTTCGGCAGCGGCCCAAATCTGGACGAAACTTTCGGCCTGATCGATACCGCCGAGAAATCCGCTGAGGTACTGGTGAAAGTCTATTCAATGGGTGGCATGAAACAAACCATCACCCGTGAAGAGCTGGTCGCCCTTGGCAAACGCTTCAATGTTCAACCCATGCAGTCCGCGTTAGACCTTTATCAATAACAACATCGCGCCCCGCTCACTGAGACGGGGCGAAAAATCACCTGCAAACCCTACAAAACTGACTCATGTGGAGTAAAAGCAATGAAAATAAAGACAAGCTTGATCCTCACCGTTGCCGCCATGGCGTTGTCCGGTTCCGCTTTAGCTGAAGTTAAAATTGCCCTCGTGGCAAAATCATTGGGAAATGGATTCTTCGAAGCAGCGAACGTTGGCGCGCAGGAGGCGGCCAAAGAGTTAGGCGATGTAAAAGTTATCTATACCGGCCCGACCACCACCACAGCCGAAGCGCAGATCGAAGTGCTGAATGGATTGATCGCCCAGGGGGTGGATGCGATCGCGATTTCCGCTAACGATCCCGACGCCGTGGTGCCGGTGCTGAAAAAAGCAATGCAGCGCGGCATTAAGGTGGTCTCCTGGGACTCCGGCGTCGCGCCTGCGGGCCGCCAGATCCATCTGAATCCGTCCAACAACGCGCTGATTGGCGAAACCAACGTCAAGCTCGCCGCCGATGCGCTGAAAGCGCTCAATGTGGAAAAAGGCGATGTGGCGATTTTAAGCGCCACGCCAACTTCCACTAACCAGAACATCTGGATTGAGGAGATGAAAAAGGTGCTGCCGCAGTACCCGTCCGTCAATCTGGTCACCGTCGCCTACGGTGACGATCTGTCCGATAAAAGCTACCGCGAAGCGGTGGGTCTGCTGAAATCATACCCTGACCTGAAAGTGATTGTTTCCCCGTCATCGGTGGGCATTGTTGCCGCCGCGCAGGCGGTGAAGGATCAGGGCAAAATCGGCAAGGTGTACGTGACCGGGCTGGGGCTGCCGTCGGAAATGGCCGGGGCGATTAAGTCCGGCGCCAGCAAAAGCTTTGCCATCTGGAACCCGATTGACCTCGGTTACGCCGCCACTTACCTGGCGGATGATTTAGTCAAAGGCACGGCGACCAAAACCGAAGCCAATATGGGCAAGCTGGGCAAAGTGAAGCTGGATGCCGACGGTAACGGCGCGATGGCCGAGCCGTTCGTCTACGATGCCAGCAACATCGATAAGTTCTCGAAGATTTTCTAATCCCTGTTCCCTCACCCCGGCCCTCTCCCAAAGGGAGAGGGCGCAAACCATTCCCTCGCCCCTTTGGGAGAGGGTTAGGGTGAGGAGCGATTTTACGGAGAACTATCATGTCAGCATCCACCCCACTGCTGTCGCTGAAGGGCATCACCAAGATTTTTCCCGGTGTACATGCCCTTGAGAACGTGCAGCTCGATCTCTGGCCCGGCAAAGTGACTGCCTTAATCGGCGAAAACGGCGCAGGAAAATCCACGCTGGTCAAAGTGATGACCGGTATTTATCAGCCCGAAGAGGGCGAAATTCTCTATAAAGCGATCCCAATCCAGCTGCCGAACCCGGAGTCGGCGCACAAGGTGGGGATCACCGCCATCCATCAGGAAACCGTGCTATTTGATGAGCTGTCGGTCACTGAAAATATTTTCGTCGGTCAGTATCTGCATACCGGCCTGCTGAAAAAACTCGACTGGCCTGCGATGCACCGCAAAGCCAGCGAGATCCTCAACCGCCTTGAGGTGCAGATTGACCCGCGCGCGACGCTGAAAACCCTCAGCATCGCCCAGCGCCATATGGTGGCCATTGCCCGGGCGCTCTCCTTTGAGGCTCAGGTGGTGATCCTCGATGAACCGACAGCGGCACTCTCCCAGCATGAAATTCTGGAGTTTTATCAAATCGTTGAGCGCCTGAAACAGGACGGAAAAGCGATTCTGTTTATCTCGCATAAGTTCGATGAGATTTTCGAGCTGGCGGACTACTACACCATTCTGCGCGATGGCGTGTACGTCAGCTCCGGGGCGATTAACGACATCACCGAAGAACGGATGGTGGCGATGATGGTCGGTCGCGCCATTACGCAAACCTACCCGAAAGTCGACTGTACCCCAGGGGAAACGGTGCTGGAGGTGAAAGACCTCTGCCACCTTACCGAATTCGCCCATATCAACTTCAGCCTGCGCAAAGGGGAAATTCTCGGCTTTTACGGCCTGGTCGGTGCCGGACGTACCGAGCTGATGCAGGCACTTTCCGGTGTATCGCACCCCTCTTCCGGCGAGATCGTGCTGAAGGGCAAAACGATGCGTTTTCGCCAGCCTGCCGACGCCATCAACGCCGGTATCGTCTGCGTCCCGGAAGAGCGGCAGAAACAGGGGGCGATCATCGCCTTGCCAATCGCCCAGAACATCAGCCTGCCGCAGCTCAGCAAACTCAACACTAACGGCGTGCTGAACGACGCCCGCGAATGGCGGCTGGCGGATGAGTACGCCTCGCGCCTGCAAGTCAAAGCCTTTAGCTGGCGACAGCCGGTAGAGACCCTCTCCGGCGGCAATCAGCAAAAAGTGGTGATCGGCAAATGGCTGGCGACCCATCCGGAGGTGATTATCCTCGACGAGCCGACCAAAGGGATCGATATCGGCTCCAAAGCGGCGGTGCACCAGTTTATGTCCGAGCTGGTCAGCCAGGGGCTGGCAGTGATCATGGTCTCTTCGGAGCTGCCGGAAGTGATGGGTATGGCTGACCGGATTATCGTGATGCACGAAGGGCTGATGGTCGCCGAGTATCAGGCCGGTGAGGCCACGGCGGAAACCATAGTAAGCGCCGCCAGCGGCGTCAGTCAGGAGGCCGCGTAATGGGCAAACAACTGCTTAAACACCGCGAAGCGCTGCTGGCGGCGGTCATCATTTTGATGATCGGCGCGATAGGCAGTCGGGTGCCGTCGTTTATCGCCCCAGGCAATCTGGTGGAGATGTTTAACGACACCTCGATTCTCATCATCCTCGCCCTCGGTCAGATGATGGTGCTGCTCACCAAGGGCATCGATCTGTCGATGGCCGCCAACCTGGCGCTCACCGGGATGATCGTCGCCCTGCTCAACGCCCACTATCCGGAGATTCCCGTGGTGGCGCTGTTGGCGCTGGCAACCCTGCTTGGGCTGCTGATGGGGGTGATTAACGGCCTGCTGGTCTGGCGGCTCGGCATCCCGGCCATCGTGGTGACGCTCGGCACCATGAGCATTTACCGGGGGATTATTTTCCTGCTCTCCGACGGCGGTTGGGTTAACTCGCACCAGATGAGCGCCGATTTTCTCGGCCTGCCGCGCGCCTCGCTGTTGGGCCTGCCGCTGCTGAGCTGGTGCGCCATCGCCGCACTCTTGCTGGTCGGCTATTTCTTACGCTTCAGCCGCACCGGACGAGCGCTGTACACCGCAGGCGGCAACGCCACGGCGGCGTACTACACCGGGATTAACGCCGGGAAAATGCAGTTCATCAGCTTCTGTCTTTCCGGCGCGCTGGCCGGGTTCTGCGGCTACCTGTGGATCTCACGCTTTGCCGTCGCCTACGTCGATGTCGCCAACGGTTTCGAACTGCAGGTGGTCGCCGCCTGCGTAATCGGCGGTATCAGCACCATGGGCGGAACCGGTCGGGTGCTCGGCTGCCTGTGCGGTGCCTTGTTCCTCGGGGTTATCAATAACGCGCTGCCGGTGATCGGCATTTCGCCGTTCTGGCAAATGGCGATTTCCGGCGCGGTTATCGTGATTGCGGTGCTGCTTAACGAGCGCGGCAATAAAGGTCACGGGCGGTTAATCCTGCGCAACGCGGCGCTAGCCCGACAGAAACAGGCGGTGAAATCATGAGCAAAATGATGATGTCTGAAGAGATGAAAAGTCCGCCGGTCGCGCCGTCACCTCTGCGGCGCCTGCTGTGCTGGGAGGGATTTCTGCTGGCGGTCACTCTGGCGGTATTCGTGGTTAACGCCCTGGCGTCGCCCTATTTCCTTAATATCTGGAACCTGTCGGACGCCACGTTTAACTTCACCGAAAAAGCGATCATCGTGCTGCCAATGGCGATGCTGATTATCGCCCGCGAAATTGACCTTTCGGTGGCGTCAACGATGGCGCTGAGTTCAACGGTGATGGGCTTCTGCGCGGCGGCGGGCATGGACACGCCGCTGCTGGTGGTGGTCGGATTGGGCGTCGGGCTGCTGTGCGGTCTGTTCAACGGCATTCTGGTGACGCGCTTTAACCTGTCATCGATTGTGATCACCATCGGCACCATGAGCTTGTATCGCGGGATGACCTACATCCTGCTGGGCGACAAAGCGCTCAATCACTACCCGGACAGCTTCGCCTGGTTCGGTCAGGGTTACGTGTGGGGGGCGCTCTCTTTCGAGTTCGCGCTGTTTATCCTCCTCGCCGCCGCCTTTACCTTCCTGCTGCATAAAACCAACTTTGGCCGCCGAACCTACGCCATCGGTAATAACCCGACCGGGGCCTGGTTCTCCGGGATCAACGTTAAACGCCACAACCTGATGCTGTTCGCGCTGGTCGGGCTAATGGCCGGGCTGGCGGCGGTCCTGCTGACCTCAAGGCTCGGCAGCACCCGCCCGACGCTGGCGATGGGTTGGGAGCTGGCGGTGGTCACCATGGCGGTGCTCGGCGGCGTCAATATTCTCGGCGGCTCCGGCAGCATGGTGGGGGTGATTATCGCCGCCTTCCTGATGGGGCTGGTGACCTTCGGGCTGAGCCTGCTCAACGTGCCGGGCATCGTGATGTCGATCATCATCGGCGCGATGCTGATTGTGGTTATCTCGCTGCCGATTATTACGCGACGGATGATGCAGCGAAGACGAATTTAATTTCCCCCTCACCCTAACCCTCTCCCCACAGGGGAGAGGGGACGGTGCATTGCGCTTTGATAGCCTGAACGCAACCCAAGGAATACCCCGGAGGCTACGGACCCGCCTTTCCCCCTCTCCCTTTGGGAGAGGGTCGGGGTGAGGGGAAACGGATTACCCAAATCGACATTAAGGAGAATTATCATGAGTTTTATGTTGGCACTTCCTAAAATCAGCCTTCACGGCGCGGGCGCAATCGGCGATATGATCAAGCTGGTGGCGGGCAAACAGTGGGGTAAAGCGCTGATCGTCACCGACGGTCATCTGGTCAAAATGGGCCTGCTCGATAGCCTGTTTGCCGCGCTGGACGCTCAGCAGATGTCATATCATCTGTTTGACGAGGTATTCCCCAACCCGACCGAAGCACTAGTGCAAAAAGGCTACGCGGCGTATCAGGAAGCAAACTGCGACTTTATTATCGCCTTTGGCGGCGGCAGCCCAATTGATACCGCCAAAGCGGTGAAAATCCTCACTGCCAATCCGGGACCGTCCACCGCCTACTCCGGCGTCGGCAAGGTGAAAAACGCCGGCGTGCCGCTGGTAGCAATCAACACCACCGCCGGAACGGCAGCGGAGATGACCAGCAACGCGGTGATCATCGACTCCGAACGTCAGGTTAAAGAAGTGATTATCGACCCGAATATCATCCCGGATATCGCCGTTGATGACGCCAGCGTGATGCTGGACATTCCGGCCGCCATCACCGCCGCCACCGGCATGGATGCGCTGACTCACGCCATTGAAGCCTTCGTTTCCGTGGGCGCGCACCCGCTGACCGACGCCAACGCCCTGGAAGCGATTCGCCTGATCAACCTGTGGTTGCCGAAAGCCGTGGACGACGGACACAACCTCGAAGCCCGTGAGCAGATGGCCTTTGGTCAATATCTCGCGGGCATGGCGTTTAACAGCGCCGGTCTCGGCCTGGTTCACGCGCTGGCTCACCAGCCGGGGGCGACCCATAACCTGCCGCACGGCGTGTGCAACGCCATCCTGCTGCCGATCATCGAAAACTTTAACCGCCCGAACGCCGTCGCGCGCTTTGCTCGCGTGGCGCAGGCAATGGGCGTCGAGACCCGCGGCATGAGCGATGAAGCTGCCAGCATGGAAGCGATCAATGCCATCCGCGCCCTGAGCAAGCGCGTCGGTATTCCGCAGGGCTTCAGCCAGCTTGGCGTCAGCAAAGGGGACATTGAAGGCTGGCTGGACAAGGCGCTGGCCGACCCGTGCGCGCCATGCAACCCGCGCACCGCCAGCCGTGACGAAGTTCGCGCGCTGTATCTGGAGGCATTATGATCCGCAAAGCTTTTGTTATGCAGGTAAATCCTGAAGCACATGAAGAGTATCAGCGCCGCCACACGCCGATCTGGCCGGAGCTGGAAGCGGTGCTGAAGGCCCACGGCGCGCACCACTACGCAATTTACCTCGATAAAAAGCGCAACCTGCTGTTCGCCACGGTGGAGATTGAATCGGAAGAACGTTGGAACGCCGTCGCCAGTACCGAAGTGTGCCAGCGCTGGTGGAAATATATGTGCGATGTGATGCCAGCGAACCCGGACAACAGCCCGGTGAGCGCAGAGCTGAAAGAAGTGTTTTATCTGGATTAAAGCCATGACTGCCCCGCTGCGTTTAGCGGGGCAATCTTTCAGGACGTTAGAAGAAATACTTAAAGCGCAACCGCGCGCCGTAGCGGTCGTCGTCGTCACCCTGACTCAGCTTATTGTCATTATCCAAGATAGAGTAATAAGCACCGAGATAAATATTAAAGTTCTGCATATTCATCACGTTAGGGATTTGATACGAGGCGTGGAAGGTATGAATATTGTAGGTGCCTTCGTCTTTAATCCAGCAGTCGTTATCGCAAATCACTCCGGCATAATCGCTGATTTTGTTATGCGCGTAGATATATCCCAGCTCAAAGCGTTGCCACAGCGCATTCACCCCGGCGGTAAAATCTTTTTCGTTACTGGCGTCCATATAAGCGGTGTTCAGGTTTACCACCACGCCGTTGTCCGGGTCGCTCTTCAGACCGTTCCATGTCATGGTCAAGCCGTAGCCGGTACGATCGGACTGATCGACAAAGTTGCCCTGCGCATCGTGATAACCGTAGGCATTCTGCACTACGTTGGCCTCCATTGCCGCCGCAACGGAGAATTCATCCTTCGCCCATGACACGACAGGGCGCAGGTACGCAACGTTCTTTTTCTGCTCCATATCGCGGCCGTGGTAGCCGCCGTCGTTGTACAGCGAAGTACCGTCCTCCAGCAGAGTGTTAAGCTCAAAATACCAATTATCTATCTGCTTACTCAGCAGGAAGTTGCCGCCTGCGTCAGAGCGACCGCGCCCCTCTTTCATCATATAGATGTAGCCATGGCCGTCGCTGTACAGGTCGTTGGCGGTATTCCCCGAGTGCTCAACGAAGGTGTCCTGATTTAACGGGAACATATCGTAAGCTTCAAAGCGCCCCACTTTGACCTTCCAGTCGTTCTCCTGACCAAAGAAGAAAACGGCATCATCAAGGTTCATCGATCCTGTCATATCCGCCAGCGGCTGAATGGAGAACCCGGCAAAATAGCCTTTGTCCATTTTGCGAATACCGTCAAAACCCAGCAGAATGCGGCCATTTAAATCCCAGTTGTCGTAGGTTGGGTCGCTGCCGACATCAGCGTTGGTCATCGCCAGCAGGCCATGTTTACTTTCCGCATCCATATTAAATTCAACATCGCCATAAATTTTCAGGTCGCCATAGCCGGATAATTTAAGCTCAGGGGCCGAAATATTCTTTTTACTCTCAGCGACAGGGGTCTGGCTTTTTACCGGTACCGTATTCTGTGCGACCTGCATAGAGGCATTCTGTTTATCCTGTAATTCTCGCATCTGGCTTTCCGCGATGGTCGCCCGGCTTTCGGCGGCGGCAAGCCGCGCTTCAAGCTGCTCCATTCGTTGTTCCAGCGTCAGTGAATTATTTTTCGCAACCGCCGAACCTGCTATCAGACATAAACCAATGGCTATCGATAATGCTTTTTTATTCATTTTTATTTTCCGGAGGTAAAAGAGGGCCAGGTGAGTAGAAAACTCACCTGTGTTTATTTCTATTTTTATATGATAAGGAAAGTTTAAATTTTTATTTTATATATTATCACTCCACAAATAGCTGATATTTATTTTTATCCTCATCGGTAATATCTCTTAATACCCGGCAAGGTATCCCGGCGGCGACCACGTTTGCCGGTATTGAGCGGTTAACCACGCTGCCGGCACCAATCACCGAGTTTTTACCGATAGTGACACCGGGGTTGATAATCACCCCCGTGCCCAGCCAGACGCCATCTTCAATAACCACCGGCTGCGAGAAGAACTGTTGCGTGTGGCGCAGCGTCGGATGGACCGGGTGTCCGGCGGTGGAAATCGTCACGTTTGGCGCAAACATCACGTCATTGCCAATAGTAATATCGGCGTCATCGACCAGCGTCATATTGAAATTAGCGTAGAAGTTATCGCCAATAGTCGTGTGAATACCGTAGGCAATATACACCGGCGGTTCGATCCAGCATTTTTTACCCACGCTGGCAAACATCCGTTGGATAATATCGTTTCTTAATTCCTGGTCAAAAGGGTGCGAGTGATTATATTCATAGGCCCGAGCTTTTCCCATTAACCGCTGTTCGGGTAATCCATGACCCGCATCAGAATAGAGTTCTCCGCTATTCATGATTTTTCTCATATCCATCGTTTAACTATTCCCCATTTATTTAACACATCCCTGTGAAGCCATTAATTCATCGTTTTATCAAACCGTCATGGCGTTATCGCTAATCTTTTCCGACTTGGCCTTACCCGATAAGGTAAAGGCGGAGATTAGCGTGACGGCCAGGGCAATTCCGCCGAGGATCATATAGGTGTCCTGGAAGCCGATGCGGTCATACATATTGCCAGCAAAAGCGGAGAGGAAAATCGCCGCCACCTGTTTGGAAAACTGGAAACCGACCAGGTAAATCGTCGCCGACAGACGGACATCAAATACGCCGGTAATATATTTAAACGCGCCCACCAGCAGGAACGGCACTTCCAGCGCATGGAGCATTTTCAGGGCCACCACTTCCGCAGCGGTCGTGGCGAACGAGGAACCAATCATCCTTGCCGCCATCACCATCCCGGCAATCAGCAGCGTGTTCTTCGCCCCGATGCGGTTAATAATCCACGGCGAGCTGAACATAATGATCGCGTTACAAATTTCCCCGGCGGTGGTCGCAAAACCGAAGGCACGGGTACCCGATTCCGGGGTAGCGAAGAAGGATTTAAAGAAGGTGGCAAACTGCTGATCGAAGACGTCATACACACAGGCCACGCCGATCACGTAGAGGATAAACATCCACATTTTGCGCTGACGGAACATGCTCACGGCGGTTTTTAAATCCACCGCCGGGCGATTCGCGCCCAAAGAATCCATCACCTGGGCGCTCTGGCTGGCCTGCGGTTTGGCGATAGCCACCAGCACGACCAACACCAGCGCGGCGGCCGATCCCATCCAGAACACCCACTCCGGGTTTACGCTGAACAGCATCCCGGCAGTGGTCGCGCACAGCGCCCAGCCGAGGCAGCCAAAGGTACGCGCCTTGCCGTACTCGAACCCGCTATTGCGGCTCACGCGTTCGATATAGGCTTCCATCGCCCCGGCACCGGCGGAGAAAACAAAGCCAATATAAGCCCCGCCGCTTAGCGCGCCGAGCCAGATATTGGTTTTCAACAGCGGCGCAAAAACGTAGAGGAAAAAGGGCGCGATCAGCACCAGCAGCACGGTCACTATCCACATCAGGTGCTTTTTCAGCCCGAGCTTATCGGAAATCACGCCCAGGATGGGCTGAAAACAGATAGCGAACAGCGACAAGCTTGAGAAAACAATACCGGTCTCGGTTTTATTCAGGCCAATGACATCCGATAGCCAGATCGGCAAAAACGGAAAGCAGGTGGCCATAATGAAAAAGTAGAGAAAGAAGAACAGCCCGAAAATCCAGAAATTGGGGTTGTTTTTATGGGTACAGACGGTCGGGTTCATTGTGTATTCCTCAAAAAGGGCCGACTCGCGGCCCGTCACCATCAAACGCGTTGCAGGCCAATCAAAATGGCGCTTTCCGGGTCAAGGATTGGCAGCGCCAGTCCCGCCTGTTGTAACCACTCGCCGCTTACGGTCTGCGGCGTCGTCATCCATTCCGGCAGCTTACGCATCGTATGGCCGCCCTCTCCGGTAATCTGAATGTCTGGATCATCGAGCAGCGTCACCTGATAGCGCGCGCCTGCGTCCAGTCCCGCCACGCGCAGCGGCGCCATCAGGGTGTAGTCCGGCATCGCCAGCTGGCTGACGAGGAAAATTGCCTGGCTCTTATCTTCACTGACCACGCCGTGCGCGAGCGTCGTGGCATCCGGCATATCTGCCCGCCACTGCACGCCGTGATGGATTAAGTCGCGCCACTGCTTGTGCAGCGCGGCGTATTTGCGATACCCCGCGCGTTCTTGTTCATCGGCGCTCACCGGGTCCAGCTCAAGACCCATATGACCGAACAGCGCCGTCAGGCCGCGAAAAGCGATACTGTGCTGGCGGAAGGTGGCGTGGCAATGGCGGTTGCCGATGTGCGCGCCCATCACTTCAGGCGGGAAGAAGTAGCTCATGCCGCGCTGGATGGTATTGCGCTCCAGGGCATCGTTATTGTCGGAAGCCCAGAAGCGATGGCTGCGCTTCAGCACTTCATAGTCAATACGTCCGCCGCCGGAGGAGCAGGACTCAAATTCGATATGCGGGAAACGAGCCACCAGCGTATCCAGCAGGCGGTAGAACTGGCGGGTCTGCGCATCGGCGGCGGCTTTGCCGTTATGCCCGGGCTGCACCAGCTCGCGGTTCATATCCCACTTCACATAGTCCACGGCGTGCTCGCCCAGCAGCCAGCTCATCCGCTCCAGCAGATAGTCAAAAGCTTCGGGGATATTCAGGTTCAGCACAAACTGATGACGCCCAGGGATCAGCGTATAGCCCGGCAGCGCCAGCACCCAATCCGGATGTGCGCGATACAAATCCGAATTCGGGTTAATCATTTCCGGCTCAACCCAAATACCAAACTCCATTCCCAGCGACTTCACGTGGTCGATAACCGGGGTCAGGCCGTTAGGGTATTTTTTCTCATCGAGATACCAGTCGCCGAGCGCCGCCCAGTCGTCGTTGCGCCCTTTAAACCAGCCGTCATCGATGATAAAGCGCTCGACGCCCAGCTCCGCCGCCTCATCCGCCATGCGCATGATGTACTGCGGGTCGTGGTCGAAATAGATCCCTTCCCAGGTATTGAGGTGTACCGGGCGTGGTTTGTTATCCGGGAAGCGAATAATCTGCTCGCGCAGGTAGCGGTGGAACTGCTGGCTCATGCCGTTCAGCCCTTGCGCGGAGTAGCTGGCGTAGAGGTTCGGGGTCCACAGTGTTTCGCCTTCCGCCAGCGCCATTTCGCCCGGCAGGTAGAGGGCTTCCGCCTGCAGATAGCGGCGACCATCGGTTTTGGCCTCCGCCCGCAGACGGTGGTTGCCGCTCCAGCCAAGATGCACGCCCCACACTTCGCCCTGCATCTCGCTAAAGGCTTTGCTACCGGTAATCAGCGCCGGAAAATGTTCATGAGAGGTGCGCCCACGGCGGTTTTCCAGCACGAAGCTGTCATGCTCCAGAATCAGACGATGGGGCTGGAATTCGCGGATCCAGCGGCCATGAAAGGCCATCACTTCGCGGGCACGCTCGGCGACTGGCAGCGTGACTGCCAGACGGTCCACCTGCCAGGGCTGCGCGCGCAGGTTGGTTAAACCATGACGAACGCTCAGTACGCCGCTGCTGTCGAGCTGGATTTCACTGCATAACCGCAGGCCTGCCTGCGAGTCTTCGCTGGTAATCGTTAAATTTTGCCCATCCTGCACCACATCGGTGGTGGTAAAAATCGGCGAAGCGTCCAGCCCCTGACGATGCCCTTCAATACCCGGCGCACCGAACAGGCCGTGGCCCAGCTCGGCCATTAAGGTCAGCGGTGAATCAACATCCACGCGGCTATTGGCGACCGGACGAGCCAGACTGACCGCATCCTGCGGCGAAAAGTGGCTTAAATGCGGCCCCCAGTAGATAATTTCGGCGAACGGATGGGTTTTTATCACCACATCGGCGGCTGCGCTTTGCAGGCGTAAAATCGAATCAGACATCAGACATCTCCACAACAAGGAATGCCTTACTGTTGATCCGAAACGTTTCGGACGCCAACCAAAACGTTTCGGATCCGTGATCGAGTTCAGGAAATTAATCTGAAAAGGAGTGAATCAGGCGGTTTCGCCGGGGATGAATTCAGGCTGCCAGAGCACCTGGAGAGAGGCGAGATCGTCACCCGCGATCAGGCGGCGAACCATGCTGGCTATCTGGCGACCCACGCCCTGGCGGGTGGATTGAATCACCGCGCCGACCGGGGTTTCAATGATGCTGTCCTGCGGCAAGCCATCGTAAACGACTAACGCGACACGATTATCGCCGGTCAGACGCCCCTGCTGGGCAAGAGCCATCGCCGCGCCGTCACCGTGGCTGTTGCAGTCGGTGACAATCGCCGTTGGCGGTTCAGGCGAACGCAACAACTCCATAGTTGCCTGAAACCCGCTACGCCGGGTTGGCGACACGCTGCGCAGCCAGTCCTCGGCTAATCCGGCTTCGCGTAGCGCTTGCAGATAGCCGTTGCGGCGTTGAGTAATAAACGCCTGATTATTATTTTCGCTCAGCAATGCGATGCGCCGGTGCCCCTGGCTAATCAGGTGGCGGGTAGCGCGATAGGTTCCGGCCTGGTTGTCGAAATCAAACCAGGCGTAAGGCTGCGGCAGGCGGCTGCGGCCCAGGGCCAGAAAAGGAAAACCCGATGAGAGCAACTGCGCCAGACGCGGATCGTCATCGAGGGTATGCGCGACAATCAACGCATCGACGCGACGACTCTGCACCATACGCATATACCCGTGCTTGTCGGCTTGTTCATCATCGGCAATCAGCAGTAAATCAATCTCATAGCGCGCCAGCTCGTGGCTGATTTCACCGACCATATCGAGAAAAACGTTGTTATTCAGCGGCGCAGGACGCACGGGGAAAACGAGGCCAACGGCGTCAATTTTGCCCATCTTCAGGCGACGGGCGAAGGTATTCGGGCGATACCCGCGACGCTGCGCTTCGGCTTCCACGCGGGCGCGCGTCTCCTGCGACACGTCGTCGTAGCCGTTTAACGCACGGCTGACGGTCGTGACCGAGATCCCAAGTTCTTTAGCAATGGCTTTCAACGACATAAGTATCCCTGTCCTCGCGGGAGAATGCGGTAGTGTCCCGCAATACGGCCATGGCGTCCAGCCTGCCGCCGTGACTAGTTCTGCTCGGCTACCAGCAGCGCCTGGGTGTCCGGCTCCAGCGCCTGGAAAACGTGCTCCCGGTCTGCGGGATAGCAAATGTAATCCCCTTCGCCCAGTTCTTCCGGCGCTTCCGTCAGGCCAACCCGCGCTCGCCCCTGGGTGACAATAATATGCTCCACTGAACCCGGAGGATGCGGCTGTGAGATACGGTCCGCTCCCGGCTGAGTCAACAAGAGATAGATATCGCGCCGTGCGCCCGGCGGGCATGCAGCCAGGAGGATCGCCTGATAGTTTGCCTGCTCGGCGATAACTTTCGTCCCCTCGCCACGACGGATCACCTGGGTCGTATTGACCTGCGGCTCCAGCAGACGAGCGAAGGGAATATCGAGAGCCACGCAAAGCGCCCACAGGGTCTCCAGGCTCGGGTTGCCGTTAGCAGACTCCAGCTGCGATAACGTCGATTTGGCAATTCCCGCCCGCCGCGCAACTTCGGCGAGGGAAAGCCCGGTGCGCGCACGTTCACGTACCAGACTTTTGGCAATCAGGCTGATTGGCTGGGTCATACACGGCTCCGTGTTTTTTATAACGAACGATTCGTTCGTCTTGAAATGCGATTCTGTTGCGTTCATTATAATGGAAATTCGTTCGATATGGCTAAAGAGTATGAAGCAACACTTCGCCAGCCTCAAAGGCGACACCATCAAAGCAATTGTTTTAGTCTGCCTGGCGGTCGGCATCGTCGGCATGTCCTACGGCTCGCTGGCTATCGCCTATGGCTTTCCCATTTGGGTGCCTTTTGTCCTCTCGGTTTGCGTGCTGGCGGGTGCCTCTGAGTTTATGTTTATTGGGATTGTCGCCAGCGGCGGCAACCCGTTGGCAGCAGCGGCGGCCGGTTTACTGGTTAATGCCCGCCATATCCCTTTCGGCGTCACGGTACGCGATCTGGTCGGCCAGCGCGCCGCCAGCCTCCTCGGTTGCCACATCATGAACGACGAAAGCGTGGTGTTTGGTCTGTCGCAGAAAACACCCGAACAGCGCCGGGCCGCCTACTGGCTATGCGGTCTGGGCGTAGCGCTGATTTGGCCGCTGGGAGCGCTCCTGGGCGCGGGCGTCGGCAAGCTGCTCCCGGCACCGGAGACCATCGGCCTCGATGCGGTCTTCCCGGCGATTCTGCTGGCGCTGGTGGTTCCGGCATTTAAAAACCTCACTACGCTTATCCGCGCCTGCAGCGGAGCGGCGCTATCGCTGGCCGCGGTACCCTTTGCGCCGGTTGGCCTGCCGGTCCTGCTGTCGCTGTTTGGCCTGCTGACGAGGAAAAAATAATGGGCAATATGACGCTATTTATTGCCGGTATTGCCGTGCTATCTCTGGGAACCTATTTAATGCGTTTAGGTGGGGCAAAGCTCGGCAGCCGTTTAGCCTTTTCCGAACGTTCTCAGGCGCTGCTTTCCGATGCGGCGACGGTGCTGCTCTTTTCCGTCGCGCTGGCGACCACCTTTTATGAAGGCGAACATTTTGCCGGCATGGCGCGGGTGCTGGGCGTGGGCTTCGCGGTGTTTCTCGCCTGGCGCAAGATGCCGCTGATTGTGGTGATTATCGCCGCCGCCGTGGTAACGGCGCTGTTACGGATGGCGGGGATACATTAAAAAGCGATTTTGCATTTAGACGATGCGCGTGCATTTCTGCCGGGTGGCGGCTAGCGCCTTACCCGGCCTACAAAACCCAATATATCAACAAATTATACGTCTTACTGTATTTGCGCTTCGATCCAACCGGTAACGGATGTAATCTCCAGCGGCTGCTGCTGATCTATCGTGAACACCGGCCCCAGGCGCATCGGTTGCGCTCGTTCGGCAAGCGCGTGAAGCTCCGGGAGATACTCTTCACCCGGATGTCCCGGTTTGCGATCCTGCAACCGCGTGGCGTAGCGCGATACCGCAAGTTCTGGCGAGATGTGATTCCAGACTTCAAGGACCTTTTCAACACCAGCCTGCAGGAGCAGTTGCTGCAATGTTTCACGCGGCTGAAAACCAAACCAGGCGTCTACCAGCCAGACGCAGCCCGCCGGAGACTGACCGACAATCGACCAGATAACCTCATAGGCGGCGCAGCCCAGCTGCCGGTTGAAGGGTCGATCAATATCAGTAAAGCGCGCCATAAAGGGCTCTTTAATACCGTCAATGGTCAGCAGCGGCAGATTAAATGTTGCCGAGAGCTGCCGGGTGACGGTGCTTTTACCCGATGCGGGAATGCCGTTAATTAAAATCACCGTTTTGCAGCCTGGAGTGAGATGTCTGTTCATAACAGCGCGACGACCTCCTCCCGGCTGCTGGCGGCCCGCAGCTTAGTCATCGTTTCGTTATTATCGAGCAACGCGATAATCGCGCGGATCCCCTCCTCGATATGAGCATTGCTGTCCTGGGCACCAAACATAATGACAATGTCAGCCTTCTCGCTGTCGGCAAACTGAATCGGTTTGTTCAGCACCACCAGACTAAAACAGTTACGCTTTACGCCGCATTCCGGTCTGGCGTGAGGGATTGCCACCCCTTCATCAAAAACGTAATACGCACCATGATGCAGAGTATTATCAATGACCGCCTGGCCGTAATCCGCCGAAATGTACCCTTTTGCTACCAGCGGACTGGCGGCCAGATGAATCACCTTCTGCCAGTCGGACTCCGTGACGCCGACCTGAATGGCATCGGCCTCAATAAGTAACTCTTTTATTGTCATTACGACTCCTTAAGAGCCTATATCAGTAGGCGTTATCGGTGCAGGCGGTTTGGACACGGACAGCGCGGAAAAACCGGAGCGTACACGTAGTACGTGAGGATTTTGAGCACTGCCCTGGTTCAAACTGGCAAACAAGATAGCCTAATGAACAGGTTCTAAATATTACGGCGAATAGTGTTACGCAACTCATCAATACGAATAAAAAGCGCATCTATTTCCTGCCGATGTGTTTTGCTTTTGGCATACACCGACAGCGCACGGTTATAAATCAGCATTAATGCTTTCTGTACTTCGCCATTTCCGGGGTTGCCCTGTAATTCGCCTTCCAGCCGGGTTATTTCCTCCGCCAGCTGGCTGGCCTGTTGGTCATAATCCTGCGGCGGGTTATTTTCTTTTTTCCACAGCGTTTTTAAAGATTCAAACATAGCGAGCTCCTCCCTGACGGACTACAGGGCAACGGAATACCATTAAATAACGAAGGTTTTATTTAAACAGGGCGATTTTTTCCATTAATACATGCGTGACTGCATTATTCGCTGGAATTAAAAACTTGCGCACGCTGTCATTCACTTTGCCTTTTTCAAAGGTGGTTTTGCATTGTTCGACCCACTGGACGTTCATTTCCGTGCCAACATTCACTTTATTGATGCCCTCAGTGACGGCCAGACGCATATCCTCATCGCTGACGCCGGTACCGCCATGGAGCACTAACGGCACGCCGGTAGCGGCGCTAATTTCTTGCAGCCGCTGATGCTGGATCTGCGCCTTGCCGGTATACAGGCCGTGTACCGTCCCCACGGAGACCGCCAGCATATCGACCTGCGTTTCATCCACAAAACGTTTCGCGTCTTCCACCGTGGTAAAGCAGATATCTTCCGCAGCAACGGCTTTACCATCTTCCGAGCCTCCGATAGCGCCAAGTTCGCCTTCAACGGTGATATTTCGCGGACGAGCCATCTCCACCACTATCCGCGTATTGCCGATGTTTTCTTCCAGCCCAAGGTGCGAGCCGTCATACATCACCGATGAAAAACCGGCGTCCATTGCCGTTTCAATCGCGCTAATATCGGAGCAGTGATCCAGATGCAGGCAGGTCGGCACATTTTCACTTTCCGCTAATGAACAAACGGCATCCACCAGTAAACGATAGCCAAGATATTCCGCCGTCCCGGTCGAGATTTGAATCATTAATGGGCTATTGCTTTTTTGCGCCGCTTTAAAAAAAGCGGGCAGCATTTCAATACAGTGCAAATTAAACGATCCAATCGCTTTAAATTTTCTTTCCTGCGCAATTTTCAGAATATCGTTGAAATTATACAGACTCATGAGCATTTTCCCCTTTCGGCTTCGCTGATTTACCGTTTACGAACCATGCCAGTGCGGCAACAAAAACAATGAATAAGGCGACAAACAACCAGTTATTCTGGAAAGCGTGGCCCAATACCAGACCGGAACTGATCACGTCAGAATCGCTGAAGGTGACGCCGGTAAAGCCGTAGCTTTCGAGCATCGGCACCAGAATCGCAGGCAGGAAGGTGATAAACAGGCCGTGAACCACGCCGCCAATCATCGCCCCACGGCGGCCGCCCAGCGCGTTACCAAACACGCCCGCCGTACCGCCAGCAAAGAAGTTGGTTAACAGACCGGGCAGAATCATCGCCAGGCCAAACATCGGGAACACCAGCATGCCGATGATGGAGCCGACGGTGGTCGCCAGGAAGCCGACGATCACGGCGTTAGGCGCATAGGGAAACAGAACCGGGCAATCCAGCGCGGGCTTGGCGTCCGGGACAATGCGCATCGCGATACCGCGAAATGCCGGAACCAGTTCATTAAGCAGTAAGCGAACACCGCTGTAGAGCACGAAGACGCCCGCCACAAACTGAATGGACTGCATAAAGGCGTACATCAGGTAATTAATACCGTTGGAGAACTGAGCAATATATTCCGGGCCCGCCGCGACCGCCGGGATGAGGTACATCGGCACCATCACCACCGCCATCGCGAGGTAGGTATCCTGGAGGAACTTAAAGTTATCCGGCAGTTCAAGGTCTTCCGTAGAGCGAGAACCTTTACCCACCACTTTCGCCACGGCGGCTTGCACCAGATAGCCAATGGTACAGAAGTGCCCCAGCGCCACGTCATCAGAACCGGTAATACGCCTGACTACCGGCTGCGCCAGCGCGGGCATCAGTACCGCCATAATGCCGCCAAAGATGCCGCCGGTCAGGATCAGCGGGAATCCGGTCAGTCCGGCTTTATAGCCAATCACCGCCCCAATGGTCGCCATCCACAGCAATGCCTGACCGGTCAGGAAGATATATTTCAGCGGCGTCAGGCGGGCGATAATAATATTGACGGCAAAGATCACCAGCAGCGTCAGCGCCACCTCAGAGCCTAATTCACGGTTGGCTAACCCGGCGATAGCAGCAACGTCGGTAATATAGCCTTTCATACCGAATCCCTGAGCGAAAATATCGTTCAGGAACGTGAGCGTGGCGACAATAATATTAATCCCGGCCATCATGATTAAAAAACCGAGCAGGGTTTTAAATGTCCCTTCCGCCGTTTTGCCCGGTGATTTTTTTTGCAGGATCAGGCCCAGCATCGCAATAAACGCGATTAATATCGATGCCTGACCGAGCAAATCTTTGACGATAAACTCTACAAAGCTATTCATAGTCCGCTACCTTCAGGTTACGTTCTTTTAAGAATGCGACGATCTTGGCCTCAACTTCGTCTTTATCCGTCAGTTTATGCAATACTACCACCCGTTTAATTTCCTCCTCACTGGCATCTGCCGTTAATATATCGGCAAAGGTTTTTTGCGTGAGTATCATATCGGATTTAAACGCGCCGGCTTCAGAAACGGTGGTATGTTCAATATGCGCCGGAATTTCCAGTTTCTTTAAAACTGCTTTCGCCGTCATTTCAATGGCAAAGCTTGAACCGAGGCCGCAGCCACATACGCAAAGAATTTTCAGCATGTAGGGTCTCCTCAAATTATATTGAGTTGTTTGGCAAGTTTATAATGGTGTCCTTCGGTATCTACCAGACGTTTTTTCATACTGACTAAATCAATTGGAATAGGTTTGTTACTTGAATTAATGATAATAGCTTTATTTTTCATCCCTGACTGAATGCAGCGAACGACTTCACTGGCCATAATCGTACCCTGATAAATCTCTTCACAGGTCGGGTCACCGTTACGTAAACCGTAGCCCACAATGGTTTTACGAATACGCACGCCAATTTGCGGTTCAAGCTGCTTAATCATGGTATCAATAGCCCCCTGGAATCCGGGGGAATACTCCCTGGTGTAGCCTTCGGAGCACAGGATCACGACGCTGTTCTGCTTTGCCAGCTTCTGCTTCACGCGCTCGGCAAGCGCAGCCAGCGGCATCTGCGATTCCGGGATCAGGGCGATATCCGCGTTACATTTAATCGCCGATTGCAACGTTAACTCTCCACAATAACCTCCTAATATTTCGACCATAAATACCCGACCAGGCAATGCTCTGCCGGTATTTCTTAAGCGGGAAACTTCTTTAATAATTTGCTCACAGGCGGTAGAGAAACCAATGGTATAATCGCTGCCGTATACATCGTTATCAATCGTCATCCCGACGCCAAAACAGTTAATATCAAACTCACTTAACGTATTGAGAAACTGCAGGCTACCGTCGCCGCCGGCCATAATCAGCACATCAACGCGCAGTGACTTAATTTTTTTAGCGATCGTTTCATATTCACTGCGCAGCAATTTACGACTGGTGCGTCCGGAGGTAATAATCGGAATAGCCGCAATCGAAAAATCAACCAGATCGCGCCAGGCAACTTCTTGATAATTTTTATCCAACAGCCCAGGTATTCCGCCATTAAAAATGGTGATCTCAGCATTCGCCATTTTGGCAATCTGGAATATAAAATTATTAATTCCAGAAACATCTCCACCACTGATAACAATGCCAATTTTCATTACCTGCCCCCGCTGTTTTCTCTGCCAACATTTTTCCCTGACTTCAAGGCTGCTATTTGCAATAGAGATCACAATATGCCGATAATTTTGCTCCAGCCTAATATTGACAACCGCTTTATCACGCTGTTTTTTGTGATCAATATCTCTTTTATAAAGTGAGATCGGCTTAACAGTTAACTTTTTATTTTGTTTAAGATCATTAAGTTACTTAGCCCGATAATTCCCTGCATGGGTTGCGTGTGTTTACCCGGTAATCCCGCTTTTGCGGAAAGAGAGAAATGTGATAAATAGCGCATTTTTTTACGTCAGGAAGGTTCACAGCGCGTTTTTCCGCTGACCCGCACGAACTAGAATTGTGTGCCTGCGCACAAAGCCCACTCGCGCTTACTGGGCAAAATGTCACTGCGCGCTGACATATTGCCGCTCATCTCTTCGCCGTCCCGACGTTAAAATCATATTAATTAGGTTTTAACGGAGTCTCATCATGGCAGCCCTTACAGCGAACTGTATTGACCTGAATATTCAGGGCAATAGCGTTTATTCCATCCTCAAGCAGCTGGCGGATATGGCCTTTCATAACGGCTACGTCAGCGACCGTAATCAGTTTTTGCAAACGCTGTTGCTGCGCGAAAAGCTGCACTCCACTGGTTTTGGTTCGGGCATCGCCGTTCCTCACGGCAAAAACGCCTGCGTGAAGCAGCCCTTCGTCCTGTTCGCGCGTAAATCCGCCAACGTCGACTGGAAAGCCAGCGACGGCGAAGACGTCAACTGCTGGATCTGCCTCGGCGTGCCGCAGGCCGGCGAGGACGACCAGGTCAAAATCATCGGCACCCTGTGTCGCAAAATTATCCATCAGGATTTTATCAACCAGCTGAAACAGGGCGACGCCGACCAGGTGCTGGCGCTGTTAAATCAGACCTTAACCTCATAAGGAAGCGGCTATGGAGTCATCCTTGCGTTTAGTGGCGATCACCAACTGCCCCGCCGGTATCGCCCACACTTACATGGTGGCGGAAGCGCTGGAGCAAAAAGCGCGTTCGCTCGGCCATACGATAAAAGTTGAAACCCAGGGCTCAAGCGGCGTCGAAAACCGCCTGACCAATGAAGAGATTGCCGCTGCGGATTACGTGATTCTGGCGACAGGACGCGGCTTAAGTGCGGATGATCGCGCGCGCTTTGCCGGGAAGAAGGTTTATGAGATCGCCATTTCCCAGGCGTTGAAAAATATCGACCAGATCTTTACCCAGTTGCCCTCTCATTCACAGCTTTTCGCCGCCGATAGCGGCGTCAAGCTGGGCAAACAGGATGTTCAGCAGGGTAGCGTGATGAGCCACCTGATGGCGGGGGTTTCTGCCGCGCTGCCGTTTGTTATCGGCGGTGGTATTCTGGTTGCCATTGCCAACATGCTGGTGCAGTTTGGTTTGCCCTATACCGACATGTCGAAAGGCGCGCCGTCGTTTACCTGGGTCGTCGAATCCATCGGCTATCTCGGCTTCACCTTTATGATCCCGATTATGGGCGCGTACATCGCCTGGTCGATTGGTGATAAACCCGCGTTCGCCCCGGCGTTTCTGGTGTGCTATCTGGCGAACGATAAAGGGCTGCTGGGTACGCAATCCGGCGCGGGATTTCTCGGCGCGGTATTGCTGGGACTGGCAATCGGCTACTTCGTGTTATGGTTTCGCAAGGTACGTCTCGGTAAGGCGCTTCAGCCGCTGCTCGGCTCAATGCTGATCCCGTTCGTCACTCTGCTTGTATTTGGCGTGCTGACGTACTACGTCGTCGGCCCGGTGATGTCCGACATCATGGGTGGCCTGCTGCACTTCCTGAACACTATTCCGCCATCCATGAAAATGGGCGCAGCTTTCCTTGTTGGCGCGATGCTGGCGTTCGACATGGGCGGACCGATCAACAAAACCGCGTGGTTCTTCTGCTTCTCGCTGCTGGAAAAACATATCTATGACTGGTACGCCATCGTTGGCGTGGTGGCGCTGATGCCGCCCGTCGCCGCAGGTATCGCCACCTATATCGCACCGAAGCTGTTTACGCAGCAGGAGAAGGCCGCCGCCAGCAGCGCGATTGTGGTCGGTGCAACCGTCGCTACCGAACCGGCAATTCCTTACGCGCTGGCCGCGCCGCTGCCGATGATTACCGCCAATACGCTCTCCGGCGGCATTACCGGGATGCTGGTGATCGCCTTCGGAATCAAACGTCTGGCGCCGGGTTTAGGTATCTTTGACCCGCTGATCGGCCTGATGTCGCCTGTAGGGTCATTTTATCTGGTGCTGGCGATAGGCCTGGCGCTAAACATTTCGCTAATCATCATTCTGAAAGGATTGTGGCTCAAACGTAAAGCCGCGCAGCAGGAGCTTGTCCATGAACATTGAGTTACTACAGCAGTTATGCGAAGCCAGCGCCGTCAGCGGTGATGAACAGGAAGTTCGCTCGATTTTGATCAATACGCTGGAACCGTGCGTGGATGAAATCACCTTTGACGGCCTCGGCAGCTTTGTCGCCCGCAAAGGAACGCGCGGGCCGAAAGTCGCCATCGTCGGGCATATGGATGAAGTGGGCTTTATGGTGACGTATATCGACGAGAGCGGTTTTATCCGTTTCACCACCATTGGCGGATGGTGGAGTCAGTCGATGCTCAATCACCGGGTGACCGTGCGTAGCCGCGCGGGGGTAAAAATCCCCGGCGTGATTGGCTCTGTAGCACCGCACGCCCTGACGGAAAAGCAGAAACAGCAGCCGCTGTCGTTTGACGAGATGTTCATCGATATTGGCGCGAGCAGCCGCGAAGAGGTGGAAAAACGCGGCATTGCGATCGGCGATTTCATCAGTCCGGAAGCGAACTTTGCCCGCTGGGGCGAAGATAAGATCGTCGGCAAAGCGCTGGATAACCGCGTGGGTTGCGCCCTGATGGCAGAACTTTTACAGGCGGTAGATAACCCCGAAATCACCCTGTACGGCGTCGGCAGCGTTGAAGAAGAAGTGGGGCTGCGCGGGGCGCAAACCTCAGCGGAGCATATCAAACCCGACGTGGTTATCGTGCTGGATACTGCGGTGGCGGGCGACGTGCCCGGCATCGACAGCATCAAATATCCGTTGAAGCTCGGCGACGGGCCGGGGCTGATGCTGTTTGATAAGCGCTATTTCCCCAACCAGCAGCTGGTCGCCGCCTTAAAACAGAGCGCCGGAGACAGCGGAGCCCCATTGCAGTTCTGCACCATGAAAACCGGGGCAACGGACGGTGGACGCTACAATGTGATGGGCGGCGGTCGTCCGGTGGCGGCGCTGTGCCTGCCGACCCGCTATCTGCACGCCAACAGCGGCATGGTTTCGGCAAAAGATTATGACGCACTGTTTATCCTGGTGCGCGAACTGCTGGCCTCGCTGACGGCGGATAAGGTCAAATCCTTCACTGACTTTCGCCAGGTGAGATAATGCTATCGGAACGCCAGTTAAAGGTCGCGGAGATTCTCGAACAGCAGCCCTGCTTGCTGGGCGAACTGGCGCGACAAACTGGCGTATCGAGCCGCACGATCCTGCGCGATATTGATTACCTCAACTTTACCTTCAGCGGTAAGGCCCGCATTCACCCCGGCGGCGGTGCGGGCTACCAGCTGGATATTGTCGACCGGCGCGGCTATTTCCAGCTTTTACAACGTCATGATAATGATGACCGGTTGCTGGCGATATTACTGCTTAACCCATTTACCACCCGCGTACAGCTCGCCGCGACGCTGAATTTACCGGAGACCTGGGTCGCCGACAGGTTGCCGCGCCTGAAGCAGCGCTACGAACGTGCCTTCTGCATCGCAAGCCGTCCCGGCGTCGGGCACTTTATTGATGAGCCTGAAGATAAGCGCCTTATCCTGCTGGCGAATCTGCTGAAAAAAGATCCGCTGTTGATTCCTCTGCCGGGCATGACGCGCGAGAACATCGATCAGCTTCAGCAGGCCTGTGAAAATCTGCATGCTTTTGCGCTGGTTTCCGGAGAGTATCTCGCAAGCGTGGTGCTTGCCGTTTATGCCCTGCGCAACCAGCTCGCCGCCGCCTGGCCTGAGTGTCAGCATAGTGCGCTTAATAATGCGGTGGAGCAGGCGGGAATTTATCTCGGCGACAAGGCGTTCAGCACGCTGGTTGGGCTGCTGGAAATGCAGCAACAGCATACCGCTGCGATTTCCGAAGAGGGCGTCGTGTCGCTGCTAAAATCGCTACCCGGCGTCACCCCGCTGAATATTATCGACGAACAGCTAGTCGAAAATATTACCGGTCACCTCCTGCGCTGCGTCGCCGCCCCGGTATGGATCCCGGAACATCGACAGGGCAGCATGAACAACCTGAAGGCCGCCTGGCCCGCCGCCTTCGACATGAGCCTGCGCTTTATCGCCCGGCTTCGCGAACAGTTGGATATTCCTCTGTTCGACAGCGACCTGATTGGGCTCTATTTTGCCTGTGCTCTGGAACGGCATCAGAACGAGCGCCAGCCGATTATTTTGCTCTCCGATCAGAACGCCATCGCCACCATTAATCAGCAGGCGATTGAGCGGGATGTGCTGAATTGCCGGGTGATTATTGCGCGCAGCACGGGCGAATTAAGCGCCATCAGCGAAGAGGTCACTCCGCTATTAATCATCAACAATAGCCACTATCTGCTTGATGATGCTTTAAAAAATGTTCTTACCATCAAAAACATTATCACCGCAGCCGGTACCGAGCAGATTAAAAATTTCCTCGCCACGGCCTTTATCCGCCAGCAGCCTGAGCGTTTCTTTTCACAGCAGGGCAGCTTCCATTACGCCAATGCGGCGGGCGAAAGCTGGCAGGAGATTATCGGCCGAATTTGCGGACAGCTTGTCGCACAGGGTCATATCACCGAAGACGAGGCGCTGCGCATCTGCGCCAGGGAGCATGAGGGCGAAAACCTGATTGTGAATCGCCTGGCGATCCCCCACTGCTGGAGCGAGCAGGAACGCCGCTTTCGCGGGTTCTTTATCACCCTCGCGCGTCCCATGCAGGTCAATAACGAGCCGGTCAGCCATGTGCTCATCGCCTGCGCCGCCGCCGACGCGCGCCATGAGTTAAAAATCTTTAGCTATTTATCCAGCGTGCTGTGCCGTCATCCGGCGGACACTATTGCGGGACTGGCGGGGTATGAAGCATTTATTGCGCTGCTCCGGGAGTAAAGCTCTTCAGAACTTTCAGATTGCTGACAAAGTGCGATTCTCTGGAATTGCCCGGCGGCGCTTCGCTTGCGCGGCCTACGGAGTATGGGTTTGTAGGCCGGGTAAGGCGCTAGCCGCCACCCGGCAAAAAATGCGAGCACTCTATTGTCATCAATCTCAAAAGCTCTTCAAACCTTAACTATCGCCCCCCTGTTTACCCCCCTGCAAAATGTGTGGCGATCTCCATCACATTCCAATCAAAACGTAGTTTCATTTTTAATTCATGGCGTGGAAAGTATTCAGTGTCTAATGAAAACAGTAGTGTCTAGTGTCTAAATTAAATCGACGCTATTTTCTACTCTATGCGGAACACTGAAAAATGGCGCTGTCGGCGAAAGAAAAGTTATTTCACAAAATACTCACCCATTATGCGCAGAAACCCGCAGGTTTCACGGCTCAGGACTGCGCTGACTTTATGCAGGTTAACCGCAGCGTCATCAGTCATTACCTCAACAGGCTGTGTGATGACGGCCATCTGAGTAAAGAAAATACCCGCCCGGTTCGCTTCTTTGTGCAGCAAAATGGCGTAAAAAACGCGCAGGCGTCTCGCATAGTGTCGAAAAAGCACGACGCCTTTCAGCAGTTGATCGGCGCACAGGGAAGCCTGGCGGAAGCAATCGCGCTTTGCCGCTCGGCGGTGGATTATCCCGGCGACGGTCTGCCTGTCCTGCTCTCCGGGGAAAGCGGCGTCGGTAAGAGCCATCTGGCGGCGCTGATTTATCAATATGCCATCGAGCGCAACGTCATTGCGGCGGATAAGCCGTTCGTTGAACTGAACTGTGCCGACTACGCCAATAACCCGGAGCTGCTTTCAGCAACGCTTTTCGGCTATACGCGCGGTGCGTTCACCGGGGCCGACCGCGAAAAGCGCGGGGCCTTTGATGATGCGGATGGCGGGTTTCTGTTTCTCGATGAGGTCCATCGACTGTCGGCTGAGAACCAGGAGAAGCTGTTTCTGTTTATGGACAAAGGCTATTTCTATCGTCTCGGCGATAACCGCACGCGCCATCCGGCGTCGCTGCGCTTTATTTTCGCCACCACGGAGAATATCGACACCGTCCTGCTCAACACTTTTCGCCGCCGAATTCCGGTGCGCGTGACGCTGCCCAACTATATTTCACGCCCACTCACCGAGCGCGTCGCTCAGGTTAGCCATTTTTTGCATCAGGAAGCGCTCAGCCTGCGCCGGGATATTCATCTCGATAATCCGCTCATGCATCAACTGGTAACCTCGCCGGTGCGCGGCAATATCGGCGAGCTAAAAAATCAGATCAAAGTCATGTGCGCCAGCGCCTGGAGCGATAATCGCGAGACCTCCGTGATTACGCTACGCGGCCCCTCGTCCGGCGGCGAAATAATCAGAATTACCGCTAACCCTGATGATGATGCGCTTAATGTCAGCCAGTTGCTGCCAAAAGCGATGCACGATGCGGTTATTTTTCGCGACTTTTGCCATAGCGGCAACGTGCTGTTGCTCAATCGCAAAATGGAACAGCTGCTGACCACGGTCAGCGGCGCGGTTGCCGCCGAGTCGCTGTATAGCGGCTATATCTGGCAGAACACCGCTCATGCGTTGAACGAGCTGGAGAGCCTGACCGGTATCAGCTGTAGCCAGGAGATCCACAAAGCCGTATGGCTCTGCGTCAGCTATGCGCTGCATCCTTCTCAGGAGGCGGTCAACGCGAGCGAGCTACAGACGATTTCCGACTATGTTTCCGCGAAGGCGCGCCTGCTGGCGGAAGAGTGCCTCGCCTTGCTGAACAAACACGTCACCCACCAGCCGCTGCCCCTCTTGCTGCCGCTGTTAAGCTGTGCTTTTCATACCCTGGCCGGTGAAGACGACCCCATTCAGGGCATTATCGTTTCCCACGGTCGCGCCACCGCATCGAGCATTGCCGGTATCGCCAATCAGTTGACCGGCGGCTACTACTTTAAAGCCTTCGATATGGCCAACGCGACCTCCACCAGGGAAATCATCGACCTGCTGATTGCCCACGTCTCGCGCCTCAAACAAGGGGGCGGGCTGATTATCCTGGTGGATATGGGGTCGCTAAAAGAGATCTACGAAGAAATTAAGCTTCACCTGCATGGTGAACTGTTGGTTATCAACAACGTCAGCACCGCCATGGCGCTGGATATTGCCGCCAAAATTCAGGACAAACTGTCGATGGAGGCAATTATTGAGAGCGCCAAAGGGGCGTATGAGGTTGAAACCCGCTACTACGCCGGGATCTTGCCGGGGAATAAAATCATTATCTCCTGCATCTCCGGCGAAGGGATCTCCCGCAAGCTGAAAGATATCGTCCAGCGATTTCTGGCGCAGGAGGAGATCGACATCATTACGATGGAGTATGACGATCTGAAGTGGAAAATCGCCCACGCCGACCCGGCACTAAACGGCACCCGGCTTATCATCACCACCACCGATCTGGAAGCGGGCTATATTCCGCTGCTAAGCGTAGAGCAGTTGATTAAAGAAAAGACGCTGGTGTTAAAGCGCGACTACTTCAACGGGCTGCTGATGGAAGGCGGTCTGGAGCCGATGATTGATGAAGTCGTGAAGCTGTTTACCGTCGAAGGCGTCGCCAGCCGTCTCAACTTCCTCAACCCGGTGGTGATTATTGATGAAGTCGAAGCGGTGATTAAACAGTATGAATCCTTCTACAAAATCCATTTTGAAAGCTACCTGCGCATCAATCTGTTTATGCATATCGCGCTGATGATTGAGCGGGTAATGGTCAATAACGGCGTGCGCCATCGCGAAGAGGCGGAGCTGACGCTGGAGCAGCAAGCGTTTGTCGCCGTCCACGACACCTTTTTCCAGGCACTGAACCGTAAATACAATATCACCCTGCCGATCACCGAAGTGCTGATGATCTATGAAATCATGGAGCCATGGATCGCCTTTGACCCCATCAATTAACCTCCCGCCGCCAGCTTCGGCTGGCCCCATCGACACTGGTTACCCCACCCATTTCAACACTGAAATTAGCGTCCAAAAATTAATTTTTCACCTTTAAAAACAAACAAATATAAACATGGCACGCTGATTGCAAAATCCCTGGCAGATACCTGAAAAGATTAAGGAACGCGAAATGCGAGAGATGTACATCGCAACTCATGGCCGCTATGCCGAAGGGATTGTCTCGGCGTTAAATCTGCTGATTGGCGACGACCACGGCGTCACGCCCGTTTGCGCCTACTGCGGCGAAATTGGCTCAACGGCAGAGCTGGCAGCCCGCTTTAACGCCATCGCTCAGCAGGCCGCCGGTCGTGGCAATGAACTGGTGCTGTTTACCGATATGCCCGGCGGCAGCGTCAACAATACCGCCGTGCAGATGATGGTCAAATACCCTCACGCCCACGTTATCAGCGGCGCCAACCTGATTATGTTGATGGAGTTTTGCATGTCGGAACACTCTGATACCGCGCAGCGACTTCAGGATGCGGTTGCCGCCGCCAGCGGGGCGATGCAGTACATGAATCTGCTGCCGGAAATCATCTCGGCGCGCCAGGCGACGCAGCAGCAGACCCAGGACGATATTGACGATTTTTTTGCCGGGGAGGAAAACCTGTGACTATCGCACTCGAAGCGCTTGATACCCGCTACTTCTCACCGCCGCCGGGGCTGGATAAGAGGTGGCTCGACGAAGCCATCGCTGAAGTGCTGGGCCAGCTCGATGCCATGCTGCCGCGCTTTACGGCAACGTTTCCCGCCGCCAGTGCCACCCATGGTTGCTACGCAAGCGTGGAGAAAGTCGACTGGACCGAGGGATTCTGGACCGGGATGCTGTGGCTCGCCTGGGAGGTGACCGGCGATGAAAAATACCGCGCGGTGGCGGAAAGCCTGCTCGACAGCTTTGAAGAGCGGCTCGATCAGCAGATCAAAGTCGATACCCACGACCTCGGCTTTCTCTATCTGCTCTCCTGCGTTAATGCCTGGAAGCTCACCGGCAACCTGCGCGCCCGCGAACTCGCCCTGCGCGCCGCCGAGCAGCTGTATCGCCGCTTTAACGCCACGGCGGGCGTGATTCAGGCATGGGGAGATTTAAACGACCCGGCGCGTCAGGGGCGGATGATCATCGACTGCAACCTCAATGTCCCACTGCTGTTTTGGGCCGCCGACGAGACCGGTAACGCACAGTGGCGGGAAGCCGCCAGCCGCCATCTGGCGCAGGCTGCGCGCTATCTGGTGCGTGAAGACGCGTCGACCTTTCATACGTTTTATATGGATGTGAATAGCGGCCAGCCGCTGCGCGGCGATACGCATCAGGGATTCAGCGACAGCTCCTGCTGGTCACGCGGTCAGGCGTGGGGAATTTACGGTTTCGCGCTGGGATATGCCCATACCGGCGATGCCTGGCAACCCGAGCTCTCTCGCCGCCTGGTGCACTATTTTCTTAACCGCTTACCGGACGATTTTGTCTGCTACTGGGATCTGATTTTTACCGCTGAAGATAACCAGTACCGGGACACGTCTGCGGCGGCGATCGCCGCCTGCGGTCTGGCGGAATTGCTGAAGCTGCTGCCGCTAACCGACCCGCTGCGTCCGGCCTACGCCAACGCTATCGACTTGATGATGCGCAATTTACGCGAGCATTACTTTGCCCACGCGCAGGACGGCCTGCTGCGCGAAGGCGTTTACAACTTTGGCCGCAATATGGGTATTAACGAACCAAACCTCTGGGGCGATTATTTTTATTTCGAAGCCCTGGTTCGCCTTTCCCGCGTCTGGACCCCCTACTTTTGCTAACTGGAGCTACACATGATTTCTTTAGTACGTATTGATGATCGTTTGATCCACGGACAGGTTGCCGTGGTCTGGACCAAGCATCTGGGCGTGAACCGCATTCTGGTCGCCAATGACCAGATCGTGAATAACGAAGTGCAAAAAATGTCGCTGCGCATGGCGGCTCCCGATACCGCCAAGTGCGCCATTATGGCGGTGAAAGACGCGGGCGATGTGCTTAACGACCCACGTTCGGAAGCGATGAAAATTATGGTGATCGTAAACAATGCTGCCGATGCCCGCCGTCTGGTCGAGCAGGTGTCGGGGATAAAAACTCTGAACGTCGCCAACTTCGGACGCATTACCGACAATCTGGCGGCGAAAAAGCGCATAAGTGACACCGTCTACGTGACGCCGGAAGATGTGGCGGATTTCCACGCCATCGCCGACCGCGGCGTGGCCGTTGAATATCAGGTCCTGCCTTCTCACCCGGTGAAAAACCTGATTGAGATGCTGGATAACGCCGCCAACTAAGCGAGGTCGCTATGTTAACGTCTGCATTACTTGTCGCGTTGGTGATGTATATCGCCAAGTTCGCCGACCATACCCTGGGCCAACCGTTAATCGAACGACCGCTGATCTGCGGCGCGATGGTCGGTTTGGTGCTGGGTGATGTCCAGCAGGGCATTATTATCGGCGCCACGCTGGAGCTGATTTTCCTTGGCACCATCACCATCGGCGGCTCCGTTCCCGCAGATCTGGCGGTGGGTTCGGTGCTGGCTACCGCGTTTACCATCCTTACCCACGCGGAACCGGCGGTGGCCGTTGCGCTGGCGCTGCCCATCAGCCTGCTGGCGGTGTTTGTCTACCAGGTGCTGAAGCTGGTTTATACCGCCCTGGTCGAGAAATATGACGCATTGCTTGAAGAGGGGCGCGACCGTGCCGCGCTCGGCATCACGTTCGGTATGACGATGTTTTACGGCGTGCCGTTCGCGGTGCTGGCGTTCTTCGGTATTTTGTTCGGCACCGATGTTATCCGCAGCCTGGTCGAGAGCATCCCGGATACCGTCATGCGCGGAATGACTGCGGTAGGCGGCATTTTGCCAGCGCTGGGATTCGCCATTCTGCTCAAGGCGCTATGGAACCGGAACATCGCGGCGTTCTTCTTTATCGGCTTTGCCATGGCGGCCTATCTGCAGTTGCCGATCATGGGCATTGCGATTATTGCCGCGTCCGTTGCCGTTTATCTGTGCTTTAACGAGTTCAACCAGCTTAAAGCGAACAAACAAGCGGCGACCGCCGCAACCCCGTCAGTTGACGATAAGGATGGGTTCTTCAATGACTGATATCCATAACAACGCAGTGAGCGCGTACAGCGACAGCAAGAGTGAGAAAAAGATGTTCCGCCAGCTGTTCTTCCGTCAGTTCCAGTTGCTGGGTTCGATGAACTTCACCCGCATGGAGGGATTGAGCTACGGCTGGGCCATCGCGCCGATGCTGAAAAAAATCTATGCTGGCGACCCGCATCGCTATACTGAGTCGCTCAAACGTAACAGCCAGTTCTTCAATACCAACCAGCATTTAGCGCCGTTTATTATGGGCCTGACGCTGTCGATGGAGAAAGAGAACGCAGCCAATCCGAACTTTGATACTTCCAGTATTAACGGCATCAAAGTGGCGCTAATGGGACCATTCGCAGGAGTCGGGGATTCCTTCTTCTACGGCGTGCTGCGCATTATCGCCACCGGGATCGCCATTGGTCTGGCGTCGCAGGGTAACCCGCTGGGGCCGCTGCTGTTCCTGCTGATTTACAATATTCCCAGCTATCTGCTGCGCTATTACGGCGGGGTAATGGGCTACCGTCTGGGATCAAAATACATTGCCGAAGCAACACAGTCTGGGCTGCTGAGCTGCATAACGAAAGCCTCGGCGATGATGGGCTTGATGATGGTGGGGGCAATGAGCGCCAGCATGGTGAAGTTTACGACCACCTTCAAAACGACCATCGCCGGACAGCCCTTTGTGCTGCAGGAGATCCTCGACAAAATTTGCGTCGGGCTGATACCTCTGCTTTTAGTTCTGGGCTGCCTGAAGCTGCTGAATAAAAAGGTTAGCCCAAATAAGGTATTAATTATGTTAATTGTCTTTGGCTTTGCGGCGGCTGGCGTTGGGATAATTTAATTTATCATCAAGCTCCCTGTAATAAAGGGATAGAACAGGTAGCCCGGACAGAACCACGCTGCTGGTTATTTCCCGGAGGCGGCGCGTTGCGCCTGTCCGGGCTACAAAAGCCCTATAAATGGTTAATGTTTAAATAGAAAAACCGTCAACACCGAATAACAACAAGAAATATTACAATCAATATATTTATTTAAGGATTTTATATTCTGACGCAGTAATTGTATTTATTCGCAAATAATGGCACTCAATAAATCCTACAGGAATAAAAATGAAAATATTACGCACGCTGTTGATAGGCATACCGCTGTCCTGCTTTACGCTAAACGTATTTGCCGCAGCCACCTGGGTTGATAATCGCTACGCACACACCACGGCCGCTGAGAAAAATCAGTACAAAATAGGTCTGGGCCATATATTTGATAACGGCGCAGGAGTACTGGCTTCTGCTATGTACGATCTCGGGCAAGACTTTAATCAAATGAAAAGCTCTTTTCAGGAGTTTGAAGGTTGGTATCCCATTCCGCTTAATGAAAAATGGACGCTGACGCCGGGGGGATTAACCGATATTGATAGTAATGGGACGAAGCTGGCTCCTTATATCAGCCTCGATTATAAAATCAGTAAAAAATTAAGTTTTAGCAGCCGCTATCGCTATAACCATATGACCCATAAAGAGCGCGATTATAATGGCGAGATGGATTATAACGACAGCCATCAGTTCGACCTGTTCCTGAATTACCAGGCGACAGAGAAACTGTGGCTCCAGCTCAACCCGGAATTTTTCGTTAACACCAACGACTTCAATGCTTCTAACGGGCAGAAAACCCACTGGGAACCGAGCATCGTGGCACGCTACCGTGTTGATAAGCACTGGCTTCCTTATGCGGAAGTCGCCTGGCTGGATCAAGACCAGAATCATGACAATCAAGTGCGATTCCGTCTCGGAATTCGCTATTACTTCGATTAAATGCAACCAGGACACAAGCTATTGTGCCCGCATTTCTGCCGGGCGGCGGCTAACGCCTTGCCCGGCTTCAGGCACAAAAAAAGCGCCCTGAGGCGCTCTTTCGACAGTAGCTTTAAGCTTATTTGTTCAGTTCCGCTGTCATGTGCACGCGGTTACCGGTAAATGCTTCGGTAATTTTGTAAGACGACGCGCCAGCAGCCTGGGCCTGAGCGGCGATTTGCGCTTCTGCGCCGTCGATAGTCATAGCGGTAGCGGTCACGGTTTCAGCGGCGAAGGAACCAAAAGAAGCGGCCAGAGCGATAACTGCGACAAAAGTTTTGATGCTTTTCATGATATAAACCCTTTACGTTAGTTGTTTGTATAAGGCGCTTTGCCTTGATGTGATAAATAATAGCCCTCACATCAGCAAACAAAAAGCGGAAGGATTTGTTGTCATCATTCAAAAAATTTGACTTAAATTTAACCCGCAATTAACCGCTGTGGATGCGTATAGATAGTCGCCCTGCCCGGCTTACAGAAACCCACCAGCGTCAGGTTGCAGCGCTCGGCAACTTCTACTGCCAGCATCGTAGCGGCAGAAACCGCAAACAGGATTTCCACTCCGCACATGGCCGCCTTCTGCACCATTTCATAGCTGGCGCGGCTGGAGACTAACGCGGCGCCATTGTGCCAGGCATCCCCCAGTTCCGCACGGCGTCCGAGGAGTTTATCCAGCGCCACGTGACGACCCACGTCTTCATAGCCGCCCAAGAGATCGCCGGAAGGACGAACCCAGGCCGCGGCATGCGTACAGCCGGTCAGGCGACCTATCGGCTGGAAATCGTTCAGATGCGCCAGCGCGCGATCAAGATTCGCCAGGTCGAACGTCTGGGTAAACGGTAGCGGCTGCACCGGCTTACCGATATCGTTGAGCTGCTCCACGCCGCAGACGCCGCAGCCGGTGCGCCCGGCCAACGCGCGACGGCGCTCTTTCAGCCCCATAAAGCGGCGGCTGGACAGCTCAATTTGTACTTCCAGGCCATTGCAAGCCTGTACGACATCCATCGCATAAATTTCACGTCGATTTTCTATAATCCCTTCGGATAAGGAAAATCCCACGGCGAATTGCTGCAGATCCTTCGGCGTCGCCATCATCACGACGTGCGAGATACCGTTATAAACCAGAGCAACAGGTACTTCTTCAGCTAACTCGTCTGGATGAGGATGTTGCAGATCTTCGCGTTTCCAGAGCATAACCTGACGATAACCTGTGACATATGTCACACTTTTGACTTGTTCGAGAGGGTTCTTATTCACTTTGTCTTAACCGTATTGGAACAGGCATACACACAATGTGGTATTCTGTTTATATCCCTCCAGGAACGAGGGAAATTACCCTAATTCTGAACCTTTGCGGCCCTTACCGCAAAGCAAATAACTATATGTGACAATGTCGAAACAAGGAGCGAACCATGCAGGTCAGCAGAAGGCAGTTCTTTAAGATCTGCGCTGGCGGTATGGCAGGAACCACGGCGGCTGCGCTGGGCTTTGCGCCCGGTTTAGCGCTCGCGGAAACACGGCAGTACAAGTTGCTGCGTACCCGCGAAACCCGTAACACCTGCACTTACTGTTCCGTCGGCTGCGGGCTGTTAATGTACAGTCTCGGCGACGGCGCAAAAAACGCCAAAGCGTCTATCTTCCATATCGAAGGTGACTCGGACCACCCAGTCAACCGTGGTGCGCTCTGTCCGAAAGGGGCCGGTCTGGTGGACTTTATCCACTCTGAAAGCCGCCTGAAATTCCCGGAATATCGCGCGCCAGGCTCAGATAAATGGCAGCAAATCAGCTGGGATGATGCGTTCGATCGCATCGCTAAGCTGATGAAAGAAGACCGCGATGCCAACTATGTTGCACAAAACGCCGAAGGCGTCACCGTAAACCGCTGGCTTTCCACCGGGATGCTGTGCGCTTCCGCTTCAAGTAATGAAACCGGCTATTTAACCCAGAAATTCTCCCGCGCGCTCGGTATGCTCGCGGTCGACAACCAGGCGCGTGTCTGACACGGACCAACGGTAGCAAGTCTTGCTCCAACATTTGGTCGCGGTGCGATGACCAACCACTGGGTCGACATCAAGAACGCCAACCTTATCGTGGTGATGGGCGGCAACGCCGCTGAAGCACACCCGGTAGGATTCCGCTGGGCGATGGAAGCTAAAATTCACAACGGCGCCAAGCTGATTGTGATCGATCCGCGCTTTACGCGTACCGCGTCGGTGGCTGATTTCTATACCCCAATTCGTTCCGGTACTGACATTACCTTCTTGTCAGGCGTCATCCTGTACCTGTTGAACAATGAAAAAATCAACCGTGAATATACCGAAGCCTACACCAACGCCAGCCTGATCGTGCGTGAGGATTATAGCTTTGAAGACGGTCTGTTCAGCGGCTACGACGCCGAAGCCCGCAAGTACGATAAAACATCCTGGAACTATGAGCTGGATGAAAACGGCTTTGCCAAACGCGATACCACGCTGCAACACCCGCGCTGCGTCTGGAACCTGCTGAAGCAGCACGTTTCCCGCTATACGCCGGACGTTGTCGAAAATATCTGTGGGACACCGAAAGCCGACTTCCTGAAAGTCTGCGAGTACATCGCGGAAACCAGCGCCCATGATAAAACCGCGTCGTTCCTCTACGCGCTTGGCTGGACACAGCACTCCATTGGTTCGCAGAACATCCGCACCATGGCGATGATCCAGCTACTGCTCGGTAATATGGGGATGGCGGGTGGCGGCGTGAACGCCCTGCGCGGTCACTCCAACATCCAGGGACTGACCGACCTCGGCTTGCTGTCACAAAGCCTGCCAGGCTATCTGACGCTGCCGAACGAAAAACAGACTGACCTGCAAACTTATCTGACCGCCAACACGCCAAAACCGCTGTTGAAGGATCAGGTCAACTACTGGGGCAACTACCCGAAATTCTTTGTCTCGTTGATGAAGTCCTTCTATGGCGATAAGGCAACAGCGGAAAACAGCTGGGGCTTTGACTGGCTGCCTAAGTGGGACAAAGGGTACGACGTTCTTCAGTACTTCGAAATGATGAAAGAGGGCAAAGTCAATGGCTACATCTGCCAGGGCTTCAACCCCGTCGCCTCATTCCCGAACAAAAACAAGACGATTGCTTCACTGTCCAAACTGAAGTACCTGGTGACCATCGATCCGCTCAATACCGAGACCTCCACATTCTGGCAAAACCACGGTGAGTCGAATGATGTTGATCCGTCGAAAATCCAGACCGAAGTGTTCCGCCTGCCATCCACCTGCTTTGCCGAAGAGAACGGTTCGATCGTTAACTCCGGGCGCTGGCTGCAGTGGCACTGGAAGGGCGCGGATGCCCCAGGGATTGCCGTAACCGATGGCGAGATCCTGGCAGGTATCTTCCTGCGTCTGCGCAAGATGTATGCCGAACAAAGCGGTGCCAACCCGGAACAGGTGCTGAACATGACCTGGAACTACTCCACACCACATGAACCCGCTTCGGAAGAAGTGGCAATGGAGAATAACGGGAAGGCGCTGGCGGATATTACCGACCCGGCTACCGGCGCGGTTATCGTCAAGAAAGGCCAGCAGCTCAGTTCGTTTGCACAGCTACGTGATGACGGCACCACCGCCAGCGGCTGTTGGATTTTCGCCGGTAGCTGGACGCCGGAAGGCAACCAGATGGCACGACGCGATAACGCCGACCCGTCAGGTCTCGGTAATACGCTGGGCTGGGCATGGGCGTGGCCACTTAACCGTCGCATCCTCTACAACCGTGCTTCTGCTGACCCACAGGGTAATCCGTGGGATCCGAAACGCCAGATCCTGAAATGGGACGGCGCGAAGTGGGGTGGGATGGATATTCCGGACTACAGCGCCGCGGCGCCGGGCAGCGATGTCGGGCCGTTTATCATGCAGCCGGAAGGGATGGGACGTCTGTTTGCCCTCGATAAGATGGCGGAAGGTCCGTTCCCGGAACACTACGAGCCGTTTGAAACGCCGTTAGGCACCAACCCGCTGCACCCGAACGTAATCTCTAACCCGGCCGCCCGCATCTTTAAGGGCGACAAAGAGGCTCTGGGTAAAGCAGATAAGTTCCCGTACGTCGGAACCACCTACCGCCTGACCGAGCACTTCCACTACTGGACCAAGCACGCGCTGCTTAACGCCATCGCGCAACCGGAACAGTTTGTGGAGATCGGCGAGAAGCTTGCAAATAAGCTCGGTATTGCTCACGGCGATACCGTTAAGGTCTCCTCTAACCGCGGTTTTATCAAAGCCAAAGCGGTGGTGACCAAGCGTATTCGCACGCTAAAAGCAGACGGTAAGGATATCGATACCATCGGTATTCCGATCCACTGGGGCTACGAAGGCGTGGCGAAGAAAGGGTTTATTGCTAATACCCTGACACCGTCCGTCGGCGATGCGAACTCACAGACACCGGAATTTAAATCCTTCCTCGTGAATGTGGAAAAGGTGTAACGGAGACGACTTATGGCTTATCAATCGCAAGATATTATTCGTCGTTCCGCCACTAACGGTTTCACTCCCGCGCCCCAGGCGCGGAATCATCAGGAAGAGGTGGCGAAGCTTATCGACGTCACCACCTGCATCGGCTGTAAAGCCTGTCAGGTGGCCTGTTCCGAGTGGAACGATATCCGCGACGAAATCGGTAGCAACGTCGGGGTGTACGACAACCCCGCCGACCTGACCGCCAAATCCTGGACGGTGATGCGCTTCTCGGAAGTGGAGCAAAACGACAAACTGGAATGGCTGATCCGCAAGGATGGCTGCATGCACTGCGCCGATCCGGGCTGCCTGAAGGCGTGTCCGGCGGAAGGGGCGATCATTCAGTACGCCAACGGTATCGTCGACTTCCAGTCTGAGCAGTGCATTGGCTGCGGCTACTGTATCGCTGGCTGTCCGTTCAACGTGCCGCGCCTGAACCCGGAAGATAACCGCGTTTACAAATGTACGCTGTGCGTCGACCGCGTAACCGTAGGCCAGGAACCGGCCTGCGTGAAAACCTGCCCGACCGGCGCTATCCACTTTGGCTCCAAAGAGGATATGAAGGTACTGGCAGGCGAGCGCGTGGCGGAGCTGAAAACCCGTGGTTACGACAACGCAGGGCTGTACGATCCAGCCGGGGTTGGCGGCACGCACGTGATGTACGTGCTGCATCACGCCGACAAGCCGAATCTGTACCACGGCCTGCCGGAGAACCCGGAAATCAGCGCCACCGTGAAGTTCTGGAAAGGTATATGGAAACCGCTGGCCGCCGTTGGTTTTGCGGCCACCTTTGCCGCCAGCATCTTCCACTACGTCGGTGTCGGTCCGAACCGTGCGGAAGAGGAAGAGGATAATCTGGATGAAGAGAAAGACGAGGTGCGCAAATGAAAAGACGTGACACCATCGTGCGCTACACGGCGCCGGAGCGAATCAACCACTGGGTCACCGCCTTCTGCTTCATTCTGGCGGCGGTGAGCGGGCTGGGGTTCTTTTTCCCATCCTTCAACTGGCTGATGCAAATCATGGGTACTCCGCAGCTGGCGCGTATTCTGCACCCGTTTGTCGGCGTTATCATGTTTGCTTCGTTCATCATTATGTTCTTCCGCTACTGGCACCATAACCTGATCAATCGGGACGATATTTTCTGGGCGAAGAATATTCGCAAGATCGTCGTCAACGAGGAGGTGGGGGATACCGGGCGCTATAACTTCGGCCAGAAATGCGTGTTCTGGGCGGCGATTATCTTCCTGGTATTGCTGCTGGTGAGCGGCGTCATCATCTGGCGTCCGTACTTTGCGCCAGCGTTCTCTATCCCGGTGATCCGGTTCGCGTTAATGCTGCACTCGTTTGCCGCCGTAGCGTTGATTGTGGTTATCATGGTGCATATTTACGCCGCTCTATGGGTGAAAGGCACCATTACCGCGATGGTGGAAGGCTGGGTCACGAAGACGTGGGCGAAGAAGCATCACCCGCGCTGGTACCGTGAAGTCCGCGAAAAGCAGGATAAGAGCCAGCCGTAAGCGCAAGCACTTTGTCGGTCTCTGAAATGGCGTCGTATATCGACGCCATTTTTTTAACGGTTCTTGTTCAGTTTTGACAACTTTTTGACATCTTTATACAGATAACAGACCAATCGAGGTTCAGGTTCCATAAGAATGGATTCGATTCTTTTACAAGGAGACGTATCGTGAATATAAAGCACCTTTTCGCCGCGCTGACCCTCGGTTTGCTGGCAGCAAACGCGGGTGTATACGCCCAGCAACCTGACCAGAAAGTGGCCATCAAAGCTGAACTGGCTTCCCCTGTTGTCATGGAAAATACACAGGATAAAAACTACCTCAAAGTGTCTCTGACGGGGTTTCCTCTTAACGCCGCCAAACGCAGCCCGATTAACCTCGCGCTGGTGATAGACCGTTCCGGCTCAATGGGCGGCGAGAGAATTAAACAAGCCACAGAAGCCGCAGTGATGGCGGTAAATACCTTGAGTTCCCAGGACACGCTCTCGGTGGTGATTTACGACGATGTGGTGGATGTCATCGTCCCCGCAGCTAAGCTCAGCAATAAAGAGAAGCTCATCAGCCAGATTCGCGAAAAACTGACCGCCCGCGGCGGTACTGCGCTATTTGCGGGCGTGAGTCGCGGTATCAAAGAGACCAGTAAGTTTCTGGATAAAACCCAGGTTAACCGCATTATTTTGCTCTCCGATGGCCAGGCCAATATTGGTCCATCATCAACCAGCGAATTGGCAGAATTAGGCAAAATCGCCGCCCGTAAAGGGATTGCTATCACCACGATGGGCATTGGCGAAGGTTACAATGAAGACCTGATGGCGGCGATAGCACAGTACAGCGATGGCAACCACGTTTTTGTACAAAATACCCACGATCTGGAGAAAGCATTTGCCCATGAATTTGGCGATGTAATGTCGGTGGTCGCCCAGGATGTGGTGGTGGAAATCAAGGTCGCTGACAACGTTAAGCCACTGCGATTACTGGGACGTGAAGGCGATATCCAGGGCAACTCAGTTAGCGTGAAGCTCAACCAGCTTTACGCCAACCAGGAGAAATATGTCATGCTGGAGCTGCTTCCGGTAAAAGGTAGCGCAGCACAAAGCAAGCCGCTGGCAGATGTGAACGTCCGCTATGACAACCTTGCGACCCGCCAGAAAGAGCGCTGGGATGAGAAGATGACCATTCAATATACCGCGTCTGTCAGCGAAGTGAAAAAAGCAGTAGTGGAAGATGTGGTCGTCGATTCGGCGATTCAAAAATCGGCTATTCAAAACGAACAGGCCTTAAAGCTTATCGACGAAGGCAAAATGGATGAAGCAAAGGCAGCCCTGCGTGAAAGCACAAATCTTATGGGTTCCCTGCAGCTCAGTGCGCCAGCGCCAAGAATGAAAGCACAAGAAAGTGCAGAAGAAAACCGCCAGTTGCTACAAAAGCTAGAAACGGAAAGCAAAGAATCTTCTCGTAAATCATTGAAAGAACAGAACTACAGAACCAAGAATCAGAGTTCGAAAGCGAACTAATCCACAAGGAGTGCGGGATGCCCAGAAGCAAGCTGATTTATCTCATCGTTACGTTGATATTTTTTATCCTGCTGGCTTACCTGGGCATTCGTACTCTGGAGCATGAAGTCTTGCTGCGCCAGTACCAGACGCAAACCCTTGCCAGGACACAAACCGCCAGCGTGGCGACGGGTATCGAAAGTCTCCTGCAACAAAAAGCCTCGCGTCTGCATGCTATCAGCGATTTTATCGATCCCCATAATTTCGCCGCTCTCAAGACGCTAAAAGAACACGATAGCGACATTACCGCCGTGTTTACCCTGCGTAAAAACCAGCTGCTTTACCCCGATGAACGCCAGCCATTAAGTAATGAAGATAAAGAGTGGGTGCGCCAGCTAACGCCATTGGCTAACGACCCCAGCCAGCTTGTCAGCCATATTACTCACAATGAGCAAGAAACGCCGCAGGCGGGATGGTTTATTACCAGTGAAAATCAGGAGCCGCTGTTGATTTACTGGCGACAAAAAGGCGATACGGTCATCGGCTTTCGTCTCTCATATGTGCAGCTGATGATGGATATTGCAAATAACGTTCAGGTTAGCCCTAAAGAGCAGCATATAGTTCGGGTAAGTGAAAGTGGGCGACAGATTTTTCAAAACAAACAGGCAGTTCTGAATCAGCTGACGCCGCTGGACTCGCGCACACTGGACTACCCGCTTACCCTGTGGCAAATCAGTGTTTATGGCGTTAAAACCCCGCTTTATCACATTTGGCTATGGGGTAGCGCGCTCATTCTGCTGCTGCTGACGGCTGTCGCTTTATTGGGCTATTCGCTGTGGCGGGAATACACTCGCGCCGCCCGCCAGGCGCGCCAGCAGGTAGATTTTGTCAGCCAGGTATCGCATGAACTTAAAACCCCGCTGACCAATATTACCCTCTATGCCGAGCTATTGCGTGAAGGGTTGGATGACGATCAAACGCAGGAGCTGCGCTACGTAGATGTCATCACCCAGGAGGGCCAGCGGCTATCCCGGCTTATCCAAAATATCCTGACGTTTACACGAGCGCCTAAACTACATCTGCAGAAGGTGAATATTTCACGCCTCATCGCAGAAATCGTCCAAATCTTTACGCCTGCACTTCAGGCAAAGGGGATGACGATTCATCTCTCCTGCCCTGAAGAGATCATATTGCAAAGCGATCGCGACGTGATCACGCAAATTATCAGCAACTTTATTAGTAATGCCGAAAAATATGCAGCGCAGGGTAAACGGGTCGATATCCTGGTGCAAACCACATCTGAACAGGTTGAGATCGCCGTTCGTGATTATGGTCCGGGCATTGCGGAGAAAGAAATGAAGATGATATTTCACCCGTTTTATCGGGTTAAATCATCCATTACCGAAGGCGTTTCAGGTACCGGTATTGGGCTGACCATCGCGTCACAGCTGGCCGAACGCCTGCAAGGAAAGATTCAGGTTACCGCCGAAAACCCCGGTGTGCGCTTTACGCTAACATTACCTCAAGGATGAAACATGAAGATACTGATTGCAGAAGATGACGCCAATATTCGCCAGGGGCTGGTTGATGCGCTGTCGCGTGAAGGTTACACGCTGCTTGCAGCCCCTGATGGCCGTGAAGCATTGGCTATCTACCATCGTGAAATGCCGGACTTCGTGCTGCTGGATATCATGATGCCCGAAATGGATGGTTATTCCGTTTGCCGTGAAATTCGCCGCCACAATGAACATATCCCCATTGTATTTCTCTCTGCTAAAGATGAGGAAATCGACCGCGTTGTGGGGCTGGAACTGGGAGCGGATGATTACATCAGCAAACCATTTGGCATTCACGAACTGCGGGCGCGAATCAAAACGATCGCCCGCCGCTGCTTAAGCCATAACGATTCACAGCCCAATCTCAGCTTTTCCTTTGGGGATTTAGCGGTTTTTCCCAACGAACTGTGCGCATGGCGTGGCGAGCAACGATTAGAACTTTCTCTGCGCGAAGTGCGAATTTTAAGCTGTCTGGAACGCCACAAAAATCAGGTGGTGACTCGAGATATGCTGTTTGACGCTGCATGGGGCTACGATTACATGCCCAACAGCCGCACTCTTGATCAGCATATTTCCCGGTTACGTAAGGTGATTGAGCAGGATGCTAATCACCCTCAGCTAATCCGAACGGTGCATGGTCTGGGGTATAGATATCAGGTATCGTAACGCACACATTGCGATTTCTTAGGTATATCCCGTATGCCGATTGCGGTTATCATTAATGACATTCACCAGAGCGGGCGCGTGATGCCCGCCAAATCACAGAGCGGACGCGACCATAGCCGAATCTGCTGAAACCAGGAAGTGACTAAATGAGCATTCGTATCATCCCGCAAGATGAGCTGGAAAAGAGCGAGAAACGCTCGACGGATATGATCCCACCGTTATTATTTCCTCGGCTCAAAAATCTGTATAACCGCCGCGCCGAACGCCTGCGCGAGCTGGCTGAAAATAACCCGCTGGGCGACTACCTGCGCTTCGCCGCACTGATCGCCCACGCGCAGGAAGTGGTGCTGTACGACCATCCGTTACAGATGGATCTCACCGCGCGCATTAAAGAAGCAAACGACCAGGGCAAACCGCCGCTGGATATTCACGTGCTGCCGCGCGATAAGCACTGGCACAAGCTGCTGCATTCGCTGATTGCCGAGCTGAAGCCCGAGATGAGCGGCCCGGCGCTGGCAGTTATCGAGAATCTGGAAAAATCATCAGAGCAGGAGCTGGAACTGATGGCAAGCGCGCTGTTTGCCTCTGATTTCGCATCAGTCAGCAGTGATAAAGCCCCGTTTATCTGGGCTGCGCTATCTCTCTATTGGGCGCAAATGGCCAGCTTGATCCCCGGTAAAGCCCGCGCGGAATACGGCGAACAGCGCCAGTTCTGCCCGGTGTGCGGTTCAATGCCGGTCTCCAGCATGGTGCAAATTGGTACTACCCAAGGTCTGCGCTATCTGCACTGCAATCTGTGCGAAACCGAGTGGCACGTCGTGCGTGTGAAGTGCAGCAACTGCGAACAGACACGCGATCTGCATTACTGGTCGCTGGATAACGAGCAGTCGGCCATTAAAGCCGAGAGCTGTGGCGACTGCGGGACTTACCTGAAGATTTTGTATCAGGAAAAAGATCCGAAAGTGGAAGCCGTCGCCGACGACCTCGCCTCACTGGTGCTGGACGCGCGCATGGAACAAGAGGGCTTCGCCCGCAGTTCCATCAACCCGTTCCTGTTCCCTGGTGAAGGGGAGTAAATTTAGCATTATGTCGGGTAGCATTTGCTGCCCGGCTTACAAATGATAAGGCGTAATCACGCCTGGAATCCTGGCAAAATCTTTAGTGTTGCGCGTGACTAGCTCATAACGATGCATTTGTGCCGTCGCCAGAATAATGGCATCCGGCAACTTCATTCCATACTCCTGCCTGAGGTTGACGCTTCGTTCTGCAATATCCTGTGAGACACCAATGATATTAAAAGCGCTCAGTGCAATGCGCGTACGATGTTCCTGGTGATACTTTTTTGCTCCCACCATCACTTCGATCCAGGAGATTAGGCTAATCGCATTTTGTGGTGGATAAGCCTCCAGTGCCTGTTTCGCTTCAACGCGGCCGCTGAACAGATCAATGAGAATATTGGTATCAAACAGCGCCGGGCCTTTACTCATTGCCACTCCTCACGAAGCTTCCTTTCATATTCAACACCATCTTCCTCGCAGCCTTGCCAAAGCCCCAGCGCATCGGCGATAGTAGTTTCAGCCAGGCCTTGCCTTTCCAGGTACTGTTCTACCGCTTCACGTAACAGTTCTGCTCGCGGAAGATTGCGCTGCTGCTTGAGGTCTTCAAGACGTTTGATAACGTCATCTGATAAGTCGAGTAATATTCTGCCCATATCCATTCCTGCCATCATGCTCACATATACCTCCAGTATATCATTGGCGACTAATTTTCAAACAACATACACCTATGGCAGACAGGGGAAAAGTGTCGTCTGAAACGATTTTCACTTTTGCGAGCCGCTTTCCAGAAGATAGCAATCCGTCTGCTCGTTACAATCAACAGCGACAAAAAAACCCAGCCAACATCCAGAGTTGGCCGGGTAATATTTATATTAGTAGTAGTATTCGTCTGGGTAGTTATCCGGGCACCAGTTCATCCCTTCGGGATCGGTCCCTGATAATATAGCTCGCAGGTTTTGGTGATCGTTTGCACGACGATAAAGAGTGGTATACAGCCGTTTCCAGTCATGCGGACCCGGTGTGTTCCAGTTCATACGCGGCCAACTATCCCCCTCTGCTGGGTGATGCCATTTGCCGTTAAGACTGGCGCATTTAGTATGTTTATGCGGTTTCGCTTTACCATCGCGAGTTCTGTCTCTGCGGGTATTAAACGTCGACATTTTTAGTCTCCTGTTAAGGTTTCTAAAAATGCGCCTCCTTGAAATAGTTCATCTTCACTCCTTAATCCGTATATCGCGCTCTGGCGCGTATTTCCTGCACCCGTGGACCATGATGAGCACGCTGATGACCACACATCCAGCAGGAACAACCACATGGCGAGTGAAAACAAATACCAATCTGCCTCCCGCTTCCATAACCCGCATTACGATATTTACTGCGGATTTTCTTTAGCCTCACACTATGATGCCGACGCTCGGCACGCGTTCTGGCCATTTCATCACTCCTGAGTTGGCGGCACTATGCCGCGTTCACATGAGTTCTGAGTACTGAAACTTCCGATTCATCATTATGTCTATCTTCCCTTAGCTAAGCGCCGGAATGACATGCAATGGATCATTGGCAATCGCCCGTAGCAGCGCTTTAGCTGGCCCCGTGGGGGAACGCCTTCCCTGCTCCCAGTTACGTAACGTATCTACACTTACCGATATTAACTCTGCAAATTTAGATTGTGATAATCCAGAGGACTGACGGATTTCTTTGATTTTCATAGCATCAATATGAAAGGTTCGCGAAGGCTGGCGATCTCCTTCGACTATCTCACCCATTTGGCTCATGCTTTTGGTCAATCGCTCAAACAGCGCCTTATCCATCTACCACCTCTCATTTAACATACGGAGTACCGCCTTTTCCTGCGGAGTCAGGTCATCCTTGATGCCTTTCTGATAGATCAGTAATAACCGAATCTCAGATTTCCGGCTTTGATAAAAATAGATAACTCGTGCACCACCTCGTTTCCCCTTTCCTCGAGCACCCCATCGAATTTTTCTCAGACCACCGGTTTCTGATATCAAATCGCCTCCCTCAGGTTGTATCGCGAGGAACACTTGAAATCGGTGGTATTCATCGTCATCGAGTAATTTTTTGACGTCTTCAGTAAAGATTTCCGTTTCGATAAATAGCATTTTCCCTACGCCATTGGCTTATAGTAATCGAAATCAACTATACGTCAATGGCGTATAGCTCATATCACTTAACATTACGACCCAGAATCAGGCAAAGCCACCAGTGCTCAATGAACATTTCACTTTTGCGAGCCGCTTTCCATAATCCTTCGGCAACCCAAATCCTCCATTTTCTTTTGCTAAGAACCAGGCTATAACGCTGTATATCCAAACAGTTAAAGGGAATGAAAATGGCGCTTGAAAAAGGTATTGCAGAGCTGGTTCGGGAGTTTATCGCTGCGGGTCGCCCCTCTTCGCGCGAACAGAATATTGATGACCGGAGAAACGGTTACGTCGCCAGCACCGTGTTAGCCGGGGAACAAGAAGAGCGCGTACAGGTAGAAGATATCGAGCTTGAAGGCATGATTTTTCGCGTCGTCTCACCCCTGAATGCTACTGGCGCACTGCCAGCCGTTATCTATTTTCACGGCGGCTGCTTTATCAGCGGTGGCTTCGCTACTCACGACAATCAGCTTCGCCAGCTGGCTTATCGCAGCGGTTGTCGGGTTATCGCCGTGCAATACCGACTGGCACCAGAACATACTTTTCCTGCCGCACATGACGATGCAGAAAAGGGAGCGCTGATTATTCATCGCCATGCAGAGCCGCTGGGCATTGACGCTTCGCGTATTACGCTTGCTGGCGACAGCGCCGGGGGACATCTGGCATTAGTGACCGCTCTGCGCCTGAAGACAGCACAGGTCTGGCAACCCGCACAGCTCATTTTGATTTACCCGATGCTGGATGCCACCGCCAGCATGAAGAGCTATCTCGATAACGGTAAAGATTACATCATCACCGAAGATACGCTGCTCAGCGGCTACGAAATGTACCTTTTATCGACGGAACTCCACCATCCGGAAGCCAGCCCGCTCTGGCGTAAAGACTTTAGCGGCCTGCCGCCGGTGCATATTCTGACGGCGGAATATGACCCTTTGCGTGATGAAGGCGAAACGCTATATCAGCGCATGGTTGAACAGGGCGTTGACTGTACCTGCCAGCGCTATCTTGGGGTGATTCACGGTTTCTTTCAGTTAGGTGGGGTGAGCCCAGCGGCGCGAAACGCCATGGGGGATATCGCCTGGCGGGTTAAATCACCAGGCCAATAGATAAGCACGAGGGAAATCTACTCTTCCTCGTTACCGCCCTCTTCATACGAGCCAAAAGGTTTCGCGGGCAGAACAATGTAGATACCTTCGAAGACAGCGCCCAGTTGATCATCGCCAAACAGTTCAACCTGCAGTTGAACGCGTGCTTTGCGCCCCCGCGCCAGGCGGTCAAGATCGCCGCTTAACGAGCCAAGATCGGCAACTGCGCTCGGGCGTCCGCTAATTGGCTGGCTGTAACGGATATGGGCATCGGCAAGAATAATCGTCCCGCCGAGATGCCGCTCGCGCAGCATCAGCCAGATAAGCCCCCAACCGGTTAACGTTGCCTGTGAAAACAGGCTACCGGCAAACAGCGTGTGGTGCGGATTCTGGTTACCGGCCTCCGGCATGGTAGTGATAAATTTTTGCCCGGTGTACTGCTGAATGCGCACACCCATTTTTTCGCTGAGCGGAATATGCTGATACCAGGCCTGTTGCAGCTGAGCGCACCAGTCGCCGCGATGCAAAATATCGTCCAACGAGGCTATCGGCTTAATCATCAAAAAATGGCGAATCGGCGTGGTGGTCGGCGTGGTGATTTCACCCTGGTTCACAAAACCAAGCTTGGCAAAGAAGTCCATCGCGTCTTCACGAGCGCTACAGGTCACGCGCTTGACGCCCTCCTGACGGGCAACCGACTCCAGCGTCATCGCCATCAGGGTACCCAGACCTTTATCCTGCACCGAGGGATGCACAGCCATAAAGCGAATTGAAGCTTCGTTCTCCGCATTCACATACAGCCGTCCGACAGCAACCAGATTACCCTCTTCATCAACAACCATCTGGTGGTGCGCCATCGCATCCCACGCGTCTCGTTCGGACCCTTTCGGCTGATGCAGCGGCTTACGCAGCATCTCCCAGCGAAACTGATAGTAGCTCTCTAACTCTTCTTCTGTTTGCGGTACACGAAGGTGATACATAGCTGTACTCTCTTTTGTTACCCGCAGCCTGCCCGGAAGCTGGCTCATACCTGCAACCAAAAGGTCACGGGGCCATCATTCACCAGAGAGACCTGCATATCGGCAGCGAATCTTCCGGTCTGTGTATTCATTTCCTGCTGTCGACAGCGCTCGACAAAATACTCATATAGCGCTTCTGCTCTGTCCGGCGCGGCCCCTTTAGAAAAACCTGGACGCATCCCGCGCTCGGTATCCGCCGCCAGCGTGAACTGTGAGACCACCAACACGCTGCCGCCAGCCTGCTGTACGTTAAGATTCATCTTTCCTTCAGCATCGCTGAAAATACGGTATCCCAGCACGCGCTCGCACAGGCGGTTCGCTTTTTGCTCATCGTCGTCTCTCTCGACGCCTAACAGCACCAAAAGTCCCGGGCCGATTTCGCCCGTCACTTCATCCTCCACGGTAACGCTAGCTCGGGATACGCGTTGAATTAATGCAATCATGATTGTTCTGTTTCTTCTTTTTTCAGTTTGCGGTATTCACCGAGAGTGACAGTAATTTCAGCGCCAAGCAAGACGATACACCACGTCCAGTACACCCAAACGAACAAAATGGGTACGACGGCGATCACACCGTAAATCAGCTGATACGACGGAAAAGCGGTGATATATAACGCAAAAGCCTTCTTCCCCGCTTCAAACAATAATGCGGCTACCAGCGAGCCAATCACCGCATCGCGATTGCGCACCTCCGCCGTTGGCACAATGCTGTAGAGCAGCCAAAATGCCACCCAGGAAAGAATTAACGGAAAAATGCGCAGTACATCGTCAATCACGCTATTCAGTTCGCTGGCCCAGCGTAATGACAGCAAGTAAGAGCTGATCGCCAGGCTCGCCCCCGCTAGAAGCGGCCCCAGTGTGAGGATCATCCAGTAGACCGCGAAGGAGTAGGTCTTTGGCCGCGTACGGGTACTGCGCCAGATCGTGTTCAACGCGCTATCAATGGAGTACATCAGCAGCAGCGATGTCACAATCAGGCCGAAAGCGCCCACGGCGGTCATCCGGCTGGAGTTAGCGACAAATTGCTCAATGTAACCCTGAATAACATCTCCGGTAGCCGGGATAAAATTCGCAAAGATAAAGTGGCGAATCTGGATGCTGACATCAGAAAACATCGGAAATGCCGCGAACAGCGCGAAAACAACGGCGATAAGCGGCACAAGGGAGAGTAACGACACGTAAGCAAGGTTGCCCGCCAGCGTCGTCATGTTATCTTCATCAATACGCCGCCAAAGCAACTTAAGCCAGGAAACCAGCGGCCGCGTACGGCGCGTTGTTTTTTGATGAAGATTTTTTAGCATAGCTGTTTCGCAAAGTAGTCGGGAATGGTCTCCTTCCCGGTCACCTGAATACTGGTAATCCCTAACCGCTCAGCGCCCGCGATATTTTCGGCGTTATCATCAAAAAAGACCGTATCCTCAGCAGAAAAACCTTCGGATTCGAGGACGCTCTGATAGATCCGCGCCTCAGGTTTGCGCATCCCCATCTCTTGCGAAAGATAAATATGGTCAGCAACGGCGCGTATCTCTGGATATTCATCCGGCCAAAAGGTGGTATGCAGACGGTTAGTATTCGACAGGACCACCACGCGATGCCCCTGCTCACGCAGCTTTTGCATAATGGTGGTGACTTCCGGGCGCAGGGCAACAAAAACGGCCTGCCAGCCATGGGCGAACTGTTCATAGCTAAGCGGCATGCTCATTTCATGGCACATTGCCGCCGCAAAATCTTCATCGCTGATTTCACCGCGTTCATGCTGATGAAACGCCTCGCCCATTGCGAAATGCTGCTTCAGCGTCGCAAGCGGGATACGCGTTAAATCACTCCACGTCCCGAGCACACGGTTGAAGTCAATATCGACAATCACATTACCTAAATCAAAGATATAGAGCATGGTCCTCTCCTTTTGTACCGTGGAAAATTAACTGTAGCGGGAAAGGAGAGGTTTTACTATTCATGAGTAAAGGTTGAAGACCCCCAGCACATCAGGAACTGAGGAATAGCTAGCTAGCCCTCTTCCTGGGCAAGAATAATTTCTGTCTGATTTTCATCCAGCCACGATTTTAATCCGCCTGACGGGTACTCATCGGTAAACAGCGCCGTCACCTGCGCGACGTTACCAATCTCCACGGCAGCAGAAGCGTGATATTTAGTATGATCGGCGGCGAGAAGAATTTGCCTCGAGTGCGCCATCATCGTTTTCACCACGCTGGCTTCGTTGACATCAAACTCCAGCAGTGCGCCATCGCTTTCAATGGCCCCGACGCTTGTCACCAGATAATCAGCCCGAAAGTCAGCCACAAACGCCGTCGTGGAAGGGCCGATGATTCCGCTATTGTGCGGACGCAGCGTACCGCCGGGCACCATAACCTCGAAGCGTGGGTTGTTATAAAGAATATGCGCCACCCGCAGGCTGTTGGTGATGATGCGCAAATGGTTATGGTTTAACAACGCCCGCGCCACCTGCTCAACGGTGGTGCCAATGGTAATAAACACCGTTGAACCATCCGGAATATAGTCAGCCACCGCTTCCGCGATGGCTTTTTTCTCTTCCGTCCATGAGACTTCACGCTGTTCGAACGCCGTATTGACCACGCTCGACGCTCTGCCCGCCCCGCCGTGGTGACGCGTAATCAATCCCTGTTCGCTTAGTTTACGAATATCACGGCGCACGGTCTGCGTGGAAACATCCAGCAGGCTGGCCAGCTCGTCAATATTCATATAACCGCGCTCGCTAATCAGCATAAGCAGCTGATCGTGCCGCGGGTTACCGGTCAGTTCGGTAAGACTCATGAAATTTCCTCGAAAAACCATTGCCCTGGCATTTTATACAAAAAGTGACAGAAAAGATCGGGTTTGATCACAGTCAGGGATACCCGCACGCCCTCCCGGGCGCGTACACTTCAGTGCCGCAACCCCACTGGCAAACTTGACGGCATCTTCCTGGGCGCAGCCAGAAGCCAGACTGAAGGCCAGCGCACCATGGAAAACATCTCCTGCACCGGTAGTATCAACCACATCCACGGCAAATCCAGGTTGATGCTGTAACACATTATTTTTTATCCAGTCACAGCCTTCCCCGCCTCGCGTCACATAAACATGTCCATTTGTGAGCGCTTGTGCTTTTTTCAGACCAGCCTCCGATTCTTCTGTCCCGGTCAGACGCGCCAGACCCGGTTCAGAGAAAGCAGCATGATCGCTTAACGCCACCAGCTCGCTAATGTCCTGCGGCGTAACATCACCATCCAGCACGGTTATCACTCCAGCCCGACGCGCGAGGGTAAATGCCTGCTTTGCCCCTTCGTGCCAGCGAACATCTGCCAGCACCACGTCCCACTGGGAAAAATCAATCGCATTCAACCAGTCGGCATCCGGCAGTAAATCCGGACTAGGGTAGTTGACGATAATCCGCTCCCCCTTCGCATCAACCATTATTGCCGATTGTGAAGAGTTCGCTCCCGTATAGCGCCGGGTGTAGCGAGTATTTACCCCCAGGGACTCCAGTTCCGCCAGCAAGCGGTTTCCGGTGTCGTCATCGCCAACCCGGCCAATAAAGTCCACCTGCGCGCCCAGTTTCGCCGCCGCCACAGCCGCCGTTGCGGCAGGCCCGCCGCCCACTTCCGTATAGCGCTTCGCCACATACTTCCCTCCTTCAAACGGTAAACCTTCTACGTAATAGATGCGATCCATCACGGCAATACCCACACAAGCAACGTGAATCATGGTCATTCCTTAAACGTTTGGAGATGGGATCATTTTAATTTCACAAAATGTTTAAAAAGTGACGGCTGTCAATTTTTTGACTATAAATTACAAATACGATCAAAAACAGACAATAAAAACCCATTTTAAATGACAAAAAATGACACCACGTCTCAGGAGAACGTTATGGCAGCTATAGCATTTATCGGATTAGGTCAGATGGGTTCCCCCATGGCGAGCAACCTGTTGAAGCAGGGCCATCAGCTCAGCGTCTTTGACATTAACCCGAATGCCATGCAGCAGCTGGTGGAAAAAGGGGCGCGTCCTGCCACCAGTCCAGCACAGGCAGCGAAAGAGGCAGAGTTTGTCATCATGATGCTGCCAAACGGCGATCTGGTACGCGGCGTTTTATTCGGTGAATCAGGCGTCTGCGAAACCCTTTCCCCACAAGCGCTGGTGATTGATATGTCGACTATTCACCCGCTGCAAACCGACAAACTGATTACCGATATGCGCGCCAAAGGCTTCGACATGATGGATTGCCCGGTCGGGCGCACTTCAGATCACGCCATCGCGGGGACATTGCTGCTGCTGGCGGGTGGCACGGCAGAGCAGGTCGAACGCGCAACGCCGGTACTGATGGCGATGGGTAACGAACAGGTCAATACAGGCGGTCCGGGTATGGGTATCCGCGTGAAGCTTATCAACAACTATATGAGCATTGCGCTGAATGCGCTGTCCGCCGAAGCCGCCGTGCTGTGCGAAGCGCTCGGCCTCTCCTTCGATGTGGCCTTAAAAGTGATGAGCGGAACGCCTGCCGGAAAAGGTCACTTCACCACCTCCTGGCCAAACAAAGTGCTGAAAGGCGATCTCTCTCCGGCCTTCATGATCGATCTGGCCCACAAAGATCTTGGCATCGCGCTGGATGTTGCCAATCAGCTGCATGTGCCGATGCCGCTCGGGGCCGCCTCCCGTGAAGTTTATAACCAGGCGCGCGCTGCAGGTCGTGGTCGGGAAGACTGGAGCGCCATTCTTGAGCAGGTTCGCGCATCTGCCGGACTGAACAATCAACATTGATAAGTAAAAGGACTGAGGACTGAACAATGACGAAGTACACCCTGAAAGATATCACCCGAGCTTCCGGCGGTTTTGCCATGCTGGCCGTCGATCAACGCGAAGCCATGCGCTTAATGTTTGCCGCAGCGGGGGCGAAATCCCCGGTCAGCGACAGCGTGCTGACCGATTTCAAAGTGAATGCGGCGAAGATTCTTTCTCCTTATGCCTCGGCCATTCTGGTCGATCAGCAATTCTGTTACCGCCAGGTGGTGGAGCAAAACGCGGTAGCCAAAAGCTGCGCCATGATTGTCGCCGCCGACGAGTTTATTCCCGGCAACGGCATCCCCGTTGATAGCGTGGTGATTGATAAAAATATCGATCCGCAGGCCGTGAAGCAGGACGGTGCCAAAGCATTAAAACTGCTGGTGCTGTGGCGCAGCGATGAAGATGCCCAGCAGCGTCTGGACATGGTGAAAGAGTTCAACGAGCTATGCCACTCCAGTGGCCTGCTGAGCATTATCGAACCGGTAGTACGTCCGCCGCGTCGTGGCGATAAGTTCGATCGCGAGCAGGCCATTATCGATGCCGCTAAAGAGCTGGGCGACAGCGGTGCCGATCTCTACAAAGTCGAAATGCCGCTGTACGGCAAGGGCTCTGCGCAAGAGCTACTCACCGCCTCCCAACGCCTGAATGAAAACATCAGCATGCCGTGGGTCATTCTCTCCTCAGGTGTCGATGAAAAACTGTTTCCTCGCGCGGTCAGCGTTGCAATGACCGCTGGCGCATCAGGCTTCCTGGCGGGGCGTGCGGTCTGGTCATCGGTTGTGGGGCTGCCGGATACCGAGCTGATGCTGCGCGATGTTTCTGCACCGAAGTTGCAGCGTCTGGGCGATATCGTCGATGAAATGATGGCTCGCCGCCGTTAATACGAGGATCGAAGAATGAAATGGTTTAACACCTTGAGCCACAACCGCTGGCTGGAGCAGGAAACCGACCGCATCTTTAACTTTGGCAAGAACGCGGCGGTACCGACCGGATTTGGCTGGCTGGGAAATAGTGGTCAGGTCAGAACGGATATGGGAACGCATCTGTGGATCACTGCCCGAATGCTGCACGTCTATTCCGTTGCCGCATCCATGGGTCGCCCCGGTGCGTATCAATTAGTCAGTCACGGGATCAACGCTCTGAACGGCGCATTGCGCGACAAACGCTACGGCGGCTGGTACGCCTGCGTTAATGACGAAGGCGTGACGGATGCCTCCAAGCAGGGCTATCAGCATTTCTTTGTGTTGCTTGGCGCGGCAAGCGCGGTCACGACCGGTCATCCACAGGCCAGACAACTGCTCAATGACGCCATCGAAGTGATTGAAAAATACTTCTGGAGTGAAGATGAGCAGATGTGCCTGGAGTCCTGGGACGAAGCCTTCAGCCAGACGGAAGATTATCGCGGCGGCAACGCCAACATGCACGCAGTTGAAGCCTTCCTGATCGTTTACGACGTCACTCATGATCGTAAATGGCTGGATCGGGCGCTACGCATCGCGTCGGTGATTATTCACGACGTGGCCCGCAGCGGTGAGTATCGCGTTAACGAGCACTTCGATTCGCAGTGGAACCCTATTCGCGATTACAACAAAGACAACCCAGCGCATCGCTTCCGCGCCTACGGCGGCACTCCGGGCCACTGGATCGAGTGGGGCAGATTGATGCTGCATCTGCACGCCGCGCTGGAAGCTCGCTTCGAAACGCCACCAGCCTGGCTGCTGGAAGATGCTAAAGGTTTATTCCACGCCACCATCCGCGATGCCTGGGCACCGGACGGCGCGGACGGCTTTGTCTACTCGGTGGACTGGGACGGTAAACCGATCGTTCGCGAAAGAGTGCGCTGGCCGATCGTCGAAGCGATGGGCACCGCCTACGCCCTGTACACCCTCACCGGCGACAGCCAGTACGAAGCCTGGTACCAGACGTGGTGGGATTACTGCATCACTTATCTGATGGACTACGAGACCGGTTCATGGTGGCAGGAGCTGGATACCGATAACAAGGTGACCACCAAAGTCTGGGACGGCAAGCAGGATATTTACCACCTGCTGCACTGCCTGGTGATCCCGCGCCTGCCCCTGGCACCTGGGCTGGCTCCGGCGGTTGCTGCTGGTCTTCTGGATATCAACGCAAAATAGGTCATAAGGATAGCAGCCATGCACAGCGGCGGAAAAACCATTCAACTTCAGGCCGGACACTATCAGGCAAAAATCGTCACGGTTGGCGCGGGACTGGCAGAACTGACGCACCATGGGCGTCACGTTGTTATTCCGCACAAGCCTGAAGAGATGCCGCTGGCGCATCTGGGGAAAATATTGGTTCCCTGGCCAAATCGCATAGCAAACGGCTGCTATCAGCATAACGGCAAGGCATTTCAGCTTGCCGTTAACGACCTTGCTTCGCAGAGCGCGATTCATGGCCTTTTAGCCTGGCGGGATTGGCAGATTAACCAGCAGTCGGCATCGGAAGCGTCGCTGATGATTTTTCTGCCACCTTCTTACGGCTATCCCTTTTCGCTGCTTGTCGAAGTCATGTACCGCCTGGACGCCATAGGCGGTCTGCATGTTTCTATCAGCACGCTCAATATCGGCGATCAACCAGCCCCTTACGGTTCCGGCGCGCATCCCTATTTAACCTGCGATCTTGAGAAAATTGATAGCTGTACGCTAATCCTTCCGGCAGACGAGGTATTGAGCATTGATACCCAGGAATTGCATCGCGTTGAGCACACAGAGCTAAATTTCACCACACCACGCCCTATCGCGGCGACGCAGATCGATCACACCTTTAAAACGACAGCGCCGGACGATGAGTGGGAAGTCAGGATGTTCAGCGCAGCAAAAAATATGACGACGTTTCTGCGCTGCGACCAACCCTGGCTGCAGGTTTACAGCGGCGAGAAGTTACATCGACAAGGACTCGCCGTCGAGCCCATGACCTGTCCGCCTGATGCCTTTAATTCCGGAATTGGCCTTATTTCTCTTGCCCCTGGCGAGATGCACCGGATGCGCTTTTTGATCGGCGCTGAATAGCCCCATTCCGACGCAAAAATTACCGAATTACCCTATATCTACGGAGACGAAAATGAATTCGTTACAACAACGGTCAAGCGCATTAGAACTCACAACCCTACAGGATGGCTTTGCGCTAACGTATCAACAGCGCCTGATTCTGCGCCATACCTCGCAAACTCCTTGCCTGTGGATTGGCGCCGGCGTCGCGGATATTGATATGTTTCGCGGCAACTTCAGTATTAAAGACAAACTGAATGAAAAAATTGCTCTCACGAGTGCCACGGTCAGTGAATCGTCTGACGGCTGGCGGGTCGATTTCAGCCGCGGCACCACCATCAACGCGACCCTGAAAATCTCCACTGATGAACAGGGCCGCCTGAAGCTGGATCTGCAAAACGACGATCTGAGCCACAATCGCATCTGGCTGCGGCTGGCCGCTAACCCGGCCGATCATATCTACGGCTGCGGCGAACAGTTCTCTTACTTTGATTTACGCGGCAAGCCGTTCCCACTGTGGACCAGCGAACAGGGCGTGGGTCGTAATAAAAATAGTTATGTCACCTGGCAGGCGGACTGCAAAGAGAACGCGGGCGGCGACTATTACTGGACCTTCTTCCCGCAACCAACCTTTGTCAGCACGCAAAAATACTACTGCCACGTTGATAACAGCTGCTACATGAATTTCGACTTTAGCGCACCGGAGTATCACGAACTGGCGCTGTGGGAAGACAAAACCACCCTGCGCTTTGAGTGCGCCGACACCTATATTTCCCTGCTGGAAAAACTGACCGCGCTGTTAGGCCGCCAGTCAGAGCTGCCGGACTGGATTTACGACGGCGTCACGCTGGGTATTCAGGGCGGCACCGAGGTTTGCCAGAACAAACTGGACACCATGCGCAACGCGGGCGTGAAGGTGAACGGCATCTGGGCGCAGGACTGGTCCGGGATCCGTATGACCTCCTTTGGCAAGCGCGTGATGTGGAACTGGAAGTGGAACAGCGACAACTACCCACAGCTGGATAGCCGTATTAAGCAGTGGAAAGAAGAAGGCGTGCAGTTCCTCTCGTATATCAACCCGTACGTTGCCAGCGATAAAGATCTCTGCGCCGAAGCGGCAGAACGCGGCTATCTGGCAAAAGATGCCGCTGGCGGTGACTACCTGGTTGAGTTCGGCGAGTTTTACGGCGGCGTGGTCGATCTGACTAACCCGGAAGCCTACGACTGGTTCAAAGAAGTCATCAAAAAGAACATGATTGAGCTCGGTTGCGGCGGCTGGATGGCAGATTTTGGCGAATACCTGCCGACCGATACGTATCTGCACAACGGCGTCAGCGCCGAGATCATGCACAACGCCTGGCCTGCGCTGTGGGCGAAATGTAACTACGAGGCGCTACAGGAGACCGGCAAGCTCGGCGAGATCCTGTTCTTTATGCGTGCGGGTTACACCGGCAGCCAGAAGTACTCCACCATGATGTGGGCGGGCGACCAAAACGTGGACTGGAGTCTCGACGATGGCCTGGCTTCGGTCGTCCCTGCGGCGCTGTCGCTGGCGATGACCGGCCACGGCCTGCACCACAGCGATATCGGCGGCTACACGACCCTGTTTGACATGAAACGCACGAAAGAGCTGCTGCTGCGCTGGTGTGACTTCAGCGCCTTCACCCCGATGATGCGCACCCACGAAGGTAACCGCCCAGGCGATAACTGGCAGTTTGATGGCGATGAAGAGACTATCGCCCACTTTGCCCGTATGACCACCGTCTTCACCACCCTGAAACCGTATCTCAAACAGGCCGTTGCGCAGAACGCCGCCTCCGGCCTGCCGGTGATGCGCCCGCTGTTCCTGCATTACGAAGACGATGCAGCCACCTATACCCTGAAATATCAGTATCTGCTGGGTCAGGATCTGTTGGTTGCGCCGGTTCACGAACAGGATAAATGCGACTGGACGCTGTATCTGCCAGAAGACAGCTGGGTCAACGTCTGGACCGGTGAAACTCACCAGGGCGGCGAAATTACCGTCGATGCGCCAATTGGCCAGCCACCCGTCTTCTATCGCGCGAAGAGTGAGTGGGCATCGCTGTTTGCCACTTTACGCCACATCTAATACGGCTCGCCCGCGGGGAGACTCGCGGGCAAACGGAGAATAACAATGAGTCAAAATTCAGCTAATCCGGCAACCCTACGCTTGCCTTTTAAAGAAAAACTCGCCTATGGGCTGGGTGATTTAGGTTCCAATATCCTGCTGGACATTGGCACGCTCTATTTACTCAAATTTTATACCGATGTCCTTGGTTTACCGGGAACTTACGGCGGTATTATTTTCCTTATCGCCAAGTTTTTTACCGCATTTACCGATATGGGCACCGGGATTATGCTCGATTCGCGGCGTAAAATCGGTCCAAAAGGTAAATTCCGTCCATTCCTGATTTACGCAGCTTTCCCGGTTACGCTTCTGGCTATCGCTAACTTTGTCGGCACGCCGTTTGAAATCACCGGCAAAACGGTGATGGCGACGGTGCTGTTTATGCTGTACGGACTGTTCTTCAGCATGATGAACTGCTCTTATGGCGCGATGGTACCCGCGATAACGAAAAACCCGGATGAGCGCGCTTCGCTTGCCGCCTGGCGTCAGGGCGGCGCGACGCTCGGCCTGCTGCTGTGCACCGTCGGCTTTGTGCCAGTGATGAACCTGATCGAAGGCAACTCGCAACTGGGTTATATCTTCGCCGCCACGCTGTTCTCCCTGTTCGGCCTGCTGTTTATGTGGCTATGCTATGCGGGAGTTAAAGAGCGCTACGTCGAAGTTAAGCCCGTTGATGCGGCGCAAAAGCCGGGGTTACTGCAATCCTTCCGCGCCATCGCTGGCAACCGCCCGCTGTTTATTCTGTGCATTGCCAACCTCTGTACGCTCGGCGCGTTTAACGTCAAGCTAGCGATTCAGGTCTATTACACCCAGTACGTACTGAATGACCCCATCCTCCTCTCCTGGATGGGATTTTTCAGCATGGGCTGTATCTTTATTGGCGTCTTTTTAATGCCCATGATGGTCAGACGCTTTGGTAAGAAGAAGGTTTATATCGGCGGCCTGCTGATTTGGATTGCGGGCGATCTGCTCAACTACTTCTTTGGCGGCGGGTCGGTCAGTTTTGTTGCTTTCTCCTGTCTGGCCTTCTTTGGTTCGGCGTTCGTCAACAGCCTGAACTGGGCGCTGGTCTCCGACACGGTGGAATATGGCGAATGGCGCACCGGCGTGCGTTCTGAAGGTACGGTGTACACCGGATTTACCTTCTTCCGTAAAGTGTCGCAGGCGCTGGCTGGCTTCTTCCCCGGCTGGATGCTGACCCAGATTGGCTACGTGCCCAACGTGGTGCAATCGGCGGGTACCGTCGAAGGCTTACGCCAGCTGATTTTTATTTATCCGTGCGCGCTAGCGGTGATCACCATCGTGGCGATGGGCTGTTTCTACAACCTTAACGAGAAGATGTATGTCCGCATCGTTGAAGAGATAGAAGCCCGTAAACAACCTGTCTGATAATAATAATGAATAGCGCCCTACGGGGCGTTATTGAGGAGCGATTATGTCTGACCATGATCCGCTAACGCTAAAACTGAGCCTACGGGAAAAATGCGCCTATGGCGTGGGTGACTTCGGCTCAAATTTGATGCTGTGTATCGGCACGCTGTATTTGCTTAAATTTTATACCGATGAACTAGGGATGCCTGCATATTACGGCGGGATCATCTTTCTGGTAGCGAAGTTCTTCACCGCCTTCACCGATATGCTGACCGGCGTATTACTGGACTCGCGGCGTAATATCGGCGCAAAGGGGAAATTCAGGCCTTTTATTCTGTATGCCTCATTCCCCGTCGCGCTGGTCGCCACAGCGCAGTTTTTAGCGACAGATTTTACGCTAACGGTGAAAACGGGGCTGGCGACGGTGCTGTTTATGTTGTTCGGTCTGTTCTATAGCCTGATGAACTGCTCTTACGGGGCGATGGTTCCCGCCATCACTAAAAACCCGCACCAGCGCGCAGAACTCGCCGCGTGGCGACAGGGCGGCGCAACCCTGGGCCTGTTGCTGTGTACCGTTGGCTTTATGCCCATTCAGGCGCTTTTTACAAGTTCACCTTCACTTGGCTATCTGATTGCTGCGCTGATCTTCTCCGTTTGCGGGTTATTCAGCATGTGGTGGTGCTTTAGCGGGGTGAAAGAGCGCTATATTGAAATCGTACCGGATCATCATAAACCCAGTATTCTCAAGTCGTTCTGCGCGATTTTCCGTAACCCCCCTCTGCTGGTGCTGTGTATTGCTAACCTGTGTACGCTGGCGGCATTTAACATCAAGCTGGCGATTCAGGTCTATTACACCCAGTACGTACTGAACGATATCCATCTGCTGTCATGGATGGGCTTTTTCAGTATGGGTTGTATCCTGGTGGGCGTTTTTCTTGTCCCCACAACGGTGAAGCGCTTCGGTAAAAAGCAGGTTTACCTGGGTGGGCTGGCATTGTGGGCCATAGGCGATGTGCTGAACTTTTTCTGGGGAAGTACATCATTTTTATTTGTGACGTTCTCCTGCATGGCCTTCTTTGGCACCGCCTTCGTTAACAGTCTGAACTGGGCGCTGGTTCCGGATACGGTTGATTATGGTGAGTGGAAAACGGGTATTCGTGCGGAAGGGTCGGTTTATACCGGTTATACCTTTTCACGAAAAATTTCCGCAGCGCTTGCTGGGTTCTTGCCAGGAATTATGCTGACGCAAATTGGTTATATCCCCAATGTTGCGCAAAGTGAAACTACGCTACTCGGTTTACGCCAGCTTATTTTCCTCTGGCCCTGCAGTCTGGCGATTATCGCGGCATTCACTATGGGCTTATTTTATAAGCTCAATGAAAGCCGTTTTGCTTTTATTATCGAGGAAATTGGCCAACGAAAAAAACAACACAACCCGGTATTGTGAATAACTAAAAGACCTCTTTTTTAATTATTGCCGCTCTATCCATTTTAATGGATAGCGGCTCCCCTACGTTAAAAAATGGATTTATTATGAAAAAAATAAACGCGATACTTCTGTTAACCTCTGTTATCTCTACCTCTGCGTTTGCTGTTGCTTATGTGGAAAATCGCGAGGCGTATAACCTTGCATCCGATCAGATGGAGGTCATGCTGCGCGTTGGCTATAACTTTGATATGGGCGCTGGCCTGATGCTCACCAACACCTATACTCTGCAACGCAAGGATGAGTTAAAGCATGGCTATAACGAAATCGAAGGCTGGTATCCGCTATTCAGACCAACGGATAAATTAACGATTCAGCCGGGAGGGTTAATTACCGACAAGAGCATTGGCTCCAGCGGTGCGGTTTATCTGGATGTGAATTACAAATTTACCCCGTGGTTTAATCTGACCGTGCGTAACCGCTATAATCACAATAACTACAGCTCAACTGACTTAAACGGTGAGCAAGATAATAATGATACCTACGAAGTAGGTACCTATTGGAATTTTATTATCACCGATAAATTCTCTTATACTTTTGAACCACACTATTTTACGCGGGTGAATGACTTTAATAGTAGCAACGGTAAAGACCATCACTGGGAAATTACCAATACCTTCAGGTATCGGATCAATCAAAACTGGCTGCCTTACTTTGAACTACGCTGGCTGGATCGCAATGTGGAGCCGTACCACCGGGAGCAAAACCAGATTCGCGCTGGGGTGAAGTATTTCTTTTAAGTTTTTTAGGCAAAAAAAAGCCGCTGATAATCAGCGGCTTTTTCATAGCAAGAAGCGTTAATTAATCTTCTTTAGAACCACGCATCGCGCGTTTACGATCGTTCTCGGTCAGATGACGCTTACGGATACGGACAGAAGTCGGGGTTACTTCTACCAGTTCGTCGTCATCGATGAACTCAAGAGCTTGCTCCAGCGTCATTTTCAGTGCCGGAACCAGGGTCGTCGCTTCGTCAGTACCGGAAGCACGCATGTTGGTCAGTTTCTTACCGGTCAGGCAGTTTACAGTCAGGTCGTTAGAACGACTGTGAATACCGATGATCTGGCCTTCGTAAACTTCTGCACCGTGACCCAGGAACAGCTTACCGCGGTCCTGCAGGCTGAACAGTGCGAACGCAACCGCTTTACCCTGGCCGTTGGAGATCAGAACGCCGTTCTGACGCTGACCCACATCACCCGCACGAACGTCGTCGTAATGGCTGAAGGTGGAGTACAGCAGACCGGTACCGGAGGTCATGGTCATGAATTCTGAACGGAAACCGATCAGACCACGGCTTGGGATCACGTAGTCAAGACGTACGCGGCCTTTGCCATCTGGATTCATGTTTTTCAGATCGCCTTTACGCTCACCCAGTGCCTGCATCACAGAACCCTGGTGCTGCTCTTCGACGTCCAGCGTGACGTTTTCGAACGGCTCTTGTTTACGGCCATCGATTTCGCGGAAGATTACTTTCGGACGGGAAACCGCCATCTCGAAACCTTCACGACGCATGTTCTCAATAAGAACAGACAGGTGCAGTTCACCACGGCCAGAAACGCGGAATGCGTCTGCATCCGGAGTTTCTTCAACGCGCAGCGCCACGTTGTGCACCAGCTCTTTGTTCAGGCGGTCAAGGATCTGACGAGAGGTAACGTACTTACCTTCTTTGCCACAGAACGGAGAGGTGTTAACGCAGAAGAACATGGTTACGGTCGGCTCATCAACAGACAGCGCCGGCAGCGCTTCAACATTCTGCGTATCGCAGATGGTGTCAGAGATGTTCAGCTCGCCCAGACCGGTGATCGCGATGATATCGCCAGCTTCTGCAACGTCGCTCTCGATACGCTCAAGACCCAGATGGGTCAGAACTTTACCGACTTTACCGTTACGGGTTTTGCCTTCGCTATCAACGATAGTAACCTGCTGGTTCGGCTTCACTTTACCGCGTTTGATGCGGCCGATGCCGATGACGCCAACGTAGTTGTTGTAGTCCAACTGGGAGATTTGCATCTGCAGCGGGCCATCAAGGTCAACGTTCGGAGCCGGTACGCGATCGACGATAGTCTGATACAGCGGAGTCATATCGTCAGCCATATCTTCGTGATCCAGACCCGCGATACCGTTCAGCGCAGAAGCGTAAACGATAGGGAAGTCCAGCTGTTCGTCGGTAGCGTCGAGGTTTACGAACAGGTCGAATACCTGATCGACAACCCAGTCAGGGCGTGCGCCCGGACGGTCAACTTTGTTGATAACAACAATTGGCTTCAGGCCATGAGCAAAGGCTTTTTTGGTCACGAAGCGCGTCTGCGGCATCGGACCATCCATTGCATCAACGACCAGCAGAACGGAATCGACCATGGACATGACACGTTCAACTTCACCACCGAAGTCGGCGTGCCCCGGGGTATCAACGATGTTGATACGGTAATCATTCCATTTGATAGCGGTGTTTTTAGCCAGGATGGTAATCCCACGCTCTTTCTCCAAATCGTTGGAGTCCATCACACGCTCTTGAGTTTCGGCACGCGCATCGAACGTACCGGATTGCTGCAGCAGCTTATCAACCAGGGTAGTTTTACCATGGTCAACGTGCGCGATGATGGCGATGTTACGCAAATTTTCGATCACAACTTTGCCTCAGGCATTTAGAAATAGCGCGTTATTGTACACGGATTAATCGCACTACAAAACAGGATCACAAACATCCCCCGCAAACAAGTATTGCAGAGTTTCTTTGTGACCGCTTTCACGGAGCGTTAAAAGGGTTATTAAAGGTCAATTGCACCAAATAAGTGCCCAATGTTCACACAATTGCACTATTATAGTGCAATGCATTCATAATGGTGCAGCCCTTTTGCACGATGGTGTGCATGATAACGCCTTTTGGGGGCAATTTAAAAGTTGGCACAGATTTCGCTTTATATTTTTTAAGGCAACAACGCCACCTTAAGCAGTTAGAAAGTTTTCGTTACCACGACGACAATGACCAATCCGGGAGAGTTTAAGTATGTCCGCTGAACACGTTTTGACGATGCTGAACGAGCACGAAGTGAAGTTTGTCGATCTGCGCTTCACCGATACCAAAGGTAAAGAACAGCACGTTACTATTCCTTCTCATCAGGTAAATGCCGAATTCTTCGAAGAAGGCAAAATGTTTGATGGCTCCTCGATTGGCGGCTGGAAAGGTATTAACGAATCCGACATGGTTCTGATGCCGGACGCAACTACCGCGCTGATCGACCCGTTCTACGAAGAACCGACGCTGATCATCCGTTGCGATATCCTGGAACCAGGCACCCTGCAGGGCTATGACCGTGACCCGCGCTCCATCGCCAAACGTGCGGAAGAATACCTGCGCGCAACCGGCATTGCGGATACCGTGCTGTTCGGGCCAGAACCTGAATTCTTCCTGTTCGATGACATCCGTTTTGGTGCGTCCATCTCCGGTTCTCACGTTGCTATCGATGATATCGAAGGCGCATGGAACTCTTCCACCAAATATGAAGGCGGCAACAAAGGCCACCGTCCGGGCGTGAAAGGCGGTTATTTCCCGGTTCCGCCGGTAGACTCTTCTCAGGATATCCGTTCTACCATGTGTATGATCATGGAAGAGATGGGCCTTGTTGTTGAAGCTCACCACCACGAAGTGGCGACTGCCGGTCAGAACGAAATCGCTACCCGCTTTAACACCATGACCAAAAAAGCGGACGAAATTCAGATCTACAAATACGTCGTGCACAACGTCGCACACCGCTTCGGTAAAACAGCGACCTTTATGCCAAAACCGATGTTCGGCGATAACGGTTCCGGTATGCACTGCCACATGTCCCTGTCCAAGAACGGCGTAAACCTGTTCTCTGGCGACAAATACGCAGGCCTGTCTGAACAAGCGCTGTTCTACATCGGCGGCGTAATCAAGCACGCTAAAGCCATTAACGCCCTGGCGAACCCGACCACCAACTCTTACAAGCGTCTGGTCCCGGGTTATGAAGCACCGGTCATGTTGGCTTACTCTGCCCGTAACCGCTCCGCTTCCATCCGTATTCCGGTAGTGACCTCTCCGAAAGCGCGTCGTATCGAAGTCCGCTTCCCGGATCCGGCTGCTAACCCGTACCTGTGCTTTGCTGCACTGCTGATGGCTGGCCTTGACGGTATCAAGAACAAAATCCATCCGGGCGAAGCGATGGACAAAAACCTGTACGATCTGCCGCCGGAAGAAGCGAAAGAGATCCCACAGGTTGCAGGTTCTCTGGAAGAAGCATTGAACGAACTGGATGCTGACCGTGAATTCCTGACCGCTGGTGGCGTATTCACCAACGACGCAATCGATGCTTACATCGCCCTGCGTATTGAAGAGAACGACCGTGTACGCATGACTCCGCACCCGGTTGAGTTCGAGCTGTACTACAGCGTTTAATTTTGCTGTAAATCCGCGGTATTCCGTGTTGTGGCGTGGGGTACCGAGGATGTTTTGTTGCCGTGGAAACTTTCAGCCCATCTCAGGATGGGCTTTTTTCTCCACCAACGCGCTGATCTCATGAGCTTTTTACTCATAAAAAGCTATACTGCACTAAAATGGTGCACTCTAATTCAGGAGACTGTCAGATGGCAACAGGCACACTGCCCGATGCTGGGCAGATCCTTAACTCTTTAATCAACAGTATCTTACTGGTCGATGACGACCTGGCGGTGCATTACGCGAACCCGGCTGCACAGCAGTTGCTGGCGCAAAGCTCACGTAAGCTATTTGGTACCCCGCTCCCGGAGCTGTTGAGCTATTTCTCGCTGAATATTGGTCTCATGCAGGAGAGCCTGCAGGCGGGCCAGGGCTTTACCGATAACGAAGTGACGCTGGTCATCGATGGTCGGTCGCATATCCTGTCTCTGACGGCACAGCGCCTTCCTGAGGGCTACATTTTGCTGGAAATGGCACCGATGGATAATCAGCGTCGTCTGAGCCAGGAACAGCTTCAGCACGCACAGCAGATTGCCGCGCGTGACTTAGTGCGCGGTTTGGCCCACGAGATTAAAAACCCGTTGGGTGGCCTGCGCGGTGCAGCGCAGTTGCTGAGCAAAGCGCTGCCCGATCCTTCGTTGACGGAATACACCAAAGTCATCATTGAGCAGGCCGATCGGTTAAGAAATCTGGTTGACCGCCTGCTGGGACCGCAGCATCCTGGAATGCACGTCACAGAGAGCATTCACAAGGTTGCAGAGCGAGTGGTGAAGCTGGTGTCTATGGAGTTGCCGGATAACGTCAAACTGGTTCGTGATTACGACCCAAGCCTGCCGGAACTCCCACACGACCCGGATCAAATTGAACAAGTGCTGCTGAATATCGTCCGCAATGCGCTGCAAGCGCTGGGGCCTGATGGCGGAGAGATAGTCCTGCGTACCCGTACGGCGTTCCAGCTGACTCTGCACGGGGTTCGCTACCGCCTTGCAGCACGTATTGACGTTGAAGATAACGGCCCGGGAATACCGTCTCACTTACAGGATACGCTGTTTTATCCGATGGTGAGCGGGCGCGAAGGCGGTACTGGCCTCGGGCTGTCTATCGCCCGCAGCCTTATCGATCAGCACTCCGGCAAAATTGAATTTACCAGTTGGCCAGGGCATACCGAATTCTCGGTGTACCTGCCTATTCGGAAGTAGAGGTGTTTATGCAACGAGGGATAGCATGGATCGTTGATGACGATAGCTCCATCCGTTGGGTGCTTGAACGCGCGCTCACCGGGGCTGGCTTGAGTTGTACAACGTTTGAGAGCGGCAGCGAGGTGCTTGATGCCCTCACCACCAAAACCCCGGATGTCCTGCTGTCTGATATCCGTATGCCGGGAATGGATGGGCTGGCGCTGCTGAAACAAATTAAACAGCGTCACCCGATGCTCCCGGTCATCATAATGACGGCGCATTCAGATCTGGACGCGGCGGTCAGCGCTTATCAGCAAGGTGCCTTTGATTATCTACCAAAACCGTTTGATATTGATGAAGCGGTGGCGCTGGTCGACCGCGCAATCAGCCATTATCAGGAACAGCAGCAGCCGCGAAATGCGCCAATAAATAGCCCAGCGGCCGATATTATCGGCGAAGCGCCAGCAATGCAGGACGTTTTTCGCATTATAGGCCGCCTGTCGCGTTCCTCCATCAGCGTGCTGATCAACGGCGAGTCCGGTACCGGTAAAGAGCTAGTTGCCCATGCTCTGCACCGCCACAGCCCGCGCGCTAAGGCACCATTTATCGCGCTGAATATGGCGGCAATCCCCAAAGACTTGATTGAATCAGAACTGTTCGGCCACGAGAAAGGGGCCTTTACGGGCGCGAATACCGTACGCCAGGGGCGTTTTGAACAGGCAGACGGCGGCACGTTGTTCCTCGATGAAATCGGCGATATGCCGCTGGACGTACAAACTCGGTTGCTGCGCGTGCTGGCTGATGGCCAGTTTTATCGCGTAGGCGGCTATGCGCCGGTGAAAGTGGATGTGCGCATTATCGCCGCCACCCACCAGAATCTTGAGCTGCGCGTACAGGAAGGAAAATTCCGCGAGGACTTATTCCACCGCCTGAACGTGATTCGCGTCCATCTCCCGCCGCTACGCGAGCGTCGGGAAGATATTCCGCGGCTGGCGCGCCACTTCCTGCAAGTTGCTGCTCGTGAACTCGGCGTTGAAGCCAAGCTGCTGCACCCGGAAACGGAGATGGCGCTAACCCGGCTGGCCTGGCCGGGTAACGTGCGTCAACTGGAGAACACCTGTCGTTGGCTGACGGTGATGGCGGCAGGCCAGGAGGTTCTGACCCAGGATCTTCCCAGTGAGCTGTTTGAAACCGCGATACCGGATAATCCGACGCAAATGCTGCCGGATAGCTGGGCCACGCTGTTGGGGCAATGGGCCGACCGCGCTTTACGTTCCGGTCATCAAAACCTGCTGTCAGAAGCACAGCCGGAGATGGAGCGCACGCTATTGACCACCGCGCTACGCCACACTCAGGGGCATAAACAAGAAGCAGCACGCCTGCTGGGATGGGGCCGTAATACGTTGACACGTAAGCTAAAAGAACTGGGAATGGAGTAGTAGAATAGTGTCGTGTAAAAAATAGTCTGCCAGCGCAAACTGCTGCTATTTTGTACTTTACTGTTCAAATGCGTTGAGTATGATCGTGCCCGGAAAGACAGGGGGAAATCATGCTTGAATCACTCATAAATATTATATCGAGCGGTGTCGCAGCCGGTCATACCCCGCAGACGGCAATAGCTGCTGTTTTGTGTGCGGCGATGGTTGGATTGTTTAGCTGATAATTCACCCTCTCCCGGCAAGGAGAGGGTGAATAGATTAAATCACGCGTGAAAACTGCTGCATCCGTGCTTTCTGGCGCAAATATGCGTCAAAGCACATGCATATGTTGCGAATCAGCAACCGGCCTTTCGGCGTCACCTGAATCCCTTTCTCATCCACATCCACCAGCCCGTCTTTGGCCAGCGGCGCCAGCAGTTTCATATCTTCAGTGAAGTAGTCATTGAAGTCTAAGTCCCACTGCGTTTCTACAGCGGAGAAATCGAGACGGAAATTGCAGATCAGCGCTTTAATGACATCGCGACGAATACAGTCATCGCGAGTCAACGCAATGCCACGCCATAAGGCCGTTCCGGTTTCATCAATCTGCTGATAATACTGCTTCAGCTCTTTTTGGTTCTGCGCATAGCAGTCGCCAATCATACTGATCGCCGAAACACCCAGCCCCAGCAGATCGGAATCCCCTTGGGTGGTATAGCCCTGGAAGTTGCGATGCAAAATACCTTCACGTTGGGCTATCGCCAGTTCATCGTCCGGACGAGCAAAGTGGTCCATACCGATAAACTGATATCCCGCAGCGGTCAGCGAATCAATCGTTTCCTGCAGGATATCCAGCTTCTGCTCTGCTGAAGGTAAATCGGCATCTTTGATTTTGCGCTGTGCGGCGAAGAGCGTCGGCAAATGCGCATAGTTAAATACGCTCAGACGATCGGGATTTAGCTCAGCCACGCGCTGGAGCGTAAAAGCGAAGCTCTCTGGCGTTTGCTTCGGCAGTCCGTAAATCAGATCGATATTGGTAGAAGTAAAGCCAATCTCTCGGGCATGGTTGAGCAGGGCGAAGATAAACTCTTCATCCTGCTCGCGGTTCACCAGGCGCTGCACCTCTTTGTTGAAGTCCTGCACGCCCATGCTCAAGCGGTTGAATCCTTCAGCGCGTAAATGATCCAGTACATCAAGCTCAATTTCACGCGGATCGACTTCAATGGAAATCTCAGCCTCGGCATTAAAATTGAAATGCGTACGCAGCAGGCTCATCAGGCGGCTAATTTGCGCCTTATTTAAATATGTCGGCGTACCGCCGCCCCAATGCAGTTGGTTAACCAGGCGACCCGCAAAAAGCGGCGCGCGATGGATAATCTCCTGCTCAAGGACGTCCAGATACTGATCGGCTTTATGCTGCTGGCGGGTGACAATTTTATTGCAGCCACAAAAATAGCAGAGCTTATGGCAAAACGGGATATGCACATACAGCGATAGAGGTCGCTGCGGATAACGGGCTACCGCTGCGTCAAATTCAGCAGCGCCAAATTCCGGAGAAAACTCCAGCGCGGTAGGGTACGAAGTATAACGCGGCCCGGAATAGTTATATTTTTGGATCAGGGCCAGATCCCAGTCGATTAACTGCACAGACATGCTCACTCCTTCCGATGGTGCCGTCGGCGGGTACGCCGCTCCGGCCCAACCACACCTGGGGTAATGAGCCGGTTGCGCAGCCATTTCTGACGCCGCGACAACCGTCGTAGTTTAACGAATAACCACAGCAGATAACATATAACCAAAAGGGTTATAAGCAGGACCGGGAATCCGATGGGGTGCAAATGTTAGTTTCCGCCCTTCAGCAAACGCATCATATCTTCTTTGCGTTCTTCCTCTTCCTCATCTTCGTCATCATCGTAGGAGAGGCCGAGCTGTTGCATCAGTTCATCAATACGGTCCAGTTTGGCATCAACCCAGATCTGCTCTTCAGCATTCAAGGTTCCGCCCTCTTCCAGACGTTCCAGCAGCGCGTCCAGGCGCTCATCGTTCTCCAGCAAATCCAGCTCAGCCTGCGGTGAAAGCATAGGTTTCTCGCTCTTCGGTTTGTGCTGCTTAATCACTGGGGCATTCTCTGTCACACCCAGCGGGATCGGTTTTTTGCTGCCAATGCGCGGATCTTGCTGTTGGCCTTGTTTTTTACCCGCAGAGGCGGCATCACCACCGGTCGCACGACTTCCTGCCGCATGACCGCGATGTTTCTTCTGCTGCTTACGATCGCGAGCTTCCTGGTTCAATTCTTCACGCGTTTTGCGACTTTTTTTGCCACGAGGTACAGATGTCGGTTTTTTCATGGTGTTAATCTTCAGGCCGTTTTCTTCAGTATAGAATTGAGGCGGAATCTAGCAGAAAGCAAGCAAAGAAAAAAGGCGACAGATTACTCTGTCGCCTTTTTCCGCACTGACAACCCTTAATGGGTTTCTACTTTCCATGTTAGCTAACGACAACCCCTGTCTTTCCTTTAGCTACCAACAGTCCCTGTTACATCCATTTCCTTTTAAAACGTCTCCAGACGCCTGTCATCCTGACAATCCGTAGTCCTCGCCTCCTGGCGCTTCCTGACACCTCGTCCTGAGTCTTAATCCTGTTAGCTTCCTTCGCCCTTGCCCGCTACTTTACTGGTTTAAGAAAAACCTACAACCAGCAACGGTATAAAAAATGCTAATTTCAGAATCTTCTCTTCGTTTAATTGTATGATTTATAGAACGTTAGTGATTTTTTAATCAGGCTTTTCTCACAAATGTCTTATATCAACAATGGCCAATGTCTTACAAAGCATGTGGCTTTTACTCACACCAGTGGGTTGCGGTAAAAACAGCCTTTTTCTATTGTTCAGGTATAATCCCCGTCATAGCCTGATTAACGGAGACGACCGTCTTGACCAACTGGAATTATCAACTGACGCATTTTGTCACTAGCGCACCAGATATCCGCCATCTTCCTTCTGATACCGGTATCGAAGTGGCATTCGCTGGCCGCTCTAACGCAGGGAAATCCAGCGCCCTGAATACGCTGACTAACCAGAAAAGCCTTGCTCGTACATCAAAGACGCCTGGTCGTACGCAGCTCATTAACCTGTTTGAAGTTGCTGAGGGAAAACGTCTGGTCGACCTGCCAGGCTATGGTTACGCTCAAGTTCCTGAAGAGATGAAAATCAAATGGCAGAGGGCGCTGGGTGAATACCTGGAAAAACGCCTGTGTCTGAAAGGACTGGTCATACTGATGGATATCCGGCATCCGCTTAAAGATCTCGATCAGCAGATGATCCTATGGGCCGTTGAAAGCGATATCCCGGTTCTGGTGCTGCTGACTAAAGCCGATAAGCTGGCCAGTGGCGCGCGCAAAGCCCAGCTCAACCAGGTCCGTGAAGCAGTAATCGCATTTAATGGTGATGTGCAAGTGGAAGCATTTTCTTCCCTGAAGAAGCAGGGCGTAGATAAACTGCGTCAGAAGCTGGATAGCTGGTATAACGACATTCCTCCTCAGGAAGAGCCTGAAGACGGCGAGTAATTATCGTTAATTTTCCCGGGTATGGGCATACAGAGCCTTATCCGGGCAGCCTGCCTTGCCAATATCAATACGCAAAAAATTTTCTTTCACGCAATAAAAAACGCCCCGGTCATAAATGACCGGGGCGGCTAAAATATTCAGCCAAATCCGATTACGTGAAGTAAAAGGTCTGAAAGATAGAACATCTTACCTCTGTACCCTACGTCTTTAACTCTACTCTTGTTTCCGTTATGGATAAAGCATTTTTGTAGTTTATTTTCAGTCTTTACATAGCAAATTCAAATGATCATCACAAAAAGGTATAAGTTATGTTACTCACTTACAAAAAATGGCCTTATGTACTGAACACTTAGTGCGCTTGATCCCAATTTTCCCCACTACCCACTTCTACCAGCAGCGGAACAGCCAGCGTCGTGCTGCTTTCCATCAGTTCGTGGATCTTTTTCGCGACCGTATCTAAATCGTCTTTATGAACTTCGAAGACTAATTCATCGTGTACCTGCATGATCATACGCACCCGCGGTTTTTCACTTAACAACCAATCATCTACAGCGATCATTGCACGTTTAATGATATCCGCAGCAGTTCCCTGCATCGGCGCGTTGATTGCCGCACGCTCAGCGCCAGCGCGACGTGCTCCGTTGCTGGATTTAATGTCCGGCAAATAGAGTCGGCGGCCATCGAGCGTTTCAACATACCCCTGCTCTTTTGCCTGCGCACGGGTACGCTCCATATAATCCAGCACACCTGGATAGCGCTCAAAGTAGAGGTCCATATATTTCTGCGCTTCTTTACGCGGAATATTGAGCTGTCGTGCAAGGCCAAATGCGCTCATCCCGTAAATCAGGCCAAAGTTGATAGCCTTTGCGCTGCGTCGCTGTTCGCTGCTCACGCTTTCAAGCGGCAAACCAAAAACCTCTGCCGCAGTAGCACGGTGGATATCTTTCCCCTCCGCAAACGCGGTTAGCAGACCGTTATCGCGCGACAGATGCGCCATAATGCGCAATTCAATTTGCGAGTAGTCGGCGGAGACAATGAGGTAATCTTCCGGAGCAATAAACGCCTGACGAATACGGCGTCCTTCTTCGTTACGTACCGGAATGTTCTGCAGGTTCGGATCGGTAGATGACAGGCGTCCCGTTGCAGTGACCGCCTGGTGATAAGATGTATGCACGCGACCCGTTTTCGCGCTGATCATCAACGGCAGCTTATCGGTATAAGTAGATTTGAGTTTTGCCAGGCCACGATATTCAAGGATAACTTTTGGCAGCGGATAATCCAGAGCCAGCTCTTCCAACACCTCTTCCGACGTAGACGGAGCGCCGCCCGGCGTCTTCTTCAGTGGTTTAATCCCTTGTTTTTCAAACAGGATGGTTTGCAGCTGCTTAGGCGAAGAGAGGTTAAACTCTTCACCTGCAATATCATATGCCTTCTTCTCCAGCTCAATCAGGCGCTTGGCGATTTCCTGAGAATGCGCATGCAGCACGGCTGGGTCAATCTTCACGCCATTACGCTCAACGCGGGATAACACTGGCACTAACGGCATTTCTATATTTTTAAAGATGTTCAGCGGGCCTTCATTTTTCTGAAGCTTTGGCCACATTTTCAAATGCAGTTGCAGAGTCACGTCAGCATCTTCCGCCGCGTAACGACCAGCTTCTTCCAGTGCGATTTGATTAAAGGTGAGCTGATTTTTACCCTTGCCGGCAATCTCTTCAAAGGTAATGGTTTTGTGCTTCAACCAGCGATCGGAAAGGCTATCCATATCATGGCGGCCCGCTACGCTGTCAAGAATGTAGGACTCCAGCATGGTATCAAAGGCAATACCGCGCAGCTCAATGTCATAGTTAGCCAGAATACCGCGATCATACTTGAGGTTCTGTCCAACCTTCAGAGCCTTATCGTCTTCCAGTAAGGGCTTCAGCAGTTCCAGCACGCGGTCGCGCGGGATCTGATCCGGCGCATCCAGATAGTCATGAGCAACCGGTACATAAGCTGCGATGCCTGGCTCAACGGCGAATGACAGGCCGACCATATTGGCGGATACATTATCAAGGCTGTCAGTTTCGGTATCAAAAGCAAAAAGCGGCGCTTTCTTCAGTTTTTCGATCCACGCCGTCAGCGTTTCTTCATCAAGAATCGTGACATAGTTTTCAGAGGAGAGCGTTGCCGCCGTCTCTTCTTCAGCATCTGTAGCATCTGCCGCTACTTCGACTGGTTTCGCGGTAGGTTTAGCGCCTTTCGCCTGCATCCATTTACCGGACTCAACATCGGTTATCCAGCGTTTGAATTCATACTTTTTAAACAGCGTCAGCAGTTCATCCGCTGCGGGTTGCTCAACGAGCAGTTCTTCACAGCTCAAATCCAGTTCAACATCCGTTTTAATCGTCGCCAGCTGATAAGAGAGATACGCGACCTCTTTATTCTGCTCTAGCTTCGCCGCCATCGTTTTAGATCCGCGGAAGCTCAGGCCGGCGATTTTCTCAGACTCAGCATACAACGTATCAAGCCCACCCAGCCCCTGTAGCAACGCCTGTGCGGTCTTCTCGCCGACCCCAGGGACGCCAGGAATGTTGTCCGACGAGTCACCCATGAGAGCAAGGAAATCAATGATCAGTTCAGGTGGAACGCCGTATTTTGTGACGACTTCATCCGGACCAAGAATAGTGTTAGTCATCGTGTTAATCAGGGTAATACCCGGCGTAACCAATTGAGCCATATCTTTATCACCCGTGCTAATCAGCACTGGACGACCTGCCTTTTCAGCTTCACGCGCTAGTGTACCGATCACATCATCAGCTTCAACGCCCGGAACAGCCATCAGAGGTAAGCCCATCGCCTTAACCATGGTATGCAGCGGCTCGATCTGCGCACGCAGATCGTCCGGCATCGGTGGACGATGAGATTTATAGTGCTCAAACAATTCATCACGGAAAGTCTTCCCTTTGGCATCAAAAACCACGACTGCATGAGTCGGTTGATACTGTAGGATCAGGCTTCGCAGCATATTCAGTACGCCGTACATTGCGCCAGTCGGTTCACCAGCGCTGTTAGTCAGCGGGGGAAAAGCGTGATATGCCCGGTAAAGGTAAGAGGAGCCGTCAACGAGGATGAGAGGGTTTTCTGGGATCTGAACCATAATTTCCGTGCCTGTTTATCAGATTATGGGTAAAGGATGCCACAGACGGGCATTAAATCCTGAATTTTTCCCCTATTTCATCGAAAAGATTCATTGATCTCCACGATCATTGTACAACTTCATCTGTGGATAACTTTGTGTATAGTTTTAAAATGATAGCTGGCTAACTCTTAATAAAATAGCTCTTCAAATAATTAATTCATATTTATCATTTAGTTAACGTTATATTTTTTATCGTAATGTCGTTTTGATGACTCAATGCTCCATGTGGATATAAGATCCGGAAATTTTTCTGCTCTGGTAAGACCCGTTATTTGCTGTATTTTCTGATAAAATCAGTCCCTTGCGCTGTTTAAATGCGTTTTTTGTCAGCCTAACTTTCTGAATAAACTAACTATGTCGAGATTACTCGCTGCGATAATCCTTCCGCTGAGTATCGCCCTTACTATCTTAGTCACTATAATCTGCTCGGTGCCGATAATCATCGCCGGACTGATTAAACTTCTTGTGCCGATTCCTGCGGTCTGGCGCTCGATATCTGTTTTCTGCAACTTCATGATGTATTGCTGGTGTGAAGGGTTGGCACTACTGCTACATCTTAATCCGTGGTTAAAATGGGATGTTCAAGGTATTGAAGGCCTGAACAAGAGAAACTGGTATTTACTTATCAGCAACCATCACAGTTGGGCTGATATCGTGGTGCTCTGTGTGCTGTTTCGCAAACATATCCCAATGAATAAATACTTTCTCAAACAGCAGCTAGCCTGGGTACCGTTCATTGGTCTTGCTTGCTGGGCCCTGGACATGCCGTTTATGCGCCGTTACTCACGTGGTTATTTAATTCGTCATCCAGAACGTCGCGGTAAAGATGTTGAAACCACCCGTCGTTCCTGCGAGAAATTCCGCGTCCACCCAACGACTATCGTTAACTTTGTCGAAGGTTCACGTTTTACTGAAGAAAAGCAGCGTCAGACTCGCTCACCTTACAATAACTTATTACCCCCAAAAGCTGCGGGAATCGCTATGGCATTGGGCGTGCTGGGATCGCAGTTTGATAAGCTGCTCAACGTGACGTTATGTTACCCAGAGAACAACCACAGGCCATTTTACGACATGCTAAGTGGTCGATTGACGCGGATTGTGGTGCGAATAAATCTGGAGCCTGTAGCTGAAGATCTACATGGCGACTATGTGAATGATAAAAACTTTAAGCGCCACTTCCAGCGTTGGTTAAATATGCTGTGGGAAGAAAAGGATCGTCAACTGACGGAAATAATGCGGCAGAAAAAATGATTTTAGTCGCTGAAGAGAACAACGCCGGTCAATGACCGGCGTTTGTTTTTTATTTCTTCTCAACTAACTGCTTAACAGTATCGGCATACTGAGCAACAAATGCGTCCATGTTGCTGGTATCCATCCCTTGCGGGTTAATCTGATATTTTCCGTTAACGTACATCGCGGGTACGCCCTGCAGTTGGAAATCAGCAGCGGCTTTTTCTTGCTGAGCAACCAGAGATTTCACCACGAAGCTGTTCCACGCCGCATCGTACTCTTCGCCTTTCACACCGGAATCAACAAAGATTTTACGGATATCGGCCACGGTCTGGACGGACTGAGTTTTCTGTACCGCTTCAAACATTGGAACAGTAATCTTGTCTTCCACGCCCAGCGCCATCGCCACAGCCCACGCCTGAGTCAGATCCTTGCCCAATGGGCCCAGGAACTCAACGTGGTATTTAGTCATCTTGACGCCTTCAGGCAGCTTTTTCTTCACGTTATCTGACACATGAAGTACTTCTTCAAACTGATAGCAATGGGGGCAGTAGAACGAGAAGAACTCGAGCACCTGAGGCTCGCCAGCAACTGGCTTGTCGAGGGTGATGTACTGCTTACCGTCGGTGATCTGGGCAGCGGATGCACTAAAAGCCAGAATCATACCAGCCAGCGCCAGCCAAATTTTGTTCATGATTAATTCTCTCCTGGATATTTCACATTAATACATTGGCGTTAACTGAAGAGGGGGTTCCTGCAGAACCTTCACCTGCTCAAGAAAAGTTGTTGTCTGCCCGCGCCAGTAATCTTCCCCGGTTAACCATGGGAAATTTATAGGGAAAGCAGGATCATTCCAGCGTCTGAGCAACCACGCCAGATAATAAACTAACCGCATCGCACGTAAAGGTTCGATGAGAGCGATTTCATCCGTATTAAAAGAGCTGAACTCTTCATAGGCTTCAATGATCATCTCAAGCTGCATCCGCTGCTCGGCTTTATCTCCATTTAACAGCATCCAGAGATCCTGGATAGCAGGACCATTACGCGCATCGTCTAAATCAACAAACAAAGGGCCATCACGCCAGAGGATATTTCCGGCATGGCAGTCACCGTGCAAACGTAAGATATTAGCGTTCCCGTGCCATTGTGCCATTACAGCATCAATCAGTTTATCGGTAGCGCTGAGAAAGGCCTCTTTCAAACCAGCAGGAATCAACGGGGAGAGCTCGAAGACCTGGCGTGGCTCAAGGAGATATTCATTAGTACCAATCTCCGGGCGAGCGACAAAACGCTGCTTGCGACCTGTCTGGTGCATACGGCCAAGATAGCGCCCAACCCATTCCATCTGATCGAGGTTATCCGCCTCAAACTGACGTCCACCCAAGCTTGGGAAAACGGCAAAGAAGAATCCCTGATGCTGGTGAAGCGTACTTTCATGGAAAGATAATGGCGCCGCAACGGGAACATCATCCTGCACGAGTTGAAGGGTAAACTGATGTTCTTCGAGGATTTGTTCTGCAGACCAGCGTTCAGGACGATAGAACTTCACCACATAGCGGTGGCGATCTTCGTCCTGAAACTGGTAAACGCGGTTCTCATAGCTGTTAAGCGGGGTGAGCCCAGAGTCCAGCCGCATACCCAGATCAAACAAACCATCAATGATGGTATCCGGGTGAAGCGTCTGAAAATTAAAAGCCTTATCGTGCATCCTGACATCCGATAATCGTGCGAATGATTCAGGATATCATCTCATTGCCTGTTCCGTGGCAGCGCTTACAACCTTTTACTCTTTAATGACTCCGCGAGCGCGAAGCAATGCGGTTTTGAAGTCTTCTTCATAATCTTTCTGAATACCGGGAATAACGGCCTCTTTTGTCGAGTCGCGCATTTTCAGATGATAAATCAGAATATCGTCGGAAAGATCACTTAATTCCCCCGTATAACCGGCCTCTTTGGCCAGTTTTTGCAAGAATTGAATCAAATTTAGTTCAGGTTCTTTCTGCCAGGCTGGCTGGAGGAGTTCAATGACTTCATTCAGACGTTTACATTTCATAGTAATGCTCCTTACTCTAGATAAAGACACGTTAGCAGGGACAATCCCACAATGAAAGAGGCGATATTGATATGCAACGCGAGGTAATAACCGGTGTCGTGTTGGCTGGAGGAAGGGCGACGCGCATGGGGGGAGTGGATAAAGGATTGCAGACGTTAAAGGGTAAGCCATTGTGGTGCTACGTCGCCGATACGCTGGAACCACAGGTGGATAAAATGGTTATTAGCGCCAATCGGAACCTTGATAGCTGGCAAACCAGCGGTTATCCGATTATTACCGATAGTATGAATGATTTTCCAGGCCCTCTGGCCGGGATGCTATCTGTTATGCAGCATGTTGAAAGCGAGTGGTTCCTGTTTTGTCCATGTGATACTCCTTTTATCCCCGCCTTTCTGGTCGAGCGCTTAATAAAGAATAAGAAATTATCTCCAGTAGTTTGGGTACATGATGGTGAACGCGATCATCCGGCTATCGCTTTGGTGAATCATAAGGTCACAGCAGAACTTGAAACCTATTTGGCCGCAGGTGAACGGCGAGTCATGGTATTTATGCGCAAAGTTGGTGGGCATAATGTTGATTTTAGCGATGTGAAATCAGCATTCATGAACGTAAATACCCTCGATGACTTACAGAATATGCAGGTGTCATCATGATTCCCCTTCTGGCTATCGCGGCCTGGAGCGGTACGGGTAAAACAACATTACTGAAGGAACTGATCCCGGAATTATGTGCGAAAGGCTTACGACCTGGGCTTATCAAACATACTCATCATGACATGGACGTGGATAAACCAGGTAAAGATAGCTATGAGCTACGCAAAGCCGGAGCTGCACAGACTATTGTCGCCAGTTCACAGCGCTGGGCCTTAATCACAGAAACACCAAATAAAAACGAACTGGATCTTAGCTGGCTAGTAAGCAAAATGGACCCTTCAACGTTGGATTTAGTGTTAGTCGAAGGTTTTAAGCATGAGCCAGTACCAAAGATCCTACTTTACAGGCACAACAGTGGGCACCATGTAGATGAACTGGTATTTGATGAATACGTCATTGCCGTGGCTAGCGATATTCCTGTCGAGACTTCACTTCCGCAGTTAGATTTAAATAACATCCCGCAAATCGTGGATTTTATTTTACAGTGGTTACACAAGCCCTAATCAGATCTCAATAGAAAAGAAAATTTTTGCTGTATGAGAAATGCATGCTCGGATAAAGCTTCATCGCGCTTTGTCTGATTTTTTATGATGTACAAAAACGCAAAAAGCCCATCCGTCAGGATGGGCTCTTCACTTAATTGATGCCTGGCAGTTCCCTACTCTCACATGGGGAGACCCCACACTACCATCGGCGCTACGGCGTTTCACTTCTGAGTTCGGCATGGGGTCAGGTGGGACCACCGCGCTGTCGCCGCCAGGCAAATTCTGTTTAATCTGTATCAAGCTGAAATTCTCTCAATTCCGCCAAAACATCTTCGGCGTTGTAAGGTTAAGCCTCACGGTTCATTAGTACCGGTTAGCTCAACGTATCGCTACGCTTACACACCCGGCCTATCAACGTCATCGTCTTTAACGTTCCTTCAGGACTCTCAAGGAGTCAGGGAGAACTCATCTCGGGGCAAGTTTCGTGCTTAGATGCTTTCAGCACTTATCTCTTCCGCATTTAGCTACCGGGCAATGCCATTGGCATGACAACCCGAACACCAGTGATGCGTCCACTCCGGTCCTCTCGTACTAGGAGCAGCCCCCCTCAATTCTCCAGCGCCCACGGCAGATAGGGACCGAACTGTCTCACGACGTTCTAAACCCAGCTCGCGTACCACTTTAAATGGCGAACAGCCATACCCTTGGGACCTACTTCAGCCCCAGGATGTGATGAGCCGACATCGAGGTGCCAAACACCGCCGTCGATATGAACTCTTGGGCGGTATCAGCCTGTTATCCCCGGAGTACCTTTTATCCGTTGAGCGATGGCCCTTCCATTCAGAACCACCGGATCACTATGACCTGCTTTCGCACCTGCTCGCGCCGTCACGCTCGCAGTCAAGCTAGCTTATGCCATTGCACTAACCTCCTGATGTCCGACCAGGATTAGCTAACCTTCGTGCTCCTCCGTTACTCTTTAGGAGGAGACCGCCCCAGTCAAACTACCCACCAGACACTGTCCGCAACCCCGATTAGGGGCCCACGTTAGAACACCAGCCATTAAAGGGTGGTATTTCAAGGATGGCTCCATGCAGACTGGCGTCCACACTTCAAAGCCTCCCACCTATCCTACACATCAAGGACCAGTGTTCAGTGTCAAGCTATAGTAAAGGTTCACGGGGTCTTTCCGTCTTGCCGCGGGTACACTGCATCTTCACAGCGAGTTCAATTTCACTGAGTCTCGGGTGGAGACAGCCTGGCCATCATTACGCCATTCGTGCAGGTCGGAACTTACCCGACAAGGAATTTCGCTACCTTAGGACCGTTATAGTTACGGCCGCCGTTTACCGGGGCTTCGATCAAGAGCTTCTCCTTACGGATAACCCCATCAATTAACCTTCCGGCACCGGGCAGGCGTCACACCGTATACGTCCACTTTCGTGTTTGCACAGTGCTGTGTTTTTAATAAACAGTTGCAGCCAGCTGGTATCTTCGACTGATTTCAGCTCCGTGAGCAAGTCACTTCACCTACCATCAGCGTGCCTTCTCCCGAAGTTACGGCACCATTTTGCCTAGTTCCTTCACCCGAGTTCTCTCAAGCGCCTTGGTATTCTCTACCTGACCACCTGTGTCGGTTTGGGGTACGATTTGATGTTACCTGATGCTTAGAGGCTTTTCCTGGAAGCAGGGCATTTGTTACTTCAGCACCGTAGTGCCTCGTCATCACACCTCAGCGTTGAATGACGTTCCGGATTTACCTGGAACATCCGCCTACATGCTTAAACCGGGACAACCGTCGCCCGGCTAACATAGCCTTCTCCGTCCCCCCTTCGCAGTAACACCGAGTACAGGAATATTAACCTGTTTCCCATCGACTACGCCTTTCGGCCTCGCCTTAGGGGTCGACTCACCCTGCCCCGATTAACGTTGGACAGGAACCCTTGGTCTTCCGGCGAGCGGGCTTTTCACCCGCTTTATCGTTACTTATGTCAGCATTCGCACTTCTGATACCTCCAGCAACCCTCACAGGCCACCTTCAACGGCTTACAGAACGCTCCCCTACCCAACAACGCATAAGCGTCGCTGCCGCAGCTTCGGTGCATGGTTTAGCCCCGTTACATCTTCCGCGCAGGCCGACTCGACCAGTGAGCTATTACGCTTTCTTTAAATGATGGCTGCTTCTAAGCCAACATCCTGGCTGTCTGTGCCTTCCCACATCGTTTCCCACTTAACCATGACTTTGGGACCTTAGCTGGCGGTCTGGGTTGTTTCCCTCTTCACGACGGACGTTAGCACCCGCCGTGTGTCTCCCGTGATAACATTCTTCGGTATTCGTAGTTTGCATCGGGTTGGTAAGTCGGGATGACCCCCTAGCCGAAACAGTGCTCTACCCCCGAAGATGAGTTCACGAGGCGCTACCTAAATAGCTTTCGGGGAGAACCAGCTATCTCCCGGTTTGATTGGCCTTTCACCCCCAGCCACAAGTCATCCGCTAATTTTTCAACATTAGTCGGTTCGGTCCTCCAGTTAGTGTTACCCAACCTTCAACCTGCCCATGGCTAGATCACCGGGTTTCGGGTCTATACCCTGCAACTTAACGCCCAGTTAAGACTCGGTTTCCCTGCGGCTCCCCTATACGGTTAACCTTGCTACAGAATATAAGTCGCTGACCCATTATACAAAAGGTACGCAGTCACCCAACAAGTGGGCTCCTACTGCTTGTACGTACACGGTTTCAGGTTCTGTTTCACTCCCCTCGCCGGGGTTCTTTTCGCCTTTCCCTCACGGTACTGGTTCACTATCGGTCAGTCAGGAGTATTTAGCCTTGGAGGATGGTCCCCCATATTCAGACAGGATACCACGTGTCCCGCCCTACTCTTCGAGTTCACAGCCTGTGCGTTTTTGTGTACGGGAGTATCACCCTGTACCCTGCGACTTTCCAGACGCTTCCACTAACACACAAACTGATTCAGACTCTGGGCTCCTCCCCGTTCGCTCGCCGCTACTGGGGGAATCTCGGTTGATTTCTTTTCCTCGGGGTACTTAGATGTTTCAGTTCCCCCGGTTCGCTTCGTTAAGCTATGTATTCACTTAACGATAGTGTGACGGATCACACTGGGTTTCCCCATTCGGAAATCGTCGGTTATAACGGTTCATATCACCTTACCGACGCTTATCGCAGATTAGCACGTCCTTCATCGCCTCTGACTGCCAGGGCATCCACCGTGTACGCTTAGTCGCTTAACCTCACAACCCGAAGATGTTTCGTAAAACACTTCGTGCTGCAAAAATTTGAGAGACTCGAACACACCGTCATGCTGTTCTTATTACGGAGAACAGACGCAGCGTGTCGTTTCAATTTTCAGCTTGATCCAGATTTTTAAAGAGCAAATATCTCAAACGTAACTCACTGAGTTAGTTTTGAGATATCGGTGGGTTGTGTCTTTCACTCACAGCCAGCAAGTGGCGTCCCCTAGGGGATTCGAACCCCTGTTGCCGCCGTGAAAGGGCGGAGTCCTAACCGCTAGACGAAGGGGACACGAGGTGTCGCGACTTCGCAGCCGTCTTGCTTCTTTACATTCATCAGACAATCTGTGTGAGCACTACAAAGGCAGGTTCTTTAAGGTAAGGAGGTGATCCAACCGCAGGTTCCCCTACGGTTACCTTGTTACGACTTCACCCCAGTCATGAATCACAAAGTGGTAAGCGCCCTCCCGAAGGTTAAGCTACCTACTTCTTTTGCAACCCACTCCCATGGTGTGACGGGCGGTGTGTACAAGGCCCGGGAACGTATTCACCGTGGCATTCTGATCCACGATTACTAGCGATTCCGACTTCACGGAGTCGAGTTGCAGACTCCGATCCGGACTACGACATACTTTATGAGGTCCGCTTGCTCTCGCGAGGTCGCTTCTCTTTGTATATGCCATTGTAGCACGTGTGTAGCCCTACTCGTAAGGGCCATGATGACTTGACGTCATCCCCACCTTCCTCCAGTTTATCACTGGCAGTCTCCTTTGAGTTCCCGACCGAATCGCTGGCAACAAAGGATAAGGGTTGCGCTCGTTGCGGGACTTAACCCAACATTTCACAACACGAGCTGACGACAGCCATGCAGCACCTGTCTCAGAGTTCCCGAAGGCACCAAAGCATCTCTGCTAAGTTCTCTGGATGTCAAGAGTAGGTAAGGTTCTTCGCGTTGCATCGAATTAAACCACATGCTCCACCGCTTGTGCGGGCCCCCGTCAATTCATTTGAGTTTTAACCTTGCGGCCGTACTCCCCAGGCGGTCGACTTAACGCGTTAGCTCCGGAAGCCACTCCTCAAGGGAACAACCTCCAAGTCGACATCGTTTACAGCGTGGACTACCAGGGTATCTAATCCTGTTTGCTCCCCACGCTTTCGCACCTGAGCGTCAGTCTTTGTCCAGGGGGCCGCCTTCGCCACCGGTATTCCTCCAGATCTCTACGCATTTCACCGCTACACCTGGAATTCTACCCCCCTCTACAAGACTCTAGCCTGCCAGTTTCGAATGCAGTTCCCAGGTTGAGCCCGGGGATTTCACATCCGACTTGACAGACCGCCTGCGTGCGCTTTACGCCCAGTAATTCCGATTAACGCTTGCACCCTCCGTATTACCGCGGCTGCTGGCACGGAGTTAGCCGGTGCTTCTTCTGCGAGTAACGTCAATCACTAAGGTTATTAACCTCAATGCCTTCCTCCTCGCTGAAAGTACTTTACAACCCGAAGGCCTTCTTCATACACGCGGCATGGCTGCATCAGGCTTGCGCCCATTGTGCAATATTCCCCACTGCTGCCTCCCGTAGGAGTCTGGACCGTGTCTCAGTTCCAGTGTGGCTGGTCATCCTCTCAGACCAGCTAGGGATCGTCGCCTTGGTGAGCCGTTACCTCACCAACAAGCTAATCCCATCTGGGCACATCTGATGGCATGAGGCCCGAAGGTCCCCCACTTTGGTCTTGCGACGTTATGCGGTATTAGCTACCGTTTCCAGTAGTTATCCCCCTCCATCAGGCAGTTTCCCAGACATTACTCACCCGTCCGCCGCTCGTCACCCGAGAGCAAGCTCTCTGTGCTACCGCTCGACTTGCATGTGTTAGGCCTGCCGCCAGCGTTCAATCTGAGCCATGATCAAACTCTTCAATTTAAGTTTGATGCTCGTGAATTAAACTTCGTAATGAATTACGTATGTTCACTCAGAGACTTGGTATTCATTTTTCGTCTTGCGACGTTAAGAATCCATGTCACTTTGAGTGCCCACACAGATTGTCTGATAAATTGTTAAAGAGCAGTGCAACGCGGCTTTCGCTCACCGTTGCGAGGTCCCGTATAATACGTTTTCCTCATTCAGAGTCAAGCGTTTAATTTCGCTTTTCTCTGCCGGCGTTCATCGCTGAACTCCGCTAACCCGGCGGCCTGTAAGCCGTTGTTCCGTGTCAGTGGTGGCGCATTATAGGGAGTTATTCCGACGTGACAAGAGGAAACTTCAAAAAACTTTTCAACCGTCTCTTTTTTCACCACAGCAACGTGTAATGTGGCAAAAAACCGGCGTTTTGCCGTTTTAACAAACGAAGTAAGTCGCCTGATGGCATACTGATAGAGTAAAAAAGAGAAAGGAACGGCATTTATGTCTTTAAGCACACAGCAGCTGGCGGCACAAAAGAATATCTCCTGGGTATTAGCGGAGAAACTGGCGCAAAAAATTCTGACCGGCGAATATCAGCCAGAAAGCATTCTTCCTGGAGAGATAGAGCTGGGTGAGCAATTCGGCGTAAGCCGCACGGCGGTTCGTGAGGCAGTCAAAACGTTGACAGCAAAAGGGATGCTTTTGCCTCGCCCACGCATCGGCACCCGCGTTATGCCACGCAGTAGCTGGAACTTTCTCGACAAAGAGCTGCTAGCCTGGTGGTTAACGGAAGATAACTTTGAAGAGGTTGTTAGCCATTTCCTCGTGATGCGCAGCAGTCTTGAACCGCAAGCCTGTTTTCTGGCGGCGAATTCAGGTAGCTCAGAACAAAGAGCACAACTCAATGCTCTAATGGCGGAGATGATTGAGTTGAAGAGAAACTTTCAGCGCGAGCGCTGGATTGAAGTCGATATGGCCTGGCATGAACATATATATGAGATGAGTGGAAATCCCTTTCTGATCTCTTTCGCTTCTCTATTCCATTCGGTCTACCACACCTATTTCACTTCTATAACCCAGAATGAAGTGATGAAGCTGGATCTCCATCAGGCAATAGTTGATGCCATCCTCGATAATGACGGTTCACGAGCGCTGAACGCCTGTCAGGCTTTGTTGAGTGCTCCAAATCATTCAAAGGGCACCGAATGAGCGAGAAGAAAGGGCGTAGTATGGCCGGGCTGCCGTGGATTGCTGCGATGGCCTTTTTTATGCAGGCGCTGGATGCCACCATTCTGAATACCGCCCTTCCTGCTATAGCACAGAGTCTCAACCGTTCACCGCTGGCCATGCAATCCGCTATCATCAGCTATACGCTTACCGTGGCCATGGTAATTCCAGTCAGCGGTTGGCTGGCTGACCGTTTCGGCACACGGAAAGTGTTTATCATCGCCGTTAGTCTATTCACCCTGGGTTCTCTCGCCTGCGCCCTCTCAGGTTCTCTAACAGAGCTGGTTACCTTCCGCGTTATTCAAGGTATAGGTGGGGCGATGATGATGCCGGTGGCGAGGCTGGCATTACTACGCGCCTATCCGCGCAGTGAATTACTACCAGTGCTAAATTTCGTCACGATGCCCGGGCTGGTCGGCCCCATTCTCGGACCCGTACTCGGCGGTGTACTGGTCACCTGGGCCAGCTGGCACTGGATTTTTCTGATTAATATTCCCATCGGCATTATCGGGATTGTGTACGCCCGTAAATATATGCCGGACTTCACTACGCCCCGGCGCCGTTTTGACGCGCTCGGCTTTCTGCTGTTCGGATTAAGTCTGGTACTGTTTTCCAGCGGAATCGAACTGTTTGGTGAGAAGATCGTCGCGACATGGATTGCTCTATCCATCATTGCTCTGAGCGTTGTTATGCTGTTGGCGTATATTCGCCACGCTCGCCGCCATCCTACGCCGCTCATTTCGCTTTCTTTATTTAAGACGCATACTTTTTCAGTGGGGATCGCGGGAAATCTGGCAACTCGCCTGGGCACCGGCTGCGTCCCGTTCCTGATGCCTCTGATGCTACAAGTGGGCTTTGGTTATCCGGCGATTATCGCAGGCTGCATAATTGCACCAACAGCTATCGGTTCGATTATTGCCAAATCGACCGTTACCCAAATTCTACGCTGGTTTGGCTATCGAAAAACGCTGGTTGGGGTCACGATATTTATCGGTCTGATGATCGCCCAATTTTCACTGCAGTCCCCGGATATGTCGATTTGGGTACTGCTGTTGCCGCTATTTGTATTGGGGATGGCGATGTCCACCCAGTTCACATCAATGAACACCATCACGCTCGCAGATTTGACCGATGAAAATGCCAGTAGCGGCAACAGCATGCTGGCCGTCACCCAGCAGTTATCTATCAGCCTCGGGGTCGCCATTAGTGCGGCAGTGCTGCGCTTTTATGAAGGGTTCGATAGTGTAAATACCATCGAGCAGTTCCACTACACCTTTATAACCATGGGAGCAATCACCGTGGTATCAGCGCTAGTATTTGCTTTATTGAAAGCGAAAGATGGCCGCAACCTGATTAAGGAGCGGCACAAGCATTAAGCAGAGCCACGCACGACCAGTTCTGGAGTCAGCTGAACGCGTTGTTGTTTTTGTCCTGGGTCAGCCATTCGGTGGATGAGTACATCGATGGCCAGCTCGCCCAGTTCATCTTTCGGCTGATGGATGGTCGTCAGCGGCGGCGTCATATAGCGAGCCAGCTCAATGTCGTCATAACCCACCAGCGCCATATCCTGCGGAATGCGCAATCCACTCTGATAAAGCGCCTGATAAGCACCAACCGCCATCGCGTCGTTACCGACAAACACCGCCTGCGGCAGCTTGGGGAGTACTAACAGCTTTTCCATTGCGCTAAATCCGCCGCCAAACTCAAAATCGCTGCTAATAACGTATCCTTCAGGTACTGCCAGCCCGGCACGAGCCATTGCAGCATGATATCCCTCAAGACGCAGTCGCGAAGGGGTTTTATCCAGCGGGCCTGCGATGCAGGCAATCCGCGTATGGCCTTGATCGATGAGGTACTGCGTCGCTATATCGCCACCCAGCAAAGAGTTATCCTGGATCAGGTCACTATCGCCATCGAACGGTGCCCAGTCCATCATCACCGTCGGTACGGAAGGGTAGCGCTGCATGATCTCCGGCGAAGGCTGGTGAGTTTCAGTACACAGCAGCAGCAAACCGTCGACGCGCTTTTGCATCAGCGTCTCCAGATTACGGTTCATTCGCTGTTCATCGCCTTCGGTGTTACAAAGCACCAGGCTATAGCCGCGTTCAAAACAGCTACGCTCCACGCCGCGTACCAGCTCCGAGTAAAACGGATTGGTACTGGCGGTAATGAGCATGCCAATAGTACGGGTTTGGTTTAATTTAAGGCTACGCGCCAGTGCAGATGGCGCGTAATTCAGGCTCTTAATCGCGGCGTCGACTTTAGCGGTAATGGCTTCGCTAACGAAGCGATCCTTGTTGATGACATGAGAAACCGTCGAAGTGGAAACGCCCGCTATGCGGGCTACATCCTTCATGGTGGCCAAGCGTTACCCCTGTTGACGTAAAAATTCGTCTATTTCTTTTCGCCATGGCACGGAGGGCTGGGCACCTTTACGCGTAACGGCAATAGCCGCGGCGGCATGGGCAAAACGAATAGCCTCAGCCAGTACCATACCTTCAAGGAGCGCAGTCACCAGCGCACCATTAAAGGTATCGCCAGCGGCAATGGTGTCAACAGCCTGGACTTTAAAGCCGGGAACACGATGACCGTTGCCTTTGAGACTAGCCCATACACCACGGCTACCGAGGGTAATAATCACCGCATCAATACCTTTATCATGGAGCACGTTAGCTGCTTTTGCCGCATCATCGTCATTTTCCACTCGAACGCCGGTCAGTTTTTCCGCTTCGGTTTCGTTCGGAGTAATGATATCCACCAGCGCTAACAGTTCATCCGGCAACTCTCGTGCTGGAGCAGGATTGAGTATCACTGCAGTTTGACTCTGGTGAGCAATTTTCGCCGCCGCCAGTACGCTTTCCAACGGCGATTCCAGCTGCATTAGTAGCGCCTGCGCGCTGGCGATACGCTCTTTTTCAGCTTCAACCTGCGTAACGGAAAGGGCGGCGTTAGCTCCAGCATGAATACCAATAGTATTCTCACCTTCAGCGTTCACAAAAATCAGCGCCACGCCGGTTGATTCCCCGGCAACAGCCCTTACCGGCGCAACGTCGATATTATCGCTTTCCAACTGGCGACGAACCCGTTCACCAATATCGTCATCACCGGTACAGGCGATAAAAGAGATATTTGCCCCGCTGCGCCCGGCAGCAACGGCCTGATTTGCGCCCTTACCGCCGAAAGCGACCTGATAGTGATGACCGGTGACGGTTTCACCAGGCGTAGGGAAGGAGTCGAGGTTAAGGATGTGATCGGCATTGATACTACCAAGGACGACAAGTTTGCCTGCGGTTTTCATAATCAATATTCCCGGAAAGCGCGCCACCGGCACCCGGTGGCGCATGCCCTGCTTTTCTTTATTATGTTGTCCCTCGGACCGTTACCAGCCCGAATCACACATTATTGCTTAATGACCAGTTTCAACTCAACCGGATAGCTGGTATCCACTTTTTCGCCCTTCAGCACTTTATCAGCGGTCTCAACGCCTTTCACACCGATCTGCTCCGGAAGCTGGGCGACGGTCGCAGCCAGTTTGCCACTGTTTACTGCTTTTTCGCCATCCGGAGTGCCGTCAAATCCAACCACCATCACATCAGATTTACCAGCAGTTTGCAGAGCGCGCAGCGCGCCCAGCGCCATTTCATCGTTCTGGGCAAATACAGCCTGTACATCAGGATGCGCCGTCAGCAGGTTCTGCATGACGTTCAGGCCCTTAGTGCGGTCGAAATCTGCCGGCTGGCTAGCCAGTACGTTAAATTTATGCGCCGTAACGGCTTGTTGAAAACCTTCGCCACGCTCACGTGCCGCGGACGTCCCTGCAATTCCCTGTAGTTCAATAATCTTCGCGCTTTCGCCGACTTTCTTGGCAATATAGTCACCGGCCATCTTGCCGCCCAGAACGTTATCAGAAGCAATATGGCTTACCACTTCGCCTTTTGAGGCCTGGCGGTCAAGGGTAATAACCGGAATTTTCGCCTGATTCGCCAGCTTCACAGCATTACCTACTGCGTCAGAGTCGGTTGGGTTGATCAGCAGCAGTTTGGCTCCGCGAACGGTTAAGTCCTGAACGTTAGCCAGTTCTTTCGCCGGATTGTTCTGTGAATCCAGCACCACCAGGTTATAGCCGAGTTTGTCCGCTTCTTTTTGTGCCCCATCCTTCAGAGAGACAAAGAACGGGTTGTTAAGCGTAGAGATAACCAAGGCGATAGTATCTTTTGCCATCGCGTTTGCGCTTACGGTTGCGCTTAAAGCTACAGCAGAGATCAGGGTCGCCAGTTTTTTCATATTCATAGTTAAGATGTCCTGTAGAGTTCTCAGTTACTGCTTCTTGTTATCTACCAGTACCGCCAGCAAAATAACCACCGCTTTAACGATCATCTGGTAATAGGATGAAACACCTAATAAATTCAAACCGTTGTTCAGGAAGCCAAGGATTAAAGCACCAATCAACGTACCGACAATACGACCTTTACCACCTGCCAGGCTGGTGCCACCAAGCACTACCGCAGCAATCGCATCCAGTTCATAACCGGTGCCCGCTGTCGGTTGCGCGGAAGAGAGACGCGCGACCTCAATAATCCCGGCCAGCGAAGCCAGCATGCCGCACAAAGAATAGACGATGATTTTAACTTTATTGACGCTGATGCCGGATAGACGCGTTGCCGCTTCATTTCCCCCCAGCGCATAGATATAACGACCCAGACGGGTATGGTGCAGCATGTACCAGGCCGCCAGAAAAACGATCGCCATAATCCATACCGGCGTTGGGATCCCGAGAGGGCGACCAATCCCGAACCAGCCAAACAGATCGGCATTGTCGGTAAAGCCAGTATTTACCGGGCTACCGTTGGTATAAACCATGGTCACACCGCGTAGCAGCAGCATCATTACCAGGGTAGCGATAAATGCCTGCACGCGCCCTTTCGCCACAATTACGCCTGTAACAGCGCCGATTGCCGCGCCTAATGCCAGCGCGGCGGCAACGGCCACCAGCGCGTTAACCTCAATTCCGACAATTGAAGCGGCGACCGCGCCAGTCAGCGCCAGAAGGGAACCTACGGACAGGTCGATACCCGACGTCAGGATAACCAGCGTCATCCCTACCGCCATGATGGCGTTAACTGAAGTCTGTTGCAGAATATTGAACAGGTTATTCACGGTAAAAAAGTTGGGGCTCATGGTAGAGACAACCGCAATCAGCACCAGTAGGGCAATCAGCGATTTTTGCTCCATCAACCACGCTTTGGTGAAGTAGCGGCGACCAGAAACAGTCGGGTTATTCATCTTTTTTACTCCTGATTCACGCGGTTAAGCTTGCCCACAGCGGCAGCCATCAATACTTCCTGGGTGGCCTGCTCGCGTGTGAATTCACCGCCGAGATGCCCTTCATGCATCACCATGATGCGATCGCTCATACCCAGCACTTCTGGCATCTCAGAAGAGACCAGAATGATGCTCAGACCATCGGCTTTAAACTGGTTGATTAGCTGGTAGATCTCTTTCTTCGCCCCCACGTCCACGCCGCGGGTTGGTTCATCAAGGATCAGCACTTTTGGCCGAGTCATCAGCCCGCGGGCAATCGCCACTTTCTGTTGGTTACCGCCGGAAAGTAGCCCAATGGCCTGCTCCATAGACGGCGTCTTCACATTAAACAGGCGGATAAAATCGCTGACCGCCTGCTGTTCATCTTTATGCTTGAGGCTACCGCCGCTGCGGCTGAAATAGCGCAGCGCAGTCAGCGACATATTTTCTTTGACCGACATACCGAGCACTAAACCATCACGTTTACGGTCTTCAGAGATATAAACGATGCCGTTTGCCAGGCCATCCTGCGGAGAACGCGTCACCACTTCATGGCCATCAAGGGTGACGTAGCCGCTGGTGCGCGGCAGCGCACCGTATAGCACTTTCATGAGTTCCGTACGCCCTGCGCCCATCAGCCCAGCGACGCCAAGAATTTCGCCTTTACGCAGGGTAAAAGAGACGTTCTCCACGCCCGGCCCACACAGCGCATCCACTTTCAGACGGATATCGCCCGGCGCTTTATCAATGCGCGGGTACTGATCTTCGAGCTTACGTCCCACCATCATTTCAATCAGCAGATCTTCATCAAGGCTGGCGACTTCACGCTCGGCAATGAACTGGCCGTCACGGAAGACCGTCACGTCATCGCAAATTTCGAAGATCTCTTTCATACGGTGGGAGATATAAACAATGCCGCGCCCTTGCGATTTCAGCTCGCGGATGACGCGGAACAGGGATTCGGTTTCGGTATCGGTCAGCGCATCGGTCGGTTCGTCCATAATGATGACTTTCGACTCGAAGCTCAGCACTTTGGCTATTTCCACCATCTGCTGATCGCCGATCGACAGATCGCCTACCAGACGATCGCTCTTAAAGCGCAGATTCAGCTTCGCCAGCAAAACATCGGCTTCTGCATACATCTTCTTCCAGTCGATTTTGCCAAAGCGATTCACAAACTCACGGCCGAGAAAGATGTTCTCTGCAATCGTCAGCTGCGGGATCAGGTTCAGCTCCTGGTGAATGATGCCGATACCCGCTTCCTGGGAGGATTTCGGGCCGGTGAAGGTGGTTTCTTTACCCAGCCATAATAGCGAACCAGCGTCACGGGCATAAATCCCGGTCAGCACCTTCATCATGGTGGATTTGCCTGCGCCGTTTTCGCCCACCAGCGCCATGACGCGCCCAGAGTAGACATTTAACGCAGCACCGGAGAGCGCCTTCACGCCCGGGAACGATTTATCGATCCCTTTGAGTTGTAAGAGTGCGTCCATGACCGCCTCAGAACGTGACGCCAGCACAGAGAATAATGTTCGCATACGGGGAACACTCCCCGCTGCGAATCACCGCCTGACTATCTGCAGTTTCTTTTTTGAACTGCTCATGATTGGTATAACGAATTTCAATGGTGTTTCCCTGGTGTTGCTGCAGCAGCTCAAGATGTCTGAGCAACGTCGCGTGGAGCTGCGGGTTAAGGGTTTTAATCTCTTGCGCGAGGATAGCCGCTTCAACCTGCATTTCGCTCGTCACCACCTCCAGAACCTGCATAAAGGAGGGAACTCCGTGGGTTAACGCCATGTCGATACGCGTGCTGCTGCGAGGTACTGGTAATCCAGCATCGCAAACTACCAGCGTATCGGTATGACCCAGACGGGAGATGACCGACGAAATATCAGCGTTAAGTACGGTACCTTTTTTCATTTTCTCTTTTGCTCCACTAGCGAAACGTTTCGCTGACATAAGTATTATCAATACTCGAGCAAAAAACCATCATCAGAAGTGAGAATTGTGATCGCTATCGAAACGTTTCGCAAAACTGAGGTAAAGGAAGGAAGTCAGAATAACAAACAGCAAAAAGCCCTTCACGAGGAAGGGCTTTAGAGGATCAAATTTCGACCTGAGTGCCGAGTTCAATAACCCGGTTTGGCGGGATTTCGAACTGGTCCGGCGCTCGCAGGGCATTGCGCTGCAGCAGAAGATACAGCTTACCGCGCAGGCGCAGATACCATGGCCGCTTGCCGATGATTAACGACTCATGCGACATAAAGAAGGAGGTCTCCATCATCCGGCAGCTCAGGCCTTCCAGCCCGCAGCGGTGGAAGACTTCTTCAACATTCGGCGTTTCACGCCAGCCGTAGCTGGCAACCACGCGCCAGAACGACGGTGAAATCTGCTCAATCTGCACACGACGAACGTTATGCACGTATGGCGCATCTTCTGTACGCAGCGTTAGCAAGATCACCCGCTCATGCAGCACCTTGTTGTGCTTCAGGTTATGTAACAGAGCGAAAGGAATCACGTTCAGCGCTCGGGACATATATACGGCGGTCCCAGGAACGCGAACCGGCGGCGATTTTTCAAGGGAAGAGATCATCGCTTCCAAAGAATTACCGTGTTCATGCATCCGACGTAGCAAGCGGAAACGCTCGCTTTTCCAGGTGGTCATGATGGTAAACATCACCAGACCCAGCGTCAGCGGCAGCCAGCCACCGGAGACGATTTTGTCGAGGTTAGCTGAGAACAGCGGAATGTCGATACACATAAAGGCCACCAGCAGCAGTGCCACAACAAACTTATTCCAGTGCCAGTTTTTACGCGCTACCGTCGAGAACAAAATGGTGGTCAGCACCATGGTTCCCGTCACCGCAATCCCATATGCTGCCGCCAGGTTCGAGGAGTGCTCAAAGCTGACAATCACAATGACCACCGAGATATAGAGCAGCCAGTTAATGAACGGGATATAAATCTGGCCGGACTCCATTTCCGAGGTATGGATAATGCGCATCGGCGAAAGATATCCCAGACGCACCGCCTGGCGTGTCAACGAGAAGACACCGGAAATCACCGCCTGAGAGGCGATAACCGTCGCCAGGGCGGCGATAATCAGCATCGGAATCAATGCCCATTCGGGCGCCAGCAGGAAGAACGGGTTCTTAATCGCTTCTGGATGTTTTAGCAGTAGTGCTCCCTGACCAAAGTAGTTCAGCACCAGAGAAGGCAGAACTACCGAGAACCAGGCCAGACGAATAGGCAATTTACCGAAGTGCCCCATGTCAGCATACAGCGCTTCCACGCCGGTAATCGACAGTACCACCGCGCCCAGAGCGACAAAAGAAACGGTTTTATATTCGAGGAAAAAGTGAACCGCCCAGTATGGGTTCAACGCCTGCAACACTTCCGGGTTAGCAAAAATGCTACGCGCCCCTAGCACTGCCAGCAGCAGGAACCAGATCAGCATAATTGGCGCGAACAGCTTGCCCACCATACTGGTGCCGTGCTTTTGGATAGCAAACAGCAGCGTCAGAACAATAATTGATATGGGGACAACCCAGGTATCCAGGTCAGGAGCGATAATTTCCAGCCCCTCGATTGCTGACATGACAGAGATTGCCGGCGTAATGACCACCTCCCCGTAGAAGAAGCTACCGCCGATAAGGCCAAGGATCACCAGTACGGATGTTGCTCGCGCGGACGTGTTACGTCCTGCCAGCGACATCAGCGTCAGGATCCCACCTTCACCGGCGTTATCCGCCCGCATAACGAAGGTAATATATTTGAGTGATACGGTAAAAATCAGCAGCCAAAAAATGAGCGACAGGAAGCCAAAAACAGCATCACGCTCAACGCCAAAGCCAAACTGGCCAGACAGACATTCACGAAGTGTATATAGCGGGCTGGTGCCGATATCGCCGTATACCACACCGATTGCCGCCAGCGTTATTGCTGGCAACGATTGCTTATTATCAGAGCTCATAGACTAGTCTTTTCGTTTATAAAACAAATGTGTGCCTAGTCCCTTGGCCCACAAAAAGCGCACAGTATGCACGATTATTTGCTAAATCGTACCCCTAACTGACATCATCTTAACCTGACTCAAAGAAAATAAATCGATTCTTCAGGCTATTACCACCCCTAATCAAACATCTATACTCGACTTAACAACGACATCCTAAAAAGCACGCAACTCAATTATGGCTCAATCACATTTACTGGCAGAAAGAATTTCCCGACTCAGCGCAGCTCTGGAAAAAGGACTCTTTGAACGCAGCCACGCAATACGCCTTTGTCTACTTGCGGCACTCAGCGGCGAGAGCGTTTTTTTGCTGGGTCCACCGGGTATCGCCAAAAGCTTAATTGCCCGCCGTCTTAAGTTCGCCTTCCAGCGAGCCCGCGCATTTGAATATCTGATGACCCGCTTTTCAACGCCGGAAGAAGTCTTTGGCCCACTTTCCATCCAGGCGCTGAAAGACGAAGGTCGTTACGAACGCCTGACCGCCGGCTACCTTCCGGAAGCCGAAATTGTTTTTCTCGATGAGATCTGGAAAGCAGGTCCGGCGATCCTCAATACGCTGCTGACGGCGATAAACGAGCGCCATTTTCGCAACGGGGCAACCGAAGAGAAAATCCCTATGCGCCTGCTGGTGGCAGCATCGAACGAATTGCCTGAAGCGGATAACAGCCTGGAAGCCTTATACGATCGTATGCTCATCCGTTTATGGCTGGATAAGGTACAAGATAAAACCAATTTCCGCTCAATGTTGATAAGCCAGCAGGATGAGAACAGCAATCCAGTTCCAACTAATTTGCAGGTCAGCGACGAGGAATTCATACAGTGGCAGCAAGATATCGGTGCTGTTAAGCTGCCGGACAGCGTGTTTGAACTGATTTTCCAGTTGCGCCAGCAACTGGATGCTCTACCCAACGCGCCCTACGTTTCAGATCGTCGCTGGAAAAAAGCCATCCGCCTGTTGCAAGCCAGCGCCTTCTTCAGCGGTCGAGATACCATTGCCCCTATCGACCTGATCCTGCTGAAAGATTGCCTGTGGCACAACATTGAGACCATGAACCTGATGTCCGTGCAGTTGGAAACCTTAATGACCAGCCACGCCTGGCAGCAACAGGCAATGCTCACCCGCCTGGGGACGATTATCCAGAGGCGCATTCAGCTTCAGCAACAGCAAAGCGATAAGACCGCGCTAAAAGTGACGCGCCTGGGCGGTATGTTTAGCCGGAAACCTCATTATGAATTGCCTGCTGAAGTGCAGGCACCCACGCTGACTCTGCTACTCCAGCAGCCGCTCAAACTGCACGATCTGGAAGTCATTCATATTACGTTTGTCCGTGAAGAGCTAGCGCATTGGCTGGAAAAAGGCGGTGAGATCCGCGGTAAACTCAACGGTATAGGCTTTGCCCAGCAGCTGAATATGGATGTCGATACCAGCCAGCACCTGGTTGTGCGCGATGTCAGTCTGCAGGGGTCGCGTCTCTCCCTACCCGGCAGTGAATCGCAGGAAAATATGCCGGCCGAAATCAGGCAACAGCTGGAAGCGCTGGACGACGAATGGCATCAACAACACAACCGCTTCAGCGAACAGCAAAAATGCCTGTTTATTCCCGGTGAGTGGCTGGGACGCATCGAAGCCAGCCTGCAGGACGTTGGGACGCAGATTAAACAGGCCCGACAGTCATGACTCTGGATATGCTGAATGTCATGCTGGCAGTCGGCGAAGAGGGAATGATCGACGAAATGCTGCTGGCTCTGCTGGCAGCACCTCAGTTAGCCATTTTCTTTGAAAAATTTCCGCGGTTAAAAAATATCATCGCCGCAGACATTCCTCGCTGGCGTGAGGCGGTCAGATCGCGGCTAAAAGAGACCCATGTTCCTCCCGAGCTGGATGCGGAAGTTCAGTGCTATCAACAGTCACAGCGGCTTTCCACTTCGCAGTTTATCGTCCAGCTCCCGCAAATCCTGAGTCAGCTACACAAGCTTCACTCCCCTTTTGCCGCCCAGGCACAGCAGTTAGTGGATAACAATCATACTTTTACCCCCGCTCTGCATACGCTATTTCTCCAGCGCTGGCGTTTGAGTCTGGTAGTGCAGGCAACGTCCCTCAATCAGCAACTGCTGGATGAGGAGCGCGATCAGTTGCTTAGCGAAGTCCAGGAACGAATGACTCTCAGCGGTCAATTGGAGCCGGTGCTGGTGGAAAATGATAACGCAGCAGGGCACCTGTGGGATATGAGCGCAGGAGAGCTGAGGCGCGGTGATTATCAGCTGATCGTTCGCTACGGGGATTTTTTGACTCAGCAGCCTGAACTTATGCAGCTTGCTGAGCAGTTGGGTCGTTCCAGAGAGGCGAAGGCGGTACCAAAAAAGGATGCGCCGATGGAAACCTTCCGCAGCCTGGTGCGAGAACCTGCAACCGTGCCGGAGCAGGTCGATGGGCTACAGCAGAGCGACGATATTCTGCGCCTGCTGCCGCCGGAGCTGGCCACACTCGGCATCACCGAGCTGGAGTTTGAGTTCTATCGTAAGCTGGTAGAGAAACAGCTGCTGACCTACCGACTTCACGGTGATGCCTGGAAGGAAAAGGTAACCGAGCGTCCAGTCACCCGCCAGGATTTTGATGAACAGCCGCGAGGGCCGTTTATCGTCTGCGTCGATACGTCGGGATCAATGGGCGGCTTTAATGAGCAGTGCGCCAAGGCTTTTTGCCTGGCGCTGATGCGGGTCGCACTGGCAGATAATCGCCGCTGCTTCATTATGCTGTTTTCCAGCGAGGTGGTGCATTACGAACTCACCGGACCACAGGGGCTTGAACAGGCAATCCGTTTCTTAAGCCAGCGCTTTCGCGGCGGTACGGATTTGGCCAGCTGCTTCCGGGCTGTTATTGAGCGAATGCAGAACCCTCAGTGGGTAGATGCTGATGCGGTGGTGATTTCCGATTTTATCGCCCAGCGCCTGCCAGATGAGGTGATCAATAAGGTGGGGGAGCTACAGCATAAACATCAGCACCGTTTTCATGCGGTGGCAATGTCGGTACACGGTAAGCCCGGCATCATGCGCATTTTCGATCATATCTGGCGCTTTGATACCGGGTTACGCAGCCGCCTGCTGCGTCGCTGGCGGCGTTAGTTGATCTATTAAAGAAGGGCAGCGACGCTTTCACGAACCTGCGTTGGCCATACGCCGCACTGAACCTGCCCGATATGGTCAAGCTGCAGAAGTAGCATCGTCAGACGAGACTGGCCGATACCACCGCCGATAGTCTGCGGCATTTCCCCACGCAGCAGCGCCTGGTGCCATTCCAGCTTCAGGCGATCTTCATCACCAGTGATCGCGAGCTGGCGTTTCAGCGCCTCTGAATCCACGCGGATGCCCATCGAAGAGAGCTCAAAAGCATCTTCCAGGATCGGGTTCCACACCAGGATATCGCCGTTCAGACCGGCAAAACCTTCAGCTGCCGGCGTGCTCCAGTCATCATAATCCGGGGCTCGAACATCGTGACGCTGACCATCAGACAATTTACCGCCGATACCAATCAGGAATACCGCGCCCAGATCTTTGGCTATCGCCCGCTCGCGGCCTTTAGCATCAAGATCCGGATAACGACTTAATAATTCCTGACTATGAACAAACTGGATCGTCTCCGGCAAGAACGGCGTCAGGCCAAATTCTTTGCTCACCGCAGCTTCAGTCGCTTTGATCCCGGCATAAATTGCTTCAACAGTCGATTTCAGCGTCCCGCAATGGCGTTCTGCGTCACCCATTACGCGCTCCCAGTCCCACTGGTCAACGTAAACGGAATGGATGGCGGTTAATCTGTCTTCATCGGGGCGAAGGGCCTTCATGTGCGTGTACAGCCCTTCGCCCGCGCTGAAGTCGTGTTGTCCCAGGGTTTGACGCTTCCACTTCGCCAGTGAATGAACCACTTCGAATTGGGCGTCAGGCAGTGTTTTCACTTTCACCTGAACCGCTTTTTCGCAACCAGACAGGTTATCCTGCGTCCCATCTCCCACGCGGCTTAAGATGGGGGCCTGGACTTCAATCAGACCAAGCTTCTCTTCAAGCTGGCGGGAAAAGTGAGACTTAACGAAACTAATCTGGCGTTGTTTTGCGATGTATGCGGTTTTCATTTTTATGACTCCTGCGTCCTGTTGCCATTGATTAAGCAACAAAACCGCGATGCAATTCAATAATCCAACAACAAAAAGCCTGCTTCGGTTTTAATTCATCAAAATATGACGCTAAAATAGAGCGATTCATCAAACTTCATAAGAAAAACCTATGGAAAATTATCAGATCGACAATCTGGATCGCGGCATCCTTGAAGCTCTCATGGCTAATGCACGTACCGCCTATGCCGAACTGGCGAAACAATTTGGCGTCAGCCCCGGGACAATTCACGTTCGCGTCGAGAAAATGAAGCAAGCGGGAATTATTACCGGCGCGCGCATTGACGTCAGTCCAAAACAGCTGGGTTACGATGTGGGCTGTTTTATCGGCATCATTCTGAAGAGCGCAAAGGATTACCCTTCCGCACTGGCCAGATTAAACAGTCTGGATGAAGTTACCGAAGCGTATTACACCACCGGCCACTACAGCATCTTTATAAAAGTGATGTGCCGCTCGATTGATGCCCTTCAACATGTACTTATCAACAAGATCCAAACAATCGATGAAATTCAGTCCACTGAAACATTGATCGTCCTGCAGAACCCGATTATGCGTACCATTCGCCCGTGATCGGACTTTTTAATCCCACATTTTTCCACAGGTAGATCCCAGCTCGCTCACAGCGTACAATACGCTACTCTGAATAGTGGAGCGGGCGATCATGGCAGACATAACTCTTATCAGCGGCAGTACTCTGGGTAGCGCAGAATATGTATCAGAACATCTGGCGGAAAAGCTGGAAGAAGCTGGTCACGGCACCACTATCCAGCACGGTCCGTTGATTGAGGATCTGCAGGCCGAAGGAATCTGGCTGGTTATCTCTTCTACTCATGGTGCTGGCGATATTCCCGATAACTTACTGCCTTTCTATGAAGCGCTTCAGGAGAAGCAAGTCGATCTTTCTGCTGTCCACTTTGGCGCAATCGGCATCGGTAGTCGTGAATATGACACCTTCTGTGGAGCTATTGATAAAATCGAGGCGGCGCTCATAGCATGTGGGGCAAAACAGATTGGCGAAACGCTGAAGATTAATGTCCTCGAACATGAGATTCCTGAAGATCCAGCAGAGATTTGGCTTGGATCCTGGGAAAATTTGCTCTGAGAATTGTAAAGATCCTTGTTTCTTCTGTGGATAACTATGCTTAAAAGCTTGGATCAACCGGTAGTTATCCAAAGTATAACCCTTGACTGATTTTTGTGCTGTGTATAACCCTTCATTTTGATCCCAGCTTATACTGAACAGGATCACCGATCATTCACAGATAGTGATCCTTCTTAAGCTTTTGATCTTAAATCGTGGATCTGACTTATCCACAGATATCGTCGATCCTAATAAGAGATCACAATAAAACAGATCTCTAAATAAAAGATCTTCTTTTTAATACTCAAGATCCCGGTGCTTTCTCGAAAGCCGAAAGTTGAGTAGAATCCACGGCCCGGGCTTCAATCCATTTTCAAACCGCTTTACGCGAGGCAAACCACCATGTTTTATCAGGATCCTTTTGACGTCATCATCATTGGCGGGGGTCATGCAGGCACTGAGGCCGCGATGGCCGCAGCGCGAATGGGTCAACAGACTCTGCTTTTGACACACAATATCGACACGTTGGGGCAGATGAGCTGCAATCCGGCGATTGGCGGCATTGGGAAAGGACACCTGGTAAAAGAAGTGGATGCCCTTGGCGGCCTGATGGCAACGGCGATCGATCATGCTGGTATCCAGTTTAGGATACTAAACGCCAGTAAGGGGCCGGCGGTCCGCGCCACCCGAGCTCAGGCAGATCGCGTGCTCTATCGACAGGCGGTTCGCACAGCCCTGGAAAACCAGCCGAACTTGATGATCTTCCAGCAGGCCGTTGAAGATCTGATTGTTGAGAACGATCGTGTTGTCGGTGCCGTGACCCAGATGGGCCTCAAATTTCGTGCGAAGGCGGTTGTTCTGACCGTTGGTACGTTCCTGGATGGCAAGATCCATATCGGTCTGGATAACTACAGCGGTGGCCGTGCTGGCGATCCGCCATCGATCCCTCTGTCTCGCCGTCTACGCGAGCTTCCGTTGCGCGTAAGCCGCCTGAAAACTGGTACTCCACCGCGTATTGACGCAAGAACCATTGATTTCAGCGTTTTGGCGCAGCAGCACGGCGATGATCCAATGCCGGTCTTCTCGTTTATGGGCAATGCTTCCCAGCACCCACGTCAGGTACCGTGCTATGTCACTCATACCAACGAGAAAACCCACGATGTTATCCGCAATAACCTCGATCGCAGCCCTATGTATGCTGGGGTGATTGAAGGGATCGGGCCGCGTTACTGTCCGTCGATCGAAGACAAAGTCATGCGCTTTGCCGATCGCAATCAGCACCAGATCTTCCTGGAGCCGGAAGGACTGACTTCCAATGAAATTTATCCAAACGGCATCTCTACCAGCCTGCCGTTTGATGTCCAGATGCAAATCGTTCGCTCAATGCAGGGGATGGAAAATGCAAAAATCGTCCGTCCTGGCTACGCTATTGAGTACGATTTCTTCGACCCGCGCGATCTTAAGCCGACGCTGGAAAGTAAATTTATCCATGGCCTGTTCTTCGCTGGGCAGATTAACGGCACCACCGGCTACGAAGAAGCCGCAGCGCAGGGCCTGCTCGCTGGCCTGAACGCCGCCCGTTTCTCTGCTGAGAAAGAGGGCTGGGCGCCGGGCCGCTCTCAGGCCTATCTCGGCGTGCTGGTGGACGACCTGTGCACTCTTGGGACCAAAGAACCGTACCGTATGTTTACCTCGCGGGCGGAATATCGTCTGATGCTGCGTGAAGACAATGCCGACCTGCGTCTGACCGAACAGGGTCGTGAGCTGGGTCTGGTGGATGACGAACGCTGGGCGCGTTTCAACGAGAAGCTGGAAAGCATTGAGCGTGAACGTCAGCGTCTAAAATCCAGCTGGGTTAATCCGCTGGCAGAAAGCGCTGCGGAAGTGAACGCTCACCTGACTGCGCCACTTTCTCGTGAAGCAAGCGGGGAAGACTTACTTCGTCGTCCTGAAATGACCTACGAGCAGTTGGTGCAGATGTCACCGTTCTCACCAGGTCTTGCAGATAAGCAAGCAGCTGAGCAGGTGGAGATTCAGGTTAAGTATGAAGGCTACATCGCTCGTCAGCAGGATGAGATCGAAAAGCAGCAGCGCAATGAAAATACCTTGCTGCCTGCGACACTCGATTACCGGCTGGTGAACGGATTGTCGAACGAGGTGATTGCTAAGCTCAACGATCACAAACCGTCCTCAATAGGGCAGGCATCGCGTATTTCTGGTATTACGCCGGCGGCAATCTCTATTCTGCTGGTGTGGCTGAAAAAACAGGGAATGCTGCGTCGTAGCGCCTGATCTTTCCCTGATAGAGATATTTGGCGGATAACGCATTCGTATCCGCCCTTTTAATTCATCAGCCCGGTAAGCGTTATCGCCTCCGGGCTCATTGTTTTTAGACAGGTATTGACCGTGCTTAACAAACTTTCTCGTCTGCTGGCTGAAGCAGGGATTTCGCTCACCGATCACCAGAAAAATCAGCTGGTAGCCTATGTGGGTATGCTGGATAAGTGGAATAAGGCTTATAACCTGACCTCCGTTCGCGATCCGAACGAGATGCTGGTACGCCACATTCTCGATAGCATTATTGTTGCGCCGCACCTTAAAGGAACTCGTTTTATTGATGTGGGCACCGGTCCTGGGCTACCGGGTATTCCGCTGGCGATAGTGCGCCCTGAGTCCAATTTCACCTTGTTGGACAGCCTTGGTAAGCGTATTCGGTTCCTTCGTCAGGTTCAGCATGAGTTAAAACTGGACAATGTGACGCCGGTACAAAGTCGCGTAGAGGCGTTTTCTGGTGAGCCGCTGTTTGATGGCGTCATTAGCCGCGCCTTTGCTTCGTTAAGCGACATGGTGAGCTGGTGCCACCACTTGCCTGCGAAGAACGGTCATTTCTATGCGCTCAAAGGTTTAGTCCAGGAAGATGAAATGGCAAATCTTCCGCAAGGGTATGTGGTTAATGAGATTATTGAGCTGCATGTACCTCAGTTGGAAGGGGAGCGTCACCTGGTGGTGATTCAACCAAAAATGATTTAATTTTTATCAAAAAATGTGAAAAAAAGATGGCTCAAGCATGTTACAAAAATAAAAGTCACTGCAGGGTATTATCGGGTCATTGTTAACCTTGTTTTTACCATGGATTTTCTTTCAGTTAACTTTGACTTGTTGCTTTCTCCGATGAATAGTCAACGTTGAAAATATCAGTGTGCTAAAAATCGAGCTGCTGATGCTTCATACTGATGTTAAATATTTATTATAAATGTCAATAAAAGGTTTTCATTGTATATAGGGTTGTTTTAGAAAGAATGCCCATTTTTTATGTTGGATATCAAAAGGATGAAAACTTACGTTTTATGTACAGAATTAATTCAATTACGGTAAAAATGTCTATTATGTGATCTAATGCACGCTTTAATTGCCGTGTTTTCTCGCTATTTGCAGTTTTGCATGACCGCTCACAGATTGGTGAAAAGCATGAAAAGTTGTCACTTTGAAAATAATTAAACATTTATTCACTATTTTGCTACTTATTGTTTGAAATCACGGGGCGTCACCGTATAATTTGTCCGCTTTTTGATGCTTGACTCTTCGTCTTAAAGGACGTTTTATACGACACGCGACATACCTCAAAGGGAGCAGGAGTAAAAACGTGATGTCTGTGTCGCTCTTGAGTCGAAACGTTGCTCGTAAGCTTCTGTTTATTCAGTTACTGGCAGTAATAGCAAGTGGACTGCTGTTCAGCCTCAAAGACCCCTTCTGGGGCATCTCTGCCGTTTGCGGAGGTTTGGCGGTTGTGTTGCCAAACATGATATTTATGATTTTTGCCTGGCGTCATCAGGCGCATACACCAGCTAAAGGCCGAGTGGCCTGGACCTTCGCCTTCGGTGAAGCCTTCAAGGTGTTGCTGACCTTCGCTCTTCTGGCGGTGGCGCTAGCGGTTTTAAAGGTGGTGTTTTTGCCGCTGATAGTGACGTGGGTTTTGGTGCTGGTGGTACAAATTCTGGCGCCAGCTGTAATTAACAACAAAGGGTAAAAGGCATCATGGCTTCAGAAAATATGACGCCGCAGGAATACATAGGACACCATCTGAACAACCTTCAGTTGGACCTGCGTACTTTCTCGCTGGTGGATCCGCACAACCCCCCAGCCACCTTCTGGACGCTCAATATTGACTCCATGTTTTTCTCGGTGGTTCTCGGTCTGCTGTTCCTTACCATTTTCCGTAGCGTTGCTAAGAAAGCGACCAGCGGTGTGCCAGGGAAACTCCAGACTGCTATCGAAATGACCATCGGCTTCGTCCATGGCAGCGTCAAAGACATGTATCACGGCAAGAGCAAGCTGATTGCTCCGCTGGCCCTGACCGTGTTCGTCTGGGTATTCCTGATGAACCTGATGGACCTGCTGCCAATCGACCTGATTCCTTACATCGGCGAACACATTTTCGGCCTGCCTGCACTGCGCGTGGTTCCGTCTGCTGACGTGAACATCACCCTGTCGATGGCGCTTGGCGTGTTTATCCTGATTCTTTTCTACAGCATCAAAATGAAAGGCGTGGGCGGGTTCGTTAAAGAACTGACCCTGCAGCCGTTCAATCACTGGGCGTTCATTCCTGTCAACTTAATCCTTGAAGGGGTAAGCCTGCTGTCCAAACCGGTATCACTCGGTCTGCGACTGTTCGGCAACATGTATGCCGGTGAGCTGATTTTCATTCTGATTGCTGGTCTGTTGCCGTGGTGGTCACAGTGGATTCTGAATGTGCCATGGGCCATTTTCCACATCCTGATTATTACGCTGCAAGCCTTCATCTTCATGGTTCTGACGATTGTCTATCTGTCGATGGCATCCGAAGAGCATTGATTTTTACCAACATACTACGTTTTAACTGAAACAAACTGGAGACTGTCATGGAAAACCTGAATATGGATCTGCTGTACATGGCTGCCGCTGTGATGATGGGTCTGGCGGCAATCGGTGCTGCGATCGGTATCGGCATCCTCGGGGGTAAATTCCTGGAAGGCGCAGCGCGTCAACCGGATCTGATTCCTCTGCTGCGTACTCAGTTCTTTATCGTTATGGGTCTGGTGGATGCTATCCCGATGATCGCTGTAGGTCTGGGTCTGTACGTGATGTTCGCCGTCGCGTAGTAAGTTGTTCGAAAGAAACCTAAGCCACAGAGTTAATTTTTAAGAGGTATTGTGCTGTGAACATGAACGCAACAATCCTCGGCCAGGCCATCGCGTTTGTTCTCTTCGTATGGTTCTGCATGAAGTACGTATGGCCGCCTTTAATGGCTGCCATCGAAAAGCGCCAGAAAGAAATTTCTGACGGTTTAGCTTCTGCAGAACGCGCTAAGAAAGATTTGGACCTTGCACAGGCCAACGCGACCGACCAGCTGAAAAAAGCGAAAGCGGAAGCCCAGGTAATCATCGAGCAAGCGAACAAGCGTCGCTCTCAGATTCTGGATGAAGCTAAAGCGGAAGCAGAACAGGAACGCACCAAAATCGTCGCACAGGCGCAGGCTGAAATCGATGCCGAACGTAAACGTGCTCGTGAGGAGCTGCGTAAGCAGGTCGCTATCCTGGCTGTTGCTGGCGCCGAGAAGATCATCGAACGTTCCGTGGATGAAGCTGCTAACAGCGACATCGTGGATAAACTTGTCGCTGAACTGTAAGGAGGGAGGGGCTGATGTCTGAATTTGTAACGGTAGCTCGCCCCTACGCCAAAGCAGCTTTTGACTTTGCCGTCGAGCACAACAGTGTTGAACGCTGGCAGGATATGCTGGCGTTTGTCGCTGAAGTGACCAAGAACGAACAAATGGCAGAGCTACTCTCCGGCGCACTGGCTCCGGAAACGCTCTCAGATGCGTTTATCGCGGTATGTGGTGAGCAACTGGACGAAAATGGCCAAAACCTGATTCGGGTAATGGCTGAGAATAGTCGTCTGAAGGCGCTCCCTGATGTTCTCGAGCAGTTCATTCACCTGCGCGCTGCCAGTGAGGCAACCGCAGAGGTAGAAGTTATTTCTGCCACCCAGATGAGTGACGTACAGCTTGCGAAGATTAGCACTGCGATGGAAAAACGTCTGTCACGCAAAGTTAAGCTGAATTGCAAAATCGATAAGTCTGTAATGGCAGGTGTTATCATCCGTGCGGGTGATATGGTCATTGATGGTAGCGTACGCGGCCGTCTTGATCGCCTTGCAGACGTCTTGCAGTCTTAAGGGGACTGGAGCATGCAACTGAATTCCACCGAAATCAGCGAACTGATCAAGCAGCGCATTGCTCAGTTCAATGTTGTGAGCGAGGCTCATAACGAAGGTACTATCGTTTCTGTCAGTGACGGTGTTATCCGCATTCACGGCCTTGCCGATTGTATGCAGGGTGAGATGATCGCTCTGCCGGGTAACCGTTACGCTATCGCACTGAACCTGGAGCGCGACTCCGTAGGTGCCGTTGTGATGGGTCCGTACGCTGACCTTGCCGAAGGCATGAAGGTTAAATGTACTGGCCGTATCCTGGAAGTTCCGGTTGGCCGTGGCCTGCTGGGCCGCGTGGTTAACACCCTGGGTGCGCCAATCGACGGTAAAGGTCCGCTGGAGCACGACGGCTTCTCCGCTGTTGAAGCTATCGCTCCGGGCGTAATCGAACGTCAATCCGTCGATCAGCCGGTTCAAACCGGTTATAAGTCCGTCGATGCCATGATCCCAATCGGTCGTGGTCAGCGTGAACTGATCATCGGCGACCGTCAGACCGGTAAAACCGCTCTGGCAATCGACGCCATTATCAACCAGCGTGACTCCGGCATTAAGTGCGTCTACGTGGCTATCGGCCAGAAAGCGTCCACCATTTCTAACGTGGTACGTAAACTGGAAGAGCACGGCGCGCTGGCCAACACCATCGTTGTGGTTGCAACCGCATCTGAATCCGCTGCACTGCAATACCTGGCTCCGTATGCCGGTTGCGCAATGGGCGAATACTTCCGCGACCGCGGTGAAGACGCGCTGATCATTTATGATGACCTGTCTAAACAGGCCGTTGCTTACCGTCAGATCTCCCTGCTGCTCCGCCGTCCGCCAGGACGTGAAGCGTTCCCGGGCGACGTATTCTACCTCCACTCTCGTCTGCTGGAGCGTGCTGCACGTGTTAACGTTGAATACGTTGAAGCTTTCACCAAAGGTGAAGTGAAAGGTCAAACCGGTTCTCTGACTGCGCTGCCGATTATCGAAACCCAGGCGGGTGACGTTTCTGCGTTCGTTCCGACCAACGTAATTTCCATTACCGATGGTCAGATCTTCCTGGAAACCAACCTGTTTAACTCCGGTATTCGTCCTGCGGTTAACCCGGGTATCTCCGTATCCCGTGTTGGTGGTGCTGCTCAGACCAAGATCATGAAGAAACTGTCCGGTGGTATTCGTACCGCGCTGGCGCAGTATCGCGAACTGGCGGCGTTCTCCCAGTTTGCCTCTGACCTTGATGATGCAACCCGTAAGCAGCTGGACCACGGTCAGAAAGTAACTGAACTGCTGAAACAGAAACAGTATGCGCCGATGTCCGTTGCGCAGCAGTCTCTGGTTCTGTACGCAGCAGAACGTGGTTATCTGGCAGATGTAGAGCTGGCGAAAATCGGTAGTTTCGAAGCAGCTCTGCTGGCTTACGTCGACCGTGATCACGCTCCGTTGATGCAAGAGATCAACCAGTCCGGTGGCTATAACGACGAAATCGAAGGCAAGCTGAAAGGCATCCTCGATTCCTTCAAAGCAACCCAGTCCTGGTAAAGTCTGGCGGCTTGCTTTAGGGCAGGCCGCAAGGCATTGAGGAGAAGCTCATGGCCGGCGCAAAAGAGATACGTAGTAAGATCGCAAGCGTCCAGAACACGCAAAAGATCACTAAAGCGATGGAAATGGTCGCCGCTTCCAAAATGCGTAAATCGCAGGAGCGCATGGCGGCCAGCCGTCCTTACGCAGATACCATGCGCAAAGTGATTGGTCACCTTGCGAACGGTAATCTGGAATATAAGCACCCGTACCTGGAAGAACGCGACGTTAAGCGCGTGGGCTACCTGGTGGTGTCTACCGACCGTGGTCTGTGTGGTGGCTTGAACATTAACCTGTTCAAAAAACTGCTGGCGGATATGAAAGCATGGTCCGATAAAGGCGTTCAGAGCGAACTCGCAATGATCGGCTCGAAGGGCGTGTCGTTCTTTAATTCCGTAAGCGGCAATGTTGTCGCTCAGGTGACCGGCATGGGTGACAACCCATCCCTGTCCGAACTGATCGGTCCGGTAAAAGTGATGTTGCAGGCCTACGATGAAGGTCGTCTGGACAAGCTGTACGTTGTCAGCAACAAATTTATTAACACCATGTCTCAGGTTCCAACCATCACCCAACTGCTGCCGTTACCGGCGTCAGAAGATGATGACTTGAAGCGTAAATCCTGGGATTACCTGTATGAACCCGATCCGAAAGCGCTGCTGGATACCCTGCTGCGCCGCTATGTGGAATCTCAGGTTTATCAGGGCGTGGTAGAAAACCTGGCCAGCGAGCAGGCCGCACGTATGGTGGCGATGAAAGCCGCGACCGACAATGGCGGCAGCCTGATTAAAGAGCTGCAGTTGGTATACAACAAAGCTCGTCAGGCCAGCATTACTCAGGAACTCACCGAGATCGTCGGTGGAGCATCCGCGGTATAACCAGGTTAATTCGTAGAGGATTCAAGATGGCTACTGGAAAAATTGTCCAGGTAATCGGCGCCGTGGTCGACGTCGAATTCCCTCAGGATGCCGTACCGCGCGTGTACGAGGCTCTTGAGGTACAAAATGGTAATGAGCAACTGGTGCTGGAAGTTCAGCAGCAGCTCGGCGGCGGTATTGTACGTACCATCGCTATGGGTTCTTCCGACGGCCTGCGTCGTGGTCTGGATGTTAAAGACCTTGAGCACCCGATCGAAGTCCCGGTAGGTAAAGCAACACTGGGTCGTATCATGAACGTACTGGGCCAGCCAGTTGACATGAAAGGCGACATCGGTGAAGAAGAGCGTTGGGCTATCCACCGTGCAGCACCGTCCTATGAAGAGTTGTCAAACTCTCAGGAACTGCTGGAAACCGGCATCAAAGTTATCGACCTGATGTGTCCGTTTGCGAAGGGCGGTAAAGTTGGTCTGTTCGGTGGTGCGGGTGTAGGTAAAACCGTAAACATGATGGAGCTTATTCGTAACATCGCGATTGAGCACTCCGGTTACTCCGTGTTTGCGGGCGTAGGTGAACGTACTCGTGAGGGTAACGACTTCTACCACGAAATGACCGACTCCAACGTTATCGATAAAGTATCCCTGGTGTATGGCCAGATGAACGAGCCGCCGGGAAACCGTCTGCGCGTTGCTCTGACCGGTCTGACCATGGCTGAGAAGTTCCGTGACGAAGGTCGCGACGTACTGCTGTTCGTCGATAACATCTATCGTTACACCCTGGCCGGTACTGAAGTATCAGCACTGCTGGGTCGTATGCCTTCAGCGGTAGGTTACCAGCCGACTCTGGCGGAAGAGATGGGCGTTCTGCAGGAACGTATCACCTCCACCAAAACCGGTTCTATCACCTCCGTACAGGCGGTATACGTACCTGCGGATGACTTGACTGACCCATCCCCAGCAACCACCTTTGCTCACTTAGATGCAACCGTGGTACTGAGCCGTCAGATCGCATCCCTGGGTATCTACCCGGCCGTTGACCCGCTGGACTCCACCAGCCGTCAGTTGGATCCGCTGGTTGTTGGTCAGGAACACTACGACACCGCGCGTGGCGTTCAGTCTATCCTGCAGCGTTATCAGGAACTGAAAGACATCATCGCCATCCTGGGTATGGATGAACTGTCTGAAGAAGACAAACTGGTGGTAGCTCGTGCTCGTAAGATCCAGCGCTTCCTGTCCCAGCCGTTCTTCGTGGCAGAAGTATTTACCGGTTCTCCGGGCAAATACGTCTCCCTGAAAGACACCATCCGTGGCTTTAAAGGCATCATGGACGGCGAATACGATCACCTGCCAGAGCAGGCGTTCTACATGGTCGGTTCCATCGACGAAGCCGTGGAAAAAGCCAAAAAACTTTAACGCCTTAATCGGAGGGTGATATGGCAATGACTTACCACCTGGACGTCGTCAGCGCAGAGAAACAAATGTTCTCTGGTCTGGTCGAGAAAATCCAGGTAACGGGTAGTGAAGGTGAGCTGGGTATTTACCCGGGTCACGCACCGCTGCTCACCGCCATTAAGCCTGGTATGATTCGCATCGTTAAGCAGCACGGTCATGAAGAGTTTATCTACCTGTCAGGCGGCATTCTTGAAGTGCAGCCTGGTAGCACGACCGTTCTGGCTGATACGGCAATTCGTGGCCAGGATCTCGACGAAGCGCGAGCTCTGGAAGCGAAACGTAAGGCTGAAGAGCATATCAAAAGCTCTCACGGCGACGTGGATTACGCTCAGGCGTCCGCAGAACTGGCCAAAGCGATCGCTCAGCTTCGCGTTATCGAGTTGACCAAAAAAGCGATGTAACACCGGCTTGAAAGTTAAAAAGCCAGTCTGGTTTCCAGGCTGGCTTTTTTTATGGTTTCGTTTCAGAAATAGTAAAACTAAAAAGCGAGTTCAATATTTTTGTGATGAATATCTCATTTTTATTGATCGATCAAAAAATGAAGTGTAGACTTGTTTTTGTGATGTAAATCACAAAATAATCCATCAAAATATAATCGCTATCCAGGAAGTTATCATGAAACTGATCAACAAAATCGTCGCTTTCTTCAGTGCTATGAACGTTACCTTTGGTACTTTCAACAACTAAGAATCAAACTATCCGAACTGCATTTGCGCTGTACCGCTAACTAAAACGACAACACATGCGGTGTGAAGCAGGAAAGAAAGTTAGAGGGTCGCCCGAGGGCGACCTTTGTGTTTTTATCGGGTCTTAATTTCGACTGAGGAAGTTACCGTTATTGAAACTCCCATCCTCATTACGCAGCAGAGGGGCCGGTAACGCCAGCGTTTGGTAATCGTTACTACTAATGCTCTTTCCCTGCGCGTTGATGCTTCGACCGCCGTGAATGAAGTAGTTGCTATCGTCGATGTTGCCGACCACGGCGTCGTCATATTTCCCTGCTTGAGTGCGCAAGGATATATTATCGCTGAAAGCGCCTTGCGTTTCCGGTGCGCCGTATGGGCTTGGGCGGAAGATATAGTTAAATCGCTGATTGTCTACCGCAACGTTATTGACCACCACCAGCTTACCGGGGTTGAAGTTGTCGGTAAAACCGTCCAGGTGATTGCCAATAGCGATGCTGTTACGTACTTCATGTGCGACCGGCTGCCCTTCCCCACCGAGCTTAAAGCCGTTGCTGGTATTATTGCGGGCAATTGAATTCTCGATCACCACAACACCATTCGCCCCGTCCTCAATCTTGTTAAACAGGTCGAATCCGTCATCGATATTATCGTGCGAGTAGCAACCTTCCAGCCGGTTACCCTCCCCTACGCGCATTTTCACCGCGAAGCCATCGGCGTTAATTTTCCCCGGATCTTCATTACTAAAGGATTCAGAATTCACCACCCGGTTATAGCTGGCCCACAGCGGGCGTCCAACATCTGCCGGAGAGGAAATTTGAATCCCGGTATCATCGTTGCGATAAGCGATAACGTTTTCAATCAGGTTATGGCTACCCTGCACGCGCAGGCTTTTATCCGTAACTTCAATGCCGTTGATATGCCAGTAGCTGGCGTCCAGTAGCAATCCGTGAATGATCGCTTTGCCGTCGGCTTGCAGGGTTTTGGTTTTGCCTTTCAGGCCGCTTGCGCTCAGAGGAATTGCCGTTTGCGGATAATCTCCAGCGGCTAATACTATTTTTCCGCCTGCCGGGACGAATTCAATGGCGGAGGATAAATCAAGCGGTGAATCAGCTGTCCCTTTAGCCTGCGGTAGCCCATCTGGTGCGGCATAGAGCGTATTGCCTGTCACGCTGGCGCTGTGCTCAACTGTCAGCGTTTGGCTAACCGGTTTTGCGCTGGTGGCTGGGGTAAAGCTGATTTCAAAAGTGTCTTTATCTTTCAGGACGGCAGGCTGGGTAAACATCTCTCCGGCTTTTACTTCTTTATCCTGCCCGATCACCACTTCATCCTGACGAACGGTTATGCGCCCGTCGCTATTAGTGCGCGCCTGCAATATGTAATCTTTGCTTTGGCTTTTTGCGCTTGAGCTAATTTGCATCACAGGAGGCCAGCTTTTGGCGACGTACGGTGCTGAGGGGGCCGTATTTGCTGCTGAAGTAGTGAGTGAAGCATTGCTGACGGTGATTTTTGCGTTACGTGAGGCGAAGAAACCGACGTAGTAATGCTCTTTATCCTGCTGCGTAATCAGGTCAGCGTGAGGAACCTGCTGGCTAACCCATTCATTGCTGCCCGTTGCTGCCCATGAGGTAATAAACCTGTCGTTGGTACGCTCCAGCTTGAGCTGGAAAGTCGGGGTTTGTTCCAGGTTTATCTTCTCTTTATAGCTCTGGCGCTTTATTGATGCGCCCGCATTACCCCACGGCTGAGTTATCCCTTCCCGGCTGATAGCCTGTAGCTTGATATGCGAGTGATCTTTTTTATCCTGAGTCATAATGGCGTTCATCACCATATTGGATGCCGCCGGGAACTCTTCGTAACCGACTTTCAGCGGCTGCTGACGCGCATTGCCAATTATATCGCGGACCAGCAAACCAGCGCCTTCCTGCGCGGCCGGACGAGCGCCATTTTCCGGGCCAAACTGATTGACGGTCACCGTTGCCTGCAGGATAAAATTCTGGTTAGTCGGCAGTTCGGTATAAAAGAAGGTCAGCCCGTCATGGGAGTTGGCAATTTTGCCGCCGCGACTCTCAATAGTAATGGGCTGGCTGAGATCGGCCGGGTCTTGCGGCGTAAGTTTTTTGCCGGCGATCGTGACATCGTTAACGCCAATCTTTTCCGGCAGGACGTTAGAGGAAAAATTGCTATCTGTGGATTGTCCAAAGGCGATAGCCCGCCACTGATGGGCTTCATTAGCCTGCAGCGGTAGCGCGATCATCGAACTGCAAAGGGTTAATGCCAAAGGTATTTTGTTATTCATTCTTTTCTCCTGGGTAATTATTAAGCGGCATTATCAGGAAAATGAAATGCTGTTTCTATTTATCGCGTCACAATTAATGAATATTAAAACTGTGTTTTATTTTGTTAATCTTCTTTATTCAGGTGTCAAAAAAACAGTAAAAGCAGAGGCATAGCCGGTATAACCGTTAGCTAAAATGATTTTTTTGTACTAAACGGGTTTGCGCTGGTTAAAAATAGCGCCCTAAAATGGTGTATGGCGTTGAGCCTGCACGTTTTATCTTCGACTCGTTTCATGATGAAAAATATGTAGATATTTCAACGTGAAAGGCTTTTACTTTTCGTTCCAACAGCAGTCAGGATGCGTATGTCAAACAGTCCGATGAGCGTGGTTATTCTTGCCGCAGGCAAAGGTACCCGCATGTATTCCGATCTTCCCAAGGTGTTGCATTCGCTGGCTGGAAAGCCAATGGTGCAGCATGTCATTGATGCAGCTAAAGAATTAGGTGCATCAGCCGTGCATCTGGTTTACGGGCACGGCGGCGATCTGCTGCGCCAGACGCTGCATGAAGATAATCTTAACTGGGTCTTACAGGCCGAACAGCTTGGCACTGGTCATGCCATGCAGCAGGCCGCGCCGTTCTTCAGCGATGATGAAGATATCCTGATGCTGTACGGCGATGTGCCATTGATTTCCGTTGAAACATTAAAACGCCTGCGAGAAGCGAAACCGCAAGGCGGTATCGGTCTGCTGACGGTTAAGCTCGACGATCCGACCGGCTATGGCCGCATTACGCGTGATAACGGTGCGGTGACGGGGATTGTTGAGCACAAAGATGCCAGCGAAGAGCAGCGACAGATTAAGGAAATTAATACCGGGATCCTGGTCGCTAACGGCGCGGACCTGAAACGCTGGTTGGCGAAGCTGACCAATAATAACGTTCAGGGCGAATACTACATCACCGATATCATTGCTATGGCCTACGAAGAAGGCCATGAAATTGCGGCTGTTCACCCTCAGCGTTTAAGCGAGGTAGAAGGCGTGAATAACCGTCTACAATTATCCCGCCTTGAACGCGTTTTTCAGTCTGAACAGGCAGAAAAACTGCTGCTGGCGGGCGTCATGCTGCTTGATCCGGCGCGTTTTGATTTACGCGGCACGCTGAAACACGGGCGCGATGTTGAAATTGATACTAACGTTATTCTCGAGGGTAACGTGGTGCTGGGCGATCGCGTGAAGATTGGTACCGGCTGCGTTATCAAGAACAGCACCATTGGCGATGATTGCGAGATCAGTCCCTATACGGTGGTGGAAGATGCTCATCTGGAAGCTGCCTGTACTATCGGGCCGTTCGCACGTCTGCGCCCGGGCGCAGAGTTGCTGGAAGGCGCGCACGTCGGCAACTTTGTCGAAATTAAAAAGGCGCGTCTGGGTAAAGGCTCTAAGGCCGGTCATCTGTCCTACCTTGGCGATGCTGAGATTGGCGATAACGTTAATATCGGCGCGGGCACCATCACCTGTAACTATGATGGCGCGAATAAGCACAAAACGGTGATTGGCGATGACGTGTTTGTTGGCTCTGATAGCCAACTAGTGGCTCCGGTGACCGTAGGCAAGGGCGTGACCATTGCCGCAGGAACAACGGTAACGCGAAACGTTGCCGATAACGAACTCGTTTTAAGCCGCGTGCCGCAGGTCCATAAACAGGGCTGGCAGCGTCCGGTGAAGAAAAAATAACACTATTTCTCTTTCGCCCTTATTGGGGGTGAAGGAACGGGGTGAGGGGATAATATAATCCTCCCCCCACTGGCAGTACCCATAAAAATAACCCCACTCTCTACAAGGCTCGGGGCGCCCGAAATACGGGCAAACAGGTTGACCGACAACGCATGGCATACAGCCAAAATCGGAATTAAAAACTATGTGTGGAATTGTTGGCGCAGTCGCGCAGCGTGATATTGCTGAAATCCTTCTTGAAGGTTTACGTCGTTTGGAATACCGCGGTTATGACTCCGCCGGTCTGGCGGTCGTTGACAACGAAGGTCATATGAACCGCGTTCGCCGCCTCGGTAAAGTACAAATGCTGGCTCAGGCGTTAGAAGAACGTCCCTTACACGGCGGTACCGGGATTGCTCATACCCGCTGGGCGACTCATGGCGAACCGTCTGAGGGTAACGCGCATCCGCATGTTTCTGACCATATTGTGGTGGTGCATAACGGGATCATCGAAAACCATGAACCGCTGCGCGAACTGCTGCAGTCCCGGGGCTATGTTTTTGCCTCCGAGACGGACACTGAAGTGATTGCGCACCTGGTGCATTGGGAGCTGGAGCAAGGCGGTACCCTACGCGATGCCGTACTGCGTACCATTCCTCAACTGCGTGGCGCTTACGGCACCGTGATTATGGATACCCGCGATCCGGGTACGCTGCTGGCCGCCCGTTCAGGCAGCCCGCTGGTCATCGGTCTGGGGATGGGGGAAAACTTCATTGCTTCCGACCAGCTGGCGCTGCTGCCGGTTACCCGCCGTTTTATCTTCCTTGAAGAGGGCGATATTGCGGAAGTGACCCGCCGCTCGGTCACTGTCTTTGATAAATCTGGCGTGGAGGTTCAGCGCCCGGATATTGAATCCAATCTGCAATATGACGCGGGTGATAAAGGCATCTATCGCCACTACATGCAGAAAGAGATCTACGAGCAGCCGAATGCTATCAAAAACACACTTTCCGGGCGTATCAGCCACGGCGAGGTTGATTTGAGCGAGCTGGGTCCGCAGGCCAACGAACTGCTGTCTCAGGTTGAGCATATTCAGATTATCGCCTGCGGAACCTCCTATAACTCAGGGATGGTATCCCGCTACTGGTTTGAATCACTGGCAGGGGTTCCGTGCGACGTCGAAATCGCCTCTGAGTTCCGCTATCGCAAATCTGCCGTACGTCGTAACAGCCTGATGATCACCCTCTCCCAGTCCGGCGAGACTGCGGATACACTGGCTGGCCTGCGCCTGTCGAAAGAGCTGGGTTATCTAGGGTCTCTGGCGATTTGTAACGTTCCTGGCTCATCTTTGGTACGCGAATCCGATTTGGCGATGATGACCAATGCCGGAACGGAAATCGGCGTTGCCTCGACTAAAGCGTTTACTACGCAATTGACCGTTCTGCTGATGCTGGTGGCTAAACTGGCTCGCCTGAAAGGTCAGGATGCCGCTATCGAATACGATATCGTTCATGGCCTGCAGACACTGCCGAGCCGCATTGAGCAGGTGCTTTCACAGGATAAACGCATTGAAGCTCTGGCCGAGAATTTCTCTGACAAGCATCACGCGCTGTTCCTCGGGCGTGGCGATCAGTATCCGATTGCCCTGGAAGGGGCGCTGAAGCTGAAGGAGATCTCCTACATTCACGCTGAAGCCTACGCCGCTGGAGAGCTGAAGCACGGCCCGCTGGCGTTGATTGATGCTGAAATGCCGGTAGTGGTGGTGGCACCGAACAACGAGCTGCTGGAGAAGCTAAAATCCAATATTGAAGAGGTTCGTGCCCGAGGCGGCCAGCTATATGTCTTCGCAGACGGCGATGCGGGTTTTAACAGTAGCGACAATATGCACATCATCGAGATGCCGCATGTCGAAGAGGTGATTGCGCCTATCTTCTACACCGTACCGCTGCAGCTGCTGGCGTATCACGTCGCACTGATCAAAGGGACTGACGTCGACCAGCCGCGTAACCTGGCGAAATCAGTTACCGTGGAATAATTTTTTGAGTGTAGGAAGGCTGCTGTTAATCTGGCAGCCTTCTTTTTTTCTATTTTCTTCTTCACTCCTCCTTAATTCCTCCATCTTTTTTCAACTTTGAAATAAAATGTTACACAATATGCGGTTTTTAGCGTGATTGATATATTTATGCGATTAAACATATATCTAAACACATTTATCATAGCAATGAGTAAAATGTTTTTTTTTGATTAAAAAATACGCTCTTTTTAATATTGTTGAATAATAATATTGATGTATTCCTAAAAATAAATGAATAGCATTCAAGATGGCTTTTTTTGTCTATAATGAAAAATAATATATTAAAGAGGTTGTATTTCTTTCTGTCATTTATTTATATTTAGTTAATTCGAATTAAAGTTTTAATTATTGTCTGTTCGTTAATTCAGAGTAGTATTTCGCTGTCTTAAGGATGGTGTGTTTTATTATTTATTTATACGTAAAACACGGGAATATAATATATTAATGGAGTCATAATGAAACTGAAAATTATTGCTAGCGCATTGGTTTTATCTTCTACAGTGCTGGCTGGTCATGCTCTGGCATCTGATGGTACCGTTCACTTCCGTGGTGAAGTTATTGATAGTACCTGTGAGGTGACGGCTGATACTAACGACCAGAATGTCGATTTGGGTAAAGTAAATACTACTGCATTTACTGGCGTTGGCTCGACCGCGGCACCGACTGAATTCAATATTGATGTAGTAAAATGTCCGGCAACGATTAAAACAACCGCTATTCGTTTTGATGGTACTGAGGCCTCTGATGGTAATGGCGATCTGGCTATTGGTAACCCGACTGAAACAGGTACGCCTGGCGATTATACTGGCGATGGTACCGATCCGACTACTGCAACCGGTGTTGCTATTCGAATCTATAATAGTGAGGATAACTCCCAGGTTGAATTGTACAAAGATTCTCTCCCTGTAGCGGTTAATGCCTCTGGCGAAGCGTCAATGAAGTTTATTGCACGTTACATTGCAACCAATGCAACGGTTACTCCGGGTACCGCTAACGCTGACTCTCAGTTTACTGTTGAATATACCAAATAATATTATAGATGATCATTTTTACTAATTTTTAAATTAAATGACATCTGTCATTATGGCCGGTATTTGCCGAATGGCAGATGTCTTTCTATTTGTCAGTGAGGGGTGGGATGATTAATCAACTATTAAAAATATTTCTTGTTTTTATTCTGTATTTTAATACTTCGCTCTCTTTTGCTGGTATTGTTGTAGGTGGCACACGCGTTATTTTTCATGGAGATAGTCGTGATAGTACTATCTCTGTTTATAATAAGGAAGCAACACTACCGTATCTGATTCAAGTCTGGGTTGATCCTTTTAACAAAGATGACAAAAGTAAACCTCCTTTTACGGCCATTCCACCTGTCTCCCGACTTGAGGCTGGTCAGGAAAAAGTTTTGCGAATTATTAAAACGGCTGGCGATCTGCCCCAGGACCGTGAGTCTGTTTTTTGGTTGAATGTAAAAAACATTCCACCATCATCAAATGATAACAAAGCAGGGAGTACGCTGGAAATCGCCATAAAAACACGTATTAAGCTGTTCTGGCGGCCAGTTACAATCAAACTTATTCCTGAAAAAGCTGTTTCCAAAGTTAAATTTCATCGTCAAGGGCGTCATTTGGTCGTGGAAAACCCGAATCCCATCCATATCAATATTATGGACGTGATAGTCGATGGCAAAGATGTTCCCTTAAATATGATTAAGCCCTTTGAAACATTAACTTTGGATCTGCCTGCTGGCGTCAATGGTCAATCCGTTGTCTGGCGATTTATTAATGATTACGGCGCAATTAGTAATCCAATTAAACAGGCGTTGTAATTCGCTGATAAGGATATCTATATGACTTACCCGCGTCTTTTTCTCGCGTTGGTTTCAGGTGCCTGCCTGGGCTTTACTACCCACGCGGTGGCCCGGGATACTATGTTTAATCCACATCTTCTGGAAATCGATCACCCTGTCGATGTCGATCTTCGGCAGTTCAACCGTACTAACAGCTTACCTCCCGGGCACTACAAAGTAGATGTTGTCATTAATGGTAAAATGTTCGAGCGTCAGGATATTCGGTTCGTTCAGGAGACGCCTGATGCAGAACTGCATCCCTGTTTTATCGCGGTGAAGGATGTGCTTTCGTCCTACGGTGTTAAGGTGGAAGCGCTAAAATCAATGACAAATGTCGATAATACCACGTGTATTGATCCTGTCCCGCTGGTTGAGGGGTCAACCTGGTTGCTTGATGCCAATAAGCTAGTGCTGAATATATCCGTACCGCAAATCTATTTGAACCAGTTTGCCTACGACTATATCAGCCCATCGCGTTGGGATGAGGGCATCAATGCTTTGATGGTGAACTATGATTTTTCTGGCTCCCACTCTATTAAATCGAATTACGATTCTGGTAGTAGCGATAGCTATTATCTGAACCTACGTAATGGGATAAATCTGGGGGCCTGGCGACTGCGAAACTACAGCACCTTTAACTCATATGATGGCAGTACGGAATATCACTCTGTCAGTAGCTATATTCAGCGGGATATTGCCGCTTTGCGCAGCCAAATTATGGTTGGCGACACATGGACGGCCAGCGATATTTTCGACAGTAACCAAATACGTGGCGTCAGGCTTTATACCGATAATGACATGCTACCGTCCAGTCAGAATGGTTTTGCGCCAGTTGTTCGTGGGATTGCTAAAAGTAACGCTAAGGTGACTATCCGCCAGAATAACTACGTGATATATCAGTCCGCGGTACCGCAAGGGGCGTTTGAGATTACCGACTTAAACACCACCAGCGGTGGCGGCGATCTGGACGTTACCATTAAAGAAGAGGATGGTAGCGAGCAGCATTTTACCCAGCCTTATGCATCTTTGGCGATCCTTAAGCGCGAGGGTCAGACTGATATAGATATCAGCGTTGGGGAAATGCGTGATGAAACAAAATTTACGCCTAACGTTGCCCAGGCTCAGATTATGCGTGGTTTACCCTGGGGGCTAACTCTGTATGGCGGCACGCAGATCGCCGAAGATTATGCGTCCGTTGCATTAGGTATGGGCAAAGATATGGGCTCATTTGGAGCCATTTCGATCGATGCCACCCAGGCACAGGCGCGCTTTGATGATGGTGATGATGAGAGTGGGCAGTCATACCGTTTCCTCTATTCCAAACGTTTTGACGATACGGATACTAATTTTCGGCTGGTGGGTTACCGTTATTCTACCGAAGGTTTTTACACGCTTAATGAATGGGCATCGAGACAGGCTAATGATTCTGACTTTTGGGTAACGGGAAACCGCCGTAGTCGTATTGAAGGGACCTGGACACAGTCTTTTGGCCGCAATATGGGAAATATCTATCTCACGGTAAGTCGCCAGGAGTACTGGCAGAGTAAGGAGGTTGAGCGTCTAGTTCAGTTTGGTTACAACAATAACTGGCGACAGGTTTCATGGAGCGTTTCGTGGAACTACACCGACTCCATCAACCATTCTTCGGGTGATGGATATAATGACGATAACAGCAATGATCATGAGCAGATTTTCATGCTCACCCTTTCTGTTCCGCTTTCCGGCTGGTTGGATAGTAGCTATGTCGACTACTCCATAACACAAAATAACCATAACGAAAGCACTATGCAGGCCGGGATCGGCGGAACTCTTCTGGAAGGTAATAACCTTTCGTATAACGTTCAGGAATCCTGGACCAGCTCCCCGGAAGATGTTTATAGCAGTAACGTGAGTATGGGCTACGACGGAACCTATGGCTCGGTAAACGGAAGTTATGCCTATAGCCAGGATTCACAGACTCTCAACTACGGTACCCGCGGTGGCATTCTGGTGCATAGCGGTGGAGTGACCTTCTCACAAGAACTGGGTGAAACCGTGGCGCTAGTTGAAGCGCCTGGTGCTGGCGATCTGTCGGTGGAAAACGCAACCGGCGTAGCGACGGATTGGCGGGGCTACGCGGTTAAAACTCAGCTCAACCCATATGATGAAAACCGGGTGGCGATTGACAGCAACTACTTTGCTAAAGGGAATGTTGAGCTGGATAACACTGTGGTAAACCTGATTCCAACCCGTGGTGCGGTCGTGAAAGCTGCGTTTGTTACGCATGTTGGGTATCGCGTGTTGTTCAGTGTGACACAGAGTAACGGTAAACCCTTACCTTTCGGGGCAATGGCGACAGCTGATTTGGATTCAGGAACCGTAAGCGGAATCGTCGGCGATAATGGCGAGCTTTATCTGTCCGGTATGCCATTAGAGGGGCATTTTACGGTAGTGGGACAAAATACATGTACTGTGAATTATAAACTATCAGAACCAAAAAATAATGAGCTAATACAAATTGATAGTACTTGTAAATAAAAACAGCTACTGACCTTAAGATAGTGTTGATATATGGAACGATCGTAAATACGGTGTTTATATTATGAAAATATGGAATAGCGTTTGTTGTGCAATGCTCTTTTTTACCGGGTTACCTTTAGGTTATGCGGCGACTGCGGGGACATGTACGCCAACGAATGGAATGAATACGTTAAATCTTCAATTTCCACTCGCGACAGTTAGCGCTCAAAACAATGTGGCAGGTACAACATTAATGGATGTCGCTAATGCAACATCCTCTGAAACCTATCGCGTTGAATGTATCTGTGATACTACACACCGCGACGGCTCTTTCCATGAAATTTACTACTCAGCAGACCCTGCGCCAGGCATGGTTTATACTCAAACTAAAAATGGACTTGCCTTTTATTACATCAATGAAGACATTGATGTAGGCACGAGAATATACGTTCTGAATGCCGGTTATAAAAATGTTCCTTTTGAGCATGTTTCTAACCAGACAACGACAACAAATCACGTTTGCGAAGGGAGCAAAACTTCTGCTGTGGGGATTTGGCTTCAAACAGGGACAGATTCGCAACTTTCATTTCGCGTTAAGCGCTCAATTAATGGGACAGTTATTATTCCCCCAACGGATGTTGCGTTGGTATATGCCAATATATCCAGTAACTCTGTTCGTGGTGATGTTGTGGCAAAAGTACGTATCTCAGGCAGCCTGAGTGCACCGCAGTCCTGCACGATCAACGCCGATCAGGACATTTATTTTGATTTTGACTCAATTCCTGCTTCGGACTTTTCGACCACCGTCGGGCAGGCCATTACTTCACGGAAAATCACTAAAACAGTTAATGTCGAGTGCACCGGAATGGGGGACGATCGAACGCAGGGTGTCGATATCTCTTTTTCTGGTACCGATCGCAATGCAGATAACTCAATGGTCGTGACTGATAATGAAGACGTTGGGATAAAAGTTTACAACAAGTTCGATAATGAAATTAGCGTTCTCAATGGCCTTCTGGCTGCGGATATGGGACGTACAACGATTATTGGGCGAAAAAGTGGTTCAGTCACTTTCTCTGCGGCACCTGCCAGTTTGACCGGTGCGCGTCCAAAACCGGGTAAGTTTACCGCCAGCGCAACGCTGACGATTGAGTTCACTAACTAAATCACTTAGCGGTTGTTTATGACAGCCGCTGTCATATCAATAGGTTGCTGGCTATTTTCAGCCAGTAAGTCTTATTAAAAATCAAAATATTGCCCGCTAAATTTCACTGTCATTAAACTGTCATAAACCTTACATATAACTGTCACCTGTTTGTCCTATTTTGCTCACCATAGCTTCGAAACAATGATTTACGAATCCAGCAGGAGACATTATGAAAGTTATGCGTACCACCGTCGCAACAGTTGTCGCCGCGACCTTATCGATGAGCGCTTTCTCTGTTTTTGCAGCAGCAAGCCTGACTGGCGCAGGTGCAACTTTCCCCGCGCCGGTGTATGCCAAATGGGCAGATACCTATAACAAAGAAACTGGTAACAAAGTTAACTACCAGGGTATCGGCTCCTCTGGCGGCGTAAAACAAATCACTGCCAACACCGTAGATTTCGGTGCTTCTGATGCTCCTCTGGCTGACGACAAACTGGCTCAGGAAGGCCTGTTCCAGTTCCCGACCGTTATCGGCGGCGTGGTGCTGGCGGTGAACATCCCGGGTCTCAAATCAGGTGAACTGGTGCTTGACGGTAAAACGCTGGGTGACATCTACCTGGGTAAAATCAAGAAGTGGGATGATGAAGCCATCACCAAACTGAACCCTGGTTTGAAGCTGCCTTCTCAGAACATCGCCGTTGTGCGTCGTGCTGATGGTTCCGGTACTTCCTTCGTCTTCACCAGCTACCTGGCGAAAGTGAACGAAGAGTGGAAATCTAAAATTGGCGCAGGTTCTACCGTAAACTGGCCGACTGGTCTGGGCGGTAAAGGCAACGACGGCATCGCCGCTTTCGTTCAGCGTCTGCCGGGTTCTATCGGCTACGTCGAATATGCTTACGCTAAACAGAATAACCTGGCTTATACCAAGCTGCTGTCAGCAGACGGTAAGCCGGTTAGCCCGACTGAAGATAACTTCGCTAACGCAGCGAAAGGTATCGACTGGAGCAAATCCTTCGCACAGGATTTGACTAACCAGAAAGGTGAAAATGCATGGCCTATCACCTCTACAACCTTCATCCTGGTTCACAAGGCTTCCACTAAGCCAGAGCAGACTGCTGAAGTGCTGAAGTTCTTCGACTGGGCGTATAAAAACGGCGGTAAAGAAGCAAACGCACTGGACTACGCATCCCTGCCGGATAGCGTGGTTGAGCAGGTTCGCGCTGCATGGAAGACCAACGTGAAAGACAGCAGCGGTAAAGCGCTGTACTAATACCCGCGGAATATCGAGCTGCCGGCCATGTTCCAGCAGCTCGAATTATTTAGGGTATGGTATTACCTTTGCCAGAAAGATCAGTAAACTACGGTTTTTTCTGGCCCGAAACTGAAGAGTAATTTATGGCTGCAACCAAGCCGGCATTCAACCCTCCGGGGAAAAAGGGTGACATAATTTTCAGCGTGCTGGTAAAACTGGCGGCGCTGATTGTGCTATTGATGCTGGGCGGCATCATCGTCTCCCTCATTATCTCTTCCTGGCCAAGCATTGAAAAATTCGGCTTTGCCTTCTTATGGACCAAAGAGTGGGATGCGCCGAACCAGATTTTCGGTGCTCTGGTGCCGATTTACGGCACGCTGGTCACCTCATTTATCGCGCTGCTGATTGCCGTACCGGTGAGCTTTGGTATCGCACTGTTCCTGACGGAACTATCGCCAGCCTGGCTGAAGCGTCCTCTGGGCATCGCCATTGAGCTGCTGGCGGCAATTCCCAGTATCGTTTACGGCATGTGGGGCCTGTTCATTTTTGCTCCGCTGTTTGCGACTTACTTCCAGGAACCCGTTGGCAACGTCTTGTCCAACATTCCTTTCGTTGGCGCTTTGTTCGCTGGCCCGGCATTTGGTATCGGTATTCTCGCCGCAGGCGTCATCCTGGCGATCATGATCATTCCTTATATCGCTGCCGTTATGCGTGACGTTTTCGAACAGACGCCGGTGATGATGAAAGAGTCCGCTTACGGTATCGGCTGTACGACGTGGGAAGTTATCTGGCGTATCGTTCTGCCCTTTACCAAAAACGGTGTTATCGGTGGGGTAATGCTCGGGTTGGGACGTGCGCTGGGGGAAACCATGGCGGTGACCTTTATTATCGGCAACACCTATCAGCTCGATAGCGCCTCGCTGTTTATGCCGGGCAACAGTATCACCTCTGCGTTGGCGAATGAGTTTGCCGAAGCGGAAACCGGCCTGCACGTTGCAGCATTGATGGAGCTGGGTCTGATTCTGTTTGTGATCACCTTTATTGTACTGGCTGCCTCGAAGTTCATGATTATGCGCCTGGCTAAGAATGAGGGGGCTCGCTAATGGCGACGATCGAATTGCAAACCACTGCAGAACTGGCGGAATCTCGCCGTAAAATGCAGGCAAAACGCCGCATGAAAAACCGCCTCGCCCTGACGCTATCGATGGCGACCATGGCGTTTGGTCTGTTCTGGCTTGTCTGGATCCTGATGTCGACCGTAACCCGCGGTATTGATGGCATGAGCCTGGCGCTGTTTACCGAAATGACGCCGCCGCCAAATACGGCGGGTGGTGGTCTGGCAAACGCCCTGGCGGGCAGCGGCCTGTTGATCCTGTGGTCGACGGTTATCGGAACACCTCTGGGCATTATGGCGGGGATTTATCTGGCGGAATATGGACGTAAATCCTGGCTGGCCGAAGTTATCCGCTTTATTAACGATATCCTGCTTTCTGCACCTTCGATTGTTGTCGGCCTGTTTGTCTACACCATCGTGGTGGCGCAAATGCAGCACTTCTCCGGCTGGGCAGGCGTGATTGCGCTGGCTCTGCTGCAGGTGCCTATCGTTATTCGTACCACGGAAAACATGCTGAAACTGGTGCCAGACAGCCTGCGAGAAGCGGCTTATGCGCTGGGAACGCCGAAGTGGCGCATGATTTCTGCTATCACCCTGAAAGCATCGGTATCCGGCATCATGACCGGTATCCTGCTGGCTATCGCCCGTATCGCCGGGGAAACGGCACCGCTGCTGTTTACCGCGCTCTCCAACCAGTTCTGGAGCACCGATATGATGCAGCCGATTGCTAACCTGCCGGTGACCATTTTCAAATTTGCCATGAGTCCGTTTGCGGAGTGGCAGCAACTGGCATGGGCCGGGGTATTGATTATCACCCTGTGCGTATTGCTGCTGAACATTCTGGCGCGCGTTATTTTCGCGAAGAATAAACACGGTTAATTTTTACGGCGCGGCGAAATGCGGCGTCGAATGAGGAAGAGAACGAGATGAGTATGGTGAATGCAACCCCGGGTAAGCTTTCAGTTCGTAACCTGAACTTCTACTACGGAAAATTCCATGCCCTGAAAAACATCAACCTGGATATCACCAAAAACCAGGTTACGGCGTTTATCGGTCCGTCAGGCTGCGGTAAATCCACGCTGTTGCGTACGTTCAACAAGATGTTTGAACTGTACCCGGAGCAGCGCGCAGAAGGCGAAATTCTGCTGGATGGCGATAATATTCTGACCAACACCCAGGATATCGCTCTGCTGCGTGCGAAAGTGGGCATGGTATTCCAGAAGCCGACGCCGTTCCCGATGTCTATCTATGACAACATCGCTTTTGGCGTGCGTCTGTTTGAGAAACTTTCCCGTGCGGATATGGACGAGCGCGTCCAGTGGGCTTTGACCAAAGCCGCATTGTGGAATGAAACCAAAGATAAACTGCATCAGAGCGGATACTCTCTCTCCGGTGGTCAGCAGCAGCGTCTGTGTATCGCGCGCGGTATCGCGATTCGTCCAGAAGTCCTGCTGCTGGATGAGCCTTGCTCAGCGCTGGACCCGATATCTACCGGGCGCATTGAAGAGCTGATCACCGAACTGAAACAGGATTACACCGTCGTTATCGTGACCCACAACATGCAGCAGGCTGCGCGTTGCTCCGACCATACGGCATTTATGTATCTTGGCGAGCTGATTGAATTCAGCAACACGGACGACCTGTTTACCAAGCCCGCTAAGAAGCAAACTGAAGATTATATTACTGGCCGCTACGGTTGATTGCCCTTCTGCTTTCAGGCTCTAACCCATTGGGCAATCAGGAGATACTATGGACAACCTAAATCTTAACAAACATATTTCCGGCCAGTTCAATGCTGAACTGGAGTACATCCGCACTCAGGTCATGACCATGGGTGGGCTGGTGGAGCAGCAGCTTTCTGATGCGATCACCGCGATGCACAACCAGGACAGCGAACTGGCGAAGCGCGTTATCGACGGCGATAAACAGGTCAATATGATGGAAGTGGCGATCGATGAAGCCTGCGTGCGCATCATTGCCAAACGTCAGCCGACCGCCAGCGACCTGCGTCTGGTGATGGCGATCATCAAAACCATCGCGGAGCTGGAGCGTATCGGCGACGTGGCGGATAAAATCTGTAGCACTGCGCTGGAGAAATTTTCTCATCAGCACCAACCGCTGCTGGTGAGCCTGGAATCGCTGGGGCGTCATACCGTGCAGATGCTGCATGATGTGCTGGACGCCTTCGCGCGTATGGATCTGGACGAAGCAGTGCGTATCTACCGTGAAGACAAGAAAGTCGACCAGGAATATGAAGGCATTGTGCGTCAGCTAATGACCTATATGATGGAAGACCCGCGCACTATTCCAAGCGTGTTGACCGCGTTGTTCTGTGCTCGTTCGATTGAGCGTATCGGCGACCGTTGCCAGAACATCTGTGAGTATATTTTCTACTTCGTTAAAGGTCAGGATTTCCGTCATGTTGGCGGCGACGAGCTGGATAAACTGCTGGCGGGAAAAGCCCCCAAAGAGTGATAAATCATTAGAGTCAATCCTGATAAATGGAATTATCAGGGTTGATTATGATTTGTGATTGTCTTGTTTTAATTAAGTGAGATTGGTGAGATTTTCGTCACAAATAATAATTTCATTAATTGTGATCTGATTTTTATAGCGTAACAATACGGACCATTAATCGGGTAACTTGTCATTACAAGGCTCGAATTAAAAACTCTGGATTGTTACTGCGTAAGCAGGCAAAACCTGATGTTGCCATTCACATGGTGATGTCAGGTTTTTTTTTGCCAAATAATCCACTATCAGCAAGATACTGGGGTTGTTACCGCCATGCGGGCAAAACCTGAAGCAAATTACCTCTGTTTTAGACAGGTGATTTGCTTCAGGTTTTTTTTGATTCTAAGCAAGGATGTTTGAGGGTAAACCATGAAGGCATTAGCCGAAAAAATAATCGCTGGCGTCGGCGGTCGAGAGAACATCATTAGTCTGATGCACTGTGCGACACGTTTACGCTTTAAGCTTCACGATCGGAGTAAAGCTCAGGCTGAGAGACTTAAAAATACCACCGGCATTATTATGGTTGTCGAAAGCGGCGGCCAGTTTCAGGTTGTTATTGGCAATCACGTTGCTGATATGTTCAATACTATTAATGGGTTGATTGGGGTAATAAACAACGCTGATAGTGTAAAAAAAGAAGAGGATAAGGATAATATATTCAATAAGCTTATCTATATCATCTCCGGGATATTTACGCCTTTTATAGGGTTGATGGCAGCTACCGGTATTTTAAAAGGTGTTCTGGCATTATCACTCGTTTGCGGATGGACAACCGAGCAGAGCGGTACTTATTTACTGATGTTCAGCGTCAGTGATTCCCTGTTTTATTTCTTCCCCATTATTCTGGGCTACACGGCGGGGCAACGATTTGGTTGTAACCCGTTTACTACGATGGTGATTGGTGGGGCGCTAACTCATCCATTGATTTTGCAGGCATTTGAAAAAGCGCAAAATCCGGATAACCCGATCCTGCATTTTCTGGGTATGCCGATTACCTTTATCAATTATACCTCTTCCGTGATCCCGATTATTTTTTCTGCCTGGCTCTGTAGCCTGTTAGAGAAAAGATTGAACCGCTGGCTGCCTTCAGCTATCAAAAACTTCTTTTCTCCTCTGATTTGCCTGGTCGTTATTACGCCGCTCACCTTTTTAGCGGTAGGTCCGGTGTCTACATGGCTGAGTGAAATGCTGGCGCTGGCCTATCAGTTTCTCTATCAAACAGCGCCCTGGTTAGCTGGTGCTGTGATGGGCGGATTGTGGCAGGTGTTCGTAATGTTTGGCCTGCATTGGGGGTTGGTGCCGTTATGTATCAATAACTTTACCGTGCTCGGTTATGACACGATGCTGCCGCTAATGACGCCAGCCATTCTGGCTCAGGTGGGCGCCGCCTTGGCTATTTTTATCAGCGAACGCGATGTACAGAAAAAAGTGGTGGCGGGGTCAGCTTCGTTAACCGGACTTTTTGGTATCACTGAACCTGCTGTTTATGGTGTTAACTTACCGCGTCGTTATCCGTTTATTGTGGCCTGCGTGAGCGGCGGTATTGGTGCTGCAATAGTGGGTTTCGCGCAGACGAAAGTTTACTCTTTTGGTGTTCCGAGCATTTTTACCTTTATGCAAACCATTCCACCGACGGGGGTTGATTACACGGTTTGGGCCTGCATTATCGGTAGCTTCCTGGCAATGGGATTAGCTTTCCTTGGTACCCTGTTGTTCGGCATTTTTGGTAAGAAAAATAGCCAACCGCAACCAGAAGAATCCACCGTTGAACTGAACGGTCAACCGTTGCAGAAATTTGAAACGATCGCCTCCCCCATGAACGGAACTATCGTTCCTCTCGAACTGGTACCAGATAACACTTTCGCCAGCGGTTTATTAGGTAAAGGCATTGCGATTCTACCCAATAGCGGTACGGTCTATTCACCCGTTTCGGGCGAGGTTATCTCTTTATTTGAGTCATTACACGCCATTGGTATTAAGTCTAATGATGGCGCGGAGATCCTTATTCATGTTGGCCTTGATACCGTTAAATTGAAGGGACAGCATTTTACTTCTCATATTGATGTCGGTGATAAAATTTCTGCGGGCGATCTCTTATTGTCTTTTGACCTCCCCGCGATATCTGCTGCCGGTTTTAATCTCGTGACGCCAATACTAATAACTAATAGTGATGATTATATGGATGTTCTGGTTTTAGGGAAGGAGCAGGTTCTTTCCGGGAGTGAGCTTCTGTCGATCATTAAATAAGTATAAATGACAGGTTTCCTTTCCTGTAACCATGAGTTTAAAGGAGGCATCTTTAATCTTTGCGTTTGAATGATAGCGTTTTTATATAGCGTCAGAGCCGGAGTGTTATCTGACGCATTTATTTGCTAACGGTATTCCGTTTTATGCCAATACTTAGATAAAGGGATATTATGTTTAAAAGAAATCTGATTACATCTGCAATGATTCTTATGGCCCCGCTTGCTTATACCGCTAATGCCATGGCGGAATCGCTGACGGTTGAGCAACGTCTTGAACTTCTTGAACAGGCGCTTAAGGATACGCAGAAAGAGCTTAAAAAATACAAAGACGAAGAAAAGACCAGGAATCAGATATGGGTCTCAAATACTCAGCCTGGCGGTAATAAAGGAAGTGCTGCTCAACAGGTGGTGAGCGCTCCGGCACCTGCGGGCAGTGCGCAAAAACCGGCCGCCGTACTGGTAAGAAATGATCAAGCTGCGGCTAATGGAGAATCTATTTATAGCTCCATGACGATGAAAGATTTCAGTAAGTTTGTGAAGGATGAAATCGGCTTTAGCTACAACGGTTACTACCGCTCTGGCTGGGGAACCGCATCTCATGGATCGCCAAAGTCCTGGGCAATCGGTTCGCTTGGCCGCTTTGGTAATGAATATTCCGGCTGGTTTGATTTGCAGCTTAAGCAGCGGGTCTACCAGGAAGATAACAAACGCGTCGATGCGATTGTTATGCTTGATGGCAATGTCGGCCAACAATATTCCACAGGTTGGTTTGGTGACAATGCCGGTAATGAAAACTATCTGCAGTTTGCTGATATGTACGTCAATACCAAAGGATTCCTGCCGTTCGCGCCAGAAGCCGATTTCTGGGTGGGCAGACATGGTGCGCCGAAAATTGAAATCCAGATGCTGGACTGGAAAACCCAGAGAACGGATGCGGCGGCCGGTATTGGTCTTGAGAACTGGCAGGTGGGCGCGGGTAAATTTGATATCGCACTGGTACGCGAAGACGTTGATGATTACAACCGCTCGTTGACCAAAAGCCAGCAAATTAACACCAATACCATTGATATTCGTTATAAAGAGATTCCTCTCTGGGATAAAGCTTCTCTGATGGTTACCGGGCGCTATGTGGCGGCTAACCAAAGCTCATCAGAGAAATATAATGAAGGAAATAATGGATATTATGAGTGGAAAGATACCTGGATGGCAGGAACGTCGTTAACGCAGAAATTTGATAACGGCGGGTTTAACGAATTTTCATTCCTGTTGGCAAATAACTCGATTGCCAGCAGCTTCTCACGCTATGCGGGATCCAGTCCGTACACAACCTTTAACGGCAGATACTATGGCGATCATACCAACGGTACCGCCGTCCGTTTAACCTCGCAGGGTGAAACCTACCTGCGTGATGACGTGATTCTGGCCAACGCGATTGTTTACTCCTTTGGTAATGACGTTTATAGCTACGAAACGGGCGCGCATTCAGACTTTGAATCCATTCGCGCCGTTGTCCGCCCTGCCTATATTTGGGATAAATACAACCAGACTGGCGTTGAGCTGGGGTACTTCAAGCAGCAGAACAAAGACATCACCGGCAAGAAATACAACGAGTCTGGCTATAAGACCACGCTGTTCCATACCTTCAAAGTGAATACCAGTATGCTGACCTCCCGCCCGGAAATCCGTTTCTATGCGACTTATATTAAAGCGAAGGACATCGACCTGGACAAGGCAGCGAACAGCAATACCAGCAGCATTTTTGAAGATGGTAAAAACGATCAATTTGCCGTTGGCGCCCAGGCTGAAATCTGGTGGTAAAGCTGGCAACGGTCAGGACAAAATTTTCAAGAGGAATAACGATGAAACGACATGCTATTTATTTCGCTCTGGCGCTGGCGGGTGCAGCATTTACCGCCCATGCCGCGCCGTTTCCGGCAACGCCAAACGGGTCGATCCCAGTCAGCCAGTATATTACGCAGGTTAACGCTGATAAGAGCATAACCTTTCGCCTGTTTGCGCCGGACGCAAAACGCGTCTCCGTGGTGACGGGCGCAACGCCGGATACCTTTGTTTCTCACGATATGACTAAAGACGAGCAGGGGATCTGGACGTGGAAAGGCGAAGCTCTGGCCCCTAACCTCTACGAATACTATTTTGATGTTGATGGATTCCGCTCTGTTGATACCGGCAGCCGCTATCAGAAGCCGCAGCGCCAGGTGAATACCAGCCTGATTCTGGTGCCGGGCAGCATTCTTGACGATCGGGCGGTTGCTCACGGTGAGTTACGGACGTTGACCTATCACTCAAAGGCGCTGAATTCTGAACGTCGTGCCTATGTCTGGACGCCGCCGGGTTATACCGGTACCGGCGAACCGCTGCCGGTACTCTATTTCTATCACGGTTTTGGCGACAGCGGCTTGTCGGCCATCGATCAGGGACGCATCCCGCAAATCATGGATAACCTGTTGGCTGAAGGCAAAATTAAGCCGATGTTAGTTGTGGTACCGGATACTGAGACCGATGTTCCTGAAGCGATCGCAGAGAACTTCCCGCCGCAGGAGCGGCGCAAAACGTTCTATCCGTTAAATGCCAAAGCGGCCGATAAAGAGTTGATGAACGACATCATTCCGCTGATTGATGAGCGCTTCAATGTGCGTAAAGACGCGGATGGCCGGGCGCTCGCCGGGCTGTCGCAGGGCGGCTATCAGGCGCTGGTTTCAGGAATGAACCACCTTGAAAGCTTTGGTTGGCTGGCAACGTTTAGTGGCGTAACGACAACAACGGTGCCGGATGCAGGCGTGGAAGCACAACTAAACCAGCCGCAGGCGATCAATAAGCAACTGCGTAACTTTACCGTGGTTGTCGGTGAGAAAGATGTTGTCACCGGGAAGGATATTGCGGGTCTGAAAACTGAGCTGGAAAAGCAGAAAATCAAGTTTGATTACCATGAATATCCCGGTCTGAACCATGAAATGGATGTCTGGCGTCCGGCTTACGCTGAGTTTGTGCAGAAGCTATTTAAGTAAAAATAAGGGGCCAGGATTCAGGCCCCTTATCTTCAATATTTACAGGGAGATAAAATGAAATTAATCGTGACGGAAGATTATGAAGAGATGAGTCTGGTCGCCAGCCATCATGTTCTGGGCTACATCACCGCACCGCGGAGGATGAATTTGGCGGTGACGGCAGGCAGCACGCCGAAGAAAATGTATGAACATTTGACTGCTGCCATCAAAGGGAAATCCTTTTATTCTCAGGTTCATTATTACAATTTTGATGAGATTCCTTTCCGCGGCCAGGATCGTGAGGGCATCACCATCAGTAATCTGCGTAATCTGTTTTTCACTCCCGCGCAGATTCAGGAACAGAACATCCACAAGCTCAGCCATGAAAACTTTATGCACCATGACCGTCAGTTGCAGGAAGACGGTGGCCTTGACCTGATCGTCATGGGGCTGGGTGCTGACGGCCATTTTTGCGGTAACTTGCCGAATACCACGCGTTTCCATGATGCGACTGTTGAATTTCCTATTACCGGGGATATGGTTGGTATCGTTGCCCATGGCGAAATGGGCGGGGATTTCTCAGTGGTGCCGGATAGCTACGTTACCATGGGGCCGAAAAGCGTGATGGCGGCGAAAAATCTGCTGCTTATCGTCAGCGGTGCGGCGAAAGCTCAGGCGCTGAAACAGGTAATTGAGGGTGAAGTGAGCGAGCAGGTTCCGGCCTCGGTGCTGAAACTGCATCCTTCATTGGTGATTATTGCCGATAAAGCTGCGGTTGCTGAGCTGAGCAAACCGTAAACTTCCGGGTATAGCGCAACCCAATTGCGCTATACCCGCTGCACTTTTTTCTGAGCTAACTACCGCGACAATTAACTCTTTCATTATTTCTGCTATCATTATTATTAATATATCCCATCTTTAATTGCTGCGTCACAAATGTATTTCTCGCCTCTTAATGGTTTAATTATAGGGTGCGAAGGAGTTTATATTTATGGTGTGAATGTTATTTTGGTTAATATTCATCTGGTGCTTTTTTTATGTTGCGTATTAATATGTGAGCGCGTGCTGCGTTAGTTATGTTTGATTGCCATTTTTAAAAGTGATTGGCAAAAATACAAAGGTTTTATTGTGAGTGTTTTTTATACTTCATTCGAGTTGTCTCCTTAAGTAAAAATTACAATCAAGGATCAATGGAATGATAATGAATTCATCACAGTTATCTGAAAATCCCTCGGAGTTTTCCAGGGTTGTATTTGGTATGCCAGTTAAACTCTTTTGGGGCTATATCGCCATAGCCATTTTTATGACGGGCGATGGTGTCGAATTAGCTTTTCTCTCGAAATACATCATTGACATTGGCTTTGGTGTTTCACAAAGCGCGATGATATTTACCGTTTATGCTGTTACTGCTGCTATTGCTAGTTGGTTATCCGGAGGGATCAGTGAGATCTATGGTCCCCGGAAAATTATGGCGCTAGGTGTAGTATGGTGGGTCGTTTTCCACGTGTTGTTTATTCATTTTGGTCTGGCAGCTAAAAATTACCCGCTTATATTGGTTTTTTACGCACTACGTGGTTTTGCCTATCCGTTATTTTTCTACGCTTTTTATGTGCTTGTGGTTCAACGAACGCCGCCACATCGCCTGGCTTCAGCAACTGGCTGGATTTGGTCGATGTTCACCATCGGCTATGGCATCGTTGCGTCTTTCTTACCTAGCGTAACTATCCCGCTAATGGGGTTTATTGCCACATTATGGATGTCGTTAGCATGGGTTGTTGTTGGGGGTATTCTGGCACTGTTAACTTTGAAAGAGTTGCCTTCACAAAATAAGGCTTCGATTCCTAAATCGGCAAAGCTACAGGAAATAAGCCGTGGTGTAACGCTTATCTTTCAGGATAAAAATATCTTTTTGGCTTTAATCATCCGGGTGTTATGCAATCTCGCATTGTTTGGTTTTCCTATCTTTATGCCGCTGCATTATACGTCTCAGGAGGTAGGGTTTACCTCTGAACAATGGATGCGAATCTGGGGGATATTCTTCTTGGTACAACCTGTTACTAATGTTTTGTGGGGGATTATTGGTGACCGTATTGGCTGGTTGTTTCAGATGCGCTGGGTGGGCTTCTTTGGTTGTACCATCACCACACTACTATTCTATTTTATGCCGTTGTACTTCCCTGCCAGTCTTGGTATGGCAATATTTTTTGCTCTGTTGTTGGCGTTTACGCTTACCTCTTTTGTCCCCATGGGGGCTATTTTCCCAATGTTAGCGCCCGACCATAAAGGTGCGGCAATTTCAGTACAAAATCTGGGGGGGGCATTGGCAACTTCATTGGTCCAGCCATTGCTACGCTCCTCTTTAGTATGTCTTTTGATATTAAAATCGTTGTCATTTGTTATTCAGTGCTTTATTTCCTCGGCGGAGTGCTGACGTGGTTTATTCGAAATCCTCAGCTCAATCTGACGCAGAACGAAATGGATTTAACCTCCCTGACACTTAAGGAAGAAAAATGAACATTGATAAATTTTTTGGCTTGAACGGAAAGGTCGCCATGGTGACTGGAGCGTCGGCAGGTATTGGGCTCGCCATTGTTGAACTGATGAGTGAATTAGGCGCGACGGTTATCATGGTGGATAAGAACCCGCAGGTTGTCGAACAAGCGAAACAGATGCAAGGTATCGGCATCGCCGCTGATCTATCAGATATCGATGCGATCCCTTCACTGGTTCAGCACGTGGTGGATGGCTATGGGCGTATTGATATTTTGGTGAATAATGCTGGGATTGGAATTCTCGAAGCGGCCTCAGAGGTGAAAAAAGAGAGTTGGGATGCGACATTGCTGGTTAACCTGACAGCACCTTATTTTCTCTCTCAGGCGGTTGGGGAGTATATGATAAACCAGCTCGGTGGTCGTATTGTTAATATTGCCTCCCAGGCCAGCGTTATTGCTTTGGAGAATCACGCAGCGTACTGCACAAGTAAAGCTGGACTGGTAATTGCGTCAAAAGTGCTGGCGGCAGAGTGGGGAAAATATGGCATTACCGTCAACACCATTTCCCCAACCGTGGTAGAAACGGAATTAGGTAAACGCTACTGGCAGGGTGAAAGGGCAACCGAGATGAAGGCGAAAATTCCAACGGGGCGTTTTGCCATGCCGGATGAAATAGCGGCTGCGGTGGCTTATCTTGTCAGTGATAAGGCTGGGATGATTACCGGCGAAAATCTAATCGTTGATGGTGGCTACACTATTATCTGATTTGTCTATTATGCTTGTATTTCTGCCGGGCGGCGGCTAACGCTTTGCCCGGCTTACAAATTCCCAAACGAGTTTTCTATAACCCCGAACAGAAGCGTCTCCTGGTCATTCCATAAGAGCGTTCTTTATCTGCAATCTAAATACTTAGCGCGTGATATCCCACCCGCGCGCTTTCCACAGTTTCGGCAGTTCGTCCAGGTGGGTAAACGTCGTCACTTTCGGATGCACGATCGGCTTGTTGTGCGGATCGGCGCAGAAGTAGAACACCTCCATTCCGGCAGCGATCCCTGACTGCGCACCTGCGCTGGAATCATCGACCAGTATGCAGTTCTCGACGTTCACGTTCATCGCTTTTGCGGCATGGAGCATCAGGGCCGGATCGGGCTTCCAGCGCTGGATGTCGTACCCGCTGTAAAGACGCTCAGGAAAATGGTGCAGCATTCCGGTTTTGCCGAGAGAGTGCTGCATTTTGCTCACCGGGCCGTTGGAGACCACGCACATCGGCACCTTGACCGCATCCAGCAGCGCCTGCGCGCCAGGGATGACTTCCAGTTCAGTATCAAACAGACGTGCAACTTCATCGCGGTAAACCGGCTCAAGAGTCGCTTTTTGCAGGTCAACGCCGTACTCCGCGTTAATGGTGTCGATAATCTCGTAAAGTTTGACGCCCTTGAAGCGCTTAAAAATTTCTTCTAAATCCAGCGTAATGCCAAATTCCCTGAACATATGGACGTAGGCGCGGGAGCAGATCACCTCGCTGTCGACCAGCGTGCCGTCACAGTCGAAAAATACTGATTCTGGTTGGGTCATGTCGTTTCCATTTTAGTAAGTTAACGTTTTCGTCATGCTGATTCGTGAGACGCAATCGTTGCCGTATAAGCAAAATCAATGAAAAAAAGTATCTCACAACTGCCCTTATTGTCGCATTTTGGTATAGGATAGCGACGAATTTTCCCTCCTTTGTTCGGAAACCGATAATGAGTCAACAACAAACCAGCCAGTCTTCTGGCCAGGGTCTGCTGGAGCGCGTGTTCAAACTCCGCGAACATGGCACGACGGCACGTACCGAAGCGATTGCAGGTTTCACCACCTTCCTGACGATGGTATACATCGTTTTCGTTAACCCACAGATTCTCGGCGTGGCGGGTATGGATACCAGCGCCGTTTTCGTCACCACCTGTCTGATCGCCGCATTCGGCAGCATCATGATGGGGCTGTTTGCTAACCTGCCAGTGGCGCTGGCGCCAGCAATGGGCCTTAACGCCTTCTTTGCGTTTGTCGTGGTCCAGGCGATGGGGCTGCCGTGGCAGGTCGGGATGGGCGCGATTTTCTGGGGCGCTGTTGGCCTGCTGCTGCTGACGATTTTCCGCGTACGTTACTGGATGATTGCTAATATCCCGGTTAGCCTGCGCGTCGGTATCACCAGCGGTATCGGTCTGTTTATCGGGATGATGGGCCTGAAAAACGCAGGTGTGATTGTCGCAAACAAAGACACCCTGGTGAGTATTGGCAACCTGACGTCCCACAGCGTACTGCTGGGTATTCTTGGCTTCTTTATTATCGCGATTCTGGCTTCCCGCAACATTCACGCGGCGGTACTGGTTTCAATCGTGGTCACCACGCTGCTGGGCTGGATGTTGGGTGATGTTCACTATACCGGCATCGTTTCTGCGCCGCCGAGCGTCACCACGGTGATTGGTCATGTTGATCTGGCGGGTTCGCTGAATCTCGGTCTGGCGGGAGTTATCTTCTCGTTTATGCTGGTGAACCTGTTCGACTCTTCCGGTACCTTGATCGGCGTGACTGATAAAGCCGGTCTGGCCGATGAGAAGGGTAAGTTCCCGCGCATGAAGCAGGCGCTGTTTGTCGATAGCGTTTCGTCCGTTGCGGGTTCCTTTATTGGCACCTCTTCCGTGACTGCCTATATCGAATCGTCTTCAGGGGTTTCCGTTGGCGGCCGCACTGGCTTAACCGCCGTAGTGGTTGGTCTTCTGTTCCTGCTGGTTATCTTCCTGTCGCCGCTGGCAGGCATGGTTCCGGCCTATGCCGCAGCCGGTGCGCTGATTTACGTTGGCGTCCTGATGACGTCCAGCCTGGCGCGCGTGAAGTGGGATGATCTGACCGAATCGGTTCCGGCGTTTATTACTGCCGTGATGATGCCGTTTAGCTTCTCCATCACCGAAGGTATTGCCTTAGGCTTTATCTCTTACTGCGTGATGAAGATTGGTACCGGCCGTCTGCGTGACCTCAGCCCATGCGTGATTGTGGTTTCGCTGCTGTTCGTGCTGAAGATTGTGTTTATCGACGCTCATTAATGCGCGTTCCCCTCACACTCGGCATGCTGGCGAGTGTGAGGGAACAATACTACGCTTTAACCCGCTGAATATACTCAGCAAAGGCGCTTAGCTGCCCGCTGAGATGATCGAGCGTACTCTGATCGACCACCTTCCCCTCCTGCGGATCGACCTTATTCTGAATCACACCGCCCATAAACTCTGGCTTGTTCATCACCATCGCATCGAGGAAGACCAGAATCTGGCGCAGATGATACTGGCAGCGCGCGCCGCCAATCGCGCCCATTGAGCTGGTTTGAATCAATACTGGTTTGCCGGATAGGGGCTGTTCTGGCAGACGAGACAGCCAGTCGATGGCATTTTTCAGGCCACCAGGAACCGAGTAGTTATATTCTGGAGTTACGATAACCACACCATCCGCTTCGCGAATTTGCTGAGCAATATCCTGCACGCTTTGCGGGAATCCCTCTTCCTGTTGGGCGTCGGCATCGTACAGCGGAATCGCGCCAATGGATGGTAACGCGGAGATTTCCATTCCCGCAGGCGCAATGCCGGGCAGGGTGCGCGCTACCATGGCATTAAAAGAGCCCTTGCGCAGGCTTCCGAGTAACGTAACAACTTTCAACGTATCAGACATGATTGCTCCTTTGCATCATGATGGCCGGACGGGCCGGTCAGTTGAGGGAGAAGGCTTTTTCGGTTGGTAAGCTGGTAAAGCGCATGAGTCGAGTGGATAACTCTTTTGCACGAACTTGCGCGTCAGGCAGGCTGTGCCACCCCGCTTTGCCGCCATATTCCCAGATTTTTAGTTGGCCAATATCCGGGCTTGCGGCGATGGACCAGACCAGCACTGTTTCGGCGTCACAGACGGCTTCTATTGGCTGCATTCTGCCCGTTCGTAATCGGCCCGATCCCGGGAGAAGCTGTAGGTGAACTGGGGATTCCCCGGTCAGTTTCAGGGTACTTTTTCGTAGTGCAGCCAGTTGAGCGCGTGCTTCATCGGGGTCGTGCTGGTTGCTAATCCATAAACGCTCATTGCTATTAAAAGCGTAGCGGTCAGCATCATGTAATGAATGTAAACCCTGGGAGGTGTGCCGTAGCTCCATATCCAGACCGCAATCCCCTTCGGTGGTGAGTGCTACGCCAACGATATTACCAGCATAGGAGATGGAGAAGCGCGGGAGATGTTCGTCGCGAAAAGCCGGTTTTCCATTCTCTTCGTCAATAATTTCTGGAAGTTCGCTAATGCCATACAACATAAAGAGTAGTTCTGCGAGTAGCGATCGTGATGCACGATAGCGGCTTTGTCGGTACTCGGGCAGGCGTCTTGCTGATTGATGACAGGCCGCCGACAGGCGTGTTGATTGTGGTTCTCTGGTGTTGAGTATCCCTCTTGCAAAATGCGTTGCCATTCGTCGCTCCGTGATTAATGGTCAATGATAAAAACTGCGAATAATATTATCGCTCAGAATAGTCAGGTTTTAATGCGGAAATGACCTCTTGAAAAGGGAAATTGTGTGAATTTTACAATTTATTGCGCGAACGAGGCAAACCAGGGCTACAACGGGTCGATATAGAGCTGTCTTAGGGTTTCTCGCAGCCAGACGATCTTCGGGTTGTAGCTATTGCGCTTATGCCACAACAGCGTGAAGGGTACGCGCACTTTCTCCAGAAGCGATGGCTCAAGCGGTAGTGGAAGCGAGACCAGCGGTAGATGGTGCTGCTGATTATAACGCTGACAATAGCGTGGCGCAGTTGCCAGCATTGTATGATTCGGCTGTGCAGCCATAAACAGCGACTGCTCAAAACCTGGCACAGTCAATGCCACGGTGCGTTTATGCCCCAGATCGTGCAGCACGTCATCCAGCGCCCAGGTATCGCTCTGTTCCCAGCATATATTGATGTGCGGATAACGTAAGAAGGTGTCAAGATTCCATTCCTCGCTGAGCGCGGGGTGATCGGCGCGTAGCCACACCTGCGGCAGGTCGGTAAACAGAACTTCAAAATCAATATACCAGGGCAGCATACTTAGCTGTTCCCGGGATCGCGGATGGGTTTCACGCCCGCAAAAACCGATATCAACTTCGCCACGAATAATGGCATCCAGTGAATCGTAATCCCAATTACGCAGGCGGATCAGCGCCTGAGGATAGTGCTGGTAGATCCGCTGAGAAAGCGAATTTAGCAGGATCATCAGCAGCGGCGACTCCGCTGCCAGCTCAAACTTCAGACCGCTTGGCATCGTGTGATGAGGCTTATCGAGGATCTGATTGCCCATCTGCATCCAGTCCGCTAAATCCTGCTCCATGCTGCTCATCAGCGGCGTGGGCGACAGTCCCAGAGGGGTTTTAACAAACAAAGGATCGTCAAACCAGGCGCGCAGCTTGGCCAGCGACTTGCTCACCGCTGACGGCGAGACGTTCATTCGTTTCGCCGTGCGGGTGACGCTGAGCTCCTGCGTTAAAAGCTGCAGGCACAAGAGTAAGTTAAGATCGAGACTCGACAGGGGTTTCTTCATAGCGCTGCGCGGCCCGCGACGGGGAAGCGACCATAATCAGAACAATGCTTACTATGCTACAGGCAATGAGTATCCCGATCAGCATATTCATCGCGCTGAGTCCGACGATCGCCGCCAGCCAAATCCACAGCGAAGAGCCGCAGACCTGAGCAATCCCTAAAACTGAGCTTGCGACGCCCGCGCGCAGGGTAAATGGCCCTAAAGCCTGACTCATCGCCACGCCAAAGCCGACGGAGAATCCGGCGCAAATAAGCCCCAGTCCCAGCATCGTCATGGTCTGGCTGGTGGAGAGGCAAAGTAGCAGGCCAGCGATAAAGAACAGAACCTGCGAGGTCAGCATCAGCGTGCGCGGCTTAAACAGCGTCAGGGCAAACGGCGTCGAGAACGAAACCACCATACTGACCAGAGCCATCAGCGCCATTGCCATAGAATAGGTTCCACGATCGAAGCCCATCTCTTCCATCATCAGCACCGGGGAGACGTTAACGTAGGTCAGGATAGTCGTCACGCTCAGGGTGGTAATGACAATTCGGCTGAGGAAAAAGCGGTTAAGTAGCGACTCGGGGGCGATATTTTGCTGCGTTTCCGTGTGCGGCATGGAGGTTGGGCGCGTTTCCCGCAAAGCAAAAATCGAAAGCAGGCCTACCAGAACGCCCATGCCGGTCATGGTATAGAACAGGCTCTGCCAGGGGTATTTCAGCATAATCAGATGGCCCAGTACCGGAGCCAGTACCGGAATAATGCAGGTGATACCGTTTAGCAACGACAGGACTTTGGCACGGCGGCGATCGTCGAGGGTATCGCGCAGCACCGCAAAGGCGACGACGTAGCAACTGCCCGCGCCAATCCCCTGAATAAAACGCCCAACCAGGAAGTGGGTACTGACCTGCGCTTGAGAACAGAGCAGGGAAGCCAGAACAAAGACTATGGCTCCGAATATGGCAACCGGCTTACGTCCTGATTTATCCGCTATACGGCCAGCAAACAGCATCGCGGCGGCCATTCCCGCGAGATAAACCGAGAAGGCGATGTGCAGCTGCGCTTCGCTGGCCCCCAGGTCCTGCGCGATGCGCGGCAGGCCGACCAGATACATATCGATGCCGGATGGATAAAGCAAAACCAGCGCAAAACTACAGATAAGAAAGCGTGCCATAGAACCCCTCACAGATGAATGTTGTACAGGATAGAGGGGTTCGTACGGTAGTACGAGTTGCCACTTGGACAACAATGATTTCCTGGGAGGAAAAACGCTTCGAAGATAGATGGTTATAGATTAATCGTTTGATTTTATGCTGTTTTTTACTGTCTCGATAAATTGATCGCGTAAATGATTATTTATCTGCGAATTCCAGACGAGACCAATATCCCAGCCAGCTTGGTTTCCTTCAAGATTGTGCAGACTCACTCCGGCAGGGAGGAAGTTACGCACGCTTTCTGGTAGCAACGCGACGCCGTTTCCCCCGGCGATCAGGGCCAATAAAGCATGTATATCATCCGTAACGGACGCGGGTTCGGCTGTGATGTCGCTTTGCAGAAGATATTGCCTTGTTTGTTCCGCCAGGCAGGGGCTTTGATCCGGATTAATTTGTAATATTATGCTCGACATTAAAATATCCCGCTCGCTTTTTTGCTGCCAGGTTTTAGCTGATGGCACCGCCAGAATAAGCTTTTCATATTTAATGAATATTGAACTTAGCGGTTCGGTCATCGGAAGGCGAACAAAACCGACATGCAGCGATCCATCCATTAATAGTTTGCATTGCACGCTTGATGGAATATTACTCACGGATATGTCTATGCCTGGATGCATATTTTGAAATGTGTTAATCCATGCCGGAACGGTATTGAATGATGAAATGCCAAACCCAATTAATAAGCTATCGCTATTCTTTTTCTGTATTTCTCGTGTGTAGCTTAAAAAACTATGGTGTTGTTTAACCAGATCGTGAGCTTTCGAAAACAACTGCTGCCCAAGCTCAGTGAGTATCGCACCGTGGCGTCCGCGCTGGAAAAGTGCACCACCGACCTGCTGCTCTAATGCCTGGATTTGTTTGGATAAGGCTGGCTGCGTGAGGTGCAGGGCCATAGCGGCCTTGTGGTAGCTACCCTGTTCTGCAACGGTAACAAATGCGCGTATGAGTCTTATATCCATTCCTGACATTTATCGAACTCTGAAAAAATGGAATTATACACTCTATCATAAGTCAGAGCATACTTGCTAAGAGGTCTTTCATTATAAATAAGGACGATATTAATGTATCAAAATAAGTCGACAAAGTTAGCGGTTCTTTTCGATATGGATGGTGTATTAATTGATTCTAATGCTGTTATCGAGCGTGCATGGTGTGAAGCCGCGAAAATATACGGCCGTGAAATTAGCGACGAAGATATTATTAAACATATTCATGGTCAGCCGGGACCACACACGATTCGCGCGCTGTTTAATGACCTGCCTTTTGTCGATCGGCAGAAAGTCCAGGAACATATTATTTATGTCGAAAACACAGCCAGTTATGAGGCTATCCCTGGCGTGGCTGAACTTATTACTTCCCTTACGGAAGTGGGGATCACCGTCGGTATTGTTACCAGCGGCTGGCGTGAGAAAATCGAGCGGGTGATTGAAATGCTTCATATTCAGTCCTGCATTTCGGTCATCGTCGAGCGCGATGATGTTGCCAGAGGTAAGCCTCATCCTGACCCCTATCTGCTGGCGGCGGCGCGGCTAGGGATCCCGGCGAATCAGACGGTGGTTTTTGAGGATTCCCGCAGCGGAGTCACTTCCGCCGTTGCTGCTGGAGCGTATTGCGTAGGGATCGGCGGTGATGATTTACTGCCTTACGGCGCAATGCTTGCTATCCCTGACTTTCGTGGTGTTCGCGTTGTAGCAGAAGGCGATAGTGCTCGGGTGCTTTTATTCACACCTGAACATTGTGTACAGATGGAAATGCACCGTGAAGGTGATAAAGAAAAATAATAAAAAACCCGCTTTAACAGAAAGTTAATGCGGGTTAGTCAATGCTCACAAACTAAGCTTATTTACCAATACAGAAACTCGAGAAAATCCGTCCCAGCAGGTCGTCAGAAGTAAACTCGCCGGTAATCTCGCTTAAACATTGCTGAGAGAGCCTCAGCTCTTCCGCCAGCAGCTCACCTGCCCATGCACCCAATAGCTGCGCTTTACCCTGTTGCAGATGTTCTGCAGCGTCTGACAGCGCCTGCAGGTGGCGACGGCGTGCAAGGAAACCGCCTTCCATGTTAGTTTCGAAACCCATACTCTGCTTGAGATGGTCGCGCAATACATCTATGCCTTCGCCAGTACGCGCAGAGAGGCGCACAAGTGAGTGGCCATTCACTTCACTCAGACCCAGCGTTTCGCCGGTAATATCCGCTTTGTTGCGCACCACGGTAATCGGTAATTTTGCCGGTAAACGTTCGATAAAGTCCGGCCAGATATCGGCGGGATCAACGGCGTCCGTGGTGGTGCCATCGACCATAAACAGCACACGGTCGGCCTGTTCAATCTCCTGCCAGGCGCGTTCGATACCGATACGTTCAACTTCATCGTTGGCATCGCGCAGACCGGCGGTATCGATGATATGCAGCGGCATACCGTCGATATGGATATGCTCGCGCAGCACGTCGCGAGTGGTTCCGGCGATATCGGTAACAATCGCCGCCTCACGGCCTGCCAGAGCGTTAAGCAGGCTCGATTTCCCGGCGTTCGGGCGTCCGGCAATCACCACTTTCATCCCTTCGCGCAGCAGGCTGCCCTGGCGCGCTTCGGCGCGTACGGCGTCGAGGTCGGCAATCACCTCGTTAAGCTGGGCTTCGATTTTGCCATCGGAGAGGAAGTCGATCTCCTCGTCCGGGAAGTCGATGGCCGCTTCCACGTAGATTCGCAGGTGAGTAAGTGCTTCCACAAGGTGGTTAACGCGGGTGGAGAAGGCACCTTGCAGGGAGTTCAATGCAGAACGCGCTGCCTGCTCGGAGCTGGCGTCGATCAGATCGGCAATCGCTTCGGCCTGAGCCAAATCGAGCTTATCGTTCAAAAACGCACGCTCGGAAAATTCGCCGGGTTTGGCGATACGCAGGCCCGGCAGCGTCAGAATACGTTTGAGCAGTAAATCGAGAATCACCGGGCCGCCGTGCCCTTGAAGCTCTAACACGTCTTCACCGGTAAAGGAGTTCGGGCCAGGGAACCACAGCGCAATACCCTGATCCAGCGCGCTGCCGTCGCTGTCTTTGAATGGCAGGTAGTCCGCATATCGTGGCTTCGGCAGCTTGCCTAATATCGCCTGTGCGACGTCGCGCGCCTTCAGGCCAGAGATACGCAAAATGCCCACGCCACCGCGTCCCGGTGGGGTTGCCTGGGCGACGATAGTGTCGTTATGGCTCATGGTTAGTCTCAACTTTATGGCAATAAAAAAGGCGGTCATTCGACCGCCTTTTATTTTAGCGCTTAACGATACCGAATCAGGATTTTTTCTTCTCGCGGCTATGCAGGCCACGCTTCTCCAGACCACGGTAAATCAGCTGCTGCTGGATAATGGTCACCAGGTTGCTGACGATATAGTAAACCACCAGACCAGACGGGAACCACAGGAAGAACACCGTGAAGATGACCGGCATAAAGGTCATGATCTTCTGCTGCATCGGGTCGGTTACCGTGGTCGGAGACATCTTCTGAATGAAGAACATCGTCGCGCCCATGATGATCGGCAGGATGTAGTACGGGTCTTGTGCTGACAGGTCGTGGATCCACAGGATAAACGGCGCATGACGCAGTTCAACCGAAGCGCTCAGCATGTAATACAGCGCAAGGAAGATTGGCATCTGGATAATCAGCGGGAAGCAGCCACCCAGCGGGTTAACCTTCTCAGCTTTATACAGAGCCATCATTTCCTGGCTTTGACGCTGTTTGTCATCGCCCAGACGCTCACGCATTGCCTGAATCTTCGGCTGCAGCATACGCATCTTCGCCATGGAGGTGTACTGCGCTTTGGTCAGCGGGTACATGATGCCACGAACGATAAAGGTGATAACGATGATGGAGAAGCCCCAGTTACCCAGGAAGCTATGGATCCATTTCAGCAGTTTGAACAACGGCTGAGAGATGAACCACAGCCAACCGTAGTCAACGGTCAGGTCAAGATGCGGCGCAACGGCAGCCATTTTGTCCTGAATTGCCGGGCCGACCCATAGGGTGCTTTCCAGCTTATCGGTTTGACCAGGCTGCACCAGAACCGGCTGAGACTTGTAGCCGATAGCTACAATACCGTTACCAAGATTCGCGGTGTAGAAGTTGTTAGTGCCGTTGTTCTGCGGAACCCATGCGGTAGTAAAGTACTGCTGCAGCATGGCAACCCAACCGTTTTTGGTGCTGACGTTCAGGTTTTCGTTATCAACGATAGTGTCGAATTTATACTTTTCGTACTTCGTTTCGGATGTTGAATACGCTGCACCACGGAAAGTGTGCATTGTCGTCAGACCACCCGTCTGGGTATCGCGATGCGTCGGCAGATTGGCAGACTGCTTCAACTGGCCGAAGGTCGATACTTCCAGTGGTTTTTCGCTGGCGTTCTGTACGCTATAGGCGACATTTACCGCATACTCACCGCGTTTCAGGGTGAAAGTTTTGGTGAAAACGTTGCCTGCTTTATCGGTGTATGCCAGCGGAATGACGATTTCGTTCTGGCCATCAGCCATCACAAACGCATCTTTATCGACGTTATACAGCGGACGCGGGCCATTAGCCGGGTTATCCGGACCATCGCGACCGGTTAAACCGCTCTGCGCCTGATAGGTAAATTGCGGCGTAGTTTCCAGTAACTGGAACGGTTCAGTCGACTTCAGCTCTTTCGGGTAAGCCAAAAGCAGCGCTTGCTCAACATCACCACCACTGGTGTTGATGGTCAGGTCAAGCACATCGGTTTTTACCGTAATCAGTTTTCCCTGGCCACTGGCCGGTACGCCCTGGTCGGCGGCGCTACCCGCTGCTGTGGTCGTTGTCTGCGTGGTCTGCTGCTGAGGCTGAGGATTGTTATCCTGCTCCCAGGCTTGCCAGATCATGAAAGACACGAACAACAAAGCGATGATAAGAAGATTGCGTTGCGAATCCATCGTTAGTGTTCTCTGGTATCAAATGGTCCAGGCGGGACGGGATCGTCACCACCAGGGTGTAAAGGGTGGCATTTTAATACGCGTTTCACCGTCAACCAACTGCCTTTTATCAGTCCAAACCTGCGCAATGCCTCAATTCCGTATTGAGAGCAGGTTGGTGTGAAACGACAGTGCGGCCCGAGTAGCGGACTAATCAGGCGTTGATAGACCCGAATCAGGCCTATCAGGACCCGCGAGCCAGGCGACAGTGGCGGCGCCATAATTTTTCCAACGCTTCCGAGAGAGCACGGTTATCGAGGTCGGCAACCCCCTTCTTCGCCACCACCACGAAATCCATTGGCGGGAGTTCATGTTGACGTAAACGGAAGCTTTCACGCGTCAGACGTTTAATCCGATTGCGTTCATGTGCGCGTTTAACGTTTTTCTTGGCGACAGTAAGACCGATGCGGGGATGCCCCAGCGAATTTTGGCGGCCGAGGATGGTGATTTGCGGCGTGCCAGCCCGTAATGGCTGCTGGAAGACGAAAGTGAAATGACTGGGAGTTAACAAACGTAACTCCCTGGGAAATGCGAGCTTAACCACTCAGGGTTAGCTTTATTACTTGGAAACGGTCAGACGAGAACGGCTTTTAGCACGACGACGTGCCAGAACCTGACGACCATTTTTAGTAGCCATACGAGCACGGAAGCCGTGAGAACGGTTGCGCTTCAGTACAGACGGTTGAAAAGTGCGTTTCATGGCGGTTTCTACCTAAACTTGAATAATTTCACTGACTTTCGCGTATACCCGAACGAATTTCGAACGGCCTACGCCTCAGCGTGGGTGATTAAAGAGGCCGGATTGTAATAATTGTACACTCCGGAGTCAATTCTCTTTCCTTATTTCTCGCACCTTGCCGCACAAAAAATAAGCGATGGCACGTTGCGGAAAACGGGCATTACGCGCCGGGTGGGGGATTATACGACCTGGTGGATAAAGCGCAAGGATCGCAAAGGATCTTTGTTAGATCGATTAAGCCCAAAACCAGCATAGCTCATTAATTTTTCCAATATGCGGCTGAAATCGTGCTTCACTCTCCCCGGGATCGTTTACACTTACCCGGCTTCGATCCTTCCTGTGGATAAATCGGGAAGAATCTGTTGAGAAATACAAGATCTCTTTCTCACTTTAGGCTATGATCCGCGGTCCCGATCGTGATCCAATGATCCACATCGGGTAATAACCGCAGATAGCGGTTCGCACGTCACCCCTTTTGTGCAGGGGCTTTTCGGCTAATGCAGGGTCTTGTCGACGTGTGCCAACAATCACGATTGTTTCAGTTTCTCTTTTATATCGATTTTTGTTCGAGTGGAGTCCGCC